>NZ_BBIO01000011.1 GCF_000739695.1 Tepidicaulis marinus
CCGCCGGTGGAAAGACGGTGGCCTGCGACGTTAATGATATCGTCCGTACGCGCCATAATGTAAAGATAGCCGTCTTCATCCTTAAAGCCCGCATCGGCGGTCTTGTAATAGCCGGGAAAATCTTCGAGATAGGCCGACCTGAAACGCGCCTCGTCGTTCCAGAGCGTCGGCAGACAGCCGGGCGGCAGAGGCAGCTTGACGACGATGGCGCCGTTTTCCCCCGGCGCAACGTCCTTACCGTCCGGGCCCAGCACCCGCACGTCATAGCCCGGCATGGCAAGGGCAGGCGAGCCATGCTTGACCGGCAAGAGCTCGATACCGGCGGGGTTCGCCGCAATCGCCCAGCCCGTTTCCGTCTGCCACCAATGATCGATGACGGGCACGCCGAGTGCTTTTTCCGCCCAGGAAAGTGTGTCGGGGTCCGCCCGCTCGCCGGCGAGGAAAAGCGTTTTGAGCGAAGAAAGATCGTATCCGGCCATGAGTTTGGCATCGGGATCTTCTTTCTTGATGGCGCGGAAGGCGGTCGGCGCCGTGAACAGCGCTTTGACTTTATACTCCTCAATCACCCGCCAGAATGCGCCCGCATCGGGGGTGCCCACGGGCTTGCCTTCATAAAGAACGCTCGTACAGCCCTGAAGCAGCGGCCCGTAAACGATATAGGAATGGCCAACGACCCAGCCCACATCCGAGGCTGCCCAGAACACATCCCCCGGCTGCATGGCATAGATATTCGCCATGCTCCATTGCAGCGCCACCATATGCCCGCCATTGTCGCGCACCACGCCTTTGGGCTGGCCGGTCGTGCCGGACGTATAAAGAATGTAAAGCGGGTCTTCGGAGAGGACGGGCACAGGCGCGGCCAATTCACCCGCTTCTTCCGCCCGGTCCATTTCTTCTTTCCAGTCATGATCGCGCCCGGGGATAAGCTCTGCCTTCTCCCGCTCGCGCTGGAAAATGATGCAACCGTCCGGCTTGTGAGCGGAAAGCGCGATCGCTTCATCGAGAAGCGGCTTATAGGAAACCGTCCGCCCCGGCTCGATGCCGCAAGAGGCGGAAACGATCAGCTTCGGGCGGGCATCGTCGATGCGCGTCGCAAGTTCCTTTGCCGCGAAACCGCCGAAGACGACCGAATGAATGGCTCCGATCCGCGCGCAGGCGAGCATCGCGACAACGGCCTGCGGCACCATCGGCATATAGATGATGACGCGCTCGCCTTTCTTCACGCCGTGGCGCTGGAGGACAGCGGCAAAGCGGGCGACCTTTTCCGTTAGCTGCGCATAAGTGAACTGCTTTTTCTTGCCAGTGACGGGGCTGTCATAGATCAGAGCCACTGCCTCGCCGCGCCCTGCTTCCACATGGCGGTCGAGGCAATTATAGGCAGTGTTGCAGCGCGCGCCTTTAAACCAGGTCGCACCCGCGCCCTGCCAGTTGAGTACCTTCTCCCAGGGCGCCTCCCAATCGATGGCTTTGGCCGCTTCTTCCCAGAAGGCTTCCGGCGCGCGCGCCCAGCTTTCATAAACGTCAGCGTAATGGGCCATGGCCCTCTCCCCGTTTTTCGTCTTTTTATGTTAAGGAGGCCGGGCCTCCTTTTGAAAGACACTCTTTCAAGCCCGCCCCGTCCTGGCAAGACCTCAACCGGACCTGCCCATGATTACAGATTTCTGGTTCTATGCCGCAGCCATACCCGCCGTTCTTCTGGTCGGGCTTTCCAAGGGCGGCTTTGCAGGCGGGCTCGGCATTCTGGGCGTGCCGATGATGGCGCTCACCGTCTCGCCTTTGCAAGCGGCGGGCATTCTGCTGCCCATCCTCATCGCCATGGATATGATCGGCGTCTGGGCCTACCGCAAAAGCTTTCACAAGCGCAATCTCCTGCTGCTCGTGCCGGGCGCGGCCACCGGCATTCTGATCGGCGCCCTCACCGCTTCGCTTGTCACCGACAGTTTCGTGCGCCTTCTCATCGGCACGATCGCCGTTGCTTTCGCGCTCGATCATTGGATCGGGCGGCGCGCCGAGGCTGCGCCCAAAGGCATCAATGCACCGAAGGGGGTTTTCTGGGGCGGGGTCGGCGGCTTTACCAGCTTCGTTGCCCATGCGGGCGGGCCGCCTTTTCAGATTTACATGCTGCCCCAGAAGCTCGACAAGGTCGTCTATGTCGGCACATCGGTGATGTTCTTCACCCTGGTCAATCTGATCAAGGTGCCGCCTTATGCGCTGCTCGGGCAGTTTCAAAGCGAGAACCTGATGACCTCGCTCGTGCTGCTGCCGCTGGCGCCCATCGGCATGGGGCTCGGCATCAAGGCGCTGCATGTCATTCCGGAAAAACCTTTTTACCGGATCGCCTATGCCGCGCTCTTTTGCGTGGGGCTGAAACTCGTCTGGGATGGGCTTGCGCCCTGGCTCGGCGCCTGATTGCCAGTCAGTCTTCCTTGCCGATGCGCGGCGCGCCGCCTTCGGAAACCTTGGAGGGGCCGAAGGATTTTTGCAAATGGCGCGTCGATTCCTCGGCCAATTGAATGGCCTCGGTCAAAAGCCCCAGAATGCGGATATTGTTCTCCAGCACATGGTGGGCTTCGGGCCGGTGATCCTCGGCAATGCGCTCGCAGCGCTTGATCAGATCGGTGCGCAGCGCCGTCAAAATATCTTCCATCCGGAAGCCTTCCGGATTGGTGTCCGACGCAAGAAAACGGGTCATGGCATGTCTCCTGTGACCGCTCACCCAACCGGACCATTCTCGCGCCGGCGGGTTAAGGATTCGTTCTGGCGCTTGTGGCAGGCAAAAGCCCCGGCTACCTTGGGGAAAATGCCGCCAAATCAACGGCGGAAAACACCTCAAGGGGAGAAAAATGAGCGCCAATCCATATCAGAGCGACCTGGACAAGAACGCAGCCAACCATCAGCCGCTCTCTCCCTTGAGCTTTTTGAAACGCGCCGCCAAGGTCTATCCGGAAAAACCGGCGGTCATCCACGGCGCGCTCACCCGCAATTACGGCGCCTTCTATAAACGCTGCTGCCAGCTTGCCTCGGCGCTGAACGCCAAGGACATCCGCAAGGGCGATACCGTCGCCGTGCTCGCGCCGAATATCCCGGCCATGCTGGAACTGCATTACGGTGTTCCGATGCTGGGCGCCGTGCTCAACACTGTCAATATCCGCCTCGATGCCGCCGCCATTGCCTTCATCCTGGATCACGGGGAAGCGAAGGTCGTGTTCGTCGACCGGGAGTTTTCGAACGTTGCCCGCGAAGCGCTGGCCCTTGCCAAGGTGAAGCCCCTCGTCATCGACATCGACGACCCGGAATATGAGGGCGAGGGAGAGCGTATCGGCGAGGTGGAGTATGAAGATTTCATCGCGAAAGGCGATGCGGCTTTCGAGTGGGCATTGCCTGGCGATGAATGGGACGCGATTACGCTGAATTATACCTCGGGCACCACCGGCAATCCGAAAGGCGTCGTCTATCACCACCGCGGCGCTTATCTTTTGGCCGTCGGCAATATCGTCACCGCGGAGATGACGAAAAACTCCGTCTATCTCTGGACGGTGCCGATGTTCCATTGCAATGGCTGGATCTTCACCTGGTCGATGAGCGTTGTCGCAGGCACCCATGTGTGCCTGCGCAAAGTCACTGCCGCCAATATCTATAGCGCCATTGCCGAACACGGCGTAACGCATATGGGCGGCGCGCCCACCGTCATGGGCTTCATCATCAATGCGGGCGCGGAGGAAAAGAAACCCCTGCCCCACACGGTCAATTTCTTCGCCGCCGCAGCGCCCCCGCCCGCCGCGACGATCCGCAGCCTTGAGGAAGAAGGCTTCAACGTCATTCACGTTTACGGATTGACCGAAACCTACGGGCCTGCCGTCGTCAATGCCTGGCACGATGAATGGGATGCGCTTCCCTCCGCCGAGCGGGCGGGCGTCAAGGCACGCCAGGGCGTCAATTATCCGGTGCTCGAAGATCTTGCCGTCATCGATCCGGAAACCATGGAGCCCGTGCCTCAGGACGGGGAAAGCATGGGCGAGGTGATGTTCCGCGGCAATGTCGTCATGAAGGGCTATTTGAAAAACCCGAAAGCAACGAGCGAGGCCTTTGCCGGGGGCTGGTTCCATTCCGGCGATCTCGGCGTCTGGCATCCCGACGGCTATGTCCAGCTCAAGGACCGCTCGAAGGACATCATCATTTCGGGCGGGGAAAACATTTCCTCCATCGAGGTGGAAGACACGCTCTATAAACACCCGGACATTCTGGAAGCCGCCGTCGTTGCCGCGCCGCATGAAAAATGGGGCGAGACGCCATGCGCCTTCATCACGCTGAAAAAAGGCAAGAGCCTCAGCGAGGCGGACATCATCGCCTATTGCCGCGAAAACCTCGCGCATTTCAAATGCCCGACCAAAGTGGTCTTCACCGAGCTTCCAAAAACTTCCACCGGCAAGGTGCAGAAATTCAAACTGCGCGACATGACGGACTAACGGGGCCGCGCGGGATTTGCGCCGCATCAATGCGCGCCGCCGCACGTTGACGGATCTTCTGGGCAGCCCCATACGGAGAAATGCCATGACGAAGATCGCCATCATTGTCGGCCATGCCCGCAAGGACACGTTTTGCGAGGCGCTGGGAAAAGCCTATCTGAAAGGCGCGGAGGCCGCAGGCCACGAGGCGGCCTTGTTCGTGACCTCGCGCATGGCCTTCGACCCGGTGCTGCATGAGGGGTTTTCGGCGCCGCAACCCTTGGAGCCCGATCTTCAGGCCGCCCAGGACGCGGTCGGCGCGGCGGAGCATCTGGTTTTCATCTTTCCGCTCTGGCTCGGCACCCTGCCCGCCATTTTCAAAGGTTTTCTCGAGCGCATTCTCCAGCCCGGTTTCGCCATGAGCGGCGACTTGGCCAAGGGCACCTATACACGGCTTTTGAAAGGCAAATCCGCCCGCGTCATCGTGACGATGGGCATGCCCGGCTTTGTCTATAAGTGGTATTTCGGCGCGCATGCGCTGAAAATGTTCAAGCGCAACATTCTCAAATTCGTCGGCATCGGCCCGATCCGTTCCTCGATCTTCGGCAATGTGGAAGGGGTGAGCGCGGCCAAGCGGCAAGGCTGGCTGAAGCAAATGGAAGAGCGCGGCAAAAACGCGGCCTAAACACAAAACGGGACCCTGAATAACCAAACGCCGGAACTCCTGTTCCGGCGTTTCCAACTCGTCTTGCCTGTCTATCAGGCAATTTGGAAGACCGTGCGCGGCCTCCCTTAAAAGGGGCCTCAGGCCGCTTCTTGCGAGGCCAAGGTCAGCTTTTCAATCTCGTCCTTGAGCCTCAATTTTCGTCGCTTGAGCTCTGTAATATGGAGGTCATCGCTACCGGGACTGAGGAGTTCACGTTCGATTCGTTTCTCCAATTCCTCATGCCGACGCGTTAGTTCGGCAACATGCGATTCCAGAGCCATACATACCCTCCTTTTCGGTGTGTGGGGTAACCGGAAAAGTGTGACTCTTTTTTATCGGCTTGTCGAATTTCAAGGATTTCTGCGGTAAAAACGCAAGGGTGCCGGCGCCGTGACCGCAGCACAAAAAGCAGGTTTCGCTTTTGCGCGCACAAGACCGGAACGTGCGCCGGGGCACGCGCAAAGAGCATGGACTTAAAGGCGCCGGCGCGGCACTCTAACGCCCGCGCCAAGGCGGAACCCGAATCGAACGAAGGGATGCGGCCCTTTCATGGACGACATCGACGAGCAGGAAATGCGCCATCAGCTCATCGGGCTGAAGGAGGAGCACAGGGATCTGGATACCGCGATCACAGCGCTCGAAGCGCTGACTTATCCCGACCACCTGCAAATCAAACGGCTGAAAAAAAAGAAGCTCGAATTGCGCGACAAGATTTTGCGGATCGAAGACGAGCTTTTCCCCGACATCATCGCCTGATGCCTGCTATCTGGCACAGGACTGCTTGAGAGGCCGCCCGCTAGCCGCTTTTCTTGATTTCATACATGGCAAGATCGGCCTGCTTGAGCGCTTCTTCCGGATCTTCCGAGCCGGTCAGCCCCACGGCCCCGGCCGATGCGCCCAGATCGATCGCCACCCCGTTCAGCTTCACGGGGTTGCGGGTAATCTGCTCGACAATCTGCTGCGCCTTGTGCCGCGCCGCCGCTTCATCGGCCCGCATCATGATAATCCCGAACTCATCTCCGCCCAGCCGCCCGACCAGATCGGATTCGCGCACCTGGGAAAGGATGAGATGCGCAATATGGCGCAGCGCCTCGTCCCCTGCCGCATGGCCATGGGCGTCGTTGAGGCTCTTGAAACGGTCGAGATCGATATAGACGAGCCCCGCCGGTTCCCCGTGGCGCTGGCCATAGGAAAGCACGCGCGCCAACTCGCGCACGAAGGCGCGGCGGTTGAGAAGCGGCACCAGCGGATCGTGATCGGCAAGCTGCTCGGCTTCGCGCAGGCGGGTTTTGACGCCGTCAAGCTCGCGGCGCAGTTCCGCCACCTCGCCCATCAGCGTCATCAAGGCGCTGCGCACCGCCGGCGTAAGCTCGGTTTCCGGCACGCCCATGATCGAGGCCGTATCGGTGACAACGCGCCCGCCCGCGGCGTCGGCAGCGCCTTGCGCCGCCCCTGCCGTTCCGGTTTTCGCCGTGCCCCCATAGGCCCGCGAGGCAGCGCTGCCTGCGGCCGATCTGGATTTACTATCGCCAACTTTCATGCAAAGCGCCCCATCGCATCAAAATACGCAGTCAAACGCACCGCGCCAAGGAAATTTGGTGCGTTTGGGCGCCTGGGCCAGCTCCGCCAGGCCCCCCTGCCCCGATGAGGGCTATTCCCGCGCCCGGCGCCGCAATCCTTGCCTTAAAGCCCCTTCTGCCTATAATCCGCCGCTTTCCGGCGCCCTCACACCAAGGCGCCGCCAATTGAGCGAAGATGGCAAACCCGTCTTTTCACGACCGGCCGGAGGAAGGCATGACCACCTCGAGCGAGACAGCCAAAGTGGGTATCATCATGGGCAGCCAGTCCGACTGGCCGACCATGAAACACGCCGCCGACATTCTGGATGCCCTCGGTGTTGCTTACGAGGCGCGCATCATCTCCGCCCATCGCACCCCGCAGCGCCTTTACGATTACGCCCAGAGCGCCAAATCCCGCGGCCTGCAAGTAATCATTGCAGGCGCCGGCGGCGCCGCCCATCTGCCGGGCATGACCGCCTCCATGACGCCGCTGCCCGTTCTCGGTGTGCCGGTGAAAAGCCGCGCGCTTTCAGGCCAGGACAGTCTTCTTTCCATCGTGCAGATGCCCGGCGGTATTCCCGTCGGCACGCTCGCCATCGGCGATGCGGGTGCGAAAAACGCAGGGCTGCTGGCAAGCGCCATTCTGGCCCTGCAGGACGAGGCGCTGGCCGCCCGCCTCGACGCTTGGCGCAAGGCGCAGAGCGAAGCCGTGGCCGAAACGCCAGAAGACAGCCAGTAAAAGACAGTCTGCACACCCATGACGAACACGCCGCCTTCTTCCACACCGCTTGCCCCCGGCGCCCGTATCGGCATTCTGGGCGGCGGCCAGCTTGGCCGGATGCTCGCCGTTGCCGCCGCAGAACTGGGCTTCAACTGCCATATCTATTGCCCGGAAGAAAACCCGCCCGCAGGCGAGGTTGCCGCCAGCACCACCTGCGCGGCCTATGAGGACGAGAGCGCCCTCACCCGCTTTGCCGAAAGCGTCGATGTCGTCACCTATGAATTCGAGAATGTACCGGAAAAGGCCGCCGCCCTTCTGGAAGCCCATGTGCCCGTGCGCCCAGGCCCCTTGGCGCTCGCCACGGCGCAGGACCGGCTGCGGGAGAAAACCTTTCTGCGCGAGGCAGGTATCGCCACCGCGCCCTTCGCCGCCGTTTCAAGCCTCGAGGATTTGAAACAAGCCGTGGCAACGATCGGCCGCCCGTCGATCCTGAAGACCCGCCGCTTCGGCTATGACGGCAAGGGCCAGGTGAAAATCGAGGCGGACACCGATCTGGCCGCAGCCTTCGAAGAAATCGGCAGGCAGCCCGCCATCCTGGAAGGCTTCGTCCCCTTTACCCGCGAGATTTCCGTTATCGTGGCGCGCGGCACGGACGGCAAGATCGCCGCTTACGATCCCGGCGAGAACGTCCACAAGAATCACATTCTTCACACCACGACCGTGCCCGCCTCGATCAGCGAGGCAACCGCGGCAGAGGCCATGGAAATCGCCCGCAAACTGATAGGCGCGCTTTCCTATATTGGCGTGATGGGCGTGGAGATGTTTCATCTTGAAACAGAAGGCGCGCTGGTGGTGAACGAGATTGCACCCCGCGTGCACAATTCCGGTCATTGGACCCAGGATGGCTGCGCAGTGTCGCAGTTCGAGCAGCATATCCGCGCCATTGCCGGCTGGCCGCTCGGCGATCCGGCCCGCCATGCCGACGCGCAAATGCTCAACCTGATCGGCGAAGATGCCCATAATTGGCAGGCATTTGCACAAGATGCGAAATGCCATGTTCACCTTTACGGCAAAAAGCAAGCACGGCCGGGCCGCAAAATGGGTCACGTTAACCGTATCCGCGCGCTTACCCGCTAAACTTCTCCGTAATCGGAACACGCGGCGATCCGCCGCATCGACTTTTGGTTAATCCGCCCGCATCAACACGCCGGGCGGGAGGGGGACCGAACCACAAACCACCGCGAGACGTATGGATTTAGACCCCACCCAAATGAGCGACGCAGATATCCGCAAGGAACTGCAAGCGCTTCTCCCGGCCGACACCCCCAAATCCTTTCTCGATCTTTGGGTCTATTGGTGCGCCATCCGTTATGGGAAAGTGCTGCCGGATGTGGCCGATTTCGACCCGATGCGCATCACACGGCTCCTGCCCGACATTTCCGTTTTCGAACGGCGCAAGCCGGACGAGCTGATTTACCGCCTCGCCGGCACCGCCATCGCGGAACGCATGGGCCATGACCCGACGGGCGGGAACCTGATCGATCTCACCGATCCGGCGCGGCACACCTTCGTCACCGACCTTTTCACCGGGATCATCGAAACCCCGGCAGGCGCCTTCGTGCGCTATGAAAACACCTACGCCTCCGGCCGCAAGGCCATGGTGCAAAGCCTCTTCCTGCCCATGGTCGGGCCCAGGAAAGAAAGCGGGCAGGAGGAGCCAAGCCAAGGCTTCCTGCAGCGCGTGCTTTCCATCCATCATATGGAAGCGGCAAAGGAATATGAAAGCGAGCGCATGCGCACGACGGTCGGCAGCGATATCGACAAAACCGTCTGGATCGATATCGGCCGGGGCGTGCCGGAAAAGGGCTGAGCGCCCTTAAAGAGCCTGCTCTCTTTTAGCGCGGACCCGGATAGCGCAGCCGTCCCAGAAAAGAGACGGGATCGGGAAATTTCGACAGGGCCTTGGCAAGCTTCGCCTTGCCCTTCTCGATCTGCATCACATCGGCGATGCGCCGGTCGAGAAATGCATACGTCTCGGCGAAATCTTCCGACGTATCCCCAAACCAGACGAAGAGCGTCGAAACGAAAACGCCTGAGAGCAGCGCGCGCTTGGTGTAGAAATTGAAATCCGTCGCCGTGTCGCCCGCCGCAAGCCAAATCGCATCCACCGTCCGGTAAAGCGCCTGCGCGCCGGTAAAATGCGTGGGCGAGAGGGAAAGCGCGGCAGCCGCCCGGCGCACCGCCTCGCGGTGTTCGGCATCCACCTCAAGGCGCACCCGCACCGCATGGGTGATCCGCTCACGGATTTTCATCGAGGCAAGATCGTCCTTTGCCAGCCGCTCCAGCATCGCCTTGTCGCCGCGGGCGAAGAAATGGGCGATCGCGTCCCGCACCCCGTCCGGGAAAAGCAGCCGCACCTCGCCTTGCTCGAGCCCGGCTTCCTCACCTGCCCGGATGAGCCCCTGCAACGTCCAGCCGTCGAAAGCCACGTCCGGAAGCGCGGCATCCAGAACCGCGTCTTTCTTCTGCTCTTCGGTCAATTTCGCTGCCATTGGTTTGGCTCCCATCGGGGTTTGGCTCCCATCGGTTTCACTTCTAAGAGCGCCCTTCTTTAAGGCTTGCGCCCGGAGGCGAGCCAGTGGCGCACCTCGCTTTCGAAAATCAGTTTGCCCAGGTCGGTCATCCGCTGGGGATAGAGAATCCCGTCCAGGTGATCGCATTCATGCTGCACGACGCGGGCGTGAAAGCCCTTGGCGCGCCGCTCGACCGGCTTGCCATCGAGCCCCACACCCTTATAGACGATATCGGTGTAGCGCGGCACCAGCCCGCGCAGGCCCGGCACGGAAAGGCACCCTTCCCAGCCCTCTTCCATCTCATCGCTTTGCGGCTCGATTTCCGGGTTAATGAGCACGGTGAGCGGCGCCGTATGGTCGAAGGCCTCCTCCTCATCGAGGCCGCCTTCGGCCCGCGCGCCCGGCGCCTGGAAAATCACCACCCGAAGGCCCTCATGGACCTGCGGCGCGGCAAGCCCTGCCCCATTGGCATCGATCATGGTCTCGATCATATCTTCCACCAGCGCGCGGATTTCCGGCGCGCCGGGGTCTTTCACCGGCTCGGCAGGCAATTTCAGGATCGGATGGCCCATGCGGGCGATTTTACGGATCGTCATGGCGGTTAATATGGGGGCCGCCTCCCGGCCCGTCAAAGCCCGAAAACCGGGTTTGCGAGGGGCCGATCGCCGCATCCTGCCCCCTTTGCCCTGCCCGGCTGGGGCGCCGGCCCGAGGGCAGGTCCACCGCCAGGCGCGATTGCGCCTCGAAAGGCTAGACAAGCCTCGAATCTTTTGCTAGTTAACCGGCCTCAGCGGGGCCCTTGATGTGGCCCCGGCATTTCTTTTGGCCAATGGATGGCCACAAGAACTGAAATCAGGAAATTTGACCGAAAGGCAGGGATTCCTCGTGCAGGTACTCGTTCGCGACAACAATGTCGATCAGGCGCTCAAGGCGCTGAAGAAAAAAATGCAGCGGGAAGGTATCTTCCGTGAAATGAAGCTGCGTGGCCATTTCGAGAAGCCTTCCGAGAAGAAAGCCCGCGAAAAAGCCGAAGCGATCCGCCGTGCGCGCAAACTGGCCCGTAAACGCGCTCAGCGCGAAGGCCTGCTGCCCGGCAACAAGCGCGGCCGCTAAGCCTTCAAGGCCAAAAGGCCGAGTGGCGGGGACGGCACAAAGCTCTCCCCCGCATCCCAAAGCCCCCTTACGGGGGCTTTTTGCGTTTGAGAGCGCGCCAGCCCCTCGCCGATCAAAGATACTTGCGCAGCGAGACCTCGTAGAGCCCGTAGCCGGATTTCTCATAAAAACGCTGGGCGCTCTTATTACCCGCAACGGCGAAAAGCCGGACCTGGGTGAGCCCCAGCGCTTTGAAATGAGCCTCGGCAGCCGCCATAAGCGCCTGGCCGGCGCCGGTGCCGCGCGCGGCTTCTTCCACATAAATATCGGCGATATAGCCGAAGCGCCGCTCCTTCTCGGCAACGAAGAAGCCGGGATCGGTGTCCACCATGGCGGCGATGAAGCCGAGGGGCTTTCCCTCTTCTTCCGCGATCAGCATGACGCCCTGATGGGCGGCGGCTTCCTCTTCCAGATGGCTGAGATGCGGCTTCGCCATTTCCGGGCCGGGCGTTCGGTTTGCCTCCAGTGCGCGCTCATATTCCTGCAGCGCCGCCATGAAACGCAAAAGAACGGGCCGGTCCTCCGGCCCCGCGACGCGCACCTGAACAGTCACTAGAACTTCTCCTCGCCGCGAATGCGCTGGGGGTCGGGGAAATCCCGGTAAAGCGCGAAGGTCACATCCTGGACCAGGGAATTAACGCCGTGATGAGCGGTCTCGATGGGCTCGCCCCGCGCCGAGACGAGCTTGAACGCCTCATCGAGCTGAGCCAGATCCTTCACCTCGATCATGAAATGAAATTCGCCCAGATGCGCCGGGCCGAGCCCGAGCTTGCGGCGGGTGAGCCTATAGCTTTCGACTTTCCCGCGCGCTTTCAGATCACCCATGTAATTGGCGAAGGCCTCGGCAAAGGCGGTATCGCTCACCCCCGCCTTCAGGTTGCACCAGCCGTGATAAATATCCATCGCCTCATCCCTCTTATGGCCTGACAGGCTAAAGAAAGATGGCCAAAGAAAAAGGGCGGCGCAAGCGCCGCCCCTCTTATCCCGATAGAACCGATCCGCCTTAAAGAGACTTCACGATCTCTTCCACCATCTTCTTCGCATCGGCAAAGAGCATCATGGTGTTGTCGCGGAAGAACAGCTCGTTCTCCACACCGGCATAGCCCGAGCCCATGCCGCGCTTGACGAAGAGCACCGTCTTGGCCTTTTCAACATCGAGCACCGGCATGCCGAAGATCGGGCTGGCCGGGTCGGTTTTAGCCGACGGGTTGGTTACGTCATTGGCGCCGATGACGAAGGCGACATCCGCCTGGGAGAACTGGTTGTTGATGTCTTCCAGCTCGAACACTTCGTCATAAGGCACATTGGCTTCGGCCAGGAGCACGTTCATATGCCCCGGCATACGGCCGGCCACCGGGTGAATGGCGTAAGACACTTTCACGCCTTCTTCCTTCAGCACGTCGGCCATTTCTTTGAGCGCATGCTGGGCCTGCGCCACCGCCATGCCGTAACCCGGCACGATGATGACGGAACCGGCATTCTTCATGATGAAGGCCGCATCATCCGCCGAGCCCTGCTTGACCGGACGGGTTTCGACATGGCCGGCGCCTGCCGCCGATGTATCTGCGCCGAAGCCGCCCAGGATCACGCTGATGAAGGAGCGGTTCATGCCCTTACACATGATGTAAGAGAGAATGGCGCCCGAAGAGCCCACCAGCGCGCCCGTGATGATGAGCGCAAGGTTGCCCAGCGTGAAGCCGATGCCAGCCGCTGCCCAGCCCGAATAGGAGTTGAGCATGGACACCACCACCGGCATATCCGCCCCGCCGATCGGAATGATGATCAGGAAGCCGATAATGAAGGAGAGAATGGTGATCGCCAGGAAAAGCTCGACGCTCTGATTGGCCGGATCGAGGCAGAGGAAAACAATGCCGCCGACAATAGCCAGCGCCATGAGCGCATTGATTACATGACGGCCCGGAAGGATGATCGGCGCGCCGGACATATTGCCGTTGAGCTTGGCAAAGGCGATGACCGACCCGGAAAAGGTGATCGCGCCGATGGCAACGCCGAGCGACATTTCAACGAGGCTCGCCACCTTGATATGCAGGAAGGAGCCGATGCCGAAAGCCTCGGGCGAATAAAAAGCGCCCCAGGCGACGAGCACGGCGGCAAGACCCACAAGCGAGTGGAACGCAGCCACAAGCTGGGGCATCTGCGTCATGGCGATGCGCCGGGCGATGACCGCGCCGACACCGCCGCCGACCACCAGCGCCACGATAATGAGACCCCAGGTGAGCGCATTGTTCGCTTCCAGACTCACCAGCGTGGTGAGAATGGCGATCGTCATACCGATCATGCCATAGGTGTTGCCCTGCCGGGAGGTCTCCGGCGAGGAAAGCCCGCGCAATGCGAGAATGAAAAGGACGCCCGATACGAGGTAAAGCAGCGCCGTTACGTTTGCTGACAACATGCTGCCCCCTTACCGGTCTTTTTTCTTGTACATCGCAAGCATGCGCTGCGTGACAAGAAAGCCGCCAAAAATGTTCACCGCTGCAAGCGCCGTCGCCACGAAGCCGAGGCCCTTGGCGAAAATACCGCCCTCGGCCTCGCCGAGCTGTACGCCGACGGAAATCAGCGCGCCGACGATGATCACGGAAGAAATGGCGTTGGTAACGGACATGAGCGGCGTGTGCAACGCAGGCGTCACGCTCCACACCACGTAATAGCCCACAAAGATCGCAAGCACGAAAATCGCCAGGCGGAATACAAACGGATCTACGAATGCCGCTTCCATCATGCGCCTCCTTCTTGGAGTGCCGAATGCACTACTGCGCCGTCTTTGGTCAGCAGCGTTCCGGTAATGATTTCATCTTCCCAATCGATGGCGAGCTGTCCGCTCTCCTTGTCGATAAGGGGGGTGAGGAAATTGACCAGGTTGCGCGCGTAAAGCGAGGACGCGTCGGCGGGCAGACGCCCGGCAACATTGGTATGGCCGACAAGCGTCACACCGTGCTTCTCGACGACTTTGCCGGCTTCGGAAAGCGGGCAGTTGCCGCCCTGCTCCACCGCCAGATCGACGATGACGGAGCCCGGTTTCATGGACTGCACCATTTCCTCGGTTACGAGCACCGGCGCGGGACGCCCCGGTATGAGCGCAGTGGTAATGACGATGTCCTGCTTCTTGATATGCTCGGCAATGAGCGCGGCCTGACGGCGCTTATAGTCTTCGCTCATTTCCTTGGCATAGCCGCCGGAGGTTTCCCCGCTATCGCCTTCATCGGCCTCGACCATGATGAAGTCGGCGCCAAGGCTTTTCACCTGTTCGGCCACCGCGGCGCGCACATCCGTCGCCGTGACGATGGCGCCCATGCGTTTGGCCGTGGCAATGGCCTGCAGGCCCGCAACACCGGCCCCGAAAACGAAAACGCGCGCCGGGGCGATGGTGCCCGCCGCCGTCATCATCATCGGCAGCGCCCGCCCGTATGTGGCGGCCGCATCGATCACGGCTTTATAGCCGGCAAGGTTCGACTGCGAGGAGAGCACGTCCATAGACTGCGCGCGCGTGATGCGCGGCATGAATTCCATGGCAAAAGCGTTGATCCCGGCATCGGCATAGGCTTTCACCCGGTCCCGGTTCCCGTAAGGGTTCAGGATCGCCGCCACCATGGCGCCTTTCTTCATCTGGCCGAGTTCGCTGTCGCTGGGACCGCGCACCTTGAAGACGATGTCCGCCTCTTTCAGCGCATCGCCCGCCGAGGCGGCAATCGCCGCGCCGGCCTCTTTATAGGCCTCGTCGGAAAAATTGGCATGGGCGCCCGCGCCGGTCTCCACCACCACGTCGAGACCGAGGGACACGAGTTTCTTCACCGAATCGGGAGAAGCGGCAACGCGCGTTTCCCCTTCTTGGGTTTCTTTGGGTATTGCGAGTTTCATGAGTGGTTCGCCTAGCCCTCTTTTCGCGCGGGGTCTGACGCCCGCGCATTTGACTGACAAGCAGCGGTCCGCACCACTTGCTAATTGGAATTATTCTTAAACAATCCGGAGCCTCAAATAGGCTCGAAACGCCGGATGACAAGAGCGAGCTGAACGGAAAAACTAGAGAAGCGTGATCGCCATCAGGATCAGAAGGACGGTCAGGGCAATCGTGCCGTATTTCGTCCCCTTCACGAACCCGTCATAGGTCCGCATATGTTCCTCGGCAGCCATTTCCTTGCTCCAGCCCGCCTGCGCGTTTTCTTGGGTCATTTTGTGCCTCTAATGCTCACGCAATTCACATGTGCGCCGGACTATACCAGACGCCCCCCCGGCGGCAAGCATCGCCTCTGCGCAAAGCCCGCGCACAGGCGCACAAGCCCCCTAAGAGGCACGCCGGGCACGGAATAAAAGCCCGAATTCAGGATTTGCGGTGCGGGTGGGAGTGATTCCAGTCCGCCAGCAGCGCCCGGAGCGCGGCTACGAAGGCCAGCGGCTGGTCGAGCAGCACATGGTGGCGGGCCTGGGGGATCTCGATCACCGGGGCGGCGCGGCCGAGAAGCGAGAACATGTAATCCCCGATCTCTTCGGGCAGCAGCACGGAATATTCCCCGCGCATCACCGCGATGCGGCACTTCGTGGCCCGCAGCCGCTCGGCCGGATCGCCGATGGAAAAACGCCGCCAGATGCGCGGGTCGAATTTCCAGGTCCAGCCCCCTTCCACTTTTTTCAGGGAATGACGGGCGACATATTCGGTGATGTAGAAATTCTCGCAAGGCTGCGGCGGGGCAAGGCGGAAGCGCCCCATCGCCTCTTCCAGCGTCGGATAGACCCGGTGCGGGCGAATCGTCCGGTTGGGCGGCCCGCCCGGCCGGTCCGGCGGATTGACGGGGCTGTCCACGATGACCGTGCCCGCCAGCCGCTCGCCGTAAAGCGCCCCGGCAAGGATCGTCACGAAGCCGCCGAAGGAATGGCCGACGATGATGGGCGGCTCTTCATTGTCGAAAAACCCGGCATCCTCGCACACCGCCATCAGCTCTTCGGCATAGCTTTCCATCGAATAATGGGAGCGGAAGCCGCTATCGCCCATGCCCGAAAGGTCCATGGCGGCGACGGAATATTCCTTGGCCAGAAACGGCGCGATGAAGGACCACCAATAGGCATGCGCCCCGTTGCCATGGACGAGCAGCAGGCCCGGCTTATCGGGATCGCCCCAATGCAGGTAATGGATGGGCGTGCCCTCCACATCCACCTTGCGGCTTTCCACCGGCGTCTCAATGGCGCGCTTGAACCATTCGGGCGGCGCGACCACGGTCGGGCCGATGGAATCGCCCGGCGCCAGCTCGAATTGACGCTGTTCGGCTTCCTGCTCGGCCACCAGCGGGCTTTTGGCATGTTTGTCGGTGTCATTCATTATGGGCGCTCCCCAAGCGCCTTGAAGACGCCCGTTCCCGTCATGATGGTGCGGTCCCCGCACCATATCCGGCCTTTTACCGTGATGAAATCATCTTCATCGCCCGTGGCGATGCCCGTGCCTTCCACCCAGTCGCCGACCTTGGCCGCCGAGATGAAATCCGTCAAAAGCCGCACCGTCACCCAGTAGCGGTGATAGGCCATGGTTACCGCGTGACCGAAAGCGACATCGGCAAAGGCCATAAGCATGCCGCCATGACAATTGCCCATGCCGTTGGTGTGATGATCCTGCACCAGAAAGGCGCGCCGGTAGCTGCCGTCCTCTTCGATGCGCTCATAAAGCGGCCCGATCTGACGCCCGAAACCGCGGGTCCAATTCATGGACTGGTAGCCTTCGGGAATGGGAACGGCGTTTTCTTCCAGAAGATCGTCGGTCATGAGCGATACGCACCCCTTTATCGCCCCGCCTCATTGGGCCGGCCCGCTCGCATAGCGGGCACCCTCAGGCAGCGGATGTAAGACCCGCCTTCTTTAGCGCGCGGCCCTGGCGCTTTTCAAGTTGGGTGACGTCGAAAGCGTCGATCGCCTCATTGAAAAGCTTATAGAAATTAAGCTCGGCGCCCAGATGCAGAAAAACCCCGCCCAGCCCGATCGCCGCCCGGTCCATGAAAACGAACTCGCGCGGCGGTGTCACCGGCCCGTGCTCTTTGAGCGCCTTATGCACGGCAAAAGCCTGGGCCCGGCCATATTCCCCCGGCGTCACCCCATCGGCGATGGTGCGCACGCGGTCATCGAGAAGCGGGCCATAGATGAAACCCGCCCAGAGATTGAGAATATCGACGAGCTTGCGCGAGAGGTTTTTAAAGCCCCAGCGCTCATAAGCGGCGACCGCGCGGTCCGTATCGTTCGTCTCCAGCGCCCGGTAAAGCTCGATCACCCCTTCCACGAAAGAAGGCGGAAATTTCCGGATACAGCCGAAATCGAGAAGATTTATCCCGCAATCCTCCCGCACCGTGTAATTGCCAAGATGCGGGTCCCCGTGAATGACGCCGTAGCGGCTGAAGGGATGCCACCAGGCAACGAACATGGCCGAGGCAATGGCGTTGCGCCGCTCCAGCGTGTCCTCCTTGAAGGAGAGAAGCGGCTTGCCCTCGAGCCAGCTCATCGTGAGGAGCCGCTTGGTGGAAAGCTCGGGCAAGACATCCGGCACTTCGATGCGCGGCTCGTCCGAGAGCATGTCGCGGTATAGCGCGATGTGCCTTGCTTCGAGATCGTAATCCAACTCTTCGCGCAGGCGCTCACCGATCTCCTCGGCAATCTCGCGCGGATCGATTGCCGGATCGAGACGGCGGTAAAGCGAGAAGATGAAATCGAGCTGCTTGAGGTCCGCATTCACCGCCGATTGCATATCCGGATATTGCAGCTTGCAGGCAAGGGCCGTGCCTTCCAGCGAGCGGGCTTTGTGCACCTGGCCGAGCGAGGCGGCGGCGGCCGCTTCCTTTTCGAATTCGGCAAATCTCTTCTGCCAGCCTGGTCCGAGCTCGGCCATCATGCGCCGTTTGACGAAGAGCCAGCCCATGGGCGGGGCGGCGGATTGGAGCTGCGCCAGTTCCTCGGCATATTCGGCGGGCAGCGCTTCGGGGATCGTCGCCATCATCTGAGCGACTTTCATGATCGGGCCCTTCAGCCCGCCCAGCGCCGCGGCAAGCTCGCGCGCATTCTTGTCGCTGTCGACATCGAACCCGAAAAACCGCTGGCCGGCATATTTCGCCGCAAAACCGCCGACGCCCGCGCCCACCCGGGCATAACGGGACATGCGCCCGGAAAGCCGGTTGCTTTCTTTATCGCGGGCAGGCCCAGCCTTATCGCGAGGGGGCTTGTCTTTGCCCTGCGGCGGTTTTTCCTCGCTCAAAGATCGGCCTCCAATTCGTCGATGAGACCGCGAATGACCGATAGGCCCTGATCCCAGAAAGCCGGATCGCTCGCATCGAGCCCGAAGGGCGCCAGCAACTCCTTATGGCGCAGCGTGCCGCCCGCGCGCAGCACATCGAAATATTTCTGCGCAAAGCCGTCCGGCGTCGCCTCGTAAGCGGCATAGAGCGAATTGACGAGACATTCCCCGAAGGCATAGGCGTAAACATAGAAAGGCGCATGGATGAAATGCGGGATATAGCACCAAAAGTTTTGATACTCCGTATCGAGATGAATGGCCGGCCCCAGGCTTTCCCCCTGTATCTCCATCCAGATTTTACCCAGATCCTCCGATGTCAGCTCACCGGCGCGGCGCGCCTCATGCACCCGCCGCTCGAACGTGTAAAACGCGATCTGCCGGATCGCCGTGTTGATCATGTCTTCGATCTTGGAGGCAAGCAGCACCCGGCGCTGGGACGCGTCCTTAGCATTGGCCAGGAGCCTGCGGAACGTCAGCATCTCGCCGAAAACGCTTGCCGTTTCGGCCAAGGTGAGCGGCGTGTCGGAAAGAAGCGGGCCTTGATCCGCGGCAAGCACCTGATGCACCCCGTGGCCGAGCTCATGGGCGAGCGTCATCACATCGCGCGGGCGGCCCATATAGTTCAAAAGCACGAAAGGATGCGCGCTCGGCACCGTGGGATGGGAAAAAGCGCCCGGCGCCTTGCCCCGGCGGGCGGGCGCATGGATCCATTGCCGCTCGAAAAAATCACCCGCAAGACGCGCCATTTCCGGGTCGAACCCGGCATAAGCGCTCAGTACCGTCTCACGTGCCTCCTCCCAGGAGACGAGCTTATTGTCGTCTTCGGGCAGCGGGGCATTGCGGTCCCAGAAATTCAGCCGCTCCTTGCCCATCCATTTGGCTTTGAGCGCGTAATAGCGGTGTGAAATATCAGGATAAGAAGCCTGCACCGCGCTTTGCAGCGCATCGACCACCGGCGCTTCCACCCGGTTCGCGACATGGCGGGACATGGCGACATCTTCAAAACCGCGCCAGCGGTCCTCGATCTCCTTGTCCTTGGCAAGCGTATTGGTGATCAGCGTATAAAGCGGCACTTCCTCGGCGAAACTCGCGGCAATCGCCTTACCCGCCTTCTCGCGCAGTTTTTCATCGGGTTCGGAAAGCTTGTCCAGTGCCTCGTTGAGCGAGACTTTTTCGCCGTCGAGCTCGACGCGCAGCCGTGCCATGCTTTCATCGAAAAGCCGGTTCCAGGCGGCCCGCCCCGTCACCGATTTCTCGGTCAAAAGCCGCTCCATATCCGCGGCAAGCTCGTAAGGACGTTCCAGCGCCAAATCACGCAGGAAGGGGCGGTAGCGGGCAAGGCGCGGCTCGCGCGCGCAGAGCGCCGCCAGCTTTTCTTCCTCAATGGCATTCAGCTCCAGCGTGAAGAAGAGGAGCTTTGCGGCCATGTCCGCACTCCAGCCCTGAATATCGGCATAGAGCTTGGCATGGGCGGGAATGGTCGAATCTTCGGCATAAAGCAGCGAGGCATAGGAGCCGAGCCGCCCGGCCTTGTCTTGCAAGCCGTCATAAGCCTCGATCGCCTCGGCAAGCGCCAGCGCGTCCCCCGCCTCGGCAAGCGCGGCAAGCTTCGTCTCATAACGTTCGGCAAAGCGCGCGGCCTCGTCCAGCGCTGCCTTGCGGTCGTCGGCGATCCGCGCATCGTCCGGGCCTTTATAGAAGACGGAGAGATCCCATCGCGGCAGCTCGCCCAGCGCTTTTGCGCCGCTTTCAGCTTTGTCCAAGCATGGGCTGGTCACTGGATCGCGCCTTTTCATGAAAGCTCCTTCGCCGGGGATGTTCCGATCCCTTCAATATCGGCCTCGGGGGCCGCGATCAATGGGGCGGGCGGTCAAAAGAGCAGAACCGGCCCTGCCCGCAGAACACAAAGTGCTGAAAAAGAAAAGCCCCGGCGTTGCCGCCGGGGCTGATCTCTTCGTCTTTAAGGCGATGCCTTAAAGGCGCTGGCTTACTCGGCCGTCACAACCGCGCGGCGGTTGAGCGGTTCGCGCACACCGTCGCCGGTCTGCACAGCCAGGTTCGATTCACCGTAGGTGCCGGTCGTGCCGACCGAAGCGCCGCGGGCGCTCAGAGCACCGGCAACGGCGTCAGCACGGCGCTGACCCAGAGCCTGGTTGTAAGCGGACGAACCGGACGTATCGGTGTAACCCGAAACGTTCAGCGTCTTGCTGCCGGCAACATTGGCGATTTCTTCCACAACAGCCTGAGCTTCGGCCGTGAGGTTCGACTTGTCGAAGCCGAAGTAAATCGTCCACGGGCCAACCGGGGCAGCTTCACATTCGGTCAGAGCTTCGTAGAAAGCTGCTTTTTCAGCTTCCACACGCTCCGGCTGAACGGGGCCGCCGGGGCCGCCGAACCATGCGCCACCTTCACCCAGGTCGTTGTCGCTGGCCTGTTCGACCCAGCCGTCATAGTGACGCTGAGCTTTGGCGCAAGCGCAAGCCTGGTCGCCTTCGCGGCCGCCATTGTCCAGTGCAGCCATCAGGCGGGCACGGGCATCCTGCAGTTCGCCGAGGTCGCTCGGCAGAACGGCATGGTTAGCCGGATCGTAGGGAAGTACCGTTTCGCCGGCCTGGGCAGCGCGGCCCTTTGCGACGATCTTGGCAGTATCGACCCAGTTGCAGTCCACATAAGCTTCCGACGTTGCACGGTCTTGGTATTCGCGCGCGAGGCAGGCATTGAAATCATTGCCCGAAATCTCGTCGTCCAAATACGATTCCGCAGTCCAGGTGCCGCACGCAGCCAGCCCCAGGAACGCAGTTACCGCAATTAGCCGGGATAGAATGTTCATCCCAATCTCCGTCATTTTTTGATCTACCCCCCGTAATTAAGAGACGGGTGGCCCGGACCCCACCGGTTCGCAGTCAACCGGTTTGCTTGAATATTATGGATGGCACGGAAGACCCGCGGTCTTCAAGCCATATCGAGGATTTTAGTCTCTTTTCAGCTACAAGAGTCACTTGACCGCAACACCCGTATTTTCGGCAAATCTCTAGCTTTTCTGCGCATTGTCATGGTAACGCGCGAATTAACGATAAGTTTCCTTATCGTGCCTTCCCGGCACAAAACTCACCCCGCCTTAAACCGGCCTTTACCACTTGCCCGCCACCATGCCCCGGAAATTGATGCGGCGCGCCTGCCCGCCCCGGTCTCGCGGCATTCGAGCGAGGCGGGCGGCAAAAGCGGGCGCAAACACGTTCTGTTGGGGACATAGGCATGGCTCAGACGATTCTCGTCGTCGATGACGATCCGGCGCAGCGGCGGATTCTCGAAGAAGTGGTGAAACGCGACGGCTACCGGACGCTGACGGCCGAAAGCGGCACCGAGGCCATGGAGATCATGGGCGGCATTCACGCCAAGGACATCTCCATGATGATCCTAGACCTCGTCATGCCCGGCATGGACGGGATGGAAGTGCTCGAAGCCTTGCGCCCGCAGCACCCGGCGCTGCCCGTCATCGTGCTCACCGCCCATGGCGGCATCGAGACGGTGGTCAAAGCCATGCGTGCCGGCGCCGACGACTTCGTGGTCAAACCCGTCAGCCCGGAGCGCCTGCATGTCTCCATCCGCAACGCCCTGAAAGTCACCGCGCTCACCGGCGAGATCAACCGGCTGCAGAAAAAAGCGCAAGGCCAGCTCACCTTCGACGACATCATTGCCGGCGCGCCTTCCATGGGCAATGCGCTGAAGCTCGGCCGCCGGGCCGCCCAGTCCAACATCCCCGTTCTCATCGAAGGGGAAAGCGGCGTGGGTAAGGAAGTCTTCGCCCGCGCCATCCAGGGCGAGAGCGACCGCGCGGGCCGGCCCTTCGTGACCGTGAACTGCGGCGCGATTCCGGAAAACCTGATCGAGAGCATTCTCTTCGGCCATGAGAAAGGCGCCTTTACGGGGGCCAGCGAAAAGCACGCCGGTAAATTCGTCGAGGCGAATGGCGGCACGCTCTTTCTCGACGAAATCGGCGAGCTGCCTCTCGACATGCAGGTAAAATTGCTGCGCGCCATCCAGGAAGGCGAGGTCGATCCCGTCGGGGCGAAGAAGCCGGTAAAGGTGGATATCCGCCTCATCTCGGCGACGAACCGCGACATGATCGAAATGGTCAAGCAAGGCCATTTCCGCGAAGACCTTTACTACCGGCTCAACGTTTTCCCGATCAACATTCCGCCCTTGCGCGAGCGGCGCGAGGATCTGGGCGAGCTTGTCTCCCACTTCGTCAGCCGCCTGGCCGCCGAAGAAGGCAAGAACGTTTCCGCCGTCACGCCGGACGCAATGCAGATGCTCCATGCCTATGACTGGCCGGGCAATGTGCGCCAACTGGAAAACACCATCTTCCGCGCCATCGTGCTGGCGGACGGGGCCGAACTGACGATTGCCGATTTCCCGCAAATCGCCTCGCAGCTCGACGGGTTCGATGCGACCCCGCCCGCACCCGCCGAAGCGCCCATGCCCGTCATGCAGGGCGCGGCAACGGGCGGCGGCTTCCGCCAGACGCTGACCGACTTTGCCATGTCCAACATTTCCGGCGGCGTTTCCGTTACCGATGAACAAGGCAACATGCGCCGTCTGGAGGATGTGGAGGCCGATCTCATCCGCCTCGCCATCGACAAATATAAAGGCCACATGTCCGAGGTCGCCCGGCGGCTCGGCATCGGCCGCTCGACGCTTTACCGCAAGGTCCGCGATCTCGGCCTTGATGTGAGGGGCGAATAGTCTCACGGACTATCCGAACCGGGGGAACTTGAAGGGGCGCCGCATGCGGCGCCCCTTCTTTTACTGCCGGCCTTCGCTGGGGACGTCGACCGCCAGTAAAGCGAACTCAAGAACAGCCGCGGCCCTGATAAATGCCCATCAGCGAGGTCCGGCGCAGCTGCGCCGCCTGAGCCCGCTCCTTGGCGCTTTGCTGGGCGGCCTGCTGGGTCGAGCCGAGGAACCCGCTGAGAACGGACGCCGCCGGCAAGGCCCGGCCGAGCGCTGCCCCCGCGCCGCCATAAATCGCTGCCTGCTCGGCCACGGCAATCCCTGCGCCGGTAAGCTGGCCTTCGGTTTCGGCAGCGTTCGCCTCGCCGATCACCTGATCCATGGCGCCGATTTCACCGGCAAGCTCAGCGCAGCTCATGCTGGCATCGCCCGGCTGCTGAACCTGCAAAGACTGCTGCTGCCCCGTGGTCTGGCAGGCGGCGAGCAAGAAGGCCGAGGCAAGAAGGCTTGCCGCCACTTTCGCCGGGCGCCCTGCCGATTGAGTTGTTACGCGAACCATATCCATCCCCTTCCCTGCCGCCCGCAGCGCGGGCAGGTGACTGTCTGAAAGGGAGAGTGCCGGGAGGGGGATAGAGGCGGAATGGTACAGATATACCAAAGGCCCGCAGAAAAACCGGCTAGCCTGCCTTTGAAGGCGCGTGGACAAGCTCGTCCAATATCCCGGCAAGGCGAGCGGCGCTGATGAGATGCCCCTCGCCTTCAAAGACGCGCAGGCTCGCGGGCGAAAAGCGGGCAATACCCTCCCGCGCTTCCTCCAGCGGCACCTGCGTATCCTCGCCCCCCAGCCAGACATGAAGCGGGCAGCGGATCTGGGTCGGATCGAGCTGATAGCCGCCCGAGGCAAGCTCGCTTTCCCGGATCACCCCTTCCACCTGCAGGCTGAGGGAATCGTAAAGCGCATCGAGAAGTTCTTCCCGCAAAGCCGGGTCGGCTTTCAAAAGCGCGGCATCGGCCGGCGCGCCTTGAAAGAAGCGCTGCATCATGCCGCTCAAGACTTTACGCGACAGCTTTTGCCGCAGAAGCTGCAGCGCGCCCCGCCGCAGCCAGCCATTGCGGATGAGACTGCCGTAAAAAGAAAGCGCGGGATTGTTGCGGTAATCTTTTTCAAGATGCACATCGATGCGCGGCGCCGTGAGCCCGGCCCGCTCCACCCGCGCGCCCAGCTCGCTTGCCGCGGCAAGCACGAAAGGCGCCGCCGAAGCCGAGCCGTAAAGCACAGCGCGCTCCAGCCCCAGCGCATCCATGAAAGAGCGCAAGTCTTTCGCAAAGCTCTGGATCGTCATATGCGGATCGAAGGTGGAGCCGCCCGTCCCCGGCCGCTCCACGCGGATCAGCCTGATGCCGCTGCGCTGCAGCGCTTCTGATTTGCGGCGGGGTAAAAAGCTGCCCGTAATGGCGGGCACAAGATTAAGGACAGGCTTTCCCTCCCGCGCGCCATATTCCCGGTAAGCAAGCCGGCGCCCGTCCGGCAGCTCGACATAAAGCCGCGCATCGCTTTCCGGCGGGGCTTGCCGCGCGCCCGAAAGATGCGCGCCCAGCACCATGAGCTCGGCCACATGGCGGATGAGATCGCCCTGCCGGTTGAGACCGAATTTTTCAAAGACGCTTGCCAGCTGATTGCGCGCGGTATTGGGCGAAATGCCGAGGGCGCGGGCCGCTTCCTTCAGCGCAAGGCCGCGCGTCAGCCCGCCGACAAGCCGCGCCTCCGCCGGTGACAGACCGAGAAGGGAGGCCGAAAGCACCTCTTCATCGAAACTGAGCGGGCGGGCGGGCATAAGAAAAACCGCCGCCGCTTCCTTGTTCACCTGCTGCGGCAGCGCCAGGCCCATTCCAGGCAAGCGCGCGCCTTCCAGCAGGAACCCGAAGACCGGCATGGCCCCAGGCGCATGCATATTGAGCCGCACCAGCCGGGCGCCCGCTCCCTCCCGCACGGCCTTGAGAGCTTCCTCAAATGCCTTGCGGTCTTCGCGCGCGTTCCAGGACAACGCCGCCCCTTCTTCAAACCCGCCGGTAAGGGGGGAAAGCTGCGCGGCCATCGCCTCGTTGAAATTTAGAAGACGCCCGCGCCCATCGAGCGCCAGAAAAGCCGCAGGCGGCCGCTGCGTGCCGGACGCTTCGCTTTGCGCCATTCGTTCTTCGGCAAGGCGCGCGGCTTCTTCCAGATGACGGGAAATTTCGGCGAGAAGGTCTTTGGACAGGCTCTCTTCCTTGCGGTCCACAAGCTCGGTGAAACGCAAGAGATCTTCCCAGTTTTCCGGATCGGCGGCATAGGCATAAAGACTGGCGATCACGTCGGAGAGAAGCGCATAAGGCGCGCGCGCCTCCTGCGCCTGTCCGGTTATGTCCGCCGGCCCGTGAAACGGTACGCTGCTCATCCTCTGATCTTACGCCCCCAGATGCACCGCCTGAAAAATGGCGGCCACTACAAGGCCAAGACTACGCAGAAAGAAAACGCCCTGCCACCCCGCACCAAAACAAAAGGCCATCCCCTTCGGAACGGCCTTTTAGATAAGATAGCGCGACGGCTTCAGCGCTTCGCTTAGCCCAGCATGCCCAGCGCGTGCAGATAAAGTTCCAGCACCGCTTCTTCTTCCTGGCGCTCGGCCTGATCTTTCTTGCGCAGCGAAATCACCTTGCGCATGACTTTGGTGTCGAAGCCGTTTCCTTTGGCTTCCGCGTAGACTTCCTTGATATCGGCGGCAATTGCCGCCTTTTCTTCTTCAAGGCGTTCGATCCGTTCGATATAGGCCCGCAATTGATCTTGGGCGATGGTCGTTGCGCCCGCAGGCGCGTTTCCGTCCGCCATGAGGAAAGTCTCCGCTCGTCAAACTGGTACTGAAATTTAAGGAGCGGCAACATAGCGCCGCCGCCCTCCGCCCGCAAGCGCCGCCCAAACGCAAAATGCAGATGCCGACTAAGCCCTGCTATTGCCCGTGTTTTTTCTGCGCTGCCTCGAAAGCGGCGATCTGCTCCGGGCTGGCTTTGGCCTGATATTTTTCTTTCCATTCGGCAAAAGGCATGCCGTAGACGATCTCGCGCGCTTCCATCTTGTCGAGCGCGATGCCTTTTTCTTCCGCCGCTTCCTTGTACCAATCGGCCAGGCAGTTGCGGCAGAAGCCGCCATGGATCATCAGATCGATATTCTGCACGTCCTTGCGTTCATCCAGATGCGCCAGAAGCCGGCGGAAGGCGGCGGCCTGCAATTCCGTTTCCGTCTGCTTGTCGATGTCCTTCGTCATGAGCGGCTCCTTTCAAATAATCCTCACCCGCGCGCCTCATGGCTGCGCGAGCCGAAATGCTGAACGCGGGCAATATCGCCGCGTTCCAAAATAGGGGTCAGCAGACGGGCAAGGCGCGCGGCCCATTCCGCCTGTCCCTCGCGCGCGGCGATCAAATCCTGGCGGATTTCGATCAGCGCATGGGCATAGCCGTTCACCGTGCCGTGCCGGTAAAGCGTATCGCCTTTCAGATAGCCGATATAGGGAAGATTGTCGCCGACGGTCAAACCTCCTTCCCGCGCAAAGCCTTCAAACAGCGCGTCGGGCACACGGTGATCGCGGTCCCAGAGCACTCCCGTATGCCAGGGCCGCTGTACCCCGCGCCAGGCCGGGGTAAAACTGTGAATGGAAATGATCACCGGCACATGGCCGCGCGCGCTTAAATGCTCAAGCGCGCCTGCAACGGCGCGGTGATAGGGCTGATGAAAACGCGTCAGGCGGTTTTGAAATTCTTCTGCGTCCCGGTAAGGATCGACGAGCCGGTTCGCCGGCACGATCGCACCATCCGACAGCTTCATGACAAGGGTCGGATCGTCCTCGCCCCTATTCAGATCGATGAGGAGACGCGAATAGCGCCCGAGCAGCGCCGGAGCTTCCATCATCTCCGCAAGGCGCCGCGTCACTTCCGCCGCGCCGATGTCATAGGCGATGTGGCGGGAAAATTCTTCTTCCGCAAGCCCCAGCGTGCCATATCCTTCCGGCAAGGCGTTGGAGGCGTGATCGCAGAGCAAAAGCAGCCCGGTACGGGCCGCGCCTTCGATGACTTCAACCGCACCATCAACCGCACCATCGCGGCCCGGTTTCAAAGAGGCGGATTTCAGGATAGGAGAAGGCGGGGTTTCGGTCAGCATGGCCGCAATATAATCATGCCGCGCGCCAAGGAGAACGGGGCCAATGGCTTTTCTGGAAGACCCGGCTGTTTTTTTACCGCGCCTTTTCGCGCGCGCCATTGCCCGTGTGCAGCCCGAAACCTGCCTGCCGCCGCATCTTCCCGCCTTGGCCCCCAACAAAAAGTTGATCGTTCTGGGTGCCGGCAAAGCCGCCTCCGCCATGGCACTCACCGTGGAAAAGGCTTACGCGGACCACCCCTCCTTAAGCGGCCTCGTCATCACCCGCTATGGACACGCGCTTCCCACGGCCCGCATCCGCACGGTGGAAGCTGCCCACCCCGTGCCCGATGCTGCCGGCCTTGCCGCCACGCAGGAACTGCTTGCCCTTGCCCGCGAGGCGGGGCCGGAGGATTTCGTACTCGTGCTGCTTTCCGGCGGGGGCTCGGCGCTGATGACCGCGCCCATTGGCGGCGTTTCCTTTGAAGAAAAGCGGGCGCTGACCCGCGCGCTCCTGCGCTCCGGCGCGCCCATTCAGGACATAAACAAAGTGCGCGCGCAATTTTCGAAAGTAAAAGGCGGGCGCCTTGCCGCCGCGATCAACGCCCCCGCCCTCACCCTCGCCATTTCCGATGTGGCAGGGGACGATCCGGCCGCCATCGCCTCCGGCCCCATGGCACCGGCCAAAGGCACACGTGAGGATGCCCTTGCCGTTTTAAAGTCGCGGGGCCTTCTCACGCCCGCCCTTCAAAAAGCGCTGGAGGCGGCGCCGGAGGCCCCGCGTGCGGGCGACCCTGCCTTCAAAAACAAGCGCTATGAGATTGTCGCCGCCCCAAAAGACGCGCTGGCGGCAGCTGCGGAGGAAGCCCGGGCGGCAGGGCTCGGCGTCACATTGCTGGGCGATGCGCTGGAAGGGGAAGCGCGCGATCTTGCCCGCGCCCATGCAAAGCTTGCGCTTGCCCATAAAGGGCCGCCGCAGCTTTTTCTCTCCGGCGGCGAAGTGACGGTAACGATGGCAAAAGACGCCGTGCCCGGCAATGGCGGGCCCAATCAGGAATATGCCCTGGTGCTCGCCCTTGCCCTTGAAGGCGCGCCCGGCATCTTTGCCCTTGCCGGGGACACGGACGGCAATGATGGCGGCAGCGGCGAAAAAGACGATCCGGCCGGCGCGCTCATCACACCTGAAACGCTTGCACGCGGCGCGGCAAGCGGCCTGAGCGGGGAAGAAGCGCTCTCCCGCCATGCCTCGGGCGATTTTCTGCGCGCCGCGGAGGCGCTTCTCACCCCCGGCCCCACTTTTACGAATGTGAACGATTTCCGCGCTATTCTCGTCCTTCCAAGCCCCTGAGTCGCGCCTAATTCAGAGTTCCCCGATGTTTTCCCCGTCCGCAAGATTCTCCTCTATCGCAGCGTCTCTTGCGGGCGCGCTCGTCATCACATTTTCCGCTACGCCTCTGGCACGCGCCGATCTCAGCGTTTGCAACCGCCTTGCCGTGCCGCTTTCCGCAGCGCTCGGCTATCATGACGGGCAGGACTGGGTGTCGGAAGGCTGGTGGCAGCTGGCGCCCGAAAGCTGTACAAAGCTGCTCGCAGGCAAGCTCACCGCCCGGTTCTATTATCTTCATGCCGTCGATACGCGCGAAGGCCGGGTCTGGGGCGGGTCTGCCCCCTTGTGCATTTCGCCCACCGCCTTCACCATCAAAGGCAGGTCGGACTGCACCGGGCGCGGCTATGCGCGCGCCGGTTTTCATGAAGTTGATACCGGCACCGCGCTAGACTGGCGCCTCGACATTCCTTTCTCCGCCCGCAGCCCGGGCAATATGCCGGAACCGAAAGACAGGTAAAAACATGCGCCGCCGTAACGTAAAGATCCTTGCGACCCTTGGCCCGGCAACGAACACGCCCGAGCGCATCCGCGCGCTGCACGATGCCGGCGCCGATGCCTTCCGCCTCAACATGAGCCATCTGGATCATGAAGGGCTGAAAAAGATGCATGGCTATCTGCGCCAGGTGGAAGCGGAAGTCGGCCGGCCCATCGGCATTCTGGTGGACCTGCAAGGCCCCAAACTGCGCGTCGGAAAATTCGCAAACGGCCCGGTGGAGCTGAAGGAAGGGGCAAGTTTCCGCCTCGACCTCGACCCCGCGCCGGGCGATGTCACGCGGGTGAACCTGCCGCATCCGGAGATTTTCGCCGCCATTGCGCCGGGGCGCAATCTGCTGCTCGATGACGGGCGCATCCGCCTTGAAGTGAAGGAAGCCGAGGCCGATTACGCCATCACGAAAGTCTTGCAAGGCGGCGTGCTCTCGGACCGCAAGGGCGTCAACCTGCCCGATGCGACGCTCGGCCTTTCTGCGCTTTCGGACAAAGACCGCGCGGACCTTGAAGCCGCGCTCTCGCTCGGCATCGACTGGCTGGCGCTGTCCTTCATTCAGCGCCCGGACGATGTCGCCGAAGCGCGCAAACTTGCGCGCGGGCGCGCGGCCATTATCGCGAAAATCGAAAAGCCCAACGCGCTGACCGAGCTTGACGGCATTCTCGATCTGGCCGACGGGCTGATGGTGGCGCGCGGGGACCTTGGCGTCGAACTGCCGATCGAGCAAGTGCCCGGCTGGCAAAAGCGCATCACGCGCCTTGCCCGCAAAGCCGGCAAACCCGTGGTCGTGGCAACGCAAATGCTGGAATCGATGATCTCCTCACCCATGCCGACGCGCGCGGAAGTCTCGGACGTGGCGACCGCCGTCTTTGAAGGGGCGGACGCGATCATGCTTTCGGCGGAATCGGCGGCTGGCGATTATCCCATCGAAGCGGTGGAAATGATGAACCGCATCGCCGTCGAAGTGGAGGACGATCCCAACTATTCCTCCATCATATACGGCCAGCGCACGGAGCCTGAAGCAACGAGCGCCGATGCGATTTCCGCCGCCGCCCACACCGTTGCCGATACGCTCAATGCCGCCGCCATCGTCTGCTGGACGAATTCGGGCTCGACCGGCATCCGCGCCGCGCGCGAGCGCCCGCAATTTCCCATCATCGCGCTGACGCCGATCACCGAGACCGCACGGCGCCTCGCGCTTGTCTGGGGGCTGCACTGCGTTCTCACCGAAGACGCACAGGACCTTGACGACGTGGTCGACCGCGCCTGCCGCATCGCCTTCCGGGAAGGCTTTGCCCAGCGCGGCCAGCGCATCATCATTACCGCCGGCGTCCCGCTCGGCACGCCCGGCGCAACGAATATGCTGCGCGTTGCTTTTGTCGGCGAGAAAGGCGGCATGGTGGGCTGAGCCCCGCCGCCTCTTTTCTTTAGCCGCGCCCGGACCTTTTAGTGAGCTTCAGGCGCCTCGATCTCATGGAGACCGGGGCGCAGAGGCCCGCCCGTTGCCAGGCGCGAGAGCGCCTCGCGCACCACGCCCCCATGCACATGATGGGGCATATGGCCCGTGCCTTTCAGCTTGATCAGTTCCGATCCCTCGATCTGCTCATGCAGCACATAGGAATGGATTTTGGCGCGCACCGTGCGGTCCCTGTTGCCGGTCAGAATGATGGTGGGAACGGCAATCTCGCCGTAGCGTTTCGACTGGCGGGCAAGATGAGATTTGAGATTGCCCGTATCCTCGCTATTCGCCTTGAAATTGGCCGGGCGGAAAAGCAGCGGCAGGCCGATATCCGCACCGAACCCTTCGGGCGCAGGATCGGGCGCAAAATTTCCCGCGATCCCGGCTTGGGAGAGAAACCGTCCGCCCGGCACCGCGAGTGTGCGCGCAAAAAGCCCGCCGATGAGGGGCGTGCGCACCACCGAATGATACCAGGCAACGCCGCCCTCCCAAGGATGCGTCGCCCCGGACATCACAAGGACCCCGGCAAGGTTCTCCGGAAATTCCAGCGCATAGGCCGCCGCCACCGCCCCGCCCCAAGAATGGCCGAGCACCACGGCCTTTTCGATGCCGAGTTTAAGAAGCGCATCGCGGATCAGCTCCGCCTGGCGGGCCGGGTCGTGAATATCCTCGATATCGGGCCGCTCGCTCCAGCCATGGCCGGGCCTGTCGAAAGCAAGCACCCGGTGCTCCTTGGCAAGGCCGGGAAAGATAGAAACCAGAAAATCGCGCAGGTTCCCGCTTGCCCCGTGAATGAGCACGATGGGCACGCCCTTGCCGCCGCCTTCCGGCACCGCTTCCACATAATGAAGCCGCGCGCCCTTCACCTCGACGAATTTGCCGAGCGGGGGGAATTTGTCCGCCGCCTGCCCGTTCATGAAAGCGGAATAGGCAAAAGCGGCAATCAGAAGCGCGCCAAGCACGCCGGCAACCCAAACGAGAAACGACACATCAAACCCCTGTGCTCAGTCTGCCCAAACGGCAGAAACGACCGATCATCATTGCGTTGAGAGTATAGGGCGGCGGCGCAGCGCTTAAATACCCTGGCCTTCCACTTCCTCGGAAAGCTGCTCGGCCGCTTCCTGCGCGCCGGGCAGATGAGGATAAACCTTCAGCACCTTGCGATAAGCGGAAAGCGCGCCTTCCTTGTCGCCCAGCTCATTGAGCAAAAGCGCGAGGCCCCCCAGCGCGCCGAAATGGCGGGGTTCGAGGCGCAGCGTCTGCTCGATATCTTTGAGCGCGCGCTGATAATCTTCCATCAGATAGTAAAGCGTGGCGCGCTTCGACCAGCCTTCCGCATAGCCCGGCGCCAGCGTCGTCACCTGCGTGAAATAAATCAGCGCCTCGCCCTGCTCGCCCGCCGCCATGGCGCCGAGCCCCCGGTCCATCAGATAATCGATGCTGGCGCTGCCCGAATTCGTCCAGAGCTTCCAGATCGCCGCTTCCACGATCTTAGCTTGCTCCGGGTTCTCGGCTTCTTTGAGCCGGTCGAAAAGAGAATCGAGAAAAGCCTCGCGCGAGGCAAACTCATCCGCCGAAAGAGTATCCCGGGAAGGGGCAGCTTCTTCACCCGCCTCAGTTTTAGGCTCGAGCGCATCCGGGCGCGCATCCGGCGTCAGCCCAAAGCGCTCCTTCAGCCCCTGCCCCGGTTCCGCCTGGGCAGCGCTTGCCGATACCGCAATAAAAAGGCCGCCCAAAAGGGCAGTGAGAACAGGGGGCTTCATGCCGTAACGATAGTGCGGGAAATCCCGCTTGGCCATGGGGAGGGCAAAAAGAACGTCAAAACGCCTGCCCTTCCCCATCACAAGCCGGTGATCACATCAGGCCGAATTCAGGTCTTCCAGCTCGCAGCCGGGGAATTCCGTGATGAAATCGGGTCCGAAAACACTTGAAGGCGTCTGATAGCCCGGCACCGCATTGCCCTGCATAACCCGGCGCACGATCTCCAGCGAGGTGAGCGCGGTCAGCGAATAGCCCTCCGGCGTGCGCAGGCGCGAAACCACACGGTCCCCCGCCTCGTTCACGGCCTCGCCGAGCAGGATGGAATACCCCTCCGCGCGCTGGGCATCGTCCGGACCTTCCGGCTGCTGATCGATCTTTTTCTTCAGCATCCGCTGGGCAGGCCCGGTACTCAGCACCCAGCGCAGGAAGGGGCCGATATTCGCCGCCTGTTCAAGCTGCGCCGTTGCCTCGAAATAGACCGTGATATTGGGAATGCCCGTCGAATGGTAAGCGGTCGAGACATCGCCCCAGCCCACGGCAACGCTTTTCTTCACGCCCTGGCCGAAATCGATCTCGCGCACGAGCGGGGCTTTGGAAGAAAGAATTTTCCCATCCCGCCGGATGCGCGTACCAAAGCGGATGCTCTCCACCCCCGTTTTCGCCGTGCCGCGCGACATGGAACCGAGGCCGGAAATCGCAAGCGTCAGCTCACTGGCATCGGGCATGCGCCGCTTCATATGCGCGGCAAGACAGTCGGAAGGCACCACGTCGAAGCCGACGCCCGGCATCAGCATGACGCCGGCCTTTTTGGCTTCCGCATCGCGCGCCGCGCACGCCTCGAAAACATCGATCTCGCCGGTAATGTCGAGATAATGCGTGCCCGTTGCGATACAGGCATCGACCATCTGCCGGGAGGTCTGGGAGAACGGCCCGGCAATGTGCAGAACGACATCGACTTCCTTCAGAACCTTCTCAAGGCCCGCCCGGTCATTCAGGTCCACGGTGCGATGTTCGAAAGCCATTTGCCCGGCCACGCTTTTCAGCTTGGCGGGGTTGCGCCCGCCCAGAATGGGCCGCAGCCCCTGCTGCTTGGCCTTGCGGGCAACGAGTTTACCGGTATAGCCGGTCGCTCCGTAAATCAGGATACGATCAGGCATATTGTTCTCCTCCAGGCTGCGCGCATGTGTCAGTGAACGCGGCGCAGCGAAAATTTAGCTGCTGGGTTCCTATCCCGCCCGCCCCTTATCTGGCAAGAGCCCATGCGCGCAAAGCGCGGCGTGCAGCCCTGCAGGGGTCTCGAAAACATGCCCATGCATGCCCAGCGCCTTGGCTGCGGCGATGTTTTCAGCCAGATCGTCCACGAAAAGCGCCTCGCCCGGCGAAAGCTGAAAACGGGAAAGCGCCAGCCGGTAAATTTCCGGATCGGGCTTGCGCAGGCGCTCTTGACCCGAGACCAGCACATCCTCGAAGAGATCCAGGAAAGCATAATGATCTCTCGTGTCCGGCACGGCGCGATGCGGCGGCCAGACCTGATGCGGCCAGTTCGTCAGCCCGTAAAGCTTGATGCCCGCCCCATGCAGCGCATGGACAAGTCCGACACTTTCCTCGATCAGCCCGGTGAGAAACGAGCCCCAGTCTTTTTCATAAATCTCAATGAGGTGGCGCGCATGGGGATGCTTTTCTTTCAGCGGCGCAAGACAGGCGCCCATCTCCCGCTCATCGTCGTGAACGGCATCGTAAATCTCGCGGAAGAGCGTGCGGAAAAACGCATCGAGCGCCGCTTCATTTTCAAAATGCGCACGGTAGCGGGCGCGCGCATCCCAGCCGATCAGCACATTGCCCATATCGAAGATAACGGCCTTCGGGCGCCTTTCACTCATGAGGCCTCCAAAAGCCCAAGCTGAGTAAGTTCGCGGGCAAGTCCGCCTGCATTCTGGAAATGGTGCCCGTACATGCCCAGCTTTTCGGCGGTGCGCACATTCGGCGCTGAATCATCGATATAAAGCGTGGCTCGAACGGGCAGTCCCGCGCGGGCGATGAGAATCTCATAAAGCCGGGGATCGGGTTTCAGCGTCTTTTCCTCGCCCGAGACGACCGTCACCTCCAGCGCCTGCATGGCCGGGTAACGCGCGTGCAGCTTGGGATAGATGCTGGCGGGCATATTGGTGAGGCCGTGCAGCGCGAGGCCTTTTTCCTTCAGCGTCCCGACAAGCGCTTCCATGCCCGGCACCGCGCCCGGCGACATTTCCAGATAGCGCGCGCCCCAGATATCGATGAGCGCATGATGATCCGGGTGGCGGGCTTTCAGCTTCTCGGCATTATCCTCGAACGAGACCCCGGCATCATGGGCGATATGCCAGTCCATGGTGCACACGTTGGAAAGGAAGGCTTCCATCTCCGCCTCGCGCTCGAAATGCTTGCGGTAAAGATGGCGCGGGTTCCATTCCACCAGCACATTGCCGATATCGAACACCACATGGGTAATGCCGTTCAAGCTCTCCTCCCCGCCTTACTCTGATTTTGGCCGAATCGCGAAAGTCATTATGCCAAACGAAAAGGCCGCACCCGAAGGCACGGCCTTTTCAAATTCTATCGCAGCGCCGGAGCGCCTGCCATGCCTCAGCCCTGGCGGGCCTTGAAGCGGCGGTTCGTCTTGTTGATCACATAAAGACGGCCTTTGCGGCGCACGATACGGTTGTCCCGATGGCGGCTGCGCAGCGACTTAAGCGAATTTCTGACTTTCATGGGCCCGTCCTCTGGGATGGTTCGCTGGGCATTGGGACAGGCTGAAAAGCGCCCGCACCCGGCGACCGGCGGAAATTGGAAACTGGGCGCGGAACCTAAGGGGAGAATGCCCCCCTGTCAACCGGGCAAAGCGCGCCTTTTCTGGGCTTTTTTGCAGCCATGCCTGCCCTTATATGCAGGCCGGGCCCCGATCCGGCCCGATCTTGGCTTTGCAAAGCCCGGCCAGCCGCGCTAGACCATGGCGCAAAAGATGACGCAGGCGCCATTTTTACGGAATTATCATGAGTAACCAGCCAGAAATCGCCCTTTTTCCGGAAGAAGACCTCATTCACCACCGCCCGGACTGGTTCCGCAAGGCGCTGGCCGAAGAAGGCGAAACCCGGTTCGTAACCTCGGAAGGCACGAAAATCCACTACCGGTTCTGGAAGGCAAAGCGCGCGGACCGGCCGGGCCTCGTCTTCGTTCATGGCAACGGCGCCCATGCGCGCTGGTTCGACTTCATCGCCCCCCAGCTCACGGACGATTATAATGTCGCCTCCATGGACCTGCCGGGCATGGGCGATAGCGGCTGGCGCACCGAATATACCCGCGAGACCTATGCCCATGCGATCGCCGCCGTCGCCTTCGAAGGCGGGCTCGGCGAAAAGCCGGTCATTGTCGGCCATTCCTTCGGCGGTTTCGTCACGCTGATCACCGGCGGCCTTTATGGCGACCGGCTCGGCGGCGTGATGCTGTGCGACTTCCGCGTCTGCCCGCCCGAAAACGCCATGGAATGGTTTAAGAACGATCCCCCGCGCCGGGCAACGCGCATCTATCCGGATTTCGAAACGGCGGCGGCCCGCTTCCGTCTCGCCCCGCTGCAGGACTGCGTGAACCGCTATATCCTTGATTATATCGGCGGCCATTCGCTCATCGAAGTGAAAGAGGGCGAAGACCGGGGCCGCGGCCCGGAAGCGGCGAGCGGCTGGACCTGGAAATTCGATCCCTTCGCTTATGAGGGCCTGCATATGGGCCCGGATCATGCCGAGATGTTCCGCACCATGCCCTGCAAGGTCGCCGGTATCTACGGCGCGCAGAGCAAGGATTATGATCCGGAGACCATCGCCTTCATGCGCAAGACCCGGCCCGATGCGCCGATCTTCACCATTCCCCATGCCCAGCATCACATCATGCTGGACCAGCCCATCGCCTTTTCAAGCGCCGTTCATGCGCTGATGAGCTCGTGGGAGGCGGAAGGCGCGCTCGGCGCAAAGGCTGAGCCTGGCGATCCCAAGACTGGCAATCTTTGCGCGGCGGCAGAATAACGCCCCCGCGCGCTCCTCACGCCTTCAAAAGAAACAGCGGCGCCAGATGCAGCGCGCCGATGATCAGCTCCGTGCCCGTGCCCATAAGATTGGGCCCGTTGACGATCCTGTCAGCGATCATGGAAGCGGTGCGCGCGATGGCCGCGCCGAACCAAGCCGCCGCGCCGACGAGATAAAGCATCGGCTCGCCACCCAATAAAATGGCCGCTTCCATACCGACAAAAAGCCCGCCATAGGTCGCGCGCACTTCCGAAATGCCGTGCGGCGCCCCCTCGCGCAGGCCAAGCCCCACAAGCCTCAAGGCCGCATGCGGGCGCAGCAGCCCAAGCGCGCCAAGGCCGAGGCCCGAAAGCGCGCCAAGCAGTCCCAGATAGAACATTATTCCTCTCCTTTTTCCGGCGCTTTAGCGCCGATAAACCGTCCCGCTTCGGGAAACCGGGCCGGTACAGCGTGGCCTTCCCGCATCACCGGACAAGAACCGGCCCGGCGCATGTCTTTATACCGGCCCCGTGCCTTGGCGCCCTTAGCCCAAGCCCCCACTATAGAGCCGCGAGGTTGGATCGCTGGGGACATGCGGCCCGGTTCAACGAGCCGGCTTTAGAAAGATACGTAAGAAAACGGAATTAAGTTCATGGACCCCCTTACAAGGGCCCCGGAAGATGGGGGCCCGGCGGCAGATCCGGCCCAAAATGCGCCAGCGCCTGAGCTGCGTCCGGCCATCGAAGGGCGCGATATCCTGATCATTCCGTTTGTGGCTTTCGCCATGACGGTCCTCGCCGCCGCCATCTGGCGCTTCTTCCCGCTCGATTTCCTAAGCGCGCTCGACCGCGCGCTCTTGCCCCATCTCATTGCCGCTGTTCTTTACATCATCACGCTTGTCACCTGGGGCGCGATTTTGCTCGGGCGGCGCATCCCGCTTGCCCGCGCGGGGCTCTGCAAAACCCGGCCGCGCTGGGCGCTGATCACGCTGGCGCTCTGGACCGGTTTCATCCTCGTCTTTGCCGGGCTCAATCTCTGGCTGAATGCCGAAGGCGTGGAGCTCATCGAAGAGCAGAACCGGCAGGTGCTCGGCGATGGTAATATTCTGCTGACGCTCCTGGTGCTCGGCCTGCTTGCGCCCATTGCGGAAGAAATTTATTTCCGCGGCGTCTTGTTCGCCTGGCTGCGCACGAAGATCGGTGTCTTTGCCGCGGCCTTTCTCACCAGCGCCTTTTTTGCCGCCGTTCACACCAATTACATGGTGGGCGACGGGGCAGCGACGGCCCTCGCGCTCGCGCAAATCGGCACGCTTGGCTTCATCTGCGCCATGCTCTATCAGAAATCCGGATCGCTCCTGCCCGCCATTTTCTTTCACATGACGAACAATTTCATCGTGACCGTGGCCACCGCGAGCGCGCTTTGATCAGTGGACGTGCCAGGGGACATGTCAGTGGACGTGAATGTCCGGGTCTTCATCTTCCTCGATACTGTCCGACATATCGCGCACGGAAGGATGAAACGCCACATAGGCGAGGAAGCAAAGCATCAGGCCCGCGCCGAGGAAGTACGGCGCTTCGGGCATCCACTGATAAAGCGGCATACCGATGATCGGGTTAATGATATGACCGGTCGCCGCCGTCGAGCCGATGATCCCGGCAATTGCGCCTTGCTCGTTTGGTGAGACCATAAGCGAGCCTTTCGCCTGCAGCCCTGGGCGCAGGAAACCGAAGCCGAGGCCTGACAGCGCAAAAGCGGCGACGAGCAGCCCGTAACTGTCCCCGAAGCCCATCAGAACAAAAGCAATGGCGGTGATGCCCGCGCCCCAGCGCAGGAGAAACTGCACCGACAGATTGAAGCGCTGAATGAGCCCGATCTGCGCGAAAAGCGTCGCCATGGCCATGGCCATCAGCGCGACGCCCACCATCTGCGCCGCTTCCTTGCTGTCGAGATGCAGCTTATCGATGAAATAAAAGGCGACGGTCTGCATGGCGATGGTCTGGCTGAAGGCAAGCACCACCCCCATGATGAGGATCGGAATGACGCGCCGGTCGGTCAGCGCCAGTTTCGGCTTTTCGTTTTCATCGCGCGCGGGCCGCGGCAATTTGCTCAGCGGCAGAATGACCCAGATCGGCGCCGCCGCCGCCGCCCCCACCGCCGCCATGAGCAAGATGCCCGTCCAGCGCACGGCGCGCGGGCTTGCCAGACCGATCATCGCGGCCAGGTCGCTTGCCACATGCTGGACGAGCGAGGTCATGGAAAAGGCAAGCGCGATTGCCATGACGATGGCGGAGAGCACGCGCGGGTCCTGCATGGAAATTTTCAGGCTCTTGTCCCAGCGCCGCTTCTTGCGCTTTGGCGGCGTGCGCTCGGGCAGGAAAATCCAGATCGCGATGGCGCTGACAAAGGCAATGGCGGCAACCGCGAAAAACGGCGCGAGAATATGGATATTGGCGAGCGCCGCGGCAAAGCCCGGCCCGACGACAAGACCGATGCCGAAGGCTGCCCCGAGCGAGGCAACCGCCGAGGCGCGTTCGGAGCGCGAGGTGCGGTCGGCCACATAGGCCTGCGCGGAAGGCTGCGCGCCCGACCCGAATGTGCCGAAAATCGCCCGCACGAACATCAGCATCGGAAAGACAAGGGCAAGGGAGATCCAGTTCGACAGGCCTGCAAGAACGACCAGCGCAAAGCCCGTGGTCGAGACGGCAAAGCCCGTCAGCCCGATCATGATGACGGGCTTGCGCCCGATCACATCCGAGCGCCGGCCCCAGAACGTGCTGGAGAGCACCCAGAGAAAAGCGGAGAGCGAAAAGATCAGGCTCGTGTCCACCTCGCTCATGCCAAGGTCGCGGGCGATGGGCGGCAGGATGGCGAAGAAAAGGTTCTGCCCCATGCCGAGGCCGAGCAGACAGGCAAAGAGAATGCGGAAGGCGCGCTGGCGTTCGGCCGGTGTTGTCGCGCGCAGGCCCGGCAGGTTCTCCCTGTCTGTTTCCGGAAGCTGTTTTTCTTTTTGATCTTCTGGAGCAGACATGAGCATTCCCGGTCCGGCGGCAGGCGCACCTCGCGCGCCCCTCATTTACGCCATTCAGGCCCCCGCGCCAATGCCCGCCGGTCAAATTACCGGAGATTCCCCGTCCTGTTTTTCAGGTTTCACATGCTCGCGAAGGACAATTTTGACGCAGCGGCACAATGGGCCGGGGGCAGCGCCATTGACGCGCCCTAAAGAGCGGCTACCGTTCGCCGTGGCTGGCGACAAGGCCGGGGTCTGGGCGAGCAATGGACCGGCATGAAAAGACCGGAAAGGGAGGACGCGCGATGGACCTGAAACTGAGCCCGAAACACGAGGCCTTCCGCGAGGAAGTGCGCGCCTTTCTGGATGAAAAGCTCACCCCCGAGCTTGCCGAAGCGGGCGCGCGCATGACCAGCGTCTATTCCGATTATGAAAGCTCCATGGCCTGGCACCGCATTCTTCACGCCAAGGGCTGGATCGCGCCCGGCTGGCCGGAAGAACATGGCGGCACCGGCTGGGACATCGTGCAGCGCTATATTTTCCAGAGCGAATGCGCGCGCGCCGGCACGCCCTCCATCTCGCCCATGGGGGTGGGCATGTGCGGGCCGGTGCTGATCGGCCACGGCACGAAAGAACAGCAGGACTATTACCTGCCGCGCATTCTTTCCGGCGAGGATTTCTGGTGTCAGGGCTATTCCGAGCCCGGCTCCGGCTCCGACCTTGCCTCGCTGCAAATGAGCGCCGTCGAAGACGGAGACGATTTCATCTGCAACGGCACGAAAATCTGGACCACCCATGCCCAGCACGCCAACCGCGTCTTCTGCCTGGTGCGGACCGACAATTCCGGCAAGCCGCAGGAAGGCATTACCTTCTTGCTGATCGACATGGACACGCCCGGCATCCGTGTCGATCCCATCATCATGCTGACGGGCGAGCATATTCAGAACCAGATCTTCTTCACCGATGTGCGCGTGCCGAAAAAGAATGTGGTGGGCGAGATCGGCAAAGGCTGGACGGTCGCCAAATATCTGCTCGAATTCGAGCGCGGCAATGCCTATGCGCCGGGCCTGCATGAACGGCTGAAGAAAATCCGCGCCATGGCCGCCGAAGAACGCTCCGGCGACGGCGCGCGGCTTTTGGACGATGCTGCCTTTGCCGGCAAACTTGCCGAAGCCGAAGTAGAACTGACCGCCATCGAGTTCACCGAGCACCGGGTACTTTCCACGCTCTCGCAAGGCGGCGCGCCGGGCTCTGCCTCTTCCATGCTCAAAACCCGCGGCACGGAAATGAGCCAGCGGCTGACCGAGCTTGCCATCGAGGCGGCGCAGTATTACATCGCCCCCTTCCAGCCCCATGCCACCCGGCCGGGCGGCCCGGTGCCGGGCTACAAAGCGCCCGCGCAAAAGGACATTGCCGGGCCCGAGCACAGCCTCACGGTGATGAGCAAATATCTGAACGACCGCGCCGGCTCCATCTATGCCGGCTCGAACGAAATTCAGCGCGGCATCATGTCGAAGGCGGTCCTGGGGCTTTAGTTTCGCTTACCCCCTCACCCAACCCTCTCCCCTCCGGGGAGAGGGCTTTCTTTTGTTTCCCTCGCCCCCTTGGGGGAGAAGGACGCCCATCGCGCCCAGCGATGGGAGGGTGAGGGGGAACCCTCACCGCCCAAGCCCGTTGCGCAGGTATGACGTGACAAGCGCGCTCAGCGTTTCGATATCGGGCGCGCCCATCGCCTCGCTATCGAAGCCGCGGTCATTGATCAGCGTGGCAAGCCCGTGGACAAGCGACCAGGCGGCCATGGTTGCCGCTTCCGGGTTTTCCGCATCACCCCCGGCTTCTTCAGGGCCTATCTCTTCAAGATAAGCCGCCACCGCCTCCCGGATCATTTGGTAGGAACTCAAGGAAGCCTCGAGCAGCGTGGGATAGGCTGCCTTCTCCCCGATCAGCGGGCCGAACATCAGCCGGAAGCGGCCGGGATTTTCCGTGGCAAAGACCACATAGGCGGTGCCGAGCGCGCCGAGCCGGGGGGAGGCGCCCGCGATGCCGCTCCCCCGCCGCGCCATTTCCGCAGAAAGATCCCGGAAACCGGTCGCGGCAATCTCCGCCAGAAGCGCTTCTTTATCGGCGAAATGATGATAGGGCGCGGTTTGCGAGACCCCCGCCTCCCGCGCCACCCCGCGCAGGCTGAGCGCCATCACCCCGTCCCGCTCGACGATGCGCGCGCCCGCCTCGACAAGGGCAGCTTTCAGATCCCCGTGGTGATAGGCACGCTGCTTGGCGGTTTTCGGGGCTTTGAGTTTCCGTTTCGCTTGAGGTTTTTCCGGCATGAGAAAGAAATTGGCACCTGATCTTGACGGCGTCAAGATTCTCCTTATCTTAACACCGTCAAGATAAGGAGATACCCATGCTGTTCGTATTCATGATGCTTGCCGTCGCGGCCCTTGCCGCGCTTCTCGGGCGCCTCGGCGTGCCATCGCTCAAAGACACGCGCCTTGCCATGCGGATCGGGATGAGTACCGGCTTTTTCTTTGTCGGCACCGACCACCTTCTCACCCCCGAGCGCTATTTGCCGATGATGCCGCCTTACATTCCCTTCCACGGCGAAGTGATTTTCTTCACCGGGCTTTGCGAGATTGCAGGCGCGATCGGCCTTCTCACGCCGCGCCTGAAGGAGCTGGCGGCGATGATGCTCGCGCTTTATGCGGTGGCGGTTTTTCCGGCGAATGTGCACAACGCCATGAACGGTCTCTCCGTCGCCGGTCTTCCCGAAGCCAATCTTTATTATTGGGCACGGCTTTTCTTTCAGCCGCTCATCATCTGGTGGGCACTTTACGCAGGCGGCCTTATCGGCAAGCGCGCGCCACAAGCCGCCTGAAGCCCCGCCTCTTGCGCTCCAAGCGTTCCATGTTAACACTCCCGCCAACAGATATTGACGCAATGGCGGGAGTTTACCCATGCAGCTTCAGGACGCGATCAAAGAGCGCAAATCCATCCGCGCGTTCAAACCCGATCCCGTTCCCTTTGAAACGGTGAAGGAACTTCTGGAGCTGGCCGCGCTCGCCCCCTCCGGCACCAATGTGCAGCCCTGGAAAGTACATGTCGTAACGGGCGCAGCGCGCGAGCGGCTGGTGGAAGGCGTCCTTGCTTACCGCGAGGAGAATCCCGGCGACACGGCGCAGGAATTCGAGCACTCGAACAAACGCGTCGAGCCATATCTCGGGCGCATGCGCAAACTCGGCAAGGATATGTACGGGCTGATCGGTATTCCGAAAGGCGACAAAGAACGGGCCTGGGAGCAATGGGGCCGCAACTACAAGTTCTTCGATGCGCCGGTCGGGCTCATCTTCACCATCGACAAGGAGCTCGATGCGCGCAGCTGGCTCGATATCGGCATGTTCATGCAGAACCTGATGCTGGCCGCCACGGAGAAGGGACTGGCCACCTGCGCGCAAGGCGCCTGGAACATGTTCTGGAAAGCGACGCGCCCGCTGCTCGGCATCCCGGAAAGCGAATACATCATTTGCGGCCTCTCGCTCGGCTATGCCGACCCGGACGCGCCCGTGAACGCGCTGATTTCAGAGCGCGAGCCGGTGGAGGCCTTCGCTACATTTCACGGATTTGAAGACGCCGAAAGCTCAGCGGCGAAAGCCGGTTGAAATACCGGCTGCGGCGAACCCGGCGGCCCGGCGGGCGGCATGAAAGCCGTCGCGGCGCACGAAGATGAAGCGCGTCCCGTTATCGATATAGACTGAAGCGGGCCGCTCTACACCGCCCTGAAAGCCCGTCAGATCGATCTTGCCGTTCAGCACGAGACCGGCATCCGCCGCCTGCGTGCGCGGTTGCACACTCCCCGCCGCGCCGTCACCGGCAAGTGGCCAGGAATCTGCAAGCGCCGGAGAAACGGCACCGGCAAGGAGAAGGCAAAGAGCGGTAAAAAGCGGCTTACACATAGCGTCCTCATGAACAAGGCGGGACATGTGTTCAATATAGGGACAGACGGGCCAAAATGCAGCCCCGTTCTGGCACAGGGGCACGACTATTTCCGCAAACATGGTTAATGCAAAACGCCGCTGAAATCCGTTAGGCTCCCCCCAGAAGCAATAAAAGCAGGGAACCTTCAATGCTGAAAGTCTATCACGCCCCCAATACGCGCTCGGTGCGCATTGTCTGGCTGTGCGAGGAGCTTGGCCTCGACTATGAAAAAGTCGCGCTGGAATTCGACCCCAAAGTCCTTCAGTCGGAAAATTATCTGAAGATCAATCCGCTCGGCAAAGTGCCGTCCATGGAAGAAGACGGCCTCGTCATCAACGAGTCCGGCGCCATCGTGCAATATCTTCTGGAAAAGACCGGCGACAAAGACTTGCAGCCGGCGCCGGGCACACCCGAGCGCGGGCGCTATCTGCACTGGTTCCATTTCGCCGAGGCGACCTTGATGCCTCCGCTCGGCAATATCGCCCAGCACGCCTTCATCCGCCCGGAGGAAAAACGCATTTCAGCCGTTGCCGAAGAAGGCAAGGAAATGGCGATCAAAATTCTGAAGCTGCTCGACAAGGAACTGGAAGGGCGCAGCTATATCGCGGGCGAGAAATTCTCCGCCGCCGACATCATGCTGGGCTACGACCTGCTGCTCGCCAAGCTCTTCGGCCTTCTGACCGACGCCATGCCCAATGTGCTGGCCTATTTCAACCGCCTGGCCGAGCGCCCCGCCTTTAAAAAAGCGACTGGCCAATAAAAGCGCCCGAACCGGGCCTTGCGTCTCACCCTTGGCGGCGGGCAGGCAGCCGTGCCAAACTTCCCGCCAAAAGAAGGCCGCCAAGGGAGAGATGACATGAGCTACAAGACCATCGACGTCAAACCGGTTTCAGGCGCGCTCGGCGCGGAGATTTTCGGCGCGGATCTTGGCGCCGATCTCGACAATGAAACCTTCGACGACATCCATCAGGCTTTTCTCGATCATCAAGTGATCTTTTTCCGCGATCAGAATTTGACGCCGGAAAAGCACAAGGAATTCGGCCGCCGCTTCGGCTCGCTCAACATTCATCCTTACGTGAAAGGCATGGACGGCCATCCGGAGATCATGGAGATCATCAAGGAGCCGGAAGACAAATTGAATTTCGGCGGCGGCTGGCATTCAGACATGTCGTTTCAGAAAGAACCTGCCCTCGGCTCCATTCTCTACGGGATCGACATTCCCCCTTATGGCGGCGACACGCTTTTTGCGAGCCAGTACCGCGCCTATGAGACGCTCTCGGACGGCATGAAAAAACTCCTGGACGGGCTGACGGCGCTGCACACTGCCAAGGCCGAATATGGCCGCGCGGGCAATTCAGCTCAAAAGCGCAGCGCCATGGATGTGAAAAACGCCGAAGAAGATGTCCCCGCTTACGAGCACCCTGTGGTGCGCACGCATCCGGAGACGGGCCGCAAGGCGCTTTACGTAAACCCCGCCTTCACCGAGCGCTTTTCGGGCATGACGCGGGCGGAAAGCAAACCGCTGCTCGAATTTCTCTATGCCCATGCAACGCGGGAGGAATTCACCTGCCGCTTCCGCTGGCAGAAAGGCTCGCTCGCCTTCTGGGACAATCGCTGCGTCCAGCATTTCGCGCTCAACGATTATCACGGCCACCGCCGCCATATGCGCCGCGTGACGGTGAACGGCGATCTGCCGCGCTGAGACGCGGCACCCGCTTGCCTGCCTGTACCTGCATCACCGCCTTCACTTAGCGGCCAATTTATCCCCGGGGTTATTGCCGGGGCTTATGCTGCTGAAACAATTTGCAACAGAGCGGACATGCCCGGGATACGCGCCCGCGGCAGGCTCGCCCTCAACAAAAGTTGATGCGGCGGCTTGACGCAGCTTGCACAGCCCCCTACATAAACCATACCAACTGGTCGGTTTGTTTAACTTTGATGACGGATATGCAGGAAAAAATTCCCTCAAACGCCTCGTTTCCCCTCAATCCTGACAAGGATGGCCGTCAAATACGCGGCGACCGGACCCGTCAGGCGCTGGTGGAATCGGCCTTTGAAGAGATTTACATGCACGGCTTCCGCGCCGCGAGCCTGAACGACATCATCAAAAAAGCCGGCTGCACGAAAGGCTCCCTCTACCACCATTTTGCCGACAAGCACGCGCTGGGGCTGGCCGCCACGGCGGAGTTCATGGGCGCGCATATCAAGGAGCTTTGGATAGACCCCCTGGCCGAGACGGCGGACCCCCTCACCTCGATCCGGACCATCATCGGGCATTATGCCTTTGGCGATGTCGGTCACGATCCCCGTCTCGGCTGCCCTTTTCAGAACCTGACACAGGAAATGGCGGGCATCGACGAGGACTTTCAGAATTATTTCAAGAACCTTTTCGAAGCCTGGCGCGACGCGCTGGTCGATGCGCTCAAAAGGGGCGAGCGCAACGGCACGGTGCGCAAAGGCATTGACGCGGAAAGTGTCGCCACCTTGATCATCGCCAGCCATCAGGGCGTGGCGAGCATGATCAAGGCCACGCAGGACGAAGGCGTGGGACACACCGCAACTTCTGCATTTTTCGATTATCTGGACAGCTTGCGCCCTTAAAGGCACCGCAAGCCAAGTGAGGCAACATGAACAACTGGGTTGTGGCTTACGCCAAGGCAGTCGTCAAACTGCGCTGGATCATCGTTCTGGCATCGATTGCCGGGGTGATGTTCCTGGCAAGCGGCGGGCGTTTTATCGAATTCTCCAACGACTACCGCTATTTCTTCACCGAACAGAACCCCAACCTGCAAGCCTTCGAACGGCTGGAGCGCACCTATACGAGCCCGGACACGCTGCTCTGGGTCATGCGCCCCAACGAAGGCACGATGACGACGCCCGAGCGCCTTGCCATCATCAAGGAAATTACCGAGCGCGCCTGGCAGACGCCTTATTCGATCCGCGTCGACAGCCTGACGAACTATCAGCACACGACGGCTGAAAACGACGATCTGACCGTGCGCGATCTCGTGCCCGATCCTGAAGCGCTCGATAAAGAAGACGCCAATGAAGTCGGCGACATCGCCCTTGGCGAGCCTGTCATCGCCAAGCGCCTGATCTCGGAAGATGAAACGACAAGCGCCGTCGTCGCCACGCTGCGCATGCCGCGGGACGATCAGGTCGCCACGTCCAAGGTCATGGAATATGCGCGCACCCTTCTGGCCGACATGCGGGAAAAACATCCCGACATCCGCTTCGAGCTGACGGGCTCCGTCGCGCTGTCCAACTCCTTCTCGGAAGCGGCTCAGAACGATCTGAAAATCCTGACCCCGGCCATGTATATCGTGCTGGCGCTGACGGTCTTCCTGCTCACCCGTTCCTTCTCCGGCACGCTGGCGACCATTCTCGTCGTCACGCTCTCCGCCTTCGGGGCGATGGGCCTTGTCATGGGCTGGCTCGGCGTCAAGCTGACCCCGCCCTCCGCCGGCGCGCCGACAATCATTTTGACTATCGCGGTGGCCGATTCCATCCATGTGCTCGTAACGATGCTGGTGGAAATGCGCAAAGGCCGCACCAAGCATGAAGCCATCGTGGAAAGCCTGCGTGTCAACTGGGGCCCGGTCTTCCTGACCTCCGTGACCACCGCCATCGGCTTTGCTTCGCTGAATTTCTCCGATGCCCCGCCCTTCCGCGATCTCGGCAACACGGCAGCCGCCGGGGCGCTGATCGCCTGGGTGCTGTCCATCAGCTTCCTGCCCGCGCTTATCGCCATCCTGCCGGTCAACGCCAAAGGCGCCATCGTGCGGCAAAGCGAGTTCATGGAGCGTTTTGCGGAAACCGTGATCGGCAATTGGCGTAAGCTGCTCGTAATCATGACCATCGTCATCATCGCCTTTGCAACGCTCTTGCCGCGTTTCGTCTTCAACGACCGTTTCGTGACCTATTTCGACGACCGGATGGAATTCCGCGTCGCCTCGGACTGGGCCGCCGAGCACCTGACGGGCATCTACCAGATCAGCTATTCGCTTTCGGCGGGCGAACCGGGCGGCGTTTCCAATCCGGAATATGTCGCCAAGCTCGAAGAATTCGCCGACTGGTTCCGCCAGCAGCCCGAAGTCGTGCATGTCTCCACCTTCTCCGACGTGATGAAGCGCATCAACAAGAGCATGCATGGAGATAAGGAAAGCTATTACCGGGTGCCGGACGAGCGGGAAATGGCCGCCCAGTTCCTGCTGCTTTATGAAATGTCCCTGCCCTACGGGCTCGATCTCAACGACCAGATCAATGTGGACAAATCCGCCACCAAGCTGACGCTGACGCTGACCGACATTTCCACCGTGGAAATGCAGGACCTGATCAACCGGGCCGATACATGGCTGCGGGAGAACGCGCCGGAGCACATGTATTCTTACCCGGCAGGTCAGGCCGTGATGTTCGCCTTTATCGGGCGCAACAATTTCGACGCCATGACCAGCGGCACGGCCATCGCGCTCATTCTGATTTCCGGCTGTCTGATGCTTGCCCTGCGCAACCTGAAACTCGGCCTGATCAGTCTGATCCCGAACCTGACCCCGCCCATCGTCGCCTTCGGCATCCTGGCGCTCTTCACGGCGGAAGTCGGCTTCTGGTCCACCTTCGTCATCGCAACGGCGCTCGGGCTCATCGTGGATGCGACGGTGCACTTCCTGTCCAAGTACCGCCGCGCCCGTTTCGAGCACGGCAAGGACGCCGAAGACAGCGTGCGCTATGCCTTCTCCACGGTGGGCACCGCGCTTTGGGTCTCGACCTTCGTGCTGGTGATCGGCTTTGCGATCCTCGCGCTCTCGCCCTTCAAGGTGAATGCGATGCTGGGTCTCATGGTTGCGCTGACCGTCGCCTGCGCGCTCATTATCGACTTCCTGCTGCTGCCTTCTCTTCTGATCGCGCTCGACCGGCGCAAGAAGGCGGCCAATCCCAAGCTCGAGGCTGCGTCCTCGGCGCCGGCAGAATGAGGGAGGCAAAGATGCTGACAAACAGGTATAACCGTTTCGCATTTTTCGGGAACGGAAAACCGAACAAGGAGGATTTAATGACCATTCGGCAAGCCACCCATTGCCAGATCAAACAGGGCATCATGATCGCCGCCCTGATGCTGGCCCTGCCCGCCGGGATCAGCGCCGCCTTTGCCGCCGATGCGCCCGCGCTGCCCGAAGACCCGGTTGCCAAGGGTCTGGCGATCGCGGAGGAAACGGACCGGCGCAATCAGGGGTTCGGCGACACCCAAGCCTCCATGAAAATGATCCTGGAAAACGCCTATGGGGAAACCAGCGAGCGGGAGCTGCGCTCCATGACGCTGGAAAACGAAGAGGAAAATGAAGGCGACTGGACCTTGAACGTCTTCGACCGTCCGCGCGACGTGGACGGCACCGCGCTTCTGACCTATTCGAAAATTCTCGACCCGGACGATCAGTGGATGTATCTGCCGGCCGTGAAACGCGTCAAGCGCATCTCCTCGGTCAATAAGTCCGGCCCTTTCATGGGTTCCGAATTCGCGTTCGAGGATTTCTCTTCCCAGGAAGTGGGCAAATACAGCTACAAGTGGCTGCGCGACGAAGCCTGCCCGGACCCCGTGGCAGAGCGCACCTGCCATGTGACCGAGCGTTATCCGCTTTACGAGCATTCCGGCTATACGCGCCAGGTTGTGTGGACAGACACGCAGGATTATCAGCCGCGCAAGATCGAGTTCTACGACCGCAAAGACAAGCTGCTGAAAACGCTGACCCTGACGGAATACAAGCTCTATCAGGACAAATACTGGCGCGCCCACGACCTTTACATGGAAAACCATGTGACGGGTAAATCCACCCGCCTGACCTGGGAAGATTACGCCTTCAACACGGGCCTGACGGAAGACGATTTCAACACCAACGCGCTCAAACGCGCCCGTTAAGGCGTTAACGGAGTGTGAGGCCTGCCGTGATAGAAACGCGCGGCAGGCCGGCGCCCGCCGCATGTGAGCATCATGCGGGAAGAAAGCGCCGCAAGACCGCATCTGGTTCTCGGGGGATAGAATGGCAATCGGTACTGTCGCCAAAAAAACGGCCCGCGCTTCGCTCGCCGCCTTTTCACTTGCAGCCCTGCTTGCCAGTGCGGCTCACGCAGCCGATCTGGAAGTAACCGGTTACATCGAGCCTGAATTCCAGCTTTTCCCGCAAAGCCCGAGCGGCAACGAGCAGCGCCGCGTCAACGCCTCCGTCGCCGCCGAGGTGACGTTCGAGAGCTTCTGGGACAATTCCAATCAATGGGTCGTCGTCAAACCTTTCGCCCGCTGGGACCGGCGCGACGGCAACCGCACCCATGTCGATCTGCGCGAGGCGAAATATGCGCGCGTCGTGGACAATTGGGAATTCCGCGCCGGCATCGACAAAGTTTTTTGGGGTGTGACGGAAGCGGTGCATCTCGTCGACATCATCAACCAGACCGATCTCGTTGAAAGCATCGACGGGGAAGAGAAACTCGGCCAGCCCATGATCATGGTGTCCTCCTTCTGGGATTTCGGCACGGTGACGGGCTATCTTCTTCCCTATTTCCGCGAGCGCACCTTCCCGAGCCTGTCGGGCCGGCCCGCCTTCGACATTCCGGTCGATGAAACGCAGACCCGCTATGAAAGCGGCGCCAAGCGCCAGCATCTCGACTTTGCCCTGCGCTATTCCAACACATTCGACATCTGGGATGTGGGGGTGAGCTATTTCCGCGGCACGAACCGCACGCCTATCCTCCAGCCCGGCCTCAATGCCGGCGGTGAGCCCGTGCTCATTCCCTTCTATGCGCAGCTCGACCGGGTGAGCACGGATATTCAGGCCACCTCCGGCGCCTGGCTTTATAAGTTCGAAGGCTTCTGGCAGGAACAGCTGGACGAAGGCAACCTGCAGGCAACGGGCGGCATCGAATATACGCTCTACGGCATTTTCGACAGCCCCGCCGATCTCGGCCTTGTCGCCGAATATGTCTGGGATGACCGGGGCGCGAACCGGCAGAACAATTTTGCCAATGACGCCTTCCTTGCTTTCCGCTGGACGGCGAACGACGTCTCCTCCACCGCCATTCTGGCCGGCACGACCGTCGATCTCGACACCCAGGCACTCGGCTTTTCCATCGAAGCGGAACGGCGTTTCGGCGCGGACTACTTCGTCTCGCTGGAAGGGCGTTTCTTCGAGAATATTCCCCGCTCGGATCCCGGCTATTCTTTCGAGGACGACGATCTCATCCAGCTGCGCATCGCGCGGTATTTCTAAAAATACCCCGCCAAATACGGAGTGAGGCATGCGCGTCACTCCGTCATGAGTCCTTCAAGAAGCCGGGCCGCCGCCCGGCAGAAGATAAGGACTCATGGATCATGCATTCACTCACCGGCAAAACCATCATCATCACCGGCGCAAGCTCGGGCATCGGCGCGGCCGCGGCAAAGCGCTTCGCGCGCGCGGGCGCGCAGCTCGTCCTCTCCTCCCGCCGGGAAGAACCGCTTGCCGAACTGAGCCGCGCAATTGAAGCGGGCGGCGGCACAGCACGCTATTTGCCCGGCGACGTAAGCGATGAGACCTGCGCCGCAGAGCTCGTTGCTTTTGCATGCCTGGAATTCGGCGGACTGGACGGTGCCTTCAACAATGCCGGCACACTCGGCACGCTCGGCCCCGTCACCGATCTGGCGCTCACCGATTGGAACGAGGCACTTGGCGTCAATCTGACGGGCGCTTTCCTGGCCGCCAAACACCAGATCCCCGCTTTGCTGGAAAGCGCCAAGGATGGCGGTAACACGGGCGGCTCGCTGCTCTTTACCTCGTCCTTTGTGGGCAACACCGCAGGCATGCCGGGCACCGCCGCTTATGCCGCCGCCAAGGCGGGGATCGCCGGACTGACACGCTCGCTCGCCGCCGAATACGGACCGCAGGGCCTGCGCGTCAACGCCCTGCTGCCCGGCGGCACCGACACGCCCATGGCCCATGCAATGAACGATACGGAAGAGGCGATGAATTTCGTGAGGGGCCTGCACGGGCTCAAACGCATCGCGCGGCCCGAAGAAATCGCCGAGGCCGCGCTCTTCCTTCTTTCCCCCGCTTCAAGCTTCGTGACGGGAACGGCAATGCTGGCCGATGGCGGCGTTTCCATTCAGCGCACGTAAGCTGCGCCGGGAAATTTCGCGAACGCACGAAAGAGGCTGGACAAAACCTGGAAGCCGGGGAAATCTTTCCCCGGTTTTTTAGGGGATACCATCATGACACCGGTCTGGATCGACAAACTGCTCGGCGCACGCGCCGTTCACCTCATCGGGCGTATCGTGCTCACCTTCATGTTCTGGGGCAGCGGCCTCAGCATTCTTGCCGATTTTTCCGGCTTTGCCCGAGAGGCCGAGGCACTGGGCTTCAGCAATGGCGAGGCGGTTGCCGCCGCAACGGCGCTGACGCAGCTCACCGGCTCGGCGCTGATCATCTGGGGGCGCTATGTCTGGCTCGGGGCCGGCGCGCTTGGCATCTTTACCTTCCTGACCATTCCGCTCGTGCACCATTTCTGGGCCATGCCGGATGGGCCGCAGAAAATAATGAGCTTTCACACCGCCACGGAACATATCTCCATGATCGGCGCGCTCATTCTCGTCTCCGTACTGATGGCCGGGCGCGAGGGAGAACGCACGAAAGGTGCCTAAAGAAAAACCGGGAAGCGGCAACGCTTCCCGGCTTCTTTATCCTTATCGGCGCAAGTCTTACACCTAGCTGCCGGATTTCATCTGCGATTGCAGGTAATTCTGTTCGCCGACCTTCTCCAAGAGGCTGAGCTGAGTTTCCAGCCAGTCGATATGCTCTTCTTCGGAATCGATCAGATCCACAAAGAGTTCCCGAGACACATAATCGCGCACGGATTCGCAATAGGTCGCCGCGTCCTTATAGAGCGGATGGGCGCGCATCTCGCTTTTCAGGTCGCATTCCAGGATCTCTTTGACATTTTCGCCGATCATCAGCCGGTCGAGATCCTGAAGATTGGGCAAGCCCTCAAGGAAAAGAATCCTCTTTATCAGCTTGTCCGCATGTTTCATCTCGTCGATGGATTCTTCATAGACCTTGTCGCCAAGCTCATCGAGCCCCCAGTCATGCAGCATCCGGGCATGGAGGAAGTACTGATTGACGGCGGTCAGTTCCTGCTTGAGCGCAAGGTTGAGATATTCGATGACCTTCGCATCGCCTTTCATCGGGGCCTCCTGTCACTGCGATTCTGACAGGCACCCTAGCATGGGCAAGGCGGCGCTTCCCGGAAAAAGGTCAACAATAAGAATGAGTTGCAGAGATTCTTGGAGAGTCTCAATCCGCAGCCATGGGCATCAGCGAGGCGGCGGGGCGGGGCGTGCCTTCATCCAGCACTTCACGGGCAAAGCAGATGCATTTGCCGCAGCGCGGCCGGCAGCCAAGCGCGCGGTAGGCGGCGGAAACCGAGCCTCCCGCTTCCGGGGCGACCGATTTGACCTGGCGGACGGTCAAGGCATTGCAGCTGCATACATACATGGATCTCTCCTGACCCTTGCTCTTGCGAGCTAATCTCAAGACATATGTAGCGATAATGCGAATGATTGTCAAATGCTAGAATGTCGCAGGCAGCGGCAAAACCCTTCTGCCCGGCCCCGGTTAGTAAAGTTCGGTGCGGGTGTTTTCGTCCAGCGCCTCGTCCACGGCCTTGGCAGGCACATCGAGCTTCATCTGATCGCGGAAAATTTCCCCCGCCGTCGGGAAGGACGAGCGCTCGATCTGCGTTTCCGCCTTCCAAAGCTCGGAGCGGGCCACCGCCTTGGCGCAGTGCAGATAGGCTTCCTTCACTTCCACCAGCATGACCGAGCGGGGCGGCTTGCCGTTCATCTCAAAGCGCTGCATCAGCGCGGGCTCCACGGAAAGCTTGGCCATACCGTTGATGCGCAGCATCTCATTCACACCGGGCAGGAAGAAGAGCAGCCCGACCGCCGGGTTGTGCAAAAGATTGGTCAGCGAATCGAGCCGGTTATTTCCCGGCCGGTCGGGAATGGCGAGCGTCGTGTCATCGAGCACATGCACGAAGCCCGGCTCACCGCCGCGCGGGGAGACATCGCCGAGCCCATCGGCCCGCGAGGAGCCGAGACAGAAGAACGGCGAGAGCTCGATGAAGCGTTTGCAATGCGGATCAAGGCGGGAAAGCTCTTTGGCCACCGCGCCATGCGAAGGCTCGGCATAAACCTCGCGCAGCTTGCCTTCGTCCTGAATGAAATGATCCGTCCCAGCCTTCGCCATTACCGCCTCCCTTGAGAATTATTCTCAAGTCTTAAGCGAAAGCCCCCGCTGCCGCAAGTTTGGCAGCGGGAGCCAAAGCCGCTCGCCCGGCCGTTCCTGCCAACCAATCGCCCCAACACATTTGCTTGGCCCATCGGCCGGATAAACCAAAAGGGCGGCGGGAAAGGCAGGCGCGGGGTCAGGCAGCGGTCAACTTGCCAGAGCGAGCGGCGCATCGGCGCTCAAATGCCGCCCATGCGCGCCCACCGCCAGCCGGTTCCAGGCATTGATCATCACGATGGAGAAATTGATCGCCCGGATTTCCTCCGCGTTGAAGTGCTTTTCAAGCGCGCCGAACGCGCTGTCGAGCTCGCGGGTTTGCGGCAGATGGGTGAGCAGCTCCGCCCAATTCAACGCCGCGCGCTCGGCCGGTGTGAAATCCTCCACCTCCCGCCAGACGGCGAGATGGTCTAGCCGCTGCTGCGTTTCGCCGTCGCCGCGCGCTTCTTTCAAATGCATGGTCACGCAATAGGCGCAGCCATTGATCTGCGAGACGCGCAGCTTGATCAAATGCCGAAGCTTGGCATCGAGCGGCGAGGCCGCCAGCGCTTCTTCGGTTTTGACCATGCCTTGCACATAGTTCTGTTCACCCTTGTAAGGGTCATATCTCTGGGTCATGTCGAACGCCTCTCATCCTTGGTTGTACCAAACCTTCGAAAGCACTGACGGGCGGGAGGGGGCGGCTGTGACAGAATGCGCTAGTGCATATGTACGAATTGAGCGTCTGGATGCCCGCTTTCTAGTTTCAACAGGCATTCTGCGGCCGGGATGGGCCCCCAGCCTGTCTTTGCTTTTTTGCCGCCGCGCGCGCGAAAAGGTTTGAAACCTCGCCCGCGCTCCCCATTTCTTTTCAAAACGGGGAGTGAGATGCGCATAAGAAAAGCCGAAACGGCGGACAAGGCAGCGATCTGGAAAATTCTCGAACCGATGATCCGGGAGGGTGAAACCTTTCCCCTGCCCCGGAACATGACCGAATGGGAAGCGCTGGAATATTGGTTCGGCAAAGGCGCTTCGGTTTTCGTCGCCGAGGAAGAGGGCGATATTCTCGGCACCTATCATCTCACGCCCAATCAGCCGGGCGGCGGCAGCCATGTCGCCAATGGCGGGTATGTCACCGCCCCGCATGCGCGCGGGCGCGGCATTGCCCGGGCCATGTGCCTGCACTCTTTCGACATGGCCAGAACGCTCGGCTACAGGGCCATGCAATATAATCTCGTGGTGAGCACGAATAAGGCCGCGGTCCATCTCTGGCAGGATTGCGGCATGGAATTGATCGGCCGCCTGCCCGGCGCTTTCCATCACCCGCAAGAGGGCGACGTGGACGCATTCGTCATGTACCGCACGCTCTAAATGAAAAAGGGAGCCGACGCTCCCTTCCCCTTACTGTAATCTTGCAGCACTCAGGCGGCGCGTTGCAGATCCGCCTTCTTCACCTTCGGCCACATGTAAAGCGGCAGCTTGAGGCGGCGTTCATAAGCGATCGTGCGCCAGGTGAATTTGCAAATGAACTCCTTATGCCGCGCGCCGGCCTTGCCGGTTTTGATCTTGCTATTCGCCCGGTCGAACTTATCGACATATTGAATGATGCCGTCTTTCCGCCCCAGGCTGATGCAGCGGAAAAGATAGGCCGCATTATGAGGTTTGGGCGAGCGCCCCTTGATGAGCCGGGCGGCATTTTCCGCCGCCTGAATGCCCATCGGCATCGCCATGGCGCAGGAAGCCCGGTAAGGCCCGCCGTCCATGCCAGCCACGGCGCAGGCATCGCCCGCCGCTAGAATTTCAGGATGCCCAAGCGCCTGCAGTTCCGCATTGGTGCGCACACGCCCTGCCTCATCGACGGCAAGGCCGCTGCGCCGGGCAATATCCGGCACGGCAAAGCCCGCGCACCAAAGCAGCGTGTCGAACCCGTGCCGCGCGCCATTGCCGAGCACCAGCTCCTTGCCCTCCACCGCGCTCACGCGCGCGCCTTCATGCAGCTCGATGCCGAGCCGGCCGAAGGTCCCCAGCACATAATCGCGCCCCGGCGCGGAAAAACCGGGATCGAGCATCGGCGTCAGAAGAGAGACCCTGGCGCCCTTCACCCGTTCGGCGAATTCCGCCGCCGCCTCGATGGCGGTGAGCCCGCCGCCGACGATCGCGATACGGCCAGGGTTCGATTTCAGTTTCTCGCGCAGCCGCTCGGCAGAAGGCAGATCCGCCAGACTGTCGGCGGCCCCTTCCAGCCCCGGCACCTGATCGTGGGGGATGTAACTGCCGAGCGCATAAATCAGATAATCGTATGAAAGCCGCTCCGGCGCACCTTCGCCCGAAAGAACGAGCTCGCGCGCATCGGCGCGGATTTCCTCCGCCCGCGCCTGCACGAAAGAGATGCCGGACTTCGCAAGAAACGGCGCGTAGTAATGCTGCTTGAGCCTGTCGCCCGCCGCTACCTGATGCAGGCGGATACGCTCGACGAAATGCGGTTTCTCATCGATCAATGTCAGCTTGATAGGCAATTTCTTTTGCGCGAGGCGCACCGCCGCCATCAACCCGGCATAGCCGCCGCCCAAAATCACAACATGCTTCTCGCTCATCACCGTCTCCTGATCCCCGTTCCGCAAAACGCGCGTTGGCCGGCAGGCGCATTGCCCGCTCCGGCCTTCAAGACGATGCGGCGGATAAGTTTGTGACAGGAGAGTTGGAAGAAGCGCAAAAGACGCCGCGCCTCACGCAATGGTGATGGCAAAGAAAATGCGCAGATGGAGGGGGAAAATGGTGGGCGTGACTGGGATTGAACCAGTGACCCCTACGATGTCAACGTAGTGCTCTCCCGCTGAGCTACACGCCCACTTGGTCCGGCGGCGGGATGGACCTCGAAAGGTCCGGGCCGGAGCGCAGGATATATCGAGATTGGAGGGCTCTGGCAAGTCTTCCCGCAAGCAGAAGCGGCGCAAAAATGCGCTTTTTCAGGTAAAAGCCCGGCAAAACCGGAAGGAAGACGGCAAGCGGCCTTTAGGCGGCGGCCTTAAGCGGCGGCCATCAGCCGGTCGACCTCATTGACGAGATCGCGCAGATGGAAGGGCTTGGAGAGCACCTTGGCGTCTTTCGGCGTTTCCCGCTCGCCCGAAAGGGCGACGGCGGCAAAGCCGGTGATGAACATGATCTTCATCGTGGGGTCGAGCTCGGCGGCGCGGCGCGCAAGCTCGATGCCGTCCATTTCCGGCATCACGATATCGGTCAGCAGCAGATCGAAAATATCGTTCTGCAGCTTGTGGTAGGCGTGATCGCCCTGTCCGTAAGAGACGACTTCATGACCGGCTTTCTCCAGCGCTTTGGCGAGAAAGCGGCGCATCGATTCATCGTCTTCTGCCAAAAGGATACGTGCCATGAGCTTGCCTGTTTGCTGCGGAGCGGGCGCGGAGCATTTGCCCGGCGCCGATTCGCCCCCTTCACCGTCTGCACTCCTTATAGATTTCCAAGAGTAAACGCCGCGTGAAGAGTCGCAAAGGCGTTGTTTTGACTTTTCGCAGCCCCATTTCTCACAAAGCGTCCCTGTGGGCGTCCCTGTGGGCGCCCCTGAGGGCACCACAGAAGGCTCGCCCTTGGCGCGAGCTATGCTAAGCTTTTCAGGCAGAGGCCCGGAAAAAGGCGCAGAACCGGGCATATCGGAGCGCGATGCGGGTGGATATGGATTTCGACGATCTGCCAGACAACAGACCGCCGGAAAGGCAGATGAGCGAGCCGGGGCCCGCCGTGCATCACACCGCTGGGGACCCGGCGGCGTTTGCCCCGCCCTTTGGCGTTTTGCGCCCGCCGCGCCCGCTCATGCCCTTCGTTTTTTCCTCGCCCCATAGCGGGCGGGTCTATCCGCCCGAATTCATCGCCGCCTCCAAGCTCGACCCGCTGACGCTGCGCCGCTCGGAGGACAGTTTCGTCGAGGAGATTTTCCAGGGCGCCGCCTCGCTCGGCGCGCCGCTCCTGCATGCGCATTTTCCCCGCGCCTATCTCGATGTGAACCGGGAGCCTTACGAGCTCGATCCGGCGATGTTCGCCGATCCCCTGCCCCCGCATGTCAATTCCCGCTCGCTCAGGGTGGCAGGCGGGCTCGGCACCGTGGCGCGCATCGTCACCGAGCAGGCGGAAATCTACCGCCAGCCGCTCACCTTCGCCGAAGTCGACCGGCGCATCCGCCTTCTCTACATGCCTTTCCACGATACGCTGCGGGAGCTTTTGCAGGATGCCTATAGCCATTTCGGCTGCGCCGTTTTGGTGGATTGCCATTCCATGCCCTCCGTCGGCGGGCCGATGGACGGGGACCAGGGCACGAACCGGCCCGATATCGTGCTGGGGGACCGCTATGGCACCTCTTGCGCCCCGGAACTGACGGATACGGCGGAGGCGATTCTCACCCGCCTCGGCTATTCGGTGATGCGCAACAATCCTTATGCCGGCGGCTTCAATACCGAGCATTACGGGCGCCCGGCCCGCGGCCTCCATGCGCTGCAGATCGAGATCAACCGCTCGCTCTATATGGATGAAGCGCGCCTGCGCCGCTTGCGGGGCCTGAAACGGCTGCGCAGCGACATGACCACCTTCATGCGCGAGCTGGGCGCCGCCTCGGCCGATTTCCTGCTCGGGGCGCGCGGAGAAGCCGCTTCCTGACCTCAAGCCGCTCTTATCGTTTCCCGATTTGGCCTTCGGGCAAAAAAGGGGCCATGCCGTAACCGGCATGGCCCAAGTCTAGGGAGGAAACGCCCAGGAAGGGCTACGGGGCAGAGGAGCTAGGCTCAACCCTGCCGCGCTAAAATCATATTGCACCGCACTGCACAAATTTCAAGATTTTTTTGTGCACTGCGCATAAATTTTTAAAACCCGCGAATTTCCGCCGAATTCTAACAAAATTGTGACAGAGCCCGTGTTTTGCACTGCACAATTATCCGCCGGCGCCGGAACCCCTTTCCCGCAATAAGACATTTTCCGGGCCAGCCCCTTAGCCGATAAGGGCCGGTTAACCGCATTCTGCCAGACTTCTTTTCATAAAGAGGCCCATCGGGGCCGAAATCCACCGCCCCGCTCCGAGCGGGCCTTGGGGGAAAAGGCGGAAGGCCGGATGAAGAGAGCACTTGTCACATCGCTGCTATGCATGGCCATCGCCGGCTTCGCGCAATCGGCGCGAGCCGATGCCGGCGCGCTTTTGCAAAAGCTCGACAGCGACTGGTCGCAGTGCCGCTACGCCGCCCAGCAGATGGAGCGCATGAGCGGTATTCCCAAGGGCCTGCTCACCTCCATCTCCATGGTGGAAACCGGCCGCCGCGCGCCCGGCGGCAAAGTGGAGCCCTGGCCCTGGACCATCAATGTGGAAGGGCGCGGTTATTATTATACCAGCAAGGCCGAAGCCATCCGCGCCGTGCGCCGGCTCATGGCCGCAGGCTCGCGCAGCATCGATGTGGGCTGCATGCAGGTCAATCTGCGCTTCCACCCGCGCGCCTTCACCAGCCTGGAAGAAGCCTTCGACCCGGACGCGAATGTCGCTTACGCGGCCTCGTTCCTTAGCGAGCTGAAATCGCGCTCGGGCTCCTGGGATACGGCCGCGGGGCATTATCATTCCTATTCGCCGCATCTGAACCGGAAATACAGCGCCCGCATCCAGAAAGTCTGGGCAAGCGAGAAAACCCGCGCGCCGCTGGAAGATCCGCGTTTCGACACGCTGCGCCAATCCATCCCCGGCATTGCATCCAGCAAAAAGGGCCCGGCCACCGCCTCAAGCGAGCCGGACAGGCCCCGCCGCGAGTTGAACATCATCTTGCGCGCATCGCTGGCGCATGAACCGGAAAGCGGCGGCGGAAATACGCAAAACACCGTGACCGTCGCCATGCGGCCGGCACCGCGCGTCCTCGGCACCGCCACATCCGTTTTGTCCCGCGCAGAAGAGCGGCCCGCGCCGCAAGTGATCTATCCGGCGAACGCCCGCGTGGCGATGCGCTAGACACGCATTCCGGCTCCGGACCGTCATTGAAAACTTAAAGGGCTAAGGCATTGTGCCAGGCGCCCAATTCCTTGATGCTGGGAAAACCGCTAAAGTTCAGCGGCAGCATATCGGCACGGAGTAAAGCGGCATGGAACGGCTTCTGAGCTGGATGAATGCTCCGTTGATTGTGGAAACGCTCAATGTAATGGCAGGACTTTTCGTCCTTGCCGTGGGCTTTGGCGTCTTTTCCATCATCGTCCTTTACATTATCGACCGCACGCAAACGAAACACGCCATCCGCCGCAACTATCCGGTGATCGGGCGGGTCCGGTATCTCTTCGAAAATCTGGGCGAATATTTCCGGCAATATTTCTTTGCCATGGACCGCGAGGAAATGCCCTTCAACCGGGCGCAGCGCGCCTGGGTTTACCGGGCGGCAAAGGCGGTGGACACGACCGTCGCCTTCGGCTCGACGCGCGACTTGCGTCCGGCGGGCACGATTTCCTTCGTCAATACCGCTTTCCCCACACTCGATGCCGATGCCGCCAGCCCCTCGCCCATGGTGATCGGCCCTTATTGCCGAAATCCATTCGAGGCCAAATCGTTCTTCAATATTTCCGGCTTGAGCTACGGGGCGATTTCCAAACCGGCCGTTCAGGCCCTCTCGCGCGGCGCGGCAAGGGCCGGGTGCTGGCTCAACACAGGCGAAGGCGCGCTGTCCTCTTTCCACCTGGAAGGGGGCGGCGACATTGTCTTTCAGATCGGCACCGCCAAATACGGCGTGCGCGAGCGCGACGGCAAGATGAGCGATCAGAAGCTGAAGGATATCGCCGCTCATGAAAATGTGCGCATGTTTGAGGTAAAGCTCTCGCAAGGGGCGAAACCGGGTAAAGGCGGCATCTTGCCCGGCCCGAAAGTTTCCGCCGAAATTGCCGCCATTCGCGGCATTGCCGAAGGTCAGGATTCGATCAGCCCCAACAGGCATCCGGAAATCGACGATCTCGACGATCTTCTGGACATGCTCTCCCATATCCGCGCGGTGACGGGCAAGCCGGTGGGCTTCAAACTGGTTCTGGGAGACGGTGCCTGGCTCGACACGCTGTTCACCGCCATTGCCGAACGCCCCATCGAGGAAGCGCCGGATTTCATCACCCTCGACAGCGCCGATGGCGGCACGGGGGCGGCCCCGCAGCCGCTGATCGACTATATGGGTATGCCGATCTGGGAAAGCCTGCCGCTGCTCGTCGATGCACGCAATGCCCATGGCTTTGAAGACCGCATACGCATCATCGCATCGGGCAAACTGATCAACCCGGGCGATGTCGCCTGGGCGCTGTGCGTGGGCGCGGATTTTGTCAATTGCGCGCGCGGCTTCATGTTCGCGCTGGGCTGCATTCAGGCGCTTCAATGCAACAAGAACACCTGCCCGACAGGGGTCACGACCCATGACAAGCGGCTGCAGAGCGGCCTTTCCGTGCCCGACAAATCCACCCGCGTCTACCGCTATCACGACAGGGTCGTGAACGAAGTGTGCATGATTGCCCATTCCTGCGGGCTTCCCGAACCGCGCCTCTTGCGCCGCCGTCATGCCCGCATCACCACGGCAAGCGGCATTTCGCTGCCCCTCAGCGAATATTACGAGCGCTGGAAGAAGGGCGAGGAACCCGCGCTCGATGCAAGACCCAGCACGAAATTGCGTGTGCATTGATGCCCGTTGCGGCGCGTTTGGCCCGCGATTGCCGCCCCGCCTTCCGCTCGGGCGCAAAAGCGCATTATGATGGGCCCATGCTGAAACAGCCCAAAGCCATTCTCTTCGATCTCGACGACACGCTCATTTCCGCTTACGCGGACCCGGGCCCCGTCTGGCAGGCACTGCTGGCCGACCATGCCGAAGCGCTGGCCCCGCACGATCCCGGCGAGCTTACCCGCCATGTCGGCGCTTATGCCGCCGAGTTCTGGTCGGACCCGGCCCGCCATAAGACCTGGCGCTTGAAGCTCTACGAGGCCCGGCGCGAAATCATCCGCGGCGCGTTTGAGAAGATGAATATTCTGGATCAGGACCCGCGGCTGACCGCGATCGCCCATGACATTGCCGACCGCTATTCGGCCCGGCGCGATGAAGCCATGGCGCTTTTCCCGGAAAGCCACGCGCTGCTCGATCATTTGAAGGGCAAAGGCATCAAGCTTGCGCTCATCACCAATGGGGAAGGCGCGATGCAGCGCGCCAAGGTGGAACGCTTCGAGCTGACCCACCGGTTCGATCACATTCAGATCGAAGGGGAAGTCGGTTTCGGCAAACCGGAAGAAGAAGCCTATTGGCACGCCATGGACACGCTGGAAACCGCACCGGAAGAAACCTGGATGGTGGGCGACAATTACGAATGGGAAGTCGTAGCGCCCGCAGCTCTCGGCCTGACCACCATTTGGCATAACAGCCACAAGGCCGCGCCGCCCGAGGGCAAGCCCGCGCCCCACCACACGCTGGATGATTTGAGCGGTTTCTGGCCGCTTCTGGAAAAGACCGGCCTTGCCTGACAGCGTGAGCTAGCGAGAAGCAGCCGGCATGACGAGCCGCAAAAAGCGCGTGCCTTGCGTGACCGTGCGCGGCAAATGCCCGCGCTCGTCCCCATCCACCTCGAGGGGCGTTCCTTCCGGCCCCAGAAAATCGATATGGCGCGCGCGGCGCACGGTCACGGATTTGAGCGCGCCGACACGGCCAAGCCCGAGCGCCAGCAAATAGCCCGCAAAAGCCAGCCGCCCCGGTTTGCGGAACAAAAAGACATCGAGCCCAGGCCAGGTGATATCGGCATCCGGCGCGAGCACGAATTTGCCGGCATAATGGCGCGCATTGGTGACGACCGCCCAGGCCGCTTTTTCGCGCCGCCCATCCACCACCAGATCGAGCGGGGCGCCCGGCCCCCGCAGCCATTCGCATAGCCCCGCCCAGACAAAGGCGCCCTTGCCGAAGCGCCGTTTAAGACGCGGATCGATGCCATGGACGATGCGCCCGTCGAACCCGGCGCCGGCCATGAGAAGAAAAAGATCGCCATCAATATCCCCGGTGCCAATCAGCTGCGCCTCCCCGAAAAGCAGCATGTCCGCCACGGCGCGCGCCTTGATCTTGAGGCCGATTTCGATGGCCAGCACATTGGCGGTGCCGAGCGGAATGATGCCCATGGGCGTGCCGAAGCCAAGAAGCCCGCGCGCCACTTCGTTGATCGTGCCGTCCCCGCCCGCCGCCACCACGACATCGGCAGCCCCGCTCGAGGCGGCCCTATAGGCAAGCACGGTGGCATGGCCCGGACCGTTCGTTTCTTCCACCGTCACGGCCGCGCCGTCCTTTTTTAAAAGCGCCGTCACATATTCGAAAAGCCCGCCATGGCGCGAGCCGGCGGCAGGATTAACCACGATATGGATGGACTTTCGCCGCGACATGCTCCGTATCCGGATTGAAAGCTACACAAATGTCTTACGCATTCGACACAAAATGGTCATGCCCGAATCGGACCATAGGCATATCGAATCGGGCAGCGCCTGGCGCAGGACCCGGTCATCATATCGACTGGATATATGACGCGGCTATGACACTTCTCGACACGGCTTCCTGGGGCGCGGCATTGAAGTTCCGCCGGACATCCGGCGCAGACAAAAGACCCGCGCCGAAAACGAAAACCGTTTCCCCGCGTATCGGGCGCTCCCGCCGCCCATCGGACCCTGCCGGAAAATTGCCGGTGCCCGCAAGCCCGCCCGGCCTCCCCGCCCCTGTGGCAGACCCTGTGGCGGAACCTGCGCCGAAAAAGAAAGCCCGCGCTGCCCGCACCCGCGTGGGACGCGGCGCCATCCACGAAAAACTCTATAACAGCCCGCGCCCGAAAAAGACGAAGAAGCACCGCACGCTTTTTCTCTCCGATATTCACCTCGGCACGCCGGGCTGCAAGGCGGACCTGCTTTACGATTTCCTGCGCAATAATGACGCTGAAACGATTTTCCTGGTCGGGGACATTATCGACGGCTGGCGGATCAAACGCTCCTGGTACTGGAACGAAAGCCACAATGCCGTGGTGCAGGAGTTGCTGAGGAAAGCGCGCAAAGGCACCAAAGTCGTTTATGTGCCCGGCAATCACGATGAAGCGCTGCGCGATTATACGGGCCTGAATTTCGGCGGCGTGGACATGGTGGGCGAGGCGCTGCATGAAACCGCGGACGGGCGCACTTTCCTGATCATTCACGGCGATCAGTTCGACAGCGTAGTGCGCTATGCAACCTGGCTCGCGCATCTGGGCGATAGAGCTTATACGGTGGCCCTCGCACTCAATACCTGGCTGCATGATGTGCGCCGCCTCTTCGGCCTGCCTTACTGGTCGCTCTCGGCGTATCTCAAGCACAAAGTGAAAAACGCGGTCGAATATATCTCCCGCTTTGAAACGGCCGTGGCCCGCGCCGCGCGCGAGCGCGGCGTTGACGGGGTCATTTGCGGACACATTCACTTTGCCGAAATCCGCGAGATCGACGGCGTGCTTTACTGCAATGACGGGGACTGGGTGGAAAGCTGCACCGCCATGTCGGAAGACGAGACGGGCCGGCTCAGCATCATCCGCTGGCATCACTTTTCCTGGGAAATGCAGCCGGAACTGATCGAGCCGGAAACCCGCAGCGCCCCGCCTGTCCTCGATGCCGCCTGACACTCCTCCAAAAACGGAACATCCCATGGCCTCTCCCGCGCCGCGCCCCGCCAGCCCGAAAGCGGCCCCGAGCCAAAATGCGGCCCCGAGCCAAAATGCGGCCCCGAGAATGGGCGATCAGGCAGGCCGCGCCCTTCACATCGTCATCGTCACCGATGCCGCCCCGCCGCAGGTGAACGGCGTCGTGCGCACCCTGCGCCAGACGAGCGAGGAACTGGGCAAGCTCGGTCACAGGGTCGACACCATCACGCCGGAAGATTTCCGCACCGTGCCGCTGCCCAGCTACAAGGAAATCCGCATCGCGCTGCGCCCCTATCCGCGCATCGCCCGCCTCCTCGACCGGGAAAAGCCCGATGCCATCCACATCGCGACCGAAGGCCCGCTCGGCCATGCCGCCCGGCGTTATTGCCTGTCGCGCGGCGTGCCTTTCACCACCTCCTTCCACACGCGCTTTCCCGAATATCTGCACGCGCGCACCCGCTTTCCCCAAAGTTGGTCTTACGCTTATGTGCGCCGCTTCCACGCGCCCTCAAGCTCCGTCATGGTGGCAACGCCCACCCTGCGCCAGGAACTGGCAGAGCGCGGCTTCACGAATTTGAAGCTGTGGTCGCGCGGCGTCGACACGGAGCTTTTCCGCCCCCGCCCCGAGCTGAGAGAGGGGCAGGATGAACAAAGGCGCCCGCTCTGGCTCTATGTCGGACGCGTGGCGGTGGAAAAGAACATCGATGCCTTTCTGGAAACGGACCTGCCCGGCACCAAAATGGTGGTGGGCGACGGGCCGCGGCTCGAGCATTTGAAAAAGAAATTCCGGGACGTCGAATTTACCGGCGCGCTTTTCGGCGACAAGCTGGCCGAGGCTTTCGCCCGTGCCGATTGTTTCGTCTTTCCCTCGAGGACCGACACATTCGGCCTTGTCCTTGTCGAAGCGCTGGCGAGCGGCACGCCCGTTGCCGCCTATCCGGTGCAAGGCCCCATCGACATTATCACCGACCCGGCAACGGGCTGCCTCGATGAGGATTTGCGCACCGCCTGCCTCACCGCCCTTGAAAAAGGCAGCCGCGAGGCCTGCCGCGCCCACGCGCTTTCTTATTCCTGGGAAGCCTGCACAAGGCAGTTTCTCTCCAATCTGGTGCTGATCGACCGGGAGCGCGAAGCAGGTTCCGGCATGCTTGAAAGCGCAGCGGCACAGGCAAAGGCCCCCGTCCCCGCCTGAAAGCCTTCTCTCACCGTCCCGCGCGCCTATCTATTTGAGACGCACTATCAGGAACGTGATCGCATTTGCCGGCACGGCTGATAGACTTGCGCCGTCACGCCATAACCGGGAGAGAGGAAACATGAACAGCTATCTGGCACGTATTGCGCTCACCGCAAGCCTTGGCGCGGGCCTTGCCTTCGCCGCGCCCGCCATGGCCGCCACCTACAAAATCGATTCCAGCCATGTGCATACCGCCTTCGAGGTGAACCATCTGGGCTTTTCCACCACGATGGGCCAATTCGACGATGTGACGGGTACGATCGAATTCGATGAGGAAAACCCGCAGGCAAGCTCCGTGGAAGTCACCATTCAGACGGCCAGCGTCGATACCGGCCATGCAGAGCGTGACGAGCATCTGCGCAAGGCCGATTTCTTCGATGTGGAAAATCACCCCACCATGACCTTCAAATCGACCGCCATCGAGGTGACGGGTGAGGACACGGCGAAAATCACCGGCGATCTGACCCTTTTGGGCGTCACCAAGCCCGTGGTGCTCGATGCCAAGCTGAACAAGAAGGGCGAGCACCCCTTCGATGCCTCGCGCTATGTGGCCGGTTTTGCCGCCACGACGACCATCGACCGGACCGCTTTCGGCATGGATTATGCGGCGCCCGCCATCGGCAAGGAAATTAAGATTTCCATCGCAGCCGAGGCAATCCGCCAATAATTCAGGCCCCGGCTTCCCGGCCTCGCACCCGGCCCCGGCCCCTCAAAGCCCTGAGACAAATGGGCACTTGAGGCGGCAGGCCCCGGGGGATATAACGCCCGCAGCTTTCGCCCTCGCAAGATACTCTTGCGGGGGCATATTCATTCGTATGATTGGCCCGCTCTCATGACTTTGCGCAATATCGCCATTATCGCTCACGTCGACCATGGCAAGACCACTCTCGTTGACCAGCTTCTGAAGCAGGGCGGCGTGTTCCGCGAAAACCAGCATGTCGCCGACCGGGTGATGGATTCCAACGATCTGGAACGCGAGCGCGGGATCACCATTCTGGCAAAATGCACCTCCGTTGCCTGGGCCGATAACGGCGAGACGACACGCATCAACATCATCGACACGCCGGGCCACGCCGATTTCGGCGGCGAAGTGGAACGCATCTTGTCCATGGTGGACGGTGTGATCCTTCTCGTGGACGCTGCCGAAGGCCCGATGCCGCAGACGAAATTCGTGACCTCCAAAGCGCTCGCCCTCGGGCTGAAGCCGCTTGTCGTCGTCAACAAGGTCGACCGGCCGGACGCGCGTATCCATGAAGTCCATGACGAAGTTTTCGACCTCTTCGCCGCGCTCGATGCCAATGAAGAACAGCTCGACTTCCCCACCCTCTTTGCCTCGGGCAAGGAAGGCTGGGCCTGCGAGGATCTCGACGCCGCCGATGCGCGCGAACATGGCATGACGCCGCTGTTCCGGCGCATCATCGAACATATCGACCCGCCGGAAAACGCCACCGAAGAAGAAGCGGCAAAGCCCTTCCGCATGCTGGTGACCACGATCGAAAGCGATCCTTATCTCGGCCGCATCCTGACGGGCCGCATCGAAACCGGCACGGCAAAACCCAACATGGCCGTCCATGCGCTGCGCCCGGGCAAAGGCACGGTGGAAACCGGCCGCATCACCCGCGTTCTTTCCTTCCGGGGCCTCACCCGCGAGCCGGTGGAAGAAGGCAAGGCCGGCGATATCGTCGCCATTTCGGGCCTTGAAACCGCAACCGTGGCCGACACGATCACGCTGCCGGAAATCACTAAACCGCTCGACGCGCTGCCCATCGACCCGCCGACCCTGGCCGTGACCTTCGGCATCAACACCTCCCCGCTTGCCGGGCGTGAAGGCGACAAGGTGCAGTCCCGCGTCATCCGCACACGGCTGATGCGCGAGGCGGAAGGCAATGTGGCGATCCGTATCCGCGATACGGAAGAAAAAGATGCGTTCGAAGTGGCCGGGCGCGGCGAATTACAGCTTGGCGTGCTCATCGAAACCATGCGCCGGGAAGGTTTCGAGCTTTCGATCTCCCGCCCGCGCGTGCTTTTCAAGGAAGGGCCGAACGGCGAGAAGCTGGAGCCCATCGAGGAAGCCATCGTCGATGTGGACGATGAATATACCGGCGTCGTCATCGAAAAGCTCTCGCTGCGCAAGGCGGAAATGACCGACATGCGCCCCACGGGCGGCGGCAAGACGCGCATCACCTTCGATGCGCCCTCGCGCGGGCTGATCGGTTATCACGGCGAGTTTCTGACCGACACGCGCGGCACGGGCGTCATGAACCGCGTCTTCAAGGCCTATGGCCCCTACAAGGGCGAGATCGAAGGCCGGCGCAACGGCGTGCTGATTTCCAACTCCGACGGCGATGCGGTTGCCTATGCGCTCTGGAACCTGGAAGAGCGCGGCGTGCTCTTCATCGGCACGGGCGTGCCGGTTTACCGGGGCATGATCATCGGCGAAAATTCGCGGCCCGACGATCTCGACGTCAATCCGCTCAAATCCAAGCAGCTCACCAACGTGCGCGCCTCGGGCAAGGACGATGCGATCCGCCTGACCCCGCCGCGCCCCATCGCGCTGGAACAGGCGATTGCCTATATCGACGATGACGAGCTGGTGGAGGTCACCCCCCACTCGATCCGCCTGCGCAAACGCGCCCTCGATCCGGTGGAGCGCAAGCGCCGCGCCAAAGCCTCTTAAAAGTCCCGCCCCCTCACCCAACCCTCTCCCCTAAGGGGAGAGGGCTATGACCGGCGATCCTTCGCCCCCTTGGGGGAGAGCGAAGGCGCACGGCTTGCCCTCACCTCTCCTTTCCCGTAATTCTTCCCCCTCACCTGCGGAGAGAGCCTATGTTCAAAGCACCGCCATCACAGCTGAGCGATCTTGAGGCAGACGAGCTTTCCCGCTTTGCGCTGACCCTTGCGCAGGCTGCAGCCGGCGTCACCCTGCCGCATTTCCGAAATGGCACGAAGATCGACAACAAGCTGGCGGACGGCGCTTTCGATCCCGTGACCGCCGCCGACCGCGACGCGGAAACGGTTATCCGCCGGGCCGTGAAAGACGCCTATCCCGATCACGGCATTTTCGGCGAGGAGCACGGCAAGGAAGAGGGGACAAGCCCGCTCACCTGGGTGATCGATCCTATCGACGGCACCCGCTCGTTCATTTCGGGCGTTCCCCTTTGGGGGACCTTGATCGCGCTGAATGACGGGACCTATCCGCGCGTCGGGCTGATGAGCCAGCCCTATCTCGATGAAATTTACCTCGGCACCGGCAGCGCGGCCCGGCTGATCCGCCACGGACGTGAAAGTGTCTTGAGAACCCGCCCCTGCGACGGGTTGGAACACGCCATCTTGGGCGCAACGGACCCGGCGATCTTTTTCGGCGCGGGCGAGCATGATGCGTTCGAAGCGCTTTCGGCGAAGGCGCGCCTGCGCCGGTTCGGCGGGGATTGCTATTTCTACTGTCTGCTTGCCGCAGGCCAGATCGACCTTGTGGTGGAAGCCGCCCTCAATCCTTACGACATTCAGGCGCTTATCCCCGTTATCGAGGGGGCGGGCGGCATCATCACCACCTGGGCCGGCGGAGACCCGCAGGAAGGCGGGCAGATCGTGGCGGCCGGCGACAAGCGCACCCATGAACAGGCGCTTTCCATTCTCGCCAAGGCCGCCCGCTAAGCGCCTTGAAGCGCCTCTTCGGTGAGCTGGTCGAACGCCTCCCAGAAGCGGGCGCGGACCGCGTCCTTTTCCATCAGGATTTCATGGCGGGCGCCCGCAATCTCGAGAAAGCGGCAATCGGGAAGCAGGTCCGCCGCGCGCTTCACTGCCGCGTTGTCCACCAGCACATCCTCGCCCGCCACCGCAATGAGAACGGGAATGGAAATGCCGCCCAGATATGCCGGCCTCGTTACTTCCTTGCAGGAGGCGAGCGCGGCCTTGAACCAGCCATAGCTCGGCGACCCCAGCTTCAAATCCGGCTCCGCCTCCAAAATTCCCATCGTGCGCAGGAAACGCCGCTCGTCATGGGTGACGATATTTTCCGCGAAGGTCGCCCCTTCCATCATGTCCGGCCCGCCGCCCGGCACATAGGATTCCGCCTTACCGAAGGCGACGGCGGCATGGGCCGCCAGCGCCGCGGCCATCCCCATCAGCGCATTGGGGAAGCGGATGCCCAGCATCGGCGCGGAAAAAGCGGCACAGGTCAAAAGGCCGGGCTCGCGCCCCAAAAGCCGCATCAAAAGATTGCCTCCCATGGAATGCCCCAGGCCGATCAACGGCCAAGGCAGGGAGGGTTTGACGATCTGTTCCAGAAAAACGCCAAGATCCCGGTCGAAAGCGGCAAAATCGTCGATATGCCCGCAATGCTGATCGCCGAGCGCGCGGTGGGAAAGCCCCTGGCCCCGCCAGTCGAGGCTGGCCACGGCAAAACCGCGCTGGATGAGCTCGCCGATCACCTCGAAATATTTCTCGATGAATTCCGTTCGGCCATTCAGGAGCAATACCGTGCCCCGGCAATTTTCGATGCCCGCCTTTTCCGGGCGCCAGATCATGGTGCGCATAGGCGCGCGCGCGCCAACGGTCAGCCAGATGACTTCACCGCCCGGCGGCATGGGGTTGGCGTCCGTTTCCACCGGCGCGGCGCGCAGATCGCTCATGCGCGCCGTCCGTGATAACGGGCCACAACCGGCCCGAGCCGGAGCGGAACGATGGGATCGCCGGAAATTTTCAGCTTGCCCTGCCGGAAGGCCTGGGTCTGATCGAGCTCCATATTGAGCATTCTCCAATGATCGTCCGGCGAGAGCACGACCGTGCAATCCGCCGCCTCGTTGCGGGTATGTACTTTAGGCGGGGCAGAGGTCCCGTCAATGAAGACGCAGCCATCCGCCCCGTAATCGAACTTCAGCCGCGCGCCGATAGTCCCGCCTTCCGCCGCAAAGGCCGCTTCCAGAAAGCCGAGAATCTGCGCCACGCGCTCCTTGCCGCTTACCTCGTCGTCCATCATTGCTCCTGCCTTTTCTCCTTGCCCATCTGACCACCTTCCCCGCGCCCTCTCAAGCCTCGCGGGCGGGCATTTACACGAGTGTGACCCCCTTGCCATTTCCGCTCCCTGCCCAATCCGTAATCACGGGAAAAGTCCGCAAACGTGTGCAGAAAAGGATTTTCCGCTAGGCTCGGCGCCAATCCGCAAATAACGCAGACAATTGGACGAAAAGAACAGGAACGCCGATGAGCTGGGAAAAGGAAGTCGAGGAAATTCACCTGCGCCGGAAGCTTGCCAAACAGCAAGGGGGCGCGGAGGCCGTTGCCCGCCAGCACGAAAAAGGCCGGCTGACGATCCGCGAGCGCATTGGCGAGCTTGCCGATGAAGGCTCCTTCCGGGAAGCGGGCGAAGGGGCGGGCGTGCCCGAATTTGCCGAAGATGGCAGCCTGAAGGATTTCCAGCCCGCCAACTACGTGCTCGGCCTTGCCAAAGTGGGCGGGCGGCGCGTCGTTATCGGCGGGGAGGATTTTACACTGAAAGGCGGTTCGCCCAACCCGGCGGGCCTGCGCAAAAGCGTTTATGCCGAGGACATGGCCCTTAAATACAAACTCCCGCTCGTGCGCCTGCATGAAGGGGGCGGCGGCTCGGTGGCCGGTTCCGGCGGGAAAGGGGCAAGGCCGACCGGCGATCCGGTTTTCGCCCGCGCGCGCTTTCTTTCCATCGCGCAAGTGGTCGGCACCGTGCCCGTTGCGACCGCCGCGCTCGGCCCCGTGGCGGGCATGCCGGCGGCGAGGCTCGTCGCCTCGCATTTTTCCGTCATGACGGAGACCTCGCAGGTCATCATTGCCGGGCCTCACGTCGTCAAACGCGCCATGAACGAGGATGTAACGAAAGAAGAGCTGGGCGGGCCGCAAATCCATGCCAAATCGGGCGTCATCGACAATGTGGCGAAAGACGAAAAAGACGCGCTCGGCCAGATCGCCCGCTTCCTCTCCTATATGCCGGACAATGTCTGGGAACTGCCCCCTTCCATGGAACCGGAAGACGACCCGGAGCGCATGGAAGAAAAACTCCTTTCCATCGTGCCGAAGGAACGGCGCAAGCCTTTTCAGATGCGCCAGATCATCAAGGCCGTGCTCGACAAGGACAGTTTTTTCGAGATGACGAAAAAATACGGCCCCTCGCTCATTACCGGCCTTGCCCGGCTGAACGGGCACAGTGTCGGCGTTATCGCCAATGACTGCATGTTCTATGCGGGCGCGATGACGGCGGATGCGGCCCAGAAGCTGCGCCGCTTCGTGGATACCTGCAACACCTTCAACCTGCCGGTCATCTCCTTCGTCGATGAGCCGGGTTTCATGATCGGCTCGGCCTCGGAAAAGGCGGGCACGATCCGCTATGGCACCTCGGCAATTGCAGCGGTGATGCAAAGCCGCGTGCCCTGGGCGAGCGTCATCGTCCATAAGGTTTTCGGCGTGGCGGGTGCGGCGCATTTTGCGCCCGACTCTTACGTTCTCTCCTGGCCCTCCGCGCAAACCGGCGCGCTGCCGGTGGAAGGCGGTGTCGCCGTCGCCTTTGCCCGCCAGCTTGCCGAAGCCGAGGACCCGGAGGCCCTGCGCCAGGAGATCGAGGAAAAGCTCGCCGCAGCGCAGTCGCCTTTCCCACGCGCCGAAGGCTTTTCCGTGCATGAACTGATCGACCCGCGCGAGACCCGCCCGCGGCTGTGCGAATGGCTGGACTGGGTAAACCCCACCCGCGACCTCGCCCTTGGGCCTTACGAAACCACGATGCGGCCTTGAGGTGAGAGGACATCCCCTCACGCGTCACCCTCGGGCTTGACCCGAGGGTCCATAGCTAAGGTTGCGGCAAGTCATAAAGCTGCTTGGACCCCGGCATAAAGCCGGGGTGACACATAGTGTTTGACGTCAAGCAGTCCATCGCCTTTTACAAAAGCTGTCACCCCGGGCTTGTCCCGGGGTCCATGAGAAGCAGCAACGTGTTGCACGGCCCAATGGACCCCCGGATCAAGCCCGGGGGTGACGATCCGGGGGTCAATAATATTGCTGCCCCAGCACTTTGCCCATATAGGCGCAGACTTTCAGCTGCACGTTCCGGCCCTGCCGGTCGCGGGCGCGCACATCGTAATAATCCTCGTGAGACTTGATCTGCGTGAAGCGGGAATAATGCTGCTTCTGCAGGCCCGAGCGCCAATGGCTGAACTGACGCCGCTCGCCCTTGGCGTATGCGGGCCCGTTATAATTGCGTGCCGGTTTTACGGCGAGAATATGCCCGTTACGCGCCGCGACTTTCACATTGACCGGACGCCCGCGCCGGTCGAGGCCGCGCGCCAGATAGGTGCCTTGACGCTCCTGATAGACCACCCGGTCGAAGTTCCGGTACCCGTGGCGCCTCAGATCCCGCACGATATGATCGATCGGCGTGAAACGGCCCGGGCGGTGCACATGGCCGCGCCCCCGGCTGATATCGTAAAGCGCGCCGGTGCGCGCATCCGCCTTGGCGGAAACGGGCCTGCCCTGCCGGTCGAAGCCTTCCAGCTTGTAAAAGCGGTTATTGGGGGAAAGAACGATATCCGTCACCCGGCCCCCGGAACGGTTTTCGACAAGCTGCACCATGCGCGGCAAAGAACGCACCTGGGTCACACGCTCGTGATGGCCGTAATTGCGGTCATCGTCGCTCCAGCGCGCTTCCAAATGCGCGGCGATCGCCTGCGCCAGAATATCGCCGAAGAGATTGTTTTGCGCCTGAGCGGCGGGTGCCGCGCCCAGAAGCATGAATGCCATGCCCGAAGCTGCCAGAATTTTTTTCATGATGTTTCTCCGCCTGCTGCGTGATTGAAGACAGGCGAAGAATGATGCCGGTTTGCTGAACGCCCCCGGCACGGCGGATTTAGATGAGGTTCATGTAGCTGAATGGAAATCTAGCCGCCGAGGAAAAGCCGCCCGACTTCCGGATTCTCCAGAAGTTCGCCGCCTTTGCCTGCAAGTGCCGCGCGGCCTGAGACAAGCACATAGCCGAGATCGGCAAAGCCGAGACCCTTCTTGGCATTCTGCTCGACCATGATGATGGTCTTGCCTTCGTTTTTCTGCAGGTCTTCCAAAATCTCGAACACCATGTCGATGAAACGCGGCTCAAGCCCGATTGAAGGCTCATCGACAAGCAGCACCTGCGGGTCCATGACCAGCGCGCGGCTGATTTCCAGAAGCCGCCGCTCGCCGCCCGACAGAACGCCCGCCCGCTCGCGCCGCCGTTTGGCAAGGCGCTCATACTTGCCGAAAATTTCTTCCGCCGCCGCGCGTGCCTCCGCCGGACGGGACTTCAGATAGCCGCCCATCAGAAGATTTTCCTCAACGCTCATATCGGGGAAAACGGAATTGTCCTGCAGGATATAAGCGATGCCGGCTTTCGCGAGTTTTTCCGCCGGGCTGAGCGCGGTCACATCCCTGCCCGCCATATGGATGCTGCCGCCCATGATCCGGGTGAAGCCGAAGATGGAATGAAGCACGGTGCTTTTGCCCGCCCCATTGGGGCCCACGAGACAAAGACTCTGGCCCTTGCCCACCGCAAGATCGAGCCCGTGCAGAATTTCCATCTTCCCGTAACCGGCTTTCAAACCTTTCAGTTCAAGAAGCGGTTCACCAGCGCATAAGGAAAGCGCTTCCTCGCTTGTGATCCCGCTGCCCAGCGCCTCGGCCTCGCGCGCCACCGCATCGACGGATAGAACCGTCTCAGTGCCGCCCTCGCCATATCCGCTGATTATATCCGCGCTCATATCTGTCCCCTATTGCGCGCCGAGATAAGCATCGAGCACGCGAGGGTCTTCGCGCACCTCATCCGGCGTGCCGGAGGCAAGCACCTGGCCATGGGCAAGACAGGTGATGCGGTCGGCGAGGTTCATGATCACGCGCATATTGTGCTCGATAACGAAAAGCGTCACGCCGAGTTCCTTGTTCGCACGTTTCAGCCTATCGATCAGCCCGTTGATGAGCGTCGGGTTGATGCCGGCCGTCGGCTCATCGAGCAGTAGCAATTTCGGCTCGCTCATCAGCGCCATGGCAAATTCTAGAAGCTTTTGCTGCCCGAAGCTCAAAGAGCCCGCCAGAAGATCGCGCTTTTCATAAAGCCCGACGAAAGAAAGAAGATCGCGCGCGCGGGCCTCGCTTGCCCGCCCCGCCCGGCGGAAAAGCGGCAGGATGCCTTCTTTCACATCCGGCGCGCTGATGCGCATATTGTCGATCACCGGCATCTGGCCATAGATGCGTGTTTGCTGATAGGTGCGGGTGAGCCCGCGCCGCGCGATCTCGGCAATCCGCAAAGCGGAAATATCCCGCCCTTCATAAAGGACCGCGCCTGCATCGATGGGATGCGCGCCGACGATGGAGCTGAAGAGTGTCGTCTTGCCCGAGCCATTGGGCCCGATCAGGCCCGCAATCTCACCCTCTCGCACGCTGAGCGAGACGGCATCATTCGCCACCACACCGCCGAAGCGTTTCGTCACGCCTTTCACGTCCAATAGCAAGCTCATTGAACCTCCGCTTTGGAACCGAAGCGGCCGGGAAATTTTTCCCGCAGCGTGCCGAGAATGCCTTGCGGGAAGAAGACCACGATGGCGACGATCAAAAGGCCGAGCGCCACGCGCTGCCAGCCGAGGAGATAGGTCCAGAAGATTTCCTGCGTGATGTGAAAAACCGCCGCGCCGATGACCGGCCCCCAAAGCGTGCCCTTGCCGCCAAGAATGGCCATGAGCACCATCCAAACCCCGTAAGTCGCGCCCGCAAAGGCGACATCGCGCGGATCGATAAAGCCGATGAGATTGCCCGCCAGCGCCCCGCTAATGCCGAGAAAGAACGCCGAAAGGCTCCAGGCCGCGGTTTTCAGCCGCGCCGTATAAAGCCCCATGGCTTCGGCTTTGTCTTCATCGTCGCGCACGGCATTCAGCGCCAGACCGAAGCGCGTGCCGTAAAGCCAGCGCAGAGTAAGAAACGTGGCAAGCGCCAGCGCCGCCAGCGTGAAATAGAAGAACAAGGAACGTGCAGCCAGCGCGCCGGGGAAAAGCGGCACGGTCATCCCCGAGCCCGCGCCGACATAATCCCAGCCCCCGGCAATCTCCCCTGCCGCAATGCCGAGGCCGAGCGTGCCGATGGCAAAATAATGCCCCCTGAGGCCCAGGATGCCGAGGCCGAGAAAAGCGGCGGCGGCGGCGGCAAGGACGCCGCCCAAAGCCGCGCCGATTGCCAGCGCTTCATAATAGCCAAGCCCGCTGTCACGCTGAAACACCGCGCAGGCATAAGCGCCGATGCCGAAGAAAAGAATATTGCCGAAGGAATTATAGCCAAGCTGACCGCCCATCAAATCCCAGGTCAGCGCGAAGACGATCATCAGCCAAAGAAAAGTGAACTGCGTGACGAAGGCGGGCGCGAGAAACGGCGCGGCAAGGACAAGCAGCCCCGCCCCGGCGACCGCGGCATATCTGGCAGCGCGTCCCTTCATTTCAGATACATCCTTTTGCGCTGCAGGCGGAGATTGCGCCAAACCAGCACGAGCACCATAAGAAGGAAGACGAGGGCGATCTGATATTCCGTGCCGAAGATGAAGCCCGCCACATTTTCAAAGGCCCCGAGGCCAAGCCCGGCTGCCACCACCGCGCCAATATTGCCGATACCGGCAACGATCACGATGAGAAAGGAGCGCACGGTGTAGGGAAGCCCGATATAGGGATGGATCGCCCAGGCCATGACGACAAGCGCGCCCGCCGCCCCGCACAGCGCGGCATTCAGCGCATAGGTCGCGGCATAGACCCGGTCCGTATCGATACCGAGAATGGACGCGGCGCGCGGGTTTTGCGCCGTCGCGCGGATCGCCTGGCCGAGGCGGGAATATTTCAGAAAAAGCCAAAGCAAAAGCCCGAGGCCGAGCGCCAGAAAGAAGGCAAGCACCTTGATCTGCGCAAGCGCCACCGCCCCGTCGAAAAGCAAAAGCGTGCCGAGCCCGGCCTCGAGGGTGCGCACATCGGCACCGAAAAGCTCGTTGGAAAGCTGCTGCAAGACGATGGAAAGGCCGAAGGTCGCGAGCACCGAAACGAAAAGATCCCGGTCGATGACACGGAAGATCACGAGCCGGTAAAGTCCCCAGCCGAGAATGAAAAGCGCGAGCGCGGCAATGGGAATGCCGAGCAGCACGGGAAGGCCGGCCTCCGCCGCCATCAGCGCAACGAAGCCGCCCAGCATCACGAACTCACCCTGCACGATATTGATGATGTTGAGCACGCCCCAGACAAGCGCCATGCCGAAAGCTGCCAGCACGAAGACCGCGCCGATGAGCAGCCCATTGAGCGCCAGATCGGCGCTGAGCACCGGATAATCGAAAAGCAGGAGAAAATTATCGATCATGGAATCCGGTCCCGCTCAGCGCGCATGCATTGGATAGCGCAGCTCGGCTTCGGCAGGTTCGGGCGGATAAACGACTTTGTATTCGCCGTCCTGCACCTGATAGAGCACCATGGGCTTGGCGACATTTTTGCCGCTCTCATCGAAACGGATCGGCCCGTAAAACGTCATCATATCCGTTTCGGCCAGCGCATCGCGCACGGCCTTGGGATCGAGCGTGCCGGCCCGCTCGAACGCATCGGCGAAGACCATGACGGCGGCCGCGGATTCGGCTGCCTGATAAGGCGGCGGCGCCCCATAAGTCTCTTCATAGAGCCTGGCGAAATCGGCTGCCGAACCGAAAAGCGGATCGCTATATTTCAGCGCCGGGGCCCATTGCGCCGCGCAGAGAAAGCCCTCCGCCTTCTCGCCGAACTTCTCGATGATCTGCGCGGAATCGCAGTGGGTGAGCCCCACCATCGGCAGCTCGATACGCATGTCGGAAAGCTGGCGCACCGCGAGCGCCGCCCCGCGCGCATGGCCCGAGACAAGCAGCACGTCCGGGCGCAGCGCGCGCACCTTGGCAAGCGTCGCGGACATGTCATTGAGCTCCGGCGGCAGCTTGTCCTCGATCACCATTTTCATGCTGTGCCGTTTGATGTCGGCAAGAACACCGTTCTGCACATCCTGCGAGAAAGGATCGTTCTCGAAAGCGCCTGCCACACGCACACGCGAAGGGTCATCCGCCACCTTGGCGGCAAGATCGACCACCGGCTGCAAATATTGTTCGGTCGTGGAGAGCACCGCGAAGAGATACCGGTAGCCTTCGGTAAAAAGCGAGACGGACGCCCCGTTCGCCTCGACCATGGGCACGCCGTATTTTTCCGTCACCGGCGCCATGGCTTTGGTGAGGCCGGAACTGTAAGGGCCCAGAATATATTGCACCCCGTCCTGGGCGATCAGCCGCTCGGCAAGCTGGGCACCGCGGGCAGGGGTCGATTCATCATCGTAATAGACGATCTCGAGCGTATATTTCTTGCCCGCCACTTCCACGCCGCCGCGCTCATTGATCGCCTTGGCGGCCAGGTCATAGCCCTTCTGCGTGAAATCGCCATTCGTGGAATATTTGCCGGTCAGCGAGATGGCCGAGCCGAGACGGATGCTCTCGGCGAGCGCGGCGCCCGGCTGGAAAGCGGCCCAGATGAGCGCTGCCGTGAGCGCCGCTCGCCCTGCTTTTCCCGTCCATTTCCGCCTGGCCATGCCCATTTCCCCCGCCTTGTCCCCGATTTCGCCCGTTCCGGGTCTTCTGCCCGCTTTAAACGGGCCGCCATCTTACAGACTCCCCCTCCCCCTGCAAGGCAGGGGGCAGGCTTGAAAATGGCGGAACCGATCCAAATATTTAGAGGCGCGGACGCCGGAAGGGTCCGCGAGGGATGCCGTGCCCGCCGGCCCATAAGGGCGGCTCTTTAAGGCATCTCACAGGATCATCGCTTGAATGGAGGATGTTCTTATGAACGCGTTTGATTTTTCCCCGCTTTACCGCTCCACGGTCGGCTTCGACCAACTCGCTTCACTGCTCGATTCCGTGCTCTCGGAAGGCAATCAGCAAAGCTTTCCCCCTTACAATATCGAGCGCACCGGCGAGAACGAGTATCGTATTTCCATGGCCGTTGCCGGGTTTTCCCAGGAGGAACTGGGCATTGAAGCGCGCCAGAACCTTTTGACCATTACCGGCCGCAAGGAAGAAAAGCCCGAGAGCGAGGACGATAAGGTGCGCGTGCTCCACCGGGGCATCGCCACCCGCAGCTTCGAGCGCCGCTTCCAGCTTGCCGATCATGTGGAAGTGCGCGGCGCGAGCCTCGAAAACGGCTTGCTGCATGTCGATCTCGTCCGCGAAATCCCCGAGACGATGAAACCGCGCCAGATCGCCATTGCGCATGGCGGCGAAAGCGGCACCAAAACGATCGAAAGCCGGGCCGCCGACTGACCGCCTTCCTCCCGCGGAACGGGAGCATGTCAGCCATGAAAAAGGGAGCGTTTTGCGCTCCCTTTTTACTTCTGCGCGGCCGCCCTCATGACGCGAACTTTTGAGGCTGCGGCAATAAAGCTAGTTTCTATTACAAAATACCGGCGCCTGCCCTTGCAAGATCCGGACTTTTTTAGGGTTTTAAGTGTCCCTTAAAATGCTTTTACTATCTTTAGAGAGCAGAAAACGTCTTTTGGGCTATGCGGTGCGCCGCCTAGAGCGCCGGGATGCATATGGCACATTTCGCCAGCAAGGGAAAAATCTGGCCGAAAGCGGCAGTCTGGGATGCGGTGTTGCGCAAAGCAGGCCGCAACGACCGGCTCTATATCGCCGCCGCGTGCGCCGGCCTTTTCGCTCTTCTTCTCATCGGTCAATTTACCTTTTACACGTTCTGGCCGGCGCCGGGCTTGCTTGCTTTCATTGCCGTTCAAAGCGCCATGGCCATTTTTACGCTCGGCCTTGCTTTCGCCCTCCTCCATTGGCGCCTCATCAAACCGCTCCAGGAGATGCTCGGCAAAGCCGCGCGCAAAAGCGCTGAGCTCGGCCTGCCTGAACCTGAGATCGGGCGGCGGCAATCGGTCGGCACGCTGCATCAGATCATCGCCCTTATCCTCCACCGGCTCGACGAGCAGGACGACCGGACCTTGCGTCTTTCCCTCGCCGCCAGCCATGCCGAATATGGCGTGATGCTGACCGACCCGGAGGGCAAGATTCTCTGGATCAACCAGGCCTTCACGCATCTGACCGATTACGAGCCGGAGGTCGTTCTCGGCCGCAAGATCGCCGAATTTGCCGAAGACCGCCTGGGCGGACCGCAAGTTTTCGATGCCGTGGCCGATGCCATGAAGTCGGGGCATGGACGGGAGATCGAAACGGTCAATTACACCCGCAATGCGCACCGCTACTGGTCCGCCATCCACGTCAAACCGATCGAGGACGAAGGCGGGCAGGTTGAAGGCTATATCGCCTATGAGCGGGACATCACCGCAACGAAAACGACGCAGTCAGCGCTCGAGGCAAGCCGCACGCAGCTGCAACAGCGCGTGCAGGACCTGCAGACCACCCAGCATCAGCTCGAGCATGAGCAGACGAAATTGGCGCAAGCCGCCCAGGAACTTATCCGCGCCAAGGAATCCGCGGAACAGGCGAACCGGGCAAAATCTGACTTTCTGGCCACGATCAGCCACGAATTACGCACCCCGATGAACGGCATCCTGGGCATGGCGGACCTGCTTCTGGAACAGAATCTGGAACAGGAGCAGAAGAATTACGCGCGCACGATCCGGGAATCGGGGGAAGGGCTGCTGGTCATCCTCAACGACATTCTGGATCTGTCCAAACTGGAAGCGGGCAAGCTCGAACTGGAGACGGTCCCGCTGGCACTCGAAGAAATCGTCAAAGCCGTGGTGAGGGTCATGCAGCCCAATGCCGCGGCCAAGAACCTGACCCTTCACACTCACATCGACCCTGCCCTGCCCCGCCTTATCGAAGGCGATCCGACACGGCTGAGACAAATCCTCTTCAACCTGACCTCCAACGCCATCAAGTTTACCGAGAAAGGCCGCGTCGACATTCGCTTGGAGGCGCGCAAGAACGAGAACGGCGAGGCGCTTGCCGTCATCAGCATCGAAGATACCGGCATCGGCATTGCGCCTGAAACGCAGTCGAAACTTTTCGAACGCTTTTCCCAGCTGGATTCCTCGATCTCCCGCACCCATGGCGGCACGGGCCTCGGCCTTGCCATTTGCCAGGAACTGACTTTCCTGATGGGCGGGGATATCGAGATGGAAAGCACGCCGGGCAAGGGCAGCCTCTTCCGCGTCTCGCTGCCCTTGAAAGTGGCGGAGGCGGCGAAAGACATGCCGGCTCCAAAGCCCCTCGATGCCAGCCAGGCGCTGGCCGCCATCCCGCCGCATATGAATATTCTGCTTGCAGAAGATAATGACGTGAACCAAAGACTGATGCGCGCCATCATCGACAAGCTCGGCCACAATCTCACCATTGCAAAAAACGGCATCGAGGCGGTGAAACATTTGCGCCGCGAACCCTTCGATCTTGTCTTGATGGATATTCAGATGCCGGAAATGGACGGCGTCATCGCAACCAAGGTCATCCGCGCCGCCGATTCAGATTGGTCGGATATTCCCATCATCGCGCTGACCGCCCATGCGATGCAGGGTTCGAAAGAGCAATATTTGCAGGTGGGCATGGATGGGTTCGTTTCCAAACCCATTCACCTGCCGCTGCTGCTGGCAGAGATCGCCCGCGTTCTCCACGAGCGCGGACGCATCGCACTGCCTGCGGATGATGCCGTTTCCGCGCAGCCCTGCGCGGAACAGAACACCGCATCGCCCAACCACAAAGCGGAAACGAAAGACACCTTGCAGCTTCTTTTGAACAAGATGGAGCGCCAAGCGGGCGGGCACCCCCCGCGCAAGGCAACACACTGATCCGGAAGCGGGCCGCTGGATTTTTCGTCAGGCCGCTTCCTGCAAGCGTTTGAGTTTTTCGACGACTTCGGTGCCCAGCTCACCGCCGTTCCCCTCGACGTCATGATCGACAAGCAAAGAGAGCGCATCGACATGGGCGCGCACGATCAGCACCACATCGTCGCTGAGCGCCGGCTTGGCGCGCAGAAACTCGCACAGAAGTTCGCTTATCGAGGTGATGAGGTCATAGCCGAACGTGCCCGCCTGACCTTTGACATTATGGCTTGTGACGAAAAGTTCCTGAAGCGGCGCCTCTGCATCGGTTTGCTCGCCCTCAAGCGCATGCAGGCAGGCGCGCAGCGTTTCGATGTCCTGCACAAGCTGCGCGCGGTAACCTTCTTTCAGCGCCGCAACGGCCGCATGCGCGCGCGCCAGAATTTCATCCGCATTGTCCTCGGACACGAACCGTCCTCCCGTCGCCTATGAGCCGGGCGTCCCACCGCTTTCAATCAACGCACCTAATTAAAGCACTTGATTAAAGCACTGGGCGCATACCGAGAAAACGAGTTTACATGGCAGGGCTGAACAGAATCTGAACCCCGGCCCCGGGCCGCGAGGGGCGGAATTACGTTAAATAGGTCAGGCAGCCTGTCTCGTTAAGGATTGGATCGAGACGGCCCCGGTCCGGACAAGCCGCGTAACGCTCTTTCAGCGCTTTGAGCGAGCGGGCATGGTATTTTTGGGGCTGCTGCGAAAAGACGCCGCCTTCGATCTCCACCTCGAAACGTTCCGCCCCGCTTTCAAGCGCCGTGGCATTCGCCGTGCTCCAGGGCAAAAAGCGTGCCCCAACTTCCCGCGTAAGAAACGGAATAAGCGTCTCCTTAAGGCTCTCCCAAGCCTCAAAGCCCCCTTCCTTGCCCGCTTTGGGGTCCGGCTCCAGCATGCGGTCCGACCAGCTTAGAAGGCCGGGATGGTTTTCTTTCAGATAAGCGCCTGCCGTCGGATCGAGGCTCATTTCATAGAACTGCGCAAAGAGCCCGAAATCGGCAAAGGAAGGCCGGCTGCCAAAGACATAAGCACGCCCGTTCAGATGCGCCTCAAGCAGCGCTGCTGCTTCTTTCATCGAGCCTTCGATAAGCGGCGCGGTTTCGGGCGAAGAGCCGACGAAATAAAGCCGCCCGGCCATGCGCTCGCGCACCATGTCCGCCACCGCTTTCGTCTGGGCCTCATCGAGCCCCGGCGCCTGCATCGCGGCGATGCTATGGGCGGTTGCGATCTGATCGGGCTCATAGGTCCAGCGGTAATGGAACATGTGCTTATTGCCCCACTCATCCGCATATTCTTCCAAAAGCGCGGAAATGAATGCCAGCACCGGATCTTCCGGCTGGATGGCCGGTTCAGGATAACGCGCCTCCATCTTTTCAAGGATGGGCGTTGAATCCTGCAAGCCCTCGTCTTCCGGTGTCACGACCAGAGGAATGAGCGGCAGCTTGGCGTATTTCTGGAACTCGCCTTGCGTGCTCGCATCCCGCACCACCCATTCGTGCGGGATCTGCTTGTAGCGGAAATAAGAGCGCACCTTCACCGAATAAGGGGAAAGCTCGGCCCCGAAAATTCTATATGCCGCCTCTGCCATGCCGCATCTCCCTATTGATCTGTTTCATTGATGTGTTTGAGCGTCATCTTAGTATGGAGCGGGCCGGATCGCTAACCTCCTCACACAGGCTTCACATGTCCCCAACCGCCGAAACGCCCATCAGGATTGCCAGACAGCGCTTCAAGCTGCGCATCTGGATCACCTCGCGCCTTTGGGCGCAGGTGATCGCGGGCATGGTGCTGGGCTTCGCGCTCGGGCTTTTCATGAGCCAGAACAGCGATCTTCTGGCCCCCGGAAGCATGGAAATCATCGGCCTCTGGCTCGCTCTCCCCGCCAAGATCTTCATGGCGCTGATCGCCATGGTGCTCGTGCCGCTGATTTTCTGCTCGATCGTGGCCGGTTTGATGAGCGCCGCATCGGGCACCGAGCTGCGTTCGGTGGGGCTGCGCCTCGGGACTTTCATTCTGGCGACAACGGCGGCAGCCGCGACCGGCGGCATTCTTCTGGCAAGCTGGATAAAGCCGGGCGCCGGGCTGGGCGCGGCCAGCAGTCCCGCGCCGCCTGCTATGCCATCTGCCGCAGCAGAAGCCGCACCGGCGCTGCCGCTCGAAAAAGGCGTCGCCGCGCTGCCTGAAATGATTGCCGCCATCCTGCCCGCCAATCCCACCGCCTCCATCGTGCAAGGGGATATGCTGGCCATCGTGGTGCTGGCGCTCCTCATCGGCATTTCCGTGATGCAGGTGGAGCGCGAGCGCGCCCAGCCCTTTCTGGCGCTGGTGGACGCGCTGCTTTCCATTTCCATGAACATCGTCAAATGGGCGATGTTTCTCACCCCTTATGCAGTGTTCGGCCTCATGGTGCAGCTGGTTATCCGTATCGGCCTTGATACGGTGCTCGGCATTTCGGTTTATGTGGGCACGGTGCTGCTTGGCCTGGCGCTGCTGCTTACACTTTATCTTTTTATCGCCGGTATGTTCGCGCAGACCGGCCCGGCGGAATTTCTCAAAAAGGCGGGCGGCAACCTGCTTCTCGCCTTTTCCACTTCCAGCTCCTCCGCCGTCATGCCGGTCACCATCCAGACCGCGCGCCGCCTCGGCGTGCCGGGCAATATCGCCAATATCGTCATTCCCCTCGGCGCGACCATGAATATGGCCGGCACCGCCCTTTATCAGGCCATTGCGATTCTCTTTCTCGCCCAGCTTGCCGGGGTGGAACTGAGCCTCGCCCAAGTCGCCATCGTCACCGGCACGCTTATCGCCTCCTCCATTGGCGCGCCCGGCACGCCGGGGGTGAGCATCGCGATTCTCAGTTCCGTCGCCCTTTCCATGAACATTCCGGTGGAAGGCATGGTCATTATTCTGGGCGTGGACCGCCTTCTCGACATGTGCCGGACCGCGGTGAATGTGACCGGCGACCTGACCGCCGCCCTTCTCTTGCGGGATATCGGCGGGCCGGAAAGCGCGCCGGGCACGCCGGAGCGCCTCTAACGCTTGGATTCCCGCCTGATTCGCTTATGGTTAATCGAGAAAACCCGGCATTTGGCCTATAGGTCAGCACCCCTGTCGTATTTGCTTGATCAAGACGGGGTATTTCTGGCAATATCCGGCCTCCGGTGGGGAAAGGTTATCCCCGCTGGCCGGTAAGGGCTGCAAAACCGCAGCCGACAAGGCCTCGCCCGGGCTCCGGCAACAAGTTAAGGGCGTCCAGCAGAAAAAGCCGCGGAAAACGGCACTGCAAAGGACACGTGGCAGCGCGTTGACGTTCGGCTCTGACAGCGGCGCCCCGGCGGTTCGGGATGCGCGAATTGACGCGGAGAGGCAAAAAACGGCACCCGCCGGACTTGCCATCGAACGCCAACCCGTTAGGGTGCGCCGCCCCGCATGACCGATCGCCCTATATGGGCAAGGACGGGCGGGGGCCATTGGTGCTGACAGTTTTGGAAAGAGATTTAGGGAATGACTCAGAATCGCGATTCTTTGAGCCAGCTACCCGGTGAGGCAAGAAACCGTGCCGGGGCGGCCGTGACCCCTCCGGCGGGGCAGCCGTCTGCGCGCGGTCTTTACGATCCGCGCAACGAGCATGATGCCTGCGGTATCGGCTTCGTGGCTAACATTCATAATAAGAAAAGCCACAAGATCGTGGCCGACGGTCTCAAAATTCTCGAAAATCTCGAGCATCGCGGCGCCGTGGGCGCGGACCCGAAGGCCGGCGACGGGGCCGGCATTCTGGTGCAGATGCCCCATGCCTTCTTCCAGACGAAAGCGGCCAATCTGAGCTTCGAGCTGCCGGATGAGGGCGATTACGGCGTCGGCTTCTTCTTCCTGCCGAAGGACGATGCCGCGCGCGCCAAGATCGAGAAACTGGCCGAAAAGACCGTGACGGACGAGGGCCAGAGCGTCCTTGGCTGGCGCGATGTGCCGGTCGATCCGTCCGATCTGGGCGAAAGCGTGAAGCCCACCGAGCCCACGCACCGCCAGCTTTTCGTCAAGCGCGCCGAAGGCCTCAGCCAGGACGCCTTCGAGCGCAAGCTCTATGTCATTCGCAAGCTGATCGAGAAAACGGTCTATGCCGATGACGGCGAGGAGAACAACCGGTTCTTCTATATCCCGTCCTTCTCCTCGCGCACCCTTTGCTACAAGGGCATGCTGCTCGCGGTGCAGGTCGGCCAATACTATAAAGACCTGAAGAACGAAGACTTCGTCTCCGCGCTCGCCCTCGTGCACCAGCGTTTTTCGACGAACACCTTCCCCACCTGGTCGCTTGCCCATCCCTTCCGCATGATCTGCCACAACGGCGAGATCAACACGAAGCGCGGCAACGAAAACTGGATGTATGCCCGCCAGGGCTCCATGAGCTCGGAGCTGTTCGGCGAGGATATGACCAAGCTCTATCCGATCATCCATGAAGGCCAGTCCGACAGCGCCAGCTTCGACAATGCGCTCGAGCTGCTGGTGGAATCGGGCTATTCGCTTGCGCACGCCATGATGATGCTGATCCCGGAAGCCTGGGGCGGCCACACGCTCATGGACCCGGAGCGGCGCGCTTTCTACGAACACCACGCCGCCCTGATGGAGCCCTGGGACGGGCCTGCCGCCGTCGCCTTTACCGACGGCCGCCAGATCGGCGCGACGCTGGACCGCAACGGCCTGCGCCCGGCCCGTTATTATGTGACGGAAGACGGCACGGTCATGATGGCCTCGGAAATGGGCGTGCTGCCGGCCGAAGAATCCACCATCGTGGAAAAATGGCGCCTGCAGCCCGGCAAGATGCTGCTCATCGACCTGGAAGAAGGCCGCATCATCTCCGATGACGAGATCAAGATGCAGCTTGCCAAGTCGCACCCCTATCAGGCCTGGCTCGACAAGACGCAGATCTATGTCGAAGACCTGCCCGAGCCGGTGAAGGAATTCGAACATGTGGCGCCCGAGAACCTGCTCGATATGCAGCAGGCCTTCGGTTACACCCAGGAAGACATCAAGATCCTGATGTCGCCCATGGCCGAGACCGGCCAGGAAGCCATCGGCTCGATGGGCACCGACACGCCCATCTCCGTGCTCTCCAACCGCTCGAAGCTGCTCTACACCTATTTCAAGCAGAACTTCGCGCAGGTGACGAACCCGCCGATCGACCCGATCCGCGAGGAAATCGTCATGTCGCTGGTCTCGTTGATCGGCCCGCGCCCCAACCTGCTCGATCTGGAAGGCACGAGCGAACAGAAGCGCCTGGAAGTGCGCCAGCCCATTCTCACGAATGAAGACCTGGAAAAGATCCGCGAGATCGGTGATGTCGAGGACAATCATTTCCAGACCATCACGCTGGACATCACCTACCCCGCCTCCGAAGGCGCTGCCGGCATGGCAGCCGCACTCGACCGGCTGTGCGATGAAGCCTGCAAGGCGGTGGAAGAAGGCGACAACATCATCATCCTGTCCGACCGCAAGGTGGGCAAGGACCGCATCGCCATTCCCGCGCTGCTTGCCACCTCCGCCGTCCATCATCATCTGATCCGCGCCGAACAGCGCACCTCGGTCGGGCTTGTGGTGGAAACGGGCGAGGCGCGCGAAGTGCATCACTTCTGCTGCCTGGCCGGGTACGGCGCCGAGGCCATCAACCCCTATCTGGCTTTCGAGACGCTGGAGAAGATGCGCCAGGCCGGCGATCTGCCGCAGGAACTTTCCCAGAGCGACGCCCAGAAGCGCTACATCAAGGCGATCAACAAGGGCATTCTCAAGGTCATGTCCAAGATGGGCATCTCGACCTACCAGTCCTATTGCGGCGCCCAGATTTTCGATGCGATCGGCCTCTCCACGAGCTTCCTGAAGCGCTATTTCTACGGCACGGTGACCACGATCGAGGGGATCGGGCTTGATGAAGTGGCCGAGGAAACCGTCCGCCGCCACGCCGAAGCTTACGGCGCCTCACCGGTGCTCGCCGACAGCTTGGAAGTGGGCGGGGAATACAATCTGCGTATCCGCGGCGAGGAACATGCCTGGACCTCCGACAGCGTGCGCGACCTGCAGCATGCCGTGCGCGGCAACAGCCAGGAGCAGTACCGCGAGTTCGCCAAGCGCATCAACGAGCAGAACGAACGCATGCTCACGATTCGCGGCCTTTTCCGCCTAAAGAGCGCGGAAGAACAAGGCCGCAAGCCCGTCCCGCTCGATGAAGTGGAACCGGCGGCCAATATCGTGCGCCGCTTTGCAACGGGCGCCATGTCCTATGGCTCGATCTCCCGCGAGGCGCACACGACACTCGCCATCGCCATGAACCGTCTGGGCGGCAAGTCCAATACCGGCGAGGGCGGCGAAGAAGTCGACCGTTTCACGCCCATGCCCAATGGCGACAGCATGCGCTCCGCCATCAAACAGGTGGCCTCCGGCCGCTTCGGCGTGACGACGGAATATCTCGTCAATTCGGACATGATCCAGATTAAGATGGCGCAGGGCGCAAAGCCCGGCGAAGGCGGCCAGCTGCCCGGCCACAAGGTCGACAGCGTCATCGCCAAGGTGCGCCATTCAACGCCGGGCGTGGGCCTCATCTCCCCGCCCCCGCACCACGACATCTATTCGATCGAAGACCTGGCACAGCTCATCTTCGATCTGAAGAACACGAACCCGGCCGCGGACATTTCCGTGAAGCTGGTCTCGGAAGTCGGCGTCGGCACCGTTGCCGCCGGCGTCTCCAAGGCCCGCGCGGACCATGTCACGATTTCCGGCTATGAAGGCGGCACCGGCGCAAGCCCGCTGACCTCCATCAAACATGCGGGCAGCCCGTGGGAAATCGGCCTGGCCGAAACGCACCAGACGCTGGTGATGAACCGTCTGCGCGGCCGTATCGCCGTGCAGGTGGACGGGGGGCTGCGCACCGGCCGCGACGTTGTCGTGGGCGCGCTTCTGGGGGCCGATGAATTCGGCTTCTCCACCGCCCCGCTCATCGCCGCCGGCTGCATCATGATGCGCAAGTGTCATCTCAACACCTGCCCGGTCGGCGTTGCCACGCAAGACCCGGTCTTGCGCAAGCGTTTCGTCGGCGCACCGGAGCACGTCATCAACTACTTCTTCTTCGTCGCCGAAGAAGTGCGCGAGCTGATGGCCGAGCTCGGCTTCCGCACCTTCAATGAAATGGTCGGCCAGATGCAGGTGCTCGACAAGCGCGCCGCCATCGAACACTGGAAGGCGAAAGGGCTCGACTTCACGAAGCTCTTCACCAAGCCTGAAACGATCGAAGGCGTGAACATCTACAAGTGCGAACCGCAAACGCACATGATCGACGACGTGCTGGACCGCAAGCTCATCGAGCTCGCAAAACCGGCCATCGAAGAGAAAAAGCCGGTGCAGATCGATCTGCCGGTGAGAAACACCGACCGCACGATCGGCACCATGCTCTCCGGCGAAATCGCCAAGCGCTACGGCCACGCCGGTCTGCCCCAGGACACGATCCATGCCAAGTTCAAAGGCACGGCGGGGCAGAGCTTCGGGGCCTGGGTGGTGCGCGGCGTCACGCTCGAGCTGGAAGGCGAAGCGAACGACTATGTCGGCAAGGGCCTGTCGGGCGGCCGCCTCGTCGTCTATCCGCCGGCCGAAGCCAAAAAGATCGTGCCGGAAAAGAGCATCATCGTCGGCAACACGGTGCTTTACGGCGCCATTGAAGGCGAATGTTATTTCCGCGGCGTGGCGGGCGAGCGCTTTGCCGTGCGCAACTCCGGCGCCATTGCCGTGGTGGAAGGGGCAGGCGATCACTGCTGCGAATATATGACGGGCGGTGTCGTTGTGGTTCTGGGTTCCACGGGCCGCAACTTCGCGGCCGGCATGTCCGGCGGGATCGCTTACGTGCTCGATGAAGACGGCATGTTCGAGGACCGTTGCAACATGGCGATGGTCGAACTGGAACCGGTGGAAGCGGAAGACGAAGCCATGGTCAATTCGCACCATCAGACGGGCGATCTGGAAGGCCATGGCCGGGTGGACATTCTCGGCGACATGACGCGTTTCGACGCCGAACGCCTGCGCCAGCTCGTCGAGAACCACGTGCACTACACCAATTCGGCACGCGGCAAGGCCATCCTGGAAAAATGGGACGAGTATCTGCCCAAGTTCCGCAAGGTCATGCCGGTCGAATACCGCCGCGCCTTGCTTGAGCTCGCCGCTCAGCGCAAGGAAGAACAGAAACTTGCGGCAGCAGGAGAGTAAGTATGGGAAAGATTACAGGCTTTCTTGAGATCGATCGCCAGGACCGCAGCTACAAGCCGGCCAGCGACCGTATCCGCAACTATAAAGAGTTCGTCATTCCGCTCGGGGAAGAGAAAACTCGCGAGCAGGCGGCGCGCTGCATGGATTGCGGCATCCCCTACTGCCATAGCGGCTGCCCGGTGAACAACCAGATCCCCGATTTCAACGATCTCGTCTATCACGACGATTGGAAACGGGCGTTCCATAACCTGCAGTCGACGAACAACTTCCCCGAATTCACGGGCCGCATCTGCCCTGCCCCTTGCGAGGCAAGCTGCACGCTCAACCTGATCGACAAGCCCGTGACGATCAAAACCATCGAATGCGCGATCATCGACCGCGCCTGGGAAGAAGGCTGGGTAAAGCCCGAGCCGCCCAAATTCAAGACCGGCAAGAAAGTCGCCGTCGTCGGTTCGGGCCCCGCTGGCCTTGCCGCCGCCCAGCAGCTTGCCCGCGCCGGTCACGATGTCCATCTTTACGAGAAGAACGCGAAAGCCGGCGGCCTGCTGCGCTACGGCATTCCCGACTTCAAGATGGAAAAGCACTATATCGACCGCCGCATCGAGCAGATGAAGGCCGAAGGCGTGACCTTCCACTGCAATGTGCATATCGGTGTCGACAAGAAAGCCGAGGAGCTGACAAAGGAATATGACGCGGTCATTCTTTCCGGCGGCTCCGAGCATCCGCGCGATCTGCCCATCGAAGGCCGGGACCTGCATGGCATTCACTTTGCCATGAACTTTCTGCCGCAGCAGAACCGCCGCGTCTCCGAGGAACCGCTCGACAATGTCGAACCGATCCTGGCAGGCGGCAAGCATGTCGTCGTGATCGGCGGCGGCGATACGGGCTCTGACTGCATCGGCACCTCGCGCCGCCAGGGCGCCCTGTCGATCACGCAGCTTGAAATCATGCCAAAGCCGCCCGTGATGGAGAACAAGCTCCTGACCTGGCCGGACTGGCCGCTGAAGCTGCGCACCTCCTCCAGCCAGCAGGAAGGGGCGGAGCGCGAATTTGCGGTGATGACGCAGAAATTCACCGGCGAAGACGGTCAGGTAAAAAAGCTGCACTGCGTGCATGTGGACGAGAATATGAAACCCATCGCGGGCACGGAATTCGAGCTGAAAGCCGACCTCGTGCTGCTTGCCATGGGTTTCGTTCACCCCGTCCATGAAGGCATGCTGGAAGAGCTCGGCGTCGAGCTCGACCCGCGCGGCAATGTGGCGGCGGACACGATCCGCTACAAGGCCAGCCGCGAGAAGATCTTCACCTGCGGCGACATGCGCCGCGGCCAGTCGCTGGTCGTCTGGGCCATCCGTGAGGGCCGCCAATGCGCCTGCGAGGTCGACCTCGCCCTGATGGGCAAGAGCGACCTGCCCCGCTAAGGCAAGCTAAGAAACGCAAAAGCCCCGCTTCATCCGAAGCGGGGCTTTTTCTTTGCGTAAACAGTAGGCCGTCTAAACCCCGCTTTGCGTGCCGCGCAGCAATGCGCCCTCGCGTTCACCTGCAGGCAGGTCTTCTTCGACATCTTCCCAAGTCGCCGCGCGCCAGGCATCGATCTTGGCGCGCACCTCTTCGGCGAATTGGGCAAGGCCGCGCTCGTTCATCTGCTCGTGCCAGGTCTCGGACATGACGATCACCGTGTCTTCCACCGGGCCGACGGAAAGCCCGCTCACCATGGTGACGAGCCGCCCGCTATTCAAAAGCGCAAGCACGGCGGCGGCGATAATAAGCGCGCGCCAGAGGCGGCCGACCTGATAATGGGTCTCCCGTTCTTCGCGCAGGAAGCCGCGCGGCACCGCTTCCCAGCCCTGCTCGACTTCACCGTTCTGAAAAATCACCCGGTCGGTCGTCGCCAGCGCCTGGTTTTGCGGCACGATATCGCCCGGATTGGAAAGCGCTATATCCTGTCCCATAGCCCCTGCATCCTCATGTCTCCAGCCCGCCTAGAACTGGAAATAGATGAACGGCGCAACGCCTGCCGGCGCCGCAGCCCAGATAAGAAAGATACCAAGCCCGAGCACCAGTCCCAAGACGGCGGAAGGCGCATATTCAAGCGGGCGCGCCAGCCATTCGGCAAGCTTCGGCGGGGTGAACTGGAAGCAAAGCGAGCCCGCGATCAGCGCCGCAATGAAGGGCGTCACATAAAGCGAAGGCACCGACCAGTCGGCGAGCCCCGTCACATAGGTCGACGCCAGCGTGAAATTTTCCGCCCGGAAGAAAATCCAGGCAAAACAAACGAGATGGAACGTGACGATGACGCCCAGCACCCGGTTGAGCGGGCGCGAGAGGCGGGTGATATAGCCGGGCTCCTCCCCCGCAGGCGGGGCAAGGGCGTTCAGCTTCTGGCGGGCGAAACGCTCGATCCCAAGCGCCGCGCCGTGAAACGCGCCCCAGAAAACGAAAGTCCAGGCCGCTCCATGCCAGAGCCCGCCCAGAAACATCGTCAAAAAGAGATTGCGATAGGTGGCAAAACCCCCGCCCCGGTTCCCGCCCAGGGGAATGTAAAGATAATCCCGCAGCCAGGTGGAGAGGGAAATATGCCAGCGGCGCCAGAAATCCTGTAAGGACGAGGCGCGGTAAGGCTGATTGAAATTTTCCGAGAACTTATAGCCAAGCAGCGCCGCGACCCCGATGGCGATATCCGAATAGCCGGAAAAATCGCAATAGATCTGCACCGCATAGCCGTAAACCCCGATCAGAAGATCCGCGCCGCCGAGCACGGAAGGATCGAAAAAGACCGGGTCCACGAGCTCGCTCGCCAGGTAATTGGCGATCACCATCTTCTTGATGAGACCGGAAAGAATCAGCACCACGCCGATCGCGCCCATGGCGCGCGTCAGGCGCGGTGTCTCGTCGAGCTGCGGCAGGAAATCCGCCGCGCGCACAATGGGCCCGGCGACAAGCTGCGGGAAGAACGAGATATAGAGAAAGACATCCAGCACCGAGTGCGAGGCGCGCACATGCCCCCGGTAGACATCCACCACATAGGAAATGCCCTGGAAAGTGAAGAAGGAAATCCCCACCGGCAAAATGACCTGCATGAAAGGCAGATCCCGCTCCAGATTGAGCGTTTCCAGAAGCACGCGCAAACTGTCGAGGAAGAAGCCGTAATATTTGAAGAAGCCGAGAATGCTCAGATTGAGAATGACGGCGAGCGCCACCACGGTTTTGCGCATGGAAGGCCGGCCCAGCCTGTCGAGCAGCCAGCCGGCGGAAAAATTGATGGTCGAGGACAAGACCAGAAGGCCGACAAAGCGCCAGTCCCACCAGCCATAGAAAAAGTAACTCGCGCCAACGAGAAAAAGCTTACGCCAACTCGGATCGCGGCGGAGCTCCCAGCCCACCGCGAAGACAACGAGAAAAAAAACGCCAAACTCGAAAGTTGGGAAAAGCATCCGCCGCCTGACACATGTTACGCGCTACATTAACCGTCAGGGGGCATGACGGAGCCCAGATTGTCAGGCTTGGCGCGCCTTTTCGCAACAGGCGCGTGACATTTTGGTTAATGGCGCGGCCCGCTCAGAAAAGCGCGTTTCCCGCGCCCCGCGCCCGGCACTGCGCGGCCTCATAAGGCCCCATCAAGGCCTCCCAGAAACGCGCGGCCAGCCGCTCGGCGCCTGCAGGGGTCAAATGCACATGATCGGAATAGGCCAGCGGCGGTTCGGCCAGCACCCAGGTGTGGATGGCGCAGGCAGCGCCCTCCCCCGCCGCCATAGCCGTCGCCGCGTTCCAAAAGAAAGCGCCTTCCGCAGCCGCCGCCTCTTCCTGCGCGGCGCGCACCGCGCCTAAAGAAGGCGGCGCGTGCCAGCGGGCGAGCACCGGGCTTTCCTGCGCGAGGAGCGCCGGATATTTCGCTTTCTCATTCAGCGCCAGCGGCACGCAAGGATAAGTCCGCCGCTCCGCCCCGGTTTTAAGATAGGAAGGGAGCCGCGCGCCGCTGCGCGCGCCGATAACGGCAAGGGAGGCGCCCGGCGCCCACTCGCCGAGCCGGCGCAATGTCTGCCCGAGCAGGCGCTTGTACTGAACGGGCGAGAGCGCATCATCGAAGCCTTCATTCGTGCCGTAATCGAGAATGATGAGATCGGGCTTCAGCGCCTCAAGCTCGGCGCGCAAAACATCCTCGTCCCAGCGCTCCAGGATGGAAAGGCGCGCGCCCGGAATGCCCTGTGCCTCATAGAGAACGCCGCGCGCGGCCGGCGCGCTGCCCCAGCCAAGCACCGTGACCGGCCCGTCGCCCATGGGGCGCAGTTCCGCCCGGCTGGCCATTCCGCCTTTCAGCGCAACGCGGATGAGCCCGTGGCCCTTGCTGGAAAAAATCCCCGCCTCTTCTCCATCGAGGAAAAGCTGAAAAGAGCCGCCCTCAGGTGCGCCCCAAACGTCCACGGCGAAAGAAGAAAACGCCCCTGCCCGCGCGGCAAGGCGCATAAAGTCCGCAGCCGAGCCGCTCTGCGCGCGGATACCGGTCAGGCCGAAAGGCCCTGGCGCGTCCGGGCGCTGGCTGTTGGCAATGTGCCAGCCCTCCGAGGCCGACACCTCGTAGCCCTGGCGCGCGAAATAAGGAAAAGGCTCGGCGGGCGGAAAGTGCCCGCGCCCGCCATCGCCGAAGCGGACCTGAAAGCGCGCGGCAAGATCGCCGCTGAACCTATCGGCGGCGATATGGCTGTCGCCGAGATGCAGAATGGAAACCGCGCGGGTGCGCGTGCCGTTCTCAAGCTCACCCAATGCGCTGTAAAAGGCGGCAAGACCGGGCGCAGGCGCGGGCGCCGGGCCGCAACTTTGCGAAACGCAGGCGCTGAGCGTTAAAACGAGAAGAAGAGCGAGAGCGGCTTTAGCGCAGCGGCCAGCTCCAATCGTCGGCACGGCCGGGTCGCAGCTCCGGCACCTCGATTGGCGCAGCGCGGGCGCTTTGAACTTCGCTTTCAGCGCCGTGGGCCCCATCGATAGAGGCGTCTTCCTCATGTCCTTGAGCGAGCGTTTGAGGTTCGGCCGGCACACCTCCCTCAGTCTCAGCGAGAGCCGCGCTTTGCGGGGACTTCCCGGCCGGCGCATCGAGGCGCACATAGCCCTTATCGATATCGGTTTTAATCGCATCCGCTACTATAGAGGCGAGCACCTGATAACCGGCAAGGGTGAAATGAATGCCGTCATCGGCGCGCAGCAATTTTTCCCGCCCCCGCAAATCTGGCCCATAAGCGGTGTAGGCGCCATCGGCGCCCGCAAGCGCCTTCCAGGTAGGCACGAAAGGTACGCCCGCGCGCGCCGTTTCCTCGCGGTAGATCGAGTTGAAATATTGCATGTCGCCGCCAAACCGCGCCGAGCGCATGACCGGAATGCCGACCCAGTAAATATAGGCCCCGCGCGCCTGCAGCGAGGCGGTGAAGCGGCGGATGCGTTCGCGGTATTCCTTTTCCCAGCCCCTGGCGCGCAGCGGATAACGCTCGCCCTTGCCGTTGACGATGACCTGCCGGTCGTTCGTGCCGATCATCACGACGGCAATATCGACCCGCTCTTCATCGAGCACCCGCTCGACATTCGCGTTCCAGTCGTAATATTCCGAGCGCACAAACCCCGAGGCGACTTTCGAGCGTTTGATCACCTCAAAGCGCTTGTCGCCTTTCAAGACGCGGTAAAGCCCCGCCCAAAGCCCGTCGCCGAGCGAATCGCCCAGCACCACGACATTGAATTTTTTGCGGGCGCTATAATCGGGCGCGGGAAGCACTTGGCCCGCCCCGCCCGGATCGCCGGGCTCGCGGATCGGTTTGGAAAGAATGGCATCGGAAGGCGCCGGCCGGGCAAGCGGTAGATAATCGGCCACTTCCGCGCGGGTGGCGGACGCCCAGAAAAGCGCGCCGCCCAAAGCCAAGAGCGCAAATGCAGCCCGCTTGATCTTTGCCGCCCTGTCTACGCGCACGCTGTCTGCGCGCACCCTGTCCGCGCTTTTAGCGCAGGCGGCGCTTGCCCCCCTGGTCATCCTGTCCAGTCCCCATATCCAATGCGGGGCCCGCCTGTCCCACACCGGCACAGCGCTGCCCCTAAAGCCTTCCAGGCCCTTCCCCTTGCAGGGATCGGGCCGGAGAACCCTTCATAAGGCGGTATCGCGGATCGATGCTGAAATACCGGCAAGCGGCCCCCGCTTCGACCCGGCAGCATATCTCGCCAAGTCCCGCCCCGATCATAATCGGCACTGGCGGTCACGCCAAACGTTCCGGCAGGGGCCTGCGTAAGCGCTTGATTTGGCTCTTAAACTGCCGTGCGCAACAGCTCGCTCACCACCCGCTCCAGGTCTTTGAGGGAAGCGCAGGTCTGCGCCCGGTCGCAGTGGGGAGTGAAGGAGCGCATGACGCTGTCACCCGTATTCCAGAGCGATTTCGGCTCCGGGTTCAGCCAGATGACGCGCCGGGCCCGGTCATGGATTTTGTCGAGAATATCGGCGCGCGGGTTGGCGTTATTCGAGCGCCCGTCCCCCAGCATGATCACCGTCGTATGATGATCGACATCATCAAGAGCGAGATCGGCGAAATCTTCCAGCGCCATGCCGTAATCCGTCGCCCCGCCGCCATGCACATGCATGGTCTCGGCAATCGCCTTCTCGATACCCTCCTTCTCGAAGAGGTCCGTCACTTCCCCCAGCCGGCCGGAAAAAGCAAAGGCGCGCACTTGCGGCAAAACCTCGCTGAGGCTGTAAAGGAACATCAGAAGGAAGCGCGTATATTGCGCCACCGAGCCGGAGACATCGCAGATCGCCATCACTTTCGGGCGGTCCACCTTCTCGCTTTTCCAGACGATGTCGAAAAGCAGTCCGTCATACTCAATGTTTTTACGGATGGTCTTGCGCACGTCGAGCTGGCCGCGCAGCGTGCGTTTCTTGCGCCGCGAATTGAGCGCGATGAGCTTCTTCGCCATCTTCTTCACAAGCTGGCGGATAACCTTGGCGTCCCTATGGTCGACATTGGAAAGACGCACCTGGGAGAGCACTTCCTCGCGTAGCCGCTTACCGGCATTGGCGGTATAAAGCTCAAGCTGCTGCTCGACATAATCGCGCACCTGCGCGCGCAAGCCGTCGCGCATCTCGCGGATTTCCTGCCCGCGCGCATCGCCCGCCTCCGTGCCCTCGCGCTCCGCCGTCTCAATCGCCTGATCGAGCGTTTCGAGCCCCATTTCCTCCAGAATGCGCCGCACATACATGCCGCGCTGCGTGAAAAGCCGGATGCGGTTGAGCTGCGTGCGCCGGGCCGCCTCCGCCAGCGCCATTTGCAGGGCGGCGGCATCGCCCGCCTCCAGCATTTCAAGAAGGTTCTGCCCGCCGGGGGCATTGGGGCCTGCTTGCCGTACATCTCCCTCATTGACCGGCCCGCCGCCGGGCTTGCCCCCTGATTGGGCCCCTTGCGGCGCGCCGCCATCACCGCCGGAGCTTTGGCCGGGCATGGATGGGGCCCCGCCTTCTTCGCCGCCTTCGCCATCGCTCGGCGCGTCTTGCCCGCTCTCGCTTTTCTCGCCTTCGCCCTCCCCATCTTTCGCCTGGCCGGGGCCGTCTTCGCGCTTCGGCGGCGGCTTGAACTGATCGAAGGCAAAGAACTTGTCGAAAGTTTCGTCGAAAGAAAGTTTTTCTTCTTCGGTTTTCGCGAGCACTTGCCCGAGCGAGTGTTTGAGCACCTGCCTGTTATCAAAGCCCACAAGCTCAACGGTGCGCCCCGCATCGATACTTTCCGATATCGACACGCGCACATCCGCCGCCCGCAACGCCCGGATAAATTCGGTCAGAACCTCGCTCATGGTCTCGTCCCCGGCGCCGGCTATGCGCTCGCCTTTTGCGCCTGCGTGGTCAGAGCGTTGATTTCCCCGTCCACATTCTCGATATCGTCCTGGAACTTGAGAAGAACGTTCAGCGTATCGCGCACGAGCTCCGCATCAAGCGTTTCGGCATGAAGCAGCACCAGCGTGCGCGCCCAGTCGATCGTCTCGGAAACGGAGGGATGTTTTTTGAGCTCCAGCGTGCGCAGGCCCTGCACGAAGGCGACAAGCTGTTTGCGCAGCCCCTCTTCCACATCCGGCACCCGCGCCTTGATGATGTCGTTCTCGAGTTTGGAATCGGGGAAGGGAATATAAAGGTGCAAACAGCGCCGCTTCAGCGCATCGCCGATCTCGCGCGAATTGTTCGAGGTCAGGAACACGATGGGCGTGCTCTTGGCCTTGATCGTGCCGAGCTCGGGCACGGAAATCTGATAGTCTGACAAAAGCTCCAGCAGGAAGGCTTCGAACTCATCATCCGACTTGTCGATCTCATCGATCAAAAGCACCGCGCCCTTTTCCGACCACAGTGCTTTCAAAAGCGGGCGCGGCTCCAGAAACTCGGTGGAGAAAAACGTGTCGTCGAACTCGTGCAGGCGGTCCATGGACTGTTTCAGCCCCACGGTCCCTTCCATCAGGTCGCCGAGCTTTTCCTTCAGCACCTGGGTGTAAAGCAGCTGCTTGCCGTATTTCCATTCGTAAAGCGCCTTGGCTTCATCGACGCCTTCATAACATTGCAGGCGGATCAGCTCCTGGCCCAGATACTCCGCCGTCGCCTTGGCAAGTTCCGTCTTGCCCACACCGGGCGGGCCTTCCACGAGAATGGGCTTGCCCAGTTTCCGGGAAAGGAAAATCGACGTGGCGATCTGCTTGTCGCAAATATAGCCGCCCTTGGCGAAGCCTTCGCGGACCGCCTGAATTTCGTCCTCGGGTTTCACGTGACGCATGCTCCCTGATGCTGCTTTCTTATTGGCCGGGAGACTAGCAGCCGGACGGGCGGGCCGCCAGCGGCGAGCCACGGAAAAATCGGCGGAAATCCGCGCGTTCCCAAGCGACGCAGCGTCACGCCCGCTCAAGCTCGCTCAAAAGCCAGCGCTGATGCTGATGGATCGCAGCTTCCAGATGGCTCAGACGGCCAGGACTGGCCGAACCGCTCGCCAGTCCTTTCTGGACGCCCTCGCACGCAATGATGTCTTCATGGTGAACCGCGCGCGTCGCCTCAAGAAAAATTTCCTTCCGCGCCTCGGCCTCTTCCACATCAAGCGAGCGCGGATGAACGAGAAGATAAATCGATAGCTGGAAGAACGCCTCGGTCTCGATCTTGAGCCGGTAGAAGATCACCGCATCCGCCAATACCGCAAAGAGGCAGGATGGATAGACATTGAAAACCGAAAACGAGCGCCGCGCCTTGTCGGGAATACCGGGAAGGGGCGTGAAAAGCGTCTCGGCTTGCTCATTGCCTTTATGCGGAATACGCAAAGCCGCAAAGGGGCCCTGGGCATCATCGACATAGGTGATAGCCGCCGGATAATGCGTCTCGAAGGTTTCCGGATGGATCGCGAAATGATGGTAGGCCTCCATGAAATTATCGACCAACACTTTCCAATTATAGGCCTGGCCGAAATCGAGCCGTCCCACGAGTTCCATTTCCTCCATACGCCAGGGCGCAAGCTCCAGCGACAATGGCGCCACTTGCTCGCGAAGCGGCGGCGCTGTGCCGTCCAGATTGACGAAAATCAGCCCGTTCCAGATTTCGCACGCAAAAGAGGGAAGCGCGCAGTTCTCTTTTGCAAAACCCTCTGCCCCTTCCATCAAAGGCGCGCCAATGAGCTTGCCGTCCAATGCGTATGTCCACTTGTGGTACGGGCAGGAAAAGGAAGCCGCCTTGCCCGCATCTTCCTTCAAAAGCATCCAGCGATGGCGGCAAACGGCTGAAAGCGCGCGCACAGTGCCGTCTGCGCCGCGCACGATAAGCAGCGGCTCGCCCGCAAGATCGAAACGGAAATATGACCCCGGCTCGGGCACCTCGCTCACATGGCCCACGGCCTGCCAATGACGGCGGAAAACGCGCTCCACTTCAAGCGCATGGACATCTTTGGAAGTGTAAAAACCGGGCGGCAGCGACGACGCCGCCGCCAAACGGGGAGGCACGGCCTTGCGCCCCCGCGCCAGCAAGTCCTGCATATTCATTTACGGCTCATCTTATTTTCAACCGATCGGTCGAAAATAAGATGAGCGAGGCGCCGCGTCAACCGGCAATCGATAGGCGCTGAAAACCTTAGCTTTCCAGAGAGATACGGGTCGTTTCCGCTTCCGCTTTCACATCCGCAACCGTTTTGCCCGGGGCGAGAAGGCCGCGCAGCATGAGGCTGGCCAGTTCATCGGCTTGGCGTACGGATTTCCGTTCATTCGCCCGGTCAACCCAGGCCGAGGCGCCCTCAGTCGCCGCGAGCAAAGCCTGCGCGGCTGTGTTCACATCGAGCGGCAAGAACTCGTCTTTCGCGATCCCGCTTTTCACACGCGCGGCGAGCCAGCGAAGGAGCTTTTCCCGTTCCTGCCAATAGGCTTGCATTTTTTCATCGCCAAGATCGCCTTGCGCGATGAGCCAGGTGCAATCGTAAGGGGCGCTGCAAAGCTGAAGAACATCGCGGCGAAGGTAGAGATAAAGGCGGGCGGCCTCTGAAAGCGCCGCCGCACTCAACCGCTTCTGCAAAGCAAGTGCCGGAACCAGCACATCTTCCGCCATCGCATGCACGATGTCCTGCTTGGAGGGGAAATAGTAGTAAAGCGAAGCCTTGCGCAGCCCCGCCTCCTGCGCGATTTCGCGCACCGACGCGCCGGCAATGCCGTGCTGGCGGAACAGCCGCGCGGCAGCGGCCAGAATATCACGGCGCGGGTCATCCGAAGGCGCGGCGGCACTTACGCGCGGGCGCCCCTTGCCGGCCTTGGTTCTCTTTTTGATCTGCGCGTCCACCGGATCACTCCCATGCGAAAACGGCTGAAATCCTATCATGGCAAGCGGAAGATTCGGGAAGGGCGCTGTCTCTGTACGCACACGCAAAGCCGGTGTGCGCAAATGAGCGACATAGAGCCCAAACGCAGGGGAAAGCAGGGCTGGCTCTCAGGCTCAAACTGGCTACAATCCCGGCAATTTCAACGACCAATAATGGGAGATGCGTCATGGGCAATATCAACGACGTCGCCGACCTGTCCACGGAAGGCGAGATTGCCGTCCTTACCTTGAATTCGCCCCCCGTAAACGCGCTGTCCGCGCCGGTACGCGAGGGGATTTTCGAAGGCATCAAAAAAGCGGCCGCCGACAGCGCCGTGAAAGCCATCGTGCTGATCTGCGACGGGCGCACCTTCATCGCCGGCGCCGACATTACCGAATTCGGCAAGAAGCCGACGGGCCCCAGCCTCTTCGACGCGCAGGATATGATCGAGAACGCCTCCGTTCCCGTCATTGCCGCCATTCACGGCACCGCGCTCGGCGGGGGCCTGGAAGTCGCGCTCACCTGCCATTACCGCGTGGCGGTTCCCTCCGCCAAATGCGGCCTGCCGGAAGTGAACCTCGGCCTTTTGCCGGGCGCCGGCGGCACGCAGCGCCTGCCCCGCATCGTCGGCCCGGAAAAGGCGCTGGAAATGGTCACGACCGGCCAGCATGTGCCCGCGAAAAAGTGCCTTGAAATGGGCCTCGTCGATGAGCTGGCCGAAGAAGGCAAGCTGCGCGAGGGCGCCATTGCTTTCGCCAAGAAAGTGGTCGCCGAAAACCGCCCGCTGAAAAAAGTCCGCGAGATGAACGGCAAGGTGGAAGCGGCGCGCGGCAAGCCGGAAATCTTCGAAAACTTCCGCAAGTCCATCGCCCGCAAGACGCGCGGCTTCCTCGCCCCGGAATATAACATTCAGTGCATCGAAGCAGCCGTGAACAAGCCCTTCGATGAAGGCATCAAGGTCGAGCGCGAGCTTTTCACCAAACTCGTGACGGGCGAGCAGTCCGCGGCCCAGCGCCATGTCTTTTTTGCCGAGCGCCAGGTCTGGAAAGTGCCGGGCATCGACAAGGACACGAAACGCATTCCCATTGAAAAAGTCGGCATTATCGGCGCCGGCACGATGGGCGGCGGCATTTCCATGAACTTCGCCAATGCCGGCATCCCCGTCACCATCGTCGAGCGCGATCAGGCGCCCCTCGACAAGGGCCTCGCCACGATCCGCAAGAACTACGAGAACACGGCCAAGAAAGGCCGCATCTCCATGGACGATGTGGAAAAGCGCACGGGCCTCATCCAAGGCACGACGGACATGAAGGCGCTGGCCGATTGCGACCTCGTCATCGAAGCCGTGTTCGAGAACATGGATGTGAAGCAGGACATTTTCCGCCAGCTCGATGAAATCTGTAAGCCGGGCGCGATCCTCGCCACCAACACATCAGCGCTCGATATCGACGAGATCGCCAGCGTGACGAAGCGCCCGGAAGCGGTGATCGGCCTGCACTTCTTCTCCCCCGCCAACGTCATGCGGCTCTTGGAAGTCGTGCGCGCCGACAAGACCTCGAAAGAGGTGATCGCCACTTCCATGGACCTTGCCAAGAAGATCGGCAAGATCGCCGCCCTTGTCGGTGTCTGCCCCGGCTTTGTCGGCAACCGCATTCTTGCTCAGCGCCAGCGCGAAGCGAACAAGCTCATCCTGGAAGGCGCCATGCCCTGGGATGTGGACCGCGTACTTTACGATTTCGGCCTGCCCATGGGCCCCTTCGCGATGTCGGACCTTGCCGGTCTCGACCTTGGCTGGCGCAAGGAGAACTCCAAGGGCGAAACGATCCGCGACGTGCTCTGCGAAATGGACCGCCGTGGCCAGAAGACGGGCGCCGGTTTCTACGATTATGACGAGAACCGCAAGGCCACCCCGTCGAAAATCGTGGAAGACATTATCAAGGACTTCTCCGAGAAGAAACAGATCCAGCGCCGCGATATTTCCGATCAGGAAATTCTGGAACGCTGCGTCTATCCGATGATCAATGAAGGCTTCAAGATCCTGGAAGAAGGCAAGGCCATCCGCGCCTCCGACATCGATATCGTCTGGATCAACGGCTATGGCTGGCCGGTCTACCGGGGCGGCCCGATGTATTACGGCGAAAAGATCGTCGGCCTGGATAAAGTCCTCGCCAAGATGCAGGAATTCCAGAAAGCGCACGGCGACGATTTCGAGCCGGCCGCGCTGCTGGAAAAAGCGGTCAAGGAAGGCAAGAGCCTTTCCGAGCTCGGCTACTAAGCCGCTGCAGCGCAAACAAAACGCAAAGGCCCGCCTCACCGGCGGGCCTTTTTGCATCCACGCCCTTATCCCGATCCCGCAGAATTGAGCTTCCACCCCTGTAAAGCGGCGAGGGAAATGCTTAGGTTGGGCGCATCACCTTTTTCATCTTGCAGGGAGCGACCCCCATGAGCATCACCCTTTATGACCTGTGCGGCCAGGATGACCGGCGCTTCAGCCCTTTTTGCTGGCGCACGAAATACGCGCTCGCCCATAAGGGTCTGGCGTTCGAAACCGTGCCCGTCTCCTTCAGCGCCATCAAGACGATCGGCGACGGCTCTTTCAAAACCGTGCCGGTGATCGAAGATAACGGCACCTGGGTCGGCGACAGCTGGGAGATCGCAAAATATCTCGACAAGGCCTATCCGGACACGCCCGCGCTTTTCCCGAACCCTGAGGTGGAAGCGCTCTGCCATTTCGTCGAGACCTGGCAATTCTCGAACGTGCTGCGCCAGGCCTTCCCCGCTTACGTCCACGACATCTATCTGCATGTGAAAGAAGAAGACCGGACCTATTTCAAAGAAAGCCGGGAAAAACAGCTCGGCGGCACGAAGCTCGAAAGCCTGGTCGAAGCGCGCGAGGAAAAACTGCCCGGCCTGCGCTCCGCGCTCTTTCCCTTGCGCATGACGCTCGGCAATCAGCGCTGGCTTTCCGGCGACACGCCCGGCTATGCCGATTATCTCATTCTCGGCACCTTCCTTTGGCTGGGTTCCGTCGCCACGCTGCCGGTGCTGGAAAAAGACGATCCGCTCCTCGTCTGGCTGGAAAAAGGCCGCGACCTCTACAACGGTCTTGGCCGCACCTCTCCTTGCAATGAGATCGCCGCTTAAGACCTACGCTCTAAGCAGCAAAAAACCCCGGCCTTTCGAGCCGGGGTTTTTCATGCGCAACAGGCGGTGAATTACGCCGCCGCGAATTTCGACAGGCGCTGAGTGATGATCGCCTGGGCTTCGGTAACGATGCCCTCGATCAGCTCCTTGCAGGTCGGAATATCGTGGATGAGGCCGGCCACCATGCCGCAGCTCCAGGCCCCTGCATCCATTTCCCCTTCCTGCATGACCTTCGGATAAACCCCGCCGACGAGATGCGCGATATCTTCGATCGTCGTCGCCGCGCCTTTTTCACGCTCGATCTCGACGATCTTTTCCACCGCCGCGTTGGAAAGCACGCGCTCGGTATTGCGCAAGGGGCGCATCACAAGGCGCGTGTCAAGCTCGGTTGCCGCAACGAGCGCCTTTTTCACATTCTCATGCACCGGGGCTTCTTTCGTCGCAATAAAACGCGTGCCCATATTGATGCCGTCCGCACCCAGCGCCAGCGCCGCCACGAGCTGCGAAGCCGTGCCCATGCCGCCAGAGGCAACGAAGGGAATTTTCAGCTCTTCGGCCGCGCGCGGCAGAAGGATCATGTTCGGAATATCATCCTCGCCCGGATGGCCGCCGCATTCGAACCCGTCGACGCTCACCGCGTCGCAGCCGATGCGTTCGGCTTTCAGCGAGTGGCGCACGGAGGTGCATTTATGGATGACCTTGATGCCGGCTTCTTTCAGCGCGGGCATGTAAGCTTCGGGCGAGCGGCCCGCCGTTTCCACGATCTTCACGCCGCCTTCCACGATGGCCTTGATGTAGCCGGGATAATCCGGCGCGGCAAAGCCCGGCAGGAAGGTCAGGTTCACGCCGAACGGCTTGTCCGTCATGGACTTGCACTTGGCGATTTCATTCGCCAGATCTTCCGGCGTGCGCTGGGTGAGGCCCGTGATGATGCCAAGCCCGCCCGCATTCGAAACCGCCGCCGCCATTTCGGCAAAGCCCACATAATGCATGCCGCCCTGAATGACCGGGTACTGGATGCCGAAAAGCTCGGTAATACGCGTTTTCATGACTGTCTCCCTGCAGAGTTTTGTTTTGGGATAATCGATTGGCCGACAGAGTAGAGCAGGCGCAGGCCGGGCGCTACGCCGCTTATGAACCGTCGCCGTTCAAATTTGCACCATCCATGCGCTTGACCGTACGGAAGCCGAGATGGCTCGCCCCAAGCCCGAGGTCCTGCGGATGGCGGGCGCCCGGCCGGTAGCGGCGGCAATAATTGGGCGCGCAGAGAAACGAGCCCCCCTTGATCACCCGCACCGGAATGCCCGGCTGGCGGGGATCGTGGCTCGCTTCCCGCGAAATGCCTTGCGGGTCTTTCACCCCTTCTGCCTGGCGCGGGCCGTACCAGTCGCCCGTCCATTCCCAGACATTGCCGATCATGTCGTAAAGCCCGTAACCGTTCGGCTCATAACAGCCCACGGGGCTTGCCAGATGCGCCCCGTCTTCGCCGCCGTCATAAAGCGGAAAGACGCCCTGCCAGGTATTGGCAAGATGCTCACCCTCCGGGGTCAGCGTTTCCCCTTCCCAGGCGTAAGGGCGCCGCTCGAGCCCGCCGCGCGCGGCAAACTCCCATTCCGCTTCGCTCGGCAAGTCCCGCCCCGCCCAGCGCGCATAGGCAAGCGCGTCTTTGTACGTGATATGGACGGCGGGATAGTCCTCCCGTCCTTCGATGCTGCTCCCCGGCCCTTCCGGGTGGCGCCAATCGGCGCCCTCCACGAATTGCCACCACTGCGTGATATCCCCGCCCCGGGGAAGATCCGCCGGCATGATGAAGACGACCGAGCCCGGTTTCAGGAACTCTGCCGGAACACCCGGAAAATCCGCCGGGTCCGGCCCCGTCTCCGCCACGCTCTTGTAGCCCGTCTCTTCCACAAAGGCGGCAAATTGCCGGTTCGTCACTTCATGGGCATCGATGGAAAAGGGACCGACCTCCACTTCCCGAAGCGGGCCTTCATCCTCATAGACCGTGCCGCCCATGGTAAAGCGCCCCCCGGCGAGCTGCACTTCGCTGCCCAGCTTTTCGGCGGGCAGACAAGAAGCACGCGCCGGACCCGCCTCCGGCCGGCTGAGGATATAAGCCCCCGCCCCCGCCAGAAGGCAGAGCGCCAGAACGCCGGAAGCCCACCAATATGCCCGTTTCATCGCCTCTCCTCAAAACGCTTCCACAAGGGTTATGGCATATTGTCCGCCAATATCCCAATATGCCGCCATGACCAGCAGCAACAGCATAGACGGAAATAAAGAAGCGGGGATAAGTCTCGATCCGGCCCTTCTGGAGCGGTATCTCGCCTTTCTCGACCGGCTTTATGAAACGCGCATGCGCCTTCATGTGGGCGATGCCCAGGCCGCCGTCATGCGCATTCTCACCCGCGCCTGTACGATCGAGGGCGAGCCCGGCGTTTCCCTGCACGCCCTTGCCCGGCAAACCGGCATCCCCCGCGAGACCCTGCGCCGCAAGATCGGCACGCTCATCAACAAACGCTTCGTGGAGCAGGATGCGGAAAAACGCTTCCGCCCGACGGGGGCTTACCGCCAGGCCTCCCGCCAGGACATGATCGAGACGGCCCGCGAAATGCTGAAGCTTGCCGAGGAACTGCGCCCCTTCATCGAAAAGCTGGACGGGAAAAAGTAGCCGGCAAACACGTTCACTGGAACCGATGCTTCATGGACCCCGGCCCGGAGGCCGGGGTGACGGCTTTTATGTAACGCGAGGTTCTGCCAGTTACCGAGGCTGTCATCCCGGGCTTGTCCCGGGGTCCACACAGCCGATCCCTTTACCGCAGTACCTCAGGGTCTCACCCCAAAAGCGCATCGGCCAGCAGGCGGCGGTGATAGACCGCATCGCCGTGCTGATACTCGCACCAAAGCGCCCGGCGCCGGTAAAGCTGCGCATCGCATTCATAGGTGAAACCGAAGCCGCCATGAAACTGGATCGCCCGGTCGGAAGCAAAAGAGAAAGCCTCGCTTGCCACGGACTTTGCCATGCGCGTTGCCGCCTCGCCTTCACCCTGCTGGTTGAAATTGCTGGCGGCGTTGTAAAGATGCGAACGCGCCTGCTCATAAGCGATATGGGCATCCACCACCGTGTGCTTGAGCGACTGATAAGAGCCGATCAGCTTGCCGAACTGCTTGCGCGTCGTCAGATAGTCGAGCGTGTAATCGATGGTGCTCGCCGCCCCGCCGCACATCTCAGCCGAAAGAAGCAGCGATGCCGTAAGCTCGATATGGCGTAGCGCCTGAACCGCTTTACCTTCATCGAGCAGCGCGGAGACAGGCACGGAAACCCCGTCGAGCACGATTTGATAGGAGCGGCGCGTCTCGTCGATCACCGTTTCCCGGCGGGCTTTCAGCTTGCCGATATCCTCTTTGCCGAGCACGGCAAGAACGGGCTTGCCGCCGAGATTGAGCGAGAGGATGAGATACTCCGCGGAAGGCAAGTCGAGCACGAAAGTCTTCTTGCCGGAAAGCTTCAGCACATCACCTTCGCGGCGCGCCTCGGCCTCCACATGGGTAAGATCCCAGTCGCCATGTTCTTCCATCAGCGCGAGGCTTGCCGGCGCGCCGGCGCAAATTTCCGGTAGCAGCGCTTTCTTCTGCGCTTCCGTGCCGCCCGCCAAAATCGCCTGGGCGGCGAGCGTCGTCGGCACGAAGGGCCCGGCCATCAAATGCCGGCCCATCTGCTCGGCAACGGGCACCACCTCGGCAAGGGAAAGGCCGATACCGCCGAATTCTTCCGGCACGGCAATGCCGAGCCAGCCGAGCTCGGCCATTTCTTTCCAGACGGCGGGATCGTAGCCTTGCTCGTCTTCCAGCAATTTACGGACTTTTTCGACCGGCGATTTTTCCCGGCAGAAGGCGGCGGCAATATCCAGAAGCTGCGCCTGCTCTTCACTGAACCCGATGGTGCTTCTTTTCATGATTTTCTCTCTTCGGCTTTCTTAAAGACAGGACGCATCAGCCCTTGGGCAGGCCAAGAACGTGCTCACCGATAATGTTGTGCTGGATTTGGCTCGTGCCGCCGCCGATCGTGGCGGAGAAGGAATTGAGATAGGCGCGCTGCCAAATCCCTTCATCATAGGCATCTTCCTCACCCACATAATAAGCCGCCTTCGGCCCTTGCAGGGAAAGTGCGAACTCGTTGAGGCGGCGGTAAAATTCCGTCGACATCAGCTTGGAGGAAAGGGCAAGCGAGGCCGGCCGTTCCTGCGTCAAAGGCTGAATGCGGCTGCGGCTCGAGCAAAGCTGCAAGGAGCGCGCTTCGATCATCAATTGCACGAGCTTATCGCGCACCACCGGGTCTTCCATCGCAGGCTTGCCCCCGCGCGTCGCCTTACGGGCAAGATCGAGAATGGCTTCCGGGTCCGAGGCCACCATCACATGGCCGCCCGCCTGGCCGCGCCGCGCGCCGCGCTCATATTCCAGCGTGCGCATGGCCACGAGCCAGCCCTCGCCTTCCTTACCCATCAGGCAGTCGGCGGGAATGCGCGCATCGGTGAAGAAGGTTTGCGTGAACCCATATTCCCCGGTCAACTTGCGGATCGGCACCGTCTCAATGCCCGGCACCGTCATCGGCGAGAGGAAGAAGCTGAGCCCGGCATATTTATTCGGCGCATCGGGGTTCGTGCGGGCGAGCAGGATCATGTATTTGGCGTAATTGCCCTGCGTCGTCCAAATCTTTGAGCCGTTGATCACATACTCGTCCCCCTCACGCACCGCTTTGGTCTGCGCGTTACCGAGGTCGGAGCCGTGATCGGGCTCGGAGAAACCCTGGCACCAGATATCTTCGGCCGAGAGAATGCCTTTGATGTAGCGCTTCTTCTGTTCTTCCGTACCGATATCGAGAATGAGCGGCCCGGCCCAGTTGAGCCCGATCGCATTCAGCATGATCGGCGTCTGCGCCTTGGCAAGTTCCTGGCTGGCAATGTCCTGAAAAGCCTGGTCGAGCCCGTGCCCGCCATATTCCTTCGGCCAGGCGGCCCCGAGATAACCCGCCTCATAAACCTTGTTCTGCCACTCGCGCAGAAAATTGAACTGCGCGTCCGTGCCCACTTCCATGAAAGTGAGCGGCAGCATGAAAACGGGATTGGCGGGGGCGTTTTCCTTCACCCAGGCCGCAGCTTCGGCGCGGAACTCGTCGAGCTCTTTTTGGCTGATCGTGCTCATGGATTTTCCTCTCGTCTCGAATGGCGGCGTTTAAAGCGTGATGGCTTTCTGGAATGCGGGCCGCGCCTGAAGGCGTTCGTAATAGGCCAGCGTATTGGGCTTGAACCCATCTTTGAAACCAAGCGTATCGGCAAGATAAAGCGCATAGCCGACGCAGATATCCGCCACGGTAAAGCGGTTCGCGCAAAGATAGTCTTTTCCCTCGAGCCCCTTTTCCACCGAGCGCAGGCGGGCGAAGAACCACTGCGTGTAATCGTCGGCGGCCTGTTTCAGGCGCCGCTCTTCCGGCTCAAGCTGCGTGTAGCGCAGGACGATCGTCTGCGGGAACGTCAAGGTCGCATCGGAGCGGTGGATCCAGTTGAGGTAATTGCCGTAGTCCTTGTCGCCCAGCCCGAGCGCGATATCGGTGGGCCCGTATTTCTCGGCCAGATACTGGCTGATCCCGGCGGACTCCGTCATCTGCGCCTCGCCGTCATCCATGAAGGGCACCGTGCCCAGCGGATTGACCTTAAGATAATTCTCCTGGAAGAAGCGCGGCGGAAATTTCATCGCCACCAGCTCGTATGGCAGCCCCATTTCCTCCAGCGTCCAGAGCGGGCGCACGGAGCGCGAGCCCTGACAGTGATAGAGTTTGACCGTCATCCTGGATGTCCCTGTTTGTTCACCGGCGGGTTGGCCCCGCTTCGGCCCGCAGCATAGCCGATCTGACAGGTTGTCACGAGGCCGCGCGGTAAAAAACCGCTTGCCGCAGCGGCGCGCTGGCGCGGCGGCGGCGATTCATTTCTTCAGAACGGAAAACAGGAAAGCGCGGCGCAAAAAGAAGCGCTCCCGCCGCCGGAAAGCGGAGCGGGAGCGCTGGTCCGCTTGGAGGGTATGGGGGAATTTAACCCCTGGCGGCGGACGGTATGGAGGCGGCACCGTTCCAATGACGGCGCAACAAGGCAACGAACTCATCCGGACGCTCGCGCGGGAAAAAGAGTTTGGCGCCGGGAATTTCAGCGACAGGTCCGGCCCCCGGAATGGTGTCCTGCAGCCATTGCGCGCAGTCGAGCCCGAAAAACACATCTCCCGTTCCCCAGGCAATGAGCGTGGGCGCGGTAAGTTTGCGCAATCCGTCCTGCGCGGCCACCGTATCGGCCGGGTTCATGGAGGCAAAAAAGCGGGTCATCAGCTCTGCCCGGGCGGGCGAGGCGACAAGCGGGCGGAGATAGGCTTTGAATTCATCCGGAGAAAGAGCGCCCACATCCTCAAACCCCACCGCAAAGACCTCCCGCGCGGCTTCCACGTCTTCGGCCAAATCTCCCGCGACGGCGGCAAACCCCAATTCCGCAATCGCTTGCTTGGTCGGCTTGATGGCTTCAGGCGGCCACATGTCGTGGACATCGCAATTCGTCAGCACCAGGCTCTCGATCCGCGCGGGATGATTGGCCGCAAAAATCTGGGCAATCCCGCCGCCGCTATCATTGGCAACGAGATGGCAGCGCGCAATACCAAGTGCCGCGCAGAACTCCTCCAGCATCCGGGCATTGCCCGCAAAGGAAACATCTTGATCCGCGGGCGTTTCCGTCGCCCCGTGGCAAAGAATGTCTAGGGCGATGCACCGGTACTCCCCCGCCAGTTCCTCCATGACAGGGCGCCAGAGCAATCCATTCAGAAAAACCCCATGGACGAAGAGAACCACCGGCCCTTCCCCCATTTCCACATAGGCAATTCGCCCCGAGGGGGTTTCTACATATCTGCGGCGTTCGAGAAATGTGGCAACATTCATTTCGATTCTCCCTGCCCGGCGCTGCCTTCAAGCGGCGGGAATATTTATTTACCGACTAATGGTCTGTAACTTACAGACCAACGGTCGGTCACGCAAGAGGTTTCATGCCAGCGGAAAAAACCACGCAAAAAGCCCGCAGCGACAGCGCCCGCGCCGCCTTGCTCAAGGCGGGCCGGAAGCTGTTCGGCAAAAACGGTTTTCTCTCAACCTCCGTGAACGATGTCGCGGCGGCGGCGGGCATGTCGAAAAGCGGGTTGCTGCATCACTTTTCTTCCAAGGCTGCCTTATTCGAGGCGGTGTTCGAGGAAGAAGAAAAACGGCTGGTCGCGCAGGTGGCCGCCGATGCCGCCGAAGCCCCCGGCGCCGAGGCGCGGATGAAGCGCGGCGCAAGGGCACTGCTCGATGCGCTCAACGATCCGGTCTCCCGCCAGATCACGCTGATCGACGGGCCCGCCGTGCTCGGCTGGACGAAGTGGCGGAAGATCGAGGCGGAACACGGCATCGCCCTCATTCAGGCGACACTGGAAGAAGCACGGAGCGAGGGAAGCCTTTCCAGCCTGCCCGGCGCCGCCTTCTCGCGCATGTTTCTCAGCGCCCTTCACGAAGGCGCATTCAGCATCATTGAAGATAAATCCCAGCGCCCGGCCGTCGAGGCGATGCTGGATCAGATGATCGGCGGCTTGTTTGAACAAGGCTGACCGGCTTCCCGGCCCCGCCTCACGCCCCGCGCAAAGCTGCCAAAATGTCGGCGGTCGGGTGGCCGTCCGCCGGCAGGCCCTTGGCCCGCTGCCAGGCACGCAGCGCATCGCGCGTATTGGCGCCCAGAATGCCGTCCACCCCTTGCGTGTCATAGCCTTTGGCGGTGAGAAGACGCTGCAGCTCCTCACGCTCGGCACGGGCAAGTGGGCGCTGGGCCCGCGGCCAATCCGCCGCAATCGTGCCCTTATCCTGAAAGCGCTCGGAAAGCAGCGAAACGGCCAGCGCATAAGAGGTGGAATTATTGTAGCGCAGGATGGCGCGGAAATTCTGGCCTACCAGAAAAGCCGGCCCCTCATGGCCCGCCGGTAAAACAAGCGAGGCGGCGTCCGCCTGCCAATCGAAATTGCTTCCCTTTGCCGGCTTCACGCCAAGCTCTTTCCAGGTGGCGAGAGGTTTGCGCACCGAGGGGTCCGCCAGCGCATAATCGAACCCGTCCGGCAGCGTGATTTCGAGCCCCCAGCGCCGCCCGCTCTGCCAGCCCGAAGCGCTGAGATAATGCGCGGTCGAGCCCAGCGCATCGGCGACGCTGTTCCAGATGTCCCGGCGCCCGTCGCCATCCGCATCCACCGCATAAGCGTTATAGGTGGTGGGAATAAACTGCGTATGGCCCATGGCGCCCGCCCAGGAACCCGTCATTTCGGCAACGGGAATATCGCCGCGCTGGAGAATTTTCAGCGCCGCCAGCAATTGCTGATTGCCGAAATCCTGCCGCCGCCCGTCATAAGCCAGCGTCGCGAGCGCGCGCGGCACATTATGCGTGCCCTTGAAACGGCCATAACCGCTCTCAAGTCCCCAGATGGCAACGATGACATGGCGGTCCACGCCGTATTTTTTTTCCAGTCCCTTGAGCGTGCGCGCATAAGAGCGCAGCTTCTCCTTGCCGTCCGCAACACGCGTGTCGGAAAGCGCGGAATCGAGATACTCCCAAACCGCGCGGGTAAATTCGGGCTGGTTGAGATTGGCCTCGATAACTTTCGGGTCGGGTGAGGCGCCGCGCAGCGCCTGATCGAAAATGCGCGGGGAAATGCCCGCCTGCATGGCCTTTTGCCGGAAACCCGTCAGCCAGGCCGCGAAAACCTCGTCCTGAAAGGCAGGCGGTGCCAAGGGCCTGCGTTCACCGGCGGCCCCTGCCGCCTCAGCCGAGCCGATGGCGGCAAGTCCCGCCAAACCAACCACCGCACATTTTACGAAGAAACGCATTCCGCTCCCCATACTCATCTTCAAGCAGCGTATTGCCGCTGCAGCCCGCCTTTTCTGTCAGCGCATCATGGCCGAATTGCGCCCAAAACCCAACCGGCCAAAATGCCGCCACGTCAAAGCGGGCGACAGGCCAAAAGAAACCCCGCCTGCGGCAACCGCAGGCGGGGTTCAACGTTGCTTATGAAACCCGGGCTTAGCTGGCTTTGATACCGCTGAGGAAATCATGCACCCGGGACTTCATGTTTTCAGCCTGGCGGGAAAGGTCCTCTGCCGTGGTCAGCACGTCGGCGGAGGCAGAGCCCGTCTGCTCGGCCGCTTCCTTGACGCCGTGCATGTTCTCGCTCACGCGAGCCGTGGCCGAAGAGACCTGCTCGGCATTGCGGGAAATTTCACGCGTCGCCGCTTCCTGTTCTTCCACGGCGGCGGCAACTTGCGTCACCACGCTTTCGATTTCGCCGATCCGGCCCGTGATCTTCTCGATCGCATCCACCGCCATGCTGGTGCGGTCCTGCACCTGCTGGATCTGGGCGGCGATCTCCTCGGTGGCCGAAGTCGTCTGTTCGGCCAGCGCTTTGACTTCCTGGGCAACGACCGCAAAGCCCTTGCCCGCTTCCCCGGCGCGCGCGGACTCGATCGTCGCGTTGAGCGCCAGAAGGTTCGTCTGGGCGGCGATATCGCGGATCAGCGTGACAACCTCGCCGATACGGCCGGCGGCTTCTGCCAGATCCTGCACGGAAGCATTGGTCGAGTTCGCATCGTCCTTGGTTTCCTTGGCCAGGTTCGAGGACATCGTGACCTGACGGGAGATTTCGCTGATCGAACCGGAAAGCTGAGTGCTCGCGGTTGCAACGGCGCCGACATTGTTCGTGGTCTCCATGGAGGTTTCCACCACTTCGGAAACGCGGGTGGAGGAATCCTTCGCCATACCGGCCAGCGAGTTCGCCGTGCTCTGCAGTTCCGTGGACGCGGAAGACAGGATCGTGGTCAGCTCCGTGATCTCGCCTTCGAAGCCGTGGATCAGGCCTTCCAGACGCCGGGCCCGGTCGACTTCCGCCTGCTGGCGTTCGGCGGCGGCTTCCTGAAGTTTCTGGTTCTCGATCAGGCTGCCTTTGAAAATGTCGACGGCATCGGCCATCTCGCCGATTTCGTCATGCCGGCCGCGCGCCGGCACGTCGACGGCATAATCCTGCTGCGTCAGCCGGCGCATCACATCGGTCAGCGCCATGATCGGTTTGGAAAGGCTCTGCGTCAAAAGCCAGCCGGCCCCCACCGCAATGGCCAGGGACAGCGCGCCGCCCAGAATGGCAACGAAGGTCGTCGTGGAGAAAGCGGAAAACGCATCTTCACGCGCAGCCCCCACGGCAGCTTCTTCGGCTTTCAGAATTTCGACGAAAACCTTGTTGAATTCATTCTGGAACGCATCGCTGCCGCCGATCGCCTCCATCACCTTGGCTTCATCCGCAGTCATGGGCTGGCGCATAAGCTGGATCTGGCGTGCGGCCACATCGGCGCGCCAGGTCTCCACAATGTTTTTCAGCTTCTCAAGGCTCGCACGGCGCACATCGCTCGTCACACTGGCCAGCAGCGCCGCATGGGTTTTGTCGAAGGCCGCGCCTGCCGTCTCATAAAGATCGAGATTGGCCCGGTCACCCGTCAGCAGCAGCCCGCGTACCGCCGTCGATTGCTCGAACGCCGCCTCGCGCAGATCGCCCACGTCCTGAAGCATGGAGAAGGTGTAAGCCATATTCTCCACTTCGCCTTCGGCACGGGAGATATTCGTCACCGTCACCAGGCCGGAAAGCAGAATAAGCACCACAAGCACGCCGTAAGACAGCACCAGCTTGTTGGATACTTTCAATGAATCGAGCCAGTTCATCGTCATCCCCTTAAGATTATGGCCCATCAGATTCCGGCCTTGCTGCGGCGGGCAAGCTCGGTGAGATTGACCTCGATCGTCGCCGCCCCGATGCGGTCTCCCCCGTCATCGGTCAAGGTCACATTGACCTGCGCACGCCACGTATCCGTTGCCTCGTGATATTCGGCCTCGTCGATAAAGACGGCAGAAGGGCCGGCATCGTAGGTTTTCTGGAATTTCGCTTCATCGCCCTGCCAATAGTCGGAGGTGACGGAACTCTGACCCGCATTCAGCCCCTTGGCATCGATCACGAAAATTTCCGAATAAAGCCCGAGCTGACCTGCCTGCACACGCAGCAGATAGGTGGAAAGCGGGCTGTTCAGCACGGCGGTGATCAGCGGCTGATCATCGCTCTGCGTTTCAGCGCGCCACTGTTTATCAAGCGCATCGATATCGCTCTGGCCGAGAGAGGCATTCGCCTCATTGCGGCTTTCCAGCGTCAGGCGCACGACCGGCACATCGAGCCAGGTCTTCAAATTGTCGACAAAAGCGGTGTCGAGAAGATCGGTGGAAGGCACTTCTTCTTGAACCGAAGCCACGGGCGGGCACTGCGCGGGCGCCGCGCCAAACACATCGCCGCCTTCCTCATCCAGCAGCTCATCCGCCAGCATCCCGTCTGCCAGCGTGTCTTCGGCATCGGTCTCACTACCGGCTGCTGCTTCTTCGGCGGCACCTTCTGCAGGCTGAAGCGCTTGGGCAAGCCCCTCTTCCGCCTGGTCTTCGGCAAGCGCCGCGGCACCGGCCATGGGAACCAGCACGGCCGCAACGGCTGCGGCATGCTTCAATGCGTCTTTAATTCGGTTAATCTCGGACATCCCCGCCAACCCTACCTTGTGGCCAAATCTTGCGGCCAATTCTTGTGGCCAGATTTGCAGTTAGCCACGGCACGAATGAAGACGAGGTTAAAGTCAGATCATCCGAGCAAGGAGGATTATGGACATCCGCCAATTTTGGAATGCGTTTAAAAAGCGAGAAAGGCTTGCAATCGCTAACTTTGAGAAACGACCTCGAGTACCGCCAGAAACGAGGCCCGCCATTTGGCGACATCCGTTTCCTCGTTCACCCGCATCAAATCGCGGTGCCGCTCCACTCTTTCGTCCTGCGACATTTGCAGCGCCGTCTGCAAAGCGTTCGCCATTTCTTCCTCGTTATAAGGATTGACGAGCAAGGCTGAAGTCATCATTTCAGCGGCACCGGCAAAGCGGGAGAGAATAAGCACGCCGGGGTCTTCCGGGTCCTGAGCGGCGACATATTCCTTGGCGACGAGGTTCATGCCGTCGCGCAGCGGCGTGACGAGACCGATGCGGCTGGCCGCGAAAAGCGCGGCGAGTGTGCTGCGCGGTACCGAGCGGTGAATGGAGCGGATCGGCGTCCATTCGAAATCCCCGAAGGCCCCGTTGATCGCCCCGGAAAGCCATTCCAGTTCCTGGCGCAGGTCCGAATAGGCTTCCACCGCCTCCCGCGTGGGCTGGGCGATCTGCATCAGCACCACCCGGCCCTGGGTTTCGGGATATTGCTCGAGCAGTTTCTGAAAGGCGCGGTAGCGCTCCGGCAGACCCTTGGAATAATCCAGCCGGTCGACGCCGATGATCTGCGCCCGGCCGAGATTGCGCTGGCGCATGCGCCTTATGGTGCGCCGCGCTTCCGCCGTCCGCGTCATCTCACGGAAGGCCCCGACATCGATGCCGATGGGAAAGGCGCGCACCTCAAGCTCGCGCCCGAAGGCTTTCACCCGGCTGTCCCCCACCATCTCGCCGCCCGCCTGCTCCAGCACATAGTGAAGGAAATTCATGCAGTCGCCTTGCGTCTGAAACCCCAGAAGATCATAGGAAAAAAGCGAGCGCACGAGCCATTGATGATCCGGCACCACCATCAGCGTGTCGGGCGGGGGAAAGGGCACATGCAGGAAGAAGCCCATGCGCAGCCCTTCAAGACGCTGAGCGCGCAGCTCGGCGCCCAGCGGCATGAGATGATAATCATGCACCCAGACGAGATCGCCCTCCTTCAGCCGGGGGCCGAGCTGATGGGCAAAGCGCCGGTTCACCCGGCGGTACTCGTCCACATAATCCCGGCGGAAGGAGACATGGTCGAGCCGGTGATGGCAAACGGGCCAGAGCACGGAATTGGAAAAGCCGAGATAATAATTTTCATATTCCTGGCGCGTCAGCGCGCCGGCAATGATCTCGACATTTTCTTCATGGGTAATATCGGGCTCGCCGGCACTTGCCCCTTCCTCCGCGATCTGCCCGTTCCAGCCGAACCAGATGCCGCCGCGCTGGCGCAACGCCGCGCTCACGGCCACCGCAAGCCCGCCCGACGGCGCCTTTGTGGTGCCGGTTCGGTTTGAAACGCATATCAGGCGGCCGTTCATCTGCCTCTCCTTCCCTCTCTAAACACTTTGCGTCCAGGAAGCGCTGAGGCGCCTTGCAGCATTGATAATGCCGACCAGCGAATAGGTTTGCGGGAAATTGCCCCAAAGCTCGCCCGTCTTGGTCGACAGGTCTTCCGACAGAAGGCCCAGATGATTGCGGCAAGCGAGAATTTCCTCGAACACCGCCCGCGCTTCATCCACCCGCCCGATCTGAGCCAGCGCATCGATGCGCCAGAAGGTGCAGATATTGAAGGCGGTCTCCGGCTCACCGAAATCGTCCGGCGCTTCATAGCGGCGCATATGGGGCCCGTCGCCGAGCCGCGCCTCGATCTTTTCCACCGTGGCGACAAAACGCGGGTCCATCGGGTCGATCAGCCCGATCTCGCCCATCAAAAGCACGCTGGCATCGAGATGCGCGCCGCCGAAGCTCTCCACGAAACAGCCCAGCTCCTCATTCCAGGCTTCTTTGAGGATCACCGCGCGGATTTCATCCGCCCGCCCGCGCCAGTACGCCGCGCGCCCTTCCATCCCCAAATGATGGCCGATCTTGGCGAGCCGGTCGCACGCCGCCCAGCACATCAGCGAGGAGGAGGTGTGCACCCGCGCCCTGGTGCGCAGCTCCCACATGCCGGCATCGGGCACATTGTGGAGCTGATAGGCACGCTCGCCGATCGCCTCCAGCCAGCGGAATTCCTCCACCCCGCAAGGCCGGAACAGCCGCTTGTCGAAAAACGCCTGGGCGATGGCAAGGACGACATTGCCGTAAACATCGTGCTGGAAATGCTCATAGGCCTGATTGCCCCGGCGCACCGGCCCCATGCCTCTATAGCCTTTAAGGTCGGGGACGATTTCCTCGGTCAGCGTCTTTTCCAGCCCCACCCCGTAAACGGGCTGCAAATGGCCGTCCGAGGCCCCTTCCACGAAATCGCCCGCGACGTTGGAGATCCAGCGGAAATAATGTTCCATCGTGCCCACCGCGCCCAGACTGTTGAGCGCGCGCAGCACGAAAAACGCATCCCTGATCCAGCAATAGCGGTAATCCCAATTGCGCTCGCTCCCCGGCGCTTCGGGAATGGAGGTGGTGAGCGCGGCGATGATCGCGCCCGTCGGCTCATAGACGCAGAGCTTCAGCGTGATGGCCGCGCGGATCACCGCATCCTGCCATTCGAATGGCAGCGCCAGGCGGCGCACCCAGTCCCGCCAATAGCGCTCGGTCTCTTCCTCGAAATTGCGCGCCACGGTTTCAGGCGATTCCGTCAGCGTTTCATCGGGCCCGAGCACGAAGTTGAGCGAGCGGTCGAGATGAAAGGGGGTTTCCCCGGCCACGAAATCCACCGGCGCATCCGTCGTCAGCCGCAAGGTCAGCCCGTCGCTTGTATAACGGATGTGATTGGAGCCGCGCGTCGTGGCAGGCGTCACCGCATTCCACTCGAAACGCGGGCGCAGGAGAACGCGCACCCTTGGCCGCCCGCTTAAGGGGCGCACCCGGCGGATGATCGTATTGGGGCGGAAGACGCGCCCGCGCGAGGGAAAGCGGGGCGCGAAATCCACGATCTCCAGCGCCTGGCCTTTCGTGTCGTAAAGCCGCGTTTCCAGAATGGCGGTGTTCTGGCGGTAGACCTGCTCGGCATGGGAGAAGTTCTCAAGCTCGATCTCGAACACCCCTTCCCCGCTGAGGAGCCCGTTGAAAACCGGATCGCCGTCGAAACGGGGCAGGCAGCACCAGACGATCCGCCCGAGCTTGTCCACCAGCGCGCCGAAAGAGCAATTGCCGATGACGCCGAGATCAAGGGAGGATTGAGGGGTCATCGTGCCTCCGCTTTTTCAAGCCCGTCCGCACTTTGCGCGAGCCAGCGGCGGAGCGCGGCAATATCGTCAAGCCGCCAGGCGGCCGCCGTCTTTCCGCTGCCAATCTTTAGGCCCGCGCCGCCTAATTCCTGTGCAGCCTTAAAGCCGTCTTCATCGGTCACATCGTCCCCCGCAAAGACCGGAATACGCCCCGCGAAAGGGGAAAGCGCCATGAAGGCGTGCACCGCCGCGCCTTTTGTTGCCGCTTGCGGTTTGACTTCCATCACCATTTTCCCCTTCATCAAAGTTAGCCCGGCATAAGGCGCCGCCGCCTCTTCCATGGCTTTATGCACAATCGATTCCAGCTCGGGGCGGGCGCGGAAATGAAGGCAGAGCGCATGGGCTTTCTTTTCAAGAAGAACCCCCTCATGCCTATCGGCAAAACGTTGAAGGGCGCGCTCGATATCGCCGAGCCCTTCGGGGACGGGAAGCGCTTCCGTCGTGCCGCCCGCGCGCCGCTCCGCCCCGTGCACACCGGCGGCGGGCAGATGCAAAGGCGCCAGCATGGCATCGATCTGACTGATAGGCCGGCCGGATACGATGGCCAGCGCCCCGTCCAATGCGCCGTGGAGGCGGGCGACTTCGTGTTTCATCTCCCCCTCGACCCGCGCCAGTTCCGGGCGGGCGGCAATCTGCGCCAATGTCCCGTCAAGATCGAGAAAGAGACAATGGCGTTTGCTCAACAAAGGCGGCAGCACGTCAGCCCCGCTCCCTCAGGCCCATGAAACTCATCCGGCAAGTCTAGGCGATAGAGGTTGCCTCTACCAGTGCGCGCCCGCTAAGAAAAAGAGAACCGGCTTGCGCCGCTCAGGGGATGAGAAACGATGACGGACGATCTGCCTCCAAATTTGCGGCTCTTTTTGGATTGCTATCAGACCGCGCGGAAAAAACACGGGCTCAAAGGCGCCCCCCGGCAGAAAGACCTGCCGCTGCGGGAAATGGCCCCCGTGCTGCCGGAACTCGATATTGTGGAACGCACGGCAGAGGGCGAGCTTGTTTTCCGGCTGATCGGCACCGAGGTCGAGAAGCGTTTCGGCCCCGGCTATACCAAGCGGCCTTTCCGGGAGCTTGGCGGCAAAGGCAATCAATCGCTCGCCCTGCAAGGGCTGGAACTCATCGCGCCGCTGCCCTGCGGTGTTCTTTGGACCTCGGCAAACAGATTCAAATCGGGCATAGAGCTTAACGTGGCAATCTTGTCGCTGCCGCTCACCATTCAGGAAGGCGAAGCGGTGCCCTCGGGCTTTGCCAGTTGCCACGCCCCGCTCGATGCCATACCGCCCTTCCGGGAAGATGACGATATCTTCGTCTATTTCAAACCGCTAGAATTCCAATATGTCGATTTGGGCAATGGAGTGCCGGACATGCCTTTCGGCACGTAAGGCAAAGGATATGGCAAGAGCAGGCACGGCCAGGCCAGAACACAAATACGGCCGGCGCTTCCTCTGGCTGGCGCTGATCGCCGCGGGCCTTCTCGCCGGCGGCTCGCTTTGGCCCGACGCATTGCTCCCCTCCGAAGGCGGGCTCGACAAATGGGCCCATGGGGCAGCCTATGCCGCCCTTGCCTTCTGCCTGCCGTTTCTTCTGCCCGATTTGCGCCGCGCTCTGCTGGCCGGCCTTGCGCTCTTTGCACTCGGCCTACTGATGGAAGCCGCACAGCTTTTCCTTCCCGGCCGCTGGGCCTCGCTGGAAGATGCCGCGGCGAACGGCGCCGGCATTCTCCTTGGCTGGGCCTTGGGCTGGGCTTTGGGATGGGGCATCAGCCGGCTTGCCGCGCGCCGCCGGGCCGCAGCAGAACGGCCGTAAGCGCTAGAGCCACGATCACGGTAATCCCGAAGGCCGGATTGACCCCCAGCACGTTAAGCTCTGTGCCGTCGGCATATTTCATATCTCCCCCATAAGCCCCGGCAATCGCATAAGCGAAAACGAAACCGCCCGTCACGATGAGCAGGATCGCCGCGCCGAGCCGCACCTGCCCCCGCACCCAGCCAATCCAGAGCGCGAGAAGCGCAAGGGCGAAATGCACGGCCAGCTGCCAGACCTCATGCATGCGCGCATGGCCCGGCCAGTCCGGATTGAAGACATGCGTGTCGCTGATTTCCATGAAGGGCAGCACGGCGAGATAAAGCAGCGCGGAAAGGGACAGGATGATTTTGGCGGGCATGGCGGCTCTCCGTTTAATTGACGCTGTCAATTTACAGACATTATTGACACTGTCAATATACATGTATGACAAATCCCGCCCCCTCTCCGCCGCCTCAAAAACCTGCCAGAAAAGGCGCCCTGCGCCCCGCGCTTCTGGCCGCCGCCCGCACCCTGCTCGACCGGGACGGGGCGGATGCCGTGACGATCCGCGCCGTCGCGCGGGCCTGCGGCGTTTCCCATGCAGCTCCCGCCAACCATTTTGCCGACCGGCGCAGCCTGCTGACGGCGCTGGCGGCGGAGCTTTTCGCGGACCTGGCGGAGGCCATGGAAAACGCACTGGCAGGCGCGCCCCAAAACCCGGCCAATAAGGGTTCCGGCACTGCCCGGCTCACCGCCTTTGCCGAAGCGCTTGTCGCTTACGGCCTGGCTCATCCCGAGCGCTACCGGCTCTTATGGCGGCGCGATCTTCTGGACGGCGAAGACGCGGCGCTGCAGGGGACAATGGACCGGCTTTATGCGCGGCTGCTTGAGGAACTGAGCGCCCTTCCCCTTCCCGCCGGCAAGGACCCGGAAACGGCGGCGGTCGGCCTTTGGTCGCTCTGCCACGGCTATGTCTCGATGCGCCTTGACGGCAATTTCATCGCAAGGCGCGACAAGGAAAGCCGCGCCCCGCGGCACAGCGCCATGATTGCGAACTACCTCGCCGCTCTTGCGCCCCCGGCCCATCCGGCTTAGGCCAGAGACACCGGCATAATCAAAACCAAGAAAAGGGGAGCAAGATGCAGGACACGGATTTTACTGGAAAACGCATTCTGGTCGTCGGTGGCTCGAGCGGCATCGGCAATGGCATGGCCCAGGCCTTCCGCGCGCGCGGCGGCGAGGTGCATGTCTGGGGCACGCGCGCGAAAGCGGAGGATTACAAAAAAGAAGACGGCTCGGACATGACCGGCCTGCACTATCACCAGATGGATGTCTCCGATTTCGCCGCCATCGAAGCCCATGATCCGGGCTTCGACGGGCTCGACGTGCTCGTGCTTTGCCAGGGCACGGTGATTTACGGGCGCGGCGAGTTCGAGATGGAGGGCTTTCAGAAAGTCATGGATGTGAACCTCAACAGCCTGATGGCCTGCGCCATGAAGTTCCATCCCATGCTTGCAGCTTCCAAAGGCGCGCTCATTACCGTTAGTTCCACCGCCGCTTTCCATGCGACGCGCGGCAACCCGGCTTACAATGCCTCCAAGACCGGCGCCGTCGGCCTCACCCGCACGCTGGCCGAAGCCTGGGCGAAAGACGGCATCCGCGTGAACGGCATCGCCCCCGGCCTTGTGGACACGAAACTGACGAAAGTGACGACGGAAAATCCGGACCGTCTTTCCGCGTCGCTCAAAGGCATTCCCATGCGCCGTCTCGGCACGCCGGAAGATATGGCAGGGGTTGCGCTTTTCCTTGCCTCGCCCCTTGCCTCTTACGTTCTGGGGCAGACCATTCCGGTGGATGGCGGGCTTATCCTCTCTTAACAAAAAACCGGCCCCTGCAATGCGGGGGCCGGTTCCTTATCGCGCAAAATGAGCGCGCTTACTGATAGACGAAGGCGGCATCGTCGAGATCGATTTCCGGCAGCTCGTCTTTTTCCTTCCAGTAATCCTGCGTGTGCTGCCATTCAGGCTTGTCGCCGCGCTTGGGCAGAAGATGCATGCCGCGCATCAGATAACCGGGATTGAAATTCTCCGGATCGATCCAGGGTTTGAGTTCCATATCCTCATCGTCCGGGCGCAGTTGCACGCAAACCTTCTTCGCCTGCTTGTCCTTCATATGATTGAGCAGGCGGCAAACGAAATCGCCCAGAAGATCGACGCGCAATGTCCAGCTCGCGCGGAAATAGCCGAAGACCCAGACCATGTTCGGCACGCCCGTGAACATCATGCCGCGATAGGTAACGGTCTTGGAAAAATCGAGCGGCTTGCCGTCGATGGAAAAATCGATATCGCCGAGCACGGAGAGATTGAACCCCGTCGCCGTGATGATGATGTCGGCTTCCAGCTCCTCGCCCGATTTCAGGAGAATGCCTTTTTCCGTAAAGCGGTCGATCTCATCCGTGACGATCGAAGCCTTGCCTGCGGCGAGACCCTGGAAAATATCACCGTCCGGCACGAAGGCGATGCGCTGACGCCAGGGACGGTATGTCGGCGTGAAATGTTTTTCGATATCGAAATCCGGCCCGAGGAAAGCGCGCACACCTTCCAGCAATTCTTCTTTCACCGCTTCCGGCTCTTCAAAAGATCGGCGCGTGAAATCGGCCTGATCGTGCAGGATCTTGCGGCGGGTGATCTCGTGAATCCATTCCTCATCCACCTGCAATTCACGCAGCTGATCGGCCAGCTCGTTTTCATTGCGCCCCGGAATGAAATAGGTCGGCGAGCGCTGCAGCATGGTGACATGCGCGCAGTCGCCGGCAATGGCAGGCACCAATGTCGCTGCCGTGGCGCCCGAGCCGATGACGATCACCTTCTTGCCTTTGTAATCGAGATCTTCCGGCCAGGTTTGCGGGTGAACGATCTGGCCTTTGAAATCGCTCATACCTTCCCAGTCCGGCGTATAGCCTTCCGAATGGCGGTAATAGCCCTGACACATCCAAAGGAAGTTGGCGGTAAAACGCACCGGCTCGCCGGTATCCCCGCGCGTGGCTTCGATGGTCCAGACACTGTCCTTTTCCGACCAATTGGCTTTCTTGATCTTGTGATTGTAGCGAATATGGCGGTCCAGATCGTTTTCCTCGATCACCTCGCCCATATAGGTACGGATTTCTTCCGCCGTCGCGATCGGCGCGCCGGTCCAGGGCTTGAAGCGATACCCGAATGTATAAAGATCGCTGTCGGAGCGGATACCCGGATAGCGGTGCATCAGCCAGGTACCGCCGAAACTTTCCAGCCCTTCCAGAACCACAAAACTCTTGTCTGGGCACTGATGCGTCAGGTGATAGGCCGCGCCGATGCCGGAAATGCCCGCACCGACCACCAGCACATCGAAATGCTCTGCTTCGCCTGCATTCTTCGCCGCGCCGGGCCGTTCAAGTGTATCCGTTTCCGTCATCTATCGCTCTCCCTTTCAGGTTTCTTTTTATTTTCCGTGACTTGGAGGTATTGCCCATTCTCCTTGCTATCAAGGTGGGGCGCGCGCGGACATTTGAAAATGAGCTATGTCAAATTGCCAGCATAAAAGAAACGCACCCTAATTAGGGTGCGTTCCAAACCGGCCAGAGCGCTCTTGGCGGCGTTGCCGAGGCCTATTCGGCGGCCTTGTTCTCTTCCGTGCGCCCGTAAACATCGTCAAAGCGCACAATGTCGTCTTCACCCAGATAAGAGCCCGATTGCACTTCGATAATGCTGAGCGGCTCCTCGAACGGGTTTTCCAGCCGGTGCTTTGTGTTGACCGGAATGTAAGTCGATTGATTGGCCTCGAGCGTGGAGGTCGTATCGCCCACCGTGACGCGGGCCTTGCCGTTCACCACCACCCAGTGCTCGGCGCGGTGATGGTGAAGCTGGAGCGACAGCGCACCGCCCGGATAGACCATCAGATGCTTGACCTGGTGCCGGTCGCCCTGGGTCAGGCTTTCATAATAGCCCCAGGGCCGGTAAACGCGGTTATGGGCTTCGTGCTCGCTGCGCCCTTCTTCGGCAAGGCGCTGAACGATTTTCTTCACGTCCTGCACCCGGTCGCGGGCCGCTACCATGACGACATCGCCGGTTTCCACCACCACAAGATCTTCGACGCCGAGCGTTGCGACCAGCCCCTTTTCGGCGCGTACATAGGTGTTGCGGCTGTCGACATTGATGACATCGCCGAGATGCACATTGCCATCTTCGTCTTTCTCGCCGATTTCCCACAGCGCCGACCAGCTGCCGATATCGTTCCATTTCATATCGACGGGCACGACGGCGGCATGGCGGGTATGTTCCATCACCGCATAGTCGATGGAATCGGACGGGCAGGCTTCGAAGGCCGCCTTGTCGAGGCGGATGAAATCGAGATCGCGCTGGCTGACGCCGAGCGCCGCGCGCGCCTTCTCGCAAATGTCGGGGCAGAAGGTTTCCATCTCTTCCAAGATGCGGTCGGCGCGGAACATGAAGATGCCTGCATTCCAGTAATAGCCGCCATCGGCAAGATAAGAGGCCGCCGTTGCGCTGTCCGGCTTTTCGACGAAAGCCTCGACCTTATAGCCCCCTTCTTCATCGGCGCTTTCGCCCCGGCGGATATAGCCATAACCGGTTTCAGGCGCCGCCGGCACGATGCCGAACGTGACGAGATGGCCCTCGCCCGCAAGCCGCGCTCCGTGATGGACGGCGCGCCGGAAGGCATCCAGATCGCCGATGTGATGATCGGCGGGCAGCACGAGCAAAATCGCCTCGCCGCCTTCCTCCTGGCGGATGAATTCGGCGGCAACGGCGGCGGCCGGCGCCGTGTTGCGGCCCAGAGGTTCGAGAATATGCGCCATGGGCTCGATGCCCACATCCTGCATCTGCGCGGCGATGACGAAGCGGTGCTCGTCATTGGACACGATCAGCGGCGGCAGAAAGGTGTCGCCATCCGCCACCCGCAGCGCCGTTTCCTGCAACATGCCATTGGCGGAGACAAGCGGCAGCAACTGCTTGGGATAGAGCGCGCGCGATGTGGGCCACAAACGCGACCCGACCCCGCCGGACAACACGACCGGAACGATCTTACTCATGACTGCGCCCTTCCCACGCTCATCCCCCAAGGCCGGTTCGCAGGAGCCTTTGGCTACCCGGCCGATAACGCGCCGCTCGCGGCGATTTTCATATCCGCTTCTACCATTTCCGCGACCAGCTGGTCGAATGTCGTGCGGTGCACCCAGCCCAGTTCGTCGCGCGCCTTGGCCGGATTGCCGACAAGCGAATTGACCTCCGCCGGGCGGTAGAACCGGGGATCGATCTCGATCAATGCCTTGCCGGACTTCTTATCGAGGCCTTTTTCATCGAGCCCGCTCCCCGCCCATTCGATGGGTGTGCCGACCATCTCGAAGGCAAGTTCGGCAAACTCGCGCACCGAATGCTGCTCGCCCGTCGCCAGCACATAATCGCCCGGCTCTTCCTGCTGCAGCATGCGCCACATGCCGTCCACATAGTCGCGGGCATGGCCCCAGTCGCGTGTCGCGTTGATATTGCCGAGCACCAGCTTTTCTTGCTGGCCGTGGGTAATGGCAGCGGCGGCGCGCGTGATTTTGCGGCTGACGAAGCTTTCCCCCCGGAACGGGCCTTCATGATTGAAGAGAATGCCGTTGGAGGCATGAAAGCCGTAAGCCTCGCGGTAATTGGCCGTGGTCAAAAACGCGAAATGTTTGGAAATCGCATAAGGGCTGCGCGGGCGGAACGGCGTCGTCTCGCTTTGCGGCACTTCCTGCACATTGCCGAAAAGCTCGGACGTGGAGGCCTGATAGAAGCGCACATCATTGCCCATGCCCAGAAGGCGGATCGCCTCGAGAAGGCGCACGACGCCGAGCCCGTTCACATCGCTCGTATATTCGGGTTTGTCGAAGCTGATACGCACATGGCTTTGCGCTGCAAGATTGTAAACCTCGTCCGGCTTCACATCGCGCAGGACCTGAAAAAGGCTCATGCCGTCGGTCATGTCCGCATAATGCAGATGAAAATCGGCAACGCGGTCATGCGGCCCGCGGTAAAGATGGGTGATGCGCTGCGTGTTGAAGCTGGAGGTCCGCCGGCGCACCCCGTGCACCTCATACCCCTTACTCAGCAGCAAATCGGCTAGATATCCCCCGTCCTGGCCGGTGATCCCGGTGATCAGTGCAACTTTGCGTTTTGTCATATTTCTTCCTGAAGCGCCGTCCCGGCACGCGCGCCCGCTTCCCCGGCCGCAAGCCCGCGTCTAATTTACAACCCTGTCAGCCGATCGGCTGAACCGGCCCTATATATGTTTTATAGGCGAAGTTTGAAACCAGCAATCACCCCCGCCACTAGCATTAATATTGTGGAATAAAATCCTACATATACTTCTGCAAAACAACCCGCTTTGCTAGTCTCGAGGCGGTTTTTCTGTCAAGAAACCGCCACAGCCAGGTGCAATACAGCCCCGGCACGGGCGGCCGCTGAACGCTCGCCCGCCGCACGCCGTTGAGGTATAAGGCCCCAACAACAAGGAAGTCCCGCCATGGCCTCGTCCCAGAGCCCTGTTACCAAGAGCCCGGCCAAGAAAAGCCCCGCCGTCAAAACAGTCGTCTTTCCCGTTGCCGGCCTCGGTACGCGCTTTTTGCCCGCCACCAAGGCGATCCCGAAGGAAATGCTGCCCGTGGTCGACCGCCCGCTCATCCAATATGCCGTGGATGAGGCGGCGGAAGCGGGGATCGAGCATTTCGTTTTCGTCACGGGCCGGGGCAAGGCAGCCATCGAGGACCATTTCGACCGCGCCTTCGAGCTTGAAACCACGCTGGAAAACAAGGGCAAGACGGACGCGCTGAAAGAGCTTGTCGCCAGCCGCCCGCGGCCCGGCCAGATGAGCTTTACCCGCCAGCAGGAACCGCTCGGCCTTGGCCATGCGATCTGGTGCGCCAAGGACATTATCGGCGATAACCCCTTTGCCGTGGTGCTGCCGGATGAATTGATGCACGGCACGCCGGGCTGTCTTGCCCAGATGGTGGAAGCTTATAAAGAGCGCGGCGGCAATATCGTGGCGGTGCAGGAAGTGCCCCATGAGCACACCTCCCGCTACGGCGTCATCGATCCTGGCGCCGATGACGGCACCGTCTCGGAAGTGCGCGGCATGGTCGAAAAGCCGAAGCCCGATGCCGCCCCGTCCAATCTTGCCATTGTCGGGCGCTATATCCTGCAGCCCGATGTCTTCGTGCCGCTGTCGGAAGGCCGGCGCGGGGCGGGCGATGAAATTCAACTCACCGACGCCATGGCCGAGCTGATCGGCCGTCAGCCCTTCCATGCGCTGCGCTTCGGCGGACGGCGCTTCGACTGCGGCAACAAAGTCGGCTTTCTGGAAGCCAATCTGGCGCTTGCGCTGGAACGTGAGGACATGGAAGCGGATTTGCGCCAGGTTCTCACCCGCTATCAAACGAAATAATCACCCGGCCCATCCCACCCTTTCAAGGAGAACAGGTTCATGCGCGTTGCAATGATCGGCACCGGATATGTAGGCCTTGTGTCCGGCGCATGTTTTGCCGATTTCGGGCATGAAGTGGTCTGCGTCGACAAAGACGCCGCCAAAATCGAAGCGCTGGAGCGCGGCGAAATTCCGATCTATGAGCCCGGCCTCGATGTGCTGGTGAACGGCAACCGCTTTGCCGGGCGCCTTTCTTTCTCCACCGATCTTGGGCCCGCCGTGCGCGGCGCCGATGTGGTTTTTATCGCGGTTGGCACGCCGTCACGGCGCGGGGACGGCCATGCCGACCTTTCTTACGTCTTTGCCGCTGCCGAGGAAGTGGCCGATGCAATGAGCGGCTATACGCTTGTCGTCAATAAATCGACCGTGCCGGTGGGTACCGGCGACAAGGTGGAAGAACTCATTCGCGCCCGCAAACCGCAGGCCGATTTCGATGTCGCCTCCAATCCGGAATTCCTGCGCGAAGGCTCGGCGATCGAAGACTTCAAACGCCCGGACCGCGTCGTCGTCGGCACGGGCTCGGAACGCGCCAAGGAGCTGATGAACCAGCTCTACCGCCCGCTCTTTTTGAATGAAACGCCGATCCTCTTCACCGCGCGGCGCACCGCCGAGGTGATCAAATATGCGGCGAACGCCTTCCTTGCGACGAAAATCTCCTTCATCAACGAGATCGCCGATCTTTGCGAAAAGGTGGACGCGGATGTGCAAGCCGTTGCCAAGGGTATCGGCCTCGATAAACGCATCGGCGGCAAGTTTCTGCATGCAGGCCCCGGTTATGGCGGCTCCTGCTTTCCCAAAGACACGCTCGCACTTCTGCGCACCGCCGAGGAAACCGGCGCCAGCCTTTCCATCGTCGAGGCCGCGTCAAGCAGCAATGCCGAGCGCAAGAAACGCATGGCGGAAAAAATCATCGCGGCCTGCGGCGGCGATGTGAAAGGCCAGACGCTGGCTGTCTTGGGCGTCACCTTCAAACCCAATACGGACGACATGCGCGATGCCCCGAGCCTCGACATCATCCCGGCCCTGCAAAAAGCGGGCGCGCATATCCGCGCCTATGATCCGGAAGGCATGGAAGAAGCGGCCCCGCTTCTGCCCGGCACCGAGTGGATGAAGGATGAGAACGAAGCCATGAAGGGCGCCGACGCGCTCATCATTCTAACGGAATGGAACCAGTTCCGCGCGCTCGATCTTGGCCATCTGCACGAAAGCCTGCGCAAACCCGTCATCGTCGATCTGCGCAATATCTATACGCGCGAGGAAATGAAGAAGGCGGGCCTTGCCTACCATTCGGTCGGCCGCGCGCCCGTTTAAGACCTCACGCTTCGGAAAACCGGATTACAGGCCGAGTTAAAGATCCGTGCGGATGAAGACGCCGATCAGGTTCTCGTCGTAATCTTCTCCCAGATCCGTCGAATCCCGGCTCGTGAATTTGTAATTGAGCCCGAAGCGGAAATGGCGGTTCATGAGGTAGGTCCCGCCGAAGCCGAACGTATAGGTATCGTCCTCGCGCGAGGACCCGATAAAGTCTTCATTCTCATAAGAAGCATCGGCGGTAAGAATGAGATTGCGCAGCAGCTCATGATCGACCGCGGCGCCAAGCGCCGTGCGTTCATTGCCCGAGGCGCCCGCCTCGATCGTTTCTTCCAGATCGGAAAGCGCGGTAAAGCGCAGCGTCGTCAGCGGCGTTGCATACCAATTAAGGTTGGCGCCGTAAGAAACCCCGCTCACATCTTCAAGCGCGGCGGCATCATATTGCTGCTCGCGGTAGCCTACATAGACCTGCCCGTCCACAAGGCGGGTGAGTTTCAAATCCACACCGCCGCGCAGCTCATAGCCTTCCGAATCGCGTTTCGCGCCGAGCGCAGGATCGATCCGGTCATAATCGCGCTGATTGACCTCGGCCAAGGCAAAGAGGCTCGTGTCGGGCGAGACCTCATAGCCGAGCTTGAACTGGGCGAGATATGCTTCCCGGTCACGGAAGTCATTGTCGATCGTTCCCCCGCCGGTGCGCGCCACATCTTCATAATCGACATCGGCATAGCGCCCGCCAAGCGCCACGGAAAAGCGGTTGAAGCGCTGGGCAAGCTCGAAACCGGTTTCGATAATATCGTACTGGGTCGGCTCTTCGGCGGCGGCAAAGGCATCGGGCTCGCCGCGCTCTTCATGCTCGCGCCGGTAGCCCGCATCGAGCGCCAGCGTGGTGTTGCGGGTAATGTCGATCCGCCCATCCGCGCCAAGCGCCCAGTCCGTCGCGTTCTCATCGCTTTCCTGCGCATGAAAGCGCGTGTCGAGCGAGCCGCGCAGACGCAGCTGATGGCGCGACCAGGTGGAGGTCACGGTAATATCCGGCGCAACGGAGGTAATAATGTCGGACTTCTTGTTCGTCTCGCTGGCGAAGACGTTGTCGGTATAGGTTTCGCTGACCTTGACCCCGGTCTTGATCTCGAAGGCGCCGAGGCGCACCCCGTCCGGGTCATAGGCCGGGCGCAGCCGGTCGAGCACGCCGACGCCGCGCAAATCTTCCTGCCCGTAAACCGCGCCAGGCACGGCAATACACAAAAGACCAAGCGGCAATGCTTTGCGCCAATGAACCATTTCCGCCCCGACTGCTGGGTTCCCCGATTTCAACCGGTAAAGACTACCGCTAGTATGTTTACAGGGGGTTAACCATGGACTATCAGAAGATCGGCTCGCCCCCGGTAACAAGTTGGAATATAAAGGCTTTCCAAGTTTCCCGGCTGCCGGCCGCGTTTACCCGCTATCTGCCCGCTACCTGAAAGACGTAAATCTCATGGCTTCCAAGACAGTGCCCGCCCATGTGGCTTCCGCCAAACGCACCATCGAAGTGGAGATCAAGGGGCTGGAGGCGCTCGCCGCCTCGCTGAATGGAACCTTCGAGGAAGCGGTTGAAAGGCTCGCCGACCTGAAAGGCCGGCTCATCGTCACGGGCATGGGCAAGAGCGGCCATATCGGGCGGAAGATCGCCGCCACCCTCGCCTCCACCGGCACCCCGGCTCAGTTCGTCCATCCGGGCGAGGCGAGCCACGGCGATCTCGGCATGATCACCGCAGAGGACGGCATTCTGGCGCTTTCCTGGGGCGGGGAATCCGCCGAGCTGCGCGATATCCTGGCCTATGCCAAACGCTTCAATATCCCGCTCATCGCCATTACCTCGCGCGCGCAAAGCACGCTCGGGGCGGCCGCCGATGTGGTGCTGGAAATGCCCCAGGCGCAGGAAGCCTGCGCCATCGGCATGGCGCCCACCACCTCCACCACCATGCAGCTGGCGCTCGGCGATGCGCTGGCCATCGCGCTGATGGAAAAGAAAGGCTTTGCGGCGACCGATTACAAGCTCTTCCATCCGGGCGGCAAGCTCGGCGCCATGCTGCAGCATGTGCGCGATGTCATGCACAAGAGCGGTGACATTCCGCTGGTGCCCGAAGGCACGCTGATGAGCGATGCCATTATCGAGATGACGCAAAAGCGCCTCGGCTGCGTCGGCGTGACGGACAGCAGGGGCGCGCTCACGGGGCTCGTCACGGACGGCGATTTGCGCCGCCATATGGGCGAGGGCATTCTGCAGACCCCGGTCGATGCGATCATGACGAAATCGCCGAAAGTCATCGGGCCGGACATGCTGGCCGCCGAAGCGCTGAGCAAGCTCAATGAAAACAAGATCACGAGCTTCTTCGTGGTGGAAGACGGCAAGCCCGTCGGCCTCGTCCATATCCACGATTTCCTGCATATCGGCGTCGTTTAAGCGCCCTGCCCTTTTTCAGGCTCAAAGCAAAAAAGCCGGCCCCGAAGGGCCGGCTTTCTTTTGACCGGATGGGTCTGGCTTAAGTGACCTTACTGGGCCATCGCCATTTCCTGCTCTTCCTCGCTCACGCCCTCATTAAGGTCGATCACGATGGCCGAGTAGCCTTCCGCCAGCAGCGCGCCGAGACGCTGGACCGAGCGCACGAAGATCACGCGCGGCGCCGTCCCTTCCGAGCCCTCGCCCGCGGCCGGGCTGATAAGGCCGATGGCAAGACCCTGCGGCAGAACGATCTCACCCGTATCCGTCACGGTTGCGCCGGCCGGGAGAGCGAAGCCTTCCACCACGATCTGGTTGAAGTCGGCATCGCTCGAGCCCACCACCGTCTGGCCGTTCACTTTCAGCGAGCCGCTGCCGCTGGTGTTGAGGCCGGAGGGGTTGCCCGTCACGCTGCCGCCGGAAGCGTTCACCGTGAAGCTGCCGCCGCTCAGGTTCGTGTTGACCGTGCCGGCATTGATCGTGCCGCCGCTGCCGGCGCTCACACTACCGCTCACACTGTTTTGCGCGGTGATGTTGGCCGTCTGGTTCGCCGTCACGTTGGAGTTCACGTTCTGGCCCGCCAGCGTCACGTTGTTACCGGAGACGTTACCCGAAACGTTACCGCCGGAATTCACGTTGACGTTGCCGCCCGAATTGATCGGGCCGCTCACATTTCCGCCGACAGTGCTGCTCACGTTGCCGCCGGCATTCAGCGTTTCATCCGTGAAGACCTGGTTACCGGTCATCTGCGCGGTGTAGTCCCCCGCAAGCCAGACCGTTGCCGCGGAGAAGTCATCCGCGTTCACCGTCAGGCCGCCGAGCTGAACGGCCTCTGTCCCCGCATTCTGGATCGAGACGTCCCCGTTGGAGCTCTTCGCGCCCGCGCCGTTACCGGCGATCAGGTTGAGGCTCTGAGCACCATTGGCGGTGCCGAAAATATTCCCCGTGAAGGTGATATTGCCGGCCTGGGTTCCGGAGATCGTGCTGTTGAAGCTGGTCAGTGCCTGGGTCAGCGTCACCGGCCCGCCGAAGGTCAGGCTGTTGGCGTTGTAATCGGCGCCCGTCAGCGTGGTGCCCGCCGCCGTGATGGAGGTGGCGCCAAGGCGCGTCGCGCCGCCGAGCGAGCCGAAGGACGCCGTGCCGCCCGCATTGACCGTCAGCGTCTGCACGCCTGCGGTGTCAGCGTCGATTGCGCCTGCCGTAATCGTGGCCGGGCCCGTCGTCGTCAGCGTGAGATTATCGCCGAGGATGATCGGTGCGCCGAAGGTGAAGCCCGAAACGGCGGAGCTGAAGGAGCCGCCAATCATGCTGCCAGCGCCGTTCAGCGTCAGGCCTTCGACCGTGGCGTTCTGGCCGAGAATATTGACCAGATCACCTGTCGTTGCATTGCCGGCATAAGTACCCTCGGCAACCTGGACGTAACCGCCCGCGACCACGGAGTTGAAGGCGGCCTGAATGGACGGCAGTTCCTGGCGCTCATTGCCAAGACCGTTGCCATAGCCGAAATCGTCCGCGGCTGTCGCGATCGGCGTATCGTCATCGACATAGATATGGGTGCGGTTCTTGAAGCCGTACCCACGGTCGAAGACCGCCATATCGTCATTCGCCTCGCTCAGATCGAGCAGGAAGGCCTGACGGGCAGCATCCGCCGTCGATGCGTCGTCGATATTCTGCAGGTTCAGCACCACGCCCCACTCGTTGCCGAGCGGGCCTTCGGTATTGCCCGAAAGCGCAGTGATACTTGCCGGGCGCACCAGCACGCCGCCTTTCGTATTCTCGATCCGGTTGTTCGTGATCGAGGCGTCGGAATTGTTGGCGACGTTAATGCCCGAACGGATGTCGTGAATATTGTTATTCGTGATCACGATGCCCGAACGGCTGTGCGAGATGTTGATACCGATGGAGTAGCTCACACTGGCATCGTTCCAATCAACGGTCCGCCAGTCGCCGACCACCGGCCCGACAATCTCAAGACCCGTCAGGGTGATGTTGTCGGCCCGCACGTCGAAACCGTTCTGGCCGTTTGCGACGTCGATGATTGCACCGGTCTGGCCTTGGATCGTGAGACCCTGGTTGTTCAGAGTCGTCCCGCCGGCATAAGTCCCCGCAAGAATGTTGATCGTATCCCCGTCGGAAGCAGCATCCGATGCCGCCTGAACCGACATAGCGCCGCCACCCGAGGCGGTGCCGACATAGAACTGCCCATCACCGCCGGAGCCGTCCCAGCCTTCAACGGCGGAGGAGCCGGGATTGGTCACCGCAAGCGCGAAGTCAATGGCATCGCTCAGCGTGCGCTGGAACCAGGAATAGACGGTCGTACCGCCATCCGTGTTCGGGTTCGTGACCGCATGCGAGAAGCCTTCAATGGTGATGTCGTCGCCGAACTGCTGCGAAGCGGCCGTGTATTGCTGCGCATAGACGGGATTGTCTTCATTGAACGTATTCGTCGCATCGATGGAGATATTGTCGGATTTCAGATCGTAATAGGCGTTGCGCTGGTAAAGCGCGAGGCCGCCCCACACGTTCCCCGTCGTCGTGGAGTTCGTGATCGTGACATTCGCGCTGTCGGTCAGCGTAATGCCGTTCCCCCACACGGTGTTGAGCGCCGTGAAGTTATCGATGGTCGCCCCGTCCACTGCGTGAAGATCTAGCGCCGTGCGATAGGAGTCC
>NZ_BBIO01000010.1 GCF_000739695.1 Tepidicaulis marinus
TGACGTGTCGGGTAACGCGCCGGCACCGCTTGCCAACTACCGTGAAGGCCGCAAGCGCGTCAGCCTGTCTCTGAACGGTTCGTATCAGAGCTCCTGGCGTGGCGGGATTTCCTACACGAACTTCTTCGGTAACGAGAAATACTCGAAAGACGGCGACCGCGACTTCGTCTCCGTCAACGTGTCCTACTCGTTCTAAGACATGAAGAGGGCGGTTCCGGCCGCCCTCTTCCAAGACCTCTTCGTTGTGCCTCGATGTCAGCATCCCTCAAATGCGCATCCGCGCAGCGATTTGAGAGCGGAGATGGAGCGATCCATCTCCGCTCTTTTCTTTTGCGTAGCTGGCTGGACAGGTCTTCATCCCGAGCTTAATGTAATGCATTATATTGGGGTGGAGGATGATCATGGCAATTGGGAAGAAAACCGGCGGCCTTTTGGCGGCAGCTGTCCTGGTGGGCGCCGCGCTTTGGTATCTTGCGGCGCAGTATTGGATTTATGTGCCGGGTATTCTTGCAGAATGGCGCGATCCTATTGGCCCGAACCGGCCTGTCGCCTGGGAGAAGGGGCCGGAAGAGGCAGCGCAGCCGGCAGGCGAGCGCGCGCCCAATGTGCTGCTTATTCTGGTCGATGATCTGGGCTTCAACGATCTGACCTTTGCAGGGGGCGGGCTTGCCGGCGGCACGGTGCCGACGCCCCATATCGATTCCATTGCCAAAAGCGGCGTCACCTTTGCCAACGGTTATGCGGGCAATGCCACCTGTGCGCCCTCGCGCGCGGCGATCATGACCGGGCGTTATGCAACGCGGTTCGGTTTCGAGTTTACGCCGGCGCCCGTTCCCTTCCACCGGTTGATTGCGAGCTTCAGCGAGGACCGGGACCCGCCCGCCTTCTACCATGCCGAGCGTGAGGCTGAGACGCCGCCGGTCGATGACATGGGCATCCCCCATTCCGAAGTGACCGTCGCCGAGCTTCTACAGGAAAACGGCTATCACACGCTCATGCTCGGCAAGTGGCATTTGGGCGGCGCGCCGGGTATGCGCCCCGATGCCCATGGCTTCCATGAATATCTCGGCTTCATGCCGGGCGCGGCGATGTTTCTGCCGAAGGATCATCCGGACGCCGTGAACTCCATTCAGGAGTTTGACCCGATCGACACGTTCCTCTGGGCCAATCTTCCTTACGCCATCCGCTTCAACGGCTCGGACCGCTTCGAGCCGGATGGTTATATGACCGACTATTTGAGCGCCGAGGCGGTGAAAGCCATCGAGGCGAACAAGAACCGCCCCTTCTTCATGTATCTGGCCTATAACGCCCCGCACACACCGCTTCAGGCAACCCGCGCCGATTACGACGCGCTCTCTCACATCGAGGATCACACCGAGCGCGTTTATGCGGCAATGATCCGCGCCCTCGACCGGGGGGTGGGCGAAGTGCTGGGCGCGCTGAAAGAAAACGGCCTTGAGGAAAATACGCTGGTGATTTTCACGAGCGACAATGGCGGCGCCCATTATGTCGGCCTGCCGGACCTCAACCGGCCATATCGCGGCTGGAAGGCGACCTTCTTCGAAGGCGGCATCCATGTGCCTTACTTCTTGAAATGGCCGAAGGTGCTGCCTTCCGGCGCGGAGCTTGCCGCACCTGCCGCCCATATCGACATTTTCTCGACCGTGGCGGCAGCGGCCGGTGCCGCCCAGCCTCAGGACCGTGAGATTGACGGCATCGACCTCACGGCCCTGGCAAAGGGGGCCACGGCGCCGTCCCGTCCGCTCTTCTGGCGCTCGGGCAATTATATGGTGCTCATGGATGAGGGCTGGAAACTGCAGCGCTCCGGCACGCAAGACAAAGTCTGGCTGTTCAATCTGAATGAGGACCCGACCGAGCAGCAGGACCTTTCCGAGCAGGCGCCGGAAAAGCTCGCGGAGATGACGGCGAAACTCGATGCGATTAACGCGCGTCAGGGTAAGCCGCTCTGGCCCTCGCTTATCGAGGCGCCCATCGCCATCGACCGGCCCTTGAACACGCCGCAGGAAGAAGGCGAGACATTTATTTACTGGTCGAACTGAAAACGGGAGAGCGGGGTGGAGGCGGCTTGAAAAGAGCCGGCCGGGCGAATATGTTACAACATAACATTTTCGTCCCTCAGCCGGAGGAAGCCTCATGCCGGGCACTGCACGACCGCGTCTCTTTTTCTCCGTCTCCTCGCGCAGCACTTGTGCGGCGCTTGCCCTTTGCGTTTTGTCTTTTTCGGCAGGTGCAGAGGAAAGGCGGCAAACAGGCGCTCATGTGCACGGGCAAGCTGAGCTTTCCATGGCGCTCGACGGCGAGGCGCTGCAGATTGAGCTGCATAGCCCGCTTGCCAATCTGACGGGGTTCGAGCACAGCCCGGAAACGGAGGAGGAGCGCGCCAAACTGGCCGCGGCCCGGCAGACGCTGAAAGACGGCGCTGGACTTTTCCTCTTCGAAGGCGGGGCCTGCACGTTTAAAGAAGCAGCGCTTTCCGATCTCAGCTTTGAGGAGCTGGGCGGCATGGAAGAAAACCATGATGCCCATCATGACGAACACCATCATGATCATGAAGCAACTCATGATAAGGACAGCCACCATGCCGAGATAAGGGCAACTTATGCGTTTACCTGCGCCGCGCCTGAAAATCTCACCCGTATCGAAACGCGGCTCTTTTCTCTTTTCCCCGGCTTTGAAAAAATCGAAGCGGTGTTCTTGAGCGCGGACCGGCAGGCGGCGGAAATTCTCACCCCTGCAAGGTCCGGATGGGAGTTTGAATGAGGCCGAATTTTCCGGTCCGCTGCAGAGAGGCGATATGAGCCGGCGCCTTGCTCACTCTCCCGCGGGTGAGACGGCCATTGCCGTGCAAGACCTCACGTTTGCCTGGCCGGGCGGCGCGCCGGTGCTCGATATTCCCGAACTTCATATTGCAAGAAACGAGAAAGTCTTTGTCGAAGGGCCCTCGGGCAGCGGCAAGAGCACGCTGCTGGGGCTTATAGGCGGGGTGCTGACGCCGGCACGCGGCAAGGTCATGTTGCTTGGGCAGAATCTCGGCGCGCTCAGCGCGGCAGGCCGTGACAGGTTCCGCGCGGAGCATCTCGGCATCGTCTTTCAGATGTTCAATCTGCTTCCCTATCTCTCCTTGATCGACAACGTCATTCTTCCCTGCCGCTTTTCGCTGCGCCGCCGGGAGGCCGCCCTTGCCGCAACGGGCACGCTTACCGGCGAGGCGCGCCGTCTTCTCGCCCATCTTGGATTGAAAGATGAGGCGCTGCTGCGCCGCCCGGTGACGCAGCTTTCCGTCGGCCAGCAGCAGCGTGTGGCTGCCGCCCGCGCGCTGATCGGCGGGCCGGAAATCTTGATCGCCGATGAACCTACCTCTGCCCTCGATGCGCGCGCGCAAGGGCGGTTTCTGGAACTTCTGATCGAGGAATGCGAGCGGGCGCAAAGCGCGCTCGTCTTTGTCAGTCATGACACCGCGCTCAGCCGATTCTTCACCCGCACCATTGCGCTGCCTGAGGTGAACCGCGCGGCGCAGGCGCCGGAGGAGGAGGGAGCATGAACCGGTTCTTCTTTCTGCCTCTTGCCGCCCGCTCGCTGATGAACCGGCGTGTCACGGCGCTCCTCACGCTTTTTGCCATAGCGCTTTCCGTCATGCTGTTTTTGGGTGTTGAGAAGATTCGCCTCGGCGCGAAAGAAAGTTTCGACAACACGATTTCGGGCACGGACCTCATCGTCGGCGCGCGCTCGGGCTCGGTCAATTTGCTGCTTTATTCGGTCTTCCGGATCGGCGATGCGACGAACAACATCACCTGGGAAAGCTACCGCGCATTTGCAGAACATCCCGATACGGCATGGACGGTGCCGATCTCCCTTGGCGATTCCCATCGCGGCTTCCGCGTCATGGGCACGACGGGGGCCTATTTCGAACATTACCAATATGGCCAGCGCCGCCCGCTTGAATTTGGCGAAGGCGCGCCTTTTGAGGATGTTTTCGATGCGGTGCTCGGCGCGGAAGTGGCAAGCCGTCTCGGCTATGAGCTCGGGGATGCGATCACGCTGTCCCATGGCATTGGCGAGACGAGTTTTGCCAATCATGAAAACAAGCCCTTCCGCGTGGCCGGTATTTTAAAGCGCACGGGCACGCCGGTGGACAGCACCGTGCATGTGCCGCTTGAAGGGATCGAGGCCATTCACCTGGGCTGGGAAAGCGGCGCACGCAGCCCGCTTGCCGCGCTTTATACGCCCGAGCGCGTGCGCCAGATGGAATTGCAGCCCGCCGAGATCACCGCCTTCTTCATGGGGCTGAAATCGCGCATCGCCGCGCTTAAAGTGCAGCGCGAAATCAATCAATATAAGAGCGAGCCTTTACAAGCCGTCATTCCGGGCGTTGCCCTTTCTCAGCTCTGGCGGGTGGTTTCGGTGGCCGAAACGGCGCTCACCTCCATTGCCGCTTTCGTCGTCTTTACCGGGCTTTTGGGCATGCTCACCGCGATCATGACGAGCCTGAATGAGCGGCGGCGGGAAATGGCGATCCTGCGCTCGGTGGGCGCCCGGCCCTGGATGATTTTCGCGCTTTTGATGAGCGAGGCGGCGCTTTTGGCCCTGGCCGGCGCGCTTTGCGGCATTGCGGCCATCTATACGGCGCTTACCGCAGCCCGTTCCTTTATCGAGGCGCAGCTTGGAATTTTCCTCGGCGCCCTTCAACCCGGCCTCTATGATCTCTATCTTATCCTGGCCGTCGTCGGCGCGGCGCTGCTTCTCGGGCTCTTTCCGGCCCTGCGCGCCTACCGCAATTCGCTTGCCGACGGTCTGACGGTCAGAGTTTAAAGGTGGTGATGATGTTTTTGCTCCGGCGCTTCCTGTTTCTTGCGGCGCTTCTTTTGCCTCTGGGCGCGGTGCTGCCGCTCAGCGCGGCGGAAGAAGAAGGCGGTCAAATTACCTTGTCCTGGGAGGATCTGATGCCGCCCGGCGAGGAAGAACGGCTCATGGAGCTTTACGAGCAGCAGATGAGCACCATGCCGGATATGAGCCTCATCCCCGAAGGCAGCGCCGCCGACAAGCCCATACAGTTCGGCACCTATAATGTGGTGGAAGACCTGAACGGCAAAAACATCCGTATCCCCGGCTTCATGGTGCCTTTCGAGCTGAATGCGGGCGAGGTGACGGAATTTCTGCTCGTGCCTTATTTCGGCGCCTGCATTCACGTACCCCCGCCGCCGCCCAACCAGATCATTTATGTCACGGCCAAAGAAGACGTGCTCTTTACCTGGGATGCGGTCTGGATCGAGGGGATCTTGAAAACCGACAAACATCTCAACGATCTCGGCAATGCCGCTTACACGCTGGAGCTGACCAAGGTCGAGGCGTATGACAGTTAGGCGCGCGCCTTAATCAAGTATCTTTCTGCGAAGCGCGCTCTCCTTCGATGACGGTCGCGATCGGCGCATATTGATCCTGACGGATGCGCTCTATGATCGTGTTGACCGCGTCCATGGGTGTGCCGAGCGCATGCAGCACCTGGCCGGAAAGCTGCAGGCTTGCCTCCAATGTTTCGGGCACCACATGGCGGGCGCCGAGCTTCATATAGCGGTCGGCTTCTTCCGCATTCGCCGCGCGCACGAAGACCGGCACATCCGGCCACATATCCCGCACGATCTCGAATGCTTTATGGGCGGCCTGCGGCGCATCGAGCGTGATGACGATGGCCGCGGCGCGCGCGGCGCCGAACCGCTCCAGCACGTCAGGACGCATGGCATCGCCGTAAAAGACGGGCTCACTGCGCGCCCGGCAGGCTTTGATGAGCGAGGGGTCGAGATCGAGCGCCACATAAGGCACGGTCTGCAGGCGCATAAGGTCGGCCACCGTCTGCCCAACCCGGCCATAGCCGCAAATCACTACATGGTCCTGCAATGTGTCGTCATGGGCCGGGCGCTCGCGCGCGGCTTGCGCCCCTTCGTAAGTTCTGACAAGCCAGGCACTGAAAGGCACGAGGAGGGGCGTGAGCGCCATGGAAAGCCCGGCCAGCACCGCCATGAATTGGCCCGTCTCCGGCGGTATGAGCCTGAAAGTCAGCGCCGAGGCGAGAATGACGAAAGCGAATTCCCCGGCCTCGGCAAGTGAGAGACCCGTACGCACCGCTTCCGGCCGCGTCAGGCCGAAAGCAAGGGCGAGGCCGGTGGTAATGGCCGTCTTCAGCGCAAGGAGCCCGGCAAGCGAGAAGAGCAGCCAGCCCAAACTGTCGAGCAATACGGAAAGATCGAGCGCCATGCCGACTGAGATGAAAAAGAGGCCGAGCAACAGCCCCTTGAAGGGCATGATGTCGGCTTCCACCTGATGGCGGAATTCCGTTTCCGCCAGAATGAGCCCGGCAAGAAACGCCCCGAGCGCCATGGAAAGCCCGGCCATTTCGGTTGCCGCCGCGATGCCGAGAATGATGAAAAGGGCGGTGGCCGCATTCAGCTCCGTGCTGCCCACATTGGCGACGATGCCGAGCAGCCCGCGCAGGACGATCCGCCCGAGAAAGAGGAGAATGACGACGGCAAGCGCCGCTTTGCCGAGCGTCCAGAGCCCGCCCGTCAAAAGATTGCTGCCCTCCGCCGAACTGCCGAAGGCGGTGACGAGAATGAGAATGGGCGCAACCGCAAGGTCCTGAAAGAGCAGAACGGAGAAACTCACCCGGCCGAAGCGCGAGGCGATTTCCCCGCGCTCGCTCAAAGTCTGCATCACCATGGCGGTGGAGGAGAGAGCAAGGCCCGCCCCGATGACAAGCGCGGCGGCGGGCGCATTGCCCCAAGCATAGGCGATGGCGGCAATGGCAAAGGCGGTGATGAAGACCTGCGCCGCGCCGAGCCCGAAGACATAGCGGCGCATGGCCCGCAGCCGCTCGACCGAAAGTTCGAGCCCGATGGTGAAAAGCAGAAAGACGACGCCGAATTCGGCGATCACGCGCACCCCTTCTATATCCGCGATCACCGCAAAGCCGGAGGGGCCGATAATCGCCCCGGTGATGAGGAAGCCCAAAATGGGGCTGGCTTTCAGCTTCTGGAAGAGCGGCACCAGAATGATCGAGGCAAGCAGGAAGGTGAGAATTTCGCGCAGGGCCGGAATGCCGTGACCGATTTCACCAAAACCCATTTCTTCCAGCATCATGGCCCCCGAACATGTCTTTTCTGGAGCTAAGCCTGTCTTGCCCGGCAAGGCAAGACGGCGGGGCGAAACATGACCGGTAAAACAGAAGAAAAGGAGCGTGCCGACGCACGCTCCTTCTCAAAACTGCTGCCTTGCCGGCGCCTTCGGCGTCCGGACCAGTAAGGGCAGGGCTTACTTGGCTTCCTGCGCTTCTTTGGAAATGGCGTCGCCGGCGTTCTCCATATCCCGGCCGAACCCTTCCACCGTGTTGCAGGCGCCAAGCGCCAGCGAAGAGGCAATGAGCCCAAAAGCCAGAAACGCTTTCACCGTTTTATCGAGAATAGACATGACATGTTCCTTCCGCAAAGGACCGGCCTGCGGGCAATTAATTGGTGTTATCGTCCAGATCTTCCGTGGCTTCATCCATGGCGTTGCCCATGTCTTCCGCCGCCTCGTCGATATTCTCACCGGCCTGTTCGGCGGGGCCTTGCTCTTCGCAAGCGGCAAGCAGCCCGCCGGCAAGAAAGAGCACAGCGAGAGGGGCGGCACGTTTGGCATTCGATTTCATAGCGCGACTCCGTTTGTCGTCATTCTAACAGTCAGCACGATTAACGGAGAAAGGGGCAGGAAGTTCCGCCTTCCGGGTGATGGAACCAAAGGGGCGGGGCGGCGTTGGTCAAGGACGCAACATTAAGGAGAGTGCCGTGCTTGGTTGGGCTTTGGTTTTTCTTGTCGTCGCCATCATTGCCGGTGTTCTGGGTTTTGGCGGTATCGCTTCGGCATCTGCCGGGATCGCGCAAATCCTGTTCTTTATCTTCCTGGCGCTGCTGGTGATTTCTTTGATCGCGCATGTCGTGCGCGGCAGACCCCCGGTCTAGGCCCGGTCCGGACCCATTCTGGGCGAGCGGGGGCCGGAAAAGGCGAAGGGCCGAGCCGCCGTCGCTGACGGGCCGGTCTTTTCGCTTCAGTGGGGTTGATGCTTTTCTGTGCGGTCGAGCGCGCCGACGGAGAGCACGGGCGAGGCATCGAGCTCGCCGGCATCCAGCATGCTTGCCACCCGCTGCAGCGCGGCGAGGATGAAGGATTGTTCCCAGTCTTCCAATTGGTCGAACTGCACGATGAAACGTTCCTGCAGGATGGTCGGCGCCGCCTCGATCATGGCGCTGCCTTCCTCGGTCAGATAAAGCTCGACGCGCCGCCGGTCGAGATCGGAGCGCTTGCGCTGCACGAGGCTGCGGCTTTCCAGCTTGTCGATAAGCGCCGTTACCGTTGCCTGGCGCAGCGATACGCGTTCGGCCAGCTTGGTGATGGTCAGGCCCGGCGAGCGCTTGAGCAGCTGCATGACGACGAGCTGGGAGGTGGTCAGGCCTGTCTGCTTGGCCAATTGACGCCCGTCCATATCCGTCGCCCGGATGATCTGCCGGAGGGCGACAAGGGCATCGGCGGCCAATTTCGATTCCATAGACATCTCCACAAGTTCGCGCAGCGTGCGGGCGCGCGCATCGGAATCCTGCCATTTCCGTGCATTCGGTGTGAGTGTCAAGGACCTTGTTCCTTTCTTTGGCGTTCTTCACGTCTGTTCAACCATTTAAACAGATATATAGATTGAAAATATAGATTGATGGTGTATTTAAAAGGGTGTCGCGAGACAAATGGCGGAAAAAAGCCATTTTTCTCGTATAAAAATTTAGATAATTGATTGAAATGGAACGAGATTTGACGGTGGCACAAGCAAAACCCATAGATTCCCGGAAGGAATCGCCCGCGGATGACGGCCTAGTTCTAAGGGCGCCGACGGCGGAAGACGGGTACCGCGTTCACGATTTGATCGCAAATTGCAAGCCGCTGGATGAGAATTCGCTTTATTGCAATCTGCTGCAGTGTTCTGATTTCCAGGACACCTGCGCGATTGCGGAAAAAGACGGGGAAGTGATCGGTTTTCTGTCCGGTTACTGCCCGCCCAAAAAGCCGGACACGTTCTTCGTCTGGCAGGTGGCGGTGTCGGAAAAGGCGCGCGGCCTCGGCCTGGCGCGCCGGATGATGCTGGACATCGTTTCCCGCCACAAAGATGTGAAATTTATCGAGGCAACGATCACCGAGGACAATGAAGCGTCCTGGGCTTTGTTCAAGGGGACTGCCAAGAAACTCGGCACCGAGTTCCAGTCCTTCCCGCGGTTCGACCGCGAGCGTCATTTCAATGGACGGCACGATAGCGAGTTTGCCATCAAGATTGGCCCCTTCGCCGTCCAATAAAAATAATTGCTTTCAGGGGCACAAACGAGAGAGGACTTAGTCCATGAATCCCTTAGCTGCTGTTTCGGATATCGATGATAGCGACACTTCCATCTTTGCCCGCAAGGAATCGAACGTGCAGACCTATGCGCGCTCCTTCCCGGTCGTGTTCGGAAAGGCGCAAGGCGCGCATCTTTATGATGTCGACGGGAAAAAATATATCGACTTTCTTGCCGGCGCGGGCACGCTCAACTACGGGCACAACAACCCCGAACTGAAGAAGAAACTGCTCGAATATATCGAGGCGGACGGCATCGCCCATGGTCTCGACATGCACACGGACGCCAAGGAGCAGTTCCTCGAAGCGCTCGATGAGCTGATTCTCAAGCCGCGCAAGCTCGACTATATGGTGCAGTTCACCGGTCCGACGGGCGCCAATGCCGTGGAAGCGGCGATGAAGCTTGCCCGTAAAGTCACGGGCCGCCACAACATCATTTCCTTCACCAACGGCTTTCACGGCGTGACCATGGGCGCGCTCTCGGCGACCGGTAACGGCCATCACCGCGGCGGTGCGGGTCTGCCGCTTTCCGGCGTCACGCGCATGCCCTTCGCCAATTATCTGGGTGAAGATGTCGATACGATCGACGTTCTGGAAAAAATGGTGACGGACCCTTCGAGCGGTGTCGACATGCCGGCCGCCGTCATCTTCGAGGCCGTGCAGGGCGAAGGCGGTCTCAACGCCGCCAGCATGGACTGGATCAAGAAGCTTGCCGCTTTCTGTAAGCGTCACGACATTCTGCTGATCTCCGATGACATTCAGGCAGGCTGCGGGCGCACCGGCACCTTCTTCAGCTGGGAGCCTGCAGGCATCACGCCGGATATCGTGACGCTGTCGAAATCGCTGAGCGGTTACGGTCTGCCTTTCGCCATCGTGCTGATCAGCTCCGAGCTCGATATCTGGAAGCCGGGCGAGCATAACGGCACGTTCCGCGGCAACAACCATGCCTTCGTCACGGCCACGGCCGCGCTCAAGACCTATTGGAAGGACGATACATTCGCCAAAAGCGTGCGCGAGAAAGGCGAGTATATCACCAAGCGTCTTGAAGCGATCATCGCGAAGGCGGGCGCCATCGAGTTGAAGCTTAAGGGCCGCGGCATGATGCAGGGCATCGAATGCCCGACCGGCGAGTTTGCCAGCGAAGTGACCTCGCGCTGCTTCAAGGAAAACCTGATCATCGAGACGGCGGGCCCGAACGACGAGGTCGTAAAGTGCCTCATTCCGCTGATCATCGATCAGGAAACGCTGGAAGAAGGTCTCGATATTCTGGAACGCGCTTTTGCCGAAGTCGTGCAAATCGCCGGCCGGAAAAAGCATCTCGTCTCTGTCGCTTAAGGAAGAAGCATGATTGTAAGAACGCTGGAAGAAGCTGAAAAATCAGACCGCAAAGTGCAAAGCAAAACCTGGGACAGCGTTCGTCTTCTTTTGAAAGACGACAATATGGGCTTCTCGTTCCATATCACGACCCTTTATGCGGGCACGGAAACCCGGATGCATTACAAGAACCATCTGGAATCGGTCTATTGCATGGAAGGCGAAGCGGAGATCGAAACGCTTGCCGACGGCAAGAAGTACGAGATCAAGCCGGGCACGATTTACATCCTGGATCAGCATGATGAGCACATCCTGCGGGTTCATAAGGAAGTGAAGATGGCCTGTGTTTTCAATCCGCCCGTCACAGGACAGGAAGTGCACGATGAATCCGGGGCCTACCCGCTTGTCGTGGATTGATCATAAACGCTTCGGAAAAGCCTCCCGCCCCGAAAAATGGCGGGGGGCTTTTTCGCATTGCGGGAAGGGGGCACCGTGATCGTTATCAGCTTCGTCGTTTGTCTGGGCCTGATCTTGATGATCGGGCTTTCGTCCGTTTTTCTCTCACGCGGCACGAAAAACGATTATTACCTTGCCAGCCGCGACGTCTCGCCCATGTTCGTGGGCCTGTCCGCGGTGGCGACGAATAATTCAGGCTACATGTTCATCGGCGTGATGGGCTTCACCTACACGGTCGGCCTCAGCGCCATATGGCTGATGGTGGGCTGGATCGTCGGGGACTTCCTTGCCTCGCTTTTCATTCACCGTCATTTGCGCCGCCGCTCGGAAGCGGAAAACGAGGTGACTTTCGCCGGGGCGATTTCTTCCTGGCATGGCACGAATTTCCGGCTGCTGCGCGTCTTGATCGCGCTGATCACGCTCGCCTTCCTCGGGGCTTACGCCGCCGCGCAAATGAGCGCGGGCGGCAAGGCGCTGCAGGCGCTGCTCGGCTGGCCGCCGGCAACGGGCGCCATCATCTCCGCCGTCATGGTGGCGGGCTATTGCATGGCGGGCGGTATCCGCGCCTCGATCTGGACCGACGTCTTGCAGTCCGCGATCATGATCGTTGCCATGGTGTTGCTGGGTTATATCGCCGTGACGGCGGCAGGCGGCATCGATGCCTCTTATGAACAGCTCGCCGCCGTGCCCGGCTTCCTCGACTGGTTCCCCTCGGATCTGCCGTTCGGGGATTTCTGGGGACCGGCGCTCTTTGCCATTGGCTGGCTCTTTGCCGGGTTCTCTGTCGCCGGGCAGCCGCACATCATGGTGCGCTTCATGACGCTCGACAATGACGACCGGCTCACGCAAACCCGCGCCTGGTATTATGGCTTCTTCACACTCTTTTACGGGCTGGCGACCGTGGTCGGGCTGATGACGAAAATCCATCTGCCAGACATCGGCGGCATGGACCCCGAGCTCGTGCTGCCCACCATGGCGATCGAACTGATGCCGGCGCTGCTTGTGGGGCTGATGCTGGCAGGGATTTTCGCGGCCACCATGTCGACGGCGGACTCGCTTGTGCTGAGCTGTTCGTCCGCGCTGACCCATGACCTGATGCCGCAGCGGATGGAAAAGCCGTTCCATCTCAAACTCGTCACCATCATGATCACCGCCTTCGCGCTTGCCATTGCGCTTTCGGGCACGCAAAGCGTCTTCTCGCTGGTGATTTTGGCCTGGTCGCTTCTGGGCGCAAGCTTTGCCCCGCTTCTGGTGCTGCTCGCCCGCGATGTGAAGCTGAGCGAGCCTCATGCCATCATCATGGTGCTGGCAGGGGCCATGACGGTCATTCTCTGGCGCGAGCTTGGCTGGCAGTCCTACATCTTTGAAGGGATGCCGGGCATCATTGCAGGGTTTGCCGCCTTCGCCATTTACCGGCTGGTCGCCGGTGAGTACGACCCGGGGGAAAAAGCCCAGCAGGATACGGCTTGAAGCAGAACATTGCTTCTAAGAGCGGTTTACGCCCGCAGGGGAAGCTGCGCGCTTTTCTCTGCGGGCGGCGCGCTTAAAGCCGGCAGGCCGGGCTGGCCGGATTCTTCCGGGTGCGCGCGCACATATTCTTCCTTTAGCGCTTCCGAGCTCAGCCGGCTGCCGTCATGGCTCCAGCCGGGCGGGGCAAAAAGATAAAGCAGCCGGTCACGCGCGCTGCGGCCTTTTGCAAAGACGTCTTTGGCGATTCCCACATATTCATGAAAGCCGATCCGCAGCGGGTTGAACGTGCCGAGCGAGCGCACGATGCCGTAGCGCACCTCTTCGCGCTCGGTTTCAGGCACGAATGTGCCGAAGAGCCGGTCCCAGATGATCAGCGTGCCCGCATAATTCGCATCGAGATAGCGCGCGTTGCGCCCATGGTGCACCCGGTGATGGGAAGGCGTGTTGAACAGCCATTCGATAGGGCGCGGCAGTTTCCCCACAGCCTCGGTATGAATGAAGAATTGATAGACAAGATTGAAGGAATAAACGAAGGCGATCGCCGCCGGATGAAAGCCGATCAGGACGAGCGGCATGCGCAGCAGCACGAGGCCGGAGATAGGCCCCGTCCAGGACTGGCGCAGCGCCGTTGAAAGATTGAAGTGCTGGCTGGAATGATGCACCACATGCGCCGCCCAGAACCAGCGCGAGCGGTGCATCAGCCGGTGCGCCCAGTAATAGCGCATGTCGTCGATAATGAAGCAGAGGACGAGCGCGCCCGCCGAAAAGCCGATGGTCATGACGCGGTAATCGTAAAGGACGAGCAGGAGATAGTAGCCCGCCCCGCCAAGCGCCGCGCCGAAGAAAACGCTGCCCACCCCCATAATGAGGCTCGCCGCCGTATCGCGCGTTTCATAAACGCCTTTGACGCGTCCGAAAAGGATCAGCGTCATTTCCAGCAGAATAGCGCCGATGAAAATGGGCGCCGCCAATGTGGATGCGTCGGGAAAGGCAGGAACTTCAGTCATAGCGCGGCCTTCGAGGAGGGTTGGAGTGAGACGCGGCTGGGCGCGCCAAGCAGTCTGCTGAGTTTTTCTTCCCAGCGGGCGGCAAGCTCATCCCCAAGCTGCAGCGTGATGGACGGGTCGGTGAAATCGTTCAGCGCAATCTTCAGCGTGTCCGGCGCGGGACGGCTGACGCGGGCAATGTCACTTGCCCCAAGGCAGCGCGCCGCCCAGAAAGCGCCCATGTTCTGCAGCACGCCGATATGATCCGCCTCCGAAAGTTCCAGCACGGCATCGCTTCCTGCCGCGCTCAAATTCACGGCTTTGATGTCGGCATCCGGATAATCGGTCAGGAAGAGCGCGCGCGCCTTTTCCTCATCAAGCGCCGCCCGCTTGGAAAGGCCAAGCAGGTGCAAGAGAAGAACGGTGCCGCCGATCAGGGCAGCGCTGAGGCCGAAGAAAAGCGGCAGGCTCATACGTGTTCCGGGCGTTTCCAGATGGTCGCGATTGTTTCATTTTCATTACACTCATTTATGTTGTTTTATTATTGAGTTTTGAGAATGAATTGGTGCGCGGGCCATGGATCTACGGCAAATCCGCCATTTCGAGGCGCTTTACCGCTTGGGCTCCTTCCGCCTGGCGGCGGAGGAGCAGGGGCTGACCCATTCGGCCCTGACCCGCTCCATCCAGAAGCTGGAGGAGAGTCTCGGCGTGCGCCTTTTCGACCGCACGACCCGCGCCGTCCACCCGACCGCAGGCGCCGAGCGTCTTCTCCCCCGTGCCCGCGCGCTCCTGCAAGACGCCCGCGAGCTGACACGAGAGGCGGGGCTCTTGAAAGGCGGGGAGGCGGGGCGCGTCTCGCTTGGCGCGGCGCCCTTGCCGACCGAAGCGCTGGTGCCGCCGGCCCTCGAGCGGCTGGTGAAGGCGGGGGACTGGCATGCGGAAATTTCCGTCGTCACCGATCATCAGGATGCGCTGATGCGCCGGCTCATGGACCGCGAGCTCGACATGGTGCTGCTCGGCGGGGTGAGCTTTCAGCCGATCGCCCATCAGGACGCGCTCACCATTCAGTTTCTCTCCAGTGAGCCTGCCGTCATTCTGGCCCGGCCCGATCATCCGCTCGTTCTTGCCGATGCGCCGTCGGAAGATTATCTCGACCATCTCTGGGCGGCGCCCCGGCTCTTTGCGGATGATTATGCGCGCTTTCCGGATTTCTTCCGCCAGGCGATGGAAGAGCGCGGCATTCCGCAGCTGAGACTTGAAAACCTTTCCGCCTGCATTCGCCTCGCGCTCGATGCCCATGTTTTGACCGGCGCGCCGCTTTCCGTTGCCCGGCGCATCGGGGAGACCGAGCGCGTGCATATGGCCGCCTTTCCCTTCCCCGTTACTTGTTCCTATGCGGTGCTGCGGGTGAAGGAGCGCTCGCTCAGCCCGGCGGCAGAGCGGCTGCGCGAGGCCATTGTCGCTGCCGCGCGGGCCCTTGCAGCAGATTAGAAATAAAGAAGGGCTGCATGATACGCATGAGCCCTTCGTGCCGTAGAGGAGGGGTTCTTCTAGTCGGCAGCTTGAAGGGCGGGGGCCTTGCGGCGGCGTTTCACCGCTTGCACGAAGTGCGCAAGATCGGCGCGGCGCATCTGCCACCAATATTTCATGGTGAAGCTCGACCAATTATTGGTGATCTTGCCGCTTTCGGTCTTGTACCAGCTCGTGCAGCCGCTCGCCCAAACGGATTTCTTGATGTCTTCCTGAAGCTGCGTGTTGAACGCGTTCATCGCATCGGGTTTGACATCCACATAGGCCAGGTCCTTGCCGATCAGCGCCTTCACGCATTGCATGATGTAATTCACCTGGCACTCGATCATGAAGATGATCGAATTATGCCCGAGATTGGTATTGGGCCCGTACATCATGAAGAAGTTCGGGAAGCCGGAAACGGCAACGCCGCGATAGGCTTCCGCCCCCTCCCGCCAGGCCTCGTTCAGCGAGCGCCCGCCAAGGCCCTTGATTTCCATCGGGCAGAGAAAGTCCGTCGCTTTAAAGCCCGTGCCATAGATGATGACATCGGCGGCATGTGCTCTGCCGTCTTTGCCAATGAGCGCGCCTTCTTCCACATGGTCGATGCCGGCGGTCTCCACGCTCACATTGGGCCGCGCCATGGCGGGGAACCAATCGTTCGAAAGCAGGATGCGCTTGCAGCCGGCCGGAAAGTCCGGCGTCAGTTTCCGGCGCAGTTCCGGGTCCTCGATATGGGTCTCGATTTCCTTGCGCGCGGCTTTTTCAAACAGCTTGCCGAAGAAACTGTCCTTCAGGAAGGCGAGGAAATTACGCTCCAGCGTCAGATAGATCATATAGCGGTGGAGCTTGGCGAGCGCCGGAAAGCGCTTGAAGAGCGCGATTTCAAGGCGTGTATAAGGCCGGTCCGCTTTCGGCACCACCCAGTTGGGCGTGCGCTGGAAAAGCGTGAGGTGCGCCACCTTCGGCGCGATTTCGGGCACGAACTGAATGGCGCTTGCCCCCGAGCCGACAACGGCGACCTTCTTGCCCGTCAGATCGATCTCATGGTTCCAGCGGGCGGAGTGGAACGCCGCGCCCTTGAAGTTTTCGATGCCGTCCAGATGCGGCGTGAAGGGCTGGTTGAGCTGCCCGGCGCCGGAGATGAAAAGCGTGGCGCTCACCTCTTCGCCGTCCCTCATGCGGATGCGCCAGAGCGCTTCTTCTTCATCGAAGGCGGCTTCGGCGATTTCGGTGTTGAAACGGATATGAGGCAGGAGGCCGTATTTTTCCGCGCATTGCTGGAAATAGGCTTCGATCTCCGGCTGGTGCGCGAATTTGCGGCTCCAGTCGTGCTTCGGCTCGAAAGAGAAGGAATAAAGATGCGAGGGCACGTCGCAGCCGGACCCGGGATAGGTATTGTCCCGCCAGGTGCCGGCGACGCTGCCCGCCTTCTCATAGATCGTGAAACTGTTGATGCCGGCTTTTTTGAGCTGAATGGCCATGCAAAGGCCTGCCGCGCCTGCCCCCAGAATGGCGATATGCGGGGTGGCGGACCCGGCCCTTGCTAAAGAGGCGCTGTGTGTTGTGAGGGCAGTCACCGTATTCCTCCAACGGATGCTTACGGCGCGGCCAGGCGGTTTGAACGCTCTTCTGGCCCGCGCGTATGGCCTTATACAAACGCGGGCCTGCCCTCACAAGAATTTTTGGGGTATCACCCTAGAAGTATTCTAATCTTATACCCAGCCGTAAATCGGCACCACGGCGCCGGAGACCGAAGCGGCATCCGGGTCGCAAAGGCTCAGCATCAGCTCGGCAATCGCGCCGGGCGTCACCCAGGTGGAAAAATCCGCCCCGGACATGGCCTCCCGGTTGGCGGGCGTGTCGATGATGGACGGCGCGACGGCATTGACCGCGATGCGCTCGTCTTTCAGTTCCTCGGCAAGGGCCGTCGTCAGTGCGGCAATCCCGGCTTTTGCCATCGTGTAGGCGGTGATGTTCGCGCCCACGCGCGGCTCCAGCGCCGGGCGGGCGGAGACATTGACGAGCCGCCCGCCGGCCTTGCCCGCTTTCATGTTGGCGGCAGCTTCCTTGCAGCAAAGATAGGCGCTCACCGCATTCATCTCGAATTGCTGGCGCAGGGTCGCGGCATCCGTCTCGCTAATGGGGGCAAAGGCAAAGCCGCCGGCAATATGGATGGAGGCCCAGAGCGGGGGGAGTTTCGCGTAAAACTCTTTGACCGCCTGTTCATCCGAAAGGTCGATGCCAGTGGTTATGGAGACCGCCTCACCAAGCCCCAGCGCGGTTTTGTCCACTTCGCTTTCGATGGCGGGAATATGCACCTTAGCGCCTTCATCCGTCAGGCGCTTGGCGACGACGCGGCCAAGCGCCCCGGTGCCGCCGGTCAGAGCGATGTTTCGGCCTCTCAAACGTCCCATGTCAAATGTCCCATGATCTTTTCCTTTGCGCTTTAAGGCGGGTTTCCTCCGCGATAGCGAATGTTATGGCGAAGGGCAATGCCGCGGCGTCATTTTTTGCTATGCTGGGGCAAATCAGAAAGCCGGACCCGCCAAAAACAGGAAAAGCCGGGCCGGCCGGGAGGACCTTTATGCCGCATCCATCCGCCGCCTTAAAAAAGGTGGGGCTCTTTGCCACCTGCCTTGTGAACACCATGCGCCCGCGCGTCGGTTTTGCCGCGCTCAAACTGCTGGAAGAGGCAGGCTTTGAGGTCGAAGTGCCGAAGGAACAGACCTGCTGCGGCCAGCCCAATTACAATAGCGGCGACAGGAACGGCGCGCGCGCCATGGCCGAGCATTTTCTGAAAACCTATGAAGGTTTCGATTATGTGGTCGTGCCCTCGGGTTCCTGCGGGGCGATGGTGCGCGTGCATTATCCCAAGCTTTTCGAAGAAGGCGATCCGCTGAAGCCCCGCATGGAGGCGCTGGCCGGACGCACTTATGAGCTGGTGAGTTTTTTAAGCGATGTGGTGGGCATCGAGCTTGCGCCTGCTGCAACGCCTCTTTCCGTCACCTATCACGATGCCTGTTCGGGCCTTCGTGAACTTGGCATCAAAGCCCAGCCCCGCGCGCTGATGGGCCAGAAAAAATGCGAGGTGAAGGAAATGGAAGATGCGGAAGTGTGCTGCGGCTTCGGCGGGCTCTTCTGCGTCAAATATCCGGAAGTCTCGGGCGAGATGGTGCGGCGGAAAACCGAAGCTGCCCTTGCCTCCGGCGCCGAGGCGCTGGTGACGGGCGATGTCGGCTGTCTTTTGAACATGGAAGGCGCGCTCCTGCGCGAGGGTAAGGAGATAAAGGCGCTGCACATCGCCGAGCTTCTTGCGGATATGACGGAGTAGCCCCCATGCATGTCACGACGGAAAAATTCCACGGCCGCGCCAAAGAAGCCATCGCCAACAAGAACCTGCAGGGCGGGCTTTTCATCATCGGCAAGATCTTCACCGCCATGCGCGATCATGCCATGGCGCAAATGCCAGAATTCGAGGCGCTGCGCGACCAGGCTCGCGACATCAAACGCCACACGCTGGAAAATCTGGGCACCTATCTTGCGCAGTTCGAAGAGCGCGTGATCGAAAATGGCGGGCGCGTGCATTGGGCCCGTGATGGGAAGGAAGCGAACCGCATCATCGCGCAGCTCTGCAAAGAGGTGGATGCGCGCACCGTCATCAAATCGAAATCCATGGTGACCGAGGAACTCGAGCTCAACCCGGCTTTGGAAGCTGAAGGGTTGACCGTCACCGAAACCGATCTTGGCGAATACATCATTCAGCTGCGCGGAGAAAAACCCTTTCACATCGTCGCCCCTGCCTGGCACCTGACGGCGGGCGAGGTGGCGGACACGTTTTACGAGGCTCATAAAGCCCATGGCCGCACGGAGCGGGTGGAAGACAAGGTCAAGCTTGTGGAAGAAGCGCGCATCGTGCTGCGCGAGCGCTTCAAGAAGGCGGATGTCGGCATTACCGGCGCGAATTTCCTTATCGCCGAAACGGGCTCCATCGCGCTGGTGACGAATGAAGGCAATGCCGATCTTTGCGCCACCTTGCCGCGCAAACATATTGCCGTGACGGGGATCGAGAAGATCATCCCGACGCTCGACGATCTGGCGCTCTTCTGGCGCGTGCTGCCGCGCTCGGCCACAGGCCAGGACACGGCGAATTATCTCTCGCTTTATTCCGGCCCCCGGCGGGAAGGCGATGCGGATGGGCCGGAAAGTTTCGACATCGTGCTCGTGGATAATGGCCGCTCGGACATGTTGGGCACGGCGGTGGAAGACATGCTGCGCTGCATCCGCTGCGGGGCCTGCCTTAATGCCTGCCCGGTTTTTACCAGCGTCGGCGGGCAGACCTATGGCTCGGTCTATTCAGGGCCGATGGGCTCGGTCCTCACCCCGGCGCTCACCAGCGTTTCGCAGGCCGCCATGCTGCCCAATGCCTCCACCTTCTGCGGCAAGTGCGAGGAAGTGTGCCCCGTGCGCATTCCCCTTCCTTCCATGATGCGGCATTGGCGCGAGGAGGAGTTTTCCAAACATTATTCGCCTGCCGCCCAGCGCTGGGGGCTCGGGCTTTGGGCCTATGCCGCGCGTACCCCCTGGGCCTACCGGCTGGCGACCACATGGGGCCGCAAGGTTCTGGCGCTGATGGGCGGTAAGAAACGCGTTGTCCATGCTTTGCCCTTTATCGGAAAGGGATGGAGCGAGAAGCGCGATTTGAACGTGGGAGAAGGCGCGACCTTCCTCGAGCAATATAAGCAGCGCAAACGGCGCGGCGGCGCAAAAGGAGAGCGGGCATGAGCGCGCGTGAAGATATTCTCGGCAAGATCGCCCGCTCGCGCGGGGCAAGCGCTGGCACGGCAAAGCCCGTCCCGCTCCGCCCGGCGCTCGCCGCCAAGGAAGGCGCGGCGCGGCTTGCGCAGTTCTGCCATCTCGCCCTCTCGCTCGGCTGTACCATTGTGCCGGTGCGTGAGATGCGTGCCGTGCCCGCCTCGCTCGCCCATGCGCTTAGCGAGCAAAATCTGAAGGGTGATATCTGGCTGAACGATGAGCCGCAATTGACTGCGCTTAGCTGGCAGGAAGCCGGGCTCTTGCTTCATAGCGAGCGCGGCAAAGACGATCTCGACGGGGTGATCTCCGTCACCGGCGCGCTTGCGGGCCTTGCCGAAACCGGCGCCGTCATCATGCAGTCAAGCGCGGTGCATCCCTTCGCCATGGGGCTCTTGCCGGATGTGCATGTCGCCGTGCTCCGGACCGATCAGATCGTCGCGGGCATGGAAGATATCTGGCCCCTTGCGCACAAGGCGGGCGGCAACAGATTGCCACGCGCGCTCTCGCTTGTCGGCGGGCCCTCACGCACCGGCGATATCGAGGCAACCCTTGTGATGGGCGCGCACGGGCCGCGCTCCTTGCAGATCCTGCTTGTGGGCGAGGAGGCGGAAGCCGCGCTTACGCCTAATTGAGCCAGAAACGCAGGCCCGCTCTCACCACGAAACTCTCCGGGTCTTCACCGGCGCGCTCGGCAATATCCCGCGTGCCTGAAAAAGTGCTGCGGTAATTGAAATCGAGATAAGGCGCGAATTTGCGCGTGATTTCATAGCGCAGCTGCAGGCCCGCATCGATATCGGCAAGGCCGGAGGCTTTTTCCTGTTTGTCCACATCCTGGAAATAGAAATTCGCTTCGCCGTAGGGCTCCGCAATGAGGCGCTGGGTGATCAGGAGATCGTAAGAGACTTCCGCCCTGAAACTGCTGTCTCCTTCGTCGCTTAAAAAGAACGCCGCTTCCGTTTCGAAGAAGTAAGGCGCAAGCCCCTGCACGCCGAGAACGGCATAATGGGTGGGGTGCGGTTTGAAATCGTGCCGCACACCTGCCTGCACATCCCAGAAATCGGCAATAGGCTTGCTGTAAAGCAGCTGAATTTCCGCCTCGTGCCAGGAGCCGTCTTCCCATTCGCCTTCCGTTTTCAGCCAAGCGCGGTGAGTATCGTTGCCGAGCCAGCCTTCCCCTTCGAAGGTGACCTCGCGCTCCGCCTCGCCCCAATCGGCATAGTCTGTTTCAAGAGAGAAGTAATGGAAGAGCCTGTCGTCTTCCATGGCAAGCGCGGGCGCGCTCATCAGGGAAAGCCCGAGGATAGCGGCTATAAGCGTCTTCATATTCATGGATCACGCTCCTTCCGGCAGTTCGGCCACCACGACCTTGCGCATCATGCCGGAGGCCATGTGATAGAGGAGGTGGCAATGGAAGGCCCATTCGCCGGGTTCGTCCGCCGTGATCTCCACCGAATAGCTGCGCCCCGGTCCCACATTGACGATGTGTTTGCGCGGCTGCTTCTCGCGCGGCTGGCCGTTTTCAAGCTCGACGAACATGCCGTGCAAATGCATCGGGTGGTTCATCATGCTTTCATTGATGAAGGTGAGGCGGGCCCGCTCGCCGTAATTCAGTTTGATGGGCTCGGCTTCGGAGAATTTCTTGCCGTTGATGGTCCACAAATAACGTTCCATCGTCCCGCCGAGCCGCACTTCGATTTCGCGCATGGGCGCGCGCAAATCGTCGTTGTCTTCGAGCGCCCGTAAATCGGCATAGGAAAGCACGCGCGCGCCTTCAGGCGCGCCCACGCTCGGCACCAGTTCGTGGTCGCGCGACAGGGCGGAAGGCGGCGCGCCGTCATTCTTCATAGGCATGGCACCATGGTCCATTTTCCCGTGGCCCATCGCTTCATGGCCCATCGCTTCATGGTCCATCTCGCCATGGTTCATCGAGCCATGATCCATCGTGTGGCTCATTTCTTCCTGAGGCATCGCGTCATGGGGCATCTGGCTGTGGTCCATGCTCCCGTGATCCATATCCCCTTGATCCATGCTTCCATGATCCATGCCGGCATGGTTCATGCCCATATCGCTCATCGCGAGCTCGCCGCGCGGGCGCTGCTCTGGCCGGGGCAGGTTTGCCGGCGCGCCGTCCGTGCTCAGCGTGCCGAGCGCAAAGCCGCTGCGGTCCATGGCTTCGGCGATAAGCTGCAAGGGCGCGGCGGAGTGGGGCGTGACGATCACGTCATAGGTTTCGGCAACGGCGATGCGCAGTTCGTCCACGCTGACGGGCTCGACATTCTGCCCGTCCGCCTGCACGACCTGCAGTTTGTGGCCGGGAATGCGGAAATCGAAATAGGTCATGGCCGAACCGTTGATGAGGCGCAGGCGCACCCGCTCATGCGGTTTGAACGTGCCGGCCCAGGGCGTGCGCTCCGGCTGGCCGTTCATCAGGAACGTGTAGCCCGAGACATCGGCAATATCGCTTGGCATCATGCGCATCTCGCCCCAGGCGGCGCGTTCGGCAAGCGTTTCGCTGAAGCCTTCTTCGCTTGCCTCGCGGAAGAAGCCGAGCAGCGTGTTCTGGGCGTAATTGTAATAATCCGGCATCGCTTTCAGGTTGGCATGCACCTGTGCCCCGCGCTCATCCGTCCAATCGGAAAGAAAGATGACGTGCTCGCGGTCGGCTTTCACCGGGTCTGCGCCCTTGGGGTCGATGACGAGCGGCCCATAGACCCCTTCCTGTTCCTGATAGGCGGAATGGGCGTGATACCAATAGGTGCCTGCCTGGCGGATGGGGAAACGGTAGGTGAAGGTCTCGCCGGGCGCGATCCCCGGAAAGCCGTTAAAGCCGGGCACGCCGTCCATGTCGCCGGGAAGCAGCAGCCCGTGCCAGTGAACGGAGGTCGGCACGTCCAGCGTGTTCGTCACATGAATGGTGACGTCCTCGCCTTCCTTAAAGCGCAGAAGCGGCCCCGGCACCTCTCCGTTCACGGCAAAAGCCTTGGCGTTGTCGCCTGAGAAGGAGACCTCGGTCTCCCCGATCGTCAGCTCATAAGTGCCCGCGGCCGCCGCGGTGGAAAGGCCCGCCGCCATGAGAATGCCGAGCCTCAATCCGTTCAGCCATCCGGCGCGCTTTGACCGCATCTGCCTTTTCTCCCTCAAAAATACGTGATTGGGCGTAAGATAGAGGTTCTTCTTACTGGAAGGTCAAGCGGCAAGCTAAATTTTGGGAGGGGCTTGACCTTCCAGTGGCTGGAAAGATTACATCTGAGCCACCATTGTCAGGTTTCGAGGTAGCCCCATGTCTTGCTGCGCCCATCACGATCATTCCGCCCCCGCCACCCCTAACGAGGGCATGGTGAAGGACCCCGTCTGCGGCATGGACGTGGACCCGGAGAAAACCGCGCATAAGACGAAGGCGGAAGGGGAAATGCACTATTTCTGCTCCGCCCGCTGCCTTGAAAAATTCGAGGCGGACCCGGCGCGCTATCTCCGCCCGGAAGAGGCGGAGCGGCAAGACCCGGATGCTATTTACACCTGCCCCATGCATCCGCAAATCGAGCAGGTGGGCCCCGGTTCCTGCCCGATTTGCGGCATGGCGCTCGAGCCCAAAGAAGTGAGCCGCGATGCCGGGCCCAATCCGGAGCTAGTGGATTTCACCCGCCGCTTCTGGATCGGTTTGGTGTTGACTGTACCGGTCTTCATTCTGGAGATGGGCGCTCACCTTCTGCCGGGGCTTCATATTCTGTCGCCGGCAATGTCGAACTGGGCGCAGTTCGCGCTCGCGAGCCCCGTCGTGCTTTATTCCGGCGCGCCGTTTTTCGAGCGCGGTTGGGCCTCGCTCCGGGGCATGAATTTCAACATGTTCACGCTCATCGCCATCGGCACGGGCGCGGCGTATCTCGCCTCCGTGACGGCGGTGCTCGCCCCCGGCCTTTATCCTGAGGCCTTTTTGGGGGAAGGCGGCACGCCGCCGGTCTATTTCGAAGCGGCGGCCGTCATCATCGTGCTGGTGCTGCTCGGCCAGGTGATGGAATTGCGCGCCCGCGAGGCGACGGGCAATGCCTTGCGCTCGCTTCTGGATCTGACGCCGGAAACCGCGCTGCGCATCGAAGACGGCAAGGAAGAAGAGGTCGCGGCGAGCGAGGTGCGCGAAGGCGACAAGCTGCGCGTCAAACCCGGCGCCAAAGTGCCGGTGGACGGGCACGTCGTGGAAGGGCGCAGCACGATCGACGAATCCATGGTGACGGGCGAGCCGGTGCCCGCCGAAAAACAGGAAGGCGACAAGGTTATTGGCGGCACGGTCAATGGCCGCGGCGGCTTTGTCATGCAGGCCGATCATGTGGGCCGCGACACGCTTCTCTCGCGCATCGTGCAGCGGGTCTCCGATGCCCAGCGCTCGCGCGCGCCTATTCAGGGCCTGGCGGACAAAGTGGCCGGCCTTTTCGTGCCGGGCGTCATCGCCATTGCCATCGTGGCAGCGATCATCTGGGGCCTATACGGGCCCGCCCCTTCGCTCTCCTATGCGCTGATCGTGGCGGTTTCCGTGCTCATCATCGCCTGTCCCTGCGCGCTCGGTCTGGCAACGCCCATGTCCATCATGGTCGGCATGGGCGAGGGCGCGAAAGCGGGCATTCTCATCCGCGACGCCGAAGCGCTGGAGCAGTTCGAGAAGATCGAAACGCTTGTCGTCGACAAGACCGGCACCTTGACGGAAGGGCATCCGAAACTCGTCCATATCGAAACGGCAGAAGGTGAGGACCGCGCCGAGCTTTTGCGTCTTGCCGCCAGCACCGAGCGGGCGAGCGAGCATCCGCTGGCCGATGCGGTGCTTGCCGCGGCTGAGGAAGAAGGGCTCGAGCTCGAAGAAGTCAGCGCCTTTGAGGCGGAAACCGGGCAGGGCGTGCGCGCCTCTCTTTCCGGCAAGAATGTGCTGATCGGCAATGCCCGCTTCATGAAAGAAAACAGCATCGATACGGGTGCGCTTGCAGAGGCCGCCGCCCGCCAGGCGGAAGACGGGGCGACGGTCATCTTCACCGCGCTCGACGGCCGCGCCCTCGGCTTCCTTGCGATCAAAGACCCGGTAAAGGAAACGGCGCGCGAGGCGGTGGACGCGCTTCATGCGAGGGGCCTCAAGATCGTTATGATGACCGGCGACGGCGAGGGCCCGGCTAAGGCCGTGGCGCGCGCGCTTGGCATCGATGAGGTGCATGCCGAGCTTCTGCCTGAAGACAAGCACCGCCTTGTGAGCGAGCGCACCGCGAAAGGCGAGCGGGTCGCCATGGCCGGCGACGGCATCAATGATGCGCCCGCCCTTGCCGCCGCCCATGTCGGCATTGCCATGGGCGACGGGTCGGATGTGGCGATGGAGACGGCCGGCGTCACGCTTTTGCACGGTGATCTTCTGGCGCTCGTCAAAGCCCATACGCTCTCGCGGAACGTCATGGCGAATATCCGCCAGAACCTCTTTTTCGCCTTTGTCTATAATGGCGCGGGTGTGCCGGTCGCCGCCGGTATCCTCTATCCGTTTTTCGGCATCCTGCTCAGCCCCATGATTGCAGCAGCGGCCATGTCGCTCAGCTCCGTTTCCGTGGTCGGCAATGCATTGCGCTTGAGGCGCCGCCCGCTTTAGTCTGGTCCTTGGCTCGCCGTTGCGAGTCTCTGGGGCAGTCGCATGGGGCGATTGACGCGTTTAATGTTAGTCATTAATTTGTTCTCATGGAAAATGTAAAACAGGACCTGCCGACACGGGTAAAGCTCATCCTGGCGGCGGAACGGCTCTTGGGCGAGCGCGGCTTTCAGCATGTGTCGGTGAAGGAAATTCTGGCGGCGGCGGGCCAGCGCAATGAAAGCGCGCTGCAATATCATTTCGGTTCCCGCGCCGGGCTCATTGCGGCAGTCTTTGCCTATAGAGTGGATCAGATCGAGGCGCGCCGTATCGAGCTTTTGAACGCGCTGGAAGCGGAAGGGCGCAGCGGCGATCTGCGCGCAGTCCTCGGCGCAGCGCTCGGGCCGCTCGTTGAGGTGATGGACAGCGAGGATAAATATTATCTTCTCTTTGCTGTGCAGGCGCTCTTCGATCCCAAATTCGATTTGCCGTCTTTTATCGAAGCGCCTTCCATGGACGGGCTCGGCCGCGCCGTTTCCTGGATACGCGCGGCGGTGCCGGACCTTCCCGATCACGTTTTCGGGATGCGCCTGCGGCTTGCCATTGAAACGTCGATAGGCGCAATGGCACGCTGGATCCGGGCGGAAACGGCGCCGGACAGTCACGCGCAAGCGCTGTTCGTCTCGAACTTGCTCGACACCGCAGAAGCTATTCTGCGCGCGCCGCTTTCCGGAGAAAGCGCCCGCATAATAAAAGAAACCGCGTCTTAAAAGGCGCGGGACAAAAACAGGGAAACATTCATGGCCATCGCACCGACGCAAGACCAGCTCAACCGCTTCATGAAAGCCGATCAGGACGCCCCGCTCGTCATGATCAATCTTCTGAAATTCAAGGAGAAGGCGGAGTATCCGGCCGGCACGCCCGATAGTGACATTTCCGGTGCCGAAGCTTACGGGCGCTACGGCGCGGTGGCGCAAAAAAAGATCGAGGAAGTGGGCGGGCGCATCGTTTGGTCCGCCCCGCAGCACATGGTCATGATCGGGGATGATGCGGACGATGAATATGACGCCGCCGCTCTCGTCTTCTATCCCTCCCGCGCCGCTTTCCTGCGCATGATCGCCATGCCCGATTATCAGGAAGCGGCGAAACACCGCGAAGCCGGCCTTGCCTTCCAGAAACTTCTGCAATGCGACGGCTCGGCGCTGGCGGGCAGCTAAGCGTCAGTCTTTCAGGAAATCTTCTGCCAGGCCCAGAAACTCTTCCAGCCGGTCATGGTGCACCCAGTGGCCGGCGCCTTCCACATTCACGACTTTGGCGTTCTGGAAATGGGCGGCGCGGCCGTCCTTTTCCGGGTCGCTCGCCCAGCTTTCCGTGCCGCGCACGAGAAGTGCCGGGCAAGTGATGCGCGCCCAAAGCTGCTCGGCCTCTTTCGGACTGAAGCCGTTGGGCGAAAAAGCGCGCACGTAATTGTCGAATTTCCAGCTATAGGTGCCGTCCTCGTTCTGGCTGACGCCGTGGACGGTAAGATGGCGCGCGCGCTCCGGGCTCAAATGCGGGTTCTCGCCCTGCATGCGCTTGAAGGCTTCCTCGATCGAGGCATAGCGGCGCGGCAGGCGGCTGGAAAGACCGCGAATTTCTTCCACCCATTTGCGCAAGCGTTCATCGCGCGGCGTTTTCGAGCGCTCGGCAAGCATTTTGGGCGAGGGGCCAAGCCCTTCAATGGCAATCAGCTTCGAAACGTTTTCAGGGTAAAGCCCGGCATAACGCAGGCACAGATTGCCGCCGAAGGAATGGGCGATAATGCGCAGCGGCGCAAGGTTCTTCTGGTGAATGAGCTGAGCGATGTCGTAGACGAAATCCATCGGGTCGTAGGTGCCGCCCACCATCCATTGGCTGTCGCCATGGCCGCGCAAATCCGGCGCGATGATGTGATAATCCTTGCGCAGCGCCTCAGCGACCCAGTCCCAGTTGCGGCAATGGTCCCGCCCGCCATGGACGAGCAGGAGCGGCGGCGCGCCTTCATTGCCCCAATCGACATAATGCAGCCGAAGCCGCTGAGAGAAATAAGTATGGGATGTGGGTCCGTGCTCGATGAAAGATGTCATGGCGGCCTCTTAAATTCCGGTGCGCGCACTTTACCGGAAGGTGGCGGCGCGCCCAACCGGCTTGACGGGGTCTTTGCCTTGCAAATGTGAAGGCGCGGCGGGCTTAGCCTGCCGGCGGCAACGTGATGGTGACGGCAAGCCCGCCTTCCGGGCGGTTGGCAAGCGCAATCTCGCCGCCATGGCGCAGGATGACGGTGCGGGCGATGGCAAGGCCGAGCCCGGTGCCGCCCGTCTCCCGGTTGCGCGAGCCTTCCACCCGGTAAAAGGGGCGGAAGACATGCTCAAGCTGGGGATCCGGAATGCCGGGGCCTTCGTCCTCGATGCGGATCTCGATGCCGCTTTCGTCTTTGCTGAGGGTGACATGAGCACGCTTGCCATAGCCGAGCGCATTGACGAGAAGATTGCGGAACGTGCGCCGCAGCTCCGTCGGCCCGCATGGATAGGAAAGATAATCGGGGCCATCATATGTCAGGCGCGGCGCTTCTTCGCTGCTGCCTTCGGCAGGCGCGCCGAGATCGCCGGCCAGTTCCTTCAGCATCGCCGCAATGTCGCAGGGCTCGCGCGTTTCCGTTTCCGCCTCGCCGCGGGCAAAGGAAATGGAGACATCGATCATGCTTTGCATTTCCTCGATATCGCGGGCGGCTTTGTCGCGCTGCTCTTCTTCTTCGATGAATTCGGTGCGCAGGCGCAGCCGTGTCAGCACCGTGCGCAGATCGTGCGCAATGGCGGCAAGCATCAAATTGCGATCGTCCACCATACGCCGAATACGCTTTTGCATTTCATTGAAGGCGCGGCTGGCCCGGCGCAGCTCGCGCGAGCCGGTTTCGGGCAGGGGCGGGGCGTTCAAATCCTTGCCGAGCCGTTCTGCGGCATCGGCAAAGCGGCGCACGGGCCGGGCAAGCCGTTTGCCCGCCCAGAAGACGAGCATGAGAATGAGCAGCCAGAAAAGCGTGCGCGTAAACCAGCCGTCTTCATATTCATCGACGAAAAAGGCTTCCACCGGCACCCGGAAGACCGCCCAATTGCCGTCTTCAAGTGCGATGGAGATAACGCCATGCCAGCGCCCGAGCGGTTCTTCCGCCATACCGAAAATATAGCCCTCCCTGCCGAATTCGCGGTTGAGAAGGGCAAGCGCCTTCACGTCCTCTTCGTCTTCGCCGCTCTCGGCATCGAAGCGTTCTTTCGGCTGAACGGCCTCGGGCGCAACCGAAACGATGAGCGCGACGCCGGTCAGCGCCTCCGCCAGGGCAGGGCGTTCGGCGGGCGGTGTCTTATTGATGACGTCCGTTGCCGCGATGACTTGCCGTGCGATACGCATTTCCGGGCTTTGATCCACGGGAGGATCATCGGAAAGCATCCAATCGAAAATCTGCACGATGAAAAGCAGCAGCAGAATGGAAACGATGATGCGTCCGGCAAGCCCTAGCGCCATGCGTTTGCGCATGGCGCGGCTGCGCGCCTGCCAGCGCCCGCGCCGCCGGCCCTGTCCTGCGCAACGGTCCTTGTGCCGGGACATGGTCTTGCGTCTGGAAGGGCGGCGGGTCAATGGCGTACCACTTCGGCGGTGAGCATGTAGCCGCCGCCCCGGATGGTCTTGATGAAGGCGGGGTTCTTGTGATCGGGCTCGATCTTTTTGCGCAGCCGGCTGAGCTGCACATCGATGGAGCGGTCGAAGGGGGAGGCCATGCGCCGGCGCGTGATATCCAGCAATTGGTCGCGGTTGAGCACCCGGCGCGGGCGCTCCAGAAAAGCGGCGAGGAGATCGAACTCGCCTGCGGTCAGCTCCACCAGCGCGCCCTCCGGATCGGTAAGCGTGCGCCGCCCGGTATCAAGCACCCAGCCTTCAAAACCGAATATGGTTTCCCCGCCCGGCGTCTCGGCAGGGGCGCTGCGGCGCAGCACCGCCTTGATGCGCGCCAAAAGCTCGCGCGGATTGAAAGGCTTTGCGATGTAATCATCCGCGCCCATTTCGAGCCCGACGATACGGTCCATATCCTCGCCCATGGCGGTCAGCATGATGATCGGCAGGCGCCGTTCGTCGGCATTCAGCCTGCGGCAGATGGACAGCCCGTCTTCGCCCGGCAGCATGAGATCCAGGATGGCAAGATCGAAAAGACCGCTCTCGAGCGCCTTATCCATTTGCTTGCCATCGGCCGCCGCCGTGACCCGGTAGCCGTGCTTTTGCAAAAAGCCCGTCACCAGTTCGCGGATTTCCTTGTCGTCATCGACCAGCAGAAGATGTGCGCTTTGTTCCATGCCGCAAGCATAACCCCCTTCCCCAAACAGAGTCTTGCCGCCATGTAACGAAGTGTAACGGGTCAGAGGGCGCGCGCCATCCTTCTCTTTGCCTTGCGTTACATTTCGTAAAGCGCGCGACATGCCGCGGAAACGCCGCCCCTTGATAGTGCCTCCCATCGGCGCTTGCCGGACATCTGCGCACCGGCGCGAAACCTAAGGAGAGAGGGTATGGCTAGAATTGGGAGAACCTATGTTCTGGTGATTGCGAGCGCGTTATTGCTCGGCACGGTTTTCATTGTGCTTAGTCAGAGTGAGCGGGCCTGGTCGGATGCGGGCCCGCCGCTGGTCGCCGCTTCTATTTTCGGCGCGGGCCACGGCGGCTGGCGGCACGGGCGCGCAGGCGGCTTTTGCCAAGATGGCGCAGAGCGGCATATCGACAAACTGGAAGAATATGTCGATGCTTTCGGCGGCTTCACCGCCCCTCAGCGCGCGGCCTGGGACGATCTTGTGGGCTCGCTGCGCGCCTCCGTTCTGCTTTTCAACGATGTATGCGCCGAGCTGGAAACGGCGGAGCGTGAGAGCACGGCTCCCGGCCGCCTGGCGCTTGCCGAAGAGGCTATTCAGGCGGCAGCGGCGACGATGCAGAAAGTGCGCCCGAGCTTCGAGGCATTCTATGCCACGCTCGACGAAACACAGCGCGCCTTGCTCGACCGGGCTTTCACGCATCGCGGGCATTAAGCTGCGTTGGCGTGCAGCTTTTGGGGAGAGCGCCAAGCGAGCCGCTCTCCCATGTGCCGTGAATAGGCCGGCGCTGTCTTAGAACAATTTCAAATTGCGAAAGCGCTCGGAGTTCAGGGTAAATACCTTTCCATTCCCGCCTGCGGAATGTATTCACATTGGGCGGGAGGATGAGATGGGGAATCGCAAACGCATCGTCGAGATGTGTCTGGATCTGATGAACGAAGAGGGTTCGCGGGCGGTCGGCACCTCGCGTATTGCGGACGAGCTCGGGATAAGCCCGGGCAATCTCTATTATCATTTCAAGAACCGCGAAGAGATCGTCATGGTCATCTATGAAGATCTCGACGCCGATTTCCGTGCCGCGCTGGTGGAAGATGTGCACGCGCCCATTTCACCGGAGCGCTTTGCCGGGTTCTTTCTGCGCACGCTTCAGGTTGCCTGGGAGTACCGCTTCTTTTTCGGCGGTATGCTGCATCTCTTGCGCCGGGACGAGGAACTGGCGGCGCGCTATGCCGGGCTGCAGGCCTGGGCGATCGATACGATCGAGGGCATTCTCACACAGCTCATAAAAGACCGCAGTCTAACCCGTCCCAAGGCGAAGACGGGCCTGCGCTCCATGGCGATCAATCTATGGATCGTCTGGAGTAACTGGATTCGCTTCATTCAAGTTTCCGATCCGAGCGGCGAGGTGAGGCGCGACCATCTCATTCAAGGGGTCGGGCAGCTTCTCGATATTCTCGCGCCTTATCTCGACCCAAGTTTTGAAAAGGCGGGGCGGCGCGTGCTCACCCGCGAGCTGAAAAAATTCGCCGAGGAAGCCGCCGATCCTGCTTCTTGAGAGCGATGCGCTTCAGAGTTTTTTAAAGCCCTCGGTCTCCGCTTTCTTCACATCCGCGCCCAGCACTTTGAGCTTGGAAAGGCCTTCGTTGAATTTAGCCATATGCGGTTGTTTGAAATGGGCTTGCAGCGCGGCTTCGTCTTCCCATTCTTCATAAATGCGGAAGCGGGCCGGATTTTCGATATCCTGATAGAAGGCGTAAGAAAGGCAGCCGTTTTCGCCGCGCGTGGCCTTGGCCATGGCGCCGGCAAGTTCTTTGGCCGGGGCGATGCTGCCTTCATCGAGATCGATGGTGCCCGTTACGATAATCATGGCTGCCTCCCTAAAAGCTGCCCGATCAATCGGCGGGACCGAGCAGGCCTTTCTTGAAAATGAAACCGTAGCGTGACGGGAAGAGGCGCTGAATCAAATCAATTAGCCGTGCATCCATGCCGATAAGAATGCGCCGCCGGTCTTTCTTGATGCCTTGCACGATAATCTCGGCGGCCTTGGCAGGGGAGGTGCGGGCGATCTTGTCGAAATTGCTCGCCGCTTCTTGGCGCTCGCCTGCGCTCGTGCTTTGCAGAAAGCGGGCATTGCGCACGATATTTGTTTTGATGCCGCCGGGATGAACGGAGGAAACGCGGATCGCCGTTTCCCGCATTTCATGGGCAAGCGCTTCGGTGAAACCGCGGATGGCGAATTTCGCCGAATTGTAAGCGGCCTGGCGGGGCGCGGCGATGATGCCGAAAAGGCTCGACACATTGACGATGTGACCTGCGCCTTTTTGCTGAAGCTGCGGCAGGAAGGCCTTGGTGCCGTAGACCATGCCCCAGAAGTCGATATTCATCACCCATTCGAAATCGTCGTAAGTGAGCTCATCGACATTTGCGACCTGGGCGACGCCGGCATTGTTGATGACGATATCCGCGCCGCCGAACTCCCGCGCTACCGTTTCGGCAAAATCGTAAACCCCGTCCTTGTCCGACACGTCGAGAAGAAAAGTTTCCGCCGTGCCGCCCGCGTTGCGCACCTGATCGGCGGTTTCTTCGAGCCCCTCCCGGTTCACATCGGTCAGGATGACGCGCGCCGCCCCTTCCTGCGTGAGGCAGAGCGCCAGGGCGCGGCCGATGCCGCTGCCGGCGCCGGTGATCAATGCGGTCTTGCGGGTGATGTCGGTCATGGCGGGCTCCCCTCTTTCGCTTATCACTATATGACAAATTGTCATTTACGCCTGTATAGCGTCTGACGCGTTGCTTGTCCCGGAAAATTAGACCTTTCCCGGCCCCGCCCTTAGGCTGGCGCCATCAAAAATGACAGAGGGAGGAGGATGTCATGCAGGTGCAGCCCATTGCGGATCTGGACGATGAGGTGAATGAAATCCGTCTGCGTACGGCCAAAATCGTGACGGAGGAGGTTATCCCCGCCGAGCCCGCGCTTTATGCGGGCGGCGACGAGGCGAAGGAGGCGCGCGCGCATATTTCCGCCAAGGTGAAGGAAGAAGGCCTCTGGGCGCCGCATCTGCCGGAAGAATATGGCGGCATGGGCATCGGCTTTTTGAAGCATGCTTACATGAACGAGATCCTGGCCTGGAGCCCGTTTTCCGCGCGGCTCTTCGGCGTGGTGGCGCCGAATGCCGGCAATCAGAAGATCCTGGTGAAATACGGCACGGCGGAGCAGAAGAAGAAATGGCTCGAACCGCTCATCGCCGGCGAGCTTGAAAGCTGCTTTTCCATGACCGAGCCCGACCAGCCCGGCTCCAATCCTTACGCCATTCAGACCCGCGCCGTGCTGGAGGGCGATGAATGGGTGATCAACGGGCATAAGTGGTTCACCTCGAACGGCAAGCGCGCCGATTTTGCCATCGTCATGTGCCGCACCGAACAGGATGACGGGGCGGGGGGCACGAAGGACAAGATGACGCAAATCATCGTGCCCATGGATGCGCCCGGCGTGAAATATGTGCGCTCCGTGCCCGTTTGGGGGCACACGCACGGCGATCATGCCGAGATCCTTTATGAAAATGTCCGCGTGCCGAAGGAAAACCAGCTCGGGCGCACCGGCTCCGGCCATCAGGCAGCCCAGGACCGGCTGGGCGCGGGGCGCGTCTTTCACTGCATGAATGCCATCGGCTCCATGTGGCGTGCCTTCGATCTGCACTGCAAACGGGCCATTTCCCGGGACGTGCATGGCGGTAAACTGGAGACGAAACAGTTCACGCAAGGCGATATCGCCGATTCTTACATGGACATTCAAGCGGCCCGCTTGATGACCATTCACTGCGCGAACCGCATCGAGGCGGGGGTGGATGCGCGGGCCGATATTTCCGCCATCAAGATTTTCGTGCCCGCCGCGTTTTCCCGGGTGGTGGACCGGGCGATCCAGGCGCACGGCGCGATGGGCGTTTCCGGCGATTTGCCGCTTGCGGGCATGTATACCGGCGCGCGCACGCTGCGCATTGCCGACGGGCCGGACGAGGTGCACCGCATTCTCATCGCCCGCACGGTGCTTAAAGCCTATCATGCAGGGGAAAGCTGGGATTTCGGCGTTTAAGACAAAGGCTTATCCCCGCTTTCACGGAAGTGACATAGAATGACTGGTAAAAGGAAGCTTCAGTGACTGCGCCTTTATGATTCGGGGGCGCTGTAAGTGGCGGCAGGACAAATGGCCGATCTTCAAGGCAGCCAGAGCATATATGAGGGTGCGCGCCGGCGCGGCACGCGGCGGGACGAATTCGTCCGGCGCCTGAAAGAACAGCGCTACCGGCTGGCGGGCGCCGCTCTGCTGTTTGCCGCACTGGCGGGCGCAGGCGCCATGAGCCCGCCCATCGCCTTTTTCGCCTTTCTCGGCCTTTCAGCGCTTTTGATGGGCGAGGAAGCGCAGGAGGTGAAAACCGCGGCAAGCCCCGCAGAGCTCGGCCAGCGCCATGCCCTGCCGCCCAATGGCCGCCTCGGCGCGCTGGTGGTGGAGCATCTGCCCGATCCCGTCGTTCTTCTGGATAAATCGAGCCGCATTCTTTATGCCAACCGCGCCGCTCACGATCTGATGGGGCATGTTCCCGCAGGCCGGCCCGTCGCCTCCGCCTTGCGCGCGCCCGCGCTGCTCTCCGCCATTCAGAAGGTGCAGGAGGAAGGCGGCACGCTTTCCATCGATTATGAAATGCCGGTGCCGGTCGAGCGGCATTTCCGGGCCATGATTTCCGAGCTTGGTCCGGAGACGGGCGGCGAGCTTTCCAAGGAACTGAACGGGCTGCCCGAAGCCTCGCTTCTTATCATGCTGCATGATCTGACCGACATGCGCCGGGTGGAGCAGATGCGGGTGGATTTCGTGGCGAATGCCAGCCATGAGCTGAAAACGCCGCTCGCCTCCCTTTCCGGCTTCATCGAAACCATTCAGGGCCATGCCAAGGACGACCCGGAGGCGCAGGCGCGCTTTCTCGGCATCATGTCCGAGCAGGCCGCGCGGATGCAGCGGCTGATCGAGGATCTTCTCTCCTTAAGCCGGATCGAGATGCGCGAACATGTGCCCCCTTCCGGCGAGGTGGATTTGGCCGCGCTCACGGGCGATGTGACGGACGGGCTGGGGCCGCTCGCTGCTTCCCATGGCGTCGAGATCAATGTCGATGTGAAAGAAGGTGTCGAGCCGGTGCGCGGGGAGTGGGACGAGCTTCACCAGGTGGTGCAGAACCTCACCGAAAACGCGCTGAAATACGGCCGCTCGGGCAAGCGCATCGACATTACCATTGCTCCTGCGCTCAATCAGGCCGGGCGCAAGATGACCGAGCTTGCGATTCGCGATTACGGGCCCGGCATCCCGCGCGAGCATATCCCCCGCCTCACCGAGCGCTTCTACCGCGTCGATGTCGCCAAAAGCCGGGAGCGGGGCGGTACGGGGCTCGGCCTTGCCATCGTCAAACATATCGTCAACCGCCATTCCGGCACGCTGACCATCGACAGCCACGTGGGCGAGGGCAGCACATTCACGGTCCGCCTCCCTGTGCGCGCGCAAACCCGCGCCTGAGCCTCCATTTCAGCCCTGCCTCCATCTCATATCTGCGCGCGCCCGGCTGAGTCTTGCCACCGGCCCCTGCCCCTGCCCCTGTCTCTGCACCCGTCCCGTTTGTGACCGTGTTGGCGAGACCGCCGATGGGCGCTGACGGCCATTAACGGAAAAACAATAACTGTTTCAATGGTTTGACGGTGTCACACAAGTGTCACATAAATGTCGTAAACCCTTTGTGAGCCGCTCCTACGGTCATCGCGCTCAAGGGCACGATGAGACCGGTTAGCTGGCAGCCTCATCCCCGGTTGCAAGTTTGGGGGGCAAAGCAGCGGTCTGATCGACAGGGATATCCGATCCAATTGACTGGAGAGAAATCGTGAAACTCAACAAACTGGCGATGGCGGCGACTTTTGCTGTCACGACCGCTGCTACGGCGGGTGTTGCGCAGGCGCGCGACCAAATTCAAATCGTAGGTTCTTCGACCGTGTTTCCTTACACGCAGGCGGTCGCGGAAGAATTTGCCAACAAGACCGGCAAACCGGCTCCCGTGGTGGAATCCACCGGCACGGGCGGCGGCATGAAAATTTTCTGCCAGGGCCTGGGCGAAGCCAACCCGGACATCACGGGCGCCTCGCGGGCGATGAAGCAGTCCGAGTATGAGCTGTGCCAGCAGAACGGCGTCACCGACATCACCGAAGTGCTGATCGGCTATGACGGCCTGTCCATCGCCGTTTCCAAAAAAGGCGAGCAGCTCGACGTTTCCAAGAAAGACCTGTTCCTGGCGCTGGCCGCCGAAGTGCCGGTTGACGGCAAGCTCGCCGCCAACCCGAACCAGACCTGGAAAGACGTAAATTCGTCGCTTCCGGACACCAAGATCCAGGTTTTCGGCCCGCCCCCCACCTCCGGCACGCGCGACGCTTTCGTCGAGCTGGTGATGCGGGAAGGCTGCAAAGAGATGGATTTCTACAAAGGCCAGGACAAGAAATACATCAAGGCGAACTGCTCGCGCATGCGTCAGGACGGTCTCTTCATCGAAGCCGGTGAAAACGACAACCTGATCGTGCAGCGCCTGGAAGCCGACCCGACGGCTTACGGCATCTTCGGTTACTCCTTCCTCTATGAGAACCAGGACAAGCTCCAGGGCATCAATGTGGGCGGTGTTGCGCCGTCTTTCGATACGATCGCCGATGGCTCCTACTCCGTTTCCCGCCCGCTCTTCTTCTACGTGAAGAACGCGCATCGCGGCGTGATCCCGGGCCTCGACGAGTTCCTGGCTGAATATGTCAGCGAAGAAGCCATGGGCCCCGGCGGCTACCTCAATGAGCGCGGTCTCGTTGCCCTGGCCGACGACAAGCGGGCCGAAGTGCAGGACGCCGTGAAAAACGGTAAGCACATGACCCGCTACGAAACGACGAACTAAACCGCTATGGAGAAGGGTGGGCGGCATACCGCTCACCCTCCTTCTTTGCCCAAAGACCGCAAAGACGCTGGCCGGGCAAACCCCGCAAGACCCACGGAGCAGGCGTATCCATGCTGACCACTCTTTTTATCTGCCTTGTTGCCGTTGCCGCCGCCGGATATTTCTTCGGTCAGCGCAAGGCGCGGGGCCTGGCGGCCAGCCAGAATACGCGGCTCCATTCGCTTCCCGGTTATCACGGCGCCTATGTCGCCTTCTGGGTGGGGCTGCCGAGCCTCGTTCTCGTCCTCTTCTGGTTGCTTTTTCAGGATGCGGTGGTCGAAGGGCTGGTGATTTCCGCCATTCCCGCGGAAATCACGCAAGGGATGAGCGGCAACCGCATCGATCTTCTGATCTCCGAAATCAAGAGCGTTGCCGCCGGCCGCATCTTCGTCGAGCCGCAGCCATATGTGCTGGAAGCCGCCGCTCATTATAATATTCTCAACAACACCGCCGAAAAGGCGATGCTGGTTGTCGTGCTGGCGCTGGCCATTCTTGGGCTTGGTTATGCGCGCCGCAACCTTTCCGTCGATTTCCGCGCCCGCCAGAAAGTGGGCCTGACGATGGACGGTTTGATGATCCTCTGCTCGGTCATCGCCATCGTCACGACGCTCGGCATCATCGCCTCGTTGCTATTCGAAGCGATCCGTTTCTTCGAAAAAGTGCCGGTGGGCGAGTTCTTTTTCGGCCTTTCCTGGGAACCGCAAATCGCCATCCGCGCCGATCAGGTGGCGGGCACAGGGGCCTTCGGCGCGGTGCCGGTTTTCACGGGTACGCTTCTCATCGCGGCGATCGCCATGGCCGTTGCCATCCCCATCGGGCTCTTCTCGGCGATTTACCTGACGGAATATGCCGGCGACCGTTTCCGCTCCGTCATCAAGCCGGTGCTGGAAATGCTGGCCGGCGTGCCGACCGTGGTTTACGGCTTCTTCGCAGTGCTGACCGTCGCTCCGGCCTTGCGCCAGGCGGGCGCCGCGGTCGGGCTCGACGTCGCGCCCAACAGCGCCCTTGCCGCGGGCGCGGTGATGGGCATCATGATCATTCCTTTCATCTCCTCGCTTTCGGACGATGCGATCACCGCGGTGCCACGCGCCATGCGCGATGGCTCTTACGCCATGGGCGCAACGAAAGCCGAAACCATCATGCGTGTGCTTTTGCCCGCCGCGCTGCCCGGCATTGTGGGCGGCATTCTGCTTGCCGTCTCCCGCGCCATTGGCGAAACGATGATCGTGGTGATGGCCGCCGGGCTCATCGCCAAGCTGACCGCCAATCCGCTCGATGCCGTGACCACCGTGACGGTGCAGATCGTCACGCTGCTGATCGGCGATACCGAATTCGACAATCCCAAGACGCTCGCCGCCTTTGCGCTGGGCCTGGTGCTCTTCATCGCCACGCTCTTGCTCAATATCGTGGCGCTGCGCGTCGTTCAAAAATACAGGGAACGTTATGAGTGAGGCCGTAATGACAACGGGCGCAGCCCCGGCCAGTTTTGTTTCCGATGCCGCTCTGAAGCGCTTGCAAAAGCGCAAAGCGGCGGACCGGCGGCTTAAATATTACGGCCTCGGTGCCATTGGCATCGCGCTTTTGCTGCTGGCAACGCTGGTGACTTCGCTCATCATCACGGGTCACACGGCGTTTCTCCAGACCCATGTTACCTATCCGGTCTATCTCGATCCGGCGAAGATCGATGCGCAGGACCCGGACAAGGGAAATTACCGCTCGATCGTGCGCGACAGCTTTGCCGCGCTTTTCCCGGACGTGACGGGGGTGCGCGAGAAACGCGCCCTGAGCGATATTCTCACTTCCGCCGCGCCTTACATTCTGCGCGACAAAGTGGTGGCCGATCCGGAGTTGATCGGTGAGACCATCGACTTCACGGTACCGGTCTCCGATCCCTTCGATCAGTTCATGAAGGGCAATATCAAGCGCGAGACGGCGGAAGACGATCGCCGCGTCACCAATCAGGAAATTGCCTGGGTGGACCGGCTGATGGCCGATGGGCGCCTTTCCAAGCCCTTCAATACCGGGCTTTTGACGAATGCCGACAGCCGTTTCCCGGAAATGGCGGGCCTTGCCGGCGCGATCACGGGCTCGTTCTTCGCGCTGCTCGTCTGCTTCCTGATTTCCTTCCCGACCGGTATTGCCGCGGCGGTCTATCTGGAAGAGTTTGCGCCGAAGAACAAGTTCACCGATCTCATCGAGGTGAACATCAACAACCTTGCCGCCGTGCCGTCGGTGGTCTTCGGTCTTCTCGGTCTTGCGGTTTTCCTCGGCACGTTCGGCTTGCCGCGCTCCGCCCCGCTTGTCGGCGGTATGACGCTGGCGCTGATGACGCTGCCCACCATCATCATCACGACGCGCGCCTCGCTGAAAGCGGTGCCGCCCTCCATCCGCGAAGCCGCGCTCGGCATCGGCGCCTCCAAACACCAGGTGATGATGCATCATGTGGTGCCGCTTGCCATGCCGGGCATTTTGACCGGCACGATCATCGGCCTTGCTCAGGCGCTCGGGGAAACCGCGCCGCTGCTGCTGATCGGCATGAATGCCTTTATCACCTCGCCGCCCGGCGGCATCCTCGATCCTTCGACCGCGCTGCCCACGCAGATTTTCATCTGGGCGGACAGTCCGGAGCGCGGGTTCGTTTCGCGCACCTCGGCGGCCATTCTCGTGCTGCTCGGGTTCCTGATCGCGATGAACGCCATTGCCATTTATCTGCGCCGCAAGTTCGAGCGCCGCTGGTAGGAACGGAGAAACCGGAATGAAAACTGCTCAGGCTGAAAGCCAGACCGCAACCAACGGGGCAACCATGACGCCAGTCGAAAAAGCATCGCCGCAAGCGGCTGAAACGCATCCCGTCAAAATGACGGCCCGCAAGGTCAACGTTTTCTACGGGGCCAAGCAGGCGCTTTTCGACGTCGATCTGGAGATCCGGGACAATGCCGTCACCGCGCTGATCGGTCCTTCCGGCTGCGGCAAGTCCACCTTCCTGCGCTGCCTCAACCGCATGAACGATGTGATCGACAATTGCCGGGTGAGCGGGGAAATCAGGCTTGGCGACACGAATATTTACGGCGCCCATATCGACCCCGTGCTGCTGCGCGCGCGCGTCGGCATGGTGTTCCAGAAACCCAATCCCTTCCCGAAATCCATTTACGAGAACATCGCCTATGGCCCGCGCATTCACGGCATGGCGGAGCGGCGCGCGCAAATGGATGAAATCGTCGAGACGAGCCTGCGCAAGGCCGCGCTCTGGGACGAGGTGAAGGACCGTTTGCAGGAGCCGGGCACCGGCCTTTCCGGCGGCCAGCAGCAGCGTCTTTGCATTGCCCGCGCGATTGCGGTGAACCCGGAAGTCATTTTGATGGACGAGCCTTGCTCGGCGCTCGACCCGATCGCGACGGCGCGCGTGGAAGAGCTGATCGACGAACTTAGAGAAAACTATACCATCGTCATCGTCACGCACTCCATGCAGCAGGCGGCCCGCGTTTCCCAGCGCACGGCGTTTTTCCATCTCGGCAATCTGGTGGAAGAAGACGAGACGGATCAGATCTTCACCAATCCGCGCGACAAGCGCACCCAGGATTACATCACCGGCCGGTTCGGCTAAGGCAAAACGTCCAAGGCGACCGGCGCAAGGAGGCAGGTGTGAGAGAGCAGGAACATATCGTCAAATCCTTCGAGGAAGAACTCGAGGCGATTTCAACGCAGATCGCGCAAATGGGCGGTATGGCCGAGGCGCAGCTTGCCGCAGCCATCGACTGCGTGACGCGCCGCGATATCGCGCTGGCCGAACGCACGGTGCTGGAAGACCGGCGCATCGACGAGATGGAGCACGACATCGAAGAGCAGACGGTGCGCCTTATCGCGCTGCGCCAGCCCATGGCACTCGATCTGCGCGAGGCGATTTCAGCCATCAAGATTTCCGCCGATCTGGAACGGATCGGGGACCTTGCCAAAAACATCGCCAAGCGCTCGATCATCGTGATCGGCGATTATGAAACCCCGGCCCGCCTCATGCAGGGGCTGGCGCGCATGGGCAAGCTCGCCCAAGGCCAGCTCAAAGCCGTGCTCGATGCCTATGCCGGGCGCAACGCGGAAGAGGCGCTGCATGTCTGGCGTTCGGATGCGGAAATCGACGAGATGTACAATTCCATCTTCCGCGAATTGCTTACCTATATGATGGAAGACCCGCGCACCATCGGCGCCTGCACCCATCTTCTCTTCATTGCAAAGAATATCGAACGGATCGGCGATCATGCGACCAATGTCGCCGAGACGGTGTCTTACCTCGTGACCGGGGAAATGCTGGTGGATGAGCGGCCGAAAAGCGACCAGACCACCACAACCGCTATTTCCGCTTTGAGGGACACGCAGTAACCTCGGGAAGGACGCATGTCATGCAACTTGAAACGAACTGGACGCACACCGCCCCCCGCACGGTCGATATCCATGCAGCCAGTGATTCACGGCCGAAACGCACGCCCATGAAACCAACAGTTCTGATTGTCGAAGACGAAGAAGCGCTCTCCACTCTCCTGCGCTACAACCTTGAAAAAGAAGGTTATGACGTGGCCGTGGCCATGGACGGCGAGGAAGCGGAAATTCAGGTGCGCGAGCATCTGCCCGATCTCGTGCTCTTGGACTGGATGCTGCCGGGCGTTTCCGGCATCGAGCTGTGCCGGCGCTTGCGTGGGCGGCCCGAAAGCCGGAACCTGCCCATCGTCATGATCACTGCGCGCGGGGAGGAGGCGGACCGGATCCGCGGTCTCGACACCGGCGCCGACGATTACATTACCAAGCCGTTTTCCACGAGCGAGCTTCTGGCGCGCATCCGCGCCGTCATGCGCCGCATCCGCCCGGCGCTGGCCGAGGATATCGTCACTTTCGGGGATATCGTGATCGACCGCGCCGCGCACCGCGTGCGCCGCGCCGACCGCGAGGTGCATCTGGGGCCGACGGAATACCGTCTCCTCGAACATCTCATGCAGCATCCCGGCCGCGTCTTCTCCCGCGCTCAGCTTCTCGACACGGTCTGGGGCTCGGATGTTTATGTGGAAGCGCGCACGGTGGATGTGCATATCGGCCGGCTGCGCAAGGCGCTGAACGCCAAGGGCGAGCACGACCCGATCCGCACCGTGCGGGCCGCGGGCTATGCGCTCGACGAGCAGGTGCCCGGCGCGTCGAGCGAGTGATCGGCCCCGGAATTTCAGAAAAACGGTAGCGCAAAATAAAAGCCGGCCCACCTCCCCCTCGAGGTATCGGGCCGGCTTTCTTCCCCTGCGCGCCTCTTGCCTTTGCAGAATACGCCTGAACAAAGACAGGCAAGCGCACCGCCAAGAAACGGGGCTTAGACGGCGAAGTCACGCCGCCGGTCGTTGCGTTTGCGGGCCTGCACGGGCTGGTAGGCAAGCCGGGCGTGCTCGGCGCAATAAGGCATGCCGGGCGCCGAGCGGTCGCCGCAGAAATGGAAGCTTTCCTCGCCCGGATCGCCGATCGGCCATTTGCAAGTGTGCTCGGTCAAGGAGAGAACGGTCGCCCCGTCGCCGATGGCCACATCCGTCAGGCGGCGCTGCGGGGCGGGGGCGGGCAGCGGCTTTTCCTTGGCAAGCGCTGCGCTTTCGCGGGCTTCGCTCGCCTGGGCGGGCTGCGGACGGGCGGCGGGCGCTGCGGCAGCAGCCGGCTGCTGGCGGGCCCGGCTCGGCCGGTTCGAGGTGGCGCGGCCGGAAAGACCCAGCCGGTGGACCTTGCCGATCACCGCATTACGCGTGACGCCGCCCAGCTGCTTGGCAATCTGGCTGGCGCTCAGGCCTTCGGCCCACAATTTCTTGAGAGTTTCGACCCTGTCTTCCGTCCACATGCCTTTTATCCCTCGTCTGCGGGCGCGCGCCTGCGTGCCCCAGGTTTCCCCGAGATTTCCGGCGCCGTGCCCGGTACGCGCTGGCGGCGCCGCCACTACATATCGTGTTGCGATTGGGTTAACACTACAAGATAGGGGCAGGTTTCCGCAAGGCGCGTGGGCCTGCAAAGGCGCCTTATCCACAAAAAATCGCGCTTAGCGAACGCAAAACCACAAAATATGGGCTCAAGACCCCGAATTATCCCCAGTTTGACGCGCGTGTGCATTGCCAAATCGCCTGCGAGTGACTATTTGGGGTCGCAATGGGAAGGCAGGGCAGATGAGTTTTCAGGATTATCCCCCGCAGGGAACGCGCCGCTTCGGGGCCGTCAACTGGCTCGGCATGTGGACGCTTTACGTGAAAGAAGTGCGCCGCTTCATCAAGGTCATCACGCAGACCGTGGCCGCGCCCGTCATCACGACCCTGCTGTTCCTGGCGATTTTCTCGCTGGCGCTTGGCCGGCTGCGCCCGGACGTGCAGGGCGTGCCCTTTGCCGAGTTCATTGCGCCCGGTCTCATCATGATGACCATGCTGCAAAACGCCTTTGCCAATACCTCTTCCTCGCTGCTGATCTCCAAGGTGCAGGGCAATATCGTCGATATTCTCATGCCGCCCTTGTCGGCGGGCGAGCTGAATGTCGGCATCGCCATGGCCGGGGTGACGCGCGGGGTGATGGTCGGTATCGTGACCGCGCTCGGCATGATCGCCTTTGTCGATATCGCCATCGTGCATCTTTGGGCCGTGATTTATTACGCCATTGCCGCCTCGCTCATGCTCTCGCTGCTCGGCATGCTGGGCGGCATTTGGTCGGAAAAATTCGATCATTTGCAGGCAGTCACGAATTTCATCATCACACCGCTTGCCTTTCTCTCGGGCACGTTCTATTCGATCCGCCAATTGCCCGATTTCGCTCAGGAAGCGGTGATGTATAACCCCTTCTTCTATCTGATCGACGGCTTCCGCTACGGCATGACCGGCCATGCGGACGGCTCGGTGGCGGTGGGCGTTGTCTTCACACTGGGGCTGAATGTGGTTCTCTGGCTCATCACGGACTATGTGCTGCGACGAGGATACCGTCTCAAAGCCTGAGCACAGCTCGGGCGTTTGAGGCGGGGACCTCTCAAGGCACGAGTAAGTGATTGAGATGAAAGAGAAAATACCTGCCCGCCCGATCCAAGAACGATTGACAGGGCAAGACTTCTCCAACATACTCTAGCGCTTCTCGGACGCCGCCAGGAAAGGCGGCTTTTTCTATTCTGTTCGGGAGCATCGGGAAATGATTACGCCAGTCCTGCCAACTTATGCGCGGGTAAATATCGAGTTCGAGAGGGGCGAAGGGCCCTATCTCTTTACGCCTGAAGGGGAAAGATACCTGGACTTCGGTTCGGGCATCGCCGTGAACCTTCTGGGCCACGCGCATCCGCGCCTTGTCGCCGCTCTTGGCGAGCAGGCGGGCAAGCTCTGGCACACCTCCAATCTTTACCGCGTGCCGGGCCAGGAGAAACTGGCCGAGCGGCTTGTCGCGGCCACCTTCGCCGACAGCGTTTTTTTCACCAATTCCGGCGCCGAGGCGATGGAATGCGCGATCAAGATGGCGCGAAAGTACCATTCTGCGAGCGGCCATCCCGAGCGCTATGAGATCATCACCTTCGAAGGCGCCTTCCACGGCCGCACGCTCGCAACCATCGCGGCAGGCGGGCAGAAGAAACATCTGGAAGGGTTCGGGCCCAAGGTCGAAGGCTTCCCGCAAGTGCCGCATGGCGACATGGATGCGCTGAAAGCGGCGATCGGCGAGAAGACCGCTGCTGTGCTGCTTGAGCCCGTGCAAGGGGAAGGCGGCATTCGTCCCTTCTCCAACGAGCAGCTGCGCGCCATCCGCAAAATCTGCGATGAGGCGGGTATCCTCCTGATTTTCGATGAAGTGCAGACCGGCATGGGCCGCACGGGCTGGCTCTTTGCCCATGAACCTTCCGGCGTTACACCCGACATTATGGGCGTGGCGAAAGGTATTGGCGGCGGCTTTCCGCTCGGCGCCTGTCTTGCCACCGAGGAAGCGGCCAAGGGCATGACCGCCGGCAGCCACGGCTCGACCTATGGCGGCAACCCGCTCGCCATGGCCGTCGGCAATGCCGTGCTCGATGTGGTGCTGGAAGAAGGCTTTCTGGAGAAAGTCCGCCAGACCGGCATCAAGCTGAAACAGAAACTCGCCATGCTGGCCGACGAGCATCCTTCCATCATCGAAGGGGTGCGCGGGGAAGGGCTGCTGCTCGGCCTCAAATGCAAAGCGCCGAACGGGGATCTGATCGGGGCGCTTTACGGCGAACATCTTTTGACGGTCGGCGCGGGCGACAATGTCGTGCGCGTCATTCCCCCCCTCATCGTCACCGATGCCGAGATCGACGAAGCGATCGGCGCCATCGACCGGGCCTGCGCCAAACTGGAGGCGGCAGGTGCAGGTGACACAGACAAAAAGGAGGGCGTGGCATGAGCAGTGCGCCCGTTATCGACATGCCGGTAAAAGACACGGCGAGACATTTTCTCGATCTGGATGCCATCGACAAGAAAACCCTGCGCCGGATTTTGGATGCCGCCCATGCGCGCAAACGCAAGCGCAAGGGGCTGCCGCACGGCGCGCGCGATGCGGATGCACCGCTCGATGGCAAAATGCTGGCGATGATTTTCGAAAAGCCCTCGACGCGCACGCGCGTCTCCTTCGATGTGGCCATGCGCCAGCTCGGCGGGGAAAGCATGCTCTTGAACGGCAATGACATGCAGCTCGGCCGGGGCGAGACGATTGCCGATACCGCCCGCGTGCTCTCGCGCTATGTGGATGCGATCATGATCCGCACCCATGCCCATGAGATGCTGGAAGAGCTGGCCGAATGCGCGAGCGTGCCGGTGATCAACGGGCTGACCGATCATTCCCACCCCTGCCAGCTCATGGCCGATGTCATGACGTTCGAGGAGCACAAAGGCCCCATTGCCGGGCATGTGGTGGCCTGGTCCGGGGATGGCAACAATGTCGCAACGACCTGGGTGCAGGCGGCGGTGCAATTCGATTTCGAATTGCGCGTGGCCTGCCCGCCCGAGCTCGACATTCCCGAACACGTGATCGATTGGGCGCGCAAGGCCGGCGGCAAGGTAAGTGTGACGCGCGATCCTTTTGCCGCGGCGGACGGGGCGGACTGCGTCGTTACCGATACCTGGGTGTCCATGGGCGACGATGAAGCGACCGCCGAGCGCCGGCACAATTTGCTGGCGCCTTATCAGGTCAACGAAAAGCTTATGGCGGCTGCCGCCAAGGATGCGCTTTTCATGCATTGCCTGCCCGCCCACCGGGGCGAGGAAGCCAGCGAAGGGGTGATCGACGGGCCGCAATCGGTGGTGTTCGATGTGGCCGAGAACCGGCTTCACGCGCAAAAGGGCGTGCTGGCCTGGTGCCTCGCTTAAATCTCAACTAAGGGACGAGAGTTTACGTGTCCTATATCGGTGACGATCTTATTACGCCCTTCCAGATCGAGGGTATGAGCGTGCGCGGGCGTGTGGCGCGCCTCGGCCCGCTCGTCAATGAAGTGCTGACCCGCCACAATTACAAAGAACCTGTCTCGGTTCTGCTGGGCGAGGCGCTGACGCTCGCGGCGCTTCTCGGCAGCGCGCTGAAATTCGACGGGCGGCTGACCTTGCAAACCAAGGGCGACGGGCCCGTCTCCATGCTGGTGGCCGATTATGAAGCGCCGGGCAGACTGCGCGGCTATGCCCATACGGATGAAGAGGCGCTTGAGGCGGCGATTGCGGACGGGCGCGTGACGAGCGCGGACCTGGTGGGCAGCGGCTATCTTGCCATGACCATCGATCAGGGCCCGGACATGGAGCGTTATCAGGGCATTGTCGAGCTCGACCCGCGCGGCCTTGCCGAATGCGCGCACGCTTACTTCGCTCAGTCCGAACAGATCGCCACCTCGATCCGGCTTGCCGTCGCCCCGCTTTTCGACCGGGACGCGGAAGGCCACGGCCAGACCGAATGGCGCGCCGGGGCGATCATGATCCAGCATCTGGCCCGCGACGGCGGCTTGACCGGTCATAAGGAAGACGAAGAAGAAGCGCAGCCGCTCACCCAGGAAGAAAAAGACTGGGAACACGCCGCCGTGCTGCTCGACACGGTCGAGGATCATGAATTGCTGGACCCGCAGGTAACCCCCGACCGCCTGCTCTTCCGGCTCTATCATGAGGACGGGGTCAGGGTTTATCCGCCTCATGAGGTGGCTTTTGGCTGCCGCTGCTCGGCCGAGCGCATGGAAGAAGTGCTCACACGTTTCGATGACGCCGATATTGACGAGATGACGGTGGATGGGGCGATCGAAACGCGTTGCGAGTTCTGCGCGCAAGTTTATCATTTCGATCCGGAAGCGCTGAAGAGAGCGGGGAAGGAAAAAACCGAATGACACTGTGCCGGAAAGTCGCGGTTTTGGTTTTGGCAAGCGCGGGCATCGCCCTTGCCGGCTGCACCAGTGCGCCGCCGCCGGCCAGTCCCGTGGACATAACCTATCAGCACCGCACGCCCATTACCTTGAACGTCGCCGCCATCGATGTGGTGGACCGCTCGGGTTCAGGCTCGGGCGCAAACCGGCTCGAACAATTGCACCGGCAAAACCCGGCAAGCCTCGCGCGCCGCTGGGCAGAGGAACGCCTGCGCGCCGGCGGTACGGGCGGCCAGGCAACGCTCATTATCGATGAGGCGTCCGTGCGCGAAGAGCGCCTGGAAGTGACGGCGGGCTTTACCGATCTTTTCAAGGATGAAGTGGACACGCGTCTTCATGCGGTGCTGGCCGCGCGGCTTGAATACCAATTGCCGGGACAGGGCTCCGGCGCGGTGGACGTGAAAGTGGAGGCGCGCCGGGACGTGCTGGAAAGCGCCTCGCTCAATGAGCGCGACATCGCCTATTTCCAGCTCATGGAACGGGTGGCAAGCGAGCTCGACAATAGGCTGACGCCGGATGTCGAAAGCACGTTTGCTCCCATTATTCTGCGTTAGATTTCCCGTCAGCTTGCCAGATGCGCCGCGAGCCGCGCGAAAAAGCGCTCGCAGGCGGCGACTTGCGCAAGCTCGATAAACTCATCCGTCTTATGCGCCTGCTGAATGCTGCCCGGCCCGCAAATGACGGTGGGAATATCCGCCATCTGAAAAAGCCCCGCTTCCGTGCCGTAGGAGACTGCCTCGGTTTCGTTGCGCCCGGCAAGCTGCAGCACCAGCGCCTCGCCCGGTGCGCCTTCTTGCGGTTTGAGCGGGGGTACGAAGGCGCGGGCCGCCGTTTCGATGGCGGCGCCGGGAAAGACGGCGCGCATGCGCGGCAGAAGTTTTTCCTCGGCAAAGGCTTTGAAGCGGGTTGGAATTTCCTCTGGGTCCTGGTCGGGCAGGGCGCGGAACTCCCAGCGAAAATCGCAGTGGCGCGGAATGATATTGACCGCTGTGCCGCCTTCGATCGTGCCGATCTGCATGCTCGTATAAGGCGGATCGAAACGGCCCGACGCATCGCCCTTGGCCTGCATTTCCGCGCCGATCCGGGCGAGAAAGCCGATCAGCTCGGCGGCATAGACGATGGCGTTGACGCCTTTATCCATGGCGCTTGAATGCGCCTCAAGGCCCGTCACCTTGGTGTGAAAAGCATGGATGCTCTTATGCGCGTTCACGACTTTCATGTCCGAGGGTTCGCCGACGATGACGATTTCGGGCCGGGGCAGGGCGCGGATGATTTCGTCGATCATGGAGCGCACGCCGAGGCAGCCCACTTCCTCGTCATAGGAAAGCGCGAAATAGAGCGGCACTTTAAGCCCGCGTTCCAGGAACTGCGGCACGAAGGCAAGCGCGATGGCGATGAAGGATTTCATGTCGCTGGTGCCGCGCCCGTAAAGGCGGCCGTCTTTTTCGGTGACGGTGAAAGGATCGCTCGACCAGTCTTGTCCATCGACCGGCACGACGTCCGTGTGGCCGGAGAGCACGATCCCGCCTTCCTTTTCCGCCGGGCCAAGGGCTGCAAAGAGATTTGCCTTGGTGCCGTCTTCGCTCATCACCCGGCGGGAGGGAATGCCCCAGCCGGAAAGATAATCCTCGACGAATTCGATGAGCGCCAGGTTGGAATGACGGCTGACCGTGTCGAACGAGATCAGCTTGTCTATCATTTGGCGCGGGGTGAAATGCTGCGGCATGGGCGGCTCCTTTGCGCGCATCCTAGCGGGCCGGATGGCGGGCGCAAGAACCAGTTTCAGGCCTGCCTAGCTGCGCCAGAAAGAGGGCATGAAAATCACCAGCACGGTAAAGACTTCCAGCCGCCCCATCAGCATGGAAAGGGAAAGCAGCCATTTGGCCGCATCGGGCAGCGTGGAGAAATTGCCCGCCGGGCCGATAATCTCGCCAAGGCCGGGGCCGACATTGGCCATGGTCGTGGCGGCCGCCGAAATCGAGGTCAGCACGTCGAGGCCCATCAGATTGAGCAGCACGGCGATCACGGAAAAGCAAAGCATGAAAAGAAACATGAAGCTCATCACTGAGGCGATGACACCGTCGCCGATGGGATTGCCGTTATAACGCGGTACGAAAACCCCGTTCGGATGCACCATGCGGCGCATTTCGGTAAAGAGCGAGGCGAAGACGATTTGGAAGCGGAAAATCTTCATGCCGCAAGAGGTGGAGCCTGAGCAGCCGCCGATAAACATGATGACGAAGAAGATTGCGACCGCGAGCGGGCCCCATTCGGAAAAATTATGGGTGGCATAGCCGGTGCCGGTGAGAATGGAGATCGAATTGAAAAGCGCGTAGCGGAACTGGTCGGGCAGCGCCCCATTGATGCCTTGGAGCATCTGATAGGCGGTGAGGATAATGGCGAGAGTGGCCACGACATAAAAGAACATATGCACTTGCGCATCGCGCAGCAGTGGGCGCGCATCGCCGCGCAGTGCCCTGAGATAAAGTGCGAAAGGCAGGGAGCCGACGATCATGGCGGCGACTATGGTGTAGTCGACCGCGGCGCTTTCGAAATGCCCCACAGAGGCGTCCTTTGTCGAAAAACCGCCGGTGGCGATGGAAGTCATGGAATGATTGACCGCGTCGAAACCATTGAGCCCGGCAAGCCAGAGAAAGAAGGCAAAGACGGCGGTAGCTGCGAGATAAAAGCTCGTCAGCGAGCCGGCAAGCTGGGCGGCGCTGGGCAGCACTTTTTCCGCCGTATCGAAGGCTTCGACCTTGAACATCTGCATGCCGCCAATTTGCAGGATGGGCAGGAGCGCGATGGCCATGACCACAATGCCGAGCCCGCCCAGCCATTGCAGCAGAGAGCGCCAAAGAAGAAAGCCGGGCGGCGCGGTGTCGAGCCCCACCACCACCGTCGCCCCCGTTGTCGTCAGGCCCGACATAGCCTCGAAAAAAGCGTCGGTATAGCTCAAGGACAGTTCGGAAAAAGCGAAGGGCAGCGCGCCGAAACCGGGAAGAAAGACCCAGATGAAGGTGACGAGCAGAAAGGCTTCCTTGAGGGTGAGATCGCTCGCATGGCCCCAGGTCATGAGCGTCATGCTGCCGCCGGTGAAAAGGGTGAGCGTGGCGGCAAGGGCGAAGACCTGCCAGTCGGGATTGCCGGCGCCTGCATCGATGGCCGCCGGGATCAGCATGGCGCTGCCCAGCGTGGTCAGCAAAATGCCCGTGACGAGAATGATGGGTCTGAAGTCGATCATAACGCCTTGGGTCTGACCTCTTAAGCTAGCTGGGGGCCAACCGCTGAGAGAAGGTGGGGCCTTCTCCAAAAAAGGTGCAGACCTTGGGAGCGCGGGGCGCTTCCGCTCAGTTCACGAGCCGGACTGCGTGAGGACAGTCGAGCGAGAAGGCGGGAATGTCAACCTCGAAGCTGTCGCCCCCGTCCAGCGCCATTTCGTAATTGCCGAGCATGATGCCCGACGGCGTGGTGAGCGGGGTGCCGCTTGTATATTGAAAGGATTCACCGGGCGGAATGACGGGCTGCTCGCCCACCACACCTTCGCCGTGCACTTCATGCGTATAGCCGCGCTGATCGGTGATCTGCCAGTGGCGGCTTTTCAGCTGCACGGGCTCCGCGCCTTCGTTGCGGATGACGACCGTATAGGCCCAGACATAATAGTCCTCATCCGGGTCCGACTGATCGTCCAGATAATGCGGTTCAACCTCGACCCTGATGGCGCGGGTGGTGGCAGAGAACATGGCCCAATCCCATTGGCAGCTATGGAGCCCTGGACGCATCCGCCAAGGCCGATACGTACAGTTTATGAAAATGCCCCTAATTCCAGGTTACCGGGCAGCTAGGAAAGCTGTCCGCCCTTGGTCCCGATTCGCAGTACCAATCTAGCGGGCAGGGCGGGCGGAAATATGGCTTTCCAGCGCTTAAACGGCGGCGAGCGCCCGGTCCAGGTCTTCTATCAGGTCTTGGGAATCCTCCAAGCCGACAGAAAGCCGCAGCAGACCCGCACTGATCCCCAGCTCCGCCCGCGCTTCCTCGGAAAGGCGCTGATGGGTGGTGGTGGCCGGATGAGTGATGAGGCTTTTGGCATCGCCCAGATTGTTGGAAATCAGGATGATTTGAAGCGCATTGGCAAGGCGGAAGGCCGCTTCCTTGCCGCCTTTCACCTCGAGCGCGACAATATTGCCGCCCGCCGCCATCTGCCGGCGCGCAAGGGCGGCCTGCGGGTGGCTGTCGAGGGTGGGATAGAGCGTCTTTTGCACTTTGGGATGGGCGTCGAGAAAGCGGGCGACCGCCTCCCCGTTTGCCGCGTGGGCGCTGACGCGCAAGTCCAGCGTTTCCAGGCTTTTCAGCATGACCCAGGCATTGAAGGGACTGAGTGCCGGGCCCGTCTGGCGCAGGAAATTGCCCAAATGCTCGGCGATGAACTCCTCATCGGCGAGCACAATACCGCCGAGGCAGCGCCCCTGCCCATCGATATGTTTGGTGGCCGAATAGACGGTGATATCGGCGCCGAATTCGAAGGGCCGCTGCAGCACGGGCGTGGCGAAAACATTGTCCACCACCAGTCGCGCGCCCGCCTCATGGGCAATGTCGGCGACGGCCTGAAGATCGATGATTTCCAGCGTCGGGTTGGACGGCGTTTCGAGGAAAAAGACTTTCGTGTTGGGCTGCACCGCCGCCTTCCATTGCGCCAGATCCGTGCCCTCGATCAGCGTCGAGGTGATACCGAAGCGCGGCAGAAGATCTTCCACGATATAGCGGCAGGAGCCGAACAGCGCCTTGGCGGCCACCACATGGTCGCCCGCCGAAAGCTGGCAGAGCATGGCCGCCGTCACCGCCGCCATGCCCGTTGCCGTGGCGCGTGCATCGATGGTCCGTCCCCCGGGCGCGCCTTCGAGCGCGATCATCCGTTCTTCGAACATCCGCACGGTCGGGTTGGCGAAGCGCGAGTAGATGAAGCCCGGCTCTTCGCCCTTGAAGCGGGCTTCGGCGTCTTCCGCGCTGTCATAGACATAGCCGGAGGTCAGGAACATCGCCTCGCCGGTCTCCCCGAAGGGGCTGCGGGCGGTGCCGCCATGCACCGCCTTGGTGCGGGGGCGCCAGTTCTGAGAGGGAGTTTTGGGGGTGCCGCTGCCTTGTTTCGCGCTCATCGGACGATGCCTCAAATAAAAAACCCCGACCTTTGGCCGGGGATGCATCCTCCGACCTTTTTAGCGGTTTCTTTAACGTGGCCGCAAGCCGGTCGGCTCAAATCACCACGGGAATGGCAAGGTTGATACGCTTTTTGGCCCCCCGCGTCAAGAAAAGAGGCCGTGAGGGCGCGCGGAGCGGGGGTGGCGGTTTTGCTTGGAGCCGCCCTCTTGCCCTTTTATAAGGGGGGCATGACGAAAGCAGCCAGCGACCTTTTCCCCGATCATGACGGCGCCTCCCTGAAGGAAGTGCGCGGTGATGCGACCCATGCCACGGGCATTCTGCCTGCCCATGCCATCCGCGCGCTGATCCGCGAAAAAGAGATCTGGGCGGCCAAGGAAATCGAGGATGCGCAGGTGCAGCCGGCAAGCCTCGATCTGCGCCTCGGCCCCGTCGCCTACCGCTTGCGGGCGAGCTTCCTGCCCGGCGAGGGGAGCGCGGTGATGGACAAGGTGGAGGAATTTGCGCTCCACAAGATCGACCTTTCCGAAGGCGCGGTGCTGGAGACGGGCTGCGTCTATCTCGTTCCGCTTCTGGAGGCGCTCGCCCTTTCCGAGCGCACGGGGGCGGCCGCCAATCCGAAAAGCTCCACCGGCCGGCTCGATATTTTCACGCGCGTCATTACGGATTTCGGCACCGAGTTCGATCAGGTCGAGCCGGGCTACAAGGGCCACCTTTATCTCGAAGTCAGCCCGCGCACCTTTCCCATTCTCGTGCGCCAGGGCTCGCGGCTCTCGCAAATCCGCTTCCGCCGGGGCGAGGCGCGCCATTCGGATACCGAGCTGCGCCACTTGCATGAGCAGCACAAGCTCGTGGATGGAGGCGAGCCCAATATCGATGGCGGGCTCGGCCTGACCGTCGATCTGTCGGGCGATCGGGAAACCGGCCTTGTCGGCTACCGGGCCAAGCGTCATTCCGCGGTCATCGATGTGGACAGGCCCGGCGCTTACGAGGTGCTCGACTTCTGGGACCCGGTCTATGTGCGAGGGGCAAAGCGGATTATTCTCGATCCGGATGAATTTTATATCCTGGCGTCCCGCGAGGCGGTGCATGTGCCCGCCACCCATGCCGCCGAAATGGTGCCTTACAATCCGCTGGTGGGTGAATTCCGCGTCCATTATGCCGGTTTCTTCGATCCCGGTTTCGGCGCGGGCGAGGCGGGCGGCACGGGCTCGCGCGCGGTGCTGGAAGTGCGCAGCCATGAAGTGCCCTTCATCCTCGAAGACGGGCAGATCATCGGCCGGCTCGTCTATGAGCGGCTGACGGGCAAACCCACGGCGCTATACGGCACGGGCATCGGCTCGAATTATCAGCGCCAGGGTCTCAAGCTCTCCAAACATTTCAAGTCCTGATCCCGTGGGCGGCGATCCTCTCAGCTTTCTGCCGCGCGCGCTGGCTTTTGCAGGCCTGTGCCTTTGCCTTGTGGCGGGCAGCCAGCTTGCCGCCTGGGCAGGCATCGGCGTGCCGGGCGCGGTGATGGGGCTCCTCCTGCTGCTCGGCGCGCTTTTTCTTGCGCATCACGTCCCGCAATCGTTGGAAGATGTGTCGGCTTTTCTGCTGCGCCATCTCAATCTCTTTTTCGTGCCCGCCGGTGTCGGGCTCATGGCCTATGCGGGGCTCGTGGCGCGCGATCTTTGGCCCATTCTCGCCGCGCTCTTTTTGAGCACGCTTTTGGGCCTCGCCGTCACGGCGCTGGTTTTCTCTTGGGCTCTCAAAAGGCGGGAGGAGGGGAAATGAGGATCGAAAACTGGCTCATGGGCTATCAGCTTTTCTTCTGGCTCGGCGTCACGCTCGCGCTTTACTGGGGCGCATTGCATCTGCAGCGGAAGCTGGGCGGCTCGCCGCTTGCCAATCCGGTGCTGGTGGCGTCTGCGCCCATCATCGCCTTCCTGGCGCTCAGCGATACGCCTTTTGCCTCTTACGATCTTGGCGGACAGGTGCTGCTGTTCTTTTTGGGCCCGGCAACGGTGGCGCTCGCCATCCCCTTCTTCCGTAACATTCAGCGGGTGCGTCATGTCATCGGCCCGCTCCTCGTTGCGCTCAGCGCAGGCTCGCTCACCGCTATTTTAAGCGGCGTAGGTATCGCCTTTCTGCTTGGGGCGGATAAAGCAACAGTTCTTTCCATGTCGGCCAAATCCATCACGACGCCGATAGCCATGGGCGTGTCGGAAGAAATCGGCGCGTTGCCGGTGCTGACTGCAGGCTTCGTGATCGCGGCGGGCATTATCGGCGCGGCGCTTGGCGGCCCGCTTCTGACGCTCTTGGGCGTCAGGGACGAGCGCGCGCGCGGTCTTGGCCTTGGCGTTGCCGCGCACGGCATCGGCACGGCGCGCGCCTTTCAGGTAAGCCCGCTCATGGGGACGTTCTCGGGTGTTGCCATGACGCTGAACGGGATTTTGACCGCGCTCTTGCTGCCGCTCGTCTGGCGGCTTTTCTTTTAAGACGGAACTCAAAAGCGAAAAGGCCCGCGCGGGCGGGCCTTTGCCACTCGAAGAACTTGACCGGCTAAGCGGGTTTAAAGATTTTCCGGGTTGCCGTCATAGATTTTGAAGTTGGTGTTGCCGACGCCCGGCTCGTTCAGCCGCCGCAGCGTGCCTTCCGAATCGGCTTCATAATCGAAGCAGCCGTCTTCGCGGTCGGAAAGGCCGAGCTGAACGCAGAACTTACCGTCGTTCACCGACCAGCTGCCGGTATATTTCGACCAGTTGCCGGCCTGATTACAGGCGCGTTCCTTACCCTGAATTTTGCCGTCGGGCGCATAGAACTCCATGAAGTCCTTGCGGGCCGCGCCGCATTCCCGGTACTGGCCTTCGATCGTGTTGCCGACAACGATATTGGCAACCTCGTGGCCGGGCAGATAGACCTCGGCAAAAGCCGGGGCAGCAAAGATCATGCTGGCGCCGAGCGCCATCGCGTAAATGCTCTTCATTACATCCTCCATACGGGTTGATGGCAAACTGAGGCCAAAGCGCCAGCGCCATTGATACGTGCACAGAGAACCTAGAAGGAAGGAGGGCGGGTGTATTTGATACGGATCAAGATGTATCAACTATTTGTTAACCAGAGCAGGAGCCGCCGCCTAAAACGCAAAAACGGGCGCAATGCGGGTGGTTGAGCGGCACGCTCGAGGACGCCTCCTTAAGCGTGGTGCCAAGCTCGAAACGCGCATCATAGGGAAGCAGCGTGCAGGCAAGCACCGCCGGCTTCTCCGCCCCCTTGCGTTTGACCACCATGCGCGAGGAGGCGCACATCATGTCGGCAGGGTCGACATTGAGAATGCCCCAGCAGGCGGTGGTGATTTCCGGAACATCTGCTTCTTCATCCATTTCCGGAAAGAGCACGAGACCGGCCGGATCCTGCGCGTCGATGGCGATATTCTCGCGGGCAAAGAGCGCGGCGAACCCGTCCCGCACGTCTTTTTCCTCTTCATGCCAGAGCGTGCGGCCCGCCACATTGATGGTGAAGCCGTTATCCGAGAGCCAGGACAGCCCCTCGATGCCCTTGGCAAAGGCGCCGGGGCCGCGTTCCTCGTCGTGCAGCTTTTCCGAATAATGATCGAGGCTGACGCGCATCGTCAGCTTCTCGCCATAGGCGTTTTGGATGGCGAGCAGTTTTTCGCGGATCTTCGGGCGCATCATGGGCTGCATGGCATTGGTCAGCACCAGCACCTCGAAGCCGCGGGCAAGCGCCGTTTCCAGCATGGACGGCATATCCGGGTTCATGAAAGGCTCGCCGCCGGTAAAGCCGATTTCCCGCGTGCCGAGCCCGTCCCGCGCGATCTCATCGAGATAAGCGCACATCTCTTCATGGGTGAGATAGACGAGCCGGTCATTGCTGGGGCTCGATTCAATGTAGCAATGTTCGCAAGCGACATTGCAAAGCGTGCCCGTGTTGAACCAGAGCGTATCGAGCTTGCGCAAGGCAACCTGCGCCCGCCGCTCTCCCTTGGCGGTGACGCCGGGATGCGCGAATTTTTTATCGCTGGCAGGCGGGGCGGACATCATGTTCATGAAGCGACCTATAACATTCGAAAGCAGCTCTTTGCTTCACATCTTTGCGACCCTGGCTATGCTGGCGCAAGAAAAACAAGATGACTAACTTTTAGGCAGAGGGGATGGGATGCAGCATGAAATGGGGGAAGGCCCGCTTCTGGATGCGGGCGGCGGGCTCAGCGAGGCAGGTTTCGCGCGGCGCGAGGTGAAGCGTTATGCGCGGGCCGCCATCAAGGCGCCCTGGCACCGCATCAAGGAATGGGACTATTACTGCATCACCACGGACACGCACGCCCTGGCGCTGACGCTGGCGGATAATGCCTATATGGGGCTTTTATCCGCCTCCTGGCTCGATTTCGAAAAAAAGCGGGACTGGACCCATTCGCTCACCCCCTTCCTGACGCGGGGCCGGCTCGCCCTGCCCGAAAGCGCGGACCGGGGCGATGTGGCGGCAAGCTTCAAGGGCTTTTCCCTTGCCTTTTCCCATGAGCGGGAGGGCCGCCGGCTTCGCGCCGACTTTCCGCAGTTCGCCGGGGGCAAGGGCCTCAAAGGCGAGGTGCTGCTGCGCGATGTGCCCGAAGAGCGCATGGTGATCGCAACGCCTTTCCCGGAAAACAAGAAAGCCTTCTATTACAACCAGAAAATCAATTGCATGGCCGCCGAAGGCGAGATCGTGGTGGGCGGCGAGCGCCACAGTTTCGATCCCTCCCGCCATTTCGGCCTGCTCGATTGGGGGCGCGGGGTCTGGACCTATGACAATACCTGGTATTGGGGCTCGGCCTCGGGCCTCGTTTCGGGGGCGCCTTTCGGGTTCAATATCGGCTACGGTTTCGGCGATACATCGGCGGCAAGCGAGAACATGCTGTTCTGGAAGGGCCGCGCCCATAAGCTCTCCCGCGTCGATTGGCACATGCCCAAAGGCACTTATGACGGTGCGTCCTGGCGTTTTTCCAGCGATGATGGGCGCTTTGAAATGGAATTCGAGCCGCTGATGGACCGCGCGGCCCATGTGGACCTGAAAATCCTGCGCTCCGTGCAGCATCAGGTGTTCGGGCGTTTCACCGGCAAGGCGGTGCTGGACGGGGGCGAAGTGCTGGAGGTCAAAGGCCTGACGGGCTTTGCCGAAGAAGTGCAGAACCGGTGGTAATTTGCTTGAGCCGCAGGGGCTTTGGGCTGTAAAAGAGGCCCATCTTGCGGGTGTAGCTCAATGGTAGAGCAGAAGCTTCCCAAGCTTAAGACGAGGGTTCGATTCCCTTCACCCGCTCCACTTATCCCGCATTTCTTTTCCGTATTCTTCTCTTACGGCTTTTCCTTCGGGCGCAGCCGCGAGAGGCCGTGTTCGGTCTTTTCCCAATAATCGGGCTGGCGGGCGAGCTGCCAGAGCGCGCGGTAGGCGGCGGCTGAAATCATTAGCCAGTAAAGTGGACTGAGGGCGACGTGGCACGCGAGGGCAAGCCCGAAGCGCTGGCGCGCGGCAATGGCGCTTGCCGCCAGTGTGACGCCATATCCCATGGCGAAGACGGAAAGATTGAAAGGCGCGAAAGGGTCCGCCGCCAACATGCTGCCCGTGCCCGAGAGCAACCAGTGCAGCGCCATCAAATAGATGAAAGGGTGCAGCAGCGCGGCCAGAACGAAGCCGCCCAGCACGACATAAGAAAAGACAAAGGCGGCAGGGCGCAGCTGCCGCGCGGTGCGCCAGGGCGCGCGCAGGCGCACGAGCAAGGTCTGCATCCAGCCTTTCAGCCAGCGGGTACGCTGGCGCATCCAGGCGGCCGGCGTCAGCGTCGCTTCTTCCTGGGTGAGCGAGGGAATGACGGCGGTGCGGAAGCCAAGCTCGTGAAGGCGAAGCCCAAGATCGGCATCTTCCGTGACATTGAACGGGTCCCAGGCCCCGGCCCGGCGCAGCAGCGCGGTGCGGAAATGCGTCGAGGTGCCGCCCAAGGGAAAGGGCAGGCCGAAGCGGGCAAGGGCGGGCAGAAGCAGCTCGAAGAGCGCGGCATATTCGATCGCCGATTGGCGCGTCAGCCAGTTTTCGCGCGCGTTGTAAAACATCAGCTGGCCTTGCACGCATGCCATGCGCGGCCCCCCTTCATCGAAGGCGGCAAGGGCCATGCGCAATTGGCGCGGGTCGGGCACGTCTTCTGCATCATAAACGACGAGGAATTCTCCGCGCGCAAAGGCCAGCGCATAGTTGCAGGCCTTGGGCTTCGTCAGCGGTTTGGATTTCGGCACGATGATGAATTCGACATGGGAGGGCAGGCGCGCGGCCTTTGCCGCCTCCAGCGTTTCGCTGTCGCCTTCTTCGAGCACGAATTTGATGTCGAGCTTGTCCGGCGGATAGTCGAGCGCACGCAAGGCCTTTGCGAGGCCGGGAATGATGGCGGCCTCGCGGAAAAGCGGCACGAGAATGGTGTAAACCGGCAGCGCGTCCTCGCGCCGCCGCTCGCGCGGGGCTTTCAACGGAATGACGCCGTAAAGAAGCGAGAAGGCGCGCAGCGCGGCAAGCGCCAGGAAGGTGCTGCCCGCGATGAGGTTGATGAGGCCGAGCATGGCCGGCCCGAAAAAGAAAAGCGCGGCAAGACAGAAAGCGGCAAGGCAGAACGTGCTGCCTTTGAGGGCGGGTGTGACGAGCTTGCGGGCGGAAAGATGCGCGGCTTCCTTGGCAAGCGCGAAACGGGCGCGGTGCGTGAGGTGATGGCGGAAGCGTTTTTGCAGGCTCCAGAGAATGTCGAGCGGCGAGGTGAGAAAGACAAGGGCCGGGCGCTGCGCTTCCTCAAGCGCGCGCCGCGCGGCGGCCGGGTCGCTTGCAACGAAAATCTCCTGGCCATTGAGAACGCGCCAGGGCAGGCAGCGATGGGTGAGATAAAAATCAAGCTCATCTGCTTTCAAGAGCGCAGGCTCGGGCGGTTCTTCCAGAAGATTGACGAAAGGCAGGCCGAGCTGACGGCCGAGCGCGCGGTAAAGGTCGAGCGCGCGGATCGCGCCGCTTGCGATCAGCGTTTCTCCGAGCCGGGCATGGCTTTTCTTTTGCGCCTGAAGCGCGGCGGCAAGCGCGCTCTCGCTGATATGTCCGGCTTTGACGAGATATTGGCCGAAAAGGGGCTGTGTGCGGCTTGCAAAGGGACGGGCCGTCTCGGCCAGGCCGTGCGCGGTTTTCTCCTTGGCGGGGGAGGCCGCGGTGCCGGGCGGTATGGGATAGGTGCCGCCGGACCTGCGCTCCGGGCTATGGGGCTGGCGCCGCTCGCCCGGCTGGTATGCGTCACGCGGCGCGCAGGTGCTAGTTCCGCGCCCGTCATGCCCCCTTGGGGTCTCTTTGGGCGCCTCTTTGGGTGCCCCTTTGGGCGCTCCCCCCTTCGCCTCCAATCGCCGCCCTCCTCATAGAGAACTTTCCGTTCTTTTGTAAAATGATGGTTGTGGTTAATTGAAGGCGCGGCAATACAAGAGTTAGGACGGAAGACGGGCGCGCGCAGCTTGCGGTTGAAGCGGCGCGGCGGCGGCGGATTTTCAGAAGGAACGCGCGGTCACGCGGAAGGCTGGACGCTGAGCGCGCGGCGCGGCATTCTCCCGCAATGCGTGTTCTCTTGACCATCAACATCCTCGCCCTTCTGGTGGTGGCCGCCGCTGCCGCCATTGTGAGCGAAGGCAAACCGCTTAAAGACATCACGGGCTGGAGCCTTGTGCGCGCCGAGAGGCTGGCAGAGCTGGAAGCGCTGGAGGCTGCGCATCTGGCCGGGCAAGGCAGTGAGAAAGACGCCGCTCTTCCCGCGCCCCGCCCGCATGACGCGGGGAGCGGGGGCGCCGGGACTGCGCTGGCGAAAAAACTCACCATTGCAACGGAAGGCGCTTTTCCGCCTTTCAATTTCACCGGCGAGGACGGCGCGCCGAAGGGCATGGAAATCGAGCTTGTCCGGGCGCTTTGCGGCCAGCTAGCCCTCGACTGCACGTTTGTTACCGCGCCCTGGGGCGAACTGCTGCCCGGCTTGCGGGCGGGCAAATACGATCTCATTGCCGCTTCGCTGCGCATCCCCCATGAGGCGGAAAAGGGGGTGATTTACTCCGCACCTTATTACGCAACGCCGGGCCGTTTTGCCGCGCGCCGCAGCGCCTTGCCCGAGGCCGAACGGGAAGCAGGCACCCTGCCGCCCTTGCGGGATAAAAAAGTGCTGGTGGAAGAAGGCTCGCTCCATGAAGCCTTTCTCAAGGCCCGCTTCCCGCTTGCCAGAGCTGAGGGTGTGCCGAGCTTTGCTCAAGCCTGGGCGGGCCTGACGCGCGGGGAGGCCGATTATATTTTTGCCGATGCGCGCGCGCTTGAAGGACAGCTTTCAAAGGCTGCCTGCTGTGAGCCCATGGGCCCCCTTTACAGCAACAAGGATTATTTCGGTGCCGGCATCGGCTTTGCGATGCCCGCCCGCCACCGCGCTCTTGCCGTCAAGATCGATGAGCACTTGCAAAAGATGCGCGCGAGCGGCGCGCTCGAAGCGCTCGCCCGCGCCCATAATGCGCCGGTCTTTTTCTAAATCGGGATCAGTCTTCGGTTTCGTCCGCCATCAGCTCGCGCGGCTTGCCGTAGAAGACAAGCGCGCCCGTGCCCGGCGTGATGGCACGCCAGTTGTCGATGTCGAAATCGAAAACGACGAAGGCGCCGGTCGGGAAATGCTCGAACTTGCTCGCATCGTCCGGATGCCCGGCAAGCAGGGCGGCGAGAAGCTCAAGGCCCGGATTATGCGCGATGAGGAGAAGCGTGTCCGTGTCGTCGCCTGCATGCTGAATGGCGCCGATCAGTTCTTCCGGCATCGCCATATAAAGATCGTCGTGATAGCTCACACAAGGGCCGAGCTTGGCGGCGATCGGCTCGCAAGTCGCCTTCGCGCGCTTGGCCGTGGAGCACATGACCTGATCCGGCTTGAAGCCGCGTTTGACGATGAAATCGGCCATGAAATCGGCCGCCTTCCTGCCGCGCTTGTTCAAGGGGCGCGCCGCATCGTCCAGAGCCGTGTCGCTCCAGTCGGATTTGGCATGTCTTAAAAGGCACAGGCGTTTCATCGCGTCTTCCAGAGTTTCGGCCGGAAGGGCAGGGCAAGGCTCCAAAGGATCCGGGCAGGTTCCGGCCCGCGATGCTCGGCCAGGCCAATTTCCATCCCCTGATGCCCCTTTTCCGGCTCGGCACGATAAGTACCGAAAAGACGGTCCCAAAGCGAGAGGTTAAAGCCAAAATTACTGTTAGTTTCCCGCTTGATGACCGAATGATGCACCCGGTGCATGTCCGGGGTGACGATGAAGGCCCTTAAAACCCGGTCGGCGGCGCGGGGAAGGGCGATATTGGCGTGGTTGAACATGGCCGTGGCGTTGAGGATCACCTCAAAGGCGATGACCGCGATGGGCCCGATCCCGAGAAGGAAGACCAGGACAATCTTGAAGCCCATGCTCAGCAGAATTTCGATGGGGTGAAAGCGGATGCCGGTCGTCGTGTCGATATCCCGGTCCACATGATGCATGGCATGCAGCCGCCAGAGCGCTGGCACGAAATGAAAAACCACATGCTGGGCATAGATCGCAAGATCGAGCAGCAGAAGCGAGAGCGCAAAGATAAGGGGCTCCGGCAGCAGGTTTCCGGCGGCAGGCAGATTGAAAAGCCCCCAGCCTTTCTCCTCCGCCAGAAGCGCGGCATCGACGGCAAGCAGCGGCAGCAAAAAGCGCAGCGCCAGCGAGTTAACGAGCGAGATGGAGAGGTTGCTCGCATCCCGCCGCCATTTCGGCAGGCTGGACGGGCGTTTCGGGATCAGCCATTCGAGCAACAGCATGGCGCCGAGGACGCCGAGGAAAACCCCCTGCCTTATGAGAATTTCATCCGTCAGCCAGCTTGCCATTGCGTCCCTTCAGCCCCTTGGCGCACTCTTTACCGGTGCGCTGCCTTATCTTAAGGATATATATAGCGCAGATGAGACGGCAGGGGCGGGCTGACATGAACGTGATCCTGCCGGCCCTTTTTAAGGCGGATGAGGCGATGGGGATAAACGCGGTTTGGCTGGGCGCGCGCGGCGCGCGGGCATTTGTGCTGGCGGCGGTGTTTTTCCTTGCCGCTAGTGCGGGGCTCAGGGCGGAGGAGACGGACCTGGGCGCCGAAGAAGGCGAGTTCGACACCGATTACATTTGCCGGACGCTGGATGAGACCCCGCCGGGCGAGCCGCTTTTTTGCTCCGCTTCCATCGGTCCCGGCGCGCCCGACATCGAGGTCGCCCTTTTCTGGCAGCGCGAGGATTATTCGATCCTGATCGACCGGATCGAGATTGCGCGCCAGGGAGAGGTGGAGTCTTTCCAGACGATTGGCCCCATCGATTCCCGCGCCCTGCCGGATATGGAGACGAACGGCTTTGAAATGCTGGATATGAATTTCGATGGCTATCTCGATATGCGCATCATCGAGTTTCTGCCCGCCGGTCCCAATATCCCCTATCTCCATTGGCTCTGGTCGCCGGAAAGCGGCAGGTTCGTTTCCGCCGGTTTTCTGAACGAGCTCGGCTATACGGAATTCGATGAGGAAGAACGCCTCGTCTTTGCGCCCTGGCGCTCCAGCGCCGCGGAAATGGGCGAGGACACTTATGTCTATGAGGCGGGCGAGCTGAAACAGACAGGCCGCATCATGCGCCGCTACACCGACGACGGTGCCTGCACGCAAACCTCTTATGAGGCGGTGGACGGCCAGCTCATCAAGACCGCAAGCGGCCCCTGCCCGGAAGAGTGAGCCGGACAGGCGCGTTGTCGCGGCAGCTTAAATCGTCGTGTGGCGCGCGCGGGCCCCGCGCTCGATAGCGGCAGCGGACAGCTTTTCGATGCCCAGCGTGTCGCGCAGCAATTGCAGAAGGCGAAGTTCTTCCTGCTGCACGGTCAGATCGGCCGCGGCAACCTCCACGGCGAGCGCATAGGCGGTTTCGTGCAGATGCTCGGGCAGCGCGTCGCGCACCAGGCCGAACACCGCTTCCAGCCCGCCATCTTCCTGCAGGATCTCGCCGCAATCTTCCGCGATTTGCACAAGAAGGTCGGAGGAAAAATTGTCGAAAACCGGCAGCGTCGTCACGATCGTGCCGATCTTGCGCAGTTCCTTGTCGCTCATCGCGCTATCGACGGCGGACATCGTGACCATCACATAGATGAGCGCGGTATGGGGGTTGATGGTTTGCGGCATGAAACTGAACCTCGTTACCTTGTGTTGTCCCGCCGGCAGGGAAGCCGGGGCGGAAGGGCGCCCGACAGTAGGATTGCTCGGCCTTAATCGCAAGGGCGGATAAGAGCCGGAAATTCAAAGAAAATCGCGCACTTTTTCAAGCGTTTCGGCAAGTCCCAGCCGCTCGATGGGCACTTCAGGGGGAAAAGCGGTGGTCAGCCGTGTCGGCAGGCCGGGATCGAGCAGAATGAAAACCCCTTTATCCCCCGCCGAGCGGATCAGCCGCCCGAAGGCCTGTTTGAGCCGCAGGCGCACGATCATCTCGTCATATTTGCGCCCGCCAAAGGCCTCCCGCCGCGCCCGGTGCAGAATATCGGGCCGGGGCCAGGGCGTGCGGTCGAAAACGATCATGCGCAAGGAACGACCGGGCACATCCACCCCGTCGCGCACCGCATCGGTGCCCAGCAGACAGGCTTTTTCCTCGGCACGGAAAATGTCGACCAGCGTACCGGTGTCCATCGCATCGATATGCTGGGCGTATAGCGGCAGGCCCGCTTCTTCCAAAGGCTCGCTGAGGCGCTGGTAGACGCCCTGCAGGCGGTTGATCGCGGTAAAAAGGCCGAGCGCGCCGCCGCCCGACGCCAGAAAAAGCTCGCGGTAGGCAGCGGCCACATGATCGGCATTTTTCTTATCCACATCGCGCACGATGAATATACGCGCCTGCTCGGCATAATCGAAAGGTGAGGCGAAATAGGCGCGGGCCGAGGCGGAGGGAAGATGCGCCGCGCCCGTGCGGATTTCCGCCTGCGCCCAGCTTGGAGCAAAACCATCATCGGGCGTCTCTTCCTCGCGTTCATCGCGCAGTGTGGCGGAGGTGATGAGCACGCCCGGCGCGGGCGCGAGCACGGTTTCAGCCAAAGGCTCGGTCGGGTCGATCCAGTGCCGGTGCATGCCGACATCGACATCATTGCCGCCCTGCCGCTCGATGGCGAACCAGTCCGTAAAGCGTGGCGCTTCCGGGTTGGGATCACCTGCCGCCTCGTCGATATCGAGGCCGGCCAGCGCCTTGAGCATGTGCCGCCATCCGGCAATGGCCGTGCCCGCGCGCCGGTCGAGGCCGCGAATGGCGGCATCGAAACGGATGCGGGTCGCGGTCTCAAGGCTGGAGGCTTCTTCATCGAGTGTGCGGCGCAGAATATCGGCAAGTGCCCGCATCGCCCGCTCAAGCCGGGAAAGGGCGGCATCGAGTTTCGGCGCTTCTTCCGAAACGCCTTCCGAGACGGGCAGCACATCGCACTCGACCGAATAAAACCCGCCTTCATCCCGCCCCCTTGCGCGCACTTGGGCGTGGACGGCGGCAAGGAACCTTTCGGCTGGCCCATGCGGCTGGCCCTGATTGAGGCGGCTCTGCCAGCCGGGCCCCGGCAGTGCCTGGGCGGCATCGAGCACCGCTTGCAGCGCTTCTTCGCCTTCCGGCGTACCGGCCACCAAATCGCCGATCCGCCCGCTCAGGCCCCGCGCACGGCCTCTGCGGCCCGCCTCCGGCCCGCGCAGCCAGCGGCGCAGATCGGAGCCTTCGAAGCCCGACAGATGACCGGAAAAGGCCGCGTCCGCCGCATCGAAAAGATGATGGCCTTCATCGAAGATGAGCCGGGGCGGCAGTAACTTGTGATCGGGCAGCTCGTCTTCGGCGCCTGCGGCGTGCTCGGCGGGGGCGGTGTCATCGCCGTTTTGATGAAAGGCGAAGTCGAGGGCGGCCCGGTGCAGCACGAGCGCGTGATTGGCGATCACGATGTCTGCATGACGCGCTTTGCGCAGCGCTTTTTCGATGAAGCATTTCTTGTAGTGGGGGCAGGAAGAATAAACGCATTCCCCGCGCCGGTCCGTCATTTCCGCGGCAAGGCGCGGGCGCCCGAGCGCGGCGGGAAGCCAGGCGGGAAAATCCCCGCCCACCATGTCCCCGTCGCGGCTGTAAAGCGCCCAGCGGGCAATGAGCGCGGTGGCGATGAAGTCCGTTCCGGCAGGCACCCGGTTCGTTGCTTCTTCCAGATTGAGCAGACAAAGATAGTTCTCCCGGCCCTTGCGGATGACGACTTTTTCCTGCCGCTCGGCAGGGTCCGGGAAAAGCCGTCTTGTTTCCTGGTCGATCTGGCGCTGCAGGTTTTTGGTGAAGGTGGAAATCCAGACGGGGCCTTTATTCGTCTGCGCCCAAAGGCTCGCCGGGGCAAGATAACCGAGCGTTTTGCCGATGCCTGTGCCCGCTTCGGCAAGCAAAAGCGAGGGCATGCCGGGCGCAGGTTTAGGGGCGAAGGCGTGCGTGGCGCGGGCCGCATAATCGGACTGGGACAGGCGCGCCTCGGCGCCGGGACCGGTAAGCTCGGCCAGCCTTTGGCGTGCCGCTTCCGGCGGTACGGGGTCCTGGGAGGGCGGGGGCGGGGGCGCGCGTTCTTCCCATTCTTCCAGCTTGCGCCAGATGCGCAGGCCGTTTTCCCCGCTCAGCGCGCGCCGTCCCTCGGGCGGTTCGCCAAGCGCTGCCAGCACCGCCTCGCCCCAGCTCCAACCGGCTTTGGCAAGGGCATTCGCCAGCGCGCGCGCTTCTTCTTTATCCGGGTAAGCCGGGCTTGTGAGCTCACCAAGCAGCGCCTCGGCGGCCTCGAAAAGAAACAGCGCTTCGGCCTCCGCTTCTCCCGGCACCGGCAGGCCAAGCGCCCGGGCAAGCCCTTGCGGTGTGGGCAAGGTGAAACGGGCGGGCCGCACGAAGGCAAAAAGATCGAGAATGTCGAATGTGCCCGGATGAGGCTGCGCGCGGCTCCGGGGGCCGGTCAGGCGGCGCAGCGTGAAGCCCCGGTGACAGAGAAGCAGCGGCGCGCTGGCAAGCTTTTCGCCTGCCTCGCGCGCGGAAAGCTCGTCCACCTCCCCATCCGTGCTAACCAGCACCGCGCCGCGTGCTTTCAGCCCCAGCGCCTTCGTGTCGGGCAACAGGATGGAAGCGCCGTTTGGCGGCGAATCGAACGGGGGAGCAGCAGACATGGCCGCCAGTATAGGCGGCGCCGGAGCTTAAGAAAGCGGTTCCCTGAAGGAGGGCGTTTCAGGCGATGTCGCTCAAGCGCTTAGGCGCGGGTAGATTTGCCTCAAGGTGGTCTCGGCGTTTTTCAGCCGGTTTTCAAGGCCGGGAATATGCGCCTTTGCCCCTTCCGTGCCGGGCGGGGAGAGGCTGAGCTGGCGGGCCGCCTCGCTGAGATATGTAAAGCCGAGCACGTTGGACGTATCGGCAAGGCGCCGTGCCGCCGCCGTCAGCAAGGCGCGGTCGTTCTGGTTGGCCGCATCCGACAATACATCCCAATGGCCGCGCAACTCATCGAGCGCGCGCTGAAGATGGGCGATAAACGCATCCGAGCCCATGCGGTCTTCGAGCATGTAAAGGCGGGCGAGATCGACCAAGTGGGTTCCCTCCGCCTCCATATCGCTTTCTTGCTGCAGTCTCAGGCCGGGATGTTTGGGCACGGCGAACCAGATCGTGGCGCCGAAACCGGGCGCGGAATCGACACCGATGCGTCCGCCCATCAGCCCGATCAGCCTTTGGGCGATGTTCAGGCCCAGCACTTCCTCGCTGTAAAGGGAATGGGCGAGGGGAAGCGGGATCTCGTCGGTAAAGATGTCGAGTGACTGGGTGCTGCCTTCAAACGACGTGGAGGTCACGGAAAAGCGCACCGCCTCGCATGAATAGGCGTTGGACGAGGCAGCTTGCAGCACGAGGCCGCCCTTCTCCGTGCCGGTGAGAAGATAGGTGGCGATATTGGTCAGGATCTGCTGCAGACGGGCCGGATCGCCTACCATTTCACGGGGCACTTCGTTGCCCCAATCCACTTCCAGCGACAAGCCGGGGCGCAGTTTCGTGTGGCGCAGCAAACGGGCGACCTGCTCGATCTGGTCTTTGGGCGCAAAGACCTGGGTATCGAGCTTCAAGGTCCGGCTTTCCATCGCCGTCAGGTCGGCGGCATCGGCTAGCATCCGGCCGATCAGGTGCGATGTTTCCTGAATGGTGCGTACCTGTTCGTCATCGGCGTTATCTTTTGCAAGCTGTGCGGCGGCATCGGTCAGGCCGGCCAGCGGGGCGCGGATACCTTGCGAGATCATGGCAAGCAGGTCGCGCCGCGTGCGCTCGGACATGCGCAGCAATTCATGCGCTTTTTCCGCATCGCGGCGTTTTTGTTCGGCGGCGGTATGCGCCCGCTCCAGCCGTTCCACAAGGCCGGTATTTTCAAAGCGCAAGCGGATGCTTTCACTGTTCGAACGGTGAAGCTGCTTGATCCAGCCGGTCAGCGCGGCGGCGGTCAGAAAGGCAAGCCCGACAAGCAAAAGCCCCTGCGGGCCGCCGAACAGGGCAAGGCAGGCCAGCGTCGGCAAGCCGATCGTTGCCATATAGATGTACATGGCTGTCGGGTAGGAAAGACGCATGATCACGCTGGAAAGGCACAGCATGGCGGCGATCAGCGTGAAAAGCGCCTGATATTCGAAAGGCACCAGAGGCAGCCAGCAAACGGCGCCGATGGCCCAGGTAGCGCCCGACCAGATGCAGTTCAGCGCATAGGCCCGCGCCCATTTATCGGCCCGTTCCGCGCGCTTCGGGTCGGCATAAAAGCCGCGGCGCAGATGGTTGAACATGGTCTGCGCGCCGGCCTGATTGGCCAGCATGAGGGCAATCGGCCAGGCAGGGGCGATGGTGGCGAAAATCGCGCCGACGGCCAGAATACCGATGAACATGGTAGCGGAACCGGGGCGGCCCAGATCGAAAAGCAGCCGGATTTGTTCGGCCAGCACACGCTGGTCGATCTGCCGCTTCGAGATGGCCTCGGCCTCTTCTACGTTAAGCATGCTGTAACGCCCCAAATTCCCGCCCGTGCGCGCTTCCTGCCCGCATCGTGATTGACGGAATACGTGGGAAATCATAGGGTCCGGCGCTTTCGAAACCTTTAAGAAAACTCGCCCGTTTTCCTAAAAGGCGAAACGATCCACAGGAGATCACCATGACGAGTGAGGCGTTGCGCGAGATTGCGCAGGACAGCAAGGCCTGGCCCTTTGAGGAAGCCCGTAAGCTATTGAAACGCCTTGAAAAGTCGAAAGTTTCGAAGGACGAAGTGCTGTTCGAGACGGGCTATGGCCCCTCCGGCCTGCCGCATATCGGCACGTTCGGGGAAGTTGCCCGCACGACCATGGTGCGCCATGCCTTCGAAACGCTGGCGCCGGGGGTGAAAACGCGTCTTCTGTGCTTCTCCGACGATATGGACGGCATGCGCAAGATCCCGGACACGGTGCCGGACCCGGCCCGGCTGATGCCGCATCTGCAAAAGCCGCTTTCGGAAGTGCCGAACCCGTTCGGCGGCGATTTCGACAGTTTCGCTGCGCATAACAATGCGATGCTCTGCCGGTTCCTCGATGCCTATGGCTTCGAGTATGAATTCGCCAGCGCCACCGAGTATTATAAGGCCGGCCGCTTCGACGAAAAGCTGCGCGAGGCGGTGGAGCGCTATGACGACATCATGAAAGTGATGCTGCCGACGCTGGGTGCCGAGCGTCAGGCAACCTATTCGCCCTTCCTGCCCATTTCGCCGAAGACGGGCCGGGTGCTTTATGTGCCCATGAAGCATGTCGATCCGAAGGAAGGCACGATCACTTTCGACGATGAGGACGGCGAGGAGATTACGCTGCCGGTGACGGGCGGGCGCGTGAAGCTGCAATGGAAACCGGATTTCGGTATGCGCTGGGCAGCGCTCGGTGTCGATTTTGAAATGTTCGGCAAGGACCATCAGTCCAACGCGCCGATCTATGACAATATCTGCCGCATTCTCGGCGCGCCGGCGCCCGAGCATTACGTTTACGAGCTTTTCCTCGACGAGAACGGGCAGAAGATTTCAAAGTCGAAAGGCAATGGCATTTCGATCGACGATTGGCTGGCCTATGCGACGACGGAAAGCCTGTCGCTTTTCATGTATCAAAAGCCCCGCGTCGCAAAGCGGCTCTATTTCGATGTCATTCCGAAAAACGTCGATGAATATATCAGCTTCCTGAGCGCCTATCCGGATCAGGACGACAAGCAGAAGCTGAACAATCCCGTCTGGCATATTCACTCCGGCAACCCGCCGAAGGTCGATGTGCCAGTCAGCTTTGCGCTGCTGCTCAATCTCGTCAGCGCCAGTCATTCCGAAGACCCGGCGGCGCTTTGGGGCTTCATCCGCAACTATGCGCCGGGCGCCAGCCCGCAGACCCATCCGGATCTCGACCGGCTGGTCGGCTACGCGATCAATTATTTCCATGATTTCGTCAAGCCGAACAAAAAGTACCGCGCGCCGGATGAAACGGAAAGAAAGGCCCTTGCCGATCTGGCGGGCCGGCTCAAAGAGATCGATCCGAAACTGCCTGCCGAGGAAATCCAGAACATCGTCTATGCGGTGGGCAAGGAAAACGGGTTTGAAAATCTGCGCGACTGGTTCAAGGCGCTTTATGAAGTGCTGCTCGGCGAAAGCCAGGGCCCGCGTTTCGGCTCTTTCGTTGCGCTTTACGGGGTAGAGGCGACGGTTGCACTGATCGAGCAGGCACTGGCCGGCGAAGACCTCTCTGCAGGGTAAAACTGCCGGCAGGTGAGAAAAAAGCGGGAAGCTTTCTTCCCGCTTTTTTGTTGCCCGCTTTTCCTTCTCTCGCCCGGTTCCGTTTATCCCGCATTTCGGTCATGCTCTGCGGGTGAAACATGCGATGAAACATAAAGGCCTTCTTGCGGGGCTTCTGGCTTTAGCGCTCATGCTTGCAGGCTGCGTGCAAAACTTTCCCGTGCCGCTTGAAGCGGGGCGCGCGGATATCGCCGCGTGCCGGGCAGCTTTTGCAGCTTTTGAAGAAAGGGTCGCGCGGGAGGGCGTGCGCGATCATGAGGCTGCGCCCGTGCCTGGATTTTCCTATCTGCGCAAGACGCGGCTTCTTTCTTCGTTCCGTAGTGAAGCGATGAGCGATGCGCGGTTCGATGCGTGGGTCCGCGCGCTGCTTGAAGAAGCTGCGGCGGCGCGCGGCATCGAGCTGGGCAATCTGCCGGGCGCGGCGCGCGCATCGCTTGGTGAAGCTGCGGGGCAGCGTCTGGATAATTGCGCCGCGCGTCTTGCCGCTCATGATCTTGCACGAGAGGAGGGCCGCGCGCTTTTGCGCGCGCGGATGATCCCGCCGCGCCATTATGATGATTGGGCGCGGGCGGCGGGCCTTTATCCGCTGAGCGGTATTGGCGTTGCGGCCGGTTTTGCGCGCTGGAAAGCGGCCAATCTGCCGAGTTTCGATTTGCCGCCGCATGACGGCACCTCCTATGGCCTGCCCGCTGAAAAGGAGAAGAGTCTAGACGCGGCAGCGCTTCTCTCGGACGTGAAGCGGGATGCGCTTGGGCTCTGGCATCCGGCCTTGCAAGAGGTGGAAACGCTTGCCCGTCTTTTTGCGCCGCAAATCATCGTGGCGGAAGAAAGCGCGGCGGATGTGATCGGCACGCCGTTCCTCGATGAGAAGGGCCGCGCGCAAGTGGGAACGGCGCGCGCCGCGCTTTTTGTGCGTTTCGCGCAAACAAGATGGAACGGCAAGATCCTGCCCCAGCTCGTTTACACATTCTGGTTCAAGGAGCGGCCGAAAGAAGGCGCATTCGATATTCTGGGCGGCCCGCTCGACGGGGTGATGTGGCGCGTAACGCTGAATGAGAAAGGCCGCCCGCTTGTCTATGACACCGCCCATGCGTGCGGGTGTTATCATCTCTTCTTTCCCGTTCCGCCGGTGACCCGCCGCCCGGTCCCTGCCGATGGCGATTTGCGCGAGGCGCCGCTTACCCCCCGCGCCGCGCCGCAATTGCAAGCAGGTGAGCGGCTGGTCCTGCACCTTGCCGCGGGCAGCCATTATCTCCGGCAAATTTCCGTCACAAAAAAGCCCGCTATCAAGGGGTATGATATGATGATGGAAATGGAAGCGCCCCGCTATGGACTGCGATCACTGCCTTTACGGAGTGAGCCGGTTCAAGAAGAGACAGTTCAAGAAGAGCTGGGCAAAGAAGAGGAAACGCGCCGGTCCTTTTATGGGCCAAACGGCATCGTGGCGCGCAGCGCGCGGGCCGAGCGGTTTTTGCTCTGGCCCATGGGGATCCGCAGCGCCGGGGCCATGCGTCAATGGGGCACCCATGCCACGGCCTTTGTGGGCGAACGGCATTTTGACGATGCGTTTCTTTTTCAGGAAGCATTCGATTGGCAGGAGACAGCCGAATGAACCGGATTGATGCTAAAAGAGCGCCGCACCGCTTCGGCCCTTTACTGGCCGGACTTTTCGGCTGCGCGCTTCTTTTCTGGCAAGACCCGGTTTCGGCGGAACCTTCCGAGCAGGCCTTGGCGCTTTATCATGAAGGCGATTTTCTTAGTGCCGCGAATAAGGCCGAAAAAAGTGAAACCGCCTCCGCTCTTGCCTTTGCCGCCCGCGCGCTTTTGACGGAAGCGGAACTGCGCACGCCTTATGGCGAGCGCGGCCCGCTATTCGACCGGGCCATGGAGCTTGCCCGCCAGTCGCTGCGCCTTGACGCTGCCATGATCGAAGCGCGCTTGCAGCTTGTCGCCGCGCTCGGGTTCAAGTCGCGCGCCATGGAGGGGCTGGAGGCGCATTTTTCCGGCTATCCGGAAGAAGCGCGCGCGCATCTTGATTATGTGCTTGAAGAAGATCCCGGCAATGCGCTGGCCCATGCCATGCTGGGCAGCTGGAACCTGATCATCGTGCGCAAGGGCGGCGCGTTTGGCGCCGCCGTCTATGGCGCGGATGTGGAAACGGGCATCCGTCATTATGAGACGGCGTTGACGCTTGCCCCCGGCAACGCGCTTATCGCTTATCAGTATGCGCTGCAATGCGCCGCGCTCGGCACGCCGGACAAGCTGCGCCGGGCAGAAGAATTGCTGGAGGGGATTTTGGCGCGCGAAGCGGACAGCGCCGTCGAAGAGATCGTGACAGGCCGCGCCGGTATGCTCAAAGCGGCGCTCGAAAGCGGCTCCGAGCGCGTGCTCGAGCCTATTCTGGCTGCCCATCTGGGCAAAGCGGCCATGCCGAAAAAGGACGCGGTCCCTGCTGCCGGCAGGGCGCCGGCAGAGCGGGTGCGGAAAAATTTTTCCAAGGATGCTATTGGCGCGCCCAGATAACCCGCGCGATCCAGAGTAAGTCCTCCTCGCGCAGCACGCGGTTGACGAAAGCCGGATTGAGCGAAATAAGCTCCGCTTCCCCGCCGCTCCGCCGTCCGAGTTCCTTCACCAGCACTTCGCCTTCCCTGGTTTTTGCCACCACCCGGTCGCCCCGCCGCACGGTTGCGGCGGGGGAGACCACGATAATGTCTCCCTGCCGGTAAACGGGCAGCATGCTCTCGCCGCTTATTTCCAGCGCGTAGGCATGTTCATCTGCAATGGCAGGCGCGCCGACTTCTTCCCAGCCGCCGCCGACAGGAAAGCCGCCATCATCGAAAAAGCCGCCGCTGCCGGCCTGCGCAAAACCGATCAGCGGAATGGTGCGCCGCCCTGCGGGCGGGACGCTGGCTTCCGTGCGGCTGATGAGCTGGACGAATTCATCGAGAGTGGAATCGGTTGCGGCCAATACCTTGGCCAGACTCTCCGTGCTCGGCCAGCGCGGGCGGCCATTGGATGTGACGCGTTTGGATTTGTTGAAGGCGGTCGGATCGAGCCCCGCCGTGCGCGCCAGGCCCGATGGCGTCAACCCATGCTGAACGGCCAGCGCATCCAGCGCCAGCCAGATCTGGCTATGGGAAAAGCCATGCGTCATCACGTTGCCGTTATGCTTTCATCGCCGCCGGGCGCTTGCATGCCCGGATTTCCTGCGGAGGCCTTTATGAGAACCCATCGGAGGGGAATCTACAAGTCCGGGAACTGAGATAGTCAGGTTGCGGGTATGGGAGGCGGGGGATAAAGTGCGCGCGAACCGGCCCTGCAAGCTGGGTCAGAATGGCCTGTCATCCTTCTGCATTAGCTCTGCCTCATGACCATCTACAAAATAGTCAGCACCAGCGAATGGCGCATTGCCGAAGAAAAAGGCACCTTTGACGGCGCGCCCGTCGACCTGGCCGATGGGTTTATTCACTTTTCCGCCGCCGGTCAGGTCAAGGAAACCGCTGCCAAGCACTTCGCCGGAAAGGATGATTTGCTGCTGATCGGCATCGATGAGAAAAAACTCGGGGCCGCCCTGAAATGGGAGCCTTCGCGCGGCGGCGCGCTTTTTCCGCATCTTTATGATGTGCTCGACCTTTCCGCGGTGGTCAGCCGCGCCCCTCTGCCGCTTGGGCCGGACGGCGCCCATATTTTTCCTGATTTGGAGGCGGGCGCATGAAGGCGCTTTATGCTCTTTCAAGCCATATGCTGCGTCTGCTCGATCCCGAGCGCGCGCATGGGCTGACGATCGAGGCACTGCAATGGGGGCTCGGGCCCCATGCGCCGGAAAGCCGCGACCCGCGCCTTGCCGTGAAGCTTTTCGGTCTCGATTTTCCCAATCCCATCGGCCTTGCTGCCGGGTTCGACAAGAACGGCGACGTGCCGGACGCGATGCTGAAAGCAGGGTTCGGCTTTGCGGAAGTTGGCACCACCACGCCGCGCCCGCAGGAAGGCAACCCGCGCCCGCGCATTTTCCGCCTGCCCGCTCATGAAGCGGTGATCAACCGGCTCGGCTTCAACAATAAAGGCCATGACGCCATGCTGGCCCGTTTGAAACGGCGGCAGGGGCGCGGCGGCATCGTGGGCGTCAATCTCGGCGCCAATAAAGACAGCGAAGACCGCGCCGCCGATTACGTCAAAGGCATCGAAACCTTCGAGGGGCTGGCGAGCTATTTCACCATCAATATTTCATCGCCCAACACGCCGGGCTTGCGCGCCCTGCAAAGCCGCGCGGCGCTGGAAGATCTGATTACCCGTGTACTGAGCGCCCGGAAAAGCGCCGTGCCAGTGCTCTTGAAAATCGCCCCGGACCTCATCGAAGAAGAGCTGGCCGATATTGCCGGCGTCTGCCTTCAAACCGGCATTGACGGGATCATTGTTTCCAACACCACCATCGCCCGCGACGGGCTGGTGAGCGGGGCGCATGCAGATGAGACGGGCGGTCTTTCCGGCAAACCGCTTTTTGCCCCTTCCACAGCGGTGCTGCGGCGGATGCGCGAGCTGACGGAAGGCAAGCTGCCGCTTGTCGGTGTCGGCGGCGTGTCGAGCGGGCGTGATGCCTATGCGAAAATCCGCGCCGGTGCCTCGCTCGTGCAGCTTTATACCGCGATGACGTTTCAGGGGCCGGGCCTTGTACAGGAAATTGCCTGCGAGCTCAGCGCGCTTTTGAAAGCGGATGGCTTTGCCTCGGTGGCGGAGGCTGTGGGCGCCGATGTGCCGCTGCGCCGATCTTAGTTTTTAAGCCGAAGACAAAGGAGCCTTTCATGACGGCGACGATCTATCACAATCCCCGCTGCTCGAAATCCCGCCAGACGCTGGCGCTGCTGGAGGAAAAAGGCGAAAGCCCGCAGATCATCGAATATCTGAAAACCCCGCCGAGCGAAGCCGAGCTGAAAGACATTCTGGCAAAGCTTGGCCTGTCCGCCCGCGACATTATCCGCAAAGGCGAAGACGCTTACAAAGAGCTCGGCCTTGCCGATGAGGGGCTTTCGGAAGATCAGCTCATCGCAGCAATGGTGAAAAACCCGATCTTGATCGAGCGGCCCATCGTGGTGAAAGGTGGCAAGGCCGCGCTTGGCCGCCCGCCCGAAGGCGTGATCAAAATCCTCTGAGGTCAGCCGCAGCGCCCGCGCTTTGCGCTGCAAGGCGCGGGTAATAGACCGCAAGGCTGAGTGCGCGCATCAGGGCGAACAGCGTGAAGGCCGCCCAGAGCCCGTGATTGCCGAGCGGCTGAAAAAGCCACCAGCAGGCAAGAAAGACGGAAAGGGAGAAGATTGCCGCGTTGCGCATTTCGCCTGTGCGCGTGGCGCCGATGAAAATTCCATCGAGCTGATAGCACCAGACCGAGGCAATGGGCAGGATGGCTGCCCAGACAAGATAGGTGCCGGCCAGTGCGCGCACCGGCTCCGCTGTCGTCAGAAGGGCGATGAAGAAAGGCCCGCTCAGCGCAAAACCGGCGGAAAGCAAAAGCGAGATGCCTGCGGCCCAAAGCGTTGAAAGTTTAACGGCACGCGCAAAAGCCTCGCGCCGCTTCGCGCCCAAAGCCTCCCCCACCAGCGCTTCGGCGGCAAAGGCAAAGCCGTCGAGGAAATAAGCGGCAAAAGAGACGAACTGCATCAGGATCGTGTTCGCCGCAAGCACTTCATTGCCGTGCCCCGCGCTCTGCGCCGTGAAGAATGCAAAAGCGAAAAGCAGGAGCAGCGTGCGGATCATGATGTCGCGGTTGACGGCGATGGTGCGTGTGAGTGCCGCTTTATCTTTGAGCGCGGCAAGGTTCCAGCCGCCCGGCACGGATTTAAGAACGCGGACGGCAAGAAAGAGCCCGGCAAGGGCGGCGGAGATTTCCGCGATCAGCGTGCCATAGGCAATGCCGGCAACGCCCATCTCGAAGACGAAGACGAAAAGCGCATCGAGGCCTGCATTCATGCCGTTGAGAAAAAGCTGCAAGGCAAGGGCCGTGCGCATGCGCTGCAAGCCGATGAACCAGCCGAGCAGCGCGAAATTGGCCAGCGCGAAAGGCGCGCTCCAGATGCGGATATCGAAATAAGTGCGCGCCAGCGCCTCGGCATCGGCTTCCGCTCCGACAAGCGTGAAAGCGGCAAATTCGAGCGGCAACTGCAGGAGAATGAGCCCGCAGCCCGCCGCCAGCGCGATGAAGAGGGCCCGGCCGAGGCAGGCGCGGATCTCCGCCCCGTTCTCGGCGCCATGGGCCTGCGCGGTCAGGCCGGTCGTGCCCATGCGCAGGAAACCGAAGGCCCAGTAAAGGAAAGTGAAGATGAGCGCGCCGAGCGCCACCGCACCGATATATTTCGCATCCCCAAGCTGGCCGACCGCCGCCGTGTCGATGAGCCCGATCAGCGGTGTGGAAAGCCCGGAAAGGACAACGGGAATGGCGACCCGCAGAACCTGGGCGTTGTCCGGCAACGGCTTGGAAGACGCAGGGTGCGGGGCAGGCGCGGGGGTCATCGCCTCAACCGGCGGCGTCTTGCGTGCTCTCAGGGGGCGGTGCCAGCAGGAAATGCCCATGGGCCGCGGCAATCGGCTTCATGCGGTCTTCCTGCCAGGCTTCCACCTGCACATTGGCAACGCGCCGGCCGTGTTTCGTCACCCGCGCGCGGGCGTAAGTATCGATGGGCCGGCCGGAGCGCAAGTAATCGACGGTAATGTCGATGGGCTTGGGCAAAGCATCGCCCTTGGCGTCATAGGCAAGCTGAATGATCGCCGTCATTTCCAATAGCGCGCCGATCACCCCGCCATGCAGCGCAGGCAGAACCGGATTGCCGATCAGCTTTTCCTCGAAATTGAGCACCGTTGTGATCTCGGTGCCTTTTTGATCGACGGTGATGCCGAGAAACTTTGCGTAAGGAATGGCTTCGATCAGCGCATTGAGATCGACCGTGCCGCCTTCTTCGCGGGCTTTGCGCAGGAGGTCCATCAGGCGTCCCCTTTCTTGTTGTCTTTTGCTTCAAGCGCCTTGGCCATTTGGGCAGCCATGGCGACGGGGGTTGCCCTGTTCGCGGCGAGCATGAAGGTGCCGACGGAAGTGGCGATGGGTTCATCCTCGTTTTCATCGTGATAGGCGGTGCCGCGCACGAACGCGACGTTCTGCGTCACCTTATAGCAATGAGCATGCGCCTTGATCGTCTTGCCGGGCTCGGCAGGGCGCATGTAATCGATGCGCAGATCGAGCGTTGCGATGGCGCTTCGCTCGGGCAGGGCAAGCTGCACGGCAACGCCGCTCGCATTATCGAGCAGGGTGGTGATGACGCCGCCATGAATGACGCCGGTATCCGGATTGCCCACGAGATGCGGTGCATAAGGCACTTCCAGCCAGGCATGAGACTTTTTGGCGGTCACGATTTTCAGGCCGATAGCCCGCGCATGGGGAACGTGCTGAATGAGCGCGTTTCCCGATTCTTCGACCATTTTCGTGAGCTTGTCTTCATCCATGGCAGGACCTTTCTTTTGCAACGGTGATAGGGCGCTGCCGGGAAGAGGTCAATCTGTCTGGCGCGGCAGATGTGCGCCTGGCGGGCAACATGTTGATTTAAAAAGAAAAATCTTCACACGGGAAATCTCAAAAATTGACGGTGCGTCACGAAATGATATGATGCTAAAAGCCCGGCGTATTCGGGCAAGGGGTAAACGAAAGTGCCCGGACACTTTCGCCAGGCAGCGCCTTGGCCGCTGCTTTGAAACCAGGCAGCTCCTTGGTCGCTGCTTTGAAAAGAGAAATAAATGAGCGAAACGATCGAAAAAGAGCCGTCTGCCGCCGAAGCAGGCGCAGCGGCGGCCAAAACGCTAGGCAAGCGCGAGCGCACGAAAGCCTCCAACAAGGAAGCGATTCTGGATGCCGCCCGCGAAGTTTTTGCCGAAGTGGGCTATGGGGCAGCTTCTGTGCGCGACATCATCCGGCGCACGGGTCTCGCCTCCGGCACGTTCTACAATTATTTCAAGAGCAAGGAAGAAGTCTTCGAAGCGCTGATGGATGACGGCGCGCTGCGCATCCGTCCGGTCATTCGCGCCGCCCGTCTGGCCTCGCGCACTTTCGAGGAGTTCATCCGCAACGCTTACAAAGCCTATTTCAACTATGTGTTGACCGATGAAGCGCAGTTCCGGCTGATGCGCCGCAATACCGGCGCGCTGCGCGTGCGCATGGTGACGCCGGAAGTGCTGGCCGGGTTCGATGAAATTCAGTCCTTTGTCGAAGAAGACGTGAAAAGCGGCAAGGTGCCGCCCATGGATGCGGAGCTTTTCGCCGCGGCGGCGGTGGGTCTGGCGCAGGAAATGTCCGAGCGCATGATGATGCGCGACAATCCCAATGCCGATGAGGCGGCGGAATTTGCGGCGAATTTCTTGCTCGCGGGCCTGAAGGGTGTCATCGATAGAGGCAACGCCCAAAACAACGCATAAAAATCTAAAAAAGGGGGATCCCATGAGCCTGCAGCGGCTGATCGTACGCGCTTTGATGAAACTGCCCGAAGGCGTGATCCTGAAAATGGCAGGCGGCGAGCCCGTCGAAATCGACGGCAATATCATGGACCCGCGCGTGCAGCTTCTTGCCGCGCAAGGGGCAAAGCAGCCTTCCATGGCGGCGATGAGCCCGGCCGAAGCGCGCGAAACCTCCTCTGCCGGACTTGCCATGCTGGATGATGCGCCCCGGCGCGGCGTTTCCATTCTCAACCGCACCATTCCGGGTCCTGCCGGTGAAATTCCGGTGCGCATTTACCGCCCGAGCGACAAGCAGAACGAGGCGCTGCCCGGTATCGTCTATTATCACATGGGCGGCTGGGTGATCGGCGATCTTGAAACCTGCAATCATTTCTGCTCGGTGCTGGCGGATGAATGCGGCGCGGCCGTCATGTCGGTTGATTACCGTCTCGCGCCCGAACATGTTTTCCCCGCTTCCATCGAAGATGCGCTCGCCGCTTATGAATGGGCGGTCGCAAATGGCGCTGAGATCGGCATGGATACCTCGAAGATCGCGGTGGGCGGGGATTCGGCGGGCGGCAACATGGCTGCCGTCGTCTGCCAGGAAGTAAAACGCAAGGGCGGCCAGCAGCCGGCCGCGCAATTGCTGATTTATCCCGCGACCGACCCGACGGATAAAGGCGGCTCGATGCAAAGCTGCGCAGAATGCTATCCCCTCACCAAGGAGATCATGGATTATTTCCTGGATCACGCGCTGCCTGACAAATCCAAGGAAAGTGATCCGCGCGTCGCCCCGGCGCTCAGCGATGATCTGAGCGGCCTTGCGCCTGCCATTGTCGCAACGGCCGGTTTCGATCCCTTGCGCGATCAGGGCGAGGCTTATGCGAACAAGCTCAAAGCGGCCGGCGTCGACACGCTCTACCGCTGCTATACGAGCCTCGCGCACGCCTTCACCGCCATGAGCGGCACGGTGCCCGAAGCCCGCCGCGCTTGCATCGAGCTTGCCCGCGATCTGAAGCGCCACCTTTAAAAACGAAAACAAAAAAAGGGAGGTCTCATGCGCGCGCTCAGAGTGCATGAATTGTCGGAGGATATTTCCGTCCTGCGGATGGATGAGGTTGAGCTGCCGCCGCCCGGCGAAGGCGAGGTGCGGCTTGGCCTGAAAGCCTGTTCCATCAATTTTCCGGATATTTTGATGGTGCAGGGCAAATATCAGTTCAAACCGGAACTGCCCTTTTCTCCCGGCATGGAAGGGGCGGGCATCGTGCTCGAGGTAGGGCCGGGTGTCACCACGCTCCAACCCGGCGATGAGGTCGTTGCGGGTCTGCGCATCGGCGGCTTTGCCGAGGAAGTGAATGCGCAGGCCTCTGCCTGCCGGCCCATCCCGGAAGGCATGGATTTCATCCAGGCCGCAGCTTATCCCGCAGCTTATCTCACCGCTTATGTCGCGCTTGTCATTCGCGGCAATCTGCAAAAAGGCGAAACGCTGCTTGTCCATGGGGCAACCGGGGGCGTCGGTATGGCCGCCGTCGATGTCGGCAAGTTGCTCGGCGCGCGGGTCATTGCGACTTCAGCGTCGGATGAAAAGCTCGAAGCGGTGAAAAAACGCGGCGCCGATTGCACGCTCAATGTCACGAAGGGCTTTAAGGACAAAGTGAAGGAGCTGACGGACGGGCGCGGCGCGGATGTGATTTACGATCCGGTGGGCGGTGATGTCTTCGATGAAAGCGTGCGCTGCATCGCCTGGAACGGGCGGCTGCTCATTATCGGCTTTACCAGCGGGCGCATTCCTTCCGTGCCGGTCAACATGCCGCTCATCAAAGGCTTTTCCGTTATCGGCGTGCGCGCCGGGGAGTATGGCCGCCGGGACCCGGAAGCGGGCAAGCGCAACATCGAAACGATCGACCGCTGGGCGGCGGAAGGTAAGATCGACCCTTATGTCTGCGCGACCTTTCCGCTTGAAAAAGCCGTCGATGCCATGCGCCTTCTCCAAGAGCGCAAGGCCATCGGCAAGGTCGTCGTGACGATGTGAAGGGGGCGGCAGCGCAGCGTCAAACGCTGCGCTTCGCCTTGTCCTTGTCGTTCGCGCCGCGGATCATCTCCTGCATCTGCTTCCATTCCTCATCCGTGACCTTGGAAAGGCGCGGATAGAAATTGCCGCCGCTTGCATTGTAAGCCGCGCCGTCGATGGCGATGGTCTGGCCCGTCAGATACTCGCAGCCATCCCCCATCAGGAAGGAGGCAAGGTTTGCGAGTTCCGGCATTTCGCCCACGCGGCCCATGGGAATGCCCTGGCGCGAGGCATCGCCCTCCGCGCTTTCGCCGGGGCTGAGCCGCGCCCAGGCGCCTTCCGTGGGAAAGGGGCCCGGGGCAATCGCGTTGAGGCGGATGCCGTATTGGCCCCATTCGGCGGCGAGCGACTGCGTCATGACATTGATGCCCGCCTTCGACATGGCGGAGGGCACCGTGTAAGGCCCGCCATTCCACACCCAGGTGGTGAGAATGGAAATCACCGAACCCTTGTGCCCGCCCTCGATCCAGCGTTTGCCGACGGAATGGGTCACATAGAAGGAGCCGTGAAAGACGATATTGGCAATGGCATCGAAGCCGCGGGTGGAAAGATCTTTCGTCGGGCTGATGAAATTGCCCGCCGCATTGTTGACGAGGCCGCTCAAGGGCCCTTCTGCCCAGATATCGGCAATCATTTCATCGACGGCTTCCGCCACGCGGATATCGCAGGCATGGGTTTTGACGCTGCCGCCATGCTTATCCATCAGCTCCTTGGCGGTTTCATCGAGCACCGCCTTGCGCCGCCCGCAAATGTGAATGTCGGCGCCGAGGCGCAAAAAGTCTTCCGCCATGACTTTGCCGAGGCCCGTGCCCCCGCCGGTGACGAGAATGCGTTTGCCTTTCAACAGGCCGTCGCGAAGCATGGATGTCATATCACCCTCCCTGATTGGTTTTATTTGAGAGGAAGATAGCAATTCAGCCGCCCATGGCGAGCTTTTGATGAGGCTTTGAGACGGCTTGGGGGGAAAGGCGCGGCGGACGCGGCGTCGCCCGACCGCTTTATTCCGCTTCGATCTCGGTCTTATTGGGATAGAAGGCGAAATATTCCCTGATGGGCTCGGCCTGCGCGATCGGCGTTTCGTAAGACCAGGCGGCATTTTCGATTTGCGTGTCGCCGGCCGCCGCATGCCAATGGGCCGCGTCGCCCTTTTTCGGGCAGTGGGTCACGCGGTCCGAACGGGTGAAAAGGTCCATCGCCACATCGGCGCGCGGAATGTAGAACACATCCGGCAGGCCCGTTTCATGCAGCACCAGCGCGTTGGTGGAAGCGGCCAGCACTTCGCCGCCATGGCGCACGGTGACTTTGCCTTTGTAAGGGGTAAAGCTGATGGGAGCCGGTGTCGCCATGGAATGGTCCTTCCAGTGTCAGTCTTTGCGCTGCGGCTCTTTTTCCACGAAAACGGACCAGAGCCGTACCAACAGCCATATAGGAAGCACGATCACCGCGCCCAATAGAAAATAAGTGAACGACCAGTCGATCAGATTGAAGCCCATTTCCCAGACCCGGCTGATCGTGCCCAGAAAATCTTCCCAAAGCCGCCAGGGTTCGATGCCGAAAATGGCAAGCACAATGCCCACGCCCACCGAGGCGAGGACAAGTTTGATCAAGGTGGGCAGAATGGGGCCGCCGAAAATCTTGTCCATGGGGCTTTGCTCTCCTCAGCCTTTGACCCTTAGTTCTTATCCAAAGGGTGGCCATAAAACCCGGCAGACGCAAGGCCGCAATAAGCAGGCCCCGCTTCTGCCGGAATGTGAGGCGCCTTAATCGGCGGCGTTGTAAACGGTGCGCGAGGGGAAGGGGATGGTGATCCCGCCGCGGTCGAATTCTTCTTTCACCGCTTTGGTCAGGTCGAATTTGACGGGCCAGTAATCGCCCGTCGCCGTCCAGGAGCGGGTGACGATATCGACCGAGCTTTCGCCGAGCCCCAGCACCGCGATAAAGGGTTCGGGGTCTTTCAGAATGCGCGCGTCTTTCTCGATTTCCGCCTTGATGATGTCCATCGCTTTGTTGATGTCATCGCCATAGGAGATACCAAAGGTGATGTCCACACGCCGCGTCGAATAGGCATTGTAATTGCGGATTGCCTGACCCCAGACGTTGGAATTGGGCACGATGATCTGCACATTGTCCGGCGTGTTGAGCTCGGTGGTGAAAAGCGTGAGCTCCTTCACCGTGCCGGCAATGCCGCCCACCTCCACATATTGCCCTATACGGAAGGGACGGAAGATGAGCAGCATGACCCCGGCCGCCACATTGGACAGCGTGCCTTGCAGCGCCAGGCCGACGGCGAGACCGGCGGCGCCCAGCACCGCGATAAGGCTTGTTGTCTCAATGCCGAATTGTGACAGCACCGCCAGCACCGTCACGATGATGACGAGATAACGGACAATGGCGCCGAAGAAGTTTTTCAGCATGTCATCGAAGCGCGGCATCCGCCCGAGCGCCCGCACCGCCCAGTTCCGGGCCCGGCCCGCAAACCAGAAGCCGAGAATGAGAATGGCCACGGCGCCGATTAGGTTCAGCCCGTGTTCGACCACCAGCGGCATCAGCGCGTCGGCATTATCCCGAATTAACTGCATCCATTCTTCCGGCATGGCATCCCCTTTTCTTGGTTCTTCCCGGCGGTTCGATCTATCCGGCCATCTCTAGGCCCGGGCGTTTGGCCGTCAAAGCTTGTGTTGGCCCCATGTTGGCGCGCCGGGCCGGATTCGGCCAGTTTTTTTGCGGGCTTTGCAAGGAGGGCGGGGCCGCCTTCGCTGTTTCTGCCGCGCCCCGGCCCGCTATACTGAGCCCATGAAGAATCCCGCCCTTGAAAACGCTGCGGATGCGGCCGGCCCGCTGCCTGCCCGTTTCGGCAATTGGTTCGCGCAGCGCGGCTGGCAGCTGCGCGCCCATCAGCGCGAGTTGACCGAGCTTGGTCTTGCGGGCTACTCGGCGCTGCTCATCGCGCCAACGGGCGGGGGGAAGACGCTGGCGGGTTTTCTCGCCAGCCTGATCGAGCTTTCGCAGGAAGGCACGCATCCAGGGGGCATTCACACGCTTTATATTTCCCCGCTGAAAGCGCTCGCCGTCGATGTGCGGCGGAACCTTGAAATTCCGATCGAGGAAATGGGCCTCGATATCCGCCTTGAAACGCGCACCGGGGACACGCCGCAAAACCGCCGTCAGCGCCAGCGGCGCGATCCGCCCGATATTCTCATGACGACGCCGGAGCAATTGGCGCTGCTTCTGTCTTACGAAGATGCGGCCCGGCTTTTCTCTTCGCTGCAATGCGTGGTGCTGGACGAACTTCACGCGCTCGCCAATACCAAGCGCGGGGATTTGCTTTCGCTGGGTCTTGCCCGCCTTTCAGCGCTTGCTCCTTCCATGCGGCGCATCGGCCTCTCGGCCACCGTGGCTGAACCCGATCAGTTGCGCCGCTATCTCGTGCCGCAGGTGGAAGGCGAAGAGCGGCTGAGCGCATTGGTCAAAGGGGAGGGCGGCGCGGTGCCGGAAATCGGCATTCTGACGCCGGAAGTCCGCATCCCCTGGTCCGGCCATTCGGCGCGCCATGCGCTGCCCGCCATTTACGAGGAAATCCGCAAGAACAAGACCGTGCTGATTTTCGTCAACACGCGCTCCCAGGCGGAATTCATCTTCCGCGATCTCTGGTACATCAATGAAGACAATCTGCCCATTGCGCTGCATCACGGCTCGCTTTCGACCGAGCAGCGGCGCAAGGTGGAAGCGGCGATGGCGGCAGGCAGCTTGCGGGCCGTCGTCTGCACCTCGACGCTCGATCTCGGCATCGACTGGGGGGATGTGGACCTCGTTTTGAATGTCGGCGCGCCAAAAGGTTCAAGCCGTCTTTTGCAGCGCATCGGGCGGGCCAATCACCGCCTTTCCGATCCGAGCCGCGCGCTGCTTGTCCCGGCCAACCGTTTCGAGGTGCTGGAATGCGAAGCGGCCCGGGCGGCAGCTCTTGCGGGTATTCATGACGGTATGGTGCCGAAGCGCGGCGCGCTCGACGTGCTTGCCCAGCATATTATGGGCATGGCCTGCTCGGCTCCTTTCGATGCGGACGAACTCTATGGTGAAGTGCGCAGCGCCGCCCCTTATGCGCATCTCACCCGCGCGCGTTTCGACAAGGTGCTCTCGTTCGTTGAAACGGGCGGCTATGCGCTGCGCACCTATGACCGTTACAGGCGCCTGCGGCCCAACAATATTTTCAAACAAGACCGGCGCTACCGCCTCGCCCATCCCCGTCTTGCTCAGCAATATAGAATGAATGTCGGCACCATCGTCGAGGCGCCGATGCTGAAAGTGCGCCTGGTACGCCGGCGGCCGAACTCGGGGGCGCCCGTGCGCGGCGGGCGCGTTCTCGGGGAAATCGAGGAATATTTCATCGAGCAGCTTGTCCCCGGCGACACGTTTCTTTTTGCGGGCAAAATCCTGCGCTTCGAAGGGCTGGTGGAAACGGAAGCCTATGTCACAAGCTCGAAAAGCGAGAACCCGGCCATTCCCTCTTATGCGGGGGGCAAGTTTCCGCTTTCGACCTATCTTGCCGAAGAAGTGCGGCGCATGCTCTCCCAGCCTGCAAGCTGGAAGCACCTGCCGGATCAAGTGTCCGAATGGCTGCGCATTCAAGAATGGCGTTCGGAACTGCCGGGGCTCAATGATCTTTTGGCCGAAACCTTTCCGCGCAACGATAAGTTCTATTTCATTTGCTATCCCTTTGAAGGGCGCCTTGCCCATCAAACCCTCGGTATGCTTTTGACACGCCGCCTGGAGCGGGCAGGGGCGCGCCCATTGGGGTTCGTCGCGTCCGAATATTCGCTCGCCATCTGGTGCCTGCGCGATGTCGGGATGATGGCCGAGCGCGGGGATCTGTCTCTTGCTGCGCTCTTCGATGAGGACATGCTGGGCGATGATCTGGAAAACTGGCTTGCTGAATCCAACCTGATGAAGCGCACATTCCGCAATTGCGCCGTCATTTCCGGCCTGATCGAGCGGCGTTTTCCGGGCAAGGAAAAGAGCGGGCGGCAGGTGACGTTTTCCTCCGATCTGATTTACGACGTGCTTCGCGAGCATGAGCCGGATCACATTCTCTTGGAGGCGACCTGGGAGGATGCGGCGGCAGGTTTTCTCGATGTCGCCCGCGTTGCCGCCATGCTGGGCCGCATCAAGGGTCGCATCCGTTTGAAGCGGCTGGACCGCGTCTCTCCCCTTGCCGTGCCCGCGCTCCTTGATATCGGCAAGGAACCCGTTTATGGCGAAGCGAGCGAGGCGCTTCTGGCGGAAGCGGCGGATGATTTGATCGAAGAGGCGACGCGGCTTGTCTGACCTGGCGGCAGAGCAGAAATCGGGCAGCTTGCAGGTGCTGGGCACAAAGCTTCAGCCTCTGCCTGACGGCGCGCTTTATTGGCCGGAGCGGGAAACCCTCATTGTTGCCGATCTTCATTTTGAAAAAGGCTCGGCCTTTGCCGCCAAGGGCGTGCTCTTGCCGCCCTACGATACGGCGGCAACGCTCGCGCGCCTGGAACGGCTCTGCCGGGCGCTTGCCCCTTCAAGAGTGATCGCGCTCGGTGACAGCTTTCATGATGGCGAGGCGCTGGCCCGGATGGAGGAAGGCGCACGGGAACGCATCCGCGCCTTGGCGGCAAGCACCGATTGGATCTGGATCGAGGGCAATCACGACCCCGCCCCGCCGCCCTTTTTCGGAGGGCAAGTGGAAAGCGCGGTCGATATGAAACCGCTCATCTTCCGCCATGAACCGCAAGCGGCTCCGGCAACGGGCGAGGTCGCTGGGCATCTTCATCCGTGCGCGGCGGTGCGTGTGCGCGGGCGCAGGCTGAGGCGGCGCTGTTTTGCAAGCGACGGCACGCGGCTTATCATGCCGTCTTTCGGCGCTTATACGGGCGGGCTCAATGTGCTCGACGCGGCCTTCGCGCCGCTTTTCGCCGGGCTCGAGTTTCATGCCTGGATGATCGGTGCCGAGCGCATCCATCCTGTCAAAGCCCGCACGCTTTTGCCCGATGGGGGAAGCGGCAAGGGGTAAGCGCCTAGCCCGTGATGAGCCGGGCAAGCGCCGCCAGCATTGCCGCCATGGCAAGGAGCGTCAGCGGCGTGCGCAAAAGCCGGTACCAGGCCGGCGCATCGCCCGCTTTGACCGTTTGAATGTCCGCCAGATATTGCCCGCCATAACAGATGATAAGCACGCTGAGCGCCGGTAGCGGCGGCATCAGCAAGGCAAGCCAGGCAATGACGGAGGGAAGAACGGCCGCGATCAGCCCCGTGCGCAGCTCCCGCCGGGTTTCCGTATCGCTCGCATAGCCATGGCCTGCCATGGCAAGGCCCCAGCGCGCGCCGCCCAGAAAAGAAAGGATGATGGCGCCATAGGCCTGCAGCGCGAAAAGCGCATCGCGCGCCGCCGGGCTCGGCCAGGAAAGCCAGACGATGAGCGCGGTGCCCGCAAACGGAATGAGCCCGGCATAGCCCAAAAGCGTGGCGCTGCCCGGCACCTTGATGCGGGGTTTTTTCTTTGCCGGCTGAACGGCGGGGGCGGAAGGGGCAGTCTTTTCGCTGCTCGACATGAAAGGCTCCCATGCTGGCCCGGGTCCTGGCCTCGGGCGCTTGCGGGGGCAGTCTACTGTCTTTAGCCGAGTTTCCCTAGCGCGGGAAATGTATTGATGAGATAGGTCGCGATGAGCTCGAAGGAACCGAGCACCATCAAGACCCCGGTCCCCACCAGAAGCACGCCCGCCGCGATTTCCACCTTGTGCAGGTGCTTGCGGAAGGAGGAAGAGAAGGCGAGGAAGGCACGCACGCCGAGCGCGGCGGCGATGAAGGGGATGCCAAGGCCGAGCGAATAGGTGGTGAGCAAAGCCACCCCGTACCCCAGACTCTCCTGGGAAGCGGCAAGGGTCAGAATGGTCGCCAGGATCGGCCCGATGCAGGGCGTCCAGCCGAAGGCGAAGGCAAGGCCGATCAGGTAAGGCGCGGCAATCTGCATATAGGCCGGGGCGTCCGCGCCGCCGATTTGCGGCATGAAGCGTACGTCCCGGTCGAGAAAGGCGAAGCGGAAGACACCCATATAGTGCAGGCCGAGGATAATGATGATCGAGCCTGCGACCTGACCGAGGATAACCCGGTTGGCCTGGATGAACGGGTTGATGGCCGAGGCCGAGGCGCCGAGCGCGACGAAGACCGTGGTAAAGCCGAGCACGAAGCCCAGCGCGCCGAAGAGCACCCGGCGGTTGAGTTGGCGGGCAAGCGCAGGATCGTCCGCGCGTTTTTCCTGGGACTTGGTCAGCTCTTCCAGCGTCGTTCCGGCCATGAAGCAGAGATAGGCGGGTACGAGCGGCAAAACACAGGGCGAGAGGAAGCTGATCAGCCCGCCAAGCGCTGCAATCCCGAAACCGCCGTCAAGTCCGCCCATCTGTGTCCCTTTCCGAATACCGCTGCCCAGGATGCAGGGTACCGGCATGAAATGGCATCGGGACCCTTCACATGCAAGGCGCGTCTCGTCACACCTGCTTGAAAGGCCGCGAGCGCCGGAAATCCCCTATTCCCGGTAAATCAGGGCCGCCGTCCAGCCGGCGAATGTCGCCAGCATCACCGCGAAAATCCCGTAAAGCAGCGGCTCGCGGTGGGCGAGGCGGAAGATGATCCGCTCCATGCCGCTCTTGTCGATGAAGAGCGGAGTGGAGATGGCGTCGATCACATTGCCGTCGCGGATGAGATAGACCTTGGCCGTATAAAGCCCGACGGGCACGTTCGCCGGAATTTCGATGCTGGTCCGGAAAAGCGTGTTGGAGAGAAAGGCTACCCCTTCCGGCGCTTCGTGAAAAAGCCCTTGCTCCCGTTTGCGCCGGATCAGCGCGTCGGTAAATTCACGTGCTTCTTCCACGTCCAGGGGAATGCGCGTGCCCTCTATGGAGGTGGCGATAAGCTTGCCGAAGGTGAGGTGCCGCGCGCCGATCTGCTCGATCGCCCGCACCCGCTCACTCGCAATCGTCTCGAAGGGCCGCGTGCTCGCCACGGCATAAAAGCCGGGCACGGAGGCGAAAGTGACCGAGTTGTAATTGATCCAGACGCCCGCCACCCGTTCTTTCTTGCGCACGGTTTCATCGCGCCGCGGACCGGAGACGACGATAACGACATCGGTGCTCTGACCGGGCTTGGCGGCGCTGTCGGCTTCGATGGCGCCGAAGATCAGAATTTCCGTTCCCGTGAAATTCGAGCGGATGGAGACCTGATGCTGGGAAAGGTCCGTGACGAGACCGGCCTTCGCTGCGCCGCTGGAAACCGCGAAGGCTAAAAGAAGAGCAAGAGTAGAAAGAAGCGCGCGCATCAATTCGCCCCCTGCGGTGCCAGCGAGAAAAGATCTTGCGGGGTTGCCACCATGTCGAAGCCCAGCCGCGCGCAAACCAGCAGCACCAGAAGGCCGAGCAGCGCGCGCAAATGTTCCCCGCGCATATTCGCACCGAAGCGGGCGCCATATTGCGCGCCCACCACCCCGCCGATGAGGAGGAGAAGGGCGAGCATCACATCCACGGTCTGGTTTTCCACCGAGTGCAAGATGGTAACGAGGCCGGTGACGAAAATGATCTGAAAGAGCGAAGTGCCGATCACCACATTGGTCGGCATTTTTAAGAGATAGATCATGGCGGGCACCATGATGAAGCCGCCGCCCACGCCCATGATGGCAACGAGCGTGCCGACGCTCGCGCCGATGAGGAAAGGCGGAATGGCGCTGATGTAAAGGCGCGAGCGGCGGAAGCGCATTTTGAAGGGCAGCCCGTGCACCCAGCTATGCTGGCCGGGGCGCCTTCCGGGAAGCGATTTGCCCGAGCGCGCCGCCTGAATGGCGCGCACGCTTTCCACCAGCATCAGCGTGCCGATGATGCCGAGAAAGGCGATATAGGAAAAGGAGATCAGAAGATCGACTTGCCCGATCTCACGCAGATATTTGAAAAGATAGACGCCGCCGACCGAGCCCAGAATGCCGCCCGCGAGCAAGACGAGCCCCATTTTGAAATCCACGGTCTGCCGCTTCCAATGCGCCAGCACCCCGGAAATGGAGGAGGCGACAATCTGGTTCGACTGCGTGGCAACGGCAACGGCGGGCGGAATGCCGATGAAGATCAAAAGCGGCGTCATGAGAAAGCCGCCGCCCACACCGAAAAGCCCGGATAGAAAGCCCACAGCGCCGCCAAGGCCGAGCAGCAGAAAGACGTTCAAGGAGAGCTCGGCTATGGGCAGGTAGATCTGCATTGCGTGGCGGTCTCTCGGACAGGTAGCCGGTTGATACTCGTCTGGCAGCGGCGGGCGGCAGAAAAATAACACGGCCAGACTATAACAAAGCCTGACCGTGCTGAACAAAAGACTGCGGTAATTCCGTGTGGAGAAAAAGCATCTCCTCAGGTCTTTTCTTAGCGTGCCCCTTTAGCGTGTTTGCGCTTCGAGCAGTTCGATGAGCTGCGGTGTGACAAGTCCCGTCGCCGCCATGCCGGCGCTGCGCTGGAACTGCTGAATGGCTTCGGTCGTCTTCGGACCCATCACCCCGTCGGAGGGGCCGGGACGGAAGCCGAGCTCTGTCAAAAGTGCCTGGGCACGGGCGACATCGACGCTGCTGCCCGGCGTGCCGGCATCGGCCCGCTCGCTCCAGGTTTTCAGCGAGGCGATATTGCCATTGGCCACGGCATCGGAGGCTTTAGGGCTCCAGGTTTCCGCTTTCAGCTTGGCATCGACGAGCCCTGCCGCATCCATGCTCTGGCCGATTTCATCGCGCTTGGCGGCAGCGTCCTTATCGCCGCTTTTCGCGGCAACCGCATACCAAAGATAGGCTTTGGCCGGATCGGCGGTGACGCCGAGGCCGCGCTCATAAAGAACGGCGATGTTGAACTGGCTGTCGCCGAGCCCGCGCGCCGCCGCTTCCTCGAACCAGCGGGCTGCCTCGCTGAAATCCTGCTGAGTGCCTTTGCCTTCCGCGTAAATGACGGCAAGGTTGTGCATGGCTTTGATGTTGCCCTGGTTCGCCGCTTTCTCGTACCAGGTCCGGGCTTTGGCGAAATCCTGTTCGACGCCGCGCCCCTTTTCATAAAGCGTGGCGATGCGGTACTGCGCGATCGCAAGGTCCTGTTCGGCAGCCTGGGCAAACCAGTAAGCGGCCTGGCTGAAATCCTGCGGCACGGTCACACCGCGCGCATAGCGCAGGCCCACTTCATAGCGCGCTGCCGCATTGCCGTTTGCAGCTGCCTCGCGCAGCGTCGGTTTCGCCGCCTCGCGGGAAACGGGGGTGACGGGCGCAGGCTCGGCCGGGGCGACCTTCTCGGTCACTTTCGGCAGCGTCATGGTTTCCGGCTTCACGGCAGCCGTTTTGGAAGAGGCAGGCGCCGAACCTTCCGCCGCATCTGCTTTCGGCTCGGCGCCTTCCGGAGTGGCCTCCGGTGTTGCGGGTTTCTCATCTGTCTCAGCCGCGCTGTCTTGGGGCGCAGGCGTCTCAGGAATAGTGGTCTCGGATGCTGCCGCCTTGGGCGTGTCCGCGGCGGGTGTCTCTTCCGCGGGCGCTGCCTGTTCTTCGGCGGCAGGCGCTTCGGTCAGGGACGGGGTTTCAGGCGCGCTGCCGCCGCCGGTAAAACCGCGCAGGGCGAAAACGGCAAGCGCGGCCAGAAGCACTGCGCCGGCAATGTAATAATATTTGCGTTTGCTCTCGCCTGCTTCTTCTTCATCGAAGCTCTTGTAGCGGGGGCTTGATTCATGAACCGGACCGCGCGGCATTTCGCCGGAGGCGGCGGCCTGCGCGGCGCGGCGGGCGGCGGCGATGAAATCCTGACCGGCATGCGTGTCCGCCATGCCCGGCACGGCAGAGCCAGGCGGGGGCGGGGGGGCGGCAGGTTCGCCGCCTGCGCCCGGAAGCGGCGGATCGGCGGGCCCGCGCATTTCGCTGCGCGCAGAATCCGCCAAAGGCGGCGGGGCAGGCTGGCCGAGCGGTGTTGCCGGAATGGGCGGCGGGGCAAGATCGGGCATGCCGACCGGCGGGGGCATGGCGCCGGGCGCCAGCGCGCCGTAAGGCGGCCCCTGAGGCGGCCCCTGAGGCGGCAATGCGGTTTGGTGAGAGGCCGCTTCGTTTTCGGGCGCAGCCGGAGCTTTTGCTTCGGCTTCCGCCGCTTCTTGCGTTTTGGCGGTGAGGTTCTTTTCCTCAAGCTCTTTTAGCGAGGCTTGAAAATCGGCAATCGCCTGTTGAACGGAACTTGCGGCGGCCTGGCTTTGCTGTTCGGATTGTTCGATCCGGGCGCTGACATTTTGCAGGCGCTGATCGACTTCCTGCATGATTTCGGCAACGAGGGCGCTCGGCTGGGCGGCTTGCGCCTTGGCTTCGGCTTGGGCCTGCTCGACGCGGCTGTTCAGCGAGCCGAGGCTTTCCTGCATCTGCTCCAGCAAGGCGCGCTGAGTTTCGGCCTGACGCTGTTCGGACTGCTCGAGGCGCGCATGCATTTTTTCAAGCGCGTCCTGAAGCTGGAAAATGACTTTCTTCTGGCTTTCCGATTCCGCCTTGTCGTTGACGGCGCGCAGCGCGGCTTCAACGGCCTTTTGCTGGGCCGCTTCGCTTTGCGCGGCCGATTGCTGAACGGATTTTTCGATCGAGGCGAGACGCTCAGCAAGCGCGTGAACGGATTTGTAAAGCGTTTCGGTTTCGCTGCGCGCTTTTTCGCGCTCGGCGGCAGCGTCCGTCTCATCCATGCGGCGCGAAAGCGTTGAAAGCGTCTGGCGGATATCGTCGAAGCGGCGGTCGGTCTGATGGCCTGCCGTTTCCAAATGGTCGACCACGGCGCTGACCGCTTTTTCGAGCGACTTGATAGCCTGCGCATCTTCGGCGCGTTTGCCGAAAGGCTGGGCGCGTTCTGCGGCATCGAGACGTTCGGTGAGCTGCTGGATCTTGCGCTCAAGCGGATCGGGCCCGGTAAAGGAGGGCAGACGATTGCCTTCGTCGAAGCGTGTGGCCATGGTTTCTATCGCACTATCGAGGCGCCGTTCGCTCGACTCGACCCGCTGCACAAGATTTTTGACGGCTTCTGCAACGGGCCCCATGTCGAATTGCGGGGCCTGTTCATAAGAGGGACGGTAGGAACCCTGGCCGGGCTGGGCCGTAAAATCGGGGCGGTAGGAGGCTTCGTAAGACGCGCCATCGGCGCCTACTTCATCCGTGCCGCTTTCGAGAATGACCTGATTGAGCCAATTGCCAAGGGTCATCCCGGCGCGGCGTGCAGCCTGCTTTGCTGCTTCACGCGCTTCAGGTTCGATGCCCTTGACGCTCCAGGGGACCCCCGATCTCATCGAATCACTATGCCCGTTTCAGATTCCACGTTGTACCGAGACGGTGATTCGGTGTAAAGCGCCGCCGTTTCTCGCCTTTTTCGAAGAAAAGACCGTGCGGCTCTTCATACCCGCCGTCCACCGGTCAAGAATCCCTTAACCGGCTCTTCCATCTGACGTGATCTTGGTAAAGGGGGCGTTAATAACGCGGCAATTTTTGCCCTTTACTGGGACGACTGGAGTCAGGGTGGATTTGACCTTGTGAGTTCTGATGAGACCTTCTGGGCAGATCAGGCTTCCCGCTCAAGGACCGGTGAAGAGCTGCGTCGCATAGACCCTGTCGCCGGAGACCGCGATGCCGATACCCGTGCGCTGATAGGCGCGCGAGCGTAGGGGCGCGGCGTGGCGGGGCGAATTCATCCATTGCTCGACCATATAAGCGGCTTTTTCCGCCTCGCTTTCACCGGGCGGGAACTTGAATTCGCCGACATTTTCCGCAACCCGGCCTTGGAAATCCTCATCGACCGACAAAACCCGGTCGAGCGGGCCTTGTCCGTCCGGATTGTGGTGGCCCATGAAGCCGCGCGCCTTCATATCCGCGCTGTGAACGGCGGCGGCTTTATTGAGCACCGGATCGAGGGTGAAGGGGGCATCGGGCCGGCGGTTGTTGATTTCCGCCAAAAGCGCCCGGCCGAGCGGCGTGTCGAGGGACGCCTGGCGGCTCGCCTCGGCGGGCAGGGCGCGGGCGACTTCTACAGGCTTGGGCGGCGTATTGCCCCCGGCAGCGCAGGCGGCCAGGAAAAGAGCGGTGAGCAGGCCGGTGCCCGCCCGGCATATTTCTATGCGCGAAAAAATCCTCATGACATCTCCCCAAACCCGTTTCCCAAAGCCGTGTCTACCGCCCGCCTGACCGGCAGTTGGGCAAAACCCTAGCCGAAATCGAGGTGTTGTGCGGGATTTTTGACGTAACTTGACATCTGCCCTATTTATATCTAGACATTTTTCCGCAGCCAGGACACTGTCTGGCCTGTTGGTTGACGTTTACGTCAACGTCAAATATATCGGTGGGGACCGGGCGCAAGATCCGGCACCCCAAGGGCAAGTAAAGCCGGCAGGCCCCCCCAAGGCGCGATGAGATGGCTTTGGAAAAGGTGTCCGCCAGCTTTTGAACAAGGGAGGATGACAGGTGACGGTACAGATGAGCCATGAACCGGCTGGTTTGGGCGAGCGGCACGGCGCGGAAGCCCCCACATTCACCATCACGCAGCTTGCCGAGGAATTCGGCGTGACGACGCGGGCGATCCGCTTCTATGAGGATAAAGACCTTCTTCATCCGCGCCGCCAGGGCCAGACCCGCATTTACCGCCCCCGCGACCGGGCCCGTCTTCAGCTTATCGTGCGCGGCAAAAAGGTAGGCTTTACGCTGGCCGAGATTCGGGAAATTCTTGACCTATATGACCTGCATGACGGGGCGGAAGCCCAGTACCGTCATGCCCTCGTCAAGTTCGAAGAGCGTATTGAAAGCCTCAACCAGCAAAAGGACGAGATCGACGCCCAGATTGCGCAGCTGAAGGACGGCTTGCGGCGTGTGGAAGGTTTGCTCCGGGATGAGGCGCCTTCGCTGAACGGCAAAGCCAGCGCCAAGCCCTGCGGTAAAGGCTGATCTCTTCCAAGGAGAGAAAGACCCATGCCGACGTATAAAGCCCCGCTGCACGACTATCGCTTCATCCTGCATGAGCTGCTTGAAATCGGGCAGTACAGCGAGCTGCCCGGTTTTTCCGATGCGCAAGAAGATGTGGTGAACGCCATTTTGGAGGAAGCGGCCAAACTTTCCGAAGAAGTGTTGCAGCCGCTCAACCAAATCGGCGATGAGGAAGGCTGCACGCTGGAAAACGGCGAAGTGCGCACCCCCAAGGGCTTTAAAGAGGCATACCAGACGCTGGTGGAAGGCGGCTGGCCCGCGCTGACCGCCGACCCCAATTATGGCGGTCAGGGCCTGCCGAACACGCTCGCGGTCATGTTCAATGAAATGGTCTCCTCCGCGAATATGGCTTTCGGGATGTATCCGGGCCTCAGCCACGGGGCTTATTCGGCGCTGATCAATCACGGCGCCGATGAGCTCAAAGACCGCTACTTGCCCAAACTCGTGACCGGGGAATGGACCGGCACGATGAACCTGACCGAGCCTCATTGCGGCACGGATCTGGGGCTCTTGCGCACCAAGGCGGTGCCGCAGGGCGATGGCAGCTACAAGATTTCCGGCCAGAAGATTTTCATCTCGGCCGGTGAGCACGATCTGGCCGAAAACATCATTCATCTCGTTCTCGCCCGCATCGAAGGCGCGCCGGAAGGGGTGGGCGGCATTTCGCTTTTCGTCGTGCCGAAATTCCTCGTCAATGACGATGGTTCGCTCGGGGCCCGCAACGGTGTGCGCTGCGGCTCTCTGGAAAAGAAAATGGGTATTCACGGCAACGCCACCTGCGTGCTCAATTATGATGATGCGGTGGGCTGGCTTGTCGGCGTGGAGAACAAGGGCCTGCGCGCCATGTTCACGATGATGAACGAAGCCCGTCTCGGCGTCGCGCTGCAGGGGCTCTCGCAGTCTGAAGCGGCCTATCAGAATGCTGCCGATTATGCGCGTGAGCGGCTGCAGGGCCGCGCGCTCACCGGGCCGAAGGAAGAAGACAAACCGGCCGATCCCATTATCGTCCATCCGGATGTGCGCCGTATGCTGATGAATGCCCGCGCCTTCAACGAGGGCGCCCGCGCGCTGCTTGCTTGGACGGCGCTGCAAGGCGATCTCGCGCATCTTTCTTCCGATGAAAAGCAGCGTGAGTTCGGCGAAGATATGATGTCGCTGCTCACCCCCGTGCTGAAAGGCTATTTCACAGACAAAGGCTTTGCGAATGCGGTGGAAGCCCAGCAGGTCTATGGCGGTCATGGCTATATCGATGAATGGGGCATGGGCCAGTTCGTGCGCGATGCGCGCATCGCCATGATCTATGAAGGAGCGAACGGCATTCAGGCGCTCGACCTTGTGGGCCGCAAGCTGGCGCAGAATGGCGGGCGCGCGGTCTTTGCCTTCTTCAAGCTTGTCGATGAGGAGCTTGCCGCGCTCGAAGGGCAGGGCGATCTCGGCTTTGCGGCGGCGCCCCTCAAAGAAGCAAAAGCGCAGCTTGAAGAAGCAACGAGCTGGTTCATGGAAAACGCGCTGAAGAATTTCGATCACGCAGGCGCCGGCTCCAGCGATTACATGCACCTTTTCGGGCTGACCGCGATTGCGCTGATGTGGGCGAAGATGGCGCGCATCTCCGCCGCCAAAGCGAAGACGGGCGGCGCGGAAGCGGAGTTCTACAAGAACAAGCTCATCACGGCCCGCTATTACATGGAACGTGTGCTGCCCGAAACGGGTGCGCATCTTGCCCGCATCAAAACCGGTGCGGACAGCATGATGGCGCTGGCCGCCGATGCATTTTGAGAAACGATAAAAAGTAAAGTAGGGAGACGACGGAATGGCGTTGATCGAAGGGTATAAATCACCCTGGCTGGATGAAGAGCTGGAAATCCTTCAGGATGCGGTGTCGAAGTTCTATGAAAAAGAATTCGTTCCCCATGTTGAAAAGTGGAACGAGCAGGGCTGCGTGGACCGCGATGCCTGGCTGAAGGCCGGTGAAGCGGGCATTCTGTGCGCTTCCATCAAGGAAGAATATGGCGGCGGCGGCGGTCATTTCGGCCATGAGATGGTCATCGCCCAGGAACAGGGCCGCGCCGGCATTGGCGGCTTCGGCAATTCCGTTCATTCGGGCATCGTCGCGCACTACATCCAGTCTTACGGTACCGAAGAACAGAAGAAAAAGTGGCTGCCGAAAATGGCCTCCGGTGAGCTTGTCGGCGGTATCGCCATGACGGAGCCGGGAACCGGCTCCGACCTTCAGGCCGTGCGCACCACGGCGAAGAAAGAGGGCAACCAGTATGTGCTGAACGGTCAGAAGACTTTCATCACCAATGGCCAGACCGCTGATCTCATCTGCGTCGTTGCCAAGACGGACCCGGAAGCGGGCGCTAAAGGCGTTTCCCTCATCATGGTGGAAACGGAGGAAGTCGAAGGCTTCCGCCGCGGCCGTAACCTGAAGAAAATGGGCCAGAAGGCGCAGGACACGTCCGAGCTCTTTTTCGACGACGTGAAAGTACCGACCGCCAATCTTCTCGGTACGGATGAAGGCAAGGGCTTCTTCCAGCTCATGCAGCAGCTGCCCCAGGAGCGGCTCATCATTGCCGTGCAGGCCTGCGTTGCCATGGAAAAGGCCCTGGAGCTCACCTCGGAATATGTGAAAGAGCGCAAGGCTTTCGGTCAGCGCATTCTCGATTTCCAGAACACGCAGTTCAAACTCGCAGAATGCAAAACCGAGGCGACGATTGCCCGTGTCTTCACGGATAATTGCGCAGAGCGCCTGCTGCGCGGCGAGCTCGACGCGACGACCGCTGCTATGGCTAAGTGGTGGACCACGCAGAAAGAGAACGAAATCATCGACGAGTGCCTGCAGTTCTTCGGCGGCTACGGCTATATGGACGAATATCCGATTTCGCGCATGTACCGCGACGCCCGCATTCAGAAGATTTACGGCGGCACGAACGAAATCATGAAGCTTCTGATCAGCCGCACGATCTGATCCGGCGATCTTAAAAGATAAACACCGCGAACCTCGAAAGGAGAGGCCCCATGGGTGAATGTTATATTTACGACCACGTGCGCACGCCGCGCGGTAAAGGCAAAAAAGACGGCGCGCTGCATGAAGTGACGGCGCTGCAACTCGCCAGCCAGGTGCTGGAAAACCTGCGCGACCGCAACGATCTCGACACGAAGCTTGTCGATGACGTGGTGCTGGGCTGTGTGGACCCCGTCGGCGAGCAGGGCGGCAACATCGCCCGCATCGCCGTTCTGAATGCCGATTATGCCGACACGACGGCAGGTGTGCAGATCAACCGTTTCTGCGCATCCGGTCTTGAGGCCACGAACATGGCGGCGGCCAAAGTCATGTCCGGCGAAGCGGATATGGCGATCGGCGGCGGCGTTGAAAGCATGAGCCGTGTGGGCATGGGCGCCTCGGGCGGTGCCTGGTCGTCCGACCCTGAAATCGCGCTGAAATCCTATTTCACGCCGCAAGGCATCGGCGCGGACATGATCGCCACGAAATACGGCTTCTCCCGCGACGATGTGGACGCTTATGCGGTGGAAAGCCAGAAGCGCGCCGCCAATGCCTGGGAGAAGGGTTATTTCAAGAATTCCGTCATCTCCGTGAAGGATGTGAACGGCCTGACCATTCTCGACAAGGACGAGCACCTGCGTCCCGACGCGACCATGCAGTCGCTTGCGGCATTGCAGCCCTCCTTCTCGGCGCTGGGCGAGTTTGCTTTCGACGGCGTGGCGACGGACCGTTATCCGGAACTTGAAAGCATCACCCATGTGCACCATGCCGGTAACTCCTCGGGCATCGTGGACGGCGCCTCGGGCGTGCTGCTCGGCACGAAGGAAGCAGGCGAGGGTCTTGGCCTGAAACCCCGCGCGCGCATCCGCGCCATGGCTTCCATCGGTTCGGAGCCCTGCATCATGCTGACGGGCCCGGCGGATGTTTCCCGCAAGGCACTGAAGAAAGCGGGCATGGAAGTCGGCGATATCGATCTTTACGAGCTCAACGAAGCCTTCGCTTCGGTGGTGCTGCGCATGATGCAGTCGCTCGACATCGACCATGAGAAAATGAACGTCAATGGCGGCGCGATCGCCATGGGTCACCCGCTGGGTGCAACCGGCGGCATGATTCTCGGCACGGTGCTCGATGAGCTGGAACGGCGCGACCTCAACACCGCTCTCGTGACGCTTTGCGTCGGCGCGGGCATGGGCACGGCAACCATCATCGAACGTATTTAAGGGGCTTTCTGCGCGCCCGGAGCGCTTGTTCCAGGCAGCGCGGTAAGGAGAGATTTATGGCTTACGAAAATTTTGGCTTTGAAGTGGACGGCGACGGCATTGCGCTCATCACCTGGGACATGCCGGACCGCTCCATGAACGTCCTCAGCCAGGGCTCGATGGGCGACCTGGCGGACATTATCGAAAAGATCGTCGGTGACGACGCCATTAAAGGCGCGGTGCTCACCTCCGGCAAATCCGCGTTCTGCGCAGGCGCCGACCTTTCCATGATGGGCGGTCAGGCCGGCTCGGGCGATGGCAGCCAGTCGAAGGAAGAGCGCGTCAAAGCGCTTTACGAAAACAATCTGAAATTCAACATGCTGCTGCGCCGCCTTGAAACTTGCGGCAAGCCGGTTGCAGCCGCCGTCAACGGCACGGCGCTCGGCGGCGGGTTGGAAGTGACGCTTGCCTGCCATGCGCGTATTGTCGGCGACAATCCGAAAACGCAGCTCGGCCTGCCCGAATCCAAAGTCGGCCTTCTGCCGGGCGGCGGCGGCACGCAGCGCCTGCCGCGTCTGATCGGTGCTGCCGCGGCCCTGCCGCTGCTGCTTCAGGGCACGGCGCTGAAACCGGCCAAGGCCGTTGAAATGGGTATCGCCACCAAGCTCGTGAAACCGGGCGAGGAAGTGGCCGAGGCGAAAGCCTGGCTGAAAGAGGCGCTCTCCCAGGAGAAAGTGAAACTCGGCAAGCGCGGCCCGGAAGTGCTGCCCGCCGCGATCCAGCCATGGGACCGCGAAGGCTATCGCATTCCCGGCGGCGGGCCGCAGGACAAGGGCGGCTCGCAGGTCTTCACCATCGGCAACGCGCAGCTGCAGAAAAACACCCACGGCAATTACCCGGCGCAGACCTACATCATGCAGGCCGTCTATGAAGGCATTCAGGTGCCGATGGAAGCGGCGCTGCGGATCGAGACGCGTTACTTCACGAAACTGCTGATGGACCCGCGCTCCAAGGCGATGATCCGCTCGCTCTTCCTGTCCATGCAGGAACTGTCGAAAGGCGCACGCCGCCCGGCAGGCGTGCCGAAATTCGAAGTGAAAAAGCTCGGCATTCTCGGCGCCGGCATGATGGGGGCGGGCATTGCCTATGTCTCCGCGCAGGCCGGCATGGATGTCGTGCTGCTCGACACCGATCAGGCGAATGCGGAAAAGGGCAAGGCTTATTCCGAAAAGCTGCTCGACAAGGCCATTTCCAGAGGCAAGTCGACGGAAGAAAAGAAAGCGGCCCTCCTTGCCAAGATCAAGCCCACCACGTCTTTCGACGATCTGGATGGCTGCGATCTCGTCATCGAAGCGGTGTTCGAGAACCGTGAGATCAAGGCGGAAGTGACGAAGAAGTCCGAACCGAAACTGGCTGAGAACGGCATTTACGGCTCGAACACCTCGACGCTGCCGATCACCGGCCTTGCCGAAGCTTCCGCCAAGCCGGAAAACTTCATCGGCATCCACTTCTTCTCGCCGGTCGACAAGATGCAGCTCGTCGAAATCATCATGGGCGCGAAGACCTCGGAAGAAACGCTGGCCAAGGCGATGGATTATGTGGCGCAGATCCGCAAGACGCCCATCGTCGTCAACGACAGCCGCGGTTTTTACACCTCGCGCTGCTTCGGCACTTATGTCTCCGAAGGCATTCAGATGCTGGCCGAAGGCATCAAGCCGGCCATCATCGAGAATGTCGGCAAGATGACGGGTATGCCTATGCCGCCGCTCGCGCTGAACGACGAGGTTTCGCTCGATCTCGGCTATAAGGTGCGCCAGCAGACGAAGAAGGACCTTGGCGACAAATATGTCGAAGGGCCCGCCGACAGCCTCATCGAAAAGATGGTGGTGGATCTCGGCCGCGTCGGCAAAAAGGCCGGCAAGGGCTTTTACGATTATCCCGAAGACGGCAAGAAGCGCATCTGGCCGGGCCTTGAGGAGCTCGTCGGCTCCAACAAGAGCACGGAGGATGTGGATATCGAGGAGCTGAAAAAGCGTTTCCTCTATATCCAGGCGCTGGAAGCTTCCCGCTGCTTCGAGGAAGAAGTGGTGACGGATGTGCGCGATGCCGATGTCGGCGCCATTCTGGGCTGGGGCTTTGCGCCCTGGGCCGGCGGTCCGCTCTCGCTGATCGACATGGTCGGCGCGGATAATTTCGTGAAGGAGTGCGATGCGCTCGCCCAGAAATATGGCGACCGCTTCAAGCCCGGCGCCTTGCTGCGCGACATGGCGGCCAAGGGCGAAAGCTTCTACACCCGCTTTGCTCCGCAGAAGGAAAAAGCGGCAGCCTGATAAACAGGAGGGCGGCGCAAGAGCGCCCCGAAAAGAACGGCGGCAAACGCCGATAGGAGCCAGCCCCCGCGGGAAACCGCGGGGGTTTTCCTTTTTGGGCTGGCGGAATCCCTGAAACCCCATGGGGCCTGACCAGCTGCCCAGAAATGGCCTTATTGTTTTTTGCGATTTCGGGGAACCGCCATTCTCCCGGCGGCGTTTGTGGTCCCAGACAGTGACGCAAAATGTCGCGTTTCGTGCGTCCAAGGAGAGGCGCGGGGCGGCGAAAACCCGCTTTCCTGAAGGGAAGCGGCGGAAATGGGAGAAGACCAATGCGGATGATGAGCAAAACAGCAGTGTCGATTCTGGCCCTCGGCTTTGCCGCGAGCGCGGCGATGCCGGCCTATGCGGATAATCTGGGCGCCGGGGCAACCGGCGGTCTGCGTGCCGATCAGGACAGCGTCGTGCCGGCACCGGCAGGCGATCCGACGCGGCTCGGCCCGCTTCAGGACAAGTATACGGGCGGTGCCATTGATCTGGACACCGGTATTTCGGCAGAAGCTGAAACGGGTGCGGATGACGATGCGCTCTCCACCGGGTCCATCGGTGCGGAAGGCGGCCTTGAAGGGGATGCCGGCGCAGACCTGGGTAAGGAAGCAGACGAGACGGCGCAGTAAACCTGCGCCAGGCTCCGGGGTTCTCTATTGCCCTGCCCGAAAGGGAGCGTGCCCCCCCTGAGGGCCCTGGAGCCTATTTTTTCGCACGGGCTTGTTGCCCGGCACATTCCCCAAAATGAGGATGAACCAATGACTGAAGCCATGAAGAAACTTTGCCTGGCGCTTTCCCTTGCCGCGCTTCCCTTTGCTTTTGCCCCGGCCGTGCAGGCCGACGGCCATGAAGAAGGCGAAAGCGGCATGCATATGGAAGAGCAGGACGGCTCCCATGAGAGCATGATGGAAGAAGGCGCGGATGCGGAAGAAAGCGGCGGCGAAAAAGCTGCCGATGACGCAGCTGACGAGGCCGCTGATGAAGACGCTGCGGATGAAGAGGAAGCGGCCGAGGAAGAAGCGCAGTAAGCCCTTCCCCTTTCGGAATTTCAAAAGCCCCGGGATATTCCCCGGGGCTTTTTCGTGGGTCATCGGGGGCAGGGCTCAAAGTCACGGCCTTGTGAGCCTTATTTTCGTTGCCGCCGCTCTCTTTGCCCGGCATGAAAGAGGGATAACAAGGAGGAGTGGCAATGGCTAAAGAACTCATCAACCCGCCCGGCACGGAAGAAATCTATAAGAACTGGAAATTCTCCCAGGCCGTGAAAGTGGGTAACACCATTCATGTCTCCGGGCAGACGGGCTTCGGGCCGGACGGTATTCCGGACGATATCGAAGGCCAGACGCGCCTGGCGCTGCAAAGCCTGGAGCGCGTTTTGAAAGAGGCGGGCGCGAGCCTCTCGGATGTGGTGGCGACCACGGTCTATCACACGGATATGGGCGAGATCGGCAAGGCGCAAAGCGTGCGCGATGAATTCTTCAAAGAGAATTATCCCGCCAATACGATTGTCGGTGTGACCGCGCTTGCCCTGCCGCAGCTGCGCATTGAAATTCAGGCCGTCGCCATTATCGCTTAAGCCCGCTTGCCGCAGCGCTCAATTGCCCCTGCGCCGGAAACGGCGCGGGGGCTTTGCTTTTGCGGGCTTTCTCGCGGAGAATGCAGGCAGCCAAAATTCAAAACCAAATAACCTGAAAATTCAGGGAGGCCTTATGAGCAAGAATGTGAACCGCGTTTGGCGGCTGGAAACGCGCCCGGAAGGGACGGCGGATGAAAACAATCTGAAGCTGATCGAAGAACCGCTTGCCGAACCGGGCGAGGGCGAGCTTTTGCTGCGCGTCGTTTATCTGTCCCTCGATCCGACGAACCGGATCTGGATGAGCGATATGGACCAATATATGGAGCCGGTGCAGATCGGCGCGCCGATGCGCGGGCTCATCGCGGGGCAGGTGGTCAAATCCAACACCTCGCGCTTTTCCGAGGGCGAGCTTGTCATGGGCGCGGGCCACTGGGCCGATTACATGATCACGGACGGCAAGGGGCTTTCCTCGCTCGGCAAGCCGGGCGCCGTGCCGCTTGCGGAAATTTTCGGCATGTGCGCGGTGGTGGGCCCCACGGCCTATTTCGGGCTTTTGGATATTTGCGACCCCAAGCCCGGCGAAACCGTGGTGGTAACGGCGGCCGCCGGCGGCGTCGGTTCCGTGGTCGGCCAGATCGCCAAGATGAAAGGCGCGCGCGCCGTCGGCATTGCCGGGTCGAATGAAAAATGCAAATGGATCAAGGATGAATGCGGCTATGACGCTGCCATCAATTACAAGAGCGAAGATGTAGGCGCCATGCTGGACCGCTATTGCCCGGAAGGGGTGGATGTTCTCTTTGAGAATGTCGGCGGCTGGATCATGGATGAAGTCCTGGCACGGATGAACAACTTCTCGCGCATGGCGCTTTGCGGCCTCATCTCGCAATATAATGCGAAGGAGCCCGTGCCCGGCCCGTACAATTTCCAGCAGATCCTCATGCACCGCATCAAGGTGCAAGGCTTCATCGCCTCGGACTATGCCAAGGATTACCCCAAAGCTATCGGCGAGCTTTCAAGCTGGATGCGGGAGGGCAAACTCAAATTCCGCCTCGATATCGACAAGGGTCTCGAAAACGCGCTCACTTCCCTCAACAAACTTTATGACGGCTCGAACCAGGGCAAGCTGATGATCGAGGTGAGCGAAGTGGCGGGCTGACCCGCCATTTTCCTCGTCACGCCAAGAACTGAACGCTTATTCCCGTTTGGGTGCCAAGGCCGGTAAAATCGGCTAGAGTGGCCCAAACGGGGATGAGACCATGAGTGAGCTTCAGGAAAAGCGCCGCTGTCCATGCGGCGGGCAAATGTGTCCGGAAGAAGAGGAAGGCAGCGCGCTGCTTGCGCCGATCCGCTTTCGCTGCGCCGCGTGCGGAGGCACGGCCTCGATCCGTTCGCGCCGGGTGCTCAACGCCATTCTGGTTCTGGGGCTCGCCGGTCTTTTCTTTACCGTCTGGGGCCTTTGGGAGCTTTATGCGGTGCGCATTTTCGGCCCCCGCTTCATGCCCGACAGTGAAGCCGTGCAGCGGCTGATGAACTGGGCGGACGGTGTCCTCATTCTGGTGGGCATGTTCGTGGCAAGCATCGCCGCCTTGATGGCGGGGCTTGGTCTTTCGGGGCTTATCCAGGATGCGCGCCATCCTTTGATTGAGGAAGAGCCCGGCGCGCCGGATGTGCCGGGCGGCACGCCGCTCGCCTAAGCTGTATTTGTCTTAAATTTCTAAGTTTTATGACGGTGTGGCCGCCGGCGCACCGCGCTTGCATGCACGCCGCGCATCGTAAATGCGGTTTCAGAAAGTGATTGTCGGCTTGCTTTTTCCGTGCTTGAGTATCTCTCCGATATGGCTTTAAGCAGATGCCCCCTTTGACGCCGCCGAATTCTCGAACGCAAAAAAGCACGACATCTTCTGGCCAGTCGAGCCCGGCCGGGGGGCGAGGCCCGTGCAACTCATTGCGGAGTTTAAGAGACTATGGCTACTGGGACCGTCAAATGGTTCAATCCGACAAAAGGCTACGGCTTCATCGAACCCGATGAGGGCGGCAAAGATGCCTTCGTGCATATCAGCGCAGTCGAGCGTGCAGGCCTGAGCCTGCTCAACGAAGGTCAGCGCGTATCCTATGAACTGACCGAAGGGCGTGGCGGTAAGATCGCGGCCGACAATCTTAAACTGGTCGACTGAGGCGTCCCCCCGGACACCTGATTTCAGACGAGTTTCTGATACGAGTTTCGTGGGGCGGGCAGGCGCTAGCGCACTTGCCCGCCATCCACAACCAGCACTTCACCGGTCACGAACCGGGCTCTGTCGCTGGCGAGCCAGCAGGCGGCATCGGCAATTTCGTCCGGCGTGCCGAAGCGGCGCAGCGCCACTTCCCGTTTGATCCAGCGGGTCCAGTCTTCGGGCCGCTCTTCCACCCGCTTTTCCCATTCCCCGTCTTTGAAAATGATATTTCCCGGCGCGATCGCGTTGATGCGGATGCCGTACCGCCCGACCTGCTTGGCCATGGTGCGGGCAAGCTGATTGATTGCCGCTTTCGAGGTGGCATAGGGAAGGGGCGTGCCGAGCGCATTCACCCCGGCGATGGAGGAAATGAAAATCACATTCGTGCCCGCGCGCGCTTCTTCATCGCGCGCCATGAAAAGGCGCACCGCCTCGCGTGCAAGCGCCACGGAGCCGGTGAAATTCTGTTTGAAATCGGCCTCCCAGTCCTCATCGCTCACATCATAGCCGAGCGGGGAGCGGCCAAGGCCGACATTGGCGATGACGCTGTGAAGGGGGCCGAGATGTTTTTCGCCCGCAATCAGCGCTTCTTTCAGATTGCCCGTATCCGTCATGTCTCCGGCAATGGTCAGCATGGCGGCGGCGTCATAGCCTTTGTCTTTGAGCGCGGCCTTGGCTTCATCGAGGCTTGCTTCCCCGCGCCCCGTCATCACCACTTTGGCGCCTTCCGCCAGAAAGCCCTCCGTCATGCCGAAACCGATCCCGCGGGAAGCCCCGGCAATGAAAATCACTTTGTCTTTGAGTCTCAGGTCCATGGATAGCCTCCCCTTCCGGCTGCGGACGCGGCGTCAACCCGGCGTGCTTGAGTGCCATTGAGCGCGCGCTTACACTTTTGGGAAAGCCTACACTTTTGAACAAAAATGTGAACTGCCGGGGAGGAAGGCAATGGCTGAGAGGGTGGCGGCCCGCAGGGAGGGCTTCGAACAGATTTCCTATGAGGTGAAGGGAGAGGCGGCGCTCATCACGCTCAGCCGGCCCGAAAGGCTGAATGCCTGGACCCCGCAAATGATGGAAGAAATGGCGGGCGCCATCGAGGCGGCAAATGCTGATAAATCCATCGGCGCGATTGTCGTGACGGGCGAGGGGCGCGGCTTTTGCGCGGGCGCGGATATTGAAAGCACATTCAAAACCCGCCTTGATGGTAAGGACCCCGGCAATGACACGGCAGGGGGCTCGGGCGGTGTGCCGGCGACCGTCGACTGGATCAAGCTCACCCGTTCCTCAAAGCCGCTTATCGCGGCGGTGAACGGCCCGGCGGTCGGCATCGGCGTCACTATGATCCTGCCTTTCGACATGATCATCGCTTCGCAGGCTGCGAAATTCGGCCTCGTCTTCGTGAAGATGGGCATCGTGCCGGAGCTTGCCTCCAGTCATTTCCTGGTGAGCCGGCTCGGCTGGGGCAAAGCGAGTGAGATGATGCTGACCGGCGGCATCTATTCGGGTGCCGAGGCCCATGCGATGGGGCTTGCCGATCATCTGACCCCGCCCGAGGGGCTGATGGATAAGGCGTTCGAGTTTGCAGGGCGCATTGCCGCCAATCCCGATTTGCAGCTGCGCATGACGAAAGAGCTTTTGACGCTCAGCGCCTGTGAAACCGATCTCGACCTCGTGCAAAAGCGCGAAACGAAAATGCTGCATGAATGCTGGAAGACGGAAGAACACGCCGAAGCCGTGGCTGCCTTTCTTGAAAAGCGTCCTGCGAAATTCCGGTAAAGGAAAATCCATGAACACCAAGGCGAAGTACGAAGTTGAGCGCATTCCGTTTTATCTGCATTGGCAGGAAAAATCGCCCTTCAAGGAAACTTATGCGGGCGCGCTCGACACGATCGTGGTGGAAGGCCAGCACTTGAAACCCAAAGGGGTGGACGCGAAGACGGTGCTGATCTTCATGCACCCCACGGGTACGATGAACCTGCTGCCCATGCCGAATGCGCTCGCCGCTGCAGGCATTCCCTGCCTCACTTGCGCAAGCCGGTACCCTCATAACGATACCGCGCTCATCATGGAAAAGGTGCTGCTCGATCTCGGCCACTATGTGCGCTACGCGAAGGAGAAGCTCGGCTATGAGAAAGTGATCATGGCGGGTTGGTCGGGCGGCGGTTCGCTTTCCATGTTCTATCAGTCCCAGGCGGAAAACCCGACGATCACCGAAACCCCGGCAGGGGACGCGGTGGACGTGAAAGGCGCCGGGCTCATTCCCGCCGATGCGGTGCTGCAGCTTGCCGCCCATGTCAGCCGCGCCATTACGCTGACCGAGTGGCTCGACGCCTCGATCCTCGATGAGCTCGACCCGTCCAAGAAGGACAGCGCGCTCGATCTTTACGATCCGGACAACCCGAACGGGCCGCCTTATTCCTCCGAATTCGTCGCACGCTACCGCCAGGCGCAAATCGCCCGCTCGGCGAAGATCGACGCCTTTGTCTGGGAGAAGCTTGAGGCGATGAAACGGGAAGGCAGGCCGAACGAGGAATTCGCCTTTGTCGTCCACGGCACCATGGCCGATCCGCGCTGGCTCGATCTTTCCATCGATGCCAATGACAGAAAGGGGCCGAACTGGTGCTTCATGGGTGAGCCGCGCATCGTCAACATGATGCCGGCGGGTCTGGCTCGCTATACCTCGCTCAGGGCCTGGCTCTCGCAGTGGTCCTATAAACATTCGCGCGCGGACGGGCCGAAATGCGCCGGCGATGTGACCGTGCCGGTGCTGGTAGTGGAAAACAGCGCCGATGATGGCTGCACGCCGAGCCATGCCGCGCGCATCATGGCGGGCATCAAACACAGCGACAAAGAGTTCCATGTCGTCAACGGCGCCACGCATTATTATATCGGCCAGCCGGAAAAGATGGCCGAGGCCGTCGAGATCGTGAAAGGCTGGCTGGAGAAAAAGAACCTGCTCGTTTAAGAGCGGCGATGTAAAGGGGATGCGCAGCTGTGAGTGATGATAATTTGATGGCGCCGCCGCGCCGTCTATCCCTCTCTTTGGGGAGCGGAGAGATTTCCTATCTGGAATGGAAACTGGCGGAGGGCCTGCCGCCGCTTCATTTCGCCCATGCCAACGGCTTTAACGGCTTGACCTACCGCGCGCTGCTTGCCCCGCTTGCCCCTTACTTTCATATCCGCGCCTGGGACGCGCGCGGCCATGGGATGACGACACTTCCTGCCGATCCGGCAGCCCATAAGGACTGGTACATCTACCGGGACGATCTCATCGCTTTTACCGAACGCTTTGCCGAAGAAGCGGGCCGCCCGGTGCTGCTTGCCGGTCATTCCATGGGCGGCACGGCGAGCCTCATGGCAGCCGCCGAGCGGCCGGATCTTGTGGCAGGGCTTTGCCTTGCCGATCCCGTGCTCATTCCTCCTTCCGTGCGCCGTCTTTTGCGGCTCGCCGGACGCTTCGGTTTCAAGCTGCGCGGCGGGGATTTGGCGGCGGGGGCTGAAAAGCGCCGGGCCCGCTGGAAGGACAAAGAGACGATCATTGCCGCCTATAAGGGGCGCGGCGCCTTCCGTACATGGCCGGACAGGTTCCTGGCCGATTATGTGGAAGGGGGCACGAGGCCCACAGACGGTGAAGTAGAGCTTGCCTGCGCGCCTGCCTGGGAGGCGGCGAATTTCCGCGCGCAGCGGCACGACCCCTGGGCCGCGATCGAAAAGCTCCGCGTGCCGCTCACCCTGCTTTATGCGGGAAAAGGCTCGACCTGTTCACCGCCCGGCCTGCAGCTTCTTGCCCGCAAAGACCCCGGCGCCACCATCGTGCGCGTGGGCGAGGCGACGCATTTCCTCCCCATGGAATTCCCCGAAAGGCTGCGCCAGGAGCTGTTGGCGCTGGAAGCGCGGGTGGAGCGGGGCGCAAGGGCCTGAAACCTGCCCCTAAAAGGCCCGATTTCATCTCCATACTCTCCCCAATCAGAAGGGCGACAAGGAGGGCGATATGACCAAATTTTTCCCGGCCATGACGGTTTTGCTGGCGGTTTCCGCGTTTGCCGCGCCGGCCGCCTTTGCCGAAGCTGAAGAGAGCGCCGATAAAGCGCCGCGCTATTCCATGCAGAAAACAGAAGATGGCTTTCTGCGCCTCGACCGGCAAACGGGTCAGGTCTCTCATTGCAGCAAAAAGTCGGGTGACTACGTGTGCGAAAGCGTGGCCGATGACCGCACGGTCTATGAAGAAAAGATCGCCGAGCTTGAGGCCGAGTTGAACAAGGTCGAAGCGGCGCTCACGCGTGCCAAGGGCGAGTTGCCGAACGAAGAAGATATTGCCGAAGCCTTTTCCGTCTTTGAAAGTTTCGCCAAACATTTCTCCCGCGCAGCCCGCGTCTTCCGTGATGAAATGGGCAAGGTGGACGAGCCCTTGCCGGAAGAAGGAAGCGGCAGCTAAGGCGCGGGGGCCATGCAGCAGGAACCGCTTTTCCTAAGCGAAAACGATCCGGCGCGCGGCGAAAAAGAAGCCGCATTGCGCGCGCTGGATGACGAAGCGCTCGGCGCGCTTTACTGGCTGACGCGCGCCGCTGCGAAAGAGGCCAAAGAACGCCGGGAGATGGAGGCGCTCTTTTCTTATGTGCGCGGCACGAAGACCATTCAGCGCATAGCCGCGGAACGCGGGCTTCTCATCGATGCCCGCCGCCGCGCCGGTTAAACGCCGAGCCCGCCGATCACCAGACTTTCCAGATGCGCTTTCATCTCACGCGGAATGGGAATGGCCTTGCGCGCTTCCAGATCGAGCGCAATGGCAACCGCTTCGGCGGTGGCAACGGCATTGCCCGTTTCCGTATCGAAGAGCCAATGGCACCAGGTATAGGTCTTGTCTGTCACGGTCTTCAGCCCGCTGCGCAAGGTCAGAAGATCGCCTTCCTTCGGCGCGCCGCGGTAAATGAAGCGGTATTCGAGCGCCGCGCCGCCGGTCTTCGAATTGGCCGAACGGTCATCCCCGCGCGTGGCGGCAAGAAGATTGGGAATGGAATCGGAGACAACGCCCATGAAATGGCGCTTTGTCATATAGCCGTGAGCGTCACACCAGTCCGGCATGACCTCGCCCATATAGGTGCGCACCATGCCCATGGCTTCGGCATCTTTAAGGCTGGGCGCCGGGCGGGGCGCTGTCATTTCAAGGCCGCGGAAAGCGCCATGGGCGGGAATGTCGGTTTTGACGTCTTCGGCCTTTTGCAGCGCCTCTTTCGGGAAAGAAAGCGGCGCGCGGCTCTTGCCGTCCACCAGCACTGCTTCGGCGCGGAAGGTCGCTGCCACATCGCCGCTTACCGTGTTGATCATCTCTTCATAGACAACAAGATGGTCCTCATGAATTTCGGCAATGCCGCCCCGGATGAAAAACGGCGCGCCGGGGCGCTGTTCGCGCAGGAAGCGGACATGATGATCGCGCGCGGTAAGCACCCAGCCCTTTTCCTTCAAAAGGCGCGGACCGAGGCCGATATAATGGCCGAGCGTGGCAAGCCCCGCCTGGGCTTTGTCCAGATAGAACTGAACATTCATATGGCCCATCTGGTCGCTTTCCCAGGTCTGCACCGAACTGCGGTAAACTTCCTGCATGCTCATGAAACGCTTCCTCTTCTTACTTTCTTATAAGCGGTGATATGCGGCGCTTTCGTGCACGGCTTCCGGCAGGGCGATGGCGCGGCGGGTTTCCTTGTCGAAAAGAAGGCCGATACCGTCCGCCGCCGCGACGGGCGCGCCCGTCTTGCCGTTGAAAAAAATATGCCGGTAATGAAGGGTCTTGCTGCCTACCGCATCGAGCCCAGTATGCACGGCAATGAGATCGTCTTCGCCAAGCGCGCCGAAAAACTGAAAATGAAGCTCGACCGTTGCCGTGGCAAGGCCGCGCGCTTTTTGCTCCTGCCGCCCGAGGCCCGCAAGGCGCCACATATGGCCCTGGCAATCGGAAAGCCGGGAGAAATAGCCTTTCAGCGAAAAGCCGCCCTCTGCGCTGCATTCATGGCCCCCCACCGCGCTTAAATTCGTTTCCGTTAAGCCTTCATGCGCTTCCATGCCGGGGCGGAAAAGAAGACCCGGCGTCAGGCCGCGCGGCGCAGCCTCGTTTGCAAGCGGCGCGACCTCGTCCGGCATCTTTTCAAGGGGCAGATGAAAGCTGGCGGTTGCCGCGAGCGCGCCGCTTTCCTCGTTGCGCATGAAATGCGTGAGGACGCCGTTTTCTTTTTCAAAAGCGCTGACCTCGCCATGCGCGGCGGCAAGATCGGAGGCGTGGAGTTCTTTATGAAAACGCATATGGAGCGCGCGCAGCGTGCCCGGCGTGCCTTTGCTGCTTTCGCCCAAGAAAAAGAGATGGCGCAGCAGCGACTGCGAAAACTTGTCGGCAAAGAACTGAATGTTCATATGCTCCATTTCATCGCATTCCCAGGGGGCAACATACCCTTTGAACGTATCGTGCATCGGGCGGGGCTCAGAACTTATAGGTGGGGCGCGAGACGCCCTCTGCGATCGGCGTGCCGCCATCGCGCATTTTCACCGCTTCCTGGAAGCCTTTTTCTTCGGCCATTTCCTTGAACCACATGCCTTCGGGCGAGTGGCGGGTAATACCGTCGAAAAGCGTCGCGATCATTTGCGTCGTTTCCATGCCCATCTGCTCGACCGCGCGGTTGAGCATCAGCTTCTGCATCATGAGCTGGTTGCGCGGCACGCCGGCCATGCGTTCGGCGAGTTCATCGACACGGGCATCGAGGCGCTCTTCGCTCACCGCCTCGAGCACGAGCCCCATCTCGGCAGCTTCCCTGCCGGTAATAAGATCGCCCGTCAGCAACATGCGTTTGGCTTTTTCCACGCCCAGCCGGTAGGCCCACATGGCCGTTGTCGGGCAGCCCCAGACGCGGGCGGGCGGATAACCGATCTTGGCATCTTCCGCCATGACGACGAGGTCGCAGCACAGCGCGATGTCGCTGCCCCCGGCCACGGCAAAGCCGCGTACCTTGGCGATGGTGGGTTTGTAGCTGCGCCAGAGCGACATGAAGTCCTTGGTGTTGGCGAACATCATGTTGAAGTCCACCATCGGGTCCCAGGGCCGCCCGTCGGCGTCCATCGCCTGCGCGCCTTGGTTGTTGCCGCGCCGCTCAGCGAAATCTTTCAGATCGTACCCTGCGGAAAAAGCCCGCCCCGCCCCCGTCAGCACGATGACATGGATGTCGTCATCTTCGTTCGCAAGCTCGACGGCGCGGGCAATCTCGCGCGGCATACCGGACGCAATGGCATTGAGCCGGTCCGGCCGGTTCAGCGTGATGCGCGCTATGCGCCCGTCTTTTTCATAGAGAAGATGCTGAAACGTCTCGCTCATGGGGGCTGCTTCCTTGAGATTAGGCCTGAACCTCGTTCAAGAACCGGTCGATGCGGGCAAGGCCGCTTTCGGCAAGCTGGCCGGGAAAAGCGATAAAGCCATGGGCGCCGCCCGGATAGACCGCAAGTTCGGCCTTGTTGCCCGCCGCCACCCAGCGCGCATGCATGAAAAGACTGTCATCGAGCAGCGCATCTTGCGTGCCGACGGAGAAAAGCGCAGGCGGCATATCTTTCAAATCGGCGAAGATCGGGGAAATATCCGGATTTTCGAGATCGGCATCGGCCGGCACGAAACAGCGGCGGAACTCTTCCACATCTTTGGTGCGCAGAATGAGTTTGCGCCCGCCGAAGGACCGCGCGCTCGGTGTCATGCGCATGTCGTAACAGCCGAAAACGAGATTGGCACCTTTAAAGCCGGTAAAGCCGTGCTTGTCGCGCAGGCGCAGCAGCGTGACGGCGGCAAGATGCGCGCCGGCGGACTCGCCGCCAATGGTTAGAAACTCCGTGCCGAATTCCGCTTTGGCGTTTTGTGTGAGCCAGAGTGCGGCGGCCTCGCAATCATCGGGCGCTGCAGGATAAGGGTTCTCGGGCGCAAGGCGGTATTCGACGCTCACCGCCGCAAGGCCGGTATTATCGGCAATGCGCTCGAGGAGCGCGTCCTGCTGCGCCGCGCCGCCAAAGGTCCAGCCGCCGCCATGAATGTGAAGATAAGCGCCTTTGGGATTGTCCGGCGCAATGATGCGCAGATCGAGTTTGCCGGCAGGCGTGTCGATCGTGCGTGTTTTTGCGCGCGGGGAAAGCGGGGGCAGCGGGAAGGGGCCTTCGCCGCGCTCGCGCCTTGCGCGCGCTTCGGCGGGGCCGATGTCCCAATTATCCTCGATGCCCTCGGTCAGTTGGACGATGCCGTCATTGATCGCTTTGGTTTCGGCGGAAACCGCCTCGTCGCGGTAAAGGGCAGGGTCGAATGGATTGTCGGACATGGTTGGCTCCCCGTTATTTGCTCTCTTGTAGCAGGCAGCGCCGTCAAAAGGAAAGCCGCAGGGGAAACCCTGCTTTTCGCGAAAGCGGGGCTCTTTGAAAACCTGACGGCCGGTGAGGTTTAGATGCCGAGCTGGCGGGCGGCGAGATCGCGCATGATTTCTTCCGAGCCGCCGCCGATGGCATTCACCCTGACTTCCCGGTAAATGCGCTCCACGCGGTTGCCGCGCATATAGCCCGAGCCGCCGAGTATCTGCATCGCCTCGCGCGCGCAGAATTCGAGCGTCAGCGTTGCCTGCACTTTCAGCATGGCAAGATCGGCGACCGGCGTTTCCCCGTTCTGCACCCGCCAGGCGCAGATTTCCAGATAAGCCTGCGTCGCATTGATCTGGCGAACCATCTCCGCGATCTTGTGGCGGATCACCTGATGATCGCCGAGACGCTTGCCGAAGGTCTTGCGTTCCTGCGCCCAGTTCACCGCTTCTTCAAGGCAGACGCGGGCCGAGCCCATGGCACCGGCAGCCATGCCCAGCCGCTCGCCGTTGAAATTGTTCACGATGCCGATAAAGCCCTGGTTCTCTTCGCCGATAAGATTGGAGGCGGGCACTTTCACGTCGTCGAAATAAATTGCGGCGGTGTCGGAGGCCCACCAGCCCATTTTTTTCAGCGGCGTGCGGGTGACGCCCGGCGCATCGGCATCGATCAGCAAGAGCGAGATGCCCCGCATGCCTTCACCGCCCGTGCGCACGGCGGTGGTGAAGTGATGCGCGCGCATGCCGCCGGTGATGAACATTTTCGAGCCGTTGACGATATAATGATCGCCGTCCCGCACGGCTTTCGTGGAGATATTGGCAACGTCGGAGCCCGCGCCCGGCTCGGTAATGGCAAGGGAAATGCGCTTGTCGCCGTTGAGAACCGGCGGGGCGATGCGTTCTTTCATTTCATCGGAGCCGATCGCCATGATCGGCGGCAGGCCGATGCCATGCACCATGAGGCTCGCGGTCACGCCGCCCGCGCCGAGCCGCGCAAGCTCCTCGGAGGTCACGATGCCGTGGAAACGGTCGAGCCCCTCCGAGATGCCGCCATATTGCTCGGGATAGCCCATGCGCAGGAGGCCGAATTCGGAGGCTTTCTTGTAAAGCTCTTCGGGAAAGCCGCCCGCCTCGTCCCATTCGTCGGCATAAGGCATCATTTCCTTTTCCACGAATTTGCGCAGCTCCGCGCGCCAGTGATGATGACTGTCATTCATGAAAGGGCTGGGCAGACGGGTGGTGTCGAAATCGAATTGCGCGGCCATGAGCGCTCTCCCTGAAATGGATGCCGGGTCTTGTTTGGGCGGCCCGGCTTGTTTGGGTCAGCATTGTCGCCAAACGCGCCTGCCATGCAAGCAAGGCCTCGCTGACGCCGCGTCTCCTGCGGAAAATACCGGCAGGGGGCCGCGGTTGACGCGGATCAATACGCGCGCGCCGGCAAAAAGGCAGACTGGCACTCCTTGGGATGCTTTTTGGGAAGGAGGGCGCGATGGTGCCTTTTTGTCATGACCGGCTGCGCCTGGCGGTCAAGGTGCGTGAGCTTGGCCTGGAGGAAGATGCGCTGGCCCATCTTCAGGTGCTTGCCCGCTGCGCGCAGCTTTCCGACTGCCTCTGCCGGGAGGTTTGCCTAAAACATGTGGAGGAAATGCGTGCCCTTGGCGGAAAACCGCGCAGCGCCGCAGCAAGCGGCCAGCCTGTGCCGTATTGCAAACGCCTGAATTCCTGATGCGTTGAGGAAGCTTCTCCGGGGGAGATGAGGGCGCCGCGCCGTAATCGAACCCCTACGACAACACTCTCGTGAATCGGCGCCCTCTTTTTCCCCGGATTTCGAAAAGCGTTGATAGCGCGCTTATCGAAACGTCCCCCAGGGCACGTCAGCTTTCTTGACCGGTCGGGCCCAAACTACGCATGGACCCCATACAGCCGGTAAAAGCTGCGGCGAGCGATCAACCCCAGGTCCAGCCCCCCGACAGGACTAGAGGGATCACTCCAGCGGCAGGAGGATAGGCGGGATTGAACGTGAAGGTCAACGTGTCAGAATGAGACAAGAGAAATTTTTTGATGCCGCGGCGCAGTAAAGGCACAGGCGTATTTTCTCCCCGCTCCCATGAAGCGGGCTTTTGCCTTGCCTCCCATGGTTAACGCTCAAACCTCCGCCGTATAGGGCGGGGCCGGGTCATATTCCATGCCGCGCTGGGTGAGGCGCGCATGGGCGGACCCGTGAAGCTGGCCGGTCAGCCAAAGCGCCATATCGATCCCGGCGGAAACGCCGGCAGCGGTGACGAGATTGCCGTCCCGTACATAGCGCGCGTTCTCCAAAACTTCTGCGCCGTAGGGCCGCTTGCGCAGTTCTTCCACAAAGGCCCAATGGGTGGTGATGCGTTTGCCTTTGGCAAGGCCTGCCGCCGCCAGCACCAAAGAGCCGGTGCACACGCTCGTCACCCAGCCGCAGGCAGGTGCGGCGGCGCGCAGATAATCCAGCATCGCTTCGTCTTTCTCGAGCGCCCGCGTGCCGTTGCCGCCGGGAATGAGAAGGACATCGAGGATCGGGGCCGTTTTGAAGGAATAGTCCGCTTCCACCCGCATGCCTTTGGCGCAGGTGACAGGGGCTCCGCCAGGTGAGATGAGAAACACCTCGTCGGGCCGCTCGTTTCCCTGCAGGGCGAACATTTCATTCGACATGGTGAAAACTTCCCACGGGCCGACAAAGTCGAGCTCTTCGGCGCCGTCGAAAATGAGAATACCGATATTCCGTGTCATGAATGAACTCCAAGGGCTGAAAGGGCGGGAGAGTGAAAGCGCTCGCGGTAAGCTTGCGGGCTGACATTGAGCATGCGCTGAAAGGTGCGGCGCATATGTTCGGTGTTGGAAAAGCCGCTGGCGCGGGCAACCTCTTCCACCGGGTCCTGCGCCTGTTCAAGGCGCTGGCGGGCATGTTCGAGCCGCGCCTGCATGACGAAGCGGGCAGGCGTCATGCCCGTCTCGGCTTGAAACGCGCGCGCGAATGTCCGCTCGCTCATATGCGCGCGCTCGGCAAGGGCCGGGATGGTCAGATCGGCGGAAGGATGCTCGATGATCCATTGCATGAGATCCGACAGCCGCCCCGGCGCCACGGACTGCGCCTTGAGCTGAGCGGAGAATTGCGACTGGCCGCCCGGCCTGATCATATAAACGACATGCTGGCGCGCGACGGCCAGCGCCGTCTCATGGCCCATATCCTCGCCGATCATGGCGAGCGCCATATCGATGCCGGTGGTTACGCCTGCCGAAGTCCAGAACTTTCCGTCCCTTACATAGATCGCATCCTCATCGACCTCGATTTCGGGGTAGAGCGTCTGCATCTTGGATAGCGATTCCCAATGGGTGGTGGCGCGCTTGCCGTCCAAAAGCCCAAGCGCGGCGAGAACGAACGCGCCCGTGCAGATGGAGGCAACGCGCCGCGCCTGCTTTGCGGCCTTGCGGCAGAAGGAAAGGAGGGCGGGATTTTCCATGGCCGCCGCCGTGCCGTCGCCGCCGCAAATAAGAAGCGTGTCGATGCGTTTGAAATCGGCCGCCGTGAAATCGCTGAAGGAGCGGTCGGGCATCAGCTTCAGCCCGCCATTGGTCTTGAGCGGCGCTTTGTCTTCCGCCGTCAGCACCAGCTCGTAGCGCCTCGCGCCGGCCGCGCCATTGGCGCCCGCAAACATCTGCATGGGCCCGGTAATATCCAGGACCTGGGCCCTCGGAAAGGCGACCATGACGGTGAGGCGCGGTGCGGGTTTGGCTTGGCTCATGGGGAAAGACTAGCCCGCCCGGCGCTTGGCGGAAATGTCAATTATCCCACAATTTATGCCAAATGGCGGGGCGGTCGCTGCGGTAATAGAGAGAGGCTGCATGGACCCCGGCTCGGGGGCCGGGATGACGGCTTTTATGGGGGGGGTGCTGCCCTGCCATTTACCGCAGCTGTCACCCCGGGCTTGTCCCGGGGTCCATGAGCTTTGTTTTAAAGTGCCGGATGAGGGAAGTGCCCTCAGGCCAGCGTGCATTTACCGTTATTGATCACCACGGCATCGCGCTCTTTCACGCGGGCGCGGAAGGAAACGGTTTTCCCGTCCTGCCAGATATCGACCAGGATCGTTTCGCCGGGAAAGACGGGCGAGGAAAAGCGCACGTCGAAACCGGTGATCTTCGAGGCGTCATAATCGCAGACGGACGAAATGATCGCCCGGCAGCAGGTGCCATAGGTGCACAGCCCATGCAGGATGGGCGCGGGAAAGCCCGCCATCTTGGCAACTTCGGGGTCCGCATGAAGCGGGTTGCGGTCGCCGGAAAGGCGGTAAAGCAGCGCTTGGTCGGGGCGGGTGTCCACCTCCACCGTCTGGTCCGGCGCGCGCTCGGGCAGGGGATGGGGTTTGGGCGCACCCTCGCTCGGGCCGCCGAAGCCGCCATCGCCGCGCGCAAAGGTGGTGGACTGCATGGTGCAGAGCTTATCGCCCGTCTTTTTATCTTTGATCAGCGTTTCGGTAATGATGATGGCGCCCTTGTCCGCGCCTTTGTCATAGGCGCCGATGACGCGGCTGTCGGCGGTGATGTCGGCGGCTACGGGCAGGGGCTTGTGCATGGTCAGTTTCTGTTCGCCGTGCACGACCATGAGATAATTGATGCCGCTCTGCGCCATCGGCCCAGCGCCCCAGGCAATGACCGAGGACATGGTGGGAATGGTCTGCAGGTCTTTTTCGTAAACGAAAGGCAATTCCTTGTCGTTCATGGGGTCGCGCCCGAAGCCGATGCCCAGTGCGTAGAGCATGGTTTCCCGGTCACCATAGGAAAATTCCTGCCCTTCCGATTTCAGTGACATGAGGTGTTCGTAATCGATGGCCATGGCCGCCTCCCTGATTGCGGGGCTTTGCGGTTCGCTTGCGGACCGCCCCTGTTCAAACTTGCCCTATGGAACCGCGAATATGGACACGCTGCAAGCATCGTTCTGCGCGGGGCGCCGTGATAAAGTGCGGCCCAAGGATAATGGCGCCAAACCGCAATTTTGAGGGAGAGATGACATGAGCCAGGCCGCCGCAGCGTCAACGCCGCAACGCGCGTATGAATGTTTCGATGTGGAGATCAAAGACAAGATCGCCCACATAAAACTGTCGCGCCCCGACGCGCTCAACACGATGAACAAGGCCTTCTGGCGCGATCTGCCGGCGATCGTCGAAGATATCGATGCCAATGCGAAGGCGCGGGTGATCGTGATTTCCTCGACGGGCAAGCACTTCACCGCCGGGATGGACCTGTCGGTTTTCGGCGACGGCACCCATGGCGGGCGCAAGATGGAAGCGGCGCGTAAGAACACCACCATCATGATGGCGGCCCAGGCGCTGCAGAAAACTTTCTCCTGCCTCGATGAAGCGCGCATCCCCGTGCTCATGGCCGTGCAGGGCGGGTGCATCGGCGGCGGCGTAGATTTCGCCAGCGCTTGCGATATCCGCTATGCCACGAAAGACGCCTTCTTCTGCGTGCAGGAAATCAATATCGGCATGACGGCGGATGTGGGCACCTTTCCGCGCTTGCCGCATCTTCTGCCGCAAGGGCTGGTGCGCGAGCTTTCCTATACGGGCCGGCGCATGGGCGCGGATGAAGCGGCGGCGAACGGTTTCGTGACCCGTATCTTCGACACGCAGGAGGAAATGCTCGCAGGCGTGATGGAGATCGCCCGCGAGATTGCGTCCAAAACGCCGCTGGCCGTTTGGGGCTCGAAGGAAATGCTGAACTATGCGCGCGATCATTCCATTGCCGATGGCCTGAAACATATCGCCGTCTGGCAGGCGGGCATGTATCAGGGCACGGATATGGCCGAAGCCTTTAAAGCGAAGATGGAAAAACGCGAACCGGAATTCGACGACCTGCCGCCCATCAAGAACCCGATGGACGTCGTCTGAGCGGTCTAAGCTAAAGCGCTATTCAGCGGGCGTGATCTTGTACACCGCCGTTGCGGTGAGAAGATTGCGCCCGTTTGCGCTTAAGGAGACATCCGAAAAAATCACCGAGCGGGTGCGCCGCGTGATCTGCGCGCAGGCGGTGACGCGCTCACCGGCCTTTGCCGTGCCGGTAAAATCGGAATTGATGGAAAGCGGGCTGGCCGTGTCGCCGCCCGCCGTGCTTGCCGCCAAAAGCCTGAGCGCGAGCGCGGCAAAGCCCATCGCATAGCCGGCATCGAGCGCGCCGCTTGCCAGATGCGCGTCTTTGACATCGAAGCTGAGCGTCAGCGGGTCATTTCCATCAAGGCGGGGAGAAAGCGCGGCGCCCATCGCTTCTTGCGCAAACTGGCTAAGAAGCATGCCGGGGTCTTGCTCGTTTGTCGGCGCGTCGCTCATCTTTATACTCCTTGGGATCCGGCAACGATCGATAGGCCAGCCTCGTTCGGCGTGACTGAGGCTATCTACCTGTTTCGCGCGGCCATGAAAAGAGATCAGGAAAGGGACGAGCTTCATGATGCGTCAACGGCACAGAACCATCCGTCTTGAAACCGGTGCGCGCCAGGCGCTTGAACTGACGGCGGAGATTCGCGATTGGCTTGACCAGATCGAGGCGGAAGAGGGGTTGCTCAGCGTTTTCATCCGCCATACCTCCGCCTCGCTCACCATCATGGAAAATGCCGATCCGGATGTAATGCGCGATCTGACGGATTTCCTGGCGCGCCTTGCCCCGGAAGAGGCAGACTATGCCCATGACACGGAAGGCCCGGACGATATGCCCGCGCATTTGAAAACAGCGCTCACCCAGACCCATCTTTCCATTCCCGTCATCGGCGGGCGGCTGGGGCTCGGCACCTGGCAGGGGATATGGCTGCTCGAGCACCGGGCAATGGCGCATCAGCGCAGCGTCATTTTGCATTTCATCGGCGAGTAAAGTTCCTCGGCGCAAAAGAAAACCCCGGTGACGCGAGGGAACATCACCGGGGAAGCATCGAGGAACGAGGAGGGGTTTTTAAAGCGTGTTTCTCACACGTCTTGGCTGTCACCGCTGAGGGTTGCGGTGGGAACGGTCCGCTCACTGTCGAGCGGCTCGAGGGAAATCATGCTGGCCGGCACGCCAAGCTCGATCAGCGTGTCGAGCACGGCGCTTGCGCGCTGCGTTGCCGTTTCGCCGTAAAGCGCAGGCATGAAGGAGGGCGCGGCGGAAATCGCGATGCGGGCAGAACCTTCCGTCAGCACTTCATCGGCAAAGGCGGAAAGCGCCTCGCGGGCCTCCGGCGTCATGTCGCTGCCGCCGGGCTTGAAATAGACCGGCATGGAAACTTTCTCTCGGGGGCCGTCTTCAAATTCGCTGTCGAAAGCAGGCGCGATTTCCGCGCTCACCGTCACGGCGCGCTGCTCGATGCTTTCGGCAGCTGCCGCTTCCATCGGCGCGCTGGCGCAAGTGAGGATGTGCCCCGGCGCAGCGGCGGCCGGCTGTGCAATGGCGCCCGTGGGCATGAAGGCGCCTGCGACAAGCGCAAGGCCGGCTGCCAAAGCGGCCGGAGCTGTAAAAGTGCGGATCGGCATATAAGCGCGGGTCATCGTCACACTCCATCTGTGAAGCCCTGCCCCGACATTTCTCTGCTCTCAATCATGTGAACGAGCGGGGAAGGCCCTTTGTTCTGAGAATGAAGATGGCAGCGGAATCCGGCACGTCTTGGGTGCTCCAAAGGCGGCGGCGTGATGGTTTTAAGGCGATTTCGAGGCACCCCGGCGCGCGCAGCTTTCAAAAAGGCGCGGATTCCTGCGAGTTGCGGTTCAGAATTGGCACGTCACTGGTCAATTTTTTTGATTCCCAGGGCGCACTCGGGCCGTTATGGTGCCGCCAACCATTGGGAACGTAACGGAATCCGCGCTTTATGGTGTCCCTGCCTCCTCCAAGGTCAGGCACCGCCGGGCTCTGTCGTGCAAATTGAACCATAAGGGAGATCTATCATGGCAAGGGAAGCAGTCATCGTTTCGACCGCCCGCACGGGTCTGGCGAAATCCGGCCGCGGCGGTTTCAACATGACCCACGGCGCGGCGCTCGCCGGGCACACCATCAAACACGCGATCGAGCGCGCTGGCGTCGAGCCGGGTGAAGTCGAAGACGTGATCATGGGCTGCGGCGCGCCGGAAGGCGCCACGGGCCACAATGTCGGCCGCACCGCCGCCATCTGGGCCGGCTGCCCGGTCACGACCTCCGGCACCACGGTCAACCGTTTCTGCTCGTCGGGCCTGCAGACCATCGCGATGGCTGCCAACGCGATCGTCAACAACAACGTGCCGGTCGCCATCGGCGGCGGCGTTGAAACCATTTCGCTGACCCAGATGCAGGGCCTCAACCTCAACAACTTCACCGAAGAGAAGTTGATGCAGGAAAAGCCGGAACTGTGGATGGCGATGATCGAAACGGCTGAAATCGTTGCCGAGCGTTACGGCATCTCCCGTGAAGCGCAAGACGAGTTCTCGCTGCGCTCGCAGCAGCTGATTGCCAAGGCCCAGGCCGAAGGCAAGTTCGACAATGAAATCGTTCCCATGAAGACCAAGATGAAAAAGGTCAACAAGGAAACGGGCGAAGAAACCATCGTCGATTACGTGGTGGACAAGGACGAATGCAACCGTCCCGACACGACGCTGGAAGGTCTTGCCTCGCTGAAGCCGGTCTTCAAGAACGGCCAGAAGGTCAAGGAAGGCCGGTACATCACCGCCGGTAACGCTTCGCAGCTTTCCGACGGCGCCGCTTCTTGCCTCCTGATGGAAGCCAAGGAAGCCGAACGCCGCGGTCTCGAGCCGCTCGGCGCGTTCCGCGGCTTTGCCGTTGCCGGCTGCGAGCCCGATGAAATGGGTATCGGCCCGGTTTACGCGATCCCGCGTCTTTTGGAGCGCACGGGCCTCAAAGTCGACGATATCGACCTTTGGGAACTGAACGAAGCGTTCGCCAGCCAGTGTCTCTACTGCCGCGATACGCTGGGCATCGATCCCGACAAATACAACGTCAATGGCGGCTCCATCGCCATCGGCCACCCCTTCGGCATGACGGGTGCGCGCCTCACCGGCCACATCCTGCTCGAAGGCAAGCGCCGCGGCGCCAAATACGGCGTTGTGACCATGTGCATCGGCGGCGGCATGGGCGCAGCCGGCCTCTTCGAAATCTTCTAAGATTTCGGGCATGAATGAGTTGAAGGGCCTGCGCCTCGCGCGGGCCCTTTGCTTTTTGCGTGAGAAGTTATGCAGGTAACGTCTTCGCAAACGCGGTGAAGGCTTTGGCAAAAGCTTTCGGCCGTTCGAGGAAAGGTGCATGGCCGCCGGGAAAAGTGGTGAGCCCGGCTTTCTTCATTTGTTTGATTACGGGAAGGCTGGCTTTCAGCGCCACAATCCGGTCGCCTTTCGCCCAGGCAAACCAGACAGGAATGTCGAGAGAAAGGGCGAGGGAGCGGATGTCGGCCTCGGGCGCGGCAAAGCTCTCCCATGCCGCACGTAAGACCGGGGCGGTTTCATAACCGGCGGCAACGATGCGCCGCCTTTGCGCCGCGGCCGGGCGTTTCGGCAGCACCAGAAAGCGGTAATAGACGCGGAAGGCGGGCGCGAACCAGCGCGCCCCGCGCTCGCCGGCGGAAAAGAACTTCACCATGAGGCCGATCGCTTTGCGGGCCTTTGCGTCGATCTCCATGAGCCCGCCGGGACTGCAGGCAACGAGCCCGCGTACTTTGCCGGGTACGCTCGCGGCATAGATGAGCGCGGCGGCCCCGCCGACGGAGCAGCCAAGAAGGATGGGGCGTTCGATCCTAAGTTTCTCGATCACGCCGGAGAGAAGCTCGGCATAGCGCGCGGCACTGGCGGGCTCGTTGTCCGGGCCGGAGCGGCCCTGGCCCGGCCAGTCGAGGCGGATGATTTCAAAATCGCGGCCCGCAAGTTTTGCAAAGCGCTCGAAATCCCGCGCCCCGTGGCCGATGGCATGGAGGCAAATGACCGCAGGGCCTTGCCCGGAGCGGGCAACGGCGAGCCGCACTCCGTCAACTTCCACAATTTCCGCATCTTCCGGCGTTCCCGTCCAGGCTCGTGCGTTCATTTTCTGCCTCCCGTTCAAGTTTAGTGATAGATATATCACTTTTAGGGTATTTCAAGAGCGGTAATTGGCGCGGCGGGCAAAGGCGGGTATCACGGGACCTATGGCAGAAGCAGAATCGGCACGAGGCGCACAGGCGGCACAAGGCGCAAAACGCGCGCGCGGCAAGGGGGAAACGCCCCGCCGCCTGACGCGCGCGGCGGCTGAAGAGTTCAATGCTCATGGCTTTGCGGGCACGGACACGAATAAGATTGCCCGGCGCGCGGGTTTTGCCCCGCAAACTTTCTATCGCTGGTTCAAGGACAAGACCGACATCTTCCTTGCCGTTTACCGGGACTGGGAAGAAGCGGAGCGGGAGATGTTAGCCGGCCTTGCCGCGCAAAAAGCGCCGTCTTTAAAGCTGGCTGAAGCGGTGATTTCCCATCACCGGAACCATCTTTTATTCCGCCGCTCGCTGAGGCAGCTTGCCGTGGAAGACGAGGCCGTGCGCGCCGCGCGGGCCGAAAGCCGGCTGCGTCAGCTTTCGAGGGTAGCCGGGCCCGGCGCGTCCAAAAGCCGCCTTGCGGAGCTTGCCGTTTTGCTGCTTCAAATTGAACGGCTCTGCGACGGGGTGGCGGAAGGCGAGTTCGCCGATCTCGGCCTCGGCGAAAAAGAAGCGAAAAAGACACTGGGCGCGCTTTTAGAAGAATTGCGCCGGCATCCCTAGCCGGCCTCCTGAAAAGCCCCCCGGAAAGAGTGCGGAAAGGCAGGGACGAGATGCGCTATTTCGACGATTTTGACGTGGGCGAGGAATGGCCCATCGATGCGGCCTATGAAATGACGGAAGAAGAGATCGTCGCCTTCGCCGCCAAATGGGACCCGCAACCCTTTCACATTAACAAGGAGGCGGCCTCCCAATCCGTCTATGGCACGCTGACTGCCTGCGGCACGCATATTCAGGCGGTGGTGCTGTGGCTCGCAAGCCGTCTTCCCCATGAAACGGCGGTGATCGGCGCGCTCGGCTATGACGAAGTGCGCTTTCATAGAGCCGCCAAGCTCGGCGATACGCTGACGCTGACCATTGAATGTATAGAAAAACGCCCTTCCGGCTCGAAGCCGGACAGGGGCATCGTGAAGAACCGGCATATACTGGCCAATCAGGACGGTGAAACTGTCTTCACGCAGACAACGACGCTGCTGATCAAGCGCAAGGTTTAAGGGGAAGGGTGATGGCGGGCGAAGCTGTGATGGAAAGCCTGGAGCAGGTCAGCGAGCGCTGCGCCGATCCGACGGGGGCCGTTTATGCCAAACTCTTCGAGCAGCACCCGCAGATGAAGCCGCTCTTCGTCCTCGACAAGGACGATGCCGCCAAAGGCCATATGCTGCAGGAAGTGCTGGAGAACCTGATCGACTTTACGGGCGAGCGCCATATCGCGCCGCATTTCATCCGCTCCGAACTCGTTAACCATGACAATCTCGGCATTGCGCCGGATGTCTTCGGCACGTTCTTCCCCATTCTGCGCGACACGTTCAAGGATATTTTGGGCGCGGACTGGACGGAGGCGATGGAAAGGGATTGGAACGCGCTGCTCGGCGAGATCGATGACATGATCCGCGAGGAAACGGGAGAGAGGGCGCAGAGCGCCCGGGCTTAAAGCCCGAGCACCAGTTTTGCCATGATGTTGCGCTGAACCTCGTTCGAGCCGCCATAGATCGAAGAGGCGCGGTTGTTGAGATAGGTCGCCATGGGGGTGAGCGCATAATCGGGACCCACCGGCGCGATATTGGAGCCGGGCTCGCGCGCTTCGCGTTCGAAAGGCGCCATGTAATAGCCGATCGCCTCGACCGCTAGCGTATCGATAAGCTGCTTCAGTTCCGTGCCGCCCGCCTTCAGCATGGAAGAGGCCGGTCCCGGGTTTTGGCCTGCGGACATCGCGGACATGATGCGGTGCTCGGTCATTTCCAGCGCCTTGACGCGGATCGCGGCGTCATCGAGCTTGGCTTTGAAAGCCGGATCGTCGATCAGCTTGCCGCCATCGGCCGCTTCCTGATGGGCGATATGTTCGACCTGCTGAATATTGACTTCAAGGCCTGCCGCATAAGCGCCGCCCCGCTCGAATTCGAGCAGGTATTTGGCGACCGTCCAGCCATCGTTTTCTTCACCCACACGGTTTTTCACCGGCACGTGCACATCGTCGAAGAAGACCTGATTGACTTCATGGTCACCCGCCATGGTGAGGATCGGCTCGACCTTGAGGCCGGGCGTGTCCATATCGATCAAAAGGAAGGTAATGCCCTGCTGCGGCTTGCCGCTTGCATCCGTGCGCACGAGGCAAAACATGCGGTTGGCGAAATGGGCATGGGTGGTCCAGATTTTCGTGCCGTTGATGACGTACTCATCCCCCTCGCGCACCGCTTTGCATTGCAGCGAGGCAAGGTCGGAGCCCGAGCCCGGCTCGGAATAGCCCTGGCACCAGTAATCCTCGCCGGCCAGGATGCGCGGCAGGTAGAAGTCTTTCTGCTCCTGCGTGCCGTATTTCATGATCACCGGGCCGCACATGCGAAGGCCCATGGGCGAGAGGTTCGGTGTCTGGGCGCGGGCGCATTCGGACGACCAGATATATTTCTGCATCTCGCTCCAGCCCGTGCCGCCATATTCCTCCGGCCAATTGGGGGCGACCCATCCCTTTTCATAAAGGATCTTGTGCCATTTGAGGTTGTAGTCGCGGTCCGTGAAGACGCTGGTCGTCAGCCGGCCCGCCTCGCGCAGCTCGTCGGTCAGATGGGTGTCGAGAAACGCGCGAACCTCGTCGCGGAATGCGGCATCTTCCGCCGCCATTGCCAGTTCCATGGGGAAAACTCCTCGCTCTTTGCCCTCCAACCTAGCGCCGAAAAAATGCCCGTCAATTGGCCTCCTGCGAAGCCTTTCGGACGCTGCGTCGTTTCTATAGGCTCAGACCCAATCATCACTGAAAACGGGAGGACGGCATGGATTTGGGACTTAAAGGCAAGCGGGCGGTGGTTCTGGGCGGCACACGCGGCATTGGCCGGGCGATCGCGGACACGCTGGCGGATGAAGGCTGCAATGTTGCGATCTGCGCGCGCAATCAGGATCAGATCGATGCGGCGGTGAGCGAGCTTGCCGCCAAGGGTGTGAAGGCGAGCGGGGCGAGCGTCGATATTGCCGATGGCGCGGCGCTCAAAGCCTTTATCGAGAAAGCCGCCGGAGAGTTGGGCGGCATCGATATTCTGGTTTCCAATGCCAGCGCGCTCAGCGCCGGCAATGCTGAGGAAAACTGGCAGGCCGGTTTCAATGTCGATGTCATGGGCGCGCAGCGTTCCATGGAAGCGGCTAGGCCTCACTTGGAAAAATCCGCAGCCGCGAACGGTGATGCCTCTTTCGTCATCATCTCTTCCGTCTCGGCGGCGGAAACCTCTTCGCCCAATGCATATGGCGCCATGAAAGCCGCGCTCATTCATATGGCAAAGGGCTTTGCGAAAGCGGGGGCCAAAAAACATGTGCGCACGAATGTCGTCTCCCCCGGCACCGTCTATTTCAAAGGCGGGGTCTGGGACATGATTGAGCAGCACATGCCCGACACGTTCAAAGAAGCGATGGAGAAAAACCCGATGGGCCGGATGGCGAGCCCGCAGGACATCGCCAATGCCGCCGTCTTTCTGGCAAGCCCGGCCTCGAGCTTTACCAGCGGTATCAACATGGTCGTGGACGGGGCTTATACGTCGCGGGTGAATTTTTAAAAGCTTAGCCGCGCTGGTCGGCCCGCTGGGCTTCGCGCTTCAGCTGGCCGATCACATTCTCCACCGTGCCGGGGCCGATATTGCGGTAAAAGCGGATGATCTTTTCGACGATCTCCGGCACGAAGGCCTCCGGATGCATCGGCAGGCCCTTTTTCTTGCGGGTCGTCACGACCTTGACCGCCGCCGTAATCGCATAGCGGAAATAGGGCGAAAGACCCGCCTTCTGGTAGAGCGTGCGGAAACTGTCCTCGCCCTGCGCATAAAACGCAAAGACCACGGCTTCGGCTTCTTCCTCGCACATCACCTGAAAAGCGGCTGAGAGGAAATCGAGATCGCCGGTGCAGGCGCAGCGGAAAAGCAGCGTCGGCGTCAACTCGCCTTGATTGTGCAGAAGTTCGGCCAGCGCCAGAAGCTCGGCCTCATGGGCGTTGTCCTCGTCTGCGGGCAGGCGGTTGGCGATCATCTGTTCGCGCGCGTTCAGCACGATATCCTCGGCAAGCCCGGCAGGCAGCTCATAGGTTTCCATAAGCACGCGCTGCATTTCCTGCGCAACTTCCGCTTCGACCAGATTGTCGAGGATCATCAGGTGGCAGCGCTTGACCGTTTTGGGCGTCAGGTCTTTGCGGTGAGCAACGAGTTTAAGCACATCGCCATGGCGCTCGTGATAGGTGATCACGGCTTCCATCGTGTGCTCTGAAATTTCCGCGCCTTCGTTTTTCAACAGCGTGGCGGCAAGTTCGGCATCTTCTTTTTCCACCAGCGCGTGGGACACGCGGCTGGAAACGGATGGGCGCGAGGCGATGGCGTGCTGGCGCGGGTCATCCCCTTGCATCTGGCGTACCATGGCTTCCAGAAAATCGTCGTGGAGAACGGGCGAATCCGTGATCACCGGAATGGCGACTTCGCTGATGTCCTCGGCAAGGCGCTGGGCGGTGGGGCGGGGCAGCAGCGCGTAAGAAGAAATGGCATGGGCAAGGGCGGCGCGCACTTGCGCTTCCTTGTCGCGGGAAAGCTGATCGAGCAGATCGTGCGCCGTCTGCCGGTCTTTGGGAGCAACCTCGTCCGCGCCCATCAGCAGCATGATCATCTCAGCTGCTTCGGCGCGCAACTCGGCAAGGTTCGGCCGCGGCGTGGACTGTGGCATAGCGGATGAAGGCATGGGGGCCATAAGCGCGCGATATCCCTGATAAAGCGGCCTGGCCGCCATATTCGGTTCCCTCCCGGTATGGTTTCCCGGGCCATTCAATATCGCATGACCGGGTTAAGTGGCTGTTAATGGAAGCGGACATTCTGGCCCCTCTGCATCGCTTCGGGCTCCCCCAAATCCGTCACAAAACCGTCGCGCGGGCATGGCATTCCAGCTTTCATCAGACGCCATGGGACGGGGTCATGGGGGCCTTCGTTTTCAGGCATTTTCAGGGAATTTGCGACATGAGCACTGCGCGCGCGCTTGCCATCATGGCGGCTCTTTGCCTCCCGGCGCCGGCCTTCGCCGCCGATGCCGTCCAGCTTAATCTGCTGGGCACTTACAAAACCGGTATTTTCGATGAAGGCGCGGCGGAAATCGTCGCCTATGAGCCGGCGGGAAAACGTCTCTATGTGGTTAATGCCGATGCCAAGGTGGTGGATATTCTGGACCTTGCGAACCCGGCGGGCCCGGTGAAAGCGGGCGTGCTCAATGCCAAGGCCCATGGCAAGAAGGCCAATTCGGTCGCCGTCCATGGCGGGCTCATTGCCGTGGCCGTTGCCGCAGATCCAGACCAGGAACCGGGCAAGGTGGTGTTCTTTACCTCAGAGGGCAAAGAAGCAGGCGCCGTGGAAGTGGGTGCGGGGCCTGACATGGTGACTTTCACGCCGGACGGCGCTTATGTGCTTGTCGCCAATGAAGGCGAGCCGAGCGATGATTACAAAACCGACCCGGAAGGCTCGGTCTCAATTATCAAGGTCGCGGATAAGAGCGTGCGCACGGCAGGCTTTGGCGCTTTCTCGCGCGATAAGCTGCCCGACGGGATGCGCATGGGCCATCCTTCCGCGAGTTTTGCCCAGGATGTGGAGCCGGAATATATCGCCGTCTCCCCGGACAGCCGCACGGCCTATGTCACCTTGCAGGAAAACAATGCCATTGCGATTGTCGATATCGCTTCGGCAAAAGTGACCAAGGTTTTCGGGCTCGGTTATCAGGACCATTCGAAGATCGCCTTCGACCCTTCCAATAAGGATGGCGGGGCGCGGCTCGGCACCTGGCCGGTCTGGGGCATGTATATGCCTGATTCCATCGCCGCTTATGAAGCAGGCGGCAAGACCTATCTTGTTACCGCCAATGAAGGTGATAGCCGCGAGTACGAAGCTTTCGAAGATGAAGCGCGCATCAAGGATGTGGCGCTCGACCCCGCAGCCTTCCCGAATGCTGAAGAGCTGCAGGCCAAGAGCAATCTCGGCCGCCTCAAAATCTCGCCGCTCTCCTCCGACGCGGATGGCGACGGGAAGATCGAAAAACTCATGGCGTTCGGGTCACGCTCCTTTTCCATCTGGGACGAGGCAGGCAATCAGGTGTTCGACAGCCGCTCGGATTTCGAAAAGATCACCGCCGAACGCCTCGGCGTAAATTTCAACTCGACGAATGACGAAAACGATAGCGGCGATAATCGCTCCGACGACAAGGGCCCGGAGCCGGAAGGTGTGACGGTCGGCAAGGTCGGTGCCAAGACCTATGCCTTTATCGGCCTCGAGCGGGCCGGCGGCATCATGGTCTATGATGTAACGGTGCCTGCCGCCGCGCGTTTTGCCGGTTACGTCAACAACCGCGATTTCGCGGGCGACCCGAAAGCGGGCACCGCCGGTGATCTGGCACCCGAAGGCCTTGCCTTTATTAGCGCCGATGTCTCCCCGAACGGCAAGCCGCTCCTGGCGGTGGGCAACGAAGTCTCGGGCACCACGTCGATCTATGAAGTGATGGTGAAGTAAACAGTGCTCGCTTGAGAGCAGACGTGAAACGGCGCCCTCGAGGCGCCGTTTTCATGAGCAGCAGCGGTTTGCGCCTCATGGATCATAGAGCCAATCGGACGGAATACTCGCCGGGCATCCGGGTGTGCCAGGTAATGCTCTCGATATCCGGATTTCCGATTCCGGCGTAAATGCCATGCGTCCGGCGCTGGTCGGGTCCATGACCAAGGTTGAGTCGGCGTTACCTTCAGGCGGACCAAAGGGAATGCTGTGTTTGATGACATCGAAGTTTTGGCTCAGCATGTCATAAGCCGTGACCTTCCGGTTGTTGATATAAAGATTGCGGTTGGGGATAGAAGAACCCCATGCAACGACTTCGAGTGTATGTGTGTCGCAGCAAAAATCGATACGCAGCTGCGTCCATGCGTAAGGAAGGACGCAGCCCGTGAGCATGTAATAGAACACGTTGTCAACAGGGTTGACCTGCACCTGCTGTTCCGCGAAGTAAGCCCGGCAGGATGTGGATGTTTCGATTAACTCGCTCTCCTTTACCCGGCTCACACCTTGTGAGAATGACTCCGCCGTCGAAGGATGGTTGTTGTGCTCAAGAGCTTTCTTGAGCGCGTCGGCCGGAACTTCAAAATCGTTAGGCGTCACCGTCGACGCCGCTTGGTCCAACATAGCCGTCGCTACGTTGTTTGCCCCGCTTTGGAATGCGCGTTCCACCTGTGAGGTCATGGTCTCGTGATCCAAATGATGCTGATGCAGCTGGTCTACGGGAACGTTGGCGAAAGAGGGTGTGAACCCCACGATGGTAGTGAAGTTCTTCCGGCCTTGGGTTACTTGCCCATCCGACCCGCAGCAGAACATCAGATCGATATCAATGATGCCTCGATATTCTTTAGAATCCACGAAACGTTGAAAAGCGGCACGGTCGGAGAAACTGTCCGGCGGCGGGGGGTTGCCCGTTGCCAGAAGAAGGCGCATCGCAGGGTCCTCGATGCCGTTCATCTGCCCGCGCCATTGCGGAAGAATGCGATTGGGCACGGGAAAGTTGTTTGGCTCGTAAGGAATATACATAACCAGCTTGATATTGGCCCGGTAGTAAGGCGTTGCGTTGCGCTCTACGGGAGGCTGAAGCCCGTTTCCCGGCGTATCGCCGGGTTCTTCCGGCGCAGGGGCTTCCCCGTCAGGTGCTCTTCCAGGGGTGTCGTTCCCGGTCTCTTTTCCAGGACCCGCTAGTTTCTCATCCGGACGTTCTCCCCTTGGACGGCCTTTTTCTGCTGCGCCATCCTTTCCTGCCGGTATGACATGAACACCTTTGCCATTGTCCTGAAGAACGATGAAGGGGCGGTTGCCATGCGGATCAGCTTTCACGAATTCGCCGATAAAAGCCGTCTCGGTTTCCACAGGTTTTCGGTGTGAGGCGGGAAAAATTTCACGAGCAAGAATACGTGCCAGAAGTTCCGGCTCGTCGGGAAGCCGGTCGGCCTGAATTCCGAAGGCGTGCGCGGCTTTGGCCAGTTCGGCTGCGGGAATTTCGTGCAGTGCTCTTTCAAACTCTGCGGCGCTGAGGCGCCCAGAGACGGTAGCATCCACAAGTGCGGGAAGAAGCGGTTTTGGCATCGGCTTTCTCCGTTAAGGGAACGAAACGCCTACGCAAAACTAACTGAGTAAAAGCCTATCGCGGGAGAAGAGCTGCTGAAAGCAGAAACTGCCTTACGCTCGCGTGATTGTTATGTGGGAGAGGTTGCGTGCGGTTGTGACTTATATCCAGCCCGCGCCCGCGCCGTCCCAGCGGTAAATCCTGTCCTGGGGAATATCGAGCACGGCCGCTTCGCCCCGCGGCAGGTCTTCGAGTAGGGCGCGGAAGGCGCGCTGCATGCCGCCATGGGCAACGATCAGCGTGCCGCCTTGCAGCGCGCCGAGAAACTGCCGGGCGCGCGCTTCCCCTTGCGCGTAGGATTCGCCGCCCGGCGGGGGGGTATGCCATTTGTCGGCCTCGCGCGCATCCCATTCAGGCTTGTGGTTGGTGGAAATGTCATGAAGGGTCATGCCTTCCCAGCTGCCATAGGAAAGCTCCATCAAGAGCGGGTCGGTTTCATACGCATGGGGATCGAGGCCAAGCGCGGCCCGCAGGATTTCCATCGTCTCCCTGGCCCGGGCAAGGGGGCTTGCGATAAAGCGGAGCGCGGAAAGGTCTGCCTGTGCCTCCATGAGCGCCTCGCCGTTCCGCCGCGCTTGCCCGCGTCCCTTGTCGTTGAGCGGCGTGTCGCGCTGGCCCTGAAAGCGCCGCTCGGCGTTCCAGGCGGTCTGGCCGTGCCGCACGATATAAAGCGTATGAGGGAAGGCGCAGGGCATGGAAAACTTCAAGACCGGAACTTATCGCTCGCCCGCACCAGCGCATCGACAATGCCCGGCTCGGTCGCCGTGTGGCCGGCATCCGCGATAATTTCCAGCTCGGCTTCCGGCCAGGCTTTTTTCAGGTCCCAGGCGTTTTTGAGCGGCGTGACGACATCATAGCGCCCATGCACCATGACACCGGGAATACCTTTCAGGCGGCCGGCATTGGCAAGCAGCTGGTCGTCGCGTTCGAAAAAGCCCTTGTTCATGAAGTAATGGCACTCGATCCGGGCAAAAGCGATGGCGAAATGATCATCGCCGAAGCGGGCCTGGCGCTCGGCATCGGGCAGGAGAGAGAGCGTCGTGCCTTCCCAGGTGCTCCAGGCCCTGGCGCAGGCGAGTTTCTCCGCCTCGTCGTCTCCCGTCAGGCGTTTGTAGTAAGCGGCCATAAGATCGCCGCGCTCGGCTTCCGGGATCGGGGCGAGATAAGCCTCCCAGGCATCGGGGAAAAGCGCGTCGGTGCCCTGCTGGTAGAACCAGTCGAGCTCCCAGCGGCGCAGCATGAAAATGCCGCGTAGAATAAGCTCGGTCACGCGCTCCGGGTGCGTTTCGGCATAGGCGAGTGAAAGCGTCGAGCCCCAGGAACCGCCGCACAGCTGCCAGCGCTCGATACCCAGTTTCTCGCGCAGCTTTTCGAAATCGGCCACCAGGTCCCAGGTCGTGTTGCCTTCCAGTTCGGCATGGGGGGTGGAGCGCCCGCAGCCGCGTTGATCCACGAGGATGATGCGGTAGGCCTTGGGGTCGTGAGTGCGGCGCATGGTGGGGTTGCAGCCCCCGCCCGGCCCGCCATGGACGATGAGCACGGGCTTGCCCTTCGGGTTGCCGCATTCTTCGTAATAGATCGTGTGCAAGTCCGATACTTTCAAAAAGCCGGAAGAATAGGGCTCGATCTCGGGATAGAGCGTGCGCCGGTCGGTCATGGCAGCCTCGTTTCAGGAAAATCGGCAGGTGAGTCTCGCACTCAAGCATCAGCGTCTTGAATGTGTCCTTGATGACACGAAAGGCAAGCGTTGCGAAACAGACAAAATTCGCTTTAAGCGGCTGGACCCAAAGCATTTTTCATGAGAGCTTCACCTTGCGTTAAGAGCTTGTTAACCAAAAAAAATCACCCTTGGGATCGCAATAGGTTGACGCGGCATTAACGGCAGATACTATATCTAGACGCGCTGCGCCGCTGGGGACACTTCGGGGGAGGCGGCGCTTCCAAAAATTGAGGAAGACTGGCCACAGGCGTGGCCGGGGAACGGGTCTCAACCGCACGGGGACCCAACGAGGGACTTTTGTCCGTTTTGAGCGGCGGCGGAAGCGGGGTAGAGGGATCCAGAATGTTCAATGATTCGTCGAAAGCGGTAGATATGAGTGACGTTGAGGCCATGGTTTCGGGCATTATCTCGGGCAATCACGCACCGGCGCGGGGCCAGCGCCAGATGCAGGGCGAGCCGGTGAGCGATGAGCCGGAAATTCCGTTCGCTCATGCCGACCAGCGCGTGCAGGTGGCTGCCGGGCGTTCGGTCAAGCTCGACCGCTCGCGCGATGCGCTTTTGACCGAGTTCGGCAAGGCGACGCTGCGCGACCGCTATCTGATGCCGGGCGAAAGCTTTCAGGATCTGTTTGCGCGCGTGGCCTCCTGCTATTCAGACGACGATGCCCATGCCCAGCGCCTTTACGATTATATTTCCAAGCTCTGGTTCATGCCGGCAACGCCGGTGCTCTCCAATGGCGGCACGAAGCGCGGCCTGCCGATTTCCTGCTTCCTGAACGAGGCGACCGACACGCTGGAAGGCATTGTCGGCCTTTGGAACGAGAATGTGTGGCTGGCGGCGAAGGGTGGCGGCATCGGTTCTTACTGGGGCAACCTGCGCTCGATCGGCGAGAAGGTGGGCGGCAACGGCAAGACCTCCGGCATCATCCCCTTCATCCGCGTGATGGATTCGCTGACGCTGGCGATCAGCCAGGGCTCGCTGCGCCGCGGCTCGGCGGCCTGCTATCTGCCGGTGGATCATCCCGAGATCGAGGAATTCATCGAGCTGCGCCGCCCCACGGGGGGTGACCCCAACCGCAAGGCGCTCAATCTGCACCACGGCGTGCTGATTTCCGATGCGTTCATGCGTGCGGTGGAAGAAGACGCGGACTGGGCGCTTCTGTCGCCGAAAGACAAGAGCGTGCAGAAAACGGTTTCGGCCCGCTCGCTCTGGATCCGCATGCTCACCTCGCGCATCGAGACGGGCGAGCCTTACATGATCTTCAAGGACACGGTGAACAACGCCCGGCCCGAACATCACAAGCTGGCGGGGCTCGAGGTGAAAACCTCGAACCTGTGCGCCGAGATCACCCTGCCTACGGGCGAGGATCATCTGGGCAACCAGCGCACCGCCGTTTGCTGCCTGTCCTCGCTCAACATGGAAAAATATTTCGACTGGCAGGATCACCCGACCTTCATCGAAGATGTGATGCGCTTCCTCGACAATGTCATTCAGGACTTTATCGACCGCGCGCCGCCGGAAATGGCGAATGCCGTTTACTCGGCCATGCGCGAGCGCTCCGTCGGGCTTGGCGTGATGGGGTTCCACTCCTTCCTGCAGGCCAACATGATCCCCTTCGAGGGCGTGATGGCGAAGGTCTGGAACACGCGTATCTTCACGCAGATCCAGGAAGGCGTGAATGCCGCCTCCCGCAAACTGGCCGAAGAGCGCGGGCCCTGCCTTGATGCGGCCGATTACGGGCTGATGGAACGTTTCTCCAACAAGACGGCCGTGGCGCCCACCGCCTCGATCTCGATCATTTGCGGCGGCACCAGCGCGGGCATCGAGCCCATCGCGGCGAACTCCTACACGCATAAGACGCTGTCCGGCTCCTTCAACGTGAAGAACCGGCATCTGAAAAAGCTGCTGGAAGAAAAAGGCCGCGACGATGAAGACACCTGGTCCTCCATCGTGGTGAATGGCGGCTCGGTGCAGCATCTCGATTTCCTCTCCGACGAAGAAAAAGACGTCTTCAAGACCGCCTTCGAGCTCGATCAGCGCTGGGTGGTGGATCATGCCGCCGACCGCGCGCCGATGATCGACCAGGCGCAATCGGTCAATATCTTCCTGGCCGCCGATGTGCATAAGCGCGAATTGCACCAGCTGCACCACCGGGCCTGGAAGAAAGGGGTGAAGTCGCTTTATTACTGCCGCTCGCTTTCCATCCAGCGCGCCGAAAAGGCGCAAGGCGGCGGAGCGATGTCCGAATTGATGGCGCCGCCATCGAAGGCCGCCGAATTGCCGCTGAAAACGCTGGAAGAAGTGGCCGTGGAATCGCGTTTTGCGATGAACGGCGCGGGCGCCGCGTCTTCCCGGCCGGTTACGGCGCAAGCCGTCAATCCGGCCGAACAGGATTACGACGAGTGCCTGTCCTGTCAGTAAGCTGCGTTTCGTGGCCCGGCGTCAAACCCGGGCCACAAGTCCCTTTATCTGGTGCTGAAGCCTAAACCGGAGCGATCCCATGTCTCTTCTCGAAGAACGCGCCACATACAAACCCTTCCGTTATCCCTGGGCCTATGATGCCTGGCTGACGCAGCAGCGCATTCACTGGCTGCCGGAAGAGGTGCCGCTGGCCGACGATGTGAAGGACTGGGCGAAATCGCTCACCGAGCCTGAGCGCAATCTGCTCACCCAGATTTTCCGCTTCTTCGTGCAGGCGGATGTGGAAGTGAACAATTGCTACATGAAGCATTATTCGCAGGTCTTCAAACCGACCGAAGTGCAGATGATGCTCGCCGCCTTTTCCAATATCGAGACGGTGCATATTTCCGCCTATTCCCATTTGCTCGACACGATCGGCATGCCGGAAGTCGAGTATGAAGCCTTCATGAAATACAAGCAGATGAAGGACAAATACGACTATATGCAGGAATGGGGGGTGAGCACCGATGAGGATATCGCCAAGACGCTCGCCGTCTTCGGTGCCTTTACCGAGGGGGTGCAGTTATTTGCGTCTTTCGCGATCCTGATGAACTTCCCCCGCTTCAACAAGATGAAGGGGATGGGCCAGATCGTGACGTGGTCGGCACGCGATGAAACGCTGCACACCAATTCCGTCATCAAGCTTTTCCGCACTTTTATCAGTGAGAAGCCGGAAATCTGGACCGAAGATTTGCAGCGCGAGATTTACAAATCCTGCGAGACGATCATCCACCATGAAGATGCCTTTATCGACCTTGCTTTCGAGGCAGGCGATGTGGAAGGGCTCTCGGCCGAACAGGTGAAATCCTATATCCGCTGGATCGCCAATACGCGTCTTTCCCAGCTCGGGCTTTTGCCCATCTACCGGGTGGAAAAGAACCCGCTGCCCTGGATGGATGAAATGCTGAACGGCATCGAGCACACGAACTTCTTCGAAAACCGCGCAACGGAATATTCCAAGGCCTCCACCAAAGGCACCTGGGACGAAGCGTTCGATTGATCTGAGTTTTAGTTCCATGCACCGACTAACTCCCGCCCTAGGCGGGAGTTTTTCGTTTGGACGTTGCCGTATTACCAAACCGTAATGCTAAAAATGATATTTATGTTTTATGATTCCCTCTCAATACGGAGGG
>NZ_BBIO01000009.1 GCF_000739695.1 Tepidicaulis marinus
AGTCTGGGCCGTGTCTCAGTCCCAGTGTGGCTGATCATCCTCTCAGACCAGCTATGGATCGTAGCCTTGGTGAGCCATTACCTCACCAACAAGCTAATCCAACGCGGGCCCATCTAGGGGCGATAAATCTTTCTCCCGAAGGACGTATACGGTATTAGCACAAGTTTCCCTGCGTTATTCCGTACCCCTAGGTAGGTTCCCACGCGTTACTCACCCGTCTGCCACTCTACTAACACCCGAAGGTGCGTTCGCGTTCGACTTGCATGTGTTAAGCCTGCCGCCAGCGTTCGTTCTGAGCCAGGATCAAACTCTCAAATTGAGCTGATCCGACTGTTACCCCGGTGAAACTACCGAGGCCGACGCAAAACACTCAAAATTGTCTTTTGACCAAAAGGTCAAATGACAGGGTGTTTTGAAACGTCAGACAGTCAGTGTCTTGTGCGCTCAAGCGTTTCTCTCAAGTTGCCCCGAGAGACGTTCCTGAGCTCGCCAGGACCCGCCGTCCACGTTTCTCTTTCTCAAAACCACAATGTCAAAGAGCAAGTGTGCTTTAAGCCGCAAGGCGTCCCAAAACACGTCAGTCTGTTTCCAGACCGAAGAAGCTGATTCACCTCATTAACTTAACGAGGCGGCCAGCCTTTGTACGAAGCGTTGGATCTTCGATTTGGCCACAAAAACCGCTCAAACGCAAGACCTTGCGAAGGAACCGTCTTTCCACCGGGAAGTGGAGCGCCGAAGCGCCGTGGCCCGGTGAGCGCGGTTTATATGGGGACTCTCCGGGGGTGTCAAACACCTTTTTGAAGGATTTCTGAATTTTTTCACCGGCATACGCTAACCCCCTGAAAAATATGAAAATATTCTCCCGGATGAGGCGAAAAAACTTCCCCGGCCCACCACCTTCTTCCGCCAGAAACCAATTAAACCGGCTCCGGAATTGACTCAGTTTTCCGCCCTTGCCGGTACTTGGCCGGGAACCAAGCGGTGAATCGCCCGGCGATTCACGGTTTATTGGACCTTTTGTGACAAACTCAAAACCATGCTTGGGAAAAGACGAGCAATTGGAAGGCGTTAGCAGGCGATCTTCCTGTACGGTCGAACAAAAAGGGCTAACTTGCGGAAAACCGAGGGAAATATTGGCCCGAATACTGCGTGGCCAATTGACACTTGTTCCATAGCGGGTCATCGTTCGGATCACCGTTATGGGGATAGCGGAAACGGTCACTGTTTGAGCGAGGCAAGCTCCTTGCGTGAAGCAGGCGCCTCGCGTGAAGCAGGCAGGCTACCTGGGGAATTGGGGGTATCTTTGTTCGATTCGGGGACTCGCGTGGACGATTCATCGAGAAACGGCAACGCCGCGTATTGGCGGGCGGCAGAAGACACTGCTTGGCCGCAGCACACACCCAAATGGCAGCGATCTCTTAAAGAGCGCCTTCACACCTTCAAGGAACGTCTTATGGCATCGGCCGGGTATCTGGCCGTGCCCGGCACCGCCTCGGCCAGCGAGCGCAGCAGGTATCTGAAAGCTGCCGCCGGCATGGCGGGCTTGTCCCTTGCCCTGCTCGGCATCGGCCTTGGCGTCTTGCTCGCCCCGCATGCCGGCACCGAACCTGCCATTCTGGCGGCCGATGCCACGCCCAAGCTGCTGGTGGAAGATATGCGCCCGCATGAAGAAGGCCGCGCGCAGGTTGCCGCCTCTTCTGTCGCGCCGGTAACGCTGCGGCTGGAAGAGCCGCGGACAACCACACAGGAAGAACTTGGCGAGACGGCGGATGAAACCGAGCTGAGCGCCAAAGATCAGATTACGGAAGAACTTCTGAGCGCCGACGCGCCCGCCCAAAAGGCGCAAGCGGCAGCGCCGGTCACGCCGGAACGCATTACCCGCACGGTCTCCGTCGGCCGCGGCGACACGCTGATGGGCGTGCTTGTGGGCAAAGGCGCCGTGCGCGAGGACGCGCATATGGCGATCGCAGCCATGCGCTCTCATTATGACCCGCGCAAGCTGCGTGCCGGCCAGGAACTGGAACTGACTTTCGAGGAATGGCCGCGCGAGGCCGATGCGACAGCGAACGCGGATGAAGAGGCGCCCGCCAACACGCTGCTCTCCATGGCGATCAAGACCGATGTCGACCGCCAGGTTGCCGTGCACCGCATGGCCGACGGCACGTATAAAGGCGAGGAGATCGTCACGGAGCTGAAGACCGGCTACGTGCAAGCCAAAGCCACCATCGATTCCAGCCTTTTTCTCGCCGCCAATGATGCAGGCATTCCCCCTGCCATCACGGTCGAGCTGATCCGGATGTATTCCTACGACATCGACTTCCAGCGCGAGATCCGCGTCGGCGACAGTTTCGAGGTATTCTTCGCCCGCGATTATGACGAGAACGGCGTTGCGGTGCGCGAAGGCCAGGTTCTTTACGCGGCCATGACCGTCGGCGGCAAGAAACGCCAGCTTTGGCGCTTCGATCCGGGTGACGGCAATTGGGACTATTTCGACCAGAACGGCCAGAGCATGAAGAAATTCCTGATGAAGACGCCGATCGACGGCGCCCGCATCTCATCGAATTTCGGCCGCCGCAAGCACCCGATCCTGGGCTACACGAAACTTCATTCGGGTACGGACTTCGCCGCGCCCACCGGCACGCCGATTTATGCGGCAGGCGACGGCACGGTGGAAATGGCCCGCCGCTATGGCGGCTACGGCAACTATATCCGGCTGCGCCATGCCAATGGCTACAAGACGGCCTATGCGCATATGAACGGCTTCGCCCGCGGCATCAAGGAAGGCCGGCGCGTGCGCCAGGGCCAGGTGATCGGCTATGTCGGCACCACCGGCCGCTCCACGGGCCCGCACTTGCATTATGAAGTCATGGTCAATGGCAAGAAGACCAATCCGCTTAAAATCCGCGTGCCGACCGGGCGCAAACTGGCGAAAGCGGAGCTCAAAAAATTCGCCGCCATTCAACAAGACATCAATTTGAAGATGGCTGCCGCGCCCGAGCTGACGAAAGTCGCCAAGGCGGATATCACCGAATAAGCCGCGCAAGGCACACATAAAAAGGCCGGAGACTTCTCCGGCCTTTTCTTTGCGCAAGGCCCAAGCTTATTCCGCCAGGAACGCCAAAACAGCAGCGTTCACAGCCTCCGGTTTTTCCAGCGGGATGAAGTGGCTCCCGCCGGGCACGATATGGAGCTGGCCGTTCGGCAAAAGCGCCGCCATTTTTTCCGTATGTGCCGGTTTCGTGGAATCGAACTCCCCCGCCATAACAAGAACGGGCGCCGATACGCCTTGCAGTTCAGCCTCGGTGATGGAGGGCTCCGTCTGCCACATGGTCATGATCTTCCCAAAGAAGACAGGCCAGTGTGCAGGGTCCTCCGCCAGACGCTCATACATGCCGCGCGCCGCTGCAAAGGCCTCATCATCCGCACTGAGCGAAGAAAAATCCCCCTCGATTCCGCTGACATCGTAATTCGCACCGATCGCCACGACTTTGCCGACACGCTCCGGCGCATGGACGGCGAGCAGCAGGCCGATAATGCCGCCATCGCTCCAGCCCACGACATCGGCTTTGGCAATGCCCAGATGATCCATCAGCGCCGTGACATCGCCGGCCATGTCGCGGTAATGCAGCGCGCCTGCCGGCTCGCTCGAGCGGCCATGCCCGCGGCTGTCCACCGCGATAACCCGGTGCGCGTCGCTCAGGGCCCTGATCTGATAATGCATGCTTTCAATGAAGCCCGTGCCGCCATGCAGCACGATCACCGGCGGCCCCTCACCGTAAACCTCGTAGTAAAGCTCGATGCCGTTGACCGGCACCTTGTCAGCCGCATGAGGCGCGCCTGTCACCGCCTTCCAGGCATAAAAGCCCGGAATGCCGCTTGCCGACTGATTGATCCAGTAAGCCCCCGCTGCAGCTAGCAGCAAGAGGACGGCGAGTCCTGCCCAAACCTTCCTCATGAAATCTCTCCCCTGTTGCGCCCCAACTTAAAAGCAGGAGACGGCAAAAGAACAGAGGCAAGAGCGGGAAACAAGAACCAAAGAAAAGGCCGGGCAGGGCCCGGCCTTCTCAAACACGTTTCATCAGACTTATTCCGCCGCCGCCTGCTCGGCTGCCTTCTCATTGAAGAGCAACCCGTCTTCGCCCAGCGTCACCTTGACGGTTTCCCCGTCCTTGATTTCGCCTTCCAGCAAGAGCTCGGCAAGCGGGTCCTGCACATTGCGCTGAATGACCCGCTTCAAAGGCCGGGCGCCATAGACAGGGTCATAGCCTTTCTCGGCCAGCCAGTGCCGGGCCGCGCCGTCCAGTTCCAGCGTGATGTGCCGCCCTGCCAGAAGCTCCAGCAAACGGGCAAGCTGGATATCGACAATGGCGTCCATCTGGCTGCGGTCCAGCCGGTGGAAGAGCAGGATCTCATCGAGCCGGTTGAGGAATTCGGGCCGGAAGCGGGCACGGACCACATCCATCACCTGTTCGCGCACGGCCTCCGTGTCCTCGCCTTCGCTTTGTGCGGCCAGGAACTCGGCGCCCAAGTTCGATGTCATGATGATAATGACATTCTTGAAGTCGACCGTGCGGCCCTGTCCGTCCGTCAGGCGCCCGTCATCGAGCACCTGAAGAAGCACGTTGAAGACATCCGGATGGGCTTTTTCGATCTCGTCGAAAAGCACGACCTGATAGGGCCGCCGGCGCACCGCCTCGGTCAGCGCCCCGCCTTCTTCATAACCCACATAGCCGGGCGGCGCCCCGATCAGCCGGGCAACCGAATGTTTCTCCATATATTCGGACATATCGAGCCGGCAGATCGCCTGATCGTCATCGAAGAGGAACCCGGCGAGCGCCTTCGTCAGTTCCGTCTTACCGACGCCCGTCGGCCCGAGGAAGAGGAAGGAACCGATCGGCCGGTTGGGATCCTGCAAGCCCGCGCGCGCGCGGCGCACGGCGCGGGAGACGGCGGCAACCGCCTCTTCCTGCCCGATCACCCGTCCGCGCAGCGCCGTTTCCATTTGAAGGAGCTTTTCGCGCTCGCCCTCGAGCATCTTGTCGACGGGAATCCCCGTCCAGCGGGAGACGACCTGCGCCACATCTTCGTTCGTGACGGCCTCATCCACCAGCGTCTCGCTTTCTTCCTCGGCCTGCTCAAGTTCCTGCAACCGCTTTTCCAGCGCCGGAATGATGCCGTAGGAAAGCTCGCTGGCCCGCTCCAGATTGCCCTTGCGCTGCGCCTGCACGAGTTCGTTGCGCGCGCCGTCCAGCTCTTCCTTGAGCTTTTGCGCATCGCCCAGGCGCTGTTTTTCCGCTTGCCAGGCAGCAGTCAGCGCCGCCGACTTCGAATCGAGTTCGGCCAGTTCTTGCTCAATGCGATCGAGGCGCTCTTTGGAGGCGCTGTCGGTTTCCTTTTTCAGCGCTTCGCGTTCGATCTTGAGCTGAATGATCCGCCGGTCGAGCTCGTCCAGTTCTTCCGGCTTGGAATCGACCTGCATGCGCAGCCGGCTTGCCGCCTCATCCACAAGGTCAATAGCCTTGTCGGGCAAAAACCGGTCGGTGATATAGCGGTCCGACAGCGTCGCCGCCGAAACGATGGCACTGTCGGTAATCCGCACCCCGTGATGCAGCTCGTACTTCTCTTTCAGCCCGCGCAGGATCGAGATCGTGTCTTCCACCGTCGGCTCGGCAACGAAGACCGGCTGGAAGCGGCGGGCAAGAGCGGCATCCTTTTCCACATATTTGCGGTACTCGTTGAGCGTCGTTGCGCCCACACAGTGCAGTTCCCCGCGCGCCAGGGCGGGTTTGAGCAAGTTCGAGGCATCCATCGCCCCGTCCGTCTTGCCCGCGCCGACAAGCGTGTGCATTTCGTCGATGAAAAGAATGATCTGCCCGTCCGCCGAGCCGACTTCCGAGAGCACCGCTTTCAGCCGCTCCTCGAACTCGCCCCGGTATTTCGCCCCGGCGATGAGCGAGCCCATATCGAGCGAAAGCAGCGACTTGTTGCGAAGACTTTCGGGCACATCGCCATTGACGATGCGCAGCGCCAGCCCTTCCACGATGGCCGTCTTACCGACGCCGGGCTCGCCGATCAGCACCGGGTTGTTTTTCGTACGCCGCGAGAGCACCTGGATTGAGCGGCGGATTTCCTCGTCGCGCCCGATCACCGGGTCGAGTTTGCCGTTGCGCGCCTCTTCGGTCAGATCGCGCGCATATTTCTTCAAGGCGTCATAGGCCTCTTCCGCCGAGGCGCTGTCGGCGGTGCGCCCTTTACGTATTTCATTGATCGCGGCATTGAGATTTTGCGGATTGGCCCCGGCAGCCGAAAGCGCTTTTTGCGCGCCCGTGCCCGGCTCGATGGCCAGCGCCAAAAGCAGCCGTTCGACGGTGACGAAACTGTCGCCCGCCTTTTTCATCAATTGTTCGGCCTGCTCGAAAACTTTTGCGGTTTCAGGCGCGAGATAAAGCTGCCCGGCGCCGCCCCCTTCAACCTTGGGGATGGCGGCAAGCGCTGCTTCCACCGCGCTTAAAGCCGCGGCCGGATCGCCGCCTGCATTGCGGATGAGGCCGGCGGCAAGCCCTTCTTCATCGTCCAGAATGACTTTGAGCAGATGTTCCGGCGTCAGGCGCTGATGGCCTTCACGCAGCGCCAAACCCTGGGCGGATTGAATGAACCCGCGCGCACGGTCCGTATATTTTTCCAGATCCATGACGGTCCTCTTGTCAGCACATCAAGGTTACCCGATCAAATCAGCATAGCCCGAGATGTCTATTGTGGCATTGATCTGCCGCATGCCGCAGCTTCCCTTGAAGCCCAGACAAACAGCAGAAGATGACGCGGCCCTTAAAGGCGCCGCGCTTCATCTATATGGGTGTGCCCCATCTGCCACACAAGAAGAGTGGGATTGAAAATCTGCGCGCGGCAGCGCGTTACTGGGCCGCTTCCGCCGGCGTGCCGTCCGAACCGGTTCCCGACGGGCCTTCATCGCCGCCCTCACTGGAGGCATCGCTGCGCGGCGCGCGGCGCCGGCGTGTGGTGCGGCGCTTGGGCTGCGCCTCGGCGTCGCCGTTTTCTTCGGCTGCCGGCCCGTTGTCGCGGCCATTGCCTGAAGCCGTTTCCCCGGTGTCCTGCGCGCCGTTTGCCCGCTCATCGGACGGAGCTTGATCCTGCCCCGCCTGGTTCCGCTGGTCTTGGTCCCGTGACGGCTGACGGTTCTGAGTCCGGCCGCCGCGTGTGCGCGCTTGCCGGGGCTGGCCATCTGCCTGTGCTCCGGCCCCTTGTGCTCCGGCCCCTTGTGCTCCAGCCCCTTGCGCTGCAGCGCCGTCGCCGCCTTCCTCGTACTCGCCCTCCTCGCCATTATCCTGGCTCTCGGAGCGCCGGGCATCGCCGTTCTGGCGCGCCTCGTCGTTCGAATAGCTTTGATGCTGGAGAATCAGCCGGTAGTAATGCTCCGCATGCTGAAGATAGTTCTCCGCCGCAATCCGGTCGCCCGAAGATTGCGCGTCGCGGGCGAGCGCCTGATATTTCTCACAAATATGCTGAACGGTGCCGCGGATTTTTACATCCGGCCCGCTGCTGTCCATGGTCCGTCCAAGCGGATTTTGCGGACGGCGGCCACGGCCGCGGGCTCTTTTTGGGTTTTGACCCTGCCTCATTGTTTTTCGACTCTCGTAACAGTCCAAAAAAATGGATTTATCTACTGGCTATACGCCCATTCGATAATGTGATCGGCATATCTCGCCGCTAGAGCGGAGCGAAAGAACGTATTCTTTTTCCGCCGTGAAATTTCTGCTCATACGCTCATCGCACAATTCCGCCGGTAGAAGCCGTCAGGCGCGAACTGCTTAGGCAATGATGCGTAGAAGTTTGGCGAAGGTGCCCAATCACGGCACCCGTTACCATTATGCTTTGATTGCCTGAGATCAAGTTTGTCTGAAACCAAGCCTTGCCGCCCGTCGAAAAACTTCCTCCGAATGAAAGATCGAAGAAGGATCCATGGGCGGGACGGCAACTCAAAGCGCCAACCCTCACTCGCAACCTAGCCGCTGGGCCCGGTCTTTCCAAGTCTTTTTTACGCGGCTTTTTTGCCCGTTTTTATCGCCTGCGAACGGCCATAACGCGGGGTTTTCCGGCCAAATCCTCGGCCACTTCGATCACATCGAGCGCCGCGCGCTCGGCCAGATCGAGCAAGGCCGTTTCCTGCCCCGCACCGAACTCGAAAACGCCGATACCACCATCAAGCGCCAGCGCACCGAACTGCCGGAAAAGAACACGGTAAGGATCGAGCCCGTCCTCACCGCCATTAAGCGCGGCATGCGGATCGTAGTCTCTAACCTCGCGCTGCAAGGCGCCGATATCCGCATAAGGAATATAAGGCGGATTGCTTACCACAAGGTGAAAACGCCCGCAAAACGCCCCGCCCCAATCGGCACAGGCAAAGGCCGCGCGGCGCTCGAGGCCCAGCGCCGCTGCATTCTGCCGGGCCATGCGCAGCGCTTTTTCAGAGCGGTCGGTGCCGAGCCCCCAAGCACCGTCAAGCGCATGAAGCAGCGCCAGCAGCAGGCAGCCCGTGCCCGTTCCGAGATCGAGCACCCGCGGGCTTTCACCCTCCGGCGCGTTAAAATGACGGAGCGCCGTTTCCACCAATGTTTCGCTATCGGGGCGCGGGTCGAGCGTTGCGTCATTGAGGCCGAACGAAAGCCCCCAAAACTCCCGCCGCCCCAGAATGCGCGAGACGGGCTCACCCGCAAGCCGCCGCTCAAGAAAGGCCTGTGCGGCATCCCGCTCTTCAATGCTCAGTTTTTCTTCCGGGGCTAAGATCAGCGCGATCTCTTCCACGCCGAGCGCGGCGCATAGAAGAAGGCGCGCATCGAGCGCCGGAGTCTCGATACCGCTCCGGGTGAGCTCTACCGCCATCTGGCGGCGCATGTCTTCCCGGCTCGGCAAAGCTCCGGAGGGCGGCGCCTTACTCACGCGACATCGCCCATGGCGGCAAGCTGGGCGGCCTGGTCTTCGGCGATCAGCGCCGAGATAAGTTCCTCCAGCGCTTCGCCTTCCAGCACCTTGTCGAGCTTGTGCAAAGTCAAATTGATGCGGTGATCGGTCACGCGCCCTTGCGGGAAATTATAGGTACGGATGCGCTCCGAGCGGTCGCCGGAGCCCACTTGGCCCTTGCGCGTTGCCGCCCGCTCTTCCGCCTGGCGCTCGCGCTCGGCTTCAAAGAGCCTGGCCCGCAGCACCTGCAAAGCGCGGGCGCGGTTCTTGTGCTGGGATTTTTCATCCTGCTGCGTCACCACGATGCCCGTCGGAATATGCGTAATACGCACCGCGCTGTCGGTCGTGTTGACATGCTGGCCGCCCGCCCCGCTCGAGCGGTAAACGTCGATGCGCAAATCCTTGTCTTCGATCTTCACATCGACCTCCTCGGGCTGCGGCAAAACCGCAACCGTTGCAGCGGAGGTATGAATGCGCCCGCCCGATTCCGTTGCCGGCACGCGCTGCACCCGGTGAACCCCGCTTTCGAATTTCAGCCGCGCGAAAACCCCCTCGCCCGAAACGGCAAGAATGATTTCCTTATAGCCGCCCACCTCGCCTTCCGACACGGAGATGAGTTCGATCTTCCAGCCGCGCGCGGCGGCATAACGCTCATACATGCGGAAAAGATCGCCTGCGAAAAGCGCCGCTTCATCGCCGCCCGTCCCGGCGCGGATTTCCACGATAGCGTTGCAATTATCGGCAGCATCTTTCGGCAGCAGCATCAGCTCGACGCCGCGCTCAAGCTCGGGCAATCGCTCTTCCAGCTCTTCGGCTTCCTCGCGCGCCATCTCCGCCATTTCAGGATCGGCCTGCATTTCGCGGGCCTCCTTAAGCGCCGCCACGGCATCGCGGTACTCCATGACCGCTGCGGCAATGGGCTGGAGCTCGGAAAATTCCTTGGAGAGTTTGACGAAGCGGTCCGGCGCCAGATCGGAATTCATTTCCGATTGAATGGCATCGAACCGGTCGAGAACGCGCTGCAGCTTTTCCTGGGGTATCATGGGTCCGGTCTTGCAAAGAAAAAGGAAAGGGCGACGGACCCCGCGCTAATCGCCCGCCGCCGCATGGGGCAGCTCTTTCTTTGCCGCTTCTTCTTCGGCCCGTGCCTTATCGATTTCGGCGGCCTTTTCCTCAACCAGCGAGACAAGATGATCGATCATCTTGTCATTCGCCATTTTATGGTCCGGCAGCCCGGCAAGATAGACCATGCCCGAGCCCGCGCCGCCGCCGGTAAAACCGATATCGGTATGCGTCGCCTCGCCCGGCCCGTTCACCACGCAGCCGATGACGGAGAGCGTCATAGGCGTGGAGATATGCGCAAGCCTGTCTTCCAGCACCTTGACAGTCTCGATGACATTAAAGCCCTGACGCGCGCAGGAGGGACAGGAAATGATATTGACGCCCCGGTGCCGGAGGCCAAGCGATTTCAGGATATCGAAACCGACGCGGATCTCTTCCACGGGATCGGCGGAAAGGGAGACGCGGATCGTATCGCCGATGCCCGCCCAAAGCAGCGAGCCGAGACCGATGGAAGACTTCACCGTCCCGCTCATCAGCCCGCCCGCCTCCGTAATCCCAAGATGCAAGGGGCAATCCACCGCTTCGGCCAGCGCCTGATAAGCGGCAACGGTCAGGAAAATATCCGACGCCTTGACGGAAATCTTGTACTCGCGGAAATCGTTATCTTCGAGCACACGCACATGATCGAGCGCGCTTTCCACCATCGCTTCGGGGCAAGGCTCTCCGTATTTTTCCAGAAGATGTTTTTCCAGCGAGCCGGCATTCACGCCGATGCGGATCGAGCAGCCATGATCTTTCGCCGCCTGCACCACCTCGCGCACGCGCGCGGGTGAACCGATATTGCCCGGATTGATGCGCAGGCATGCCGCCCCCGCCTCCGCCGCTTCGATGGCACGCTTATAATGGAAGTGGATATCCGCCACGATGGGAACGGAAACCTCGGCGGTAATTTCTTTAAGCGCCCGCGCGGAAGGTTCATCCGGGCAGGAGACGCGCACGATATCGGCGCCAGCTTCCTCCAGCTGATGGATCTGCGCCACCGTCGCCGCCACGTCATGAGTGAGCGTATTGGTCATGGACTGCACGGTGATCGGCGCATCGCCGCCCACCGGCACGTTGCCGACAAAAATCTGGCGGCTTTTGCGCCGCTCGATATCGCGCCAAGGACGAATGCTCATGAACCAACTGCCTTCCGCAGGCTTGACCGGGCCAGCCGCAAGGGCCGCTGCCGTCTTTTAGAACCGTTTCGCGTTCTATAGCAAAATGGACGCGCGCTTGCAGCTATCAAGGCCGCGAGGCGTCCTGCCGGGCGAATTAAAGGCGCAAAAGGCGCAAAAGGCGCAAAAGCCGCATAAACCCCTGATCAGCGCAGATCGCCCGGATTGAGCGACTTGCCGGTCAGGACCAAACCCGCAGGGCCCGCATAGCCGACCGACTGATCGTCCACCAGAATTTCAAAGGCACCCGCGTCCCGGGCCACCAGAATAAGCCCGTCGATATTGGGCGTGCGGTAAACATCGCCGGATTTCAGCGTCTGATTGATCAGCACGTTGCCGGCCTGATCTTCCACCCGCATCCAGGCATCTTTAAGGGCGCGGATGATGACCCGGCCTGCGGCCGCCCCTTCCGCGCCATAAACGGCCCCGCCATCGAGCGGTGTGGCGGTCGCCTCGCCTCCATCCGGGGTTTCATAATCTTCCGGCCGCCCAGCGCGCGTGTCGAGCGTCTGGGCGGGGCTCGGCCCGGTCTCGCTGCCGGGCGCAGGGGTGAGCGCGGCCATCTGCTCTTCGCCCGCCGTTTCTTCACCCGCGCTGCCTTCAAGAGCGGGGGCGGCAGGCTCGGGAACCGAATTTTCAAGCGGCCCAGCTTCGAGCGGCAGCGCGTCATCGAGCAGCGCTTGGCGCTGCAAGGCAGGGCTCCGGCTCATCGGCGCCGCCGTTGCCCGGTCGCCCGCAAAAGAGCGGATTTCAGGCTCATCGCCGGAAGGGGCGGGCGCGGCACTGCTTTCCCCGCTCTGCGCGGGAAGCGGCGGCACACGCTCGCTCACCATCTTGTCGGCGGAAATCGACAGATACCAGCCGCCATAAATTGCGCCGGCCAAAAGGAAGAAAAGAATGATCAGCGAGCCGCGCGGCAGCCGCGCTTCCTCGATGACTTCAGGAAAGGAAAACGCATCGTTGCCGGCCTGCGGACCGCCTTGTCCGGCACGTTCGCCCGTTTCATCGGGCGGCGCGGTTTCCTGCTTATAGGCATCGGCCATCGCCGCCCCGTCGAGCCCCAGATAAGCGGCATAGGAGCGGATGAAACCCAGCGCGTAGGGCCGGCCGGGAAGCGCCGTATGACGCCCGTCTTCCAGCGCCTCAAGATAGGCGCGGCGGATGCGCAGGCTTTCGGAAATCTGCGCCAGATCCTCGCCGCGTTTCAGCCGGGCCGCGCGCAGCTTGTCGCCCACCCGCTCCACCGCGGGGCTGCCCGTCTCGGGCACATCGTCGCGAATGTCGCGAAGCTGGAGCCGGCGGCGGCCAGCTTCCTGCTCAGCATCTGAACCTTCTTGATCCACCATAAGTCCCGCTCGCGGAATCTCTCGTTTCGCCAAAACCCCAATTGGACCCTGCAGGCCGCTTCCCCGCGCCCGCCAGGCTCCCAGCGCCCTGCCTTCATCCCGCAAGGACCTGGCAAGGACCCGGCAAGGACAAAGGACCGCCTCTTGCCGTTTTCATCAACTCTTGCAGCCTAAACGCCCCAGCCCGCATCCCCAAATGCGAACCGGACGCAAGAACTGGACATCAAGGCCGTCCGCTACCCAAGCTGCCAGGATCGTAACGCTGTTTGGTTAACTAAATCAAAAGACGAAGCCCGGCGCAATGACCGATCTATCTGAAATCAAAGGCAAAATAGGTCAATGCGGAGTGCCGGTGCCCTGTGGATGCTTTCCTGCCCTCTAGAGCTGGATATCGTTTTCTTCGGCAAAACGCAAAAGGTCGCCCCGCACGCTGGCATCGGGACGTGCGTAAAGCGCCTCCATGAAAGCGGCCAATTTGCCGGTATCGAGCGACCGGACCATCATTTTCACCGGGCCGACGGCGGCCGGGGACATGGAAATCCGCCGGAAACCGATCCCTATCAGCGCCATGGCCTCCAAGGGCTTGCCCGCAACTTCCCCGCATAACGTCAGCGGCACGCCGTGCTTCTGGCAGGCAAGCACCACATGGCGCAGGAAATTCAGCGCGGAGGGCGATAGCAAATCATAGCGCTGGGCAACCCGTGCGTTGCCTCTGTCGCTAGCAAAGAAAAACTGCAAGAGATCGTTCGAGCCGACGGAGACGAAATCCACCAGCGGTAAAAGCGTATCGAACTGCCAGGCAAGCGAGGGCACTTCCAGCATCGTGCCCACTTGCAACCCGGTCGGGCGCGGCTTGTCGAATTTCTCGAGCCGCCGCAGCTCTTTATCGACGAGCGCGCGGGCACGCACGAATTCGGAAACTTCCGTCACCATCGGGAACATGAGCCTGAGCTCGCGCCCTGCCGCCGCCGCCAGAAGCGCGCGCAGCTGATGACGCAACAGCGCGGGCCGGTCGAGCGCGATGCGGATCGCGCGCCAGCCGAGCGCCGGGTTTTCTTCGTTCGCCACCTTCATGTAAGGCAGCACCTTGTCGCCGCCGATATCGAGCGTGCGGAAGACGACGGGCTTATCGCCCGCCGCATCGAGCACCGCCTGATAAAGTTCCTGCTGATCCTTCTGGCTCGGCAGCGTCGAGGCGATCATGAATTGCAGCTCGGTTCTGAAAAGACCGATCCCATCCGCCCCCGATTCTTCCATATGCGGCAGATCGACAAGCAGGCCCGCGTTCACATTGAGATCGACCCGCACGCCGTCCAGCGTCCGGGGTTCTTCATGGCGGATGGCTTTATATTGTTCCTGGCGCCGCGCCCGGAAGCGCGCTTTTTCCGAATAGGCTTCGACGACTTCCTGCGAGGGGCGGATGTAAAGCTCGCCCGTATCCCCGTCGACGATGATCGCATCGCCGTCTTCGATATGATCGAGCACGCCGTCCGCGCGCCCCACCGCCGAAAGTCCGAGCGCGCGCGCCACGATGGCGACATGAGCATTCGCCGCGCCTTCTTCGAGCACCAGCCCGCGCAATTTCGACTTGTCGTAATCGAGCAGTTCCGCCGGGCCCATATTGCGCGCAATGACGATCGCATCCTCCGGCAGCATGGCGCTGACGGAGGAAAGCCCGACCCCGGTCAGAACCCGCAAGAGCCGGTTGGCAAGATCGTCGAGATCGTGCAGCCGGTCGCGCAAATAAGGATCGGTCTGGCGCAGCATGCGCGCACGCGTGTCGTTCTGCACCCGCTCGACCGCCGCTTCTGCCGTGAGCCCCGTGCGCACCACATCGACCATGCGCTTCAGCCAGCCGCGGTCATTGGCGAACATGCGGTAGGCTTGCAGCACCTCGCGGTGCTCGCCCGCATGGGAGAGATCGGAGGTGGAAAGCATCCGGTCGATGGAAGAGCGAAGCTCATAGACCGAGCTTTCAAGCCGCGCGATTTCCTGATCCACATCTTCCGCGATGAGATGGGTGACATGAACGCGCGGCTCATGCAGCACCGCATGGCCAAGCGCAATGCCTTCGGAAAGCGAGGTGCCGGCAAGATAATGCGGCTGGCCGGGCTGGCTCGCCGCCACTTCGGAAAACTCGTCCGCATCGAGAAGATCCGCCGCACCGATCAGCTCGGCCAGCACCATGGCGACGGTTTCCAGCGCCTCGACTTCCTCTTCGGAATAGTGACGCATCGTGCGGTTCTGCACGACAAGCACGCCGATCACCCGCCCCCCGCGCAAGATGGGCACGCCCATCAGGGACTTGTAAATTTCTTCGCCTGTTTCCGGCCGGTAGGCGAAGGCGGGATGCGCCTGCGCATCCGTCAGATTGAGCGGGCGGGCATGCTGGGCGATGTCGCCGACAAGACCTTCGCCCACCCGCAGCCGTGTCTGGTGCACGGCGGAAGGGTTCAGACCTTGCGTGGCGAACAGCTCGAGCAGATTGCCTTTGCGCAAGAGGTAAAGCGAGCACACCTCTGTGACCATGTTCTGCGCGATCAGAACCACGGTCTTGTCGAGGCGTTTTTGCGGGCTGCCCGGTTCGGCCATCGCCTCCCGGAGCCGCCGCAGCAAAACGCGCGGATTGCCGACATCGCGCCGCATCAGCCCGTCACCTTTCCGGCTCAAATGAGAACGTTGACACCCGGTTTCCGCACAAAGCCGTTATGGGCCCGGTGCCGCTCACGCGGCATCGAGCTCATAGGCCGAATGCAGGGCACGCAGCGCAAGTTCGGTGTACTCAGCATCGATCAGAACGGAAACCTTGATTTCCGACGTAGAGATCACATGGATGTTGATGCCCTTGTCGGCAAGCGTCTGAAACATCTTTTGCGCGACACCGGCATGCGAGCGCATGCCCACGCCGATGATCGACAGTTTCACGACATCCGTATCGCTTTTCAGTTCCTCAAAACCGATATCGGCCTGCGCTTTGCGCAACACGTCTTCGGCGCGGGCCAGATCGCTCGCCGGCACCGTGAAGGTCACATCCGTGCGCTTGTCTTCTTCGGAGACGTCCTGAACGATCATATCCACATTGATCGAGGCATCGGCGAGCGGTCCGAAAATTTTCGCGGCGACGCCGGGCTGATCCTGGACTTTCTGGACCGTGATTTTCGCTTCGTCTTTCGTATAGGCAATACCGCTGACGACTTCCTGTTCCACAATCTCATCCTCACCGCAAACTAGGGTACCTGGGCCATTGTAATTTGCCCCCTCGCCGCCGCCTTGCGGCGCGTCGGGCGCATCGAAACTGGAACGCACCTGCAGGCGCACACCGTGCACCATGGCAAGTTCCACCGACCGCGTTTGAAGAACCTTGGCACCGAGCGATGCCATTTCCAGCATTTCTTCGTAACTGATCTTATCAAGGCGCCGGGCCTTCGCAACGATACGCGGATCTGTCGTGTAAACACCGTCCACATCCGTATAGATGTCGCAGCGCTCCGCCTTGATGGCGGCGGCAATGGCAACGGCGCTCGTATCCGAGCCGCCCCGGCCAAGGGTCGTGATTCGGTTGTCCGGGCCGATGCCCTGAAAACCGGCAATCACCGCCACTTGTCCCTGTTCGAGACGTTCGATCAGGTTGGTGCCGTCGATCTCCGTGATACGGGCGGTCGAGTGCGCGCCGTTCGTGCGGATCGGCACTTGCCAGCCGAGCCAGGAGCGGGCCGCAACGCCCATTTCCTGCAGCGCAATCGATAAAAGACCGACCGTTACCTGTTCGCCGGAGGCGACGACGGTGTCATATTCGCGCGCGTCATGCAGGCGCGCCGCTTCGTTCACCCAGCCGACGAGTTCGTTGGTTTTGCCCGACATGGCCGAGACCACCACCGCAACCTGGTTGCCGGCGTCCACCTCACGTTTCACGTGGGCAGCGACATTCTTGATACGCTCCACATCGGCTACCGATGTGCCGCCGAATTTCATGACCAAACGGGCCATCATTTCTCCTCTTTGATGCGGGCGTCTGGACCGCAGCCGCTCTTGGCTCATATACAAGGACTGGATGAAAGTGATGAAACATCCGAAACTTTACGGCCCCGCACCGGCGGGCTCATACATACTGGCTTGCCCGGCAAGTCGCAACCGCCCCTGAAAAGGCGCCCCCCACGGGCCCCGGAAGCCCCAGAAGGTCCTGAATGAACCCGAAACGCGAACCCCCTGCCTCTTCCCCCGCCTCTGCCAAGGCTCCGTCCGGGAAGCGCCCGCGCCCAAAAACCCCGCAAGACCCCTCCCAAGGGCCGCAAGGGGTCACGGTGGATGCCGGAGAAATCGCCCGTTTCAGCGCCATGGCCGCGGAATGGTGGGACCCGCGGGGGAAATTCCGCCCGCTCCATAAATTCAATCCCGTCCGCCTCGGCTATATCCGCAGCCAGGTCTGTGCCCATTTCGGCCTGGATGAGAGCGCACGCCAGCCGCTGAAAGGCCTGCGCCTGCTCGATATCGGCTGCGGCGGCGGGCTTTTGAGCGAGCCCATGACACGGCTGGGGGCTGAGGTCGTGGGCGCGGATGCGGGGGAGGCGAACATCAAGACCGCCAGCGTCCATGCCGCCGAGCAGGACCTTGCCATCGATTACCGCGCCACCACCGCCGAGGCGCTGGCGGAAGCGGGCGAAAAATTCGATGTCATTTTGAACATGGAAGTCATCGAGCATGTCGCCGATGTCGATGCGTTTTTGGCCGCCTGCGCCGCCATGCTGAAGCCGGAGGGTATGATGATCTGCGCCACACTCAACCGGACGTTGAAAGCGCTCGGCCTTGCCGTCATCGGCGCGGAATATGTGCTGGGCTGGCTGCCGCGAGGTACCCATGACTGGCGCAAATTCATTACCCCGCAGGAGTTTGAGAGGCATTTGCAGCGCCAGAAGCTGAAAGTGAACCACTTGACCGGTGTGTCGTATAATCCCTTGCAAGATAGGTGGTTTCTCAGCGGCGATAGAGACGTAAACTACATGCTCGTTGCCGTGCCTGTCCGTTAATTGACGGATAGGAAACCGGAGAGTCTCCGGAAAGGGGGAGGGCAACCGGTATGGATCATAGCGTAAACCTGGAACCGAAAATTCAGCCGCGCCAAAAACGGGCGAAAGCCACCTATGAGCGCCTGCTGGATGTTGCCGCCCGCCTTTTGGAAGAAGAAGGCGTGGAGCGTATCTCCACGAATATGATCGCCGAACATGCGGGCGTGACCGTGCCCGCGCTCTACCGCTACTTCCCGAATAAATATGCCGTACTGCGCGCGCTGGGCGACCGGCTGATGGAGCGCCAGAACGAAGTGGCGATGGCGTGGCTTTCCGAGCAAGGCGAGCCTGACCCGGTCGGCCTTTTCGAAAGCGCGGAAGATTTCATGCTGCGCACCATCACCGTTACGGTGGAACAGCCGGGAGGCCTTGCCATCATGCGCGCTCTGCGCGCCGTGCCCACATTGCAGGATGTGCGCCTTGCCTCCCACCGGCAGGTCACTGATCTCATCGTCGAATATCTGGCCACGATCACGCCGATGGAATCGCGCGAGAAAGCTTGGAAACAGGCGCGTTTTTCCGTCGAGATGGGCTATGCCGCGGTGGAAATGGCGCTGGAGGAAGACCGGCTCTCCTATGAGGACATCGTCAAGGAGGCCTCGCGTCAGCTCAGGGCCTATTGGGCGCCCTGGCTGGAGAAATTCCGCAAAGATAGCGATAACTAATTTATTGTTGATCGGCCCGGCCGTTTCCGCCATTGTCTTCAGAACAGCACATCAAGGGGGAATGATCGTGCCCGGTTCTGTAAACCCAAGCGCGGCATATGCCGCGGACCATTCTTCAAGAAAAACCGCGCCGCCGCTTAAACCGAGCCGGTCCGTTCTGGCGCTCGGCCTCGGCGCCGCGCTTATGGGCCTTGCCGCCTGCGCGCCCGATGAGCCGCAAGATACCCGCAGCCCGGAGGAAATCGCCGAGGACGCGCGCGCGCGGCTGCCGGATGATCCCGTTCTTGCCGAAAAATATGCCCGCTCCTGCAAGACCTGCCATGGCGACCCGATGAACGGCGCGCCGCTCTCGGGCGACATCAAAGCCTGGGCAAAGCGGCTGGAATGGCGCGGCAGGGACGGCCTGCTGCAAAGCACGTTGAACGGCTTCGGCGCCATGCCGCCGCTCGGCCTCTGCCCCGACTGCTCTGTGGAAGAGTTCGAAAAGCTCATCGCTTTTCTCGCCAATCAGCCCCAGCCTGAAGGCGCGCCTTAATCCCGTTTCAAATAAGCCGAAGCCCAGGAGCCGGACCATGGACCTTACCCGCCGCAAAATCTTGACCCTTGGGGCCAGTGCCGCCGTGAGCGCCGCCGCCCTTGCCGCCGGCACGCCGCTTAAAGCGCTGGCGCAGTCCGCTCGGCGCATCAAATGGCAGAACTGGTCGGGCGGGCAAAGCTGTCTGCCCGAAGCCCGCCTTGCGCCGGGCACGGCCGGCGAGCTCGCCGCGCTCCTTAAAGAAGCCCCGCGTCCCATCCGCCCGGTGGGGGCCGGCCATTCCTTCACCGCGCTCGTGCCGACAGAGGGCACAGTGCTCTCCCTCGACCGCCTCTCCGGTGTCCTCGATGCGGATGCTGAGAACATGACCGCCACTTTCGGCGCAGGCACAAGGCTCGGCAATATCGGCAAGGCACTCGAAGAAAAAGGCCAAGCGCTGATCAATATGCCCGACATCAACAAGCAGACCCTGGCCGGGTCCGTCTCCACCTCCACCCATGGGACGGGCGCAGAGTTCGGTTCGCTGTCGAGCTATATCACCCAGCTTGAACTCGTCACTGCGAGCGGCGAAGTGCTGACCTGCTCGCCGTCACAGAATACGGAAGTGTTCGAAGCGGCCCGCGTCTCGCTCGGCGCGCTCGGCGTTCTCACCAAAATCACGCTGCAAAACCGCACGCCCTACAAACTGACGCGGCGCATCTGGTCCCTGCCCTTCGATCAGATGATGGAGGAGGCCGAGAGCCTCGCCGCGCAGCACCGCAATTTCGAATTCTATTACATTCCCTATTCGGGTATGTGCCTTGCCATCACCCATGACGAGACGGATGAAGACATCCGTCCGCGCGTCAGCACCGATGACGATGATGCCGTGATGACCTTGAAGGCGCTGCAGGAGTGGCTGGGCTGGGCGCCGTCACTGCGCGAATATCTCATCCGCTCCGAGCTCGAAGACCTGCCCGAAGAAGTCTATGTCGATACCTCCTGGCGCATCTATCCGAGCGAGCGCGGCGTGCGCTTCAACGAGATGGAATATCACCTGCCGCGCGAAAAGGCGCTCGATGCCTTGAAGGAAGTGCGCCGCACGATCGAGGAAAACAATATCGAAGTGTTCTTCCCCATCGAGTTCCGCTTCGTGAAGGGCGATGATCTCTGGCTTTCGCCCTTTACGGGCCGCGAGAGCTGCTCCATCGCCGTCCACCGCTATCACGAAGAAGAATACGAACCTTACTTCCAGGCGATGGAACCGATTTTCCGCGCTCATGATGGCCGGCCCCATTGGGGCAAGCTTCACACGCTGGGCGCAGACGATTTCGCCGCGCTTTATCCGCGCTGGAACGATTTCCTGAAAGTGCGCCGCGCGCTCGACCCGGAAGGCATCTTCCTCAACGATCATTTGCGCCACGTTTTCGGAGAAGCCTGAGCCATGGCCGATTTCAAGAAACAGCTTGCCTCCATCGACCGGCGCCTTCTCATCGGCGGCGGCGCGGCGCTCGGGCTCACCGCCGGTTTCTTCGGCCTGCGCCCTTCGAATAACGGTGCGGAGGCTACCCCCTATTTCAATGCCATGACGGGCGCGCTCAAACGCGAAAAGCTGGAACGGCCCACCCTTGTCATCGACCGCGCCGCGCTCGACCGGAATATCGACCTGTTAAAAGCCGATCTTAGCCCCGGCATGGGCTACAGGATCGTGGCGAAATCCCTGCCCGCGCTCGGCCTTGTCAAACGCATCATGGAACGGGCGGGCACGGACAAGCTCATGGTCTTCCATCAGCCCTTCCTCAATTACGTCGCCGCCAATGTACCCGGCGCAAACGTCCTCCTCGGCAAACCGATGCCGGTGGCAGCGGCGGCGCGGTTCTACGATCATGCCGCCCCCGGCTCTTTCGATCCGGCCCGGCAAGTAGAATGGCTGATCGACACGCCCCAGCGCCTTGCGCAATACGCAGACCTTGCCAAGGCGCTGGGGGTTGCCATGCGCGTCAATATCGAAATCGATGTCGGCCTGCACAGGGGCGGCGTGCGCGACAAAGCCACACTCAAAACCATGCTGGAGGCGATCGATGCCGCGCCCGGGCTCAGCTTTTCCGGCTTCATGGGCTACGACCCGCACCTTGCCAGCGTGCCCGGCCTTCTCGGCTGGCAGGAAAGCGCCATCGAAAACTCGAAAGCCGTCTATCGGGGGTTCGTGGAGACCGCCCGCGCCCATTATGGCGAGGCCTGGAACAGAGACGCGCTGACGCTGAACACAGCAGGCAGCCCGACTTACCGCTTTCACACGGAAAGCAAAATCGCCAATGAAGTGGCGGTGGGTTCGGCCCTCGTCAAACCGACCGATTTCGACATTCCGACGCTGGAAGGCCATGAACCGGCGGCCTTCATCTCGACCCCGGTTCTCAAAACCGCCGAGCGCACGGAAATTCCGGGCCTCGAATTTCTCTACGGCCTCACCTCGGCCTGGGACCGCAACAGCGCCAAAACCGCCTTCATCTATGGCGGCAAATGGCTCGCCAAACCCGTCGCCCCGCAAGGCCTGCAGCTCAATTCCCTGTTCGGACGCTCGACCAATCAGGAAATGCTGAACCATTCGGACCACATCTCCTTGAAGCCGGGCGATCACGTTACCTTCCGCCCGACACAGAGCGAATTCGTTTTCCTCCAATTCGGGGATATTGCCGTTTACGACCCGGCGGAAGAGCGCATCGTGGAAAGCTGGCCGGTCTTCCAGCAAGGCGCATGAGGCGCGCGAAACGCTAATTCGTTTTGCGCTTTTCGAGGCCGGGCAGCGGCGCCACTTCCACACCCTCCTCGATCAGCTCGCACGCTTCGGCAAGTGTGGTCTCGCCGTAAATATCCCGGCGCGGGGTTTCTTCGTAATGCATGCGGCGGGCTTCTTCGGCAAACCTGTCGCCGACATAATCGTAATGCGTTTCCACATGGCGGCGCAGCTCGCTCATCATGAGCGTGACTTTCTCGGCGATCTCGGCGCCCGCGCGCGTCTTGCCGGGCGCCTCGGGCTTCGTGTTCCCCTTGCGCGGAATGGAGGGCGCCATCAGCCCTTTGCGCACCCTGGCGCTGGCGCATTGCGGGCAAATTACATCGCCCGCTGCCGCCTGTTCATCGAAATCAGATGAAGAGCGGAACCAGCCGTCGAATTCATGGTCCTTATCGCAGATCAGCCGGTAGCGGATCATGCCTATGCCTCTCCTGAAGCCTTAAAAGCGCCGGAAGGTGCCAAAACTGCCCTATCGTGGTCAAGCGCGGGAATGCGCGAGCGCGCCTCGGCAACCTTGGCCGGATCGATCTCTGCCAGGATAAATGTAGGCTCTTGCGCCGCTTCGGCCAGAATCTCGCCCCAAGGAGAGATGATGAGACTGTGGCCGTAGGTCTGGCGGCCGTTTTCATGGGTGCCCCCTTGCGCGGGCGCGATCACGAAACAGCCCGTCTCGATGGCCCGGGCACGTAAAAGCACATGCCAATGCGCCTCGCCCGTCTTCTGCGTAAAGGCGGAGGGCACGGTGAGGAAAGAGGCCCCGGTTTTTGCAAGCTGGCGGTAAAGATAAGGAAAGCGCAGATCGTAGCAAACGCTGAGCCCGAGGCGGCCCCAGGGCAGATCCGCTATCACCGCTTCCGTGCCCGCGCGGTAATTCTTCGATTCCCGGTAGCTCTCCCCGCCCGGCAGATCGACATCGAACATATGGATCTTGTCATAGCGGGCTTTGAGGCTTCCGTCCGGCCCGATCAGAAGCGAGCGGTTGACGACTTTATCGGGCGCAACACGCAGGGCGAGCGAGCCTACCAGCAGCCAGACGGAAAGCTCCTCCGCCAACTGCCGGAAAGCTAAAAGCGCGGGGTCTTTGGCTTCTTCCACGCAAGTGGCGAACAGCACATCCGCCTTCAATTCCATAAGCGAGGTGGTTTCAGGCGTCGCGATGAACTGCGCGCCCGCACCATGGGCCGCGCGGATGAGCGCGCTCGCCGCCTCTATATTCTCCTGGACATTGCGGCCCGTGCGCAATTGCACGCAGGCCGCTTTGAAAGGCGCCGCGGTCATCCCCATCCCGCTCCTTCTTGAAATCAGGCCGCGAGAAGCGGGTCGAGCTTGCCGGAGGCTTCCAGCGCATAAAGCTCGTCGCAGCCGCCGACATGCGTGTCACCGACGAAAATCTGCGGCACCGTATGCGCGCCGCCCGCCTTTTGCATCATCTGGCGGCGCACATCGGCATCCATGCCCACATCGATTTCGCGGAACGTAACGCCTTTCTTGTCGAGCAGCGCTTTGGCCCGGTAGCAATAGGGGCACATCATGGTGGTGTAGATGGTGACGTTGGCCAAAATAATCCTCAACTCTTCAACAAGGGTGAAGCTTATCATATAGGGGGCGCTTCCTCTCCCGCAACTCGCGCTATCGTGAGCACGCTGACCATTGCCGCGCCTTCCTTAAGGAGCACCCGGGTGCAGGCTTCCACCGTCGCCCCGGTGGTCAGCACATCATCCACCAGCAGCACATGCTTGCCCGCGATCTTGGCGCCTTTGCCCGCTTTCAGCGAAAAAGCCCCGGCGACATTGCGCCGCCGTGCCCCCGCGCTGAGGCCCACCTGCGCCTTTGTCGGGCGGTGGCGAAGGAGAATTTCAGGATCGGCAGGCTTGCCGGAAAGCCGTGCAAGAGCTCTGGAAAGCTCGGCCGCCTGATTGAAGCGCCGCCATAAAAGCCGCCGGGCATGAAGCGGCACCGGGCAAATCAGATCGGCCTCGGCAAGCAGCCCGGCGCCCGCCTGCGCCATCAGCCGGGCAAAGGTTGGGGCAAGCTCCAGCCTATCGCCATATTTCAGCCGGCTGATGAGCCGGGCCGCGGCATCATTGTAAAGCAGCGCCGCGCGCGCCCGCGTGAAAGCGGGAGGCCGGGCAAGGGCTGCCGCCGAAACCGCGCCCTCCCCCGGATCATAAGCAAAGGGCGCGCCGGTGATCCGGCAAAAAGGCTCGCCGATGAAATCGAAGGCGCTCCAGCAAGGCGCGCAAAAGGCATAGTGACGGTCTAGCCCCGCCCCGCAGGAAAGGCAGCGCGGCGGCAGAAGAAAATCCCCGGCCCGGCGCATGAGCGCGCGCAAGGCCGCGCCATCGCTCTTTCCCGCTTCCCCCGCCTCCGCCTGCATCTTGCCCCTCCCGGCTCACCTGAAACGCCCGGCAAATATCCTGCGCCCCTTCATCTTGCCAATAGACGATCCCGTGTCATAGTGCGCGCCTACCGCGCCGAGCGAGATGAGGGCTCATGCAACTTTTCGACCGCACGCTATTGCGCCGCCGCCGGGACCGCGCGGCCCCGGGCTTCAGCGCGCATGATTTTCTTATCCGCCATGCCAGCGAGGACCTCGCCGAACGGCTCATGGCCGTGAACCGCAGCTTCCCGCTGGCACTCGATCTCGGCGCCCATCAAGGCGCACTTTCCTATGCGCCGCTGCCCGAGGATAAGATCGGCGCCATTGTCGAAACCGACCTCTCCCCCGCCATGCTTTCCGGGCCTGAGCAAAAGGTACGGCAAAAGGCGCGGCCCTTGCGCCTGGCCGCGGATGAAGAGGCCTTGCCCTTCGCCGAGGAAAGCGCCGATCTCGTCACCTCGCTTCTCTCGCTGCACCTCGTCAACGATCTGCCGGGTGCGCTCATTCAAATCCGCCGCATCCTGAAACCGGACGGGCTCTTCATCGGCGCGCTTTTCGGCGGGGAAACTTTGTCCGAACTGCGCGAGGCGATGAGCCTTGCCGAAATCGAATGCGAAGGCGGGCTTTCCCCGCGCATCGCCCCTTTCACGGAAATCCGCGATCTCGGGGGCCTCATGCAGCGCGCGGGCTTTGCACTTCCCGTCACGGATGCGGACAAGCTCACCGTGCGCTATGCGACGCCGATGCATCTTTTGAACGAACTGCGCGGCATGGGCGAAACGAACATGCTGAGCGAGCGGCGCAAGACGCCGCTGCGCCGCGCCACGCTGATGCGCATGATGGAAATTTACCGGGAAAAGTTTTCGGACCCGGACGGGCGCATTCGCGCCACGTTCGACATTCATTACGTCACGGGCTGGGCGCCCCATGAAAGCCAGCAAAAGCCGCTGCGCCCCGGCAGCGCGAAAACGCGCCTCGCCGACGCGCTCGGCGTCAGCGAAAAGCCTGCCGGCGAAAAATCGGGGCCCAGCGAAGAATGAGAAAGAATTAGAACTCGAAAGAGCCGAGCTTGGCGGCAATGTCCTGGAAGATCTGGACCACCGCATCGCCCACAAGCGAGGTGGCGCCGAACATGGCAAGGCCGATACCGGCAACGATCAGGGAATATTCCAGCGCCGTCGCCCCGCTTTCATCGCAGAAAAAACGGCGGGTAAAGGACTGGCCATCCAAAATTTGGTGGATGTCACCGCTCACACATACTGCCCGGTCGATCATCACAACAAATCCCTCAACGTTGCCACGAGCGGCTCGTCGGCGGGCGGCATCGGATAGCTCTCCATCCGGTTCGGCGCGACCCATTTCAAGGTCTGCCCTTCCAGAGGCTGGGCAATCCCCTCCCACTTCCGGCAGATGTAAAGTGGCATCAGAAGGTGAAATTTTTCATAAGAGTGACTGGCAAAGGTCAGCGGCGCGAGGCAGGAGGCGCTGGCATCGATCCCCAGCTCTTCCTTCAGCTCGCGGATGAGCGAAACCTCAGGCGTTTCGCCGCTTTCCACCTTGCCGCCGGGAAACTCCCAAAGCCCGGCCATGGATTTGCCTTCCGGGCGCTGTGCCAAAAGGACACGCCCGTCCCCATCGGCAAGCGCGCAGGCAGCCACGAGTATGATCGGCTTGTCACTCATTGCCCGCCTCACGCCTAGCTGCGGTAATCGGCATTGATGGCGATATATTCATGGGTGAGATCGCAGGTCCACACCGTCGCAGAAGCGGTGCCGACACCGACATCCACCTCGATGTCGATCTCGTGCCCCTTCATATGCTTGGCGACCGGCGCTTCGTCATAGCCCGGTACGGCAACGCCGTTCTTGGCAATGTCGATACCGCCCATGCGCACGGCAAGCTTGTCCCTATCCGCTGCCTCGCCCGCCTTGCCGACGGCCATGACGACACGGCCCCAATTCGCGTCCTCGCCCGCGATCGCGGTTTTGACAAGCGGAGAATTGGCGATGGAAAGGGCAATGCGCCGCGCCGCCTGATGGCTGGCAGCGCCATTGACCGTGACGGAGATGAACTTCGTCGCCCCTTCCCCGTCGCGCACCACCTGATGGGCAAGCTCCTGCATGAGATCGTGCAAGGCGGCGCGGAATTCGCGCAGGCGCGGATCGCCCGCCCGCGTAATGGGCGGCCAATCCTGGCCCGTCTCCCTTTCCGCCTCGCGCATCGCCTCGCCCGTCGCGAAAAGCAGCACGCTGTCGGAGGTCGAGGTATCGCTGTCCACGGTAATGGCGTTGAAACTGTCGCGCGTTCCCAGCATCAGCAAGGTCTGCAGGATGGGCGCGGGGATCGCGGCATCGGTGAAAATGAAAACCAGCATGGTTGCCAGATCCGGCGCTATCATGCCCGAACCTTTGGCGATGCCGTTGATGCGCACCGGCACGCCGCCGATCATCACCTGGCGCGTCGTGTACTTGGGAAAGGTATCCGTGGTCATGATGGCCCCGGCCGCTGCTTCCCAATTGTCCCGGCGCAGCACTTTCATCGCCTTGCCGATGCCGTTTTCGATCGGCTCGGGCGGCAGGAACTGGCCGATCACCCCCGTCGAGGCAATGAAGACATCTTTCTGGCGGCAGCCGATTTCCTGCGCTGCCTTTGCAGCCGTCGCGCGCACAGTCGCCATCCCGGCCTTGCCGGTAAAGACGTTGGAATTGCCCGCATTGACGACGAGCGCGCGGGCCACGCCGTTTTCGATATTGGCGCGGCACCAGTCAACCGGCGCGCCCGGCATCTTGGAATTGGTGAAGACCCCGGCAACGCTCGTGCCTTCCGGGAAAACCGCAACCAGCATGTCGTCGCGGTTCTTATACTTGATACCGGCCTGCACGGCGGCAAATTCCACCCCGGCCACTTCGGGCATTCTGGGATAGCTCTTCGGCGCGAGCGGGGAAATTTTCGCGGCGGTCTTGCGCTTGCCGGCCACTTTCGTGCGGCTGGCGGCTTTGGCGACCGGTTTCTTGGCGGCAACTTTCTTGCGCGCGGCGCGTTTCGGTTTGACGGCCGTTTTCTTCTTGGCGATGAGCTGCCGTTTCTTCTTCGGCTTCGCCGCTTTGCTCTTGGCGCGCACGTTTGCCGGTTTTCTTTTCTTACCGCCCGTTTTCGTCATCGCTCGTCCCGTCTTTGCCGCTATCTGCCTCTCATGCGCCGTGCTTATTGCGGCGCGATCGCCGGGCGCGAGGAACCGCCATCCGCACCGACAATCTCGATTGTCGCATCGTTGCGCAACTTTTCTATGAGGGCTTTCCCCTCTTCCTGAAGGAACTGCGCCGTCAGCTCGTCCTTCACCTCTTCAAAGGTGGGCTTGGGCTGCGGACGGCGGTCTTCCAGCTTGATGACATGCCAGCCGAACTGCGTTTCCACCGGCTCGGAAATCTCGCCCGGCTTCAGCTTGAAGGCTGCCTCGGCAAAAGGCTCGACCATGTCGGCCTTGACGAAATAGCCGAGATCGCCGCCATTCTCGCCGCTTGGCCCGGTGGATTTTTCCGCCGCCACCTCTTCGAAGGCTTTGCCGCCTTCAATCTCGGCGATCACCTCGCGCGCTTGCCCCTCGCTTGCCACGAGAATGTGCCGGGCGCGCACTTCGTCTTCAGGTTCCCGGGCCGCGATCTCCTGCTGGTAATACTCTTTCAGCGCCGCGTCCGTCGCCTTGCCGGAAATCAGCTGCGTCCAGTAAACGTCCCGCAGGGCCTTTTCCTTGTAATAGTCCACGCGGCGCTGCACCGAGGGATCGTCCTCCAGGCCTTTTTCCTCGGCCTGTTGGGAGAGGATTTTCCGGTCGATCAGCATGCTCAGAAGATATTGAAAGCGCACATTCTGCGGCAGCTGGTCGAGCACCCCGCCCAGTTCCTCTTCGGCAAGGGCCAGATCGGAGAACATGATCGCCTCGCCGTTAACCTTGGCAACCGCCTGATCGGCGCTTTCCCCGGCTGGGGCGGGCTCCTGAGCCAGTGCCGGCGCGATGAGAGGGGCGTGAACCATGCCCGCCGTGATCCCCGCTGCCAGTGCCGATGCTAGTAAGAGCCGCATGCCGATCCTTCCCGGCGGAAAACCGCCAAAGCCGATAAACTGTTTGATACACCCTGTTACCAGCCTTTCGGGCCGCTGAGAAATGAATCTGCCGTAATTTTAGAGATTTAGAGCCCGAAAGCGCACCTCTGCGGCAGGCGGTGACATTGACAGGTTAAGCCCCCAGCCCTTACATGCTTGCCTACGTAATTCTGCCGTAAAGCGCCTTTAGAAACAGGCGCTCCGGCATCAGGGGGCGCCCGCCCCCGAGAGAATGAGGTTAATACCCAATGGCAAGCTTGGGCGCCCTGGCTCGGCGGTTTTTCGGCACGTCGAATGACCGCAAATTGAAGGCTTACACACGCAACGTAGAGGCGATTAACGCCTTGGAGCCCGCCGCCGAGGCGCTGTCCGATTTTGCCTTGCAGGAAAAAACCAACGAATTCCGCGACCGCCTGGCCGGCGGGGAAAGTCTCGATTCCCTGCTGCCGGAAGCTTTTGCCGTGGTGCGCGAGGCCGCCCGGCGCACCCTCGGCCAGCGCCATTACGATGTGCAGCTGATCGGCGGGATGGTGCTCCATGAAGGCAAAATCGCCGAAATGAAGACGGGTGAAGGCAAGACCCTTGTCTCCACCCTTGCTGCCTATCTCAACGCTCTGCCCGGCAAAGGCGTCCACATCGTTACGGTGAACGATTATCTGGCCAAGCGCGATGCCGCCTGGATGGGCGAGATTTACCGGTTCCTGGGCATGGATGTCGGCGTCATCCTGCACGGGATGAGCGATGAAGAACGGCGCGCCGCCTATGCCGCCGATATCACCTACGGCACGAATAACGAGCTCGGCTTCGATTATCTGCGCGACAACATGAAATACCAGCTGAGCGCCATGGTGCAGCGCGGGCACCATTTCGCCGTGGTCGACGAAGTGGACTCCATCCTGGTCGATGAAGCGCGCACGCCGCTTATCATCTCCGGCCCCGTGGAAGACAAGTCCGAGCTTTATACCAGTGTCGACAAGCTCATTCCCGATCTGCCGGAAGAAGCCTTCGAGCTCGATGAAAAGGCCCGCACCGTCAGCCTGACCGAAGAAGGCAACGAGATCGTCGAGACAATGCTGGCCGAGCGCGAGCTTTTGAACGAAGGCGGGCTTTACGATGTGGAGAACATCTCTCTCGTTCATCACGTCAACAATGCGCTGAAAGCGCACAAGCTCTTCCAGAAGGACAAAGACTACATCGTCAAGGGCGGCAAGGTCGTCATCATCGACGAGTTTACCGGCCGCATGATGGAAGGACGGCGTTATTCGGACGGGCTGCACCAGGCGCTCGAGGCCAAGGAAGAAGTGCAGATCCAGCCGGAAAACCAGACGCTTGCCTCCGTCACCTTCCAGAATTATTTCCGCCTCTATGAAAAGCTTGCCGGCATGACCGGCACAGCGCTCACCGAGGCCGAAGAATTCATGGATATTTACGGGCTCGAAGTGGTGGAGATTCCCACCAACTTGCCCATCTCCCGCAAGGACGAGGATGACGAGGTCTACCGTACCGCGCGCGAGAAATACGAAGCCATCGTGGAAGAGATCGCAGATTGCATGGAGCGGGGCCAGCCCGTTCTCGTCGGCACCACCTCGATCGAGAAATCCGAGCTTCTGTCCGAGTTTCTGAAGAAAAAGCGCATCAAGCACAATGTGCTCAATGCCCGCTACCACGAACAGGAAGCCCATATCATCGCCCAGGCAGGCGTGCCCGGCGGCGTCACCATCGCAACCAACATGGCCGGCCGCGGTACCGACATTCAGCTCGGCGGCAATATCGACATGCGCCTTGAAGAAGAAGCGGCAGGCCTTGAAGGCGAGGCGCTGGAGAAGAAAAAAGCCGAACTCATCAAAGACATCGAGGCAAAAAAGCAGATCGCCCTCGAAGCGGGCGGGCTTTACGTCATCGGCACGGAGCGCCATGAGAGCCGGCGCATCGACAATCAGCTGCGCGGGCGCTCGGGCCGTCAGGGCGATCCCGGCCGCTCGAAATTCTATCTCTCCCTCGAAGACGATCTGATGCGCATCTTCGGCACCGACCGCATGGACGGCATGCTGCAGAAGCTCGGCCTTCAGGAAGGCGAGGCGATCGTCCATCCCTGGATCAACAAGGCGCTGGAAAAAGCCCAGGCCAAGGTCGAGGCGCGCAACTTCGATATCCGTAAGAATCTCTTGAAGTTCGACAACGTCATGAACGATCAGCGCAAGGTGATCTTCGAGCAGCGCATCGAACTCATGCGCATGGACGACGTTTCCGAGACCATTGCCGATATGCGCCATGAAGTGATCGAAGACATGGTGAAGACGCATATCCCCGAGAAGGCCTATGCCGAGCAGTGGGACGTGGACGGGCTTCTGGAAGAAACGAAGAAGGTCCTCAGCCTCGATCTGCCGATCAAGGATTGGGCGGGCGAAGAAGGCATTGCGGATGAGGAAATCCGCGAGCGCATCACCCGCGCCGCCGATTCTCATATGGCCCAGAAAGTGGCGCAAGTCGGCCCGGAAATCATCCGCCAGGTGGAAAAAGCCGTTCTCCTGCAGCTCATCGACACGCGCTGGCGCGAGCATTTACAAATGCTCGACCATCTGCGCCAGGCTGTGGGCCTGCGCGGCTATGCCCAGCGCGATCCTTTGAACGAATACAAGACCGAAGCCTTCGAACTATTCGAAGCCCTTCTCATCCGGCTGCGCCGGGACGTGACCGAGCAGCTGATGAATGTGCAATTCGTTTCCGAAGCCGATGCGCCGAAGCTGGAAGAACAGCCTCTGCCGGAAATGCATGCCCACCATGTGGACCCGCTCACCGGGCGCGATGAAATGGAAGAGGCGGGCGATACCGCAACTTTGACACGCCCCCGCGCCGACGTTCCCATGAACCCGGACGATCCCTCGACCTGGGGCAAGATTTCCCGCAACGCGCCCTGCCCCTGCGGCTCGGGCAAGAAATACAAGCATTGCCACGGGGCCGTTGCCTAACGGCACAGACCTCACGCGCCGGACTTGGCGGCAAAAGGATAGGCTTCAAGAGAAAACGCGGTGGCCGCAAGGCTATCGCGTTTTTTCATGCGCGCCCACCAGGCGGCAAGCGCGCGCCGCTCTTCCATCAAGGCAAGGCCTTGGCGGGTCTGCATCAGATAATCCATCATCGGCGCGAAGTGGCAATCGGCGAGGCTGAAACGATCCCCCACAAGCCAATCACCGCCCCCATAATGGCCGGCAAAAGCGCTGAGCGATTTGGCAAGCCGCGCTTCCATGCGCTCGCTCAGCATGTCGTCCGGCCAGCCGCCCGCAAGCGGCGCGAAGACCTGCTGCGTCACAAGCTCACGGATATCGGGCCAGATGTAATGATCGAGCATGGCGATGGCAGCGCGCACCTGGGCGCGGCCCGCCGCATCGTCCGGCAGAAGCGCCGGCCCGCCCGCCGCCTCTTCAAGATAAAGGCAGATGGGCCCGGTCTCGAAAAACCGCTGGCCGTTATGGGCAAGCACCGGCACCTTGGCGAAAGGATGGGCGCTTTGGCCCATCCCCTCTGAGATAAAGTCGATCTCCTCGAACTCATAGGCGAGCGCCTTTTCCTCCAGCACCAGCCGCACGATCCGCGTATAGGCGCTATAGGCGGCGCCGTGCAGCGTCAGGCTCATGCGCCTGCCTGCTGCTCGAATTTCAGCCGCTGGCCCGCCGCCCAATAATGATAGGCCGCCCAGATGTTGAGCATCGCCGTGCCGAAAAGCGCCCAGCGCAACGAGTCCACGCCAAGGCCGTAATCGGCGCGCAACACATCGGAAATAATGCCCACAACCTGCGGCCCAAGGCCGAGGCCGATCAGATTGAGGATAAAGAGCATCACGGCGGAGGCGAGCGCGCGCTGGCGCAGCGGTGTCAGCGTTTGGATCATCGCGAAGGATGGGCCGAGATAGAAGGCGCCGAGCAGCGCGATCGGCACATAGAGCACCCAAAGAATGGAAACATCGATCCCGCCGATGCTGAAAGCGGCGAAATTGTCGATGAGATAGAAAACCGCGATGAAAGGCACGGCAGCAAGCTTGGCAATGGCCACGACCCAGGTGTTCCAGCGCACATCCTTCTTGGCAAGATGGTCGGTCAGCTTGCCGCCGATCAGCGCGCCGAGCCCGCCCACAACGCCGACAAGCGGGGCAAGCCAGGTGCCCACTTCCGCCGGTGACATGCCGTGCGTGCGGATCAGGAAGGCCGGCCCCCAGGCAATGCCGCCATAGCCGACGAACGAGGTGAGCGTGACCCCGATCACCACATGGCGCGCGGCAATCTTGCTCCAAAGATGATGAAAGCCCGCCTTGATCATGCCGGTGAAAAGAGTGAGCGTCATCGGCGGATGGGCTTCCTGCTCGCCCGCCCCTTCCGAATGGCCGCGCGGCGGCTCGACCAGCGTGTAGCGCACGAGCAGCGCGATAAGAACGCCGGGCAGGCCGACCACGAAGAACGCCATGCGCCAGCCGTAAAGCTCCGTCACCCAGCCGCCGACGAAAAGCCCGATCATCACGCCGAGATAAACCCCGAGCGAATAGATCGCCATGGCCCCCGCCCGTTCGGTAGGTCCGTAAAGATCGGCAATCATGGAATGGGAAGGCGGGCTCGAGCCTGCCTCGCCGATCCCAACCCCGATACGGGCAAGAGCGAGCGTCCAAAAATTATTGGCCAGGCCGCACAGCGCCGTCATCACAGACCAGATGGCAATGGCCCCGGAAATAATGTTGCGCCTGTTGCTGCGGTCCGCCCAGATGGCGATGGGAATACCGAGCGTGGCGTAGAAAAGCGCAAAGGCGATGCCGCTCAAAAACCCGATTTGCGTATCGGAGAGCAGGAGGTCCGCTTTCAGCGGCTCGACCAGGATGCCGACAATATTGCGGTCCACATGGCTCGATGTGTAGCCGAGCACCAGAATGCCGAGCGCATAAGACCGGTATCCCGGCGTAATCTTGTCGGCCGGTGACACCGGCGCCGTTTCTTGAGCCATCTCCTACCCCGCCTCGATTTTTCAAATTCTTGTTGCGGGCAATCTATCTGCTTGTTGCCGCGGCGACAATCGGCCATTCGCCTTTTGCCGGGCCGGACGATGCGGAAAACCGCTCTCTGGCTTTGTTTGCACCGCGCGGCACGGCTGTCATAATGCGCGCCAACAAACAATAAGGTCAGCAGGAGAGCGCTCATGACATCCCCCGTTCCCTTCAAGGTCGATATTCCGCAAAACGTCATTGACGGCATCCTGGCCAAGGTCCGCCAATATGAGTGGCATGAAATGCCAATTATCGAAGATGGCGGCGACCGCTGGGCCTATGGCACGGACATGGCCTATATGAAAGAGCTGTGCGAGTACTGGACGCACCGCTATGACTGGCGCGCCTTCGAAACGAAGCTCAATGCCTTTCCCCAGTTCAAAACCGAAATCGACGGCCAGGAAATTCACTTCCTGCATGTCAAAGGCTCGGGCGCCAATCCGCAGCCCGTTCTTCTCACCCATGGCTGGCCGGGCTCGGTGCTGGAATTTTACGATGTGATCGAACCTTTGGCGCATCCGGAAAAATTCGGCGGCAAGGCCGAAGAAGGGCTCACGCTGATCGTGCCGTCCCTTCCCGGCTACGGCTTTTCCGGCAAACCGAAAAAACCCGTCGGGCCGAAATTCACCGCCGCGCTCTGGGATAAGCTCATGCGCGATGTCTTGGGCTATGACACTTATATCGCCCAGGGCGGCGACTGGGGCTCTGTCGTCACCGGCTGGCTGGGCTATGAGCACGGGGTGAACAAAGGCGGCGGCTGCAAGGCCATTCACCTCAACATGTACGGCGTGCGCGCGCCCGCCTTGCCCGAAACGGACGAAGAAAAGAAATGGGCCGAAGGGGCGGCCTTCATGTTCGAAATGGAAGGGGCCTATTTGCGTTTGCAAATGACCAAACCCCAATCGCTTTCTTACGCGATGATGGACAGCCCCGTCGGGGCGGCCGCCTGGATCGTGGAAAAATTCGCGACCTGGGGCGACACGCGCGGACCGGACGGCACAGTCCATATCGAGCATGCTTTTTCAAAAGACACGCTCCTCACCAACATCATGATCTATCTCGTCACCCGCACCTTCAACACGGCAACCTGGTATTACCGCGGCATGTTCGAGGAAGGCGGCACGAACATGGCGCCGGGCACCTCTGTGGCCGTGCCCACCGGCATTGCCAATTACCCGAAGGAACTTTTCACCTTCCCGCCCCGTTCGATGGTGGAGAAGGGATATAATGTCGTTCACTGGTCCGAGTTCGAAAAAGGCGGCCACTTCGCGGCACTGGAGGAAGGCAAAACCTTCACCCAGGACTTGCAGGCATTCATCGCCAAGCTCGCAGACTGAGCCGCCGAGCCTGCGCCTATCTGATATGGAAACAGCTGGACCGCCAAAGGAAGAGCGTCATGACCCATCCCGTCATTCCCGCCGACCCCTTCACCATTCACGTCTCGGACGGGGAAATCGCGGACCTGAAAGCGCGGCTCGCCCAGACCCGCTTGCCGAACGAGCCGGATGGGAACGAGAATTGGGACTACGGCACCAATCTTAGCTACATGGAGCGGCTGCTGACCTATTGGCGCGATGACTTCGATTGGCGCAAACAGGAAGCCTGGCTCAATACCTTCAAGCAGTACCGCGCGACGATCACGGATGAGGACGGGGCCGATCATGAAATCCATTTCATCTATGAGCGTTCCTCGCAGCCGGGCGCCATTCCGCTGATCATGACCCATGGCTGGCCCTCCACCTTCCGCGAATTTCTGGATGTCGTGGACCGGCTTGCCCATCCGCAAACCTACGGTGCGGAGGGTCCCGCCTTCGACGTGATCGTGCCCTCGCTCATCGGCTACGGCTTTTCCTCAAAGCCGGCGCAGCCCATCGGCCCCGCCGCCATTGCCGAGCTTTGGCACAAGCTCATGACCGACGTGCTGGGTTATGACAAATATGCCGCCCAGGCCGGTGACTGGGGCAGCTTCGTCACCTCGCGCCTTGCCCTGCAACATGCCGAAAGCCTGCTCGCCATTCACCTGACCATGTTGCCGCTGCGCCCGGATGTGAAAGACAAACCCGTGACGGAAGAAGAAGCGGCCTGGATCAAGGAAATGCAGGCCTGGTGGCGCCAGGAGGAAGGTTACCGTTCCATCCAATCCACCAAACCCATGGCGCTTGCTTTCGGCCTCCACGATTCGCCCGCCGGTCTTGCCGGCTGGCTCGCGGATAAATATTACCGCCTCGGCGATATCGACAAATCCCACCCTTGGGAGGGTATGGAAGCACGCTTTCCCATGGACACGATCCTGACCCAGTTTTCCATCTACTGGTTCACCGGCACCATCAATTCCGCCAACACGCTTTATAAGGCGGGACCGGCGGAAAATTCCAACCGCTTGAAGCGGGGTGAAAAGGTCACCGTGCCCACCGCCTATAGCGAATATCCGATGGACACGCTCCCCCTTACCCCGCAAAGCTGGGCCGAGCGCGGCTATAATCTGAAGCGCTTTAAAATCATGGAGCGCGGCGGCCACTTTGCCGCGATGGAAGAACCGGAACTTTTTGCAGACGACGTGCGCGCTGCCTTCAAAGAATTACTCGGGTAGATCGGGGCACACATGACAATCGAGCAGATGATCGCGCTGGGGCTGCTCATTCTGGCGCTGACCCTCTTCATTTGGGGCAAGCTGCGCCATGATATCGTGGCGCTGATCGTCATGATCGGCACGGGCTTGAGCGGCCTTGTGCCGCCCGATGCGCTGGTGGAAGGCTTCGGCCATCCCGCCGTGATCACCGTCGCCGCCGTGCTTGTCGTCAGCCGGGCCCTCAAGAACGCAGGCACGGTCGACATCATCGCCCGCTATATCGGCCCTTTCACGAAAACCTCGTTCAGCCAAATGGCGGTGCTGACAGGGGTTTGCGCGCTGGCCTCGGCCTTCATGAACAATGTCGGCGCGCTCGCCGTCCTCTTGCCCGTCGCCCTTGCCAGCGCCGAGGAACGCGGCCGCCCGCCTGCCCTGCTGCTGATGCCGCTCGCCTTCGGCTCGATCTTAGGCGGCATGATGACGCTGATCGGCACGCCGCCCAATATCATCATCTCCTCCTTCCGCGCCGAGGCAATGGGCGCGCCATACACCATGTTCGATTTTTCTTACGTAGGCGCTCCCGTCGCATTGGTCGGCCTTTTCTTCATCACGCTGATCGGCTGGCGGCTTATTCCGAAGGAGCGCAAAGGCGGCGTCTTCGGCGATGCGCTGTTTCATATCGACGATTATGTCGTTGAAGCGCGCGTGCGCGAAAAAAGCAAGCTCATCGGCAAACGCATGGTGCATCTGGAAAGCATGACGGGCGAGGAAATTTCCGCCACCGGCAAGGTGGGCCCGGACGGGCAGATCGAAACGCCAGATCCCTGGCGCACCATCAATCACAACGACATTCTCATCCTGCGCGCCGACCCGAAGGATCTGGAACCCTGGATCGACGAGCTGGGCCTCGAGCTCATCACCGACCGCTCGAAAAGCGCCATCCAAAGCGAAAAGGAGCGGGGCGAAGCGCTGCATCTGAGCGAGGCGATCGTCTCACCCGATTCCATGCTGCTCGGGCGCAGCGCCGCCTCCATCGAACGGCGCTCCGGTTACCAGCTCTCGCTGATCGCGCTGGCGCGCAAAAGCGAGCCGGTGCGCCGGCGCCTGCATAATGTGCGCTTTCAGGCAGGTGACGTATTGCTGCTGCAGCAGCGCGGCGAACAGCAGCTCGATCTCATTCAGGAAATGGGCCTCTTGCCGCTGCCCGAACGCGGGCTGAGCCTCGGCCAGCCGCGCAAGGCGCTGACCGCCGTGCTGATTTTCGCCGGCTGCATCGCGCTTTCCATGCTCGGCATCCTGCCCATCGCCGTCGCCTTCATCACCGCCATCGTCGCCTATTTGCTGCTCGATATTCTCAATCTGCGCGAGCTTTATTCTTACATCGACTGGCCCGTCATCGTGCTTTTGGGCGGCATGATCCCGCTCGGCACGGCGCTGGAGGCCTCGGGCACCACCGCGCTTCTTGCCGGCAGCCTGCTCGAGCTGACGGGAAATCTGCCGGCCTGGTGCATCATCGCACTTTTGATGGTGGTGACGATGTTCCTCTCCGATTTGATGAACAACGCCGCCACCGCCCTGATCATGGCCCCGCTTGCCATCGCCATTGCCGGCGGCATGGGCGTCAATCCCGATCCCTTGTTGATGAGCGTCGCCATCGGCGCAAGCTGCGCGTTCCTGACGCCCATCGGCCACCAGTCCAACACGCTCGTCATGGCGCCGGGGGGATATCGCTTCGGGGATTATTGGCGGCTCGGCCTGCCGCTGGAGGTGCTGATCGTCGCCGTCGCCGTGCCGCTGCTCATGGTATTCTGGCCGCTTTAGGCAGCCCGTAAGGCGCGCATAAACTCAGGAAATGCCGAGCCGGCCCATGGCCATGAACTTCTCGCGGCGCTGGCGGCGGAGCGCGTCGGCATCGAGCCCGTCAAGGCCGCGCAGTTCTTCTTCGATGGCATCGCCCGTCTCGCGGATCATTTGCGCCCGCTCCCGGTGCGCCCCGCCCACGGGCTCGGGCAAGATGCGGTCGATGATACCAAGCTCCTCAAGGCTCTGGGCCGTCACCTTCATGGCGGTTGCCGCTTCCTTGGTCTTGTCGGAAGAGCGCCACAGGATGGAGCTGCATCCTTCCGGCGAGATCACCGCATAAATGGAATGTTCGAGCATCAGCACCCGGTTGCCCGCGGCGATCGCAATGGCGCCGCCCGACATGCCCTCGCCGATCACCACCGAGATCAGGGGCACGGAAAGGCCGAGGCAGCGGTCCATGGAGCGGGCAATGGCTTCGGCCACGCCGCGCTCCTCCGAGCCGATGCCGGGATAGGCACCCGCCGTATCCACCAGCGTGATCACCGGCATGTCGAAACGCTCGGCCATATCCAGGAGGCGGATGCCCTTGCGGTAGCCTTCCGGGCGCGCCATGCCGAAATTGTGGCGCATGCGCGTTTCCATATCCGAGCCTTTTTCATGGCCCATGACAACCACGGAGCGGCCGCGGAACCGGCCAAGCCCGCCGATGATCGCCGCGTCCTCCGCAAACAGGCGGTCGCCGGCAAGCGGGGTAAAGTCCTGGATGAGGTTTTTGACGTAATCGACGAAATGCGGGCGGTTCGGATGGCGGGCGACCTGGGTCTTCTGCCAGGGGTCGAGACGGCTATAAGTGTCTTTCAGCAGCTGCGCCGCTTTGGTTTCGAGCTTGGCCACTTCATCGGAAATGCTGACCGACGGGTCCTCCTGAGCCAGGGTTTTCAGCTCTTGAACCTTGCCTTCCAGTTCAGCAATCGGCTTTTCAAACTCAAGATAACTCAGCATCGCTCCCCGCTCGCGCCATCCCGTTCCAACTGTGACAAGAGAGCCACAAATTTGCGGCACACTGGCCCGGCTTCCCCCCCTTGTCAACTGCGTTGACGCGCCGCCCTGCCCCTGCCCGTTGCCGGATTGGCCCTGCCAAAAGCCGAGCGAATAGAAGACGTTAGGGAAGGGCGTCACAAACCTGGCAGACGCCCCGTCAACAGGAGTGCCGGCGGCTGGCGCTGGCCATGACCGATCTGGGGAGATGAGGAATGCAAGAGGCCGCAACAGGAGAGCGCAGCACGCTCATGAAACGGGGGCTGATCGCGCTTTTCGCACTCGCCGCCGCCGCAAACGGGATTTACATGCTCGCCGCCCCGCTTGCCTGGTACGGCGATATTGCCGGGGTGCCGAATACCGGCCCCTTCAACCCTCATTTTGTGCGCGATATCGGCGTTGCCTATCTCACTCAGGGCCTGCTGCTCTTCTGGGCGGCGCGCCGTCTTGCGCTTGCAACGCCTTTTCTCATCGCCGTTGCCATCTTCCTCGGCCTTCATGCCCTCCTGCATCTTTGGGATGTGGCAGCAGAGCGCCTGCCGATGGATCATCTGATCATCGACCTGCCCGGCGTCTTCCTGCCGGTCTTTATCGCCCTCGGCCTTGCCTATTGGTGCAGAGGCGAGCGCGCGGGAGTAAGCTAAGGAAATGAGCCCGGAGGAAACATTCGAAAACCTGCGCCCCCACGCCATGCGCGTCGCCTACCGCCTGCTCGGCACGCTGGCGGAAGCTGAAGACGTGGTGCAGGAGGCCTGGCTGCGCTGGTCGCGCGTGCAGGCAAGCGAAATCCGCTCGCCCAAAGCCTGGCTCACCACCACGGTCACGCGCCTTGCCATCGACCAATTGCGCGCGCAAAAGGCCCGCCGGGAAACCTATCCCGGCCCCTGGCTGCCCGCCCCGCTCATCGAATTCGACCTCGACCATCTGCCGGACGAAAAGACGCCTTCGCCTGAAGACAGGATCGCCCTTGCCGATGATGTCTCCCTGGCACTCATGATGGTGCTGGAACAGCTCGGGCCGGAAGAGCGCGCCGCCTTCATCCTGCGCGAGGCTTTCGACACGGAGTATGGCGAGATCGCCCGCATCCTCGGCAAGTCGGAGGCCGCCTGCCGCCAGATCGTCAGCCGCGCCCATAAACATATCCGCGCCGGCAAACCGCGTTTCGAGCAAACGAAAGACCAGCACAGCTCCCTGCACACGGCCTTCCTGCAAGCTCTGCAATCGGGCGATGTGGAAGCCTTCGGCAGGCTCTGCGCACAAGATGCGGTGCTGCTTTCGGATGGCGGGGGCAAGGTGCAGGCCGCGCTCAACCCGCTATACGGGCGCGACCGGGTGACCCGCTTCATCCTCGGTCTCGCGCGCAAATGGGTGCGCTGGGTGGAAAGCGGCCGGCTGCCCGGCCAGACGCTGGAATTTTACAGCGCCCGGATCAACGGCCTGCCCGGTTTCGTCACTTTTACCGGCGAAGAAATCTATATGAGCGTTGCCCTCGATACGGATGATGAAGGCCGCATCTCCCATGTCTATATGATGCGCAATCCCGACAAGCTGAAACATGTGCACCGCCCACCCGGCCCGCCCACGCTCAGCTTCGACTTGCGCGCGGGAACCATCCCCGGCGGCACCTCTTAGAACATCCTGCGAAAACGCCCTTCAGAAACGCTTGGCAAGCGGGTGATGGGTTTCCACCAGCGTGCGCAAGCGCTCTTCAAGCACATGGGTATAAATCTGCGTCGTGGAAATATCCGCATGGCCGAGCAATTTCTGCAAGGAACGCAGATCCGCGCCGTTCGCCAGCAAGTGGCTGGCAAATGCATGGCGCAGCACATGCGGGGAAACCTGGCGCGCATCGATGCCCGCCTCGCGGGCCACGTCTTTCAGGATTTGCGCAAAGCGGTGCCGGGTTAAATGCGGTTCCTTGCCGCGCGAGGGAAAGAGCCAGGGGTTGCCCTCACCCGCTTTCTCCGCCCGCAGCGGCAAATAAAGATAAACCGCATCGCGCGCCGCCTCGGTCAGCGGCACGGTGCGCTCTTTATTGCCCTTGCCTTTAACGAGGATCAGCCGCGCCTCTCCCGTCACCGCCCGCAAGGGAAGGCTCACAAGCTCGCTGACGCGCAGGCCCGTTGCATAAAGAAGCTCGAGCAGACAGACCGTGCGCGCATTCTTATAGGCAAGGCGCAGCTCCGCCTCCGCCGCGCCGCTTGCGCTTCTGCCCGCGCAGAGCCGGGCCGCTTCCAAAAGCCGGTCCACTTCTTCCACGCTTAACGTGCGCGGCAAGCTGCGCGGGCGTTTCGGCCCTTCGATCGCCGCGCTCGGATCATCGGGGCGCAGCCCTTCGGCAAAGAGAAACTGATGAAGCTGGCGAAGCGAGGAAAGCCGCCGCGCCGCTGTCGTTTCCGCCAGCCCCTCGCTGGCGATCAGGCCGAGATATTTGCGGATATCGGCGGCGGCGGCAGTTTCAAGCGAGCGCTGGCGGGTACGCAAAAAGGCGGTGTAATCCCGCAAGTCCCGGAAATAAGCATCAATGGTGTTTTTCGAGGCGCCGCGCTCGGCCTGCATCATCTCGAAAAACATCTCGACGAGACGGGCATCCGCCCCGCCGATGGTTTTTCCCTCCGATGCTTTTTGCCGCCCCATCCGATTTTTCCCTTTAGGCAGGCGGCACGCGCCCCGCCTCGCTTGCCGCCAGCAGCGCATCGAGCGCCAGGCGGAAAGCCTCCTCGCGCAGCCCGACTTTCAGCAGCGCCGACACCATATTGGCAAGCGCCTGCGGGTGAAGATCGTCAATGCCGGTCTTGCCCGGCAGCGCCAGAGTGAGGAGCACCGTCTCCCCGCGCCGACCGGCAGTGCTTGCCTCATCCAGGGCGCGCAGCAGCTGCGGGCCGGGCATCAGCCCGTCCGGCAGCTCGCCGCTATCGAGCAGCGCCGTCCAAAGATCGGGGCTGAGCTGATAGCCGAGCGCATCGAGAAGCAGCGCCTCGCGCGCCGCCACCGCCCGCACGCGCCCGCCTTCGCCGATACGCAGTTTGAGCTCGGCGCTTGCCGCCGCAAGATCGGGCTCCACCCCGCGCTTGCCGGTCAAAAGCCGCACCATGCCTTTCAGCTCATCGAGCTGCGGCGTGCGGTGGCCTGCCTCGCTGAGCGCTGCAAGCCACATGGAGGCGCGCACCCGCTCTTCATTGACGATAAGCGCGCGCACGAAATGCCCGCCCAGCACCGGATCGCCCCCGCGCGGGGGAATGGAGGCGATGATGGGACCGAGCACGCGGGCAAGCATCCGGAAATCTTCGGAAGTTTCCGCCGCCGCAAGCCCGCCGCTGACAAGCACCGCCTTATCGCCCGGCACGTTTTCATCCGACAGGGTCTTGTAAAGCGCGGCGCGGGCCTGCCAGGCCTCATCCGTCTTTTTAGGAAGCGTTGCGCCGGCATAAAGCGCGGCAAGCTCATGCGGGGCGGCAAGATAAGCGGCGACGGCTTTCTCGCCTGCCTGAATGCGCAGGCCCATATCGAGACCTTCCCGGCGCATCATGTCTGCGAGCAGGGAAGGCTCGGCAAGGGAGACGGCATCGGCAGGCAGCGCCCGGCCCGCGGCAAGATAAAGCGCATAACGAAGCGGACCGAGCCGGCCCGGCGCCGGGGCATCGAGTTTCAGGCCGTCCGTCTTTTGCGCGAGAAGCGAATAGAAAAGCGCGTCTTCCATACCCTGCTCGCGGGCAAGGTCGGCGGTCAGATTGGCGGCCACCGTCTCACCGGCCTCCGCCTGGCAAAGCGCCGTCAGTTTTAAGCTGAAAGCGGCAAGCGGATCGCCCAGCGGGTCGCTGCCCACCGGAAGAAGGTCGAGCGAGCGGCAGGCTTCTTTCACATCACCGGCGGCAAGAAAGGCTTCGGCGCGCAGCTTCGCCGAGCCCGCATCCATCTTGACCCGCTCACGCCCGGCAAAGAGCCGGCGCACCGCCTCGCTTTCACCGGCCGCCATCAGCCGCTCGAGACGCAAATAAAGGATGGACTGGCCCGCCGTTGCGCCCGAAGGGGGCGCGGCGCTCGACAGCAAAAGCCGGTACTGCAAATCATGCAGCGAGGGCTGAAAGAGCGGCGCAGAAAGCTCGGGCAACAGGCGCTCGGCATCGCGCCGGTTCGTGCCCTGCCACATGCGCGCGCCGAGCCCGCCTTGATCCTCCGTCAAAAGCCCGATGCTCGCCTCACCCACATCGCCAAGCACACCCACCTCGATGCCCGCCTCCAGCGCACCGGGGCGGGGGGAAATCTGGCGCGGCGGCAGGTCCGGCGCTTGCGGTGCCTGGCCGCCCGGATAAAGCAGCAAAGGCCCCGCACCGCCCGGCGCTTCTTCAGGCAGCGTGTGTTCGCCTTCGGGAAGGTCCGGCAGATTTTGCGGGACAAGCTGCACCGGTCCGCGCGGCACCTGGCGGTCCGGCTGCGGGCTTTCCGGCGCCTCCTGGGCGAACGAGCGCGGCAGCGCAATGACAGTCAGCGCTGCAAGGACATAAAGGGAAACCGCCAGCCGGGCGGATCGCCGGGCGGCTTTATTTGGGGAACGCGTCATTTTCCATGACTTTCTGAACGGGCTGCACCTGCGGCGGATCGGACTGCGCAAGAAAGATCAGACCTGCAAAAACGGCACCGGCCAAAACGGCCACGACAACCAACATGCGCACAACGCCCGCCATTCTTATCCCCTTTGACTTGATGCCGCCCGCCCGGCCACAACCGGCCTCATGGCTCAAACGGCACATTCCGCGCAGCTTGCCCGCAGGCTGAGGCGAAATTTTGGCAGCCTCTCGTTTTATCCATACTGGGCAAACCTGGCCGATTAAGGCATAAGTCCTTGTTAAAACACGGCCCTGCAGCCCCTTGACGGGTCCCGCCCAGCTAGACCCTCCGAGCCAATCTTGTAGGATGCCCCTGGATGCAGGATATCGCGGTCTTCACCGTTCTATCCGGCTTTACCGCATCCTGCCAGATGTGATGCCGGATGTGATGGAAGGCGAGGATAGGCAGGGGTAAAGCGGAATTCAACTTGCGGAGCCACCCTTTGGCGCCGGGCCGCAAGCGGCGTTCGAACCGACGAGCAGGAAAAAGAGCAAGATGACGCGCAGCGGCAAATCGGCAAAACCGGTCCCAAAACCCGGCACGGGTGAGGCAAGCACCGCCTTGCCCGAGGAAGCCCATGGCGCGCTACGCGAAAAAATCGGCGCACGCTCCCTGGTGCTGGTCGGCCTTATGGGCGCCGGCAAAACCACCGTCGGCAAACGGCTCGCCCACCGGCTTGGCCTTTCCTTCGTCGACGCCGATGCCGCGATCGAGGAAGCGGCGGGAGAAAGTGTCAGCGAAATCTTCGAAAATCACGGCGAACAATATTTCCGCGAGGGCGAGCGGCGCGTCATTGCCCGTCTGCTCGATGAAGGGCCTTACGTGCTGGCAACGGGAGGCGGCGCCTTCATGGATGAAGGCACGCGGGAGAATGTTGCGGCCAAGGGCATTTCCATCTGGCTGCATGCCGATCTTGATATTCTGGTGGAGCGGGTCTCCCGGCGGGGCGGGCGTCCCTTATTGCGCAAGAAAGACCCTGTTCAAGTCATGAAAGACTTGATGGATACGCGCTACCCCATATATGCGCAGGCTGACATCCGCGTGGAAAGCGGTGAAAGCAGCCATGACGCCGTCGTCGAGGCGATCTTGCACGCCTTGAAAGATTATTTCGAAGGACAAAACCAATGAGCAAGGGTCAATCCGCGGCCCCTGAAAAAGTAAACGTGGCGCTGGGCGAGCGGGCTTATGACATTTTTGTCGGCCCCGGCCTGATCGCCCGCGCCGCAGACTATCTGGAACCTGTCCTGCGCCGCCCGCGCACCGCCATCATTACCGATGAAACCGTGGCCGGCCTCCACCTGCCCGCCCTCACGCAAAGCCTCGATGCCGCCGGCATCCGCCATGCGCATCTGGCGCTGAAACCGGGCGAGCAGACGAAATGCTTTGCCGAACTGGAGCGCGTTACCGCCTTTCTTCTGGAACAAGGCATCGAGCGCTCGGACATGGTGATTGCCCTTGGCGGCGGCGTTATCGGCGACCTGACGGGTTTTGCCGCCTCGGTCCTGCGCCGGGGTACCGATTTCGTGCAGATCCCGACGACGCTTCTCTCCCAAGTCGACAGTTCCGTCGGCGGCAAGACCGGCATCAACACGCCCCATGGCAAGAACCTGATCGGAGCCTTCCATCAGCCCCGCCTGGTGCTTGCCGATACCGGCGCACTCGCCACCTTGAGCGAGCGGGAGTTTCTGGCCGGCTATGCCGAAGTCGTCAAATACGGGCTGATCAACGACCGGGATTTCTTCGATTGGCTGGAGGCCAATCTGGACGCCATAAAACAAGGCGACGCAGCCGCCCGCACCCATGCCATCGTCAAAAGCTGCCAGGCGAAAGCTGCCGTCGTCGCCGAGGATGAGCGCGAGGGCGGCGTGCGCGCCCTGCTCAATCTCGGTCACACATTCGGCCATGCGCTCGAAGCGGCAACCTCTTACGATGCGCGCCGTCTCGTACACGGCGAGGCCGTTGCCATCGGCATGGTTATGGCGTTCGAATTTTCCGCCATGCTGGGGCTTTGCCCGGGCCAGGACGCAGGCCGCGTCAAAGCCCATCTGAAACGGGCGGGCCTGCCCACTGCGCTTGGCGACATTCCCGGCACTCTGCCCGGCGCCGAAGCGCTGGTCGGCCTCATGGCGCAGGACAAAAAAGTCGTGGACGGCAAGCTTACCTTCATTCTGGCCCGCGGCATCGGCAAGAGCTTCATCACCCGCGATATCGACACCGGCGATCTGCAGCGCTTCTTGAGCGAGCGGGAGGCCGCCTGATGGAATATCTCGGGCTCTTCTGGACCGTCCTCGTCGTCTTCGTCCTGCTCGGCCTTTCGGGGTTCTTTTCCGGCTCCGAAACCGCGCTGACCGCCGCCTCGCGCGCGCGCATCCACCGCATGGCCGAAGAAGGCGACAAGCGCGCCAAACTCGTCAACCGGCTGATCGGCGATCCTGAACGGTTGATCGGCGCCATTCTGCTCGGCAACAATCTCGTCAACATTCTGGCCTCGGCGCTTGCCACGACCGTGCTGCTGACGGTGTTCGGTGAGGCGGGCGTCGTCTATGCGACGCTGATCATGACGGCCCTCATCGTCATTTTCTCCGAGGTGCTGCCCAAGACCTATGCCATCACCAATGCCGACCGCATGGCGCTCACCGTTGCACCCGTGCTGCGCTGGGTGGTGCTGGTCTTCGCGCCCATCACAAGAGGCGTGCAATTCATCGTCCGCCGCACGCTGTCGCTCTTCAACATCAACACGGACGACACGATGCATGTGCTCTCCGCCCATGACGAGCTGCGCGGCGCAATCGACCTGCACCACCGCGAAGGGGCGGTGGTCAAGCGCGACCGGGACATGCTGGGCGGCATTCTGGACCTCGCCGATCTTGAAGTCGGCGAAATCATGGTGCACCGGAAGAACATCGTCATGATCGACGCCAATCTGCCGGTTGAGGAAATCGTCGCGGAAGTCCTGGCAAGCCCCCATACGCGCGTGCCGCTCTGGCAGGACGAGCCGGAAAACATTATCGGCGTCATTCACGCCAAGGACCTTGCCCGCGCGCTTGCCCATGCGCGCGGCGATGTTTCGCAAATCTCCGTCACCCAGCTTGCAAGCGAGCCCTGGTTCGTGCCGGACACGACAAGCGTGCAGGCGCAGCTCAATGCCTTTCTGCGCCGCAAGAACCACTTCGCCCTCGTCGTCGATGAATATGGCGCGCTGATGGGCCTCGTGACGCTGGAAGACATTCTGGAAGAGATCGTCGGGGAAATTTCCGACGAGCACGATGTCGACCGGCTCGACATCCGCCCGAAGCCCGATGGCACCGTGGTGGTCAACGGCTCGGTGACGCTGCGCGATCTCAACCGAGCCATGGACTGGTCATTGCCCGATGACGAGGCAACCACCATTGCCGGGCTTGTCATCCATGAAGCCCAGACGATCCCTGAGGTCGGGCAGATCTTTTCTTTTCACGGCTTCCGCTTCGAGATCGTGCGCCGCCAGCGCAACCAGGTAACGGCCCTGCGCATCACGCCGCTGCCGCCGTCCGATTCTTAAAAAAGCGGGCAGAGCGGCGCGCTTAGCCCTTCGCCGCCTCTTCCGGCGTCTGCGCTTTCACGGCCAGCGCGTGCACGGGATTATCCATCAGCTCGGCCACGGCCTTGTTCACCATCCGGTGACGCTCGATCCGGGACTTGCCATCGAAGGCCGGGGAAACAATATAGACATTGAAATGCGTTTCCCCTTCCGGCCGGGCGCCGGCATGGCCTTTGTGTTTGGCGGATTGGTCCGAAATTTCCAGAACCTCTGGCGCAAGCGCCGTTTCCAGCATGCCGCGCATCGTCTCTGCCACGCCCATCTCGCATCTCCTTCAAATGACGCCCAGGTTTACTGACGTCTAACGCGTTTTGTGCTTTTCTATCGGGCTCGGCAGGCGGGCGGCAAGCCGTCCGCGCGCCGAAGCCCCGAAAACCGGGCGAAAGCCTAAAACCCGTGTAACCTTATGGACACTAGAACCTGACCGCCGTGAAGCTGAACTCGAAATATTTCGATATGATCCGCATCGCCCCGCGCAAGGCCAAGAATGCCGAGCCGGAGGTGCGCCAGTGCCAGCATCCCGGCTGCGAGGCACCGGGCCCTCACCGGGCACCCAAAGGCCGCTTGCCGGACGAAAAACCGCCCGTCGAGGACTTCTATTATTGGTTCTGCGCCGATCACATTCGCGAGTACAACCGGGCGTTCAACTATTTCGAGGGCATGTCGGAGGCCGAGCAGACCGCCTACCGGGAGCAAATGGCCACCGGCTACCGGCCGACCTGGAAAATGGGCGTCAACTCCTGGGCAGGGCAGGCAGCCAAGGGGGACGCGACGTTTTTCGACGATCCGCTGGGGCTCTTCAAATACCGCAATACCGGCCCCGGCGAGCGGCCCCAAGAAGAAGGCCCGCGCCGCCGCCCGCCCCGCAATGCGGAGCGCAAGGCATTGGAGGCATTGGGCCTTGACGAGACCGCGGCCTTGAACGACATCAAGGCAAGGTATAAGGAACTGGTCAAAAGGTTTCACCCCGACGCAAACGGGGGCAACAGGGCTGCTGAAGACCAGTTACGCAAGGTCATCCAAGCGTATGACTATCTTAAAAAAAGCGGCTTCTGCTAATCTTCCCTGCATTTTGCATATTTGCAGGGAAAATAATGGGGCGGAAGGGCAGTAAACTCCCCGATCAAGGGTGCCCGGCAATGCGGCGTCGCCGCACCATCCGCCTGAGTTTGATGTAACGGACGTAGTGGACGGACCATGAGCGAATCTATCGAAATCACGGGATCAATCTCCAAAGAGATGCCTGAAAAGAAAATCAGCGTCCGCGACACGTTCGGCATCGATGTCGATATGCAAGTGCCCGCATTCGCCGAAGCGAACGAATATGTCCCGGATTTCGATCCCGACTATTTGTTCGACCGCGACACGACGCTGGCGCTTTTGGCCGGTTTCGCCTTCAACCGCCGCGTCATGGTTCAAGGCTATCACGGCACGGGCAAGTCCACCCATATCGAGCAGGTGGCAGCCCGCCTCAACTGGCCCTGCATCCGCATCAATCTCGACAGCCACATTTCCCGTATCGACCTGATCGGCAAGGACGCCATCGTCCTGAAAGACGGCAAACAGGTCACCGAATTCCGCGAAGGCATTCTGCCCTGGGCGCTGCAGCACCCGGTGGCCCTGGTCTTCGACGAATATGACGCCGGCCGCCCGGACGTGATGTTCGTCATTCAGCGCATTCTGGAACTGCAGGGCAAGCTGACCCTGCTCGACCAGAACAAGGTGATCCGCCCGCATGGCGCCTTCCGCCTCTTCTCCACGGCCAATACGATCGGCCTTGGGGACACGAGCGGGCTCTATCACGGCACGCAGCAGATCAACCAGGGCCAGATGGACCGCTGGAACATCGTCACCACGCTCAACTATCTGCCCCATGATGCCGAAATGAACATCATTCTCGCCAAGGCCAAGAGCTACAATGAAAGCCAGGAAGGCAAGGACAAGGTCTCTGCCATGGTGCGTGTGGCGGACCTGACGCGCTCGGCCTTCATCAATGGCGATATTTCCACCGTCATGAGCCCGCGCACGGTGCTGACCTGGGCGGAGAATGCCGAGATTTTCGGCGATATCGGCTTCGCCTTCCGCGTCACCTTCCTCAACAAGTGCGATGAGCTGGAACGGGCGACCGTTGCCGAGTTCTATCAGCGCTGCTTCGGGGAAGACCTGCCGGATTCGGCCAGCCAGGTCATGGTGGCCTGAGCCAGAAGTGAAGGCGGTTCGGAAGCGAAAAAGCCATGCCTGACGAAAAAAGCCCGGTCGAACCGTTCAAGCGCGCGCTGGTTTCCACCATGCGCACCATCGCGGAAACGGAAGAGCTGACGGTGACGTTCGGCACCGAACCCCCGGGCCTGCGCGGTTTGCGCGCCCGCCTGCCCTTGCCGAGCCGCGAGCTCAATGCAGGGGAGGTCGCCGAACTGCGCGGCTTTTCAGATGCCTACGCGCTCCACCTTGCCCATCATGACGACAAGATCGGCAATGCCTATGAGCCGCAAGGAGGCAATGCGCGCGCTATCTATGACGCCATGGAACAGGCCCGCTGCGAGGCGATCGGCGCCAACCAGATGTCGGGCATGGCCTCCAACCTGACCGCGGCGCTGGAAAAACGCATCAAGACCCGCGGCTACGACAAGATCACCAATAAGGACGAAGCCCCGCTCGCCGAAGCGGTGGCGCTGATGGTGCGCGAAAAGCTGACGGGCGCCGCCGTGCCGGAAGGGGCGCGCGCGCTGGTCGATTTCTGGCGCGGATGGGTCGATGAAAAAGCCGGCAAAGACATGGCCCGCCTTGCCGAGGCCGCCGAGGATCAGCGCGCCTTTGCCCGTGTCACCCGCGATATTCTGACCGATCTCGACATGGCCGATGAACTGGGCGAAAACCCGGACCAGTCGAACGAAAACGAAGAAGGCCAGGAAGAGGGCGAGGAGCAGCAATCCGACCAGTCCCAGGCCGGCGAGGCCGAGCAGCCTGAAGGCATGAGCGCGGAGGAGATGGAAATCTCCGAAGGCGAAGGCGAGGAAGGCGAAGGGGAGATGGTCGAGATCGACGCGGACGATGTGCCCGTCGATGGCGAGGAATCGGATGAGACCGCCGAGGGCAATCAACCTTGGCGCCCCGACAACGCGCCCTCTCAGGCCCGCGAGCCCGATTACAAAATTTTCACCGCGCAATATGACGAAGTGATCGCCGCCGAAGATCTGTGCGATCAGGAAGAGCTGGCGCGGCTGCGCCAATATCTCGATCAGCAATTGCAGCAATTGCACGGCGTCGTCTCGCGCCTTGCCAACCGCTTGCAGCGCCGCTTGATGGCGAAGCAGAACCGGACCTGGGAATTCGATCTGGAGGAAGGCATTCTCGATGCCGCGCGCCTGACCCGCGTCGTCATCGACCCCATGCATTCGCTTTCCTACAAGATGGAACACGACATGGATTTCCGGGACACGGTGGTCACGCTGCTCCTGGACAATTCCGGCTCCATGCGCGGGCGGCCCATCACGGTCGCCGCGCTTTGCGCCGACATTCTGGCCCGCACGCTGGAGCGCTGCGGCGTGAAGGTGGAGATCCTCGGCTTTACGACCCGCGCCTGGAAAGGCGGGCAGTCGCGCGAGCGCTGGCTCTCGGAAGGCAAGCCTTCCAATCCGGGCCGCCTCAACGATCTGCGCCACATCGTCTATAAATCCGCCGACAGCCCCTGGCGCCGGGCCCGGCGCAATCTCGGCCTGATGATGCGCGAGGGTCTTCTGAAAGAGAATATCGACGGCGAAGCGCTGATCTGGGCGCATAACCGCCTCCTCGCCCGGCCCGAACAGCGCCGCATCATGATGGTGATTTCGGACGGTGCGCCGGTGGATGATTCCACGCTGTCGGTAAACGCGGGCAATTATCTCGAGCGCCATTTGCGCCGGGTGATCGAGGAAATCGAAAGCCACTCGCCGGTCGAGCTTTTGGCCATCGGTATCGGCCATGATGTGACGCGCTACTACCGCCGCGCCGTCACTATCGTGGATGCCGAACAGCTGGGCGGCGCGATGACCGACAAATTGGCCGAGCTTTTCGATGAGGAAACGGGGCCCGCCGCACGCGGCACAGGCCGCAGCGCCGTGCTCAACCCGAGAGCAGCGGGCGGGGCAAAAGCCAGCGCCGGCGCACGGCGCTAACGCGCCTCACTCAATCCGGCATGATCCGATAAGCGCAGCGCCGCCCGCCTTCGAGCAGATAGTCGGTGCGGGCAACCGTGACGCCCTCGCCCAGCACTTCTTCGAAAAGATGCAATTCCGCCCGGCAAAAGCCCTGGCAGATCGCGGCCGCCGCACAGATCGGGCAATGATCCTCGATCAGAAGAAAACTGCCGTCAGCGGCTTTTTCCACCCGCGCCATATAGCCTTCCGCAGCCCGGAGCGCCGCCAACTTTTCCACCCGCGCCTCCAGCGTCTTGCACGCGCGGAGCGCGGTGTCATAGACCTCCTTGGCACTTTTCTCGCGCTTATCGATGAGCCGGGTCAGCCCCTCTTCCCCGTAAAGCTCGCGCACCGAGGAAATCAGCTCCAGCGTCAGGTCCGAATGGCGGTCGGGAAAGCGGCCATGGCCTTTATCGGTGAGCCGCCAGGCCTGTTTCGGCCGGCCCACGCCCGCGCGCCGCTCGAAGGAGGCAACGAGCCCCTCCTCTTCCAGCTTCTTTAAATGCTGACGCGCGCCCATGCCCGTCATGCCGAGCGCCGCGCCGAGGGTCTGCGCGTTCTGCGGCCCCCGCGTCTTGAGCAGATAGAGAAGATCGTCAGCACGCAGGCTCATGCGAATGTTTTCTCCAATTTGGAAAGCGCGTCCGGAGAATTTATCCGTTCAAAATTAGTAGCTTGGATAAATGAGGTTGACAATCATTTTTTATAAACATATTTCTTTATAAAAGAACGAAGGACGGCCCGTCATGCACCTTTCCCACGAAGAAGAACCGGCTCCCGTCCTTGCAGCCCCCTTGGCCGATCCCCAAGCCAGCCCCCAGGCCGACCCCCTGTCTGCCCGCCAGCGCTTCTTCAGCCTGGCCGCCGTCATCTGGGCCATGGCCATGGTGACCTTCATCATCGGCCTGACCTTTCCTTTTCTCGCCCTGCTGCTGGAGCGCCAGGGCGTCAGCACGGCCATGATCGGTTATTCCACCGCCGTGCAAGGCATGGCGATTCTCTTCATCGCGCCTTTCGCGCCCCGCCTTATCGCTTTCATGGGGCCGAACTGGAGCATGGCGGTCGGCATGGGCGGCTCGGCGCTATGCATCGCGCTTTTGCCGCTTTGGCCGAATGTCTGGGCCTGGTTCCCGCTGCGCTTTGCCCTTGGCGCCGTCTCGAGCCTCTTGTGGATCGCAAGCGAAGCCTGGATCAATTCCGTGGCACGGGAGGAAACCCGCGGCCGCGTCGTCTCCGTCTATTCCATCGCCGGCGCGGCGGGCTTCACGATGGGCCCCGCCATCCTCACGCTTATCGGCACGCAAACGAACCTGCCCTTCCTCATCGCGGTCACCGCGCTTGTCCTTCCCTGCCTGCCGCTGCTGCTGGCGCCGACAGCCGGGATCACCTTCGAGAAAACCGAGAAAGGCGGCTGGGGCCGCGTCCTGGCGCTAGCCCCTGCCCCCATTCTCATCACCTTCATTTTCGCAGGTTCCGAAGAAGCGCTGCATACGTTCTTTGCGATTTTCACCATGGAGCTGGGGGAAGGGGAAACGCTGGCGCTGCGCCTCATCGCGGCGCTCGGCTTCGGCGGCATCGTCCTCGGCTATCCCATCGGCTGGCTTGCCGATCACGTCAACCGGCTTAACCTGCTCATCCTCCTGACGCTGACGATCTTTGCGGCGATCCTTGCCGTGCCGCAAATCTTCAACGTCTACCCGCTGAATTACATCTACTTTCTCGTCCTCGGCGGGATCATGGGCGGCACCTATACGGTCGGCATGACCCTGCTCGGCGAGCGCTTCGAAGGAGCGGACCTCGTCACAGCCAGCACCATGACCACCACGTTCTGGGGCGTCGGCGCCGTGGCAGGGCCCAGCCTTGCCGGCCAAAGCATGGGGATGATGGGACCCAACGGGCTTATCTTCGCCATTTGCTTCGTCATTCTTCTTTATCTGCCTTTTCCGCTCTGGGAACGGTGGCGCCTTTTGCGCCCCCGCGCCCGGACATGACGGGGCGGGCACACTGCACCCCCCTGCCGCAGCACTCCCGCCCCGTCATAAAACCACGCTTGTTCATTTGCTCTGCATGACTATTATGCCCGTCTCACCATTCAGGGAGGATGAGATGGGGGAGCGCGTGCCGGAAAAGGCCGGGCGGCAGTTTTGGCGTGCCGGGTTTTTCTTCGTAGGTCTCGGCCTTGCCGCTGCCTTTTATGGCGGCTTCACGCTTTTCGCGGGCAACATGCCTGAAGAAGAAGCCGCTGCGCTATCCGTCACGGCATCGCCAGTGCTTTGGAACCCGGATGACTGGGAGGAGAAGCAGACCGGCAAGTTGCGCTTCATTGCCGGGCTCGAGCTTTCCTCGGACAACCCGGATTTCGGCGGTCTGTCCGGCCTTTGGATTTCCCCCGATGGAACGGCGCTGCTTGCCGTTACCGATCAGGGCAACTGGCTGAGCGCGCGGCCCGTGCACACGGGTATCGCCCTCTCCGCGCTTGAAGCGGTGCATCTTGCCCCCTTGCGCGGGCCGGACGGCCAGCCGCTTGACGGTAAAGCCATGCAGGACGCAGAAAGCCTTGCCCTTGGCGGCGGCCTTGCCTGTGTGAGCTTTGAACGCGTGCACCGCATTTCCTGTTACACGCACGAGGAAGGAACGATCGGGCCTTACGCGGCCGATATCGGCCTCGGCGCGCTGAAAGAGGCGTTGCCCTCCAATGGCGGGATTGAAGCATTGGCCGTCCTGCCAGGCAAAGAAACGCCGCCTGCCCTTCTTGCCATTGGCGAGAAAGCGGGTGAAGACGGGTTGATGCCCGCCGCCTTTCTTTCTGCTGCCGGCGTAAAAACCGCCGCTATCAGGGGAAAAGACCCCTTCTCCATTACCGATGCCGCCTTCACCGCAAAAGGCGACCTCATTCTTGTCGAACGCCGCTACAGCCCGCTTTCCGGCGTCGGCTTGCGCCTGCGCCGGATAAAAGCAAGCACGCTGAATGAAGAAGGACCGCTCACGGGCGAGGAGCTTCTCAATGCGGGCCAGTCCTACACGATCGACAATATGGAAGGCCTCGCCATCCGCGAGACGGCGCAAGGGCGCACCTTTCTCTATTTGATCTCCGACGACAATTTCAGCGCCGCCCAGCGCACCTTGCTCTTGCAGTTCGAGCTGATCGAATGAAAGCAGCCCTTTACGGCGCTCAAACGCAAGTTGCGTCAATCGAAACCCGCCAACAAGTACAACGGGTCTAAACTAACACCCCTTAGACTACCGCCCTTCGAAAGCGGATGACGCTGACCGAGAAGAAGGCAAGGCCCAGCGCGGCAATGGCGGCGAATTCCGGCCAGACGATATCGAAACCCGCCCCCCGGAAAAGGATCGCCTGCGCGATGCTCACGAAATGGCGTGAGGCCAGAAGAAGTGTCATCGGCTGAAGCCACTCGGGCTGGCTTTCGATGGGAGAGAAACTGCCGGAGAGCATGTTCATCGGCAGGATGATCAGAATGATCAAGAGCCCGAGCTGCGGCATGGAGCGGGTGAAAGTGCCAAGAAACACCCCGAAGGACGCCGCAAAAAAAATGTAAAGGGCGGTGCCCGCGAGAAAGAGCGGCATGGACCCGGAAAACGGCACGCCCAGCACGCCTCCGACCAGCAGGAAAAGCGACAAGGTGGCCGCCACAAAAATAACGAGCCCATTCGCCCAGATTTTTGCTGAGAGAATTTCAAGCGGCGTGAGCGGCATGACAAGAAGATGCTCGACGGTGCCGTGCTCACGCTCGCGGATGAGCGCCGAGCCGGTCAGAATGATCGTAAGCATCGTCAACATGTCGATGATACCCGCGATAGCGGCAAACCATTCCGATGTAAGGTTTGGATTAAAGGCGTAGCGCGTTTCAAGCCGCACCGGCAGGACGCTTTCGGCCGGCGGCTGCTTCAAGAAGCGGCGTATCTCATCCCTTATGATGTTCTGAATATAAGCCGCGCCGATCTGCGCCTGCATGACGGCGGTCGCGTCGATATTCACCTGCACGGCAGGCCGCCGCCCGGCAATGATATCGGCTTCGAAATTGGGCGGAATATCGATGACGAACATGTAGCGCCCGCTATCCATATGCTCATCGATATCGGTAACGGCGATCGGCTGCGGCTCCTTGAAATAAGGCGGAAAGAACGCTTCACCGATACGCGCGGAAAGCACGGACCTGTCCTCATCGGCAATGGCAATCGCCGCATTGTGGACATCGGCGGATATGCCCGTCGCCATGGAGTAAATGGCAAAACTGAAGGCATAGATCACAAAGAAGAACAGCACCTTGTCATGGAAAAGCGAGCGCAATTCCTTAAGACCAAGCCGGTAGATGTTTTGCAGGCGCTCCATTTCACCGCCCCTGCTTTTTAAGGAAAAAGAGGCTGAGCGCGGTCAGCACCGGCACGAAGAGACTAAGAAGCGCGGTGTGAGGGAGAAGCTGCCCGAAACCGAGCGCCTTGGTAAAAGCGCCCACGCTCACCTTGACGAAATAGCTCGCCGGCCAAAGATCGCCGATCACCCGCCCCGCGCCCTCGAGCGTTGCCACCGGTTGCAGCATGCCGGAAAAATGCAGCGTCGGTGTCATGGTCAACACCCCTACCGCAACAAGCGCGGCGATCTGCGTGCGGGTGAAAGAGGAAACAAGAAAGCCGATACCCGTCGTCGCGGTTACGTAAACGAGGGCGCTGAGCGCAAGGCCGGTAAAGCTCCCTTTCATGGGAATGGCGAAGATGAAAACCGCCATTAAAAAGAGAATGACGAAATTGATCATCGAAATGGCGATGTAAACCACCTGCTTGCCTGCCAGAAACTCCATGCGCGTTACCGGCGTCACGTAGAAATTCGTGATCGTGCCGAGCTCTTTTTCCCGCACCACACTGAGCGCCATGAGAATGGCGGGAATGAAAAGCAGAAGAAACGGCACCATGGCGGGCACCATGGCGTAAACGCTCCGGAAATCCTGATTGTAGCGGTAGCGCATCTCGATATCGGCCGCCCCGAAGCGCAGTTCCTGCCCATAGATTCGCCAAGACATGTCGGCGAGATAGGCCAGATGCAGCCCCTGCACATAGCCGCCGATCGTCTCCCCCCGGAACGGCATGGCCCCGTCCACCCAGACGGAAACTTCCGTCTGATGACCGCGCCGCAAGTCTTTCCCAAAGCCCGGCGGGATTTCGACGGCCAGCGCAATGTCGTTGCTCTTCAGGCGCGCATCGAGCTCCGCATGGCTTGCAAGCGGCGCTTGTTCGAGGAAATAGCGCGAACCGCTATACCCTTCGAGATAGGTACGGCTTTCGGGCGTTCGGTCGTTATCCAGCACCGCATAGCGCAGATCCTCCACATCCGTGGAAATGCCGTAAGCCAGCACCACCATCAAAATGGCCGTGCCGAGAAAGGCAACCGCCAGGCGGATGGGATCGCGCCAAAGCTCCATCGCCTCCCGGTAGGCATAGGCGGTGAACCGCCGCCTGCTCCGTGTAAAAGCGCTCTCGCGGCCAGCGGCTTGCCTTTTCTCCCCGGCGGAGGCGCCATGCTGCAACTGGCCATCTCCCTCGCTCAAACTGGGGCGCACTTCCTTCAGATATCCGATAAAGGCTTCTTCAAGGCTCGTAGCCCCTTGCCGCTTCATGAGGGCCGCCGGTGTTTCAACCGCAAGCACGCGGCCCGCATCCATGAAGGAAAGCCGGTCGCAGCGCTCCGCCTCGTTCATGAAATGAGTGGAAATGAAAATCGTCACGCCTTCATTGCGCGACAGATCGACCAGGATTTCCCAGAACCCGTTCCGGGCAACAGGATCGACCCCGGATGTCGGCTCATCGAGAATGAGAATTTCCGGCGCATGTACAACGGCCACCGCGAGTGAAAGACGCTGGCGCACGCCGAGCGGCAATTTCTCCGCCAGTTCCTCTGCATAATGTTCAAGATCGAAGCGGTGAATGAGCTCGGCAATGCGCGCCTCCATCCTCTCCCGCGGCAGATGAAAGAGCCGGGCGTGAAGATCGAGGTTCTGCCGCACCGTCAGCTCCGTATAGAGCGAAAAGGACTGCGACATGAAGCCCACGCGCTTGCGGTTCTCCAGATTGCGGCCGTTCACCGCCTCGCCGAAAAGCCGGGCGCTGCCTTCGCTGGGCGGCAAAAGGCCCGTCAGCATTTTCATCGTCGTCGTCTTGCCGCAGCCATTCGGCCCCACGAACCCGAAAATCTCTCCCCGCTCGATGCGGAAATCGGCATGATCAACCGCCGTGAAATCTCCGAAACGGCGGGTGAGCCCCCGCGCCTCGATGGCGATCTCGCCTTCCCCTTCCGGGCGGGGCGGCACATTAAGCGCCTCATGCCCGCGCCGCACAGCCTCAGGCAGAAGCGCAACGAAAGCCTGCTCAAGATCTTCCGCGCCCGTCTGCCTCTTGATCTCATCGGGCGTGCCTTCAGCCAGCACCTTGCCGTCGTTCATGGCAAAGAGCCGGTCGAAATCTTCGGCTTCTTCCATATAGGCCGTTGCGACCAGCACGCTCATTTCCGGGCGCTGGCGGCGAATCCGCGCAATAAGGTCCCAGAACTGGAGCCGGGAAAGCGGATCGACCCCCGTCGTCGGTTCATCGAGAATGAGAAGATCGGGATCGTGGATAAGCGCGCAGCAGAGACCGAGCTTCTGCTTCATGCCGCCGGAAAGCTTGCCCGCCGGCCGGTCCGGAAAAGGATCAAGCCCCGTGGCTTTAAGAAGATCTTCGATGCGTCGCGCCCGCTCCGCCCTTGGCAGCCCAAAGAGCCGGCCGAAGAAATCCAGATTCTCGAAGACGGAGAGGCTCGCATAAAGATTCTTACCGAGCCCCTGCGGCATATAGGCGATCCGGGGCATGACCTTGCGCCGGTGCCGCGCCCGCGCCATGTCGCCGCCGAGCACCTGCACCGTGCCGCTCTGAAGCTTGGTCGCGCCCGCCACAAGTCCGAGCAGGGTCGATTTGCCGACCCCGTCGGGTCCGATCACCCCGATCATGCAGCCCGCAGGAAATTCGAGCGTAATGCCGTCAAGCGCCGCCGTGCCGTTATAGGCATGGTGGACACCGGAAAGCCGCACGACACTGCTCATGGCTTGCCCCGCGCTATTCGGGCAGGCGGACGGTAAGACTGTCCGGCCAGGCCATCGTGCGGTCGAGTTTCACATAGGCCACACCAGGCAGGCCCGTTTTCACCTGCGTCATATATTGTGTGAGAAGTTCACGCGGTATCCGCACTTTAACGCGGAACATCAGTTTCTCGCGCTCGGAACGCGTTTCGACTTCCTTCGGCGTGAACTGCGCCTGAGCGGAGACGAAAGAGACATGCGCCGGCACCACGTAATCGGGGGCGGCATCGAGAATGATGCGCGCTTCCCCGCCGATCGCCACGCGCCCCGCCTCCGATGTCGGCAAAAAGATGGTCATATAGACATCCGTCACATCGAGCAGCGTCAACACTTTGCCGCCGCCTGCCAGCACCTCCCCCGGCTCCGCCAGCCGGTAAAGCACCCGGCCCGAAGTAGGCGCAGTGAGCGCGGCTTCCTTCAATTGCGCGTTCAGCCTGTCCAGATTGGCCATGGCGGAAAGAACGGCCTCCTGCGCATTACCAAGCCCTGCCTTGCCTTGATCCAGCGCCGCCTTCGCGCCATCGCGCGCGGTGCGGCGCTGATCGACCCGCTCCTCGGAGACATGCCCTTTGCCGAACAGAATGAGCGCACGCTCAAGTTCCCTCTCAGCCAGACTCAGCTCGCTTTCCAATCTGGCGATCTGCGCTTCCGCTTCGCTGCGCACTTGCCGCAAACGCCGGATTTCCGCTTCCGCTTGCCGGATTTGCGCCTGCAGCTCCTCGGTATCCATGCGGGCCAGAAGCTGGCCGGCCTCGACCATATCCCCTTCATCGACCAATATCTCGGCGACACGGCCGGCATATTTCGTGGCGATATCGGTCTCATCCGCTTCGATGCGGCCATTGCCCCAGGCGATGCCTTCGGGCACGCTGTTCCGGCTTTCAAGCCACCAGTAAATGCCGGCACCGCCCACTATCACGGCGCAAAGAAGCGCCGCGATGAGCCACTTGTTCAACCCGTCCGTCAACCTACTCAACCTTCCCGTCTTAAATGCCGGTCCGCCTCACGGCAGAATTTGCGTGCCTGCCGTGCCATCCGCCACCGATGCAGCTTCCTTCAAACTGCCGATCGCGGCAGGCCGTCCCGTCTCTTCCACGAACCGGCACACCGCATCGACCTTAGGCCCCATGGAGCCTTTGGCAAAGGACATGGTTCGCAATTGGGCGGACCTAGCCTCCCCGATCTTGCGCGCCCTTGCCGTTCCCCAATCCTCGTAAACGGCATCGACATCGGTCAGAATGATCAGCCGGTCCGCCCCGAGCTTTCTGGCAAGAAGGGAGGCTGCAAGGTCTTTGTCGATCACCGCTTCCACCCCGCGGGTCTGCCCGCGCGCACCCACAATCACAGGCACGCCGCCGCCGCCCGCGCAAATCACCACCGTGCCTTCGCCCGCCAGCAAGCGGATGGTCTGAAACTCCAAAATGCCCGCAGGCTGCGGTGAAGGCACCACCCGGCGGAAATAATCGCCGTCCGCTGCCACCTGCCAGCCCCGCTCATCGGCAAGTGCCCGCGCCTCGGCTTCGCTATAGACGGGGCCGATCGGTTTACTGGGCGCACCGAATGCCGGATCATCGGGGTCCACCTGCGTCTGCGTAATCAGCGTCGCGATCTGCCGGTGCGGCATCACATTGCGCAATTCCTGCGCAATCACATAACCGATCATGCCCTGGGATTCCGCCCCCAGCACATCGAGCGGAAAAGGCGGCGCTTCCTTGAAAGCTTCTCCTTCAAGCGCCAGCAAGCCCACCTGCGGCCCGTTGCCATGTACAAGCACCATCTCGTTGCCATCGGCAAGCTGGGCAAGGGCGCCCGCGGCGCGCGCCATGTTGCGCTGCTGCGTCTCGGCGCTTAAGACCTCGCCCCGCTCCAGAAGCGCGTTCCCGCCTATGGCCACGACCACTCTCATGTGCGGCGCGCCGGTTGCTGCTGGGTGATGCAGTGAATATTACCGCCGCCCAGAAGAATCTCGCGCGCAGGCACCGGGATGATCCGGCGGTCCGGAAATAGCGCGGCGAGCGCCTGTGCCGCCGGGCCGTCCTGCGGATCATCGAAAGAAGGCATTACCACCACACCGTTACCGATATAAAAGTTGATATAGGAAGCGGCCATGCGGTTTCCGGGCTGGCGCGGCAAAGTCCCCTCGATGGCATCGACACCGGAAGCCTCTTCCTCGGTCATGATCACCGGGGAGGGCTGATGGATCTTGTGAATGTCGAGCCTGCGGCCTTTCGCATCCCGCGCGGCGGAGAGCCGCTCAAAGGCATCGCGGCTGATCTCATATTGCGGATCGGAGGTGTCATCGGTCCAGGTCAGGGCTACGCAGCCGGGCTTGATGAAACAGCATAAGTTATCGACATGCCCGCTCGTCTCATCATTGAAAACACCGTCGCCGAGCCAGATGAACGTGCCGACATTCAGATAATCGGAGAGGATTTTTTCGATATCTTCTCTTGAAAGGCCGGGATTGCGGTTGGGGTTGAGCAGGCATTGCTCGGTCGTCAGCAACGTGCCCTCTCCGTCCACATGGATCGACCCGCCTTCCAGCGTGAGGGGTGCCCGGTACCGGTCCACGCGTTCGATCTCGGCAATCTTCTGCGGCACGATGTCGTCCTGATCCCAGGGAAAATAAAGCCCGCCCCTTATGCCGCCCCAGGCATTGAACTTCCAATTGATGAGCCGCATGTCGCCCTTCCCGTTGACCAGGAATGTCGGCCCGCAATCGCGCATCCAGGAGTCGTTATAGGTCATCTCCACGACGCGGATATGCGGCGGCAGCATGGAACGGGCATTCTGAAACTGGCCGGGAGAAACGCCCATCGTCACAGGCTCGCCTTCGGCAATGGCGCAGGCCACGGCGGCAAAGGCATGCTGCGCCGGTTTCGCGCCAAGGCGCCAATTGTCGGGCCGCTCCGGCCAGAGCATCCAGCAGCCCTCATGCGGTTCGAATTCCCCCGGCATACGGAACCCGTCCGCCCTGGGGGTACTTTCCAGTCTCCTGGTCATGAAGCTTACCTCTCCGCAGCATTGCCGCATGAACAAGGGGAGGCTGCGGGCGGATACCCCGCAGCCTCCGCAACGCTCTCAGGTGCGGGCGGCACCGGCCCTCGAGCGCGAGATCAGCCATTCCCCAACAAGGACGGTGACGATCACGCCCCCGACGATGGACCCGGCATAAGTCATATCGAACTCGCCCGGCACGTAGATGAAGAAGACGATCGCCTGCACGATGAAGGAAAGGCAGAGCAGCGTAAGCACCCAGGCCCCGACTGTGCCGCCCGGCACCCGGTAAGGGCGCGGCCGGTCGGCATCGATCTTCCGCAACCGCAGGAACGCAGCGAACATGAAAAGATAGCAGAGCAGGAAAACAACGGAGGAGAACGCAAAGAGCGTCCAGAAGAGATCTTCCGCATCCGCCGCCATGAAGCCGTAAACCACGATGACAACCGTCGTCACCACACCCGTTATGATCGCCGCATTTGCCGGCGTTTTATGGGCGGGGTGGAGCTTGGCGAAAGCCGGGTTGAGATCGCCGGCATGAGCCGCTTCCGCCGCCGAGCGGTTGGCGCCCATCGTCCAAGTGACCATGTTGGCCAGGAACGTATAAAGCGCCATGATCCCGAGAAGCATCACGGCGGCCCCGCCAAGCCCTTCGGTTCCCAGAAGCTGATAGAGCGTGTCGATAATACCTTCGATGAGGCTCACCTCTTCCAGCGGCAGCGCAATGAGAATGCCGACCGTGCCCAGAAGATAGAAAGCTGCGATCAGCAGACCCGAAACGACGATCGCCTTGGGGACGTCTTTTGCCGGGTCGGTCATTTCCTCACTCGCCCCGGACATCAGCTCGAAGCCCATGAAGTTATAGACAATGACCGGCAGGAAGGCGAGCGAAACGCCCCAGCTCGGGCTCAGCGTTTCCAGAGTGATCGGATTGGCGACACCGTGATTGAAGGCGTAGAAGAAACCGCCGAAGCCGATCACACCCATGATCACCGCTTTGAAAATGGCGCCTATATTCGGCACCCATTTACCGACATCAAGCGTGATGACATTGACATAAACCGTCACCCAGGTCAGGCCGATGGCAATGGCGATCTGCGGCCAAAGGCCGAGATCGGGCATGAAAAGCTGCGAGAAGATGCCCGCGAAGATCAGATAGACCGAGGGCTGCCAGAGCGCCACATTGATCCACCAGAGCCAGGCGGTCCGCCCGCCCCAGCGCCCGCCAAAAGCGCGCTGCACCCAGGCATAGATGCCGCCCTGATCCGGATAGGTACTCCCCAGCTCCGCCGTGATCAGACCATAGGGAATGAAAAAGAAGATCAGGGTAAAGATCCACCAGAAGATCGACTGCACACCGATCGAGGCCGATGCGGCGAGCTGGTCAATCACCAGGATCGCGCAAACCGTGAAGAGGGTCATATCGAGCCCCTTCAGAACACGCTTGAACCCTTTCCTCGAGCCCGCCGGCGCGGCGGCCACATTTTCCTGTGACATGATTGCCTCCTTTATGGCCGTGACGGCCGTTCAGCGGCGATACGCCTCGCGCTCGGAGCTTTAAGAACCCGACGCCAGAAACGCCTCGATTTCGCCCTTGTGATGCGCAACAAGCTCGGGCGAGGGATGCTTCAAACGGGGGTAGACCAGCCAGACGAGAATACCTTTCTCCGTGTGCAGCCGGTTTTCCGCCTGATCGAAAATAATGGATTGCGGCCCGTCCAGCACCTCGTCGGTGGCTTCCACCCCGCGCGAGGCGGGCAGGCAATGCATCACCTTTGCCGAGGGCGGCGCCTTGGCGAGAAGCGCGCTATTGACCTGATAGGCCGGCATGAAGGCCGCGCGCCGGTCCGGAATCTCGTCTTCCTGACCGACCCACCACCAAAGGTCCGTATAAATGAAATCCGCCTTAGCAACTGCCGCCGCCGGATCGTCCGTCACGGTGAGCGTACCGCCCGAGGTTTCGCAGTTTTTGCGGGCGATCGCCTGCCAATCTTCCGGCGCCTGATAGGCCTTGGGCGCGGCATGGGTGAAGTGCATGCCCATCCGCGTGCAAATCCACATCAAGGAAGAGCAGACATTCGTGGCGTCGCCCACAAAGGTGACATGCAGGTCTTCGAGCTTCTTGCCCTTGGGCGCATGCTCCATCATCGTGAAGACGTCGCACAGAACCTGGGTGGGATGATTGTAATCCGTCAGCCCGTTGATGACGGGCACCGTCGCATCTTTCGCCAGCGCCACAACCGTTTCGTGTTTGAGCGTGCGTGCCTCGATCACATCGACCATGCGCGAGATCACCCGCGCCGTATCGCTGAGCGATTCCCGCGCGCCAAGATGGATTTCGCCGGGCTTGAGATAGAGCGCGTGCCCGCCAAGCTTCGTCATCGCCACTTCGAAGGAAATGCGGGTGCGTGTCGAAGGTTCCTCGAAGAGCATACCGAGAGAAGCACCCTGCAGCAGCTTCGGGCATGCCCCTTCCTTGTCGGCCACCTTGAGAAGCCGCACAAGCTCGATGATCTCGAGCAGCTTCTCCTTCGAGAAATCCTGTGTTGCAATGAAATGCTGCACCATAATCCGTCTCCGGCCTGACTTGCGTTACCCACCCCGACCCCAGTAGGGAACACCTGCCGGGCCAGGCATGCATTGATGCAGGTCAGTTCACGCCCGCCCTGCGCCCTTCCTGTCGCATGGCTTCGTGACATCCCGGTTATGCCCGGGATGAAGCGGCGTTCTGCCGTTAACGGATTGGGAGAATCGTCCTCTTGAGGAAGGTCAGTAGCTCAGCGTCACGGACACCGTGACGATTCCGGCTATTGTGGAAATGACCGATTATCTGGGCGTCGTCGGCAAAAGCTTTCTCCGGTGCCACCAGCGCGACCATGCGATTGCCGAACTGAAACTTCCCTTTACCTTCCCGCAGATCAAAGCCGAGGGCATTCTGCATAGTGCCGTAAGGGTGGGAGATTAGAAGCCGCTCTATCGCGCCCCCGCGATCAAGCCACCGCCCTCTCCTTCGTCATGCTCGGGTCAAGCCCGAGGGTGACGAAGCAAGACTAACCTCACGCCCCGCCATAGCCCGGCAGCGGGCGGATGAGGCGGCGGAAGAGCTGGTAGATGAAGAGGCCGAGAAAGGCCCAGCCCACATGAATGGCCAGAATGACGGCGGTGCGGTTGGCGACCGGCGCGTCCGACTGCATCAGAAGCTGCACATAGAAGAGCCCGGCATAAAGCACCCCGCCCCAGAGAATCGCGTAGAAGGGCGCCCGCCACCAGGGAATGCCGCGCAGCCGGTCGAAAAGATAAACGCAGAGGATTTGCCCGGCAAAAAGCGCCCCGGCAAAGGTCGCCATGACGGGCAGCGTCGCCAGTTCCCCTTGCACCGCCTGCAACCCGTAGGTGCTGACCGCCCAGATGAAAATCCCCGCCACGATGATCCAGGAGACGAGCACCGCGCTCATGGTCAGCCCCGGCCCATAGCGCCGGTTCGTCAGGCAAAGCACGAGAAAGATGCCCGGCAACGCCAAATGGCCGTAATTCAGCCAATAGCCGGGATTGAGATACCATTGCTCGGGCGGAAACATATCGAATGTCGTGACATAGCGGTTGCGCCCGCCATAGCTCAGCGCCAGAACCCCGATCAGCCCCCCGACCGGCAAGAGCAGCGTCGCGCAAACCCCGAAGGCGCGCGAGACAAGGCCCGGCCCGGCGTTTTTACGGCGTGTTTCGATGGATTGATCGCTCATCCTCTTTCCCCCAATCGCCTCACTCTAGCGGCTTCGGGCGCGCGGGCGAAGGGGGCAGGCATGAAAAAGGCGGCCCCGTTGCGGGACCGCCTCGAAAAACCGTATTAACGGTTAATTCAGGCTGCGGCCTGGACCTGTGCCTTCTTCTGCACCGCGCGCTTCAGCTTGAGGGCGCGCGAGGAAAGCTGGCCGTCATGGGATTTGAGCAGGAACACATCGAGCCCGCCCACATGTTCGACCGAGCGCAGCGCATGGGCGCTGACACGCAGGCGGAACTGGCTGCCCAGGGCTTCGCTCTGCAGCGTCACATTGCACAGGTTCGGCATGAAACGGCGGCGGGTCTTGCGGTGGGCGTGGCTGACATTGTTGCCAGACATCACTGCTTTACCGGTCAATTCGCAACGGCGGGCCATTGCACGTTCCTCGTCTGCTCAGGCACTCTGGATTGCTCCCGAAAGCCGGGAAGGGCCGGGTTAGGGCCGCAAATCGCAAAGGCGGGTTATTCAAATAAAAGGAGCGCGCGAAAGCGACCGCTCCTGAGGGCCGCACATATATCCGCCGCATCCGGACCCGTCAAGCCTGAAGGACCGGGAAAGGCCCGGATTCCCGCCAAAAGCCGGATTCTCGCCCAAAGCGCGTGAAATCGCCCTTTAATCGCCCGCTAATCACGCAGAAGCAGGGCCAAAAGGCTGCGGGCCGCCGCCGTCGGCGTGGTTTTGCCGGCCGCCACCTCCCCTTCCAGGGCTTTCAGACGGCTTTTCGTTCCCTGATGGGTGCGCAACGTCTCCATCATCCCTTCGCGCAGCTCGTTCCACATCCAGGCAAGCGCCTGATCGGCCCGCTGGGCCTCGAGCGTGCCCGTCTCTTTCATGATCTCTTCATAGCGGCAGACGGTGTCCCAGATTTCCGCGAGCCCCTCCCCCTTCAGCGCCGAAGCAAGGCGCACTTCCGGCAGCCAGTGCTGGCTTTTCGGCCGCATCAGATGCAGCGCCGTCTTATATTCGATGGCCGCGCGCTTTGCTGCGGGCAAAAGGTCGCCATCCGCCTTGTTCACCACCACAAGATCGGCCAGTTCCATGATCCCGCGCTTGATGCCCTGAAGCTCGTCCCCGCCGCCCGGCGAGAGCAAAAGCACGAACATATCCACCATATCGGCGACCGCCGTTTCCGACTGGCCGACGCCCACGGTCTCGATCAGCACCACATCGAAGCCCGCCGCCTCGCAAAGCAGCATCGCCTCGCGCGTGCGCCGCGCCACACCGCCCAGTGTGCCGCTGGAGGGCGAGGGACGGATAAAGGCATTGGGATCGCGCGCAAGCTCTTCCATACGCGTCTTATCGCCCAGAATGGAGCCGCCGGTGCGCGCCGAGGAAGGATCGATCGCTAGGACAGCGATTTTCAGCCCCTGGCCCGTCAGATAAGACCCGAGGGCTTCGGTGAAGGTGGATTTACCCACGCCCGGCGCGCCGGAAAGACCGATGCGCACCGCCTTGCCCGTCTTCTCCAGAAGCACGGCCAAGAGCGCTTGAGCCTGTTCCTGATGGTCGGGCCGGGTCGATTCGATCAGCGTGATGCCGCGCGCCAGCGCCGTGCGGTTGCCCGCGCGGATCGCTGCCGCCATTTCCTCGATATTGACCGGACCGCGGCCACCGCGGCTCTTTTCTGCGGTTTTTTCCATGCCTGTTGCATACTCGGGAAAGACGCTGGCGTCCATATCGAGCTTGCCCCGCCCGCCCGTTCAGCAACCGTTCACCCGCCAAAATCCAAGGTGCCTTCAGGGAACGCGGCGGCATTTCACTGAAAGCCTGGACCCCCCAATTTCGTGGCTCGAAGCTGCCGTGTTCCCCTCATCTCCAATTTGTTTGCGGATTTTAGCGCAAGACCCGGCGGCGATCTTGCCGAATGCCCCGCCGCGCTCCATCATAATAAGAGTGTCGCCTGAAAGGACGAGCGTAAGCGCTCGCCTCCAAGGGCGTCTGGGGCCGAATGCAGGATTGCACGATACACGATTGCACGATGCAGGATTGCCCAATGCAGGACCGGCGCATGCCCGACGAAACGAAAAGCGTCAAAAGAACCGCCCGCTTTGCCGCCGCCCTGGGCGCGGCCGCGCTGCTTTTGCTGCCCGCCGGGCAGAGCCTTGGCGAGGGCACTCCCGCCCCCACGCTCACCCGCACGATCACGCTCACCCCGCAAACCTCCGCGATGACCGCCGTGGATCTCAGCTATAAGTTTTATGGCGGGGGGTTCCACGTTCTCTCCCTCGACACCCAGGCCGTGATCACCCCGCAAAGCTACGAGATCGCCTCACAGGTTCAGACCGAAGGCATCGCCGATACGTTTTTCAACGGCCATATGGAAAGCCAGGCGCGCGGCGTCATGACCCCGCAGGGCCCGCGGCTTCTTTCCTATAGCCAAGACTATGAAGGCACGTTCGGCGAGCGCTCGGTCTACATGTCCCGCACGAAGGGCGGCGGCTATGACGTCACCGCCGTGCCCGAGGACGGGGTGCATGCCCAAGGCGGGCTTTCCGACCGGGTGCTGGAAAAAACCGTCGATCCGCTTTCCGCCAGCATCTTCACCGCGCTCAACAAGGGCGGCGCGCCCTGCCGGCAGGTGATCCCAGTGTTCGATGGGCGGCGCGTTTTCAATCTGCGCTTCGAGCCGGACGGCGAGGATATATTGGAGCCGAGCGTGGAAGAGGCCTATGCGGGCCCCGCCCTGCGCTGCAAGATTTCTTATGAGGCCGTGGCCGGCTACAGCCAGAAATGGAAAATCGACGAGGCAAAGAACCCGCTCAAACCCTTCACGGTCTGGATCGCCAGATTTCCTTATGAGGGCAAAGAAAAAGGCGCCGGGGAAACACTTTATGTCCCCGTGCGCCTTTTGATCGAAACCCGTTATATCAACGCCACCGCCCATCTAAGCCGGGTCGTTATCGACGGGATGGAACGCGTTGCGGCCCAGCACACGCCTTAAGCCTAAGCCTTAGGCTTGAGCCTTAAGCCAGCGCGCGGCGGCGCTCGCCGATCAGCCGCAGCACGTCCTGCGCGCAATCGATGATATTGCTGCCCGGCCCGAAGATCGCCGCGACACCGGCCTGCATCAGGAAGTCATAATCCTGACGCGGCACCACGCCGCCCACGGTGACGAGAATATCTTCCGCGCCTTCTTTTTTCAGCGCTTCGATAAGCTGGGGCACCAGCGTCTTGTGCCCGGCGGCAAGGCTCGAAATCCCCACCACATGCACATCGTTTTCCACCGCATCGCGGGCCGCTTCTTCCGGCGTCTGGAAAAGCGGGCCGACATCGACGTCGAAGCCGAGATCGGCAAAGGCGGTCGCCACGACCTTCGCGCCGCGGTCATGCCCGTCCTGGCCCATCTTCACCACCAGCATGCGCGGGCGGCGGCCTTCGGTTTCGGCAAAGGCTTCGATATCGGCGGAGAGTTTCTTGAACTGCTCATCGCCTTCATAGGCTTGGCTGTAAACACCGGACACGGATTTCACCTCCGCTTTGTGACGGCCGAACACTTTTTCCATGGCATCGGAAATTTCGCCGACGGTTGCCCGCGCGCGCGCCGCATCGACGGCGAGCGCCAGCATGTTGCCATTGCCTTCCGCACCCTTGGTGATCGCCTCGAGCGCGGCTTTCACCTTGGCATCGTCACGGCTGGCGCGCAGCTTTTTCAGATGCTCGACCTGGGACTTGAGAACCTTTGCATTGTCGATATCGAGAATCTCGATCGGCTCTTCCTTGTCGGTCTTGTATTTGTTGACGCCGACCACGACTTCCTCGCCCCGGTCGATCCGGGCCTGCTTGCGGGCGGCCGCTTCCTCGATCTTCAGCTTCGGCATGCCGGATTCGACCGCCTTCGTCATGCCGCCCAGCTCCTCGACTTCCTGAATGAGCTTCCAGGCTTCGCTTGCCAGCGAATGGGTGAGCGTTTCCACATAGTAAGAACCGCCCAAGGGGTCGATCACATTGGTGATGCCGCTTTCTTCCTGAATGACGAGCTGCGTGTTGCGCGCGATACGGGCGGAAAAATCCGTCGGCAGCGCGATGGCTTCATCGAGCGCATTGGTATGGAGGCTCTGCGTGCCGCCAAGCACGGCGGCCAGCGCTTCCAGCGTCGTGCGGATGACATTGTTGTAGGGGTCTTTTTCCGTCAGAGAAACGCCCGAGGTCTGGCAGTGCGTGCGCAGCATCAAAGACTTTTGGTCCTTGGCGCCGAACTCGCTCATGATGCGGTGCCAGAGAAGACGCGCGGCGCGCAGCTTCGCCACTTCCATGAAGAAATTCATGCCGATGGCAAAGAAGAAGGAAAGGCGCGGCGCGAACGCATCGACATCGAGCCCGCCTTCGCGGGCCGCGCGCACATATTCCATCCCGTCGGCCAGCGTGAAGGCCAGTTCCTGCACCTGTGTCGCGCCCGCTTCCTGCATGTGATAGCCGGAAATCGAGATCGTGTTGAAGCGCGGCATGTTCTTCGAACAATAAGCGATGATGTCGGAGATGATGCGCATGGAAGGGGCGGGCGGATAAATATAGGTGTTGCGCACCATGAACTCTTTGAGAATGTCGTTCTGAATGGTGCCTGAGAGCTTGTCCGGCGAGACGCCCTGCTCTTCCGCCGCGACGATGTAATTGGCCATGATCGGAATGACCGCACCGTTCATCGTCATGGAGACGGACATTTCATCGAGCGGGATGCCGTCGAAGAGCACTTTCATGTCTTCAACGGAATCGATCGCCACCCCGGCCTTGCCGACATCGCCGACGACGCGCGGATGGTCGCTGTCATAGCCGCGGTGCGTGGCAAGATCGAAAGCGACCGAGAGACCCTTCTGCCCGGCGGCGAGATTGCGCCGGTAAAAGGCATTGGATTCTTCGGCGGTCGAAAAGCCCGCATATTGCCGGATGGTCCAGGGGCGGCCCGCATACATCGTCGCCTGCGGCCCGCGCGTGAAAGGGGCAAAGCCCGGCAGGGTGTTGGCGTCATAGCCTTCTTCGGCAATCCGCTCCAGGTCCTCGGCGGTATAAAGCGCCTTGACGTCGATCCCCTCGGGCGTTTTCCAGACGAGATCGTCCACGCTGCGCGATTTGAGCTGCTTATTCGCCTGCGCTTCCCAATCCTTGACGGTTTTCTTATCGGCCATAACGCGGCTTCCCTGTTCTGTCGCTGGTCCCGGCAGGCTCTTTTACCCATGCCCGCCGCTAGTTGGCGCGGAGTATCTGCAAACAAAAAGGGCCGGTCAACGCATCACGCCCGCCTGCCGCCTCGCCCCGCACCCTGCCGTAGGGGCTTGCGGGAAAAATCCGGGCACAAGAGAGCCGAAAGCCGCGCGCCGGCCCCGGCAGCGGATGCGGGAAGTTTAACACTTCCTGAAAATCGGCGCCGCTCTGGTCCATTTTCGCACAAAACCGGCGAGAAAACACCGCCCCCGCCTTGCCGAATTCTTCCGGATTTAGAGGAAACTTTACGTATCGGGCCCATAAAAGAACGAGCGAGAATGGGGTTGAGAGGTCAGGGTTGTCTGAAGGGACGGATCCATTGCGCGTCCAGAACGGACCAGAGGACGGAGGAGCGTCAGCGCTCGAGGTTCCGGCCGACACCTATCGGCGCATCCGCTTCGACCAGATCAAACGCCTGGTGAACGGTCATATAGCCGTGCTGCCGGCGCTGCCGCTTCTCTCCTTGTTTTTCGCCTTTTTCCTTGAAAGCACTTATCCCCCGTTCGTCCCCGCGCTGTGGGTCGGCGCCATGTGCCTGCATGCCGCCCTTGTCTGGGGGGTGCGCTGGATGATGCAAAAGGATATGGCAGCCGTTGCCGCCGATCCGGAAAAATGGGCGCGCCTTTACGGCTGGACCTGCCTTTTCGGCTCTTTCGCCTGGAGCGCGATCGTGCCGGTCTTCTGGAACCCCGCCGTGCCCGAGCAATCGCTCTACACGCTGCTCGTCCTGATCTGCACGTCCTTCTTCACCGTGACCAGCATGACGACGATCCCGCGCGTCTTCGTCATGAGCAATCTGCCTTATCTCATCGTGATGGCGGCGGGCGCCTTTGCATTGCCGCAGATCGTCAATCCGGTGATCTTTCCGATCAATGTCATTGTGCTCTGCGTCAATTATTTCATCGCGCTGCGTTCGGCAAAGCGGGATTTCGACAACAATCTCATTCACATCGCAAATGAAGAGCTGATCGGCGATCTGGAGCGCGCCCGCGACATTTCCGAAGACGCGCTGGCCAGCGCCAAGCGCGCGAATGCCGACCTGTCGAGCCAGGAAGAACTTTTCCGCGCGCTGGTGGAAAACGCCAAGGAAGGCATCATTCTGACCGACCAGGCGGGCAATATCCGTTACATGTCGCCCTCCATCAAACATCTGGGCTACGATGCGACAACGTTCCTGGGCGTGCCGTTGCCGGACCTCATTCCGCCCGACACCCGCCGCAAAGCCATCGAACATTTTTCGCTGCAAACCGATGCGCCCTATACCCCGCTGCTGCTGACCGACCAGATCTTGACCCCCACCGGGCGGCGTATCTGGATCGAAGCGCGGATCACCGATATGCGCCACGACCCGAATGTGGGCGGCTTCATCGCCAACGTCAGGGATGTGACGGAGCGCAAGCACATCGATGACGAGCTGAGCGAGCATCTGGAAATCCTGAATGCGCTCGCCCAGGACGCGCCGCTCGACACCATTTTGCGCCGGCTCACTTACGATATCGAAAAGACGAACCCGGCCTTGCGCGCGCTTCTGGTCACGGTCGAAGAGGGCCTGCCGCAAAGCGTCGTCGCGCCGTCTCTGCCCCGCGCGATCCGCGATAAACTGGAAAGCGGAGAGATTTCCCACGATACGCTTTTGCACAAACGCGACATGCGCCTGGGGCAAGGCGCCATCGTGCCGGATATCGGCGCCGGCAAGGTGGACGCGCAGCTCGCAGGGTGCTTGAAACAGATCGGCCTGCGCGCGTTCTGGTCCCAGCCCATCGTGTCGCGCAAGGGCCGCCTGCTCGGCGTCCTTGCGGTTTTCCACATCCAGCCCCATACCCCCAGCACCAAGGAACTGAGCAAGACGGACGGCGCGGCCCATCTTGCCGGCCTTGCCATCGAGCGGCGCCAGAGCGAGGGGGAACTGCGCGAGGCGATGGAGCGGGCCGAACTTGCCAACCGCGCCAAGTCCCGCTTCCTTGCCACCATGAGCCATGAGCTCAGAACCCCGCTCAACGCCATTATCGGGTTTTCCGAAATCATGCATACGCAGCTTTTCGGCCCGCTCGGCGACCGGCACTATACCGATTATGCGAAAGATATTCTGACCAGCGGCCGGCACCTTCTCAGCGTGATCGACGACATTCTCGACATTTCGAAAATCGAGGCCGGGCGCTACGAGCTTGAAGCGCGCGAAATCGCCATCGGCGACGCCGTCGAATGGTCGGTGCTGCTCACCCAGCCCAAAGCGAACGAAAAACACATCACCATCATGATGGAACTGGCGCCGGACCTGCCGCCGATCCTCGCAGACCTGCGCGCCATCCGGCAGATCCTGCTGAACCTGCTTTCCAATGCCGTCAAATTCACACCCGAGCATGGCACCATCACCATCGCCGCCGAGCGGGCGGCGAATGGCGGGCTCAATTTCTCCGTCACCGATAACGGGCTCGGCATTCCCGCAGACAAGATCGACTATGTGATGCAGCCTTTCGGTCAGGCCACCAATCACACGAGCGAGTATCAATCAGGCACCGGCCTCGGTCTGCCCATCTGTAAATCGCTCATCGAAATGCATAATGGCCGCTTCACGCTGGAAAGCGAGGAAGGCAAAGGCACGCGCGTCACGCTCTGGCTGCCGCCCGAAAGGCTGTGCCTGGAAGACGAACCCGTCGCCGCTTCCTGAACCTCCCCAAAAGAAAAGGCGCCCTGAGGCGCCTTTTGTACATTTGGTAAAGCCTTGGCCTATTCGGCAGCGGCTTTCTTCGCCGCCGGCTTGTCGATAAAGCCGAAAAGATGCCCGCCTACTTTGCGGATCTGAATTTCCTCCGAGCCTTCCGTGATCCGGTAGCGCCGGTGGTGGCGGTAGATATGCTCGAAGGGCTTGTGGCGCGAATAGCCGATGGCGCCATGTACCTGGATCGCCAAATCCGCCGCCTGGCAAACGAGACGGTTCGCGCGGTAATTGCACATCGAGACTTTATCTGAGAGATAGCGCGCCACATCCGGTTTCGACATGCGGTCCATCTGCCAGGCTGTCTTGTAAACCAGATTGCGGATCATCTCGCATTCCGTATGCGCCTCGACCAGCGGAAACTGGATCGCCTGGTTGGAGGCAAGCGGCTTGCCGAAGGGCGCGCGCTCCTTGGCATATTGCACGCTTTCATTGATGCAATATTGCGCCGCGCCCACGCCCGAAGCCGCCTGGCGGATGCGGTTTTCATGCACGAAATGCTGCGCCAGCGCGAGCCCGCTTTCCGGCTCGCCGAGGATCGCCGTCTCCGGCACCCAGACATCCTTGAAGGAAACGCGCGGATGGTCCGTCGGCATGTTGAAAGTCCAAAGATATTCCTCGACCTTCACCCCCGGCAGATCCGTCGGCACGATGAAGCAGGTAATGCCGCGCGCCGAGCCGTCCTTGCCGGAGGTGCGGGCAAACAGAAGATCGTGGGTTGCGACATGCATGCCGGTGTTCCACATCTTCTCGCCATTGATCAGCCAGCCATCGACCCCGTCGCGTTTTTCCGGCACCGCGCGGGTTTCCATCCAGGTCGCGTCCGAACCGTGATTGGGCTCGGTAAGGCCGAAGGCCATGCGCACCTTGCCGGCGATCGAGCCTTCGATCAGCTCTTTCTTCTGCGCTTCGGTGCCGAAATCGCGCAGCATCAGCACGGTCGGGAAATTGCCGACGATCGAACTTTCATTTTGCAGATCGTTGTGGAGCCCGAGCCCCTTGGCCGCCAGATGCTCGCGGATCACCGCCATGCCGAGATTGGTGCCGTTCTGCCCGCCATATTCTTCCGGCAGCGCATAGCGCAGATGCCCGGCCGCATCCGCCCGGCGGCGCATCTCGGACAAAAGCTCTTCCCAATCGTGGCGCGGCAGCCCGCCATTGTCCCAATCGGTGCGCGCATGTTCGCGCCGGTGATCGAAGAAACGGATATTGTCGTCCTGCTCCTCGAGCGGCTTGATTTCCTTTTCGATGAAATCGTCGAGGATCAGAAGATAATCGCGCAGGTCTTGCGGGATATCGAAATCCATGAATTCCCTCCCTTAAGCGTCATTCGCTTTGTTGTATTGTGTTCGCGTTTCAATGACTGATGGGAGAACTATATCCTGTGTGCCGCGCGCGAAAAGCGCTGTCGCGCCAGCCACCCGCCTGACGTCGCGTCCCCGCCGAAAGAGGGTCTTCTCAATCGTTAAGAAAGAAGAGCGGCGCGGCCCGCCTATTAACGCTTTCTATGTGCAAGTACCTGCCCCACCACAATATTTAGCCGTGAACGGAACACGAAAACGGGCATGTCAGTGATTCGGACGCGCTTTGTTTCCCTATTGATCCATTTCTTAACCGGCCCACTTTTAACCTTTTGAAAACAGCGCCAGCGCCCCTTTTTGCCCCTTGCCACCCGGCCGCTTTGACCCGATTGTGCCCCTTGTGATGACCCGACCCTCCCCACAGCATCTTGTGTATGCCGATAGCCGCCTCGGCGCCGTTCTGGGCCCGACCAATACCGGCAAAACGCATCTGGCGATCGAGCGCATGCTCGGCCACAGGACCGGCATGATCGGCTTGCCGCTCCGGCTTCTGGCGCGTGAGGTCTATGAACGGGTCTGCCGCAAAATCGGCGCGCCCTCCGTCGCGCTTTTGACGGGCGAGGAAAAGATCGTGCCCGCCCGCGCGCGCTATTGGGTGTGCACGGTCGAGGCGATGCCGGTCAGCCAGCCCGTGGATTTTCTAGCCGTCGATGAAGTGCAGCTTGCCGCCGATGCCGAGCGCGGCCATGTCTTTACCGACCGGATATTGCGCGCCCGGGGCATCGAGGAAACGCTGTTTCTGGGCTCTGAAACCGCCCGCCCCCTCATCTCGAAATTGCTGCCCGCCGCCCATATCGAAACCCGTCCGCGCTTTTCCGAACTCACATTTATGGGCCCGCGCAAACTGACGCGCCTGCCGCGCCGCTCCGCCGTCGTCGCCTTTTCCGCCGAGCAGGTCTATGCCATTGCCGAGCTGATCCGCCGCCACAGAGGCGGGGCCGCCGTCGTCATGGGCGCGCTTTCCCCGCGCACCCGCAATGCCCAGGTCGAGCTTTACCAGAACGGGGACGTGGATTTTCTCGTCGCAACGGATGCCATCGGCATGGGGCTCAACATGGATATCGACCATGTGGCCTTCGCCCAGACCGAGAAATTCGACGGGCGCCAGCACCGGCCCTTGCGTATCAGCGAGCTTGCCCAGATCGCCGGGCGCGCGGGGCGCTATGCCAATGACGGCACCTTCGGCACGACGGGGGATGCCGCCCCGCTCGACAATGAAACCGCCGAGCGCATCGAGGAACATTATTTCGAGCCCGACCGGCAGTTTCAGTGGCGCAATACCGATCTCGATTTTTCCTCCATCGACCGGCTGATCGCGAGCCTGGAAGCCCCGCCCCGCCGCGAGGGGCTGGTGCGCGCACCCGTCACCAGCGATCTGGAAACCCTCTCTTTGATGTCGAGGGACCGTGAGATCCGCGGCAAGGCGGAAAAAAAAGAGGCCTTGAAACTGCTCTGGGAAGTGGCGCAAGTGCCCGACTTCCGTAAGATCATGGCGTCCGATCACGCCGCACTTTTGTCACGTCTTTACTTTTTCCTTATGGAAGACGGTATCATTTCCGAGGATTGGCTTGCCAAACAGGTTGCGCTGACGGACAAAACAGACGGCGATATCGATACGCTCTCGACACGCATTGCGCATATGCGGACTTGGGCCTTCGTCGCCAACCGGAACGGGTGGCTGAAAGACCCGGACCATTGGCAAAAGCGCACCCGCGCGATAGAGGATAAGCTTTCCGATGCGCTTCATGAGCGTCTGACACAACGCTTTATCGACCGGCGAACAAGTGTGCTCATGAAACGTTTGCGTCAAAACGAGGAACTGATGGCGTCTATTACTGCTGACGGAGAAGTGCTGGTAGAGGGCGAATATGTCGGCCGGCTGCAAGGGTTCGTTTTCGTGGCCGACCCGCGCGCCGAGGGCGTGCATGACAAAGTCCTGCGCACGGCCTCGCTGAAGGCGCTTGCAAGCGAAATCGAAAGCCGCGCCGCGCGCATCGCCGCTGCCGAAGACGGCGCCATTTCGCTGAGCGAGCATGGCCGTCTTCTCTGGGAAGGCCAGGCCGTTGCCAAATTGCACAAAGGCGAAAGCGCGCTGCGCCCGAAAGTCGAGCTCATCGCTTCCGATCAATTGACGGGCCCGGCCCGCGAACAGGTTCAGGCGCGGCTTGAAAAATGGCTGAGCGGCCATATCGCCCACATCCTCGAACCGCTCGTCAAACTGAACGCCGCCGAAGACATTGCAGGCCTTGCCCGCGGCATCGCCTTCCAGCTTTATGAAAATCTCGGCCATCTGCGCCGCGAGACCGTGGCAAACGAGTTGAAAGAGCTCGACCAACCCGCCCGCAGCCAACTGCGCAAATATGGTGTGCGCTTCGGCGCGTATTCCGTCTTCATGCCCGCGCTTTTGAAACCCGCGCCCGCCCGGCTTTTGCTGACGCTCTGGTCCTTGCAGCGCGAGACGGAAGCGGCCGATCCTTTTGCCGATCTGCCCAATCCGCCGGCGCCCGGCCTCACCTCCGCGCCCGCCGAGCAGAGCGCGCCGCAAGGTTTCTATGAAGCGCTGGGCTTCCGCGTCTGCGGCACGCGCGCCGTGCGCCTCGACATGCTCGAGCGCCTGGCCGACCTCATTCGCCCGGTCATTGCCGAGCGGCGCTATAAAGGCGGCTTCCGCGTCACCCCCGACATGATGTCGCTGGTGGGCTGCTCGGGGGAAGAATTCGCGGGCCTTCTGCGCGGGCTCGGCTACCGCATGCAGCTTGAAAAAGTGCCCCAATCGGTAATCGAGGCGGAAAAGCAGCCGCCCGCCCCGGCAGCAAAGACCGAAAGCAAAGAAGAAGCCAAAGCGGCCGAAACCGCACCAGCCCCGGTCCCGCCAGCATCGCTGGAAGAGGCAGGCCCCGCCGCCTCCGAAACCGCTTTGCCGGGGGAAGTTGCCGCAGAGACAGCCGCATCCGAAGAGCCTGCCGCCGATGCCGTAACCGAAACGGCGGCGCTGCCCCAGACCACCGAGGAAGACACGCCCACCGCCGCGCCCGAAACACCGGCGCCTGCCGCCCAGAATGAAGATCTGGAAGGCGGCGAGGCGGCACCCGCAGCACCCGCCGCCGAGACCGCATCTGCCGATGCCGGCACCGATGCAGCAAAGACCGATGAAGCAAAGACCGGCGATGAGCTCGTCGAAGTGGAAATCTGGCGCCCGCAGCGCAAGAACCCGCGCGGCCGCCAGCCCGGTCATCGCGGTCAATCCAGGGACAAAGCCAAAGACGGTGCCGAGAACGCCGAGGACGGCGGCAAAAAGCCCAAGGGCAAATTCCAGGGCAAACGTAAAGGCGCGCCCGGCAAGGGCGGCGGCCCAGGCGGCAAACAGGGCGGCAATCAGGGCGGCAGGCCGAAATCGGGCCCGCAGCGCTTTTCAGCCAGCCCCGCGCGTAAAGACAAGATCGATCCCGACTCTCCTTTTGCCGCGCTCGCCGTGCTGAAAGAAAAATCCGGCAAGGAATGACGCCGCCGCCAGAAGACCCCGCTGCAGACCCGGCTGCGGAGACAGCCGCCAATCAGCGCCTTGACCGCTGGCTCTGGTTCGCCCGTTTCTTCAAAAGCCGCACCCTGGCCGCCAAACTGGTAACGAGCGGCAAAATCCGCGTGAACAGCGAACGGGCATCCAAAGCCAGCCGCCTTGTGCGCGCCGGGGACGTGCTTACGTTCCCCTTGGGGCCGCATATCCGCGTGATCAAAATTCTGGCGCCCGGTACAAGGCGGGGCCCGGCCAGCGAAGCGCAATTGCTTTATGAGGATCTGTCGCCGCCGGCGCCCATCGCCCCCGCGCCCGGGACAGGGGAACGGGAGAAAGGGGCCGGACGTCCCACCAAAGCCGACAGGCGGCAAATAGACCGCCTGAAACGGCCACAATGAGCGGGGATAAGGCCTTTGGCACTAATCCCCATAAAAGATTTGTAGTTGTTATTAATATCCTATTCGGATATGGAAAATAAAACTCAAGGACAAATCTTCCATGTTGAACCGGATCAAGGCGCTCTTTGCCGAGGCGCCGGAAAAAGGCGAGGAAAAGAGCTTCGATGAAGGGCTCGTGGCCGCAGCGGCGCTTTTGGTGCGCGCGGCCTTGATGGATTCGGACTTCGGCGCGGTCGAGCGCGATGTCATTTCCTCGGCCTTGCGCCAGTCATTCGGCCTGAGCGAGGAAGAAGCCGCCTTGCTTCTTGCCGAAGCGGAAGCGGAAAACGCGGAAGCGACGGACCTTTTCCGCTGGACCTCGAAGCTGCGCGAGGAGTTCGATCACGCGCGCCGGGTTCAGCTCATCGAACGGCTCTGGGAAGTGGTCTATGCCGATGGCCGGCTCGACGACTTCGAGGCCAACCTGTTGCGGCGCGTTGCCGGGCTGATATACGTTCCGGACCGCGAATCCGGCGCTGCAAGGCAAAGGGCGCGACAGAAACTGGGATTGGACGGCAACTAGCTTGCAGTCAGTAAAAGCCCTGGCGCACCAAGGACAAGCCAGGAGCTGGAGGACCGGAGAGCACGATGACCTATGTGGTGACCGAAAACTGCATCAAGTGCAAATACATGGACTGCGTGGAAGTTTGCCCCGTGGATTGTTTCTACGAGGGCGAGAACATGCTGGTCATTCACCCCGATGAATGTATCGACTGCGGCGTTTGCGAACCTGAATGCCCGGCCGAAGCCATCAAGGCCGATACCGAGACGGGTCTGGAAAAATGGCTGGAGCTGAACACCGAATATGCCAATAAATGGCCGAACATCACCATGAAGCGCGATGCGCCGGAAGATGCGGCCGAGCATGACGGCGAGGAAGGCAAGCTGGAGAAATATTTCTCCGCCGAGCCGGGCGAAGGCGATTGAGCTCCCACAGAAAGACCCCGGCAAGCGCCTGCTTTCCGGGTCCAAGAAAAGGCGCCCTGCAAATGGCGCCTTTTTTATTGGGTTAAGGAAAAACTCGACAAAACCGCCCTATCCTTCTGTTTTCAGGAGGGTTTTACCACCCCGCGCTTCCTTTTTAGGAAAATATGTGGTATGCAGATGAACAAATGGGCTCGTACAAATCGACAACAGCGCCGGAAAACGGCGCTTTTGCTTTGACAGATGGCCGTGCCAGGCACCCGTTCCTCGCGGCGTTGCGCCCGTGGGAACCTCGAAACTGCGTGTATCAGATATTTTACACACGGCAAACGAGCAAACTGAACGCGGGAGATGGGCTCACCGCACTGGAACCTGACAGGCTTGCCTCATAACTGAACCGGCCAGGCCAGCGCGAAAACGCGGGGCGAAACGGGACAGGTACGGCAAAACCTGAATGGCTGGATTTTTTCGTGAACTGGAAGCCGGCGGCCCCTCAGGGGCGCGAAAACCGGCGAGATTGGAACGAAGCTATGGCGACAAAAGCAAAAAAATCCCCGAAAGCCGCTGCCAAGAAAACGGCGGCGAAAAAGAAGCCGGCGCCCAAGAGTGCTGCGGCCAAAACCAGCGCGAAAAAAACCACAGCCAAAAAAGCCCCCGCAAAAAAACAACAACCTCTAAGACCGGAACAAAACCCAACGTGAAAGCCGCACCGAAAAAATCCGCCGCCCAAAAACCCGCTGCGAAGAAAGCGGCGGCAAAGAAACCTGCCGCCAAAAAGGCGGCTGTGAAGAAGACCACCGCCAAGAAAGCGGCCGCTTCCACCGCCAAAACCAGCGCCAAGAAGACCTGCGCCAGCAAGCCGGCCGCTAAAACCGCCGCCAAGAAGCCGGCAGTAAAGGCTGCGGCCAAGAGCGCCGTGAAGACCGCGCCGAAGAAGAAGGCGGCGGCAAAATCGGCGGAGCCCAAGAAAACCGCGGCCAAGGCTGAAAAGCCGGCGGCAAAAGCGGCAAGCCCGGCCAAAAAGGCCAAAGCCGCCCCGCAGACGGACGAAAAAGCGGCCAAGCCCGCCGCCAAGGCGCCCGCGAAAGCCGAAGCGCCCAAGGCCGAGGCCCCGAAGGCGGCGCCCAAACCGAAGCCTGCGCCGAAAAAAGTGGTGATCAACTTCAAGCCGAACGAATCCATCGTCTATCCGGCGCATGGGGTGGGCAAGATTCTGGAGATCGAGGAACAGGAAGTGGCCGGCCACAAGCTGGAGCTCTTCGTCATCACCTTCGAGCAGGACAAAATGACGCTGCGCGTCCCCACCAACAAAGTGGACTCGGTCGGCATGCGCAAACTCTCCGACAAGTCCGTCGTCGAGGACGCGCTTGCCACCTTGAAGGGCCGGGCCCGGGTCAAACGCACCATGTGGAGCCGCCGCGCCCAGGAATACGAGCAGAAGATCAATTCAGGTGATCTTATTTCCATCGCCGAAGTGGTGCGCGATCTGTTCCGCTCCGAGCGCCAGCCCGAGCAGTCTTATTCCGAGCGCCAGCTCTATGAAGCCGCCCTCGACCGGATGGCCCGCGAAATCGCCGCCGTCGAGGAAACGAGCACGGAAGCGGCCAGCGCCAAGATCGAGGACATTCTGCAAAAGGCCGCCGCAAAGGCGAAACCGACCGAAGCGGCTTAGGCTTTTAGGCTCAGGCTTCAGGCCATCCAGCTTTCAATGGCCCCGCGGCTTGCCGCCGGGGCCATTTTTCTTGGGCCGGTCAGCCCTCCCGGCAGGCACATAACCGGAAAATGCCGAAAAACCCTAGTGATAACAAGGGCATAACCGGTTTGTGACTTTGGAATTAATCCAAACTGTGATGGAGTACGTAGGAGGAGATGACAACGGCGGAAAGCGCCTTGCCCCGACAAACCCGGGAGAGCGAGAATGGCGGCAACAGAAGTTGGACAATCTCAAACGGCCCAGCGCCGCTTTGCAAAAAACGCGCTGAGCAAACCTCTTTTAACTCTCGAACGCGAGCAGGAACTGGCCCGGGCCTGGGCCGATGATCAGGACACCCGCGCCCTGCATGAGCTAACCCAGGCGCATATGCGTCTCGTGATCGCCATGGCCTACCGCTTCCGCCATTACGGATTGCCGGTGGGCGATCTCATCCAGGAAGGCAATGTCGGCCTCATGCATGCCGCCCAGCGTTTCGATGCGGACCGGGGCGTGCGCTTTTCCACTTACGCGGGCTGGTGGATCCGCTCCCAGATCCAGGATTACATTTTGCGCAACTGGTCGATCGTGCGCACCGGCACGACCTCCGCGCATAAATCCCTGTTCTTCAATCTGCGCCGCCTGCGCTCGAAAATCGCCAATGGCACGAAAGAAGCGCTGACCCACACCGACCATCAGCTTATCGGCCAGATGCTCCACGTTTCCCCCGACGACGTGGCTTATATGGAAGGGCGCCTCTCAGGCTCCGACCGCTCGCTCAACGCGCCAGCAGGCGGGGCGGGCGAGGAAGATGCCCCGCAATGGCAGGACCTTTTGGTGGGGGAAGAAGAAAGCCCGGACGATCAGGCGATCTGCGCGCGCGACACCGAACTTCTGCGCCAGCATATCGCCCGCGCACTGGAGGAGCTGAGCGAGCGGGAACAGAAAATCGTCGAAACGCGGCAACTGCGTGAAGACCCGCTGACCCTTGAAATGCTGGGCAAGCAGCTCGGTATTTCAAAGGAACGCGTGCGCCAGATCGAGCAGCAGGCACTTAAAAAAATGAAAGAGGCACTCGTCGCCTCGCTCGGCCAGAACGCCGAGGCCGCGCTTCACGGCTATTGAGGTTCCGCAAGCCCATCGCCTCCCTCTCCCGCATCCGCCCTCTTGCGGGAAAGCCGCCTCACTCGGCGATGAGTTTGACCGTGCTGGACGGTTTGGGCTCCCCCCCTCGCCCAGGCCGTTCAGCACCCGGAAGCGTTCAAGCGCATAAGCCTCCACTTTCATGCGCGCGGCAAGCGCGGCGGCGCTTTCGCCCGGCCGCACCTTCACCGTGCGGATGCGCAGCGGCTTGATGCGCGCGGCTTCGGCTTTCGAAAGCAGCCGGAAACTTTCCACCATCGCGCCGATTGCCGCGTCATGAACCGTGCCGGCCTGCGGCACGGTACCGGCGAGGAAACGGTAAACCCGCCCGTCCCCTCCTTCGATCGCGACAATGCGCGTGCGCATGTTCTGCAGGCGCGTCCAGGCCTCGGCGGCGGCAAGGCCGCCGATCTCCAACCGGCGCAGTTCCGTCAGGCGCAGCTGCCGCGCCCAATCGTTCACCAGATAACCAGCAATGTCCTGGCCGGACGCCTTCTTATCCGTATCGAATTTCACGATGCTTTTATCCGGGCCGAAAGCCCAAACGGCCTGCGGGGTGTTTTGCAGATGAAAATCTTCCGGCGCTTTAAACCGGAAGCCGAGGCCGGAATGCAAAAACTCCCTGCCTCTGATCACGCCTTCTTCGGGCCTATCCCCGTAAAGCAGCCCGTCAACGGCCTGCAAATGCGCAGCCGCATTTACCTCGCCTGCACCTTGCGGCATACCGGTCTCGGCGGCAAGGCGGGCAGCTTCTCTTACCCGCGCATCGTTTGCCGGATGGGTTGCCAGCCAATCGACTTGCACGGCGCCGGCCCCGCGGCCAGAAAGTTTGGCGGCGAGCGCCGTTTCCGCGGCAAGCTGTTTCAAAAAACTTGCCTGCGCATAAGGATCGTATCCGGCCCGCGCCAGATAGCGCACGCCAAGACTGTCCGCCTCAAACTCCTGCTCGCGCGAATAGCTGGCAAGCAGGCCCTGGCTGCCCAGATTGAAAAGCTGATTGACCGCCGAGCTTCCCACCACCGCGCCGAGCAGCGTGCCGAAAATTTGCGAGCCGACGGCGGCGGTCTGACGCTGGGCACTGTGACGGGCGGCGACATGGCCGATCTCGTGGGCAAGCACCCCGGCAAGTTCGGCTTCGCTATTGGCAAGCGCGAGCAGCCCGCGTGTCACGTAAACATAGCCGCCGGGCAGCGCGAAGGCGTTGACGACGGGACTGTCGAGCACACTGACCGTATAGGGAATATCGGGCAGGTCGGAGGCACGCGCCACGCGCAGCGCCACTTTGGCGACATAAGCGCCGACGCGCGCGTCCTCATAAACGCCGCCATAGGCTTTGAGGATTTGCGGATGCGCCTCGGCCCCAATCCGCGCTTCTTCCTGGGGCGACATGAAGGGTGTGAAGTCTTCCTCGCCCGTAGCCGGATTGGTGGTGCAGGCGCCAAGCCCGGCAAAGATCCCTGCCATAAGCGCCGCAAGAAACATCTTGCGCATACCTGCACCCGCCGGCCGTTTCATCGTTCCACCTTGCGCCATCCGCGCTTCCCCCCTTACGCCGCTGCCTGCTTTTCAGGCACAATTTAAGCAGACCGTCTGAACGCGGACTGAACACACGCATATGTGATTTTAGTTATATTGATACACAAAAGCGCCTCTCACTAGAGTACTCACGTTAATCCACGATGAGAGGTGGGAAATGGACTCCCAGAAGAAAAGCTTTAAGAAAACCGCTCTCGTGCTCGGTACGGCCATGGCCATGTCGAGCGCGGTAGCCGCAGGCCCCGCATTCGCATCCTGCTCGCCCTGCAACCCTTGCAAGGCAGCATCCTGCAGCGCATGCAATCCCTGCAACCCGTGCAAAGCAGGCGGCTGCAGCCCCTGCAATCCGTGCAACCCCTGCAATCCTTGCGGCGCGCACTAAGCACGTGATTTAAAAAAACCCGGCGCATCAGGGCCTTTCGGGGCTGTGTTGCGCCGGGTTTGTCGTTTATAGAGGGGTGGTCAACCTCAGGAATACCGCCGTGAGTGAACAGGACCCTTACCGCCCTCCGATCTGCGCGATAGCGCCCGACTTGCGCAGCCGTATGGAAAAGGCTGCCGACGAGATCGTGGAAATCGCCAACGAACTGGCCGGCGCAAACCGCAATGTCGTCAGCGCGCTGCTCGATCCGGAAACGCCTTTCTACGAGTGGCAGCATTATCCAAAGGGCGATGTCTTCGACCCCTTAACCCATGCGCAGTTCTATTATCACTCCCATAACGGCGAATGGGAGGAGCATGGGCACTTCCACACTTTCCTGCGCGCCGGCGGCATGCCTGAAACCGCAACCCCGGTTCCCCATGAGGGTGACGACAAGCAGGACTGGCCGGAAGGAAGCGACGCGCTGAGCCACCTGATCGCGTTTTCCATCGACCATCACGGCCTGCCTGCCCGCCTTTTCACCACCAATCGCTGGGTCACGGGCGAAACTTTCTATCCCGCCGAAGACGTGATCGCCATGCTGGACCGGTTCGACATGAATGTTGCCGGACCTTACGAGATGACGGGCCGCTGGCTCTCATCCATGTGCCTGCTCTTCCGCCCGCAGATCGAGGCGCTCTTGCGCGAGCGCGACGAGACCGTGGCGGCGCGCGCCAAAATCTATGCGCCCACCGGCAAGGACATTTACGAGGACCGGGCGCTGGAAGTCACCTCGGCCTGTGAAATCTCGATCATGGATCAGCTGCAATGGCTGGGTCTTTTGGACGAGTGAACGTTTAAGCGCTAACGGTTTTCCGCGCCCTCTTCTCCAGGCTGCGCTTCTTCCACCCGCATTTGCCCGGCGCCGGGCAGCATCAGGATTTCGATCTGCTCGGGATGGGTGAGAACGATTTCCGGCCCGTTCCTGTCCCGCAGCCAGCCGCGCACACGGACCACCCCGCCTTTCAGCGCCTTCAGCATTTCCGGGACAGGTCTACCCGGCCCGAAACGGCGCAAATCGCGCTTGGTAATCGTAACGGTAAAATCACGCCGCCAATTGCGGGAAAAATTCAAATAGAGCTTCGATTTGACCAGGGAAACATCGGCAACCGCCCCTTCCACCAATTGAAACGAGCCGGTAAGCCCTTCCAGCTTCTTCAGATCATCCGCGCTGCGCACCGCGTAAAATGGATGCGCCCAGATACCGCGCAGCGCCCGGCGGGCCGCCTCTTCCGCCTCCAAAAGCTCGAGGGTGCAGCCGTGATTGTCGGCAAAACTGTAAACCCGCGCCCAGCCTTGCCCGACAAGCGCCCGCTGCGCCCAGATTTTTTCCTCGCCTGCGAAAATATGGGCTAGCACCCGGCCATGCCGGTCCACCGAGCGCCCGTCCACCCGCAGCGCGACCTCCTTGCCGAGCAGCAAATCCGCTGCCGCCGCGCGGGCTTCTTCGGCCAGCGGCCAGGGCATAAACCCTTTGCGGCCAAGGGCGAGTTTCGGAGCCTGGATCCCGACGAAACGGATTTCACGCCCATCGGCAAGGCGGGCCGTATCCCCGTCGATCACCTCCTCGACCGTGCCGCCGGGCAACTCACGCATGGCGCAAGGTTCCGCGCGGGCCGCGCCCGGCAAACCCGCCATCCAGAAGAAGGCGCCCAGGAGCAAGGAAGCCGCGAGCGGGAAAGAAACTGAGGGCATGAACCGCAAAAGCTCGAAACGTCAAAGGAACACCGGATGGGCCGGCACTGCCGGCAGCTGGAAATATGAAGGCGCCAGAAGAGATGACCGGCACGCACATTCGCTCACGCCCGTGCGCAAGCTTCGCTCAGAGCCCCGCCCCTTCCGGCAGCCCGTCCGCATCATTATCCCGCATACCGGCCCGGTGAGCAATGATCGCCGCTTCCGTGCGATTGCGCACATTCAGCGCTGCCAGAATGGCGTTTACATGCAGCTTGACCGTGGCGAGCGCGATGCCCAGCCTTTCGGCGATTTCCTGATTGGAGCGACCGGCGGCAAGATGGTGCAGCACTTCATGCTGGCGCGGCGTCAAGCCCGACAATGCGCCGGAACCGGGAATGCCCGTGCCCGCTGCCCCCTCGAAATCATAAACGGCCCCTTCGTCAAAACCGCCCGGCCCGCTCTCAAGACCGCGCTCCTGGCCTGTGCTCTCGCCCTTGCCATAATCGGGCACATAAGGCCCCCCTTTGGCAAAGGCCCGCAGCGCCCGTTCAAGCTCGCGTATATCGCCATGTTTGGGCAGAAAAACATTCACCCCCAGCGCCATGAATTCGGGAATAAGGAAAAAATCATCCCGGTCCAGAAAAAGCGCCAGCGCGAGCGAAGGCCGGGTCCGCAAGAGCGCGCCCAGCAAAGAGGCAGGCTCCGTGCCCACGCGGGAGGGCACATCCAAAAGCGCCGCGCCAAAGGGCTCGCCCCGCCCCAAAACACCGCGCGCTTCACCAAGAGAGCCGGCTTCGCCAATATGCGCAGGCTCCAGCACCCGGCCCGCCAGCCCGGCAAGCCCATGCCGCAGCAAGGGCTGCTTGCCGATCACCAAAAGCCCGCCCTGGATGGCGCGGCTTTGAGGGCGGCTTGGAGACCCCTCCGCCCGGTGCCCGCCCGGCGCGGGCCCGCGCGGCGCCCCGCGCCTTTCGTCTGAAATCTGCCCTTGCACCGCGCCTAAGCTCCACTGCCAATCACTTGACCAACACAAACAGTCCGGCCCAAGCCCCCGCCAAAAAGACAAAACCCCCGAAGGGGCGCCAGCGTCCGGCAACGCGTCACAACGTGTCTTAATGGCGGCGCCTTGCGCCTTGGTGAAATAGAAGCGGCAGCATGTCTTTAAATTCTAAGAAAACCCCTTCCAATAAGGGTGCAATTCTTTCTTAAATTGAGAGAAATACTTCAAACCGGCATAGAATAATGGTGCGCGGGGGGCACCGCCAGAACAGCCGCTGGCGAAAAAGTGAGCGTCCATAAAGGCAAAGGAGCCGCAATACAGGCGCCCGGCAGGGCTCATCTTACCTTTTTGATAAGATTTTTCTGAATTACTGGACGGATAAGGCAAAGGGCGCGCCTGAGGAGGGGATCCGGCGCGCGCATAAGCCATTGAAAGGGTGGGGAAGTATTTATGTCCGCAAACTCGGCAACCAAAGATTCGTCTCTTTTCGGCTCTATCGCCGGCCTTGGCCGCGGTAAGGGGCAAGGCGCGGCCAAAGCCGGCAAAGTATCGCTCGCCGATGCGGTGCAAATGCTTGCCGCGCAGGAGTTCGTGGAGTTTCCGGAAGGGGCCGAAGACGGCAAGGCCGGGCCCGTCTGGCAGGCCATGGCCGCCATTGCCCATGAATTGTCGAACGGACGGCGCCTGCAGCAAATGGTGGATCAGATCCCCGTTTCCGTCGCCACCGTCGACCCCAAGACCTTGACCGTCAATTACGTCAATGAAACGGGCACCGAAACGCTGCGCATGGTCGAAGACGCCCTGCCGGTGAAAGCGGAGAACATTGCCGGGCAAAGCATCGACATCTTTTTCAAAAACCGCGAGGAAGAGGGCAAGCGGGCCGCCCAGCCCGCGGGCCTGCCCTTCAGCACCGTGGTCGAAATCGGCGATGAACGCCTCGATCTGACGCTGAGCCCGCTTACGAACCGCGAGGGAAAATACCGCGCGGCGATGATGAGCTGGCGCGTGGTGACGGACGAATTGCGCATGGCCGAACAGGTCAAAGCCGTGGTCGGCTCGGTCAGTTCCGCCACCTCGGACGTGGAAAACAGCGTGCGCTCCATGACCGAGCTTGCGCAAACCGCGGCCGAAAAGACCGCGCTTGTCGTCGATGCCTCGGGCCGCGCCTCTTCCAATGTGCAGACCGTGGCCGGCGCCGCCGAAGAGCTTTCCGCCTCCGTGCGCGAAATCGGCCAGCAGGTCATGAAGAGCTCCGACATTGCCTCGCGCGCCGTCGATCAGGCCCGCTCGACCAACGCCACCGTGCAGAGCCTGACGGAAGCGGCGAACCGCATCGGCGAAGTGGTCAATCTCATTACCGATATCGCAAGCCAGACCAATCTTCTGGCGCTCAACGCGACGATCGAAGCGGCGCGCGCGGGGGAAGCGGGCAAAGGCTTTGCCGTCGTCGCCTCCGAAGTGAAGGCGCTCGCCAATCAGACGTCCAACGCGACGGAAGAGATTTCGAGCCAGATCGCGGCCATTCAGTCCGTTACGGCGGATTCGGTGACGGCCATCGCCTCCATTCAGGAAACGATCGACGAGATCAGCACCATCGCAACGGCGATTGCAAGCTCGGTGGAAGAACAGGATGCCGCCACTTCCGAAATCGCCCGCAATGTCACGGAAGCGGCCGAAGGCACGAGCCATGTGACGGAAAATGTCGGCGGCGTGGAAGACACGGTCCGCCAGACGAGCGAAGCGGCCAGTCAGATGTCGGGCTCCGTCGCCAGCCTTGCCGAGCAGGCCGGGGGCTTGCGCGAACAGATGGACCAGTTCCTGGCCAAGATCATGAAGCACTGAGCAGCGCGAGCTGCCCAAGCAGACAAAAAAAAGCGCGGAGGCTTTCCCCCGCGCTTTTTTTATTCACGCCCGATACTGCCCTATTAAAGAGAAAATGGTGATCCCGGCAGGATTCGAACCTGCGACCCTCAGATTAGGAATCTGATGCTCTATCCTACTGAGCTACGGGACCCTGTTCTCCGCCCGCAGCGCGGGCGAAGACAGCTATAGCAGAGAGAAAATCGGGAAGGTAGCCCTCAAAACCCCGCAGAAACGCGCGCCTAACGGGCGTCAGGCGACCTTGTGCTGCTTTTCGCAGATCACGATCTTGTCGCGGCCGGAGCCTTTGGCTTCATAAAGCGCCTGGTCGGCGCGCTTATACATGGCAGCGAGATTGTCGTTGGGTTTGAGGCCCGTCAGGCCCATGCTCACCCGGTAGGTAAGCACCTCATCGGGCAGCACCACCTGCTGCCGGCGGATCTGCGCCATGAGCCGGTTCAGCACCAAAAGCGCGCCGTCTATATCGACACCCGGCATGACGATGGCGAATTCTTCCCCGCCCAGCCGGTAGAAACGGTCCTCACCGCGGATGCTTGTCATGCAAAGATCCGCCATGGCTTTGAGCACCAGATCGCCCGCCACATGGCCGTAGCGGTCGTTGATCGTTTTGAAATGATCGATATCGATGACCGCCATATGCATGGGCGCGCCGGTGAGCACTGCCCGGCCGATCGTCTCGGGCACTTCCTTGTCATAACCGCGCCGGTTGAGCGCGCCGGTCAGCGCATCGCGCACGCTCAGCGCCTCGAAGGCTTTGGCCTGGGCTTCTTTTTCCTTCAGCGCGATTTCCGTCATCACCGCATGCGCCAGATCCTTGAGCAAGAGCCTGTCGGCCTGAGAGAAATCGCGCGGCCTCGTGTCGATAACGCAAAGCGTGCCGAGCACAAAGCCGTCTTCGGTGATGAGCGGCGCGCCGGCATAAAAGCGGATATTGGGATTACCGGTGACGAGCGGGTTGTCGGTGAAGCGCTCATCGGTATGGGCATCTTCCACGACGAAAACGTCCTCGCCCATAATCGCATGCGCACAGAACGCATGCTCGCGCTTACCTTCCATATCGCAAATGCCGACACGGGATTTCCACCATTGCCGGTCCCGGTCGATGATCGAGACAAGGGCGATCGGCATCTGGAAAACCGCAGCGGCCAGACGCGTGATCCGGTCGAAATTTTCATCCTGAATGTCATCGAAAATGTCATAGCGCTCCACGGCGCTTTGACGCTCGATTTCATTCTTCGGCAAGGGACAAGACATGGGTTCCAACCGCTCCACTCAACCTATGGTCTAGTGTCGGGCAGAGAGCTTGAAAAAATGTATAAGTGTTCACTCAGATTTGAGATCCATGCTTAACGCGAAGTTAAGACTTTACCGGCCCCTCCCGCGCCCATCCCGCGCACCTTCCTGGCACGGAACGTGCTCCCTCACAGGAAAAGACAAAAGGCTTTTCTCAAAATGGGCCACCGGCCCGGGATAAAAGGATGGTGTGAAATGGCTTGGATCACCGACACGGCACAGAAAGACGGCGCCAAATTCGGCACGGACTTGGTTAACATCCCCCACCGCATGGGCGAGAGCGGCCTCTTCACCGACGAAGCGCTGGCCGAATTGATCGATTCCTATCCGCGCGAATATTACATGCTCACCACCATGACGCCGCAGGGCGAGCGCCAGGTCTGGCGCAATGGCGACAAGGGCGACTTAAGCGGCGCGGAAGTGCTGCAGGCCATCAAGGACGGCCAGCTTTGGCTGTGCCTGCGCCGCTTCGACATTGTGGCGCCCATGTATCACCAGATGGTGCAGGACGCGTTTGGCGAGCTGGAAGCCTCCAATCCGGGCCTCAAGACCTTCAAACACGAATCGAGCCTGCTCATTTCCTCTCCCGGCGCGCGGGTTTTCTACCATATGGATATTCCCATGATCGCGCTCTGGCACCTGCGCGGGCGCAAGCGCGTCTGGGTCTATGATGCGGAAAACAAGACGCACCTGCCCGATATTTCCGTCGAAGGTATCGTCATGCGCGAGACGGAAGAGGAAATCGCCTATGACCCGGAATGGGACAAGGAGGCGCTCGCCATCGATCTCGAACCGGGACAGGTCGTCTCCTGGCCGCTCAATGCGCCGCACCGGGTGGATAATTTCGACGGGCTGAATGTCTCGATCACGACCGAATTCTTCACCCCCGCCGCCCGGCGCAAATACGGCGTTTACTATGCCAACGGCTTTGCCCGCCGGCATCTGGGCTATACGCCGAAATCCGCCGCCTATGACGGTCCCATGGCCTATGCCAAATGCGCCGCCGCCCTCGCCATCAAGAAGCTCGGCCTCACCAAGGCCCGCGAGAGGGCGATGCAATGCTCGTTCAAGCTGGAAAAGGCGCGTTTCGGCGAGATCGTCGATCTGGCGCCGAAAGAGCGCTGGAACATCCAGCAAGCCTGACCGGATAAGGGCCTGCAGGAAAACCTGCGGGCCTTTCCCCTCTTCCGGCCGCTTGCCCGGTTTTCTTTGCAAAACCGAAAGGAAAAGCTGCCAGTTTGCTGGAGAAGAAGGACCGCAAGTCAGGGGACCTGAAGGATGCGCGCGCTCCCATTCGACACAGGCGTAAAAAGCGACGGGACAGCGGCACGGCCCGCTGCGCCGCCAAGCGCGCCCGCCGCCGCCTCTGCCCGTCTGACGCTTTTCACATCGCTTGAAGAGGCCGAGCCTTTCTGGACGGCTTTCGAGAAAGAAGCGGCCCTCCACGTCTTTCAAACTTATGCTTGGGCGAAGACCTTTCAGGAGACCGTGGGCAAAGCCGAAGGGCTGCGCCCGCTCATCATTGCCGTCGAGACCCCGCGCGGCGCGCCGCTCATGCTCTTTCCTCTCGCGCTTGATGAAAAAGGCGCGCTCACAAAGCTCATCTGGCTGGGGGGCGACACCGCCGATTATCACGCCCCGCTTCTTGCGCCGGATTGGCGCGCGGCGCTTGCGCCCCAAAGCTTCAACGCGCTTTGGAAAGAAATCCGCGCCGCCCTGCCCGCCCATGACCTCATCGATCTCGGCAAGCAGCCAGCGGACATCCAAGGCACGGACAATCCTTTCATGGCGCTCGGCCTCGATCTTCATCCCGCCGGCACGCATATGACGAAGCTCGGGGAAGATTGGGAGAGCTATTACAAATCCAAACGGTCTTCGAGCACCCGCAAGCGCGACCGCAACCGGCGCAACAATCTGAGACGCCTTGGCGAGCTTGCCTACGAGGTACCGCAAAGCGCCGATGAGATCGACGCCTCGCTCGATGCGCTGTTCGAACAGAAGAACGCCTTCTTTGCCGAATGCGGCATTACGAGCTTCTTGAAAAAACCGGGCTATACGGATTTCTACCGGCAAATGGCAAAAGCCCATGCGCAAAGCGGGCTTATCGATGTCAGTCATTTGCGCGTCGGCGGGGAGATCGCCGCAACGAATTGGGGCGCCCGTTTCCGCGGTCATTATTATTATGTGCTGGGCGGCTTCACCACGTCGGAAAGCGGCAAATATTCGCCGGGGAGCCTCTTTCTTCTCGACCTTCTGGAAAAGGAAACGAGAGAAGGCAACATCCACACCTTCGATTTTTCCATCGGCGATGAGGCCTATAAGGACGATTGGTGCGAGCTGCATTTCCCGCTTTTTGACTACAAGGCAGCTTCCAGCCTGAAGGGCCTTTTGGCGCTTTTACCGCTGCGCCTTGCCACGCGCATCAAGCGTTTTCTGAAACAGTCCCCGCGCGCCTGGGCTCTCGCCCAGACCATCCGCAAGAGACTTGGGCAGCTGCGCCGGGGCTAAAGCCCCCCTTTTTCGTGCCCGTCCGAGCGTTCTTCAAAGAGGCCTTTTCATGCCGCGGCTTGAATGTTATGTAATAACATAACATTAAAAAGAGGGGACTGTCATGCCACTGCCCATCAGCTTGGCGTGCAAAAATGCACGCCGTTCCACCCTGCTTGCCGGCGCCAGCCTGCTGGCACTTAGCGCGCAGGCCATCACCGCACCCGCTTTCGCCCAGGAAACGGCAGAGATCGCCGCCCGCGACATTGTCGTAACCGCAAGCCCGCTTGCCAAAGCGCCGGAGGATCTCGCCCTGCCGGTGGAACGGCTCAGCCGGGACGATATTCTCAGCGGCAACAACGCCTCGCTCGGCGAGCTGTTGCAGCATGAGCCCGGTATTTCCGCTTCTTCCTTTGCGCGGGGCGCGAGCCGCCCGGTGATCCGGGGGCTCGATAATTTCCGGGTGCGCATTCAGGAAAACGGGCTCGGCCTTAACGGCGCCTCCGCCCTTTCCGAAGACCACGGCGTGCCCATCGACCCGCTTTCGGCCGAGCGCATCGAGGTGATCCGCGGACCTGCCGTACTGCGCTATGGCAGCGAGGCGATCGGCGGCGCCGTCAATATTCTCAACAACCGCATCCCCAAAACCCTGCCGGAAAAAACCGTGACGGGCGAAGCCTCGGGCCGCCTTTCCTCCGTCGATGACGGCCATCAGGAATCGCTGCTTCTGGATGGCGGGGCCGGAAACATTGCCGTCCATGCCGATGCCTTTAGCCGCCACACGCAGGATTACGACACGCCGCAGGGCGAGCAGCGTTTTACCGAAACGGAATCGAACGGCCAGGCCGTTGGCGCCTCTTACATTGCGGGTTGGGGCTATTTCGGTGCGTCCGTTTCCAAATTCGACAGCGAATACGGCATCCCGGCGCCGGAAAATCCGGCAAGCCCCATCACCATCGAGATGGAGCAGATCAAATACGCCGCCGAAAGCGAGATCGACAATCTGACGGGCTGGGGCGAGACGCTGCGCCTTTCCGGCAGCTATTCCGATTACACCCATGACGAGGTGTCCGGCGGCGCCATCGGCTCGCGCTTTAACAATGAAGAAACCGAGCTGCGCGCCGAATTGCTTCATCCCAAAGTCGGCCCCTTCGAGGGAGCGATCGGACTGCAATGGTATGACCGCGACCTTTCGGCAGCCGGTGAAGGGGGCGAGCTCATTGCGCCCAGCACCACCCGCCGCACGGCGCTCTTCCTCTTTGAAGAAACACCGCTCACCTCGAACCTGACGCTGGAACTTGGCGGGCGCATCGAGGAAACGGAAGTGGACGGCACCGCGCTCGATACCGCGACGGACACCGAGTTCGCTGCCTCCCGCGACTTCACCACGCTAAGCGGCTCGGCCGGGCTTGTCGCGAAACTCGATGGCGGCCTTGTTCTGGGCGGCACGGTGCAGGCCGTCGAGCGCGCGCCCGATGCGCTGGAGCTTTTCTCCAAAGGCCCGCATGAGGCAACCGAAACTTTCGAGATCGGCGATCCCAATCTCGGTGAGGAACGGGCCTATTCGGCGGAAATCTCTCTGCGCAAAACGGACGGCCCCTTTCGCTTCGAAACCGCCGCCTATTACACCGATTATGACGACTTCATCTTCAAGCGGCTGACGGGCGAAACCTGCGATGATGATTTTGCCAGCTGCACCCCGCTCGGCGCGGGCAGCGAGCTCGATCAAGTTCTCTTTTCTCAGGAAGATGCGCGCTTCACCGGCCTGGAGCTGAGCGCGGAATGGGACGCCTTCACGCTCGGCCACGGCATTTTGGGCTTTGACGGTCAGGCCGATTATGTCCGCGCGAAACTCGACACGGGCGGTAACGTGCCCCGTATCCCGCCCATGCGCTATGGTGCGGGAGTCTATTACAAGACCGATGCGATCTTCACGCGCCTCGGTTTCCTGCGGGCCGAAGAACAGGACGATCTGGGCGCCGGGGAAACGGAAACGGCGGGCTATACGCTTCTCAATGCCGATGCCCGTTACAATCTCGACCTGCCGGACAGCGCGCTTCAGCTGAACCTTGCCCTTGAAGGGCGCAACCTTCTGGATGACGACGTGCGCAATCACACCTCCTTCAAGAAGAACGATGTGCTGCAGCCCGACCGCGATGTGCGCCTGGTGGCAACGTTAAGGTTCTAAGCCTCCCCCGGGGGCGTCCCAGCCCTCCCGGGCCTGGAGCCGGGGGCAGCCTGAGCGATGCTGAGGCCGCCTCCGGCTCTAGTTTATCCGGCAGATGGTGATATGGTGGCGCGCCGATAATCATCCCCGGGGACAGAATGACCGCGCCGACCCAAAAGCAAAGCTCCATAGCAGCCGCACCTGCCTCTTTTTCCGACTTTCTGAAAACCGATCCGGCCGGTGCAGGCTTTGCGCTTCTGGCTTTTCTCTGCCCCTGGCTCGCCTTTCTTTCCCCGCGCGGCACCGGCGCCCTCATCCCGGTCATGGCCGTCCTCATTCTAGGCGCGCATTTTTGGAAGAACCGGGAGCTCGGCCCGCTGCGCTCTGCGAGCTGGCTCTTCGTCATTGCCGCCCTTCTTCTGACCGGCGCAAGCAGCCTTTGGGCGCCCAATGCCGACTTCGCGCTGGAGCGGCTTTCCAAGCTGGCGCTTTTCATTCCGCTCGGCACCGCGCTGGTGCTGATCGCCAGCCCGGATAAGGCACGCAACTCCTGGATCGCCAAGGCACTTACCACGGGCACGCTCATTGCTCTTCTTCTCCTCGCCCTCCATGTGGCAACCCGGGGCGGGATTTATGCCCTCCTTAACCCAGACGAGATTGCGGCAATCAAACTCAACGCTTCCAATAAACCGGCCACCGTCATGTTGCTTTTGACGGGCGCGGTTTTTCTTGCTTGGCGCGGCTTCAATCTGACTCGCACCGCCTGGCTCTATATCGGTGTGCTTTTCGTCATCTTCGCGCTGTCGCCCAGCCAGTCGACGGCGGCGGGCGTATTGGTTTGGCTTGTGGCTTACGGCATTGCCGCTACGCTCCCGCGATTTGCGCTTCACCTCACGAGCTTTGGGGGCGCGCTTCTTATTCTGGCTATGCCGTTTCTCTTCGTTGGCCTATCCATACTCGATGCCAATAGAAGCCTCGATTGGGACGCAGCCTCCGTCGGTGCACGGCTCGATATCTGGTATGCGGTGAGCTACAAAATTCTGGGCTCGCCGCTTTACGGCTATGGCGTGGAAGCGGCGCGCTTTATCACCGACTGGTCAACGGACTTAGCCTATCTGACCCGCGCAAAATTCCACCATCCCCATAACGGCATCCTGCAGATCTGGCTCGAATTCGGGCTCATCGGCGCGGGCCTTGCCGCGGGCGCCTGGGCGCTGCTGACACGGAAGATCGCCAGCTTCAAAGCCCGCCACCGCCCCGCCATGATCGCAAGTTTTGCTGCCTTCTTCTTCGTGCTCTGCATCACCTATGGGCTCTGGCAGAGCTGGTGGGTCTGCATCATGGCAGGCGCCGTCGCGCTGACCCGGCTGGTGGCAACAAACGGCAGCGCGCAAGAAGGAGAAGCGGAATGAGTATCCGTTCCTTGCAGCTCATGGCCGGCTCACCCGCCGGCGGAGCCGAGACTTTTTATGTGACACTGGGCGTTGCGCTTAAAAAGGCGGGCTTCGATGTGCATTTCGGCCTGCGCGCGCATGAAGACCGCGAGGAGGCGCTGAAAGCGGTTGGCGCGCCGCTTCAGACCTTTCCCTTCGGCAGATGGGATATCGGGACCGCCCTTGGCCTGCGCCGCTATATCCGGGAAGTGGAACCCGATCTCGTCATGACCTGGATGAACCGCGCCGCCGAACGCTGCCCGAACGGCGATTTCGTCAAGGTCGCCCGCTTCGGCGGTTATTACGACATGAAATATTATAAGCACCACGATCATGTGATCGGCATCGTGCCCGGTATCGTCAAATACCTGAAAGATTGCGGCTGGCCGGAAGACAGGGTGCATTATGTGCCGAACTTCTCCCGCGTCGAAGATATGGCCCCGGCGGACCGCTCAGCGCTTAATACGCCTGAAGACGCGCCGCTCCTCGTCGCACTTGGCCGCCTGCATCAGGCCAAGGGCCTCGACGTCCTTCTGCAAGCCATGACGGACGTTCCCGGCGCTTATCTTTGGATTGCCGGCGACGGGCCGCTCGAAGGCGAGCTTAAAGCGCAATGCACCCGGCTCGGGCTCGACGGACGGGTGCGCTTTCTCGGCTGGCGCAACGACCGCACGGCGCTCCTCAATGCCGCCGATATGTGCGTCTTTCCCTCCCGCTATGAGCCGAACGGAACGGTGACGGTGGAAGCCTGGGCCCACCGCAAACCGCTGGTTGCCGCGGCAAGCTCGGGCCCAGCCGAAATGATCAACCATGGCAAGGACGGGATGCTCGTACCCATCGACGATGCCAAAGGCTTGGCACAGGCGATCAATCAGGTACTCACCGATAAAACGCTCGCCGCTGAGATCGTCGGCAATGGCTATGAACGCTTCGAAGCGCAGTTCACCGAAAAGGCCGTGGTGGAAACCTACCGGCATCTTTACGAACACATCGTGCGCACACGCTAAGCGGAAAGATCATGCAGCGCCCCGAGGCCAAAAACATTCTGATCATCAAGCATGGCGCCTTCGGCGACATCATTCAGGTAGAAGGGGCGGTGCATGATGTGCGGCTGAATTACCCCGCCGCCCGCATCACCGTCATGACCTCGCCGCCCTTTCACAAGATTTTCGCGCGCTGCCCCTGGATCGACGATATTTTTCTCGATGCCCGCCCGCCCCGCTGGCGGCTGGACCGGATGTGGGCGCTGCGCCGCCGGCTGCGCGCGCAGCCTTTCGATTTCGTGGTCGACTTTCAGAACAATGAGCGCACCGCCTTTTACTTCAACCACCTCTTCCCGCCCGTTGCCTGGTCGGGAAAGGTGAAAGGCGCAAGCCACCGCCGCTACACAGAGGACCCGAAGCAAATTCAGGGCCTTCCCCGTTTTGCCACCCAATTGCGCGATGCGGGCCTTGAGGTGCGCCATGCCGGTGCGCCCGACGTCTCCTGGATGGCCGAAGATGTGAGCGCCATACTGGACCGGGCAGGGGTGCGGCCCGGCTATATCGTCCTTATTCCCGGCTGCTCGGCCAAGCACCCGCAAAAGCGCTGGCCGTATTATGCCGAGCTCGCCGGAAACCTGCACGCTGCAGGCCATCAGACCGTCACCGTGCCGGGGCCGGACGAGCTGGAACTTTGCCGGGCACTCCCCTCGATCATGCTGACGGGCGAGCATTATCTCGACTGGTTCAAACTTGCAGGGGTTTTAAAGGGCGCTGCTTTCGTCATCGGCAACGATACCGGCCCCTCACACCTTGCCGCCCATCTCGGCGCGCGCGGCTTCGGCCTCTTCGGCTCTCATCTGGGTGCCGAGCGCACCGGTATCGTCACCGGGCGTTTCGGTGCACTGCAGGCGGAAAAGCTTGCGGACCTGTCGGCGGAGGAGGTTTTCACGCAGGTGATGCGGAAGCTGGAGCAAGCGGGCTAACTTCCTGCAATACCGTCACCCCGGGCTTGCCCGGGGTCCAAGCAACTTCGCGAAAAGTGGAAACGTCCATATGGACCCCGGCATAAAGCCGGGGTGACAATCGTGCCTGAAGGACAATCGGAATATGGGACCGCCTTCAGCACTATGCACGAGGCCAATGCAGCGCCCTTACTCGAATTCCGTATAGGATTTTTCTTCGACGATGGAAGCGCCGGTCAGAAGGTTGATGTCCTTCTTCACCGCGGCGCGTTTGTCGTTCGTTTTATAAACGGCGCGGGCAAGCTCGATGAAAGTGTCACCGAAATCCTTGCGCGCTTCGCACTCGCGAATGTCGTCCTCGATCACCCAAAGCGCTTCGTTGATCTTTTTCAGTTCGGCCTCGAGCTTGCGCAGCTCTTGCGTATCGTCCAGATTTTCCGAGCGGGCTTTGGAAAGGACGTCGAGCTCGTGGCGCACATTCTTCAGCTTGGCCTCATCGCTCATCCGTTCGGACTTGATGCGCAGGATCGTGATTTTGTCGATCAGCTCACCCGCTCCGACTTCGATGAAAATGGGTTTGGCCTCTGAACTGCCTTGCGCCATGGTAACTGCCCTTCCCGATCAGCAACTGTTAGTATGCCCGCCGGTTATAACGGACACTGACGGGCTTTTCAGCCCCAAAAGGACACGACATCCCGATGCCGTCATTTCCCGCCAGATGGTTTGCCCGCACGAAGCAGAAGGCCGAGCGCTCCGTGGCGATCGTGGAGAACCGGCGCTACCGGCGCACCTCCTTTCCCTGGCTCGAAGTGCAAATTCGCGGTTTCACGGCAACCGCCAAAGACTGGTCGGCGGGTGGCGTGGCGCTCGAAGCCGAAGGGCTCGACCTGCGGGTCGGCACCATCGTCAAAGGAGAAGCCGGCTGGGCCGCCGCAACAAAGCGCACACCCTTTTATGCCGATCTCGTACGGCGCATGCCGGACGGGCAGCTCGCCTTTCGCTGGCTCGATCTCGACCCGGCGTTCCTGCGCGAACTCGATGAGGCAGCCCATGCGGGCGAGCCTGCCGGGCGGCCTTAAGGACTTCCCAAGCCACCGCAGCGACGCTGCGTCAAAGCGCTAGGCCACCCGCAAAGCCTGACAGATAGAGGCATGCCGCCTAAACTTCCCTCAACACCATCATTCAAAAAGAGGGAAACGTCATGGCAAGCTACAGCACTCTGAAAATCGAAAAAGAAGGCAGCGTCGACTGGGTCACCTTCAACCGCCCGGATCAGCTGAACGCGCTCGACACGCAAATGGTCGACGATCTTCTGGATTATTTCGGCGCGGTTTACATGAACCATGACGTGCGCGCCGTGGTGCTGAAAGGGGCGGGCCGCGCCTATTGTGCCGGGCTCGACCTCAAAGAACGGCCGAACCGCGCCGATAGCGGGGTGGAAAGCGCCTCGGCTTCCCCCCAACCGGGCCTTGTCAGCCAGCGCCGGATTTCCGAAATCGTCATGCGCATGCGCCGCTGCCCGCAAGCCATCATCTCACTCATCCATGGGCCGGCCTGCGGCGGCGGCTTTGCCATGGCGCTTGCCTCCGACATCCGCATTGCAGGCGAAAGCGCGAAAATGAACGCTGCCTTCATCCGCATCGGCCTTTCGGCCTGCGATATCGGGGTGAGCTATTTCCTGCCCCGCCTCGTCGGCGTCTCCGTTGCCTCCGAACTGATGATGACGGGCCGCTTCATCCATGCCGAGCGCGCGCTTGCAACGGGCCTTGTCAGCGAAATCGTACCCGATGACAAGCTGGTGGAGGCCGCGCGTCCCTATATCGAGGAGATGCTCACCACCTCCCCGCTCGGCCTGCGTCTCACCAAGGAATGCCTCAACATGAGCATCGATGCAGGCTCGCTGGAGGCGGCCATTGCCATGGAAGACCGCAACCAAATCCTTTGCGCCCAGACCCGCGATTTCAAGGAAGGGGTGAGCGCCTTTCTGGAAAAACGTGCCCCGGCCTATACCAATAGCTGAGCGGCGGGGGTAGAGTGGGCGCCCATTAACGCAAGGGCGGCAAGGCAGATTTCCGGGAAAGTGTGCCCGGATCAGCCGGATTTGACCCGGTTCCGGCGGTTTTGGGGCTCGACTCGCGGGCCGTTTTCGGTACACTCCGCGCGTTTTACTGACAACTTTGAAAATAGAGGGTTGCCATGCCGACTTACAAGGCACCGGTTGAGGATTTCAAATTCCTGTTCCACGAGTTTCTTCAGATCGACAAACGCACCGATCTGCCGGGGTTTGAAGACCTGACCCCCGATATGACGACGGCCATTTTGGAAGGCGGCGCGAAATTCTGCGAAGAAGTGCTCCAGCCGCTCAATCAGGTCGGCGACGAGGAAGGCTGCGTGCTGGAAAACGGCGTGGTCCGCACCCCGAAAGGCTTCAAGGAAGCTTTCCAGCAATATTGCGAAGCCGGCTGGAACCGCCTCGGCGCGCCGGAAGAGTTCGGCGGCGCCGGCCTTCCCTCCGTCATCACCTTTGCCTTTTCGGAAATCGGCTCTTCGGCCAACCAGGCCTTCACCATGTATCCGGGCCTGACGAACGCGGCTTATTCCGCGCTTGCCGCCACGGGCGAGCCCTGGATGAAAGAACACATCGTACCGAAAATGGTGTCGGGCGAATGGTGCGGCACCATGTGCCTGACCGAGCCCCATTGTGGCACCGACCTGAAGCTCATGAAGACGAAAGCCGAGCTGCAGGAAGACGGCACCTACAAGATGAACGGCACGAAGATCTTCATCTCCGGCGGCGATCATGACATGACCGACAACATCATCCACATGGTCATCGCCAAGATCCCGGATGAAGAGGGCAAGCTGCATAACGATCTTTCCACCGTGAATTTCTTCATGGTGCCGAAATTCATCGTCGACCCCGAAACCGGCGAAATGACGAAGCGCAACGGCGTGAGCGTCGGCTCCATCGAAAAGAAGATGGGCATCAAAGGCTCGGCTACATGCGTGATGAATTTCGACGATGCCGTGGCCTATAAGCTGGGCGGCGCGCCGCAGAAGAAATCCGCTGAAGGCGGCGAGAAGAAAAAGTCGAAATCGGCCGGCATGGCCGGCATGTTCGGCATGATGAACGGCGCGCGCATGGGCGTCGGCATTCAGGGCATCGCAGTGGGCGAAGTGGCCGTGCAAAACGGCGCCGCTTATGCACTGGAACGCACGGCGGGCCGCGCGCTTACCGGCGCCAAGAACCCGGATGCAAGCGCCGATCCCATCATCGTTTTCCCCGATGTGCGCCGCCTGCTCCTTTCCTCGCGTTCCTTCGTGGAAGGCGCCCGCGCGCTGGCCATGTGGGTTTCCATGCTTTTCAGCGTGCAGCAGCACAGCCCGGATGAAAAAGAGCGTGAAGAAGCTTCCGATCTGGCCCAGCTTCTTACCCCGGTCATCAAAGCCTACTTCACCGACAAGGGCTTTGAAGCGGCGAACAATTCCATGCAGGTCTTCGGCGGGCACGGCTATGTGCGCGACCATGGCATGGAACAGTTCGTGCGCGATGCCCGCATCAATCAGGTCTATGAAGGGGCGAACGGCATTCAGGCCCTCGACCTCGTGGCCCGCAAGATGAGCATGAAGGGCGGCCGCGCGCTGATGACCTATTTCGGCAAGATCGAAGCCTTCATCAAGGAAAACGAGGGCAACGACAAAATGAAGCCCTTCATCGAGCCGCTGAAAACCGGCTATGAGCGCATGACCAAAGGCGCCACGTGGTTGATGGAAAACGCCCCGAAGAATTACGACAATGCCGGGTCGGCTTCCTATGAAATGCTGAACATTTTCGGCGTCGTGACGCTGGGCTGGATGTGGGCGCAGATGGCCAAGCTCGCGCAGGAAAAACTCGAAGCCGGCGAGGGCAATGCCGAGTTCTACAAGCGCAAACTGGTGCTCGCCAAATACTGGCTGGAACGGGAAGTGCCGAACACAGCTGCTTATCTCGAACGCCTGCAGATGGGCGCCGACACGCTGATGGAACTGGACGAAGACGCTTTCGTCGCTTAAATCCGCTTCCACCTTGCGAAGATCAAACCCCGGCCTTTGCGCCGGGGTTTTTTCATTTCCATATGCCATTTGACCGGGCCGCCCGGAAGACGGATAAAATGAGCTTAAGGACAAGGAAACGGACGGGCCCGCCCGTTCCGTAAAGGAGCTTTGGAATGAGCGATTACGACGCCTCGCAAGTCGGCCAGGAAAAGGGCGATGCCGCCTTCATGCGCGAGCGTCCCTACGGCGCGTCCTATGAGCCGACTTATTCCGGCGCGCTTTCTTTCCTGCGCACCCGCTATACCCGCGATCTTACCGGCGCCGACATTGCCGTAACGGGCATTCCCTTCGACCTTGCAACGACGGGCCGCTCCGGCGCGCGCTTCGGGCCGCGCGGCATCCGCGCCGCCTCCACCAATCTTGCCTGGGACTGGCCGCAAGGCTGGGATTTCAACCCGCTGGACAGGCTCGCCGTTGTCGATGCGGGCGACTGCGTCTTCGATCCGGGCCGCCCGGAAAGCTGGCTGGAAAAGATGGAAGAACATGCCCGCGCCATCCTGGCCGAAGACACGGCCATGCTGACCCTGGGCGGGGACCATTTCATCACCTATCCCCTGATCCGCGCCCATGCAGCGAAATACGGGCCCCTGTCGCTCATCCATTTCGATGCCCATTCCGACACCTGGGAGGACGAGGAAGGGCGGATCGACCACGGCACCATGTTCTACCACGCCAAGGAGCAAGGCCTCATCGTGCCCGAACGCTCCATCCAGCTCGGCCTGCGCACCCATAATTCAAAGACCCACGGCTTCAACATGATCCGCGCGCCCGAGTTCTGCCGCATGGAGCCGGATGCCATCGCCAAGGCGGTGAAGGAAAAAGTGGGCGATCATCCCGCTTACCTCACCTTCGATATCGACTGTCTTGATCCCGTCTATGCGCCGGGCACCGGCACGCCTTGCGCGGGCGGGCCGACGACACGGCAGGTGCTCGACGTGCTGCGCGCGCTCGAAGGCGTGAACATTATCGGCATGGATGTGGTGGAAGTTGCCCCCATTTACGATGTGAGTGAAATCACCTCGCTGGCAGCCGCTACCATCGCTTACCAGATGCTGGCGCTCTATGCGGCGAAGCACAAATAACCAGCAACAGAGCACTCCATGCCGCTGACATTCGACCCCCTCCGCTCTTCGGACCGCGCAGTGCTGGAAGAGTTGGTACGCGCCTATTACATCGATGACGGGCATGAGTATGACGAGGCGCTGCATGGGCGGGCGCTGGATGAGCTTTGCGCGGGAAACGAGTTCGCGCTCGGCTGGATCATGCGCGAGGATGGAGAAACGGCGGGCTATGTCGTCATCACGCTCGGCTTTTCCATTCTTTATGGCGGCTTCGATGCCTTTATCGACGAGATCTATGTGACGCCGGAGCGGCGCGGCAAAGGCTTCGGCACCAGGGCGCTGCATTTCGTCGAGGAAGAATGCCTGCGCCGCGGCCTCAGGCGCATGTATCTGGAAGTGACCCATCACAATCCCCGCGCCCGCGCACTTTACGAGCGCCTCGGCTATGAGGATCACGAAAGCTACCTTCTCTCCAAAACGCCCGCTCCTTGAGCCGGTTCAAATCCGCAAAGGTGTGGGCCGGATTTGCGGGTGATTCCGCCCTTCCGGCCCCCTTTTCCCCATGCTAGGGTCCGCCCCATCAAAACTGAAATGACGCCTGCGGCGTCAAGGACTTAAGGGGAAAGCATGAAGAATCTCTTCGATATCAAAGGCAAGGTCGCGGTCGTCACGGGCGGCTCGCGCGGGATCGGCGAAATGATCGCCACGGGCTTCGTGGAAAACGGCGCCAAGGTCTATATCACCGCGCGCAAGGCCGACGCTTGTAACGCCACCGCCGAGCGCCTGTCGGAAAAAGGCACCTGCATCTCGCTGCCTTATGATCTCGGCACCATGGAAGGGGTGGAAGGCTTCGCCAAGGAAATCGCCGCGCGCGAGGAGAAGCTGGACATCCTCGTCAACAATGCCGGCGCCGCCTGGGGTGAGCCGCTCGACCAATATCCGGAAAAAGGTTGGGACAAGGTCTTCGACATCAACCTTAAAGGCCCCTTCTTCCTCATCCAGAAATTGCTGCCGCTCTTGCGCAAGGCTGCGACCTATGAAAACCCGGCCCGTGTCATCAACACCGCCTCGGTCAACGGCATTGTGCCGCCGGTCCTGGAAACCTATGCCTATTCTTCTTCGAAAGCCGGCATGATCATGCTGACCCGGCACCTCGCCGGCCGTCTGGCGCGCGAAAACATTCTCGTCAATGCCATCGCGCCCGGCCCCTTCCCCTCCAACATGATGGCGGCAACGCTGGCGGAAATGGGCGAGGAAATCAAAAAATCGAACCCGCGCGGGCGCATCGGCGAGCCGGAAGATATTGCAGGCGTTGCAATCTTCCTTGCCTCCCGCGCTTCCGCCTACACAACAGGCGCCTGCATCCCCTGCGATGGCGGTTCGGCGGAAGTCTGAGCCTTCAAGGCCTTTACCAAAAGAGAAAGCCCCGGCAGCACTGCCGGGGCTTTTTTCATTTGCAGAAGGCCAGTACCTAATTCATTCCGCCGCCTTGGCGGACAGCGCACGTTTGGCGTGACCCGCAATAAGCTCGACGAAACGCGGGCAAAGCGCTTCGGGCAGATCGTGCCCCATGCCGTCGATGAGCTCCAGCGCGGCGCCTGGAATATGCTTGGCGGTGTCGATGCCGCCTTCCACCCGCACGAGATTGTCGTCCCGCCCATGAATGACAAGCGCGGGCACGCGCACATTTTTCAGCCGCTCCACCCGGCTGCCATCGGCCAGAATGGCGGCATATTGGCGGGCATAACCTTCCGGATAATACATCCGGTCATAGGCCTCGCCGATCAGCACTTCATATTCCGCATCGCTTTTGCGGTAGGCCGGGCTTTCATACGCCCGCCGCCCTTTGATGGAAGTGGCGATGACGTCGGCCCGCGCCGAGCTTGCCGCTTTCTCATTCAGCGCCTTTTGCGCTTCTTCCGTTGCCGGCGGCAAGGCGGGATTGCCGGTCGAGGACATGATGGAGGTCATGGAATAAAGCCGCTCGCCATGTTCGATGGCCATAAGCTGCACGATCATGCCGCCCATGGAAACGCCGGCCACATGCGCTTTCTCGATGCCCAGCGCATCGAGCACGCCGATCCCGTCCGCTGCCATGTCCGAAAGCGTGTAAGGCAGCGCCGGCATCGGCCCCTCGCCGCGCCCGGCTTTAAAAGCCTCCTTGATATCGGGCTGGCCGCCTGCCTCGAATTTCTGCGAAAGGCCGACATCGCGGTTGTCATAACGGATGACGCGGAACCCTTCCGCCACCAGCCCGTCGAGAAGCGGGCGCGGCCAGTTGATGAGCTGGGACGTGTACCCGTTGACGAGAAGTAGGGCGGGCCCGTCCTTCGGGCCCATCTCTTCCACCTCGATGGCAATGCCGTTGGCTGTGATCTGCATCTGCCTTACTCCGCTGCCTGCGCCTGGCCTGCCCGGCGGGCGGCTTTCTCGATCGCATCGGCAAATGTGCCGACCAGCGAGAGCGGGAAATCGTGGCCCATGCCTTTGACCGTCACAAGCTCGGCGCCCTTGATGGACGCTGCCGTGTCCTTGCCGCCTTCGAGCGGAACGAGCGGATCATCTTCCCCGTGCAGAACGACGGTCGGCGCCGTAACGCCGGCGAGCCGCGCGCGCCTGTCGCCATTTGAAAGAATCGCCGCCATCTGCCGCACCATGCCGTCCGGATAGAAAGAGCGGTGAAAGTCCCGCAGGATCCATTCGCGCAATTGCTCATCGGAGGTCGGAAAGGCCGGGCTGCCGATCGTCTTCCAGGTATGCATGCCCCGCTGCACCACCGCTTCAAGATCGCTCGGGTCCGCGGCAGGCGCCGTGAGCGCGGCCATGGCTTCGGGCTTTGCCTGCGGCAGTTCCGGATTGCCCGTCGTCGACATGATGGAGGTAAGGCTGAGCGTGCGCTCGGGGTAAAGCGCGGCAACGAGCTGCGCGATCATGCCGCCCATGGAAGCGCCCACGATATGCGCCTTCTTAATGCCAAGCGCATCGAGCACGCCCACGGCATCCGCCGCCATATCATCGAGCGCATAAGGCGCATCCGGCGTTGCCCCGCTCATCAGCGCGGTGATGAGTGCCGTCATGTCCGGCACGCCCTTATCGTCGAACTTATGGGAAAGGCCGACATCGCGGTTGTCGAACCGCACAACATGATAGCCGCGCGCCACCAGCTCCTCACAAAGCTCCGCCGGCCAGAGTGTCATTTGCGCGCCGACCCCCATGATGAGCAGCACGCAGTCGCGCTCCTCCGGCCCGAAGCGCTCCACCTCGATATCGATCCCGTTCGCCTTGACCTGCGCCATCTCTTTCTCCCTGTTTTGCTAGTGCGGCCCTTATCCCGGGCCGGCATCAATTTTTCTTATGGAAGCTTAGCAGGGCTTGTGCCCATGCGCCAAAACAGGGAATCTGAACCTCAATAAACCGCAAAAACCGGCTGGGAGGCCCTCAAATGACGCTCGAATTCGACCTTTTCTGGTCATTCCGCTCCCCCTATTCCTATCTGGCGACCCCCCGCCTTGCCGCCCTTCAAGAAGAATACGACGTCAAAATCAATGTCCGCCCGGTCTATCCCATTGCCGTGCGCATCAAGGGCTTTTTCAAGCAGGTGAACCCGCTCTGGCCGCCCTATCTCCTGAAAGACACGGTGCGCATCGCCGAGATGGAGGGCCTGCCTTACGCCTGGCCGAGCCCGGACCCCATCGTCATGGACATCAAGTCGGGCGAAGTGCCCGAGGAACAGCCCTATATTTCCCGCCTCACGCGCCTTGGCGTGGCGGCGGCGGAAAAAGGCAAGGGCATGCCTTTCCTTTATGAGGTGAGCCGGATCATTTTCGGCGGCGTCAAAGGCTGGAACGAGGGCACGCACCTCCAGGAAGCTGCCGCCCGCGCCGGGCTCGATCTTGCCGAGCTCGATGCCTTGATCGAAAAAGACCCGGATCACTACGAAAAAACCATTGCCGAGAATGAAGCCGCCCAGAAAGCGGGTGGCCACTGGGGCGTCCCGCTCATGGTCTTCGAGGGCGAGCCTTTTTTCGGCCAGGACCGCATCTCCCACCTCATCTGGCGCATGGAACAAAAAGGCCTAAAGAAGCGCAGCTGAACGCAGCACCCTTGAAAGGAGGCGGGGGGAGCGGCATTCTCCCGCCTTCGATACGCATCAGACAGAGGGATAGATGAAACGCGATTTGGAGGCCATGAGCAGAACCGCCTACGACCTGGTGATCGTGGGCGGGGGAATATCGGGCGCCTCCATCGCCTGGGACGCAGCGCTCCGGGGGCTGAAAGTCGCCCTTCTGGAAAAGGAAGACTTCGCCCACGGCACGACTTCCGGCTCCTCCAAACTCATTCACGGGGGCCTGCGCTATTTGCAGAACGGCGAGCTTGCGCTGGTGCGTGAGAGCCTGCGCGAGCGGCGCATCTGGGAAATGATCGCCCCGCATATGGTCTTCCCCCTGCCCTTCCTGCTTCCGACTTACGGCCAGGGCATGAGCGGCAAGCTCATCATGTCGGTGGGTCTCACCTTCTACGATCTCCTCTCTTATGACCGCAACCGGCTGGACGATCCGGACAAAAAACTGCCGGGCTATAAAACCGTCTCGCGCGAAGAAGCACTGGAGATCATGCCGAGCCTTAAGAAAGAAGGGTTGACCGGCGGCAAGATTTATTACGACTGCCAGATGTTCGCACCCGAACGGCTCTGCCTTGAATTCATTCTAGGGGCAGCCGAACAGGGCGCCGATGCAGCAAACTATGCCGAAGTGACGGGCTTTCTGGAAAGGCCGGGCGGCAATGGCAAGCGCATCGAGGGCGTGCGCGTCAAAGACCGGGAAAACGGCAAGGAACATGAAATCCGCGGCGCGCTCACCGTCAATGCAAGCGGGCCCTGGGCCGACAAGCTGATGGGACTTGCCGAGGAAAATCCGCCCCGCCAGCTCATCCGCTCCAAAGGCATTCACCTCATCACGCGCCAGCTTTCCGGCGAAACGGCGCTGGCGGTCAAATCCGAAATCGGCGGGCACTTCTTCGTCATTCCCTGGCGCGGCCACACGATCATCGGCACGACGGATACGGTCTTTTCTCATGAGCCCGATGCAATGGGCGTGACGGAAGAAGACATCGAAAAATTCCTCCTCGTCGTGAATGACGGCTTGCCGGGCCTCGGTCTCACGCGCGGAGACGTGCAGCATTTTTATGTAGGCCTGCGCCCGCTCATCGACGAGACGCCGGAAGAAGGCACGAAGGATTCTTATAATGCGAGCCGCGAGGCGGAAGTCTTCGACCATGGCGAAAAGCACGGCATTGACGGGCTCCTCTCGGCGCTGGGCGGCAAATGGACGACCTCGCGCAATCTCGCCGAAGAAGTCGTCGACAAGGCGGCGAAAAAACTGGGGCGCAAATTGAAGCCTTGCGCCACAGAAAGCACCCCCCTTTATGGCGGCGCCATCAAGCGCTTCCGCCCCTTCCTCGATGAAGCAAAGCAGCGCCATCAGCGCTATGCGCCGGATATCATCGACAATCTTGGCCATTTTCACGGCGCGCGCATGGACGACATTCTAGAGATTGCGGGAACCGAGCCGAAGCTTGAGGAGAGGCTGGACGATCAAAGCCCCGATATCGGCGCGCAAATCGTCAACGCCGTGCGCAATGAAATGGCGCTTCATCTCGATGACGCGCTGATGCGCCGCTCCGGCATCGGCACGCTGGGCCGCCCCAGCCCGCAATTGATCGGCAAGGCCGCGGGTCTCATGGCCGAAGAACTTGGCTGGGACGGCGCCCGGCGCGAGCAGGAAATCGCCCGCCTTTCCCGTTATTTCAGCACGAAACCGAGCGGCACCGCATGACGCGCAAAATCGCAGCTATCGTCAATCCTTATTCGGGCGGCGGCAAAACGGGCCGGGCCTGGCCGGCGATCGAAAAGAAGCTGACCCGCGCGCTGGGACCCCTTACCGCCTACATGACCGAAGGCGCGGCAACACCGCATCACCTGCCCGCCGCCGGCCCCACCGCCAAAGCGCTGAAAGACGGCGCGGATCTTGTCATCGCCGTGGGCGGGGACGGCACAATCAATGAAGTCGTGAACGGGTTTTTCGAAGGCGGCAAACCGATCAACCCCGAGGCCGCTTTCGCTTTTCTGAACACCGGCACGGGCGGGGATTTCCGCAAGACATTCGGCTATGACGGCACGCTTGATGAGGCCATCGAGAAGCTGGGACAGGCCGAAGCCTCCCCCATCGATATCGGCAGGCTGACCTTCATTGCCGAAGATGGGCGCGAGACGGCGCGCTATTTCGACAATATCGCAAGCTTCGGTCTTTCCGGCGCCGTCGACCGTGCGGTCAACAAAGCCGGAATATCGAAACTCCTGGGCGGCAAGTTCGCCTTTTTCTGGGGCACGCTGAAAACCGTTCTGACTTACCGCCCGCAAGCGGTGCGCGTGACGACGGATAGCGGTTTTGATGAAGTGCGCAATATCAGCACACTTGCCGTTGCCAATGGCCGTTTTTTCGGCGGCGGCATGATGATGGCCCCCCATGCAAAACCCGATGACGGGCTCTTCGACATCGTCATGATGTGCGATACGACTTTCAAAGACATGTTTTCTTCTTCCGGCTCGCTATACGAGGGCACGCATCTTGCCAATCCGAAAGTGACGAGCCTTCAGGCCAAAGTGCTCGAAGCCCGCCCGGCGGACGCAAATGAGATCGTTCTACTCGACATTGACGGGGAGGCGCCGGGGCGCCTGCCCGCACGTTTTGAAATAATGCCTGCTGCCTTAAAACTTTTCCGCTAGACCTGCCACCAGACCCGCCAAAGGACACGCTCATGACCATCGACCGCCAATCATTGCGCTGGAACGGCTGGGGAAAGGCCGATCAGGAAAACCCGCTGCCCGAAGGCGCGGCGCAATGGGAGTTCATCCGCACGGCGCTCGGCATGCGCGCCCTTCCCTCCACCCCCGCCAAACGCTTTACCGATGTAGTACTGCCGAAAAGCCGTCTCAATGCCGATGCCATTTCAAGGCTGAAGGAAATCGTCGGCAACAACCAGGTGCGTGACGATGATTATGAACGCGCCTTTCACGCGCGCGGCAAGAGCTATCACGATCTTCTTTATGTGCGCGCGGGCAAACTGGAAGTCGCGCCCGACGCGGTTGTCTATCCCCGCTCCATCGACGAGGTGGAGCTCGTTATGAAATATTGCCTGAAAAACAATATCGCGCTCGTGCCCTATGGCGGCGGATCGAGTGTCGTGGGCGGTGTCAATGCGCAAAGCGGGGCGCTGGACCGCGCCGTCATCACGCTCGACATGACGCTGATGAACCGGGTTCTGAAGATCGACAAGAAGTCCATGACCGCCACGTTGCAGGCGGGCATTTACGGGCCGGAGCTTGAAAAAGCGCTGAACGAGCATGGCGTGACGCTGAGCCATTTCCCGCAAAGCTTCGAGTTCTCGACGCTGGGCGGCTGGATTGCTGCGCGCGGCGCCGGCCAGCAATCAAACCGCTACGGCAAAGCGGAAAAATGGCTGGTCTCGGCAGTGCTCGTCACACCGAAAGGTATCTGGAAAACCGAAAGCACGCCGGCCTCCGCCGCAGGCCCCAATCTCAACCAGCTTGTCGCAGGCTCAGAAGGCACGCTCGGCATCATTTGCGAGGCGACGGTCAAAATTCACGAAGTCCCGGAAGAAAAAGACTACCGCGGCTATCTCTTCAAAGATTTTGCGAGCGGCGTGAAAGCGGTGCGCGCCATCAATCATGCCGATATCCCCGTCGCCATGGTGCGTCTGTCGGATGCGCCGGAAACCTATTTCTTTCAAGCGGCAAGCGGCGGCTCGGGCAGCGGCCTTAAAGCCAAATTGCAATCGCTCTATCTGAAAGCCAAAGGTCTGACCGCGCCCTGCCTCATGCTGGTGGGTCTTGAGGGAGACAAGGAAAGCGTTGCTTATGCGCGCACGCGTACCGCCGCCATTGCCGAGCGCTATGGCGCCACGGCCATCGGCACCGGCGCGGGCAAGAAATGGTATCAGGGCCGCTTCCACTCGCCCCATATGCGCGATCCGATGATGGATCACGGGCTCGGCATCGATACGCTCGAAACCTCCACAACTTGGGCGAACATGCTCACGCTGCATGAAAAGGTGACGAAAGCCATCGACGAGGCGATCAGCGCCAATACACCGGAGCCCGGCGAGCGCGGCATCGTCATGGCTCATGTCAGCCATTCCTATCCCGATGGCGCGAGCCTTTATTTCACCTTCCTAATCCCGCGCAAACTCGACGACGAGGTCGGCCAGTGGCTGGCGATCAAACGGGCGGCAAGCGATGCCATTCTGGCTGGCGGCGGCACCATTTCGCACCATCACGGTGTCGGCACCGACCATGCGCCCTGGCTTGCCGAGGAAAAGGGGCCGCAGGGCTACCGCCTTCTCAAAACGCTGAAGGCCGAATGCGACCCGGACGGTATCCTCAACCCCGGCAAGCTGCTCACCTAAACAGCCGCTTAGCCATCCGCATCAAGGATCTTTCGCAGCTCCGCCTTGGCGATTTTTTCCAGCGTCGAACGGGGCAGCTCATCCACGATATAGAGTTCGCGCGGCTGCTTGAAATCGGCAAGGCCTTTCTTACAGGCGGCCATGACATCGTTTTTGAGAGAGCCAGGGGCTGCCGCCTCACCGCCCGGTACCAGCAGGAAGGCGACGGGCACTTCGTCCAGCATCGGGTCGGATTTCGCCACTACCGCGCATTCGGCAATGCCGGGTACACTCATGATGACGCGCTCGATCTCGGACGCGGCGACGTTTTCCCCGCCGACCTTCAGCATGTCCTTGTCCCGGTCGGCAAAGGAAATATAACCGTCCTCGCGCAGCGTCACGCGGTCGCCGGTAATGAAGAAACCTTCATCGTCGAAACTTGCCGCCGTCGCTTCCGGATTGTTGAGATATTCCAGAAAGAGCGAGACGCCCCTAATGCCGCGAATGAGGAGATGCCCCGTCTCGCCGGGCGCAACCGGCGTTCCGTCATCGCGGGTGATGGCGATCTCATAGGCGGGCGAGGGCTTGCCGATCACCATGGAAGGCGCGTCGAAATGCGGGTCCGACACGATGCCATGGGTGATCGTCTCGGTCATGCCCCACCAGCCCATGGTCTTGACGCCGAAATGATCGTCGGTGGGCGGGGCCGCAACGCCGTTCCCCCAAAGCCGGTAGGAATGATTGGCCGGCACTTTCTGCTCCACCAGCGCTTTCAGGCAGAACGGCACCATGGAGGTCCAGGTGCAGCGATGTTTCAGCGAGACCGGCCAGAAACGGGAGGCGGAAAACCGCGGCTGCACGACGACGCTCGCCCCCACCCACAGCGCGGCCAGCACCGAATAGGACTGCGCATTCGTATGGAAAAGCGGCAGATAGGTCAGATGCACGTCTTCGGGGCGCAAATCCTCATGCATGGCGCAGACCTTGCCGCCCCACAGCGCATTGGCATGGGTCCAGACCACCCCTTTCGGGCGCGAGGTGGTGCCGGAGGTATATTGAATGCCGACAGGGGCCATGGGATCGGGCATGCGCAGCGGCGCCTCCGCCGCCTCGCCGTATAGCGCCTCGAAGCTTTCCTCCCGCGCAGGCGCGGTACCGGCTTCCGGCGGAGTGCCATTATCGCTTTCCGTCACCGCAAGCCATTTCAGATCCGGGCAAGCCTCTTTGACGAGCGCGGCAAAACGCGGCTGCGTGATGGCGCCCACCGCTTCCGCATGAGAGGCAAAATAAGTCAGATCATCGGCAACCGAGCGCGCATTGGTCGTTACCGCCACAGCGCCCAGATGCGCGCAGGCATACCAGGCAAGGAGGCTCTCCGGGCAATTGTCGAGATGGATGAGCACCCGTTCGCCCGCTTTCACGCCGCGCTTTTTAAGGCCCGCCGCGATCTGCCGTGTAGCATCGGCAAATTCGGCATAAGTCCAGACCCGCCCTTCGCCCTCGAAAGGCTCCCAGATCAAAAACGGATGGGCGGCGCGGTCCCGCGCATGAGCATCGAGAAGATGCGGCACATCGAAATGGGCAAAAGGATGCACGCCCGGCGTACGCAAGACACTCATATTTTCTCCCCAGATAGTGGCTTCAACGCAAAGGCAGGATTGCGCGGGATCAGGCCAGCGCTTTTTCCATCGCCTTCGCCGCTTCCTTGATGGCCGTTTTGGCCGTATCGAGCACGGCCTGCATATTGAAGAAGCCGTGCACCATGCCTTCGTAATTGACATGGGTAACCTCGACGCCCGCTTCGCGCAGCGCATCGGCATAGGCTTTGCCTTCATCGCGCAGCACATCATAGCCCGCCGTCACCACATAGGCAGGCGGCAGGTTTTTCAGGGTTTTGGCGCGCAACGGCGAGAGATAAGGCTGCTCCCTATCAAGCCCTTCGGGCGCATATTGATCGAAGAACCAGGCCATGGTGCGCGCTTCGAGCAAATGCCCCTCGCCGAAGGCGCGGTAGGACCCGGTATCCATACGCGCATCGGTGACGGGATAGATTAAAAGCTGAAAGCCGATCTGCGGCCCTTTTTCGTTGCGCGCTTTGAGCGCCAGAACGGCGGCGAGATTGCCGCCCGCGGAATCGCCTCCCACGGCAATGCGGTTGGCGTCCCCGCCGATCTCGCTTGCATGTTTTTCCGCCCATTCAAGCGCAGCATAGCAATCCTCGACCGCCGCGGGGAAAGGGGCTTCGGGCGCCAGGCGGTAATCGACGGAAACGACGATGCAATGGGCTTCGTTGGCAAGCGCCCGGCAAAGCTTGTCATGGGTGGCAATATTGCCGATCACCCAGCCCCCGCCATGGAAATAAACCAGAATGGGAAGGGCGCCGCCCGTGGCGATCGGCGTATAGACGCGCACGGGAATATCCGAGGCCGGCCCCTTGATTACCTGATCGGAGGTAGCGCCGATGGGAATATCCACCGTGTCGAAGACCTGCGCCATGGCCTCATAGGCCTGGCGGGCCTCTTCCGGCGGCAAGTCATAAAGAGCCGGGCCTTCCGCCGCAGCCAATTGGTCAAGAATGGCCTTCGCCTGGGGATCCAGGGTCATTGCGCCTCCCAAAGCCGGTTGTTGTTATTGCTTTCTTTTTACCGGCGGAAGGAGCCTGGAGCCAGCCCGTATTGCGGCTGCGCGGTTTCAATTCTAGCGTGCCGCGCAGCGCAAACCTTAATGAATGGCGTGGCCGTCGCGGGTAATACGCCCTTCGAGCATATCCCGCACCGCCCGCCCGACCATCCGCCAAGCGTCCGCGCGACGCTCTTCACCCATCAAAAGCAGCTGCGCCATGGCGCTTTCGGCATAATCGAGCGCACGGCTTCCATGCTGGTTGAGCATAAAAGCGGCAAGACGGTTGAGATCTTCCTGATGCAGCATGAGTACCCCCATTTTGAGCATGCTTAACAGAAAGCAAAAGCGGGGCCACTCGCGGTCGCCGCCTAACTTATTGAAAAACAACACGACTTTTTATCTTTACGATGACAGATGCGGCAATTTCTGCCGCTGCCCGCCCGCTTTTTGCCGCGAAATGAAAGAAAAATGACCGACTTAAGTAAATGTTAGACGCTTCGCCCCACTCTTTGGCCCATCTGCCGAGCATGTCAGCACAGGGGAATTCGGCAGTTGAGGAGGAATGAGGCGATTATGAACTGGCTCTCCAACATTCAAATCAGCCGGAAAGTACCGGCGATAATCGTTCTGGCTGCCGCCGTCATGGGCATAGGTATCGGCCTGATGAGCTATATGCAGGCCTCGTCGGCCGTGCATGAACAGATCCAGACGAAATTCTTCGCGGTTCTGGAAGCGCGCAAGGCATCTTTCGAAGCCTATCTTGGTTCGGTGGAAGAGGATATGAATTCTCTGGCCGCCAACCCGCTGGTGATGGAAGCTTCTTACGAATTCAACCGTTCCTCGGAAGAATTCCGGAACGACGTGACCGCCGAGCTGCAACGCCTCTATATCGACGAAAACCCGGAAGCGAACCGCAAAGACCTCGTGACCATCGACGGCAATGAATATTACGGCGTCGTACACGAGCAGTATCACCCCTGGTTCCGCACCTTCCTCGACGAACGCGGCTATCACGATATTTTCCTTATCGATCCGAACGGTATCGTCGTTTACTCCGTCTCCAAGGAGAGCGACTTCGGCACGAACATTCTGAACGGCCCCTGGAAAGACACCGCACTGCGCCGCGTCTATGAAGCGGCCATGGCCGGGGAAAAAGGCGACATCGCCTATCAGGATTTCACCCATTACGCGCCCTCCGCCGACAGCGCCAACAGCTTCATTGCCTCGCCCGTCGTCGACCGCGCAGGCCGCAAGACGGGCGTTCTCGTCTTCCAGCTTCCCGTCGACAAGGTCAACCGGCAGATGAACATCGCGCTCGGCCTTGGCGAGACCGGCGAAACCTTGCTGGTCGGCCAGGACTTTAAGCTGCGCAACGATTCGCGCTTCTCCGACACGCCCACAACATTGCAAGCGGAACTTCCCGCCGATGCGGTCAAGACCGTGCTTGAAGAGGGCAAACCCGCCATGAGCACGGATGAAAATCTGCGCGGCATGACGGCGGAAACCTTTGCCGTTCCCTTCGTTTTCCAGGGCGTGCCTTACGCGATCGTGGCGCAGATCAGCACGGACGAGGCTTATGCCGATCTCGTTTCCATGCGCTGGATCATGCTGGGTACCGCGCTGGTGCTCGTCATTGCCGTGGCGGGCGCCGGGGTTTTCGCCTCGCGCGATATTACCGCCCCCATCTCTCAGCTCACCCATGGCATGAGCGAACTGGCCGAAGGCAATACGAATATCGACATGAGCGGCCTTAACCGCGGCGATGAAATCGGTGACATGTCGAAAGCCGTCGAAATCTTCCGCAACAACGCCATCGAACGCGCGCAGCTTGAAGAAGAAAACAAGCGCGAGGAAGCGGCAAAAGAAGAGCGGGCGAAGAACATCGACAAGCTGATCGCCAATTTCGAAACCTCGACCGCGCAAATGCTGGGCGCCGTCAGCGCCGCGGCAACGGAAATGGAGAACACGGCAAACGCCATGACCTCCACCGCCGATACGGCCAACGCCAAAGCCGGCGCCGTGGCGGCAGCGTCCGAAGAAGCCAGCGCCAATGTGCAGACCGTGGCGAGCGCCGCCGAGCAGCTTTCGGCCGCGATCGAGGAAATCCGCCGCCAGGTGCTGCAATCGAACTCCGTGGGCGAACGTGCGGCCAACACCGCCAATTCCGCCAACACGAAGATCGAAGGTCTTTCGGAAGCGGCCCGCCAGATCGGCGAAGTCGTCACGCTCATCCAGGATATTGCCGAGCAGACGAACCTGCTTGCCCTCAACGCCACCATCGAGGCGGCGCGGGCAGGCGAGGCGGGCAAAGGCTTTGCCGTCGTCGCCTCGGAAGTCAAAGAGCTGGCCAATCAGACGGCCAAGGCCACCGAGGAAATCAGCCAGCAGATCGGCTCCGTCCAATCCTCGACCAGCGAGGCGGTCGATGCGATCCGCGAAGTGACGGTCACGGTCAGCGAAATGCGCGAGATCGCCCAGACGATTGCCAGCTCCGTCGAGCAGCAGCAATCGGCAACGGTGGAGATTTCCCGCAACGTGCAGGAAGCTGCCCAATCGTCGGACGAAGTGGCGCAGAACATTGCCGAAGTGACCGTTGCGGCCAATGAATCCTCAGGGGCCGCCGGGCAGGTGCTTTCGGCCGCCGGCGAGCTTGCCAGCCAGTCCGACAAACTGAAAACTTCCGTAGACGAGTTCTTGCGCCAGGTGCGCAGCGCCTGAGGCAAGAGCGGTCAAGACAGATCGGAAAGGCCCGGCTCGACCGGGCCTTTTCATTTTTGGGCACAGCGGACGAGTTGTGGGCGAATTGTCACATACTCGTCATTTTAAGGGAATGTTTAGCCCGCCCGTTAATGATGGGCTGACCACAAGCAAGGCTCATAATCAACGAGCGAGCGTTACGACTAGCGCCTTTAAGCCGGAGCGGGCCGGCGGCAAAGACGGGGACGGACATCCATGCGTTTTAATCTATCGTTCTTGCAGAAACTTCCGAAAATACCGGACGGCACGTCTGCCTCCGCTCTGTCCCCGCTGGACGCCCTCAAGAACAAGATGCCGACGCTGACGATCGCTCAGAAAATCCCTGCGATCATCGTCTCCGCCGCCTTTCTGCTGGCGCTCGGCATCGGCGTTTCGAGTTACCTGGAAGCCGCCCGCAACGCAGAGGAGTCGACCCAGGCCCGTCTTGAATCCATTCTTCTCGACCGCAAAGTTGCCGTCACCCGCTATCTCGGCGGGATCGAGCAGGATATCCGCTTCCTGGCCGCAACGCCGATGGTGCGTGAAGCCATTTCCCAATTCACCCGCGCCTGGACTTTCATGGGCGAGGACGCCCGCGACATCTCGCGCGCCGTTTACACATCGCGCGAGTCCGACGGCGAGGGCGAGCGCACCTTCTATGCCCGTACCCACCGCTCCTATCACGCCTCCTTCCGCGACTTTGCGGAGAAGCGCGGCTACAGTGATCTGATGCTGTTCGATACGAACGGCACCATGATCTATTCGGTCGACAAAGCAGGTGATTTCGGCGCGCAAATGATCGGGCTCGACAGCGAATTCCGTAATACGGACATCGCCACCGTCGTCGACATTGCGCTCGGGGCCATCGACGATTCGGAAATCGCCTTCATGGATTTCGCCGCCTATAAAGCGATTGACGGGGAACCTGCCTCTTTCGTCGCCGCGCCGGTCTTTTCCAGCCGCGACGAGAAAATCGGCGTCCTTGCCTTCCGCATCCCGACCGACGTGCTCGATCAGATTCTGGGCGAGGAAACGGGGCTCGGCGAGACCGGAGAAGTCTTGCTCATCGGTGAAGACTATCTCATGCGCAACAATTCGCGCCTGACGGAAGAGGCAACGCGCCTGCGCCGGGAAATGACGGGCGAGGCCATTGATGCCGCCATTATCGACGATGAGCCGTTCAACGGCGTGCAGGAAAGCCATCTCGGCTATGACGCCGTGACCATTGCAACGCCCGTCTCCTATAGCTATGCGCGCTGGGCGCTTTTGGTGCAGACCTCGCTCGACGAGATCAACGCGCCCGTCGCCGCGATGCGCAATGTCATGGCCGGTGTCGCCGCCATCATGCTGGTGCTGGTCGCCGGGGCCGGCTTCTTCGTCTCACGCGGCATCACCAAGCGCCTCTCGAAACTCACCTCCGCCATGGGGGATTTGGCCAAGGGCGAAACGCAGATCGACCTGAACGGCCTCGACCAGGCCGATGAGATCGGCGATATGACGGGCGCCGTTCAGATTTTCCGCGACAATGCCATCGAGCGCATGAAGCTTGAAGAACGCCAGAAGCAGGAACAGCAGGAAAAGGAAAGCCGCGCCCGCGCCATCGAGAAAATGATCGGCGATTTCGACAAAGCCATGGGCGATATGCTGGGCGCGGTAGCCGCTGCTGCCACGGAAATGGAAAACACCGCCAACACCATGTCGGAAGTCGCAGACGTTACCACGCAGAAAGCTTCTGCCGTGACCAGTGCTTCCCAGCGGGCATCCTCGAATGTGCAAATGGTGACCGAAGCGGCAAAAGAGCTTTCCGCCTCCATCGACCAAATCCGCAGCCAGGTGAACGAATCGAACACGGTGGGCGAGGAAGCGACAGAAGCCACGAACACCGCCAATGCCAAGATCGAGGGCCTGTCGGAAGCCGCCCGCCAGATCGGCGAAGTTGTCACGCTCATCCAGGACATCGCCGCGCAGACGAACCTGCTGGCGCTCAACGCCACGATCGAGGCGGCCCGCGCAGGCGAAGCCGGTAAAGGCTTTGCCGTCGTCGCCGCCGAGGTGAAGGAGCTTGCGACCCAGACCGCCAGCGCCACTGAGCAGATCAGTCAGCAGATCACCGGCATTCAGAACTCCACCGATGAAGCGGTCGGCGCCATCCGCCGTGTGACGGAAACGAACAGCAAACGGAACGAAATCTCCCATGTGATTTCAGATTCCGTCACCAGCCAGCAGGACGCCACGGCACGTATTATGGACAGCGTCGAGGAAGCCGCAAACTCCTCCAACGACGTGAGCACGAATATCGAAGATGTGACCTCGGCTGCGCATGAGTCCTCCGGCGCCGCCTCTCAGGTCCTCTCCGCAGCGGGCGAGCTTGCAGGCCAAGCGGACAAGCTGAAAAAGACCGTGGACAGTTTTCTGCGCGATGTGCGCGCGGCCTGATCTTTCAGGAACGGGAAAACGGGAAAGACATGGCGGGCCTCAAAATCCGCCATGTTCTTTTAAGTAAGCCAGTTCCTCCGGACTGCTTTCCCGGCCGAGCAAGGCATTGCGGTGCGGGAAACGGCCGAACCGGGCGATCACGTCCCGGTGCGCAATCGCGAAAGCAAGATTGTTCTCAATCCCCAAATCTTCAAAAAGCTTCACGCTTTCTTCCTGCACACTTAAGTCTTCGGCATGCATGAAGGGCATGTAGATCCATACGCGGTCTTCCGCGCTCAGTTTCCGGTCATGCCCCTTGGCGATGGTATCGCGGGCAAGGCGGAGCGCTTTTTCATCCGCCTCGAAGGCGCGCGGCTCGTCCCGGTAGATATTGCGGGAGAACTGATCGAGCAGAATGATGAGCGCAAGCGCCCCTTCCGGCTCTTCCGCCCAATCGTCATAAGCCCCGCTCAAGGCTTCACCCCGCGCGGCGGTGAACCGGCGGATGATCTCGGCATCGAAGGCATCGTCCTTCGCAAACCAGCGCTCGGGTCCCGCTTCACGCCAGAACTCAAGGACTTCCGCCGGACTGACCGCGCCCATCCGCTGCTCCCTTAACCGATTTCGATTACGTCCGGAGGACAAGGGTCCTGATAGAGCTTTTCCGCCAGTTCCGCGCGGCGCGAAAGCGTCGCCTGCTGGTTGACGTAGCCCTTATCCGTAATCTCATGCCCATCGATGGACGGCGGCTCGAGCATCAGATGGATGCGCCGCACACGGGTGGAAGAGCCGCCACCCGCCTTGTTATGGGCACCGACTTTTTCCCGCAGATAGTCCGCCACCGCCGGCGCGGAGACGATCTCCTGCGGGCTTGCGTCCGGCCCGAGCCCGGCGATACGCCGCGCCGCTTCGATATTCGGCCAGGCGAGCACCGCGATATAAGGCTTGTCGAGCCCGGCGATCACCGCATCCTGAATGAGCGGCGAGGTCGCCGCCACAAGATCGGCGCGCAGCGTGCCGGTCGACACCCATGTGCCGGAGGAAAGTTTGAAATCTTCCGTCACGCGGCCATCGAAAACGAGGCCGAGTTCCGGGCGGGCTTCATCGAGGAATTTCGCCGCATCGCCCAGCTTATAAAAGCCCTCTTCGTCGAAAGCCTCGGCGGTTTTCTTTTCATCGCGCAAATAGCCCGGCGTCACCATCGGCCCTTTGACACGCACTTCCATCTTCGTGCCGTTGGGCACGAGTTTGAGCTGCATGCCGGGCAGCGGCAGGCCGATCAGCCCTACCCGCTCGGTGATCCAATGCACGACGGTGATGCCCTGCGTTTCCGTTGCCCCATACATGGTCGTGAGCGGTATGCGCTCACCCGTTTCTTCGGTGGCAAGCGCCTGCATGCGGTCGTAAAGATCGCTCGACAATGTCGCTCCGCCATAGCCCATATATTCGAGATTCCGGAAAAAGCTTTTGCGCAGCTCCGCGTCCTGCTCCATGGCGTCTGCCAGCATGGCAAAGGCAACGGGCGCGGAGCCGAAAACGCGCGGGCTCACTTCCCGCAGGTTCCGGATCGTTTCCTCGAACATGCCCGGCACCGGCTTGCCATTATCGAGATAGACCGTGCCACCACTATTGAGATTGTTATTGAAGGAAATGTTGCCTGCCGAAATATGGTTCCAGGGCATCCATTCGAGGCTGACCGGCACATCGTCCGGATCGGGATCTTCCGTGCGGATTGCTTCTTGCGCGGCCAGCTGCGCCATGAGCATGCGCTGGGTCTGGATCACACCTTTGGGCATGCCCGTCGAGCCGGAGGTGAACAGATATTTCGCCACCGTGTCATGGGTAATGCCGTCCATGCGCGCGCGCAGTTCCGCCGAGACCGGCGTGGCGCAGAGCGTCTCATAGATCAGCGGCGACAGATCCGCCGGCGCCCCGTCCATCGTCACGACGGTGACACCCGACAGATCGAGCGCCTTCAGCGCTTTTTCATATAGCGCGCCGGAATCGGCAAAGATCATTTTCGGCTTGGTCAGTGAGAAGACGTGCTTCAGCTTGGAATGATCCGAGCTCATCAGCGAATAAGGCACGCTGATGGGCGCGACCGGCACCTGCGCTTTCATGGCGCCCAGCATCATCATCGCATGTTCGATAGAATTGCTGGAAAGGATCATGAGCGGCGTGTCCTGGCCCATGCCTTTGCCGATCAATGCCGAAGCGATGCGGTCGGCCAGCTCGTTCGCCTGCCCGTATGTGACATGCCGCCAGGGCCCTTCGGCCGTGCGCTGGCAAATGAAGGGGCGATCGGCATGCGCGTCCGCGCGCTCTTCGAGAATATGCGGCACGGCATGCTTGAACTCGCCGAGCGGATAGGCGGATTCGATGATGACGCTGCCATCCACTTTCCGCGTGATGTTCAGTTTCGGCGGCTTCTGCTTCAGCTCCTTAAAGGGCGGCAGCGGCGCGGCTTCGGCCAGGCTCATAATGTTCCTCCAGTTGCAATGGCGTAGCGGGAAGTGCTCCTGCCTTTGGCAGGGCCTTCTTGTTCTTATTGGAATATCGCCGGCGGAGGCTTTGCCCCTGCCTTAATTTCAACCCGGCGAAAAACGGGCCTCAGTTCACCTGACGCTCGCGCCCTTCCCAGTAAGGCGCGCGCAGCTCCCGCCGCAGGATCTTGCCCGAGGGATTGCGCGGCAGCGCCTCGATGAAATCGATGGATTTGGGCACTTTGTAGCTCGCAATCTGCGTCTTCGCCCAGGCGATAATGTCTTCCGGCTTGGCTTCCTGGCCGGGCTCGAGCACGACAATGGCTTTCACCGCCTCGCCCCATTTATCGTCGGGCACGCCAACGACGGCGGCATCGGCAATTGCCGGATGGCCGAACAGCGCGTTTTCGACTTCGGCGGGATAAATATTTTCCCCGCCCGAGACGATCATGTCCTTCACCCGGTCATGGATGAAGACGAAGCCTTCTTCGTCGAAATAGCCGGCATCGCCCGTGCGGAACCAGCCATCAGCATCGATTGCCTCTTTTGTGGCATCGGGCCGGTTCCAATATCCCTTCATGATCGAGCCGCCGCGGATCATGATCTCGCCGACATCGCCCGTCTTCACTTCCTTGCCATCGGCGCCGACGATCTTCACCTCAAGGCCCTTATTGGGCTTGCCGCAGGAGCGCAGCTTGCCTTTGGCCGGATCGTGATCTTCAGGCGCCAGGTTCGTGCCCGCGCCGCCCGTTTCCGTCAGCCCATAAAGCTGCACGAACTCGCAGCCGAACCGCTCCTGCGCCTTCTTCAGCACTTCTTCGGGAATGGGCGAGGCGCCGTAGAGCACTTGGCGCACGCTCGACACATCCACATCGCCGATGTTGGGCTGCTGGAGCAGGAAAAGAATGACCGCCGGCACCATGAAAGCAATGTTGATCTTGTAGGTCTCGATCAGACGCAGAATCTCCTGCGGATCGACATCCTTTAAAATCACGTTCGTGCAGCCATGGGCATTGCCCAGCAAACCGACATTGACGCCGGCTACGTGGAAAAGCGGCATGCAGACGAGATTGATCTCACCTTCATGCCAATTCGCCCAGCCCGCTTCCACGCCCTGGCGCAGAATGGAAATATAATTGGCATCCGTCAGCTGCACGCCTTTCGGATGGCCGGTCGTGCCGCTCGTATAAAGCTGAATGACATCGTCGTCGGGCGCAATGGGCAGCATGGGGTCTTTATTCTCGAACCGGTCGCGCCAATCCGCAAAGGCTTCCCATTCCGGATGCCCGCCATCGAGCGCAATTACCTTGCGCACGCTCGGGCAGTCTTTCAGCACCTTTTCGACGACGGGATAAAAGTCGTCGCTGACGAACAGAATTTCCGTCTTGGAATCGTTGAGCACATAAGTGACTTCCGGCGGCGCCAGACGCCAGTTGACGCCGACGACAACGGCTTTCGCCTTGAACGCGCCATGCAGCATCTCGAAATAAACATCCGAGCTCTTGCCCATGAAGCCGATCCGCGCATCCGGCTTGCAGCCTTCCGCGATCAGCCCCTGCGCCACTTTGCTCGCGCGCGCATCGAGCTCTTTGAAACTCGTTTCCTTGCCACCGAAAATATGCGCAATATCGTCCGGCCGCGCCTTGGCCTGCGCCCGGCTGATATCGGCAACATTCTTGATTGCCCCAAAGTCGATCATCGTCGCCCTCCCCGGCATATATGTGCGGCCGGGCGGCCGGTTCATCACCGCCGCTCCTGGCTCTTTTCTTACCGGTGAGTTTAGCGGCGCGCGCCGCGCTGACAACAGGCACATGGCGGATTTTCACCGGCCCGCGCCCGCACCCTTTATGGAAAAGGCAAAATCCGGATCACTTTTACTTGGCCTTAAGGAGACCGCCATGGCGCGCCTGCCCTATCCCGACCCCGCTTCCCTTGCGGAAAAAGACCGCGCGCTGCTCGCCAGCCTGCCGCCGCTCAATATTTTCCGGATGCTGGCCGGCGCCGGGCCGATTTTCGCGCCTTTCATGAATTTGCTCGATGCCTATCTCAATGAAGGGCTTTTGGACGGTGAATTGCGGGAATTGGTGATTCTGCGCGCCGGGCATAAATGCGGCTCGGCCTATGAACTGCACCAGCACGAGCGCGTCTCCCGGCTCATGGGCATGAGCGCCGAGCGCATTGCCGCGGCCAGCAGTCCGCTGCCGCAGGAGGTTTACTCCGGCGCCGAAAACGCGGCCCTGGCGCTTACCGACGAACTTGTCAGTAACGTCAAAGCCTCCAAAGAGGCCCTGGATGCGGCCCGCCAGCACTTAAGCGATGCCCAGGTTCAGGAACTGCTCATCGTCATCGGGATTTACTTGCTCGTCTGCCGCTATCTCGAAACACTGGAAATCGATCTGGAAGATGAAGAGATTGCCGTCACCGGGCTCGATGAAATCAAGGCCGGGGTCGGCGCGCTCCATGCCCAAAAAGGGTGAGCTGCAGTCAAAAGAATAAGGGGAGGACCATCATGACATCGCTTGGGCTCGGCAAATTCGCCTATACGAAAGGCCTGCACGATCTGGGCAATGGCGCCTATGCCTGGCTGCAGCCCGATGGCGGCTGGGGCTGGTCGAATGCCGGGCTCATTGTCGATGGAGATGAAAGCCTGCTGGTCGACACGCTGTTCGATGTGCCCCATACCCGCGCCATGCTGGAGGCGATGCGCGGCGCGGAACCGAAAGCCGCCGCCGCGATCAAGACGCTGGTCAACACCCACCACAATGGCGACCATTGCTACGGCAATGAATGTTGCGAGGGGGCGGAGATCATCGCCCATAAACTGGCCGCCGAAGCCATGCGCCACGAACCGCCCGCCATGCTGGCCGGCTTTCTCGATATGGCGCCCGCGCTTGGCGAGCTTGGCGATTATCTGACGAAATGTTTCGGCGCCTTCGATTTCAAGAATGTGCGCCAAGTGCTCCCCACCCTTACCTTCGAAAAGGAAATGACGCGGCAAGTGGGCGCGAAGACCGTCAAGCTCATGCATGTCGGCCCCGCCCACACGCCCGGCGACGTCCTTGCCTTCGTGCCCGAAGACAAGACGGTTTTCACCGGCGACATTCTTTTCATCGAAGGCCATCCCATCATGTGGGAAGGGCCGGTCGGCAATTGGATCGATGCCTGCGACAAGATCATGGCCATGGATGTGGAAACCGTCGTGCCGGGCCACGGCCCCATTACCGACAAGCGCGGCGTCGCGGCCTTGCGCGAATATCTCGTCTATATCCAAAAGGAAGCGCGCAAACGCTACGATGCGGGCCTCAGCGCCTTTGAAGCGGCCAAGGATATCGATATGTCAGACTATGACAGCTGGGGCGACGGCGAGCGCATCGCGGTGAATGTCGCAACGCTTTACCGGGAATTTTCCGGCAGCGATGAAACGCCGGATGCCGCAACGTTATTCGGCCAAATGGCGGAGCTCTCGAAACGCAAAAGCTGAACAACTCGCCAAGCCGTGAAGAGGGCTTCATGGACGAAGCCTCTTCCCCGCCCCATACTCTTTTCCATCGGCATTCAAGACATGGGGAGAGACATGGCCAAGCTGACGCTTTACGAGCACCCGCTATCGCCTTATGCGCAGAAAAACAAAATGGCACTGCGCGAAAAGGGAATCGATTTCGAGTGCGTAACGCCCGACGCGATCGGTACGGGCGGCGTCGCCGCCTTTCTGGAAATCAATCCGCGCGCGGAAGTCCCGGCCCTCGTGACCGAAGACGGGATGGCGATTTTCGATTCCACCATCATCTTCGACTATATCGAAGAGCGCTGGCCTTCCCCGCCTTTGCAGCCGCAAGACCCCGCCGCCCGCGCCCGGGCGCGCATGATCGAAGACGTCATGGACACACAATATGAGGCGGTCAATTGGGGGCTTGGCGAAATCCATTTCTTCAAACGCGCTGAGGGCAAGCTCGCCGAGACCTTGACCGAAAATGCCCGCCGCCAGACGGAAGGTTTTTTTGCCTATCTGGAAAATGAGCTCGGCGGAAATGCCCAAAAAGGGGAGAACTGGCTCACGGGGCCGATGTTCGGGCGGGCGGATATGGCGGCGCTGCCGCTTGTCGCCGCGTCCATGAGCTTCGGCTTCCATCCCCAAAAGGGCAGCGCGCTCGACGCCTGGGTGAACCGGGCCATGCAGCGCCCTTCCGCCGCGCAAACGGTCGAAGAAGCGCTCGCCTCGCGCGTGGGCATGGACCATGTCGCCAATGCAGTAAAACAGGGCCTTTTCAAGCGGCAATACCGGGATCACCGGCTCGAATGGGTGATCAAGTCGGGCGGCATGGAAGTCGTCACGCGCGGCATCGAAACCGGCACCATCCGCTTTGCCAATGATTTTTCCAATGATGGTCAAGGAGCGCGCTGATGAGCGGCAAGGAAAACGAGATCCTCTTTCACCAATATGACGTCTCGCCCTTTTCAGAGAAAGTGCGCACCGTTTTCGGCATCAAGAAGCTTACCTGGCACGCCGTCGAAGAACCCGTGATCATGCCGAAGCCTGAGCTCACCGCGCTGACCGGCGGCTACCGCAAGATCCCGGTCATGCAGATCGGCGCGGATATTTATTGCGACACGCAGATCATCATCCGCGAGCTGGAACGGCGTTACCCCGAGCCGCCGCTTTTTACCGGCGCCGATAAAGGGCTCGCCTGGGCCGTTTCCATGTGGGCGGACCGGGTGCTCTTTCAAAATACCGTTGCGGTGATTTTCGGCAATGTCGGCCAGGCGATCGATGAGAGCTTCATCAAGGACCGCGAAGCGCTGACGGGCCGGCCTTTCGATGTGAACGCGATGAAGGCCGCAGCCCCCCTGATGAGCGAGCAGCTGCGCGCCGGGCTCGGCTGGCTGGAGGATCAATTGGACGATGGGCGCAAATTTCTGATGGGCGCGGCGCCCGGCCTTGCCGATGCCGCCTGCCATTACAACCTCGCCTTCATGCGCTGGCTTTATCCGGACGGGCTGAAAGTGCTGGACGCATTGCCCCGCACCGCCGCCTGGGAAGAGCGGGTGCGCGCCATCGGTCATGGCGACAGGCAAGAGATGGGCCGCGCGGAAGCGCTGGCCATTGCCAAGGCCGCCACAAGCACGGCGAAAGAAAAAGCCGATCCCCATGAGCCCAATGGCCTGAAGCCCGGCGACAAAGTCAGCGTCATGGCGGATGATTACGGGCGCGACCCCATAACGGGCGTGCTCGTCGCCTCGGATGCGCAGTCCGTTGCGATCAAGCGCGAAGCGCCGGAAGTCGGTGAAGTGGTGGTGCATTTTCCGCGCGCAGGCTTTTTCATCGTCAAAGCCTGAGGCAACGTATCGGAGAGCGGGCCGGCTTCAGTGCAGCTCGCCCGCCCCTTGCCTGCGGTGATTGGCAAGCGCAAGACCTGCAGCCAAGACACCCGTTGCCAGAAACAGCACATTGGAAAGATAGAGCATCAAAACGCGCCGCTCCGGCATCGTGCCGAGCGGGCGGGCATTCAGCGTGCGGGCGGTAAGCGATGTCGGCATGCGCGTTTCGGCTGTCGAAGCCCCCCCGATACCGGCGGTAAAGCGCGCACCCTTTTCCGCTTCCCCCGCAAAGGCAAGCTGGGCAAGCGCCGGCGCTTCACGGATCCAGGTACGGCTCATGGAAACGGCAAGGTCCACATGCCCCTCGGCCTCCATCTGGCGAATGGCCAGATTGGCGGCCTGCCCTAAAACAAGCTGGCCGAAAGCCTCATCCCGGTGCTCATGGGAAAGCTCGCCAAGCCGGCCCGCCGGATCGACGGAAGAAACGATATTACGGGCAAGAGTGGCCGCGGAGCGCGCCGCAAAATCCGGCGCAGACGCGATCAGCACATTCTGCCGGGCCTCGGCCGCCATCTTGATCGAGGCCGCCATGGTGCCGATAAGATTGATGCCGAGCGCAAGGCCGGAGAGGACGGCAATCCCCCAAAGCACCGCTCGCCGGTCTATGGAAATACGCGCTGCCTTCACAAAGCCCCCGAAGCAAAAGCCGCCCGCCCCGGTCTGGGGCGGACGGCGTTTACCTTAATGGGCAGTTCCTAACACTTCCTAAAAAGGCAGGAATTTCAAATCGTTAACAAAAAGAACAGCGTTAACGGGCGCACATGCCCCCATCGATCACCAGTTCCGTCCCCGTCACATAGCGCGACTCGTCGCTGGCCAGAAAGACGATCCCGGCCGCGATGTCCGCCGGTACACCGGCATAACCCACGGGCGCTGCCAATTGGCCGAGCGCTTCGGCATCAATGGTATTTGCCCCTTCCTGCATTGCCATGGAAGAGGGCATGCCGCCTTGCGGGATCTTTGCCCAGATGGCGGTGTCGATGATGCCCGGATGGATGGAATTGACGCGGATATTGTTCTTCGCCTCCGCGCATTCGAGCGCCACCGCCTTGGTGAAGAGCCGCACGCCGCCTTTCGTGGCGCAGTACCCGGCAAGGCCCGGCGCGCCCTTGAACCCGGCAACGGAGGAAATATTGATGATCGCCCCGCCGCCAGCTTCGGCAATCGCCGGAATGCCGTATTTCGTGCCGAGGAACACCCCGTCCATATTGATCGCGATCTGGCGCTTCCAATCATCCAGCGACATTTCCGTCACCGGCCCGCCAATGCCGATCCCGGCATTGTTGACGAGGATATGCAGCTTGCCTTCCTTGGCGGCGATATCGGCATAGACCTCCTGCCAGCGCGGCTCGGAGACCACGTCCTGGTTGAGATAGCGCGCCTTGCCGCCCGCCTTTTGAATGCGCTCGACGGTCTCGGCGCCGCCTTCATCGTCGATATCGGTAATGATGACCTGCGCGCCCTCGGCGGCCAGCGCTTCGGCGGCGCCCCGGCCGATCCCGCTCGATGCGCCGGTGACCAGCGCGATTTTGCCCTCTAAGCGTCCCATCGGATTCTCCCTGTTTTATGCACCGGCTTTCGCCCGCCGGCTTATCGCTTTGTTTGACTCGCCTAATGGCCAAAACTAGACTGCGGTCTAGTTAATAGCTCGGACCGGTTTCCGCAAGGGAAGATAACCGAACGGGACCATGAGGAGAGGCAGTTTGGACGCGAGCGCCGATATCGACAAGCCGGCTTCCTCCCGCCGCACGCGCAAGAAAGAACGCACACGGCGGGAGATTTATGAAGCGGCCATGGGTCTCTTCAACGAGAAAGATTATGACGATGTCACGATCGGCGATATTTGCGAGCGCGCCGATGTCGCCAAGGCGACGTTCTTTCTGCATTTCCCGAACAAGGCCGCGCTCCTTTCCGAGTTCAACGAAAAACTGACAAGCGGCATTCGAGAGCAGCTCGAGGGCTTCAAAGGCAGCGCCACGGACAAATTCTGCTTCGTGATTTCCGAACTTGCCGGCGAATGGCAGCGCAATGCGCCGGTCATGCGCAAGATGACGCGCGAATTCGTCGATGCCCTGCCGACACTGGAAGCGGGCAAGGCAGCAAATGAAAGCCTGCTGACGCTGACCATGGAACTCATTCGCGAAGCGCAGAAGGCCGGCGAGTTCCGCAAGATCGCCCCGCCCCACCGCCTTGCCGCAGCCTTTGTCGCCGCCTCTTCCGCCCTCACCATCGAGTGGACGGAGATACCCGGGGTGGACACCAGCGAAACACACAAAGAATTGCTCGACGTCCTTTTGAACGGCCTGAGACAGAAGCCGAAGTGACGTGACAAAAACGAGAACGCAACTCGAGGAAATCAACAGGAAGGCTAAAGGAGAAAAACATGGCTGGAACCAAAATGCGCTTTGGGGCTTTCATCGCGCCCTTTCACCCGCTTGCCGAGAACCCGACACTCGCCATCGAGCGGGATATCGAGCTGGTGCAGTGGATGGACAAGCTGGGATATGACGAAGCCTGGATCGGCGAGCACCATTCCGCCGGCTATGAGCTGATCGCGAGCCCGGAACTTTTCATCGCAACGCTGGCCGAACGCACGAAAAACATTCGCCTCGGCACGGGCGTCTCCTCGCTGCCCTATCACCAGCCCCTGATGCTGGCCGACCGCATCAACCAGCTCGACCACATCACCCGCGGCCGTGTCATGTTCGGCGTCGGGCCGGGCGCCTTGCCCTCCGATGCCTTCATGATGGGCATCGAGGTCGCCAAGCAGCGCGACATGATGGACGAAGCGCTCGACGTCATCGTTCCGCTTCTGAAAGGCGAAACCGTGACGGCGAAAACCGACTGGTTCACGCTCAACGAAGCGCGCCTGCAGATGACGCCTTACTCGCGCCCGCATGTGGATATCGCCGTGGCCAGCCAGGTCTCGCCGACCGGCGCCACTGCCGCCGGCCGCCACGGCGTCGGCCTTCTGTCCATCGGCGCGACCAATGCCGGCGGCTTCAACGCGCTCGCCTCCAACTGGGCGATCTGCGAGGAAAAAGCCAAGGACAACGGCAAGAGCGTCGACCGCGCCAACTGGCGTCTCGTCGGTCCCGTGCACATCGCCGAGACGGCCGAAAAGGCGCGCGAGAATGTGCGCTTCGGCCTTGAAAAGTGGCTCTATTATTTCCGTGAAGTCGCCGCCCTGCCGCTCGCGCCCGATGATGGCTCGGACCCGGTGGACGCGCTGATCAATTCGGGCATGGCCGTGATCGGCACGCCGGAAGACGCCATTGCGCAGATCGAGCGGCTGCAAGAACAGTCGGGCGGCTTCGGCGCCTTCCTGCAAATGGCGCATAATTGGGCCGATTTCGAGCAGACGAAACGTTCCTATGAGCTTTTCGCCCGCTATGTGATGCCGAAATTCCAGGGCCTCAACGAGAACCGCAAAGCCTCGCTCGACTGGGCGCGGAGCAACCGCGAAACCTTCATGGGCCAGGCCATGGCCGCCGTCGGCACGCGCGTTGCCAAACATATCGAGGAAAAAGGCACGGACAATATCCGCCCGGAAATCCTCGAAGCCATGGGCATCAAGAAAGACAAAGGCGCCGCCGAATAACCCGGCGCCTCATGAATGAAAAAGCGAAGGGCGGCCCGGTAAACCGGAGCCGCCCTTCTTGTTGCCTCACACCATTCTTTTACAGGCGAAAATCGCCGGAGCAAATCTTTTCGTAGAGCGCTTTGTCCAAAGGCACGAAAACTTTTGCAATCGGGTCATTGAAGAAAATCGGCTCGTCGATGACTTCCGGGTCGAAACCTTCCTTCACGAGATCGACCTTGCGGTGCTTGAAGGTGCCGGTGATTTCCATTTCCGGCTGCACCCTGAGGAAAAGCGGCTGGGCATATTCGGGCAATTGCGAGGAGATATGCTTGTGCAGGCCCGCCATATCGAGGTCCTTGCCGACGATGGAGGCCATCCCTGCGCGCCCGTCGGCGCCCGGCACATGCACGCCGTAAACATTCGCCTCTTCGATGCCGGGGAAAACCGAGAGCACTTCGGCCACTTCCGAGGTCGCCACATTCTCGCCTTTCCAGCGGAACGTGTCGCCGATCCGGTCGATGAAGTAGAAATAGCCGCGCGCATCCTGCTTCAGCAGGTCGCCGGAACGGAACCAGGCATCGCCTTCGCGGAAGACATTGCGCAGGATCTTCTTTTCCGTTTCTTCCTTCTTGGCATAACCTTCGAAGCGGGCCGAGGGTTTCGTCGGGTCGTTCAGAATTTCACCCAAGGCTTCGCCCACTTCGCCGGGTTTGCAGCGGATGCAGAACCCATCCTCACCGCGGATGGGCTGTTCGTTCTCGATATCGAAGCGCACGAGCTCGACATTGAATTTCGATTTCGCCCAGCCGGGAATGCGCCCGACCGCGCCCACCGTACCGTCGAAATTCATCAGCGCGACATTGCCTTCCGTCGCCCCGTAGAACTCCACGATATTGGGAATCTTGAAGCGCTTCTGGAAGGTCGGCCAGATTTCCGGGCGCAAGCCATTGCCGATCGCAACGCGCAGCTTGTGCTTGCGCTCCTTTGGATGCGGATCGGTATTGATGAGATAGCGGCAAAGCTCGCCGATATATTGGAAGAGCGTCGCCTTATATTTGTGCACGTCGTCCCAGAACTCGCGCGCCGAAAACTTGCGCCGGATGATCACCGCGCCGCCGACCGTCAGCGTCGTACCGACCGCGCAAACCCCGCCCGCGGAATGATAAAGCGGCAGGCAGACATACATGCGGTCTTTCTCCGTCGCAGCCGTGGCAGCCGAGAAAGATCCCATCATGCCGAGGAGACGCACATGGGGAATGCGCGCGGCCTTCGGGTTGCCCGTCGTCCCGCTCGTATAAATGAAAAGCGCCCCATCCTCGATGGTCAGGTCCTTGCGCACTTCGGGCGCGGGATCGGACGTGGGCTGCTGGGCCAGCACATCGTCGAGGTTGTCGACCCCCTGCACCGTACCGCCCGTCGCCCAGGCTTTCATAGGCCGCTCGAGCTGGCCGGCAACCGAGCCCAGCGCCTCGGCGCATTCCGCGCCCAGAACGAGGTGGCTTGCGCCGGAAATATTCAGGCAATGGGCAAGCGGGCCGCCCGTCAGGTTCGTGTTGATCAGCGCGGCCTGGCCGCCTGCCTTGATGATCCCAAGCCAGGCAACGAGATATTCGGGCCGGTTTTCCATGAGCAGCGCCACGACATCGCCTTTGCCCAGCCCCTGCGCGCGCACCCAATGGGCGTAGCGGTTCGCTTCCTCGTTGAACTGCTTATAGGTAAGGGCGCGGTCCTCGAAATAGATCGCCACATTGTTCGGCTTGTCGCGGGCCAGATCCTCGATAATGTCGGCAAAGGTACGGTCGGGATTGTCGTAAACGGTATTCAGCCGTTTGAGCGTGCGCAGCGCCGAGCGCACATAGGTAATCTCTTTTCCGATACGGCCAAAAACCCCCATTACGTCCTCCAGATTTGTGTTTTCCCTTGCAAGTTCTTTATGCGCTGCCCCCGGAAAATGGGTCAAGGAAAACCGGCTGAAAAGGGGCCGAAAACCGCCGCGCAGCGCTGACAAATGCGCATAAACGCGTCATGATCCGCCCGCCGCGCCCCACAAGCCCATGGACCTGGAAAAGATGCCGAGCGACAGCCCCGCCTCCCCTTCTCAAGAAATGCCGCCTGCGGACGTTTTTCTGGATGCGCGGGGTCTCAATTGCCCGCTGCCCGTATTGAAAGCCCGTAAAAAACTTCTGGGTATGCGCGCCGGCGAGATTTTGGAAGTGGCGGCCACGGACCCGGTGGCGGCAATCGACATGCCGCATTTTTGCGCCGAAAGCGGGCATGAGTTTCTAGGCAAGCGCCAGGACGGCCCCGTCACCTATTTCCGCATTGCGCGGGGCGCCGTTCGGCAGACGGAAGATGAAGGCAAAGAGGAAAAGGCTTAGCCCTTGAGCGCTGCCTGCTGCTCTTTGCCGAAACCGACCAGCACATCCGCGCCCCGCTCGAAGACCGGCCGCTTGATCAAAGCCGGGTGCGCGGCCATCAACGCAATGGCGCTTTTCTCGTCGACGCCCGCTTTTTCAGCTTCCGAAAGCCCGCGCCAGGTCGTGCCCCGCCGGTTGAGCAGCACCTCCCAGCCCGCTTTCTTCGCCCAGCCGGCAATCTGCGCCTCGCTCACCCCGTCCGCGCGCACATCGTGAAAGTCTGCCTCCAGCCCTTCGTCCTTCAGCCATTTCAGCGCTTTTTTGCAGGTATCGCAGTTTTTAAGGCCGTAAACGCGCATGGAAGGCTCCCGAAAGGCTGGAAAAGGGCGAAACACCGCCCCCGAATCGCGGAAAATATAGCAGAAGCCCTGCCCTCTTTCTTTGCTGGGCCTGGCTGCTATCATCTCATTCAGGGGATATACCCTAGGAAGGGTGTCCCCTCATGGACCCGAGCAGAACGAAAAGGATTGCAGCTTGAGCACCGAGCAACAGACGGTCGCCGAAAAACCGTCTGCCAAACGCATTCGCCGCACCGCCGAAGAAGCCCAGCGCCTGATCCTCGATGCCGCTGAAAAGCGCCTCGCCGAACAGGGGCCGGAAGGCATCCGCCTCCAGGACATTGCCCGCGATGTCGGCATTTCCCATCCGGCCATTCTCCACCATTTCGAAAGCCGGGACGGGCTGGTGCGCGCGCTTATTTCACGGGCCACCGCCCAGCTGCGCGACAAGCTCTTCTCCACCATTCCCGATATCACGGGCGAGGAACAAGACACTCATAGCCTTGAGCTTATCGAAAGCGCGTTCGAAGCATTGAGCGACCGGGGCACGGCACGGCTTCTTTCCTGGCTTTTGCTCACGAATTCGGAGCGCACCAAGCCGGTCAATCCGTCCGCCGAATTGCTCCAGGACGTTTCCGAGCGTCTGCATAGCCAGCGCGTGCGCTTTTCCGAGGAAAAGGAAACCCCCGCCCCCGATCACGAAGACACCGTCTTCATGGTCATGCTCACCGCTTATGCAGCTGTCGGCGAGGCGATCATGGGCCGGGACTTTTATCAGGCCGCCGGCCTTGCCGCCGATGCCGAAACCGCCCACCGCTTTCGCGGCTGGCTCGCCGCGCTCCTGGAGCGCCACGCCATCGAACCTTACAAGCAGACGGGCAAACAGGGTGAGGATCATACGGACGGGAAAAAGGCCTGACACGGCCTCCTCGCTTCACCTCCCCGTGGCTGCGCCACGCGAAGCCGAAGGCGAAGCGTGGTGCGGGTGGTCGGACTCGAACCGACACTCTGTCACCAGAACTGGATTTTGAATCCAGCGCGTCTACCAGTTCCGCCACACCCGCACGAGGCTGAAAGCGCCGATGACGCCTTGGCCGAAGCGGCGCCATGATAGGGACAGGCGCCCGCGCGTCAATGGAAACCGCATGTCCCGCCTCAAAAACTGCAGGTCCCGGCCCGGCCATAAGCCCATAGACAGGTCCGCCCGCCCCCTGTAAGCAAATCAGCATGCTTAGAAAGCTCTACGACTGGACCCTTTCCGTCGCCGCCCATCGCCATGCGCGCTGGTGGCTGGCCGCAATTTCCTTTGCCGAAAGCTCGTTCTTTCCCGTCCCGCCCGATGTCGCGCTCATGCCCATGGTGCTGGCCGAGCGCAAGCGCGCCTTCGAATATGCGCTGATCTGCACCATTGCCTCCGTGCTGGGCGGGATCGCCGGTTACGCCATCGGCTATTTTCTCTTCGACACATTGGGCGCCTGGATCCTGGATGTGTACGGCTATCACGAAAAATTCGCCGCCGTGCAGGGGAGCTACAATGCTTACGGCGCCTGGATCGTTTTCACCGCCGGGCTGACGCCGATCCCTTACAAGATCTTCACCATTGCCAGCGGCGTCACTCAGCTCAATCTGGCGGTCTTCTTCATCGCCAGCTGCGCGGCAAGGGGCCTGCGCTTTTTTGCAGTGGCCGCGCTTTTGTGGTGGTTCGGCCCGCCCATCCGCGCCTTTATCGACAAATATTTCGGCCTTCTTTCAATTCTCTTTGTCATCCTCTTGATCGGCGGCTTTCTTGCCGTCAGCTTAGTGCTCTAATCTGCAAGGAGAAAAGCCGTGGCCCTGATCCCCATTCCCAGCCGGTCGGCCCCCTGGTGGGTGCTCGCCATCACCGCGCTGACCCTTGGCGGGGCGCTTTTCTTCGAACATGTCATCGGCCTGCAGCCCTGCAGCCTCTGCCTTGTGCAGCGCAATCCTTACTATGCCGCCCTGCCGCTCGCCTTTCTTGCAGGCATTGCCAGCCGCGAGGCGAATATCGGCATCATTCCGCTGGCGCTGATGGGCGCACTGACGCTGATCTTCATCGTCAGCACCGGGCTCGGCATTCATCATGCCGGCGTCGAATATGGCTGGTGGGAGGGCCCCGCCGGCTGCAGCGGCGGGCTCGCCTTCCCCGGTTCCGTCACGGACCTTCAGGCGCAATTGCAGGGCGCGCGGCCGGTACGCTGCGACGAGGTGCCATGGTCCCTCTTCGGCCTATCTCTGGCAGGCTACAATGTGCTGATCTCACTTGGCCTTGCCGGTTTGAGCGCCCTGCCCCTCATCCGGGCCTATACGCAGCAAGGCGTGGAGGATGACGAATGAGCGAGCCGAAAAACGCAACACCAAAGACATCGCAGCGCCCGCAGCCGGGCAACCCGCGCACGCCCGAGCGCATCAAGGAAATGCTGCGCGTGGATCATGCCGGTGAATATGGCGCCGTGCGCATCTATGCCGGTCAGCTTGCCGTCTTCAAAACACTGGCGCATAAAACCGAAACGAGAGAAGCGCTGGCACGCATGGAAGCGGAGGAACAGGAACACCTGGCCCGCTTCAACGAATTGCTGAACGAGCGCCATGTGCGCCCCACCGCCTTTTCGCCCTTCTGGCATGTCGCAGGTTATGCGATGGGCGCGGCCACCGCGCTTATGGGCGAAAAAGCCGCCCATGCCTGCACGGTTGCCGTGGAAGAAGTGATCGACGAACATTACGCCTCCCAGGTGCGCGAACTTGAAGCGCTGGGCGAGGAAGAAAAGCCGCTTTGCGAGACGATCGAAAAATTCCGCCTGGAAGAAGTGGCGCATAGAGACGAAGCGCTGGAGAAAGGCGCAAAAGATACTCCTGGCTATCCTTTGCTTGCAGGCGCCATAAAATCCGCCTGCAGACTGGCGATCCGGCTATCGGAGAAAGTCTGACGGCGGCTCCGCGGCGCGATAGAATGCCGCACCGCCGGTGTGGTTAACGACTCAGCGCGGAATAGTCTGTACGTAGACGGAAATATTCCCGGAAAGCTGAGTACACCCCCATGCCCACTTCCGACAAACCCGCTTTGAGCGGGCCTTTTTCGAACCGGCCCACCTCAGAAGTGACGACATCTTCCTTGCTCGAACTACCGGTGGCGCGCCATGCGCCGGGCCACCCTCTATTCGGCAAGCTCTATGCGCTATGGCTCCGTCTTGAGGGCACGCCGCCTGCCTGGGACGCATTCTCCCCCCAGACCGCGGGCGACACCATGGCGCATATTTTCGTTTTTCAGTTCGAGCCGGAAACAGGCCGCTATCTCATTCCCCTCATGGGCAGCGAACTGCAACGCTATATCGGCGCCGATTTCTCGAACCATTATCTCGATGAAATTTTTCCTGCGGGAAACTTGGCGGGCACCATCATGCGCCTCGAGCAGTGCCGTAAAACCGGCCAGGCATTTTTGACGCAAAAGAAAATGTGCTGGGCGGAGGGACAGAAAATCGTCTTCAATTCGCTTTTCCTTCCCTTTGCCGGAGAAGAAAGCGGTGTGACGGCCATGGTGCTGGCCGCGGTCGATTTCGGCAACCCCATCGTCCCTTGCGCCTATGAGCCCGCCCCCGCTTACGGTTCCAGCTCGCTGTCCCAATAAAGATAATCGCGCCAGCTCGTGTGCAGATAGTTGGGCGGGAAGCGGCGCCCGTTACGGTGCAGCTCATGCACCGTGGGCTGACAGGGTTTTTGCGCCGGGATCATGCCTGCATCCTTGGGCAGCCTGTTGCCTTTGCGCAAATTACAAGGCGCGCAGGCGGCCACGACATTTTCCCAAACGGTTTGCCCGCCTTTCGAACGCGGAATGACATGGTCGAATGTCAGCTCATGCGCATCGCCGCAATATTGGCATTCGAACTTGTCGCGCAGGAAAACATTGAACCTGGTGAAGGCGGGATATTTCGCCGGCTTCACATAGGATTTCAGGCAAACGACGGAAGGCAGTTTGATCTCGAAACTCGGGCTATGCACCGCCGTGTCATAAGTGGAGACGATATTCACCCGGTCCAGAAAGACCGCCTTGATCGCGTCCTGCCAGGACCATAAAGACAAAGGATAATAGCTGAGCGGCCGGTAGTCGGCGTTCAGGACGAGGGCCGGACACGCATCCGGCGAAACAAACGCGGCCTGGCTCACTGACGGACCTCCCTCTGTCATTCTGCCTGCCGAAAAACTACTATAT
>NZ_BBIO01000008.1 GCF_000739695.1 Tepidicaulis marinus
TCATGCTGCCATGCGATGGTCGGGTTCAGCGTGATCGGCGTGCCGAACGCGTTGTTGTACTGCAGCTGGCCGAGGAGCACGTAGCCCCAGGACAGGCTGGTGGGACGGCAGCCCTGACGGTTGTCGAGCGCAAGGAAGGCGCCGAGCGGCAGGTCCGTACCGGCAGTACACACATTGGCAAGCTGCTTGCGGGAGAAGTCGGCTTCATCCGGAACATCCGGCACCCACATCGCCCCGGCTTCCGTCACCAGGATACCGAGGTCGGCACCAAGCGCGCCGATCAGCGGGTTGGACTGGGTGTAGGTCGCCGTCGTGCCGATCTGAGCCGTCAGGACCTCTTCACGGACAAAGCCGGAATATTCCGCGCTTTGGCCCACACCGACGCTGCCGCAGGTGGAGTTCGGACGGAAGGTCTGACCAGCATCAACCTGTGCGGACACGGTGTCTGCACCCAGGATGAAGTCGAACAAACACGAGGCGCCGAGAGCAGCAAGCGTCAGCTGGTCCGTATCGAGCTGCAGCGGCTGGTTCGGGCGGAACGAGGTTTCGCCCTGCACGCCCCAATCACCAATCGTGGTGTTGAAGGAGAAGCCGAAGAGCTTGATGTCTTCCGGGTATTCCAAGAAGAGACCAATGTTGCTTGCGGCACCCGCCGTCGTGGTTGCGGCCAGAATTTCGGCACCGTCCACAGCCAAATCCGGAACGGTATCAGCGTTCAAATCCACAGACTGGTCGGCAATCAACGCACAGTTGAGGATCATTGCTTCCAGCAAGCTGCCACCATTAATGCCGCCGGTCGCAATTTGTGCTACAGGTGCGATAACACTTGCAACAGTCGGGCTACCGTTCAGCGCCAAACCGTTCTTCGCCGCCTGGATCAGCCCGTCCGGGTCATTCACCTGCGTGCTGTTCAAATAAGCCAACTTGGCCGGATTGAAAGTAGCCAGTGCCGCGCCAGGACCAGCACCGCCGCCTAGGCATCCGCTCTGCAATGCGCCGCAGGTTGTCTGCCCTGCGTTCAGGCCCGTTGCGTTATAAACTTGGAGCGACGTGTTTCCAGGACGGTTGATATAGCGCTCGCTCGCGATCGGCACACGGCTATGGTAGTTCATGAAATAGAAACCGAACTCAGTGGAGTTCAGCTCTTCCGAATACCAGCGCAGTGCGAGACCGTACTGGCCGCTGTCGCTTGCTTCCCGGTCCTGATCACGGGCTATATCACCCGTGCCGTCTTTCAGAGCAAGACGAAGGGCTTCATTGTTCCCTGTCGGATAAGCAACCGAGTAGTCGAGATAAGGGTTCACCCCTCCGCCGCAATTGAAACGCGGATCCGATACTTCTTTGTCAAACTCGCCGCTGATGTTACCTGCAGTGGAACAGTTACGGTTGAAGAAACCGGAAATGAACTCACCGCCCGTCACGAAGGACTGGCCGTTCGCCACGCCGCCTTGCGCGGTTACGTCAGAGCCGGAGAAGGGCGTGCCCGGACGGTCGAGCTGGGTTTCTTCCCATTCGAGCTGATAGAAACCTTCCAGCGCGAGATTGTAGGGAAGACCGATGGAGCCATAAGCCGCCTAAACGGGAAGCAGGCCTTCTTTGATTTCGGCGCCCGGACGGCGGAAGGCGTTCACATCGAGCGGGGAAACGGAGTTCACACCATTCAGAATGAACGTGCCTTCGCCCCAGTTGATCACCTGGCGGCCGATACGCAGGTTGAGCGGCAAATCGCCCACGTTGTAATCCGCCGACACATAAAGGTCGAGCAGGTCGATGTCGCGGGCGGCATCCACCTTGCCGCCTTCGTTCAGGGCAAAGCGCTCGTAAGAGCTGTCATTGTCCAGAACCGCGTCGTAGAACGAGTTCACACGGGCAAAGAGCGTGTAGTTCTGCCAGTTCGCCTGAATGTCGTTCGTCATTTTGACGACGCCCGATGTCAGGTCCCATTTGTCGAAGTTCAAACGGCCGTCATCGGTGTTGATCGACCCGGCAAAAGCGTTCGGGCCCGTTTCGCGGTCGAGCGTCACAACCTGATTACCGAAGTTACCGGCAGCAGCAGAAGCCGTAGTGGTCAAACCAGCGGTCGTTTCTACGTCCACTCGACTTTCGATTGGGCCGCCGTTACCGCCCGGTAAAAACAGGTCATTACGTTCGGAGACGCGCGCCGACACACCGGCCGAAACCGTCGTGTCGAAGTAAATCTGCACACCGCCGAATTGATATTCCAATGCGCTGGCCGGCATGCCCGATAGACATGTCATCGCCAGCAGCGACGCCGCGCCTAGCGCGCCGCGTCCGCTGATCTTTCCGATCATCTATTCCCTCCTCACGCGAAGCGATTCGCGCCCCGCATACCTCGATTACTTCGATTGGTGCTTTGCGAGCCCCTCGGCACTCAAGCACACCCTAGAAGATTAATAGACACGCTTCTTGTCAATAACTTCGGGCTTTAATGACTCAGTTTAAATATAACTGTAACAAATCGGCATATATGAAAACCGGATAATTTATCAGTCAAATCAATGAACTAGCTGATTCTTAAAGACTTTCTTCATACGAAATATCACCGTGCCACACCTGCCGGCACTTCGCCACCCTCCGGGCGGAATCATGACAAAATATCATGGACAGATCTTTCTCATAAAAATCGACACCCTCAATGCCTAAACATGAGAAGACCAAACCCGGCGGCTAAATGCTCGCAGCCCGGCGCGCAAGGCCTTACGTTTATTCCATGAGATCCGGCGCAGGGGAGAGCCAAGAGGGTGTCGAAGACCCACAAAGTCAGTTTCGTCAAAAAAACCGATGGCCGCGCCGCGCGGGGCGCGCAGACGAAACAAAAAATCATCGACGCGCTGTTCGAGCTGATCGAAAGCGGCCAGTCCGCGCCAACCGGCGAGCAGGTGGCCGAAAAGGCACAAGTCGGGCTTCGCTCCGTCTATCGGCATTTCGATGATATTGACACGCTTTATGCCGCTATTCAGGAACGGCTCGATGCCTCCCTGCGCCCGCTCATCCAATCGGCGCAAGAAAAGATCACGGGCGATCTGGAAGCGCGCACCCGCGCCATGACGGATATCAGGGGCGAATTCTACGAACGGGCAGGCCCTTTTATCCGCTCCGACCGCATGCGCCATTGGAACTCGCCCGAAATCGAACGGCGGCGGGCCTCGGGCAATTTGGAGATGCGCCTCTGGCTTTGGACCTGTCTGCCCGAATGCGCCAGTGCCCCTGCGGCGGCGCGCGCGGGGGTAGAAATGGCCGCTTCTTTCGCCGCTTGGGACCATTTGCGCAATGAGCAAAAGCTCAGCGTGGAAGAAGCGAAAGCCTGCACAGTCGAGGTAATCTTGAAATTGCTCGAGCCGGCGTGACGCGCCTTCAACCGCGCCTTTCTCTTTCCAATGTTCCCCTACGTCACGCGGATGAAGTGATCAAATCTGCGGCGAGAGTGCTAGAGCGCGCGTTTCAAAGGGTGTAAAGGAAGGGCAGCTTTTATCCGCATAAAGGGCAAAAGCCCTGACCCATAACGGATTGCGTTAACAGGAAGGAACTCACTCATGGCAGAAGCATATATCGTTGCTGCTTCGCGCACGGCAGGCGGCCGCCGCGACGGCAAACTCAAAGGCTGGCATCCGGCGGACCTCGCCGGCGCGGTGCTCAAAGACCTCGTCAAGAAAACCGATATCGACCCGGCCCGCATCGACGATGTGATCATGGGCTGCGTCGGCCAGGCGGGCGAGCAGGCCGTGAATATCGGCCGTAACGCCGTGCTCGCCGCCGGTCTGCCGGAAAGCATTCCGGCCACCAGCGTCGACCGTCAGTGCGGGTCTTCCCAGCAGTCGATCCACTTTGCCGCTCAGGCTGTGATGTCCGGCTTCATGGACTGCGTGATCGCCGCCGGCGTTGAAAGCATGACACGCGTGCCGATGGGCCTGCCCGCGTCGCTGCCCGCCAAAAACGGCTTCGGTGTTTATATGAGCCCGGAAATGCAGAAGCGCTATCCGGACATTCAGTTCTCCCAGTTCATGGGCGCTGAAATGATGGCGAAGAAATACGACATCTCCCGCGATGAGCTGGACGAATTCGGCTACCGGAGCCATCAGCGCGCGATCGCCGCAACCCAGGCCGGCGCGTTCGACGATGAAATTCTTGCCGTGGAAGTGGAAACGGAAAACGGCAAGGAAATGCACAAGGTTGACGAAGGCATCCGCTTCGATGCCAGCCTTGACGGCATCAAGGGCGTGAAGCTGCTTGCCGAAGGCGGCCGGCTGACGGCGGCAACCTCCAGCCAGATCTGCGACGGCTCGGCCGGTGTCATGATCGTCAATGAAAAAACGCTGAAGGAACTCGGCCTGACGCCGATGGCCCGCATCCACCACATGACCGTTGTGGGCGGCGATCCCATCATCATGCTCGAAGCCCCGATCCCGGGCACGCAGAAGGCGCTGCAGAAAGCCGGCATGAAAATCGACGACATCGACCTTTACGAAGTCAATGAAGCGTTCGCTTCCGTGCCGCTTGCCTGGTTGAAGGAAACCGGCGCCGACCCGGAAAAACTCAACGTCAATGGCGGCGCCATCGCGCTCGGCCACCCGCTCGGCGGCTCCGGCGCCAAGCTCATGACGACGCTGGTCCATGCACTGAAAAACCAGAACAAGCGCTATGGCCTGCAAACCATGTGCGAAGGCGGCGGCCTGGCCAATGTGACGATCATCGAACGTCTCTAAGCGCCGCACCTTAGCGTGAAACGGACGAACCGGCGGGGCCTCCCCGCCGGTTTTTCTTTGCCTGTTTCTCCGCATCTCAAGCGGGAACCAATGCCCCTGCCCGCGCGTTTAAACTGAACTAGCTAAAGTGCGGCAGCTGTGCCGCCTTGAGATGCCGACATGGGATGCAGACATGGGATGCAGACATGGGAGGGAGCCATGGACCGCAAGCCGATCTTTGCCTTTATCGTCAACAACGAATGGCTGGCCGCTCTTCTGGCCGCAATGACCTATATTCTGGCCACTTCCGCCTGGGCGGCAGGCCCCGCCGGGATCGATGCCGGTGCTTTCGAGCAGCAATTCGCCGCCCAGGGCATTTACCAGAAATGGGACCTCGACAAGGACGGAATCGTGGACGAGCGTGAGTTCTCCAAGGGGTTTCACGGCTATTATGACGAAGACCGCGACGAGGTCTTGAGCGAGAAAGAGCTGGAACGCTTCGAGAAAGATGCCGGCGAAGAAGGCCGCCTGCGCTAGGCCGCGCCCCAAAAGCTCCTTTTAGGGTCAAGAAAGCCTCTTGTCAGGTACAGGCCGGGCCATTAAGCCCAAGGCCATGGCGCCGCCGCTTTTACATCTGAAAAATATCCACCTGACCTTTGGAGGCACACCGCTTCTGAACGGGGCGGAGCTTGCCGTCTCGCCGGGCGAGCGGCTTTGCCTTGTGGGGCGGAACGGGTCCGGCAAATCGACCCTTTTGAAAGTCGCCGCCGGGCTTGCCACGCCCGATAGCGGCGAGATTTTCCTGCAGCCCGGCGCCACCATACGCTATTTGCCGCAGGAGCCGGATTTCAGCGGCTTCGACACCGCCCTTGCCTTTGCCGAGGCCGGACTCGGGCCGGGAGACGATCCTTACCGGGCGCGCTATCTTCTGGAGCGGCTGGGGCTGACGGGAGAAGAAAACCCCGCGCATCTTTCCGGCGGTCAGGCGCGCCGCGCGGCCCTCGCCCGCACGCTTGCCCCCTCACCCGATATTCTGCTTCTCGATGAACCGACGAACCATCTCGACCTGCCCGCCATCGAATGGCTGGAAAGCGAATTGCGCGGGCTGAAATCCGCCCTCGTCCTCATCAGCCACGACCGGCGCTTTTTATCCAATCTTTCGCGCAATACCGTCTGGCTCGACCGCGGACGCACGCGCGCCTTCAATGTCGGTTTTGCCGCCTTCGAGGAAACGCGCGACCGGCTGATCGAGGAAGAAGCGCAGGCCCAACACAAGCTCGAACGCAAAATCGAGCAGGAAGAAGACTGGCTGCGCTACGGCGTCACCGCCCGGCGCAAGCGCAATCAGAAGCGGCTGCGCGATCTCCACTCACTGCGCGCGGCACGTGTCAGCCAAGGCGAAGCGCTGCGCCGTGCCACCGCAACGGTGAACATGGCGGCAACCGAAGGGGAAACCTCCGGCAAGCTCGTCGCCGACCTTGAAGAGGTGAGCAAATCCTATGACGGCACGCCCATCGTCAAATCCTTGAGCGTGAAAATCCTGCGCGGCGACAGGGTGGGCATTGTCGGGCCCAACGGCGCGGGCAAGACCACACTCCTGAAACTCATCACGGGCGATCTTGCCCCCGATGAAGGCCGCATCAAGCTCGGCACGAACCGGCAGATGGTGACGCTGGAACAGAACCGGGAAAGCCTTGATCCAAACGAGACCTTGCGCGACGTTTTGACCGGCGGGCGCGGCGATATGGTGGAAGTCGGCGGCAGCAGCAAGCATGTCATCGGCTATATGAAGGATTTCCTCTTTGCCCCGGAACAGGCGCGCACGCCCGTCCATGCGCTCTCCGGCGGGGAGCGCGGGCGGTTGATGCTGGCCCGCGCGCTGGCCCGCCCTTCCAACCTTCTGATCCTCGACGAGCCTACCAACGATCTCGATATCGAAACGCTGGATCTCCTTCAGGAAATGCTCGCCGATTATGACGGCACGCTTTTGCTCGTCAGTCACGACCGCGATTTCCTCGACCGGATCGTGACCTATACGATCGCCTCGGAGGGAGATGGCGTCTGGCAGGTCTATCCCGGCGGCTATAGCGATATGGAGCGCCAGCGCGGCGCGCGCAAAAAGGAAGAAAAACCCGCTGCGCCCGCCAAACAAAAATCCGGCAGCGACAAGGCGCCCTCTACGCCCGCCAAAAAACAAGAAAAGCGCAAGCTCTCCTTCAAAGAAAAACATGCGCTTGAAACACTGCCCGGCGAGATGGAAACGCTTGCTGAGAAAATTGCGCTGCTTAAAGAGAAACTCGCCGCGCCCGATTTTTATTCCAAGGACCCGGAGGGTTTTGCCAAATCAGCCAAGGCGCTGGAAGCGGCAGAGGCCGAGCTTGCCCGGAAGGAAGAAGACTGGCTTGCTCTTGAAATGCTGCGCGAGGAGCTGGAGGGCACATGACCACGATCTATGTCGATGCCGATGCCTGCCCGGTGAAAGACGAAACGCTGCGCGTTGCCGAGCGGCACGGGCTTTTGACCTATATCGTTTCCAATAGCGGTATGCGCGTGCCGCGCAGCCCGCTTGTGCGGCAAATGATCGTACCGGAAGGCCCGGACGCCGCCGATAATTGGATTGCGGATCATATCGGCGAGAACGACATTGTGATCACCGCCGATATTCCCCTTGCCGCGCGCTGCCTTGAAAAGCAGGCGCTGGCACTCGGGCCAAGCGGCAAACCATTTTCGCAGGAAAATATCGGCATGTCGCTCGCGATGCGCGATCTGACCAGCACGTTGCGGGAGACGAGCGATTTTAAAAGTTACAATCCGGCCTTCACGCCGAAAGACCGCTCCCGTTTTCTCAGCGCACTGGAAGAGACGGTGCGCAAGGCAAAGCAGGACTCATAACGCTTCTGTCGCGTCATATTTCATCAGCCAGTCATAGCGGGACGCCGTAAAGCCCGGCAGCAATTTCGAGCCGGCCGCCATGGCAAAATGCACCCCGCGGCGCATCACCGGATGGGCAAGATGAAAGAGCCCCGCATTCGCTTCGGATTGCGCCTGCACCTTGGAGGCGCGCGGTTTGCGCACCGCTTCATAGCGGGCAAGCGCGTCCGGCACGGGTGCCGTTTCAAGGGAGGCAGTCAGGATGCAGGCATCCTCGATCGCCATGGCCGCGCCTTGCGCAAGAAACGGGAGCATCGGATGGCAGGCATCGCCCAGCAGCGTGACGCGGCCTGAACTCCAGGAGGCAAGCGGCGCGCGCGCATGAAGCGCCCAGCGGAAGGGTTTTTCCACTGCTTCAGCCACAGTACTTAATGTGGGGTGCCAGGAACCGAAATCCCGGCGCAATTCCTCCCGGCTACCAGGTTCCATCCAGGCTTCGGAGACCCAGGTGTCCCGCTCGACCACGCCGACGAAATTCACCAGCTCGCCGCCGCGCACATAATAGGTGATGGCATGGGCATGGGGCGCAAGCCAGCTCGTAACAACAGGGCGCAGGCCCGCATCTTTGAGCCGCTCGGCGGGCACAAGGCCGCGCCAGGCCATCATCTTTTTGAAGATGGGTTTTTGCGCGCCGAAAAGCGCCGTACGCACCGCCGAATGAATGCCGTCGGCGCCGACAATCAGATCGCCGCTTTCCACCGCGCCGTCTTCAAGGATGAGCGTCGCCGATCCGGCATTCTGATAAAGGCCGTTTACTTTCGCCTCGGTGCGGATCGTGCCGGGGCTGCGCGCTGCGACCGCCTCGCGCAAAAGCCGGTGAAGGTCCGCCCGGTGAATATGAAAATAGGGAAGCCCGTAGCGTGCCCGCGCCCGCTCGCCCAGCGGGATCTGCGTGAGAAGCCGGCCCGAGGCGTGATCGCGCAGCTCGATGCCTTGCGGCTCGAAGGAGACCTGCGTCAACGCTTCCTCAAGACCGAGGGAAAAAAGAACCCGCAGCGCATTCGGCCCGAGCTGAAGCCCGGCGCCCACCTCGCCCATATCGGCGTTTTGCTCGAAGAGCAGGACCTCATGCCCCTTTGCGAGAAGCGCGAGTGCCGCGGTAAGACCGCCAATGCCGCCGCCTGCAATCAATATTTTCATCGCCGTCCCTTTGCCCGCGAATGCGCTGCCGCATTAACCCGCCGAGCCACCCGCGCTCACCATAAAGGCTCGGGTGAGAGCGGCAAAGGCGGCATGTTGCCCGCGCCTGCGGTATTGCGGCAGATCAAGGCGCGGCAGCAGCAAGGCGGGGCAGTGCCGCAAAGGCCGCCTCATCATGAGAAGGCACGATGGCGAGCCCCGGATTGGCCTTCGCGATTTCGTGAAGCAGCGCCACGGTGCGCGCGGTCTCTTCCCTATTCCGGTCGACAAGCGAGCGGGCGAAGGGTGTTTTTTCGGCCGGAATAGAAACCGCTTCCGCTGACCAGGAAACATCGCCGATGAAAAAATAGCGCTCTTTGGGGCTGCGGGTCAGCACAAGGCCCAATGAGCCTGCCGTGTGACCGCCAAGCTCCACCAGCACGGCGGTTCCGTCCCCGAAAATGTCCTTGGAACGTTCAAAAGGACCGAAGGGAACAGGATCTAGCTTGACGAAATCCCAATTGATGGCCGGGTCCATATATTGTTCGGGAAAGAAGCCGGGATTGCCGATCTTACCCGCTGTGACCGCGCCTTCATATTCAGCCTCGAGAAGGCGAATTGGCGTTTGCGGGAAGTCCTTGATGATGCCTGCATGGTCCCAGTGCAAATGCGTGAGCAGGACGAAGTTGAAATCGGATGGCGCAAGCCCCGCCGCACGCAATTGCTCCAGCGCCGGGGTCCTTCCTTCATAGGCAAAGAGCTTGGCATTGAGACCGGAAAAATTCCGCTCGAACTCTCCGGCAATGCGCGAGCCGATCCCGCCTTCGAACAGGAAAGTCGCTTCGGGATGGCGTACGACGACGCCGGAGAAAATCGAGGTGTGTTCTTTCAGGAGGCTGCCGCCGCTGAAAATAAACGCCTGGGGCGAGACGTTCTGTCCGGTTACGAAATAGCCGAGTTCCACTTGCGGCGCACCCGGCTCCGGCACGGGTAGGCGGTATTCCCCTTCCCCGGCAAGTGCGGACGTGTCGATCACGCGGGGCCAAAGCTGATAGGCGGCGAACCCCCCGATCACCAAGAGAAGGGCGCCAAGCAAGGCCAGGCCCGTCAAAAGCAGGGTACGCGGGGTAAAGGGAAGGCTGCGGGACTGACTCATGATATCTCTCCTGTGTTCTGGATATTTTTTATGTTGTCCGGTCTATTTTTGTCAAGACAAATGCCGCCGGGCACGAAAATGGCGCGAATTTCCGCCACTTCACAGGAGGCAGAGCGGTCTTACCTGTACAGGGTGTGCGGGCTCTTAAGCCAGGGAGAGGGTGAGCTGACGGGCGAGGCGCCTCAGCGGCGCCGGAGAGCGCTGGACCTGCGAGAGGATGAGCGCGCCTTCGATGGCGGCAATGGCAAGCTCTGCCTGAGCGGCGGCTTTTTTCTTTTCCATGCCAAAGCGGCAGAGATGTTTCTCGATGATCGCCTGCCAGCGCGCATAAGCCTCAAGCGCGCTTAACCGGATGGGCTCGGCCTTGCCCGCGACTTCCAGCGCCACCAGACAGACGGGACAGCCCCCCTGGAAATCGCTCTCGACAAGCACATCCCCCAAAAGGGCTGCGGCTTTGGTCATGAGGTCCGCCGGGTCTTTCGCCTTGCCGGCGAGCTCTTCCAGCGCCTCGGCGATCTGTCCGCCGGCAAAGGCGACGGCAGCCGCGCCGATCTCTTCCTTACCGCCCGGAAAGTGATAATAGATCGACCCCTTGGGCAGATTCCCGGCCTCGGCAATGTCGAAAATGCCGGTCGCGTGAAACCCCTGCTTCTGGAAAAGAGAAGCAGCGACCTCAATCAATTGCTGGCGGGTTTTCTGCCCTTTGCTGATCTTCTTGTTCGCGGGTTTTGCAGAGGCCTGCCCCTGCCCGTCCGGCTTTGTATTTTGCGGCTTTTTCATCACTCACCTTTTAGAACAGCCGGTCTATTATGGGCGAGGAACCTTGCGGAAGAAAGCAAAACCGAAATCCGGTTTTAAAGCCGCGCGGCGAAACTCTTCTTCTCATTGAAAATGGAAGAGCCATGCCCCGCTTCACCGGCATTGCCGCATTCACCGCTTGCCTCGCCCTTTCCGGCCTTGGCGCACCCTCCGCCCATGCGGTAAAGGCGGCGGCCAGCACGCCGGAGCTTAAAACCTGCATTAGCAAGGCTGCCGCGCATTACGAGGTGCCCGAGCCGCTGATCTGGCTCATCCTCGATGTGGAAGGGGGCGAGGCCGGCACCGTCTCGGGCAACAGCAACGGCACGGATGATCTTGGCCCCATGCAGATCAACACGTTCTGGCTGCCCTTGATCGAGGAACATTATGAGCGCCCGCGCGCGCTCCTGCGCCGCCAGCTGCAGAACGACGCCTGCTTTAACATCGCCGTCGGCACCTGGATCCTGCGGGTCAATATCGACGAGGCGGGCGGCAATGTCTGGCAGGGCATGGGCTGGTATCACTCGCGCACCCCCTCCCATGCACGCAACTATCTCGACCGCGTGCTTGCTGCCGCCGAGCGATGGTATGGCGTGCGGCCGGAGGTATCCGTTTCCTTCCAGAAATAACGCACCTAACGGAAAAGGGCCCGCCCCGGAGGGCAGGCCCCATCTTGAGTGCTTCTGTTAACCGCGTCCGTTAGCCACGGAAGAGCGCCAGAATGTTCTGCGGCGCGCCATTGGCGATCGTCAGCGCCTGAATACCCAGCTGCTGCTGGACCTGCAGGGCTTTCAGACGAGCGCTTTCGCGGTTCATGTCGGCATCGACCAGCACACCGATACCGCGTTCTGCGGCGTCGGCGAGCTTCTGCACGAAGTCGTGCTGAATGCCCAGACGCTTTTCGATCGACCCCAGCGTGGAGCCGACTTCGGTCGCCTTGGCAACAGCTGCTTCGACTTCACCCAGTGCGTCGGCAAGATCGGCAGCCGTGGTGGTGTTGTCGATCGCGAAAGCGGCATCGAGGATACCGTTGGCGATCAAGCCGGCCGCACCACCGCTAAGCTGCGTGGTGAAGTGGCCATCACCCACCGCTGCACCGACATAGGCCGTCTGGCCCGGATCGAACACGATATTCTGCGGCGTAACCGTGGCACCCGTACGCACAAGCGAGGCAAGGATGTTCACGGGGTTACCGTTGTTGTTCGTATCGTTGATCGAACCGTCCAGCCAGTTGTTGCCGTTAAAGTTGGCGGAGTTCACCACTGAGAGGATCTGCCCCTTCAACTGCTGGATATCGTCGTTGATCTTCTCCTTGTCCACACCGGCATCCTGGGCCGCCACGAGACGCTGCTTCATATCCTTGAGCAGGTTCACGATGGATTCGTTGGCGGTGGACGCCACGTCCGCGGTCGCCTGACCGAGGCCGATAGCATCCGAAATCGCCTGATAGCCCACGAGGTCGGTCCGCATCGTCGTGGCAATCGCCCAATAAGCCGCGTTGTCCTTGGCTTTTGCGACGCGCATGCCCGTCGAAATACGGTCCTGGGTCATTTCCAGCTGCTGGTTCGTGCTGGTAAGGGTCTGCAGCGCGGTCATTGCGCCGACATTAGTGAGAATAGAAGCCGTCATAGCTCTGTTTCCTTCTTTCTAGGTTCAAAGAGGTGTCCCGCCTTCTGACGACCTGCAAAGATCCGCCGTGCTTCTGACTGGCCGGACCTGAGATGACATCTTGAGCTTTCCCGCCTCCGGTTAAACGCGGGTTTAAGTTTGCGCGGGCGAGCGTCCGGCGCGCGGAGCGCTTTTCTTAAAACCTGATTTAACCGCCCCTTCCTAGCGTGTCCCGATGCTGCACGAGGTGCGTTGCACTCGTTGCATTGCGTGTGAAATGCGCGGGCGCTCAATGCCGCCCGCCAAAGACAGGGAACAGCGCCATGGGTCCTCTTATCGGTATCCCGCTTCTGATCATCGCCGTGATCGGCGGCTATATGGGTATGGGAGGAGAAATTTCCGTTCTCTGGCAACCCTTCGAAATGCTGATCGTGGTGGGCGCTGCTATCTCCACGCTGATCATCGGCAATCCGCTGGCGGTCGTGAAAGACACGGTGCGCTCGGTCGGCGATCTTTTCAACGGCAAGAAGGTGAAGGAAGAAGATTACCTCGAACTTCTCAGCCTGCTTTATGCAATTTTGCGCTCCGTGAAGGGCCAGGGCATGCTGCAGCTTGAAAACATGATCGAGCGCCCGCATGAGAGCGAGCTTTTCCAGCAATATCCGCGCGTGCTTGCCAATCCGCGCGCCGTCAATTTCCTCTGCGATTATCTGCGCCTTCTTTCGCTCGGCACCGCCAAGCCGCATGAGATCGAATCCCTTATGGATGAGGAAATCCGCATCCTTTCCAAAGATCTGCACCGGCCGACCCATGCGCTGCAAGTCATAGCCGATGCCCTGCCCGCGCTCGGTATCGTGGCGGCGGTGCTCGGTGTGATTAGAGCGATGGGCGCGATCAATCAGCCGCCGGAAGTACTCGGCCATCTGATCGGCGGGGCGCTCTTCGGCACGTTTATCGGTGTCTTCCTTTCTTACGGGGTCGTCAGCCCGCTGGCCGGGCTCGTGCGCACCAACAAGGACGCGCAGATCAGCTATTTCCTGGCGATCAAATCCACCCTGCTTGCGCATCTGAACGGGGCGGCCGCGCAGGTTGCCATCGAATATGGCCGCAAGGTGCTGCATATCGATGCGCAGCCGAGCTTCGATGCGGTGGAAAAATCCACCGTGCTTGAAAACGACGTCATCCGGCACGCTAAAGCCCGCGACGCAGCCTAAGGAGCGGATATGCCGGATTTGAAAGTCTTTCGCTTCGTTTTCGTATGCCTTTTGATCGGCGGCGCCATCGGCACGGCCATGGCCTTCGATGCGGCGGCAAGGCTGCGCGCCGCCGAGGCCCCGCCCGCAGCCGAAACGGACCCGGACAAACCCTCCTCCTTGCATGTGGAAACGGGTCAGTTCGTCGTACCGCTCCTGGAAGAAGGACGCACCGAGGCATTTTTGCTGGCCGAGGTCGCCCTTGAAATGACCGATGCGGGCACCGCCGCCCGCCACCGCGCCGATACCTCCATCTTGCGGGATATCATGCTGCGGCATTTTTTCGAGGCAGCGGAAGAAGGCCGCGTTCTGCCGAGCAAAGCAGACCCTGCAACGCTCAGAGACAGTCTTAAGCATGCGCTCAACCGGGAGCTTGGCACCGCAGCGGTTGCTCAGGTTCTCTTCGACCGGCTGCTCCTTCAGGAAAATGTGCGGAGGTAGGGCCCATGGCAGAAGCGATTGCGCCTGCAACGGCAGAGGCTGACGGGCCGTCGCTTACCCCGGGCATTTACCGCGAGGCCACGCAAATCCGGGCGAATGCCGTGGTGCTGAGCCGCCCGCCGCTTTTCGTGCCGGGGTCCGAGGCGCTCTCGCTTGAAGGCACGGTGACGCGCCAGCTGCAGAATAATCTCATTCAGGTGCAGACCGATCTCGGCGCCTTCACCATCCGCTATTCCGGCGGCACGCAGGCGATCCCCGCAAATGGCGTGCGCGTGCCGGGCGCAGGCGAGGCGCTGCTGTTGACGATTTCTCCCTCCGGCACCAGCGTGCGCGCGGAGCTTGCCGCGCCCAAAACCGGCACGGCGCCTATCGGCACGGAAGTGCAAACGCTCAAAGGCCAGGCGGTGCTAACGAGCGAAGCCGTGCGCCCGGCCATCGCGCTTGCTCAGACGGCGGCGGCGCGCATCGTACAGAACAGCATGGCGCCGGCGCTTTCCATGCAGAACCCGGCGCCCGCCCGCGCGCCAAGCGATCCGCCGCCGGTGGGCGCGCGGCCCATCTCCCAGTTCGAAGGCTCCGTGGTCGGCTCGATCAAAAGCAGCGAGCTTTGGTATCAAAGCAGCCTTGCGGCAGGGCGCGATGAGACGGGGTTTCGCGATCCTTCCATGCTGAAAGCCTTTCAGGATGCAAGCCAGCTGCGCCATATCGACCCCGCTCAGCAGATCGTGAGCGGTTTCCGCAACCTCTCCCAGCCTTATCACACGATGATGGAAGCGCTGCTATTGCTCAATCCGGCCATCGTCTCGGCGCTGACCGCGAAAATCCCGAAAGCCAATTCCAGTTTCGGGATCGGGCTCATGTTTTTCTTTCTGTGCCTGCGCCATGGCGGCATTCGGCGCTGGCTCGGGCAGAACGCGGAACGCGAGTTCGAGCTGCATGAAATGGAAGAAATGCTGGATTATCTCGACCAGCAGGTTTTTCCGCGCATCCGCGACATTCCAGGCTACGGCAAATGGGCGGTCGCCGTTGCGCCCTTCATGCTGAAGGAGCTGTCGCAATTCGTCTGGGCGGTGCAGGAATCCATTACCGGACACAGAAGCCGCCTGCCCGTTCACCGCTTTGCGCTGCAATTGCCTTTCGAACGTTTGGGGCCCGTCCAGTTTTCAGGGCATGTGATCGGCCAGACGATCGACATTCTCTGCCTGACGCCGCGCCCGCTGCCCTCCGGCCTTGAAGAAACATTGCGGCGCAATGTGCCCGCCATCATCGCCCATCATCACATGAACGGCGGGATCGGCTTTTCCTATGACAGCGGGCTTTGGATTCCATTTGTCAAAAATTTGAGTCTCGATCGAGCCGTTTAAGGCACTGGCAGGTGACACGCGGGCACATGACAGGCAGGCAGGGCGGCAAAACCGAAACCCCAGTTTAGAGATTGGCTTCTAGCCTTAGCCCATCAAGGAAAGGCTTTGACCATGTCCGCAGACAGCCGGCTTACATTTCCCGCTTCCCCCTCTTACGCGCCTGAGACGCGTGCGCCGCGCAGTGCGCCTGCGGCCAAGGAGAAAAGCGAGGAAGATACGGGTGAAAGTTTTTCGGCCTATCTCGACCGGCGTGCGGCGGAAACGCAGGAGCGTGCCGCGCCGAAACCCGAACAGGTAAACGAAGCCCCGGCGCGCGCTAAAGAAACACCACCTGCAGGGCAAGCGGAAAAGCGCACCGCCGATGAGCGCAAACCACGATCGGAAGCAGCCCAAGGGAAGGCAGCAGGCGAAACCGTCGGCGAGACAGCAAAACCTGAAAAAGCCGTCACGCAAACCGCAAACGCGGCCAATAACGCACAAGCAGTGCTGGGCGAGAGCGCCAAAAAGAACACGTCCCCCACGCCTTCAGGGAAAGGGAAAGCCGCCTCCGAGACGGCGCCCCTTCCCGCCGCCCCCGGCGCGGGAGCTGCGCAGGCAAAAAATCCGGGCCCTGCCCCGGCAGGCAGCCTGCAAAGCTCCGCCAACACCGCCCGGGCGGCGGATGCCTGGACATCCTCCTTCGCCAGTGCTGAAGGCAAAGCGGAGAACGCGCAGGCGCCTGCCCGTGAGGCGAAACTCCCCGCCGCGCCGCTTCACGGCGCCAAGGAAGCCGGCGCCCGCGCAAATGACAAGAAAGAAGGCACCGGCAATGCGCAAACCGCAAAAGGCGGAAATGCTCTTGCGGCAGGCGAGGCCAGCGCCAAGGAAGATGCGCAGAATGCGGCAAAAGAATTATCGAGCCCAGGCAAGACGCCGGCAGGGCCTGCGCCCGCCAGCGCGCCGCAGAACCAGCCTGCCGCCGTTTCCCTTTTCGCCGAGCCCCGTGCAGGCAGCGCGGGCGAGAGCGTGCAAAGCCCCTCCCCCAGCGCAAGCACGGCAGGTGAGGCGGCGCAGCGCCTGGCCCAGCTTTCTCCCGCTCAGGCGGGCACGGCCCATACGCCCCGCCCCGCCCAGCAGCTTGCCGACGGGCTTATTCAGGCGGTGCGCCATGGGCAGGACAAGCTGACATTGCAGCTCTTCCCTGAAGAGCTTGGCTCCATCGATGTGACGCTTGAAATGCAGAACGGGCGCCTCAAAATCGTCGTCGCCGCCGAGCGGCCGGAAACCTTGCAGCAATTGCAGCAGAACCAGCGCGATCTGGAACGGGCGCTTGCCGATGCGGGCTTCGAGCGCGGCAGCGCCGATCTTTCCTTTTCCGAGCGCGGCGCGCAGGGCGATGAAAGAGAGCCCGGCGCGTCCCGTCAGGCCTTTTCCCTTCATAGCGCATTCGGCGATGCCGCAAGCGAGGAGAGCCCTCAATTGCTTTCCTTAAACGGCGGGATCGATTTGCGCCTTTAATCCACCCAAGGATCAACCGGCAGGACAGGACATGACCCAGGTACCCCAGACGACGACCGATTATCAGTCTTTCTTGAAGCTGATGACGGCGCAGATGAAAAACCAGGACCCGCTCGCCCCCTTGGATGCGACGCAGTTCGTCACCCAGCTTGCGCAATTCTCGCAAGTGGAACAGTCCGTGCAGATGAACGAGCGGCTGGACAATCTTTCCACCATGCTTTCTTCCCTTTCTTCCCAGGCAGGGGCCAGCATGATCGGCCGGTCGGTGGAAACCGAAAACTACCGCATGAAGCTGGAAGACGGCAGCGCGGAGTTCCGCCTGCGCCTCGATGAAACGCCGAGCGAGGCGGTTTACCGGGTGAAGAATGCGGGCGGCGATGTCATCCGCGAGCAAAGCTTCGTTTATGAAGGCGAAGGCCAGAGCATTGCCTGGGACGGTAAGGACGATAACGGCATCGATCAGGAAGACGGGCTTTATACGGTCGAGATCGAGGCGCGCAATGGGGACGGCGATCTTATCCCCGGCCAAACCTTCATGAACCACGCGATCACCGAAGTGGTGCAGGAAGGCGGCGCAACGCGGCTGGTGCTGGAAACGGGCCAGGAACTCGATGTGACGGCGGATATGCGTATCTTCTGAACCTTCTATATCCCCCATTAAAAAGGCGCCCTGGAAACCGGGCGCCTTTTTCGTTGTCTGAGATTGAATAAAGGGGGCGTTTAAAGCTCGAGCTTCATACCGGCGGGAGAAAGCTCGGCGGCGCGCAAGTTGCGGCCGGCGGCGCTATAGAGCCCTTCGCTATTCACGTTTTCCACGGCCCGGACATGGAGCGCGGCAACCTTCTGCACCGCCGAGCCCAGATCCTTGAGCAGGCGGAGATTTTCTTCGGCGCTTTTTTGCACATCCGCGGTCAGCGCTCTGATTTCTTCTTCAAGAGCGCCCCCGCCGCCCATCAACACCACGTTCTGCGCGCCTGCCGCCTCTTCCAGCGCGGAAAGCCGGATGAAGAGGCTTTCCTTGATATCTGCAAAACGTTCGAGGGCAGGCGTATCGAGTTTCAGCACCGCCTCGTTCTCGGCTTTCAAGACATCGCCAAGCTCGCGCAGATGCGCATGAGCGCGCGCCATAAGCTCCTGACGGTAGGCGGCGTTCGGGTCTTCTTCTTCCGGCTTTTCTCCTTCCGGCCGCATGGCCGCCTCAACCGGCGGCGCCTCGAAGTCCTGGATATGATGTTTCAAACCGCTCTCGCCCGTCATGATGTTTGATCCTCTCCTGTGCCAGCCATGCCATAGGTGCGGGCAATATCCCTGTAAACGGCTTCGGCAAGCCCGATGCCGCCGTTTTCCGCCACGCTTTCCCCGTAAGACTGCATGAGGAAGGTGCGGTAGGTTTCTTCCGCATGTCCGCCGCCGAAAAGCCCGTCGCTTTTGATGCCGGAAAACATGTGGGTGAACATTTCAGAGAGCATGAGCGCTTCGAATTCCTTCGCCGCTTTCCAGGCCGGGTCGGCCGGATCGTGCCCCGTACCCCCCAGCACCCGCGCGCGGGGTGCCTCGCTTGTAAAAGAGGCCGTCAGCGAAGGCGAAGGCGCGCTTTTTCTGTAGCGCTGCAATCCGGCGAACGTCTCCAGCGGCGGGGGCACAGCTTTTTCCGCGCGCCGCTCCAGAAAGGGGCGCTCCAGAAGCTCGGCAAAACCGCCGGGCGGGACCGGCCCTGTGGGAGGCAGGACACTCATCAGATCACCTCGATTTCCGCCTGCAGCGCGCCGCTCGCCTTGATCGCCTGAAGGATCGAGATGACATCGCCCGGCGACATGCCGAGCCGGTTGAGGCCGGAGACAAGCGATTCCAGCGTCGTCGTGCCGCCGACAACTTCAAAACCTTTCTTGCCTTCCTCGATCTCGATATCGGTGCGAGGCACGACCGCCGTCTCTCCCACTTCGGCGAAAGGCGAGGGTTGGGAGACCTGGGGCGTCTCGGTGACACGCACGGTCAAATTTCCATGGGTGATCGCGACTTTGCTGATATGCACATCGGCGCCGATCACGATCGTGCCGGATTTTTCGTCGATCACGACCTTGGCGACCGCATCAGGGCGCACATCCAGTCCTTCAATGTCATGGATGAACCGGGCGACCTGGCCGCGATATTTCGCCGGCACGCGGATTTCCACATTATTGAGGTCGAGCGGATCGGCAAGCGGCGCGCCGAAGCGGCGGTTCACCGTGTCGGCAATGCGGATCGCCGTCGTGAAATCGGGATTGCGCAGGTTCAGCCGGACGATCTCCAGCTGATCGAGCTGCTCGGGCAATTCCCGCTCCACAATCGCGCCATTCGTAATGCGCGCGCGTGTGGGAATGCCTTTCGTCACGGACTGCGCATCACCGTCCGCGCTATAGCCGGAAATGGCGACGGGACCCTGAGCCACCGCATAGACATTGCCATCCACGCCCATGAGCGGGGTGACAAGCAGCGCGCCGCCCGCAAGGCTCGTCGCATCGCCCAATGTGGACACCGACACGTCGATCAAGGCGCCTTGACGGGAAAATGGAGGCAGCTCGGCCGTCACCATGACGGCGGCGACGTTCTTCGTCTTCAGTTCCTCATCGCGCACATTGACGCCCATGCGCTTGAGCATGCTTGTCAGGCTCTGTTCGGTGAAAGGAATGTTGCGCAACCTGTCCCCCGAACCGTTGAGCCCGACGACGAGCCCGTAGCCGACCAGCATGTTCTTGCGCACGCCTTCCACGCGCACGATGTCCTTGATCCGGCTGGCCGCCGCTTCGCCCATGGCCGCCCCGGTCAGCGCCGCACCCAAAAAGGCCAGAAGCGCAAGGCGCACGGGAAGGGATTTCTTTTTCATTGCTCACAACCGCCAAAGTGTCGTTGAGCCTCACGCTAGGCGGCGCTGTTTAAACTGGCTTAAAAGGATGGCGCTCTTTTGCCGTTCCCGAAGATTTCAAATCGGAATTTTCATAAGAGTTGAAAAAAGTTTTCAGACAAAGCCCGTCGAAATCATGCGGAAGATGAAAAACACATGAAGTTTTGAAATCTAAGACGAAATGCAACGAATGAATTAAGCAGCCCTTTACAGGCGGTGCCTCTTATTGGTCACGAAACAGTGAGTCAACACTGCGGAGTTTTCTAAGGCCGGTCTCTCAAGGACGGAGAGAGAGCCAGTGAACTTTGCATCACTTATCGAGGGCACAATGGGCAACAAGCGCAAGAAAACGAACCTGGCACTTCTAGAAAAGAATGCCGGCGTGGCAGCCGCCTTGGAGCGCGTCTTTGCAAAAGAGCGGGCGGACATTTCCACGATCGAAGAGTACGGGCTTGACGATATTACCGATGCATTCGCCGCGGATCTGAACAATTATCAGGGTGCGCTGATCGGCGAGACCCAGGACATGGAAGAAACGATCCGGCTGCTGCGCAAGCTGGGCTGCGAGGTGCCCGTCGTGGCGCTGATCGATCACAAGAACAGCGCGCTTTCCATTGCGCTTTTGAACGCCGGGGCGGACGATGTGATGGTCAAACCGGTTAATGCCGGTGAAGTGATCGAGCGTATCCACGCGGTTATCCGCCGGGCCCATGGCCATCCCACCACCTCCATCGAGATCGGCGAAATCACCGCCTATCTGGATGGCCGCGATCCGGAAATCCGGGGAGAGCGGGTCAAACTCAGCCACCGCGAACATACGATTTTCACCCAGCTGGCGCTGCGCGTCGGACGTGTGGTGGCCAAGGAAACGATTTACGACGCTGTATACGGCATGCGCGATACGCAGCCTTTCGACAAAGTTGTCGATGTCTATATCTGCAAGCTGCGCAAGAAGCTCGCCAGTTATACGGATGGGGCCTCTTATATCGAGACGGTTTACGGGCGCGGCTACAAACTCGAAGCGCCGGAGGAAATCACCCTGGTGCGCCCCGCGCCTCTTCAGAGCGAGGCGGTCGCCGCGAATTTCTGATTTCCGCCGGACACGGCTTTCCCTCAAACGAAAAGCGCTGCCTTTAGGGCAGCGCTTTTTTGTGCCGGTTTACCGGCCTCGCCGCTTAGATAATATTTTTCTGGAGGCCCGTCTGGAGCTCTTCGATGAAATGCTTCGTTGCCTTGACCGCCGACTGGCCGCCTTGCGGGCGCACCTCGCCGAAATAGCACTGCATCTCGTTGCCGCGCCGCTCCACCTCGAAGATAACCTCGTAGAAGGGACCGGCCCAGACGAATTCAAGGCGCACGGCGGGCACCGTGTTCCAATCCAGTTCGAAGGTGCCTTTGCCCGAGAAATTGACATAGGCGCCATAAGGCGAGGAACTGAGGCAATCCTTGACGATGTCCATGAGGATATCTTTATACCCGTTGCGCAGCTCGCCGACGAAATGCGCCAGATCCACGGAAAAGATATCCTTCATCGCCTCTTCCATAACGGCGCTGAGCAGGCGTGACATCAAAACATCATTAGCCGAATGCTGCGCCTCGTCAGGATAGACGCGCCGCTCCCCATCCGTAATCAGCGTCAAGGTGGGTCTGTTCCGGCCAAATCGCATGAAATCCCTCATTATTCTGCGGCCCCTCAAAGCTGGCTGACATCGAGCCGCTCAAGGCTTCGGCGCCGCGCAATTTCTCGCGTCACATCCTGAGCCGCCGCTTTGGGCATCTGCGCCAGGATGGGAGCGGCCTCACGCTCCTTCATGGCCAGCACAACGGAAACCACGATAGGCAATTCCATATCGCCCAGGATACCGGCAGCCTCTATAGGTTTCATATTCCGGTACAGATTAACAAGCTGTTGAAGGTCCTGCTTCTCCGCCTCCGTTTGCTGCACAAGCAGCGCTTCAATTGCCCCTTGCAACGCGGTGAGACCGGCAAGCTGTTTCTGCAACCTGCGCTCCGCCGCCTTGAGCCGCGCCAGGCGCGCCGTGAGCGCGGCATCGCTCAATTGGCAGTTTTCCTGCTCCATAGAAGGCAAGATGGCATTTTCATGAGCGCCCGGCCCTGCCGCCGCTTCTTCTAACTGTTCAGGTTTTACGGTTTCTTCAGCATGCCGGGCGGCTGGGGGCGATTTTTCGCGCGCGCCGTTCAACAGATCGTCAGCCCAGGGGCGCGGATGATCCCCGAAGCCGGCCGCGCCAACTCCTTTGGCCATCGCCGCGCTTTCCTGCACCACGATTTCCATTTGCATGGGCAAGGCAAGAAAGGCCGCGGCCAGTGCGATGGGCAGGATACGCATCAGGTTTCTCCCGGCGCTTTGTAAAAGAGGTCGATCGCCTCATTCATCAAATTCTTTTTGCTGGCGAAAGCCGGTTTCCAGCGTTTGATGTCTTTCCCGGTTTCTTTTTTCCCGCTTTCCGGCGCGTGCGCCTCCGGACCGTCCATATCCATATGGAGGGCACGCACGCTACGCGGGCGCATAGGCGCTTCCTTCACATTTTCGGCCCTTATGGGCGGGCCCTGCGGCGCGCCTGCCGGACGGCGCGACACTTCATCCTCGAAGGCCTTGAGAAGCTCGGTCAATCCTTCGATGCTTTTCTCATCGTCCGGTTTTCTGCCGGCTGCCGGATGCAGCGCGTTGGCGGCGGCAAGACGCAGCTCGATCGTCTTGGCCTCTTTCAACGTCTCTTCGATCTTGCCGTTGAGGGCATGGGCGTGGGAGACGATTTCCTCCAACTGCCGGGCGGTCGCTACGGCATCGGATTTAAGCGTGCTCAGACTTTCCGTCATGTCTCCCGTGATCTTGGCGAATTTCTCGATCATCGGGCCGATATTGTCCTGGCCGCTGCGCAAAAGGCGCAGACGCTGGTTGACGAAATACATATAGGTCGTACACGCCAGGAGCGCGCAAAGCAGCGCGATATTAATCAGATAAGAGAGCATCGAGAAACTCCTGCTCCAGATTGGTTGCTTCGTCCACTTTGATGGCGAGCGAGCCGCCGGATTGGCCCATCTCCCCTTCGTAAAGAGGCACACCGTTGCACACGAGACGGGCGGCGGGCTTGCGCACGGAAATCGGCAAGGAAATCGTCATGCCGGGTTTCCAGCCGGCCACTTCGCCCAGCGTGACGGTGCGCTCGTGCAGCACGCCGGTGATCGCAAGCTCCGTGCGCTGCACCTCGCTATGGAAGTGGCGCTCCCAGGCGGGGTCCCGGCCGAATTTCTCACTGGTAAACATCTGCACCAGTTTTTTGCGCACCGGCTCGAGGGTCACGTAAGGCAGCGCGATGCGCACCTTGCCGCCGCCGCATTCGAAATCCACCTGCAGATCGATCAAGACCGTGGGATTGCTTTCCCGGCAAATCACCACGAATTCCTGGTTGACCTCCAGCCGCTCGCTTTTGAAGCTGACTTTGGAAATGGGTTCGAATGCGCTGGCCAGATTGTCCGCCACAAGATCGAGAACCCGGCCCGCCAGGCGGCGCTCGATGGAGGTATAAGAACGGCTGGGGTCGAACATCCGCGCGGATTTGGGGCTGCCCAGCAACACATCGACAAAAGCGTAAACCATGTCGGAATCGGCTGTGATAAGCAGCTTATTGTCCCATGGCTCGGCAATGGCCACATTGATCAGCGACCTGTCGGGCAGAGACTGCAAGACATCGCCGAACCGGTGAATGGAATAATCGGCGACATTGATGCGCGCGCTATGAGAGGTGAACTGGCGCAGGCCCGTCGTCAGCAGCCGCACCAGCCGGTCCACGATGACGTCCATCATCGGCAAGCGCTCGTGCAGCCCGGCGGAATCGGTGAGCTTGCTCAGCGCTTCGGAGGCTTGCAGCCGCTTCGCTCCCATCACGGCACCGGCCAGACTGCTTTCCTCCGCCTGCCCTTCCGCCCAGGCAGCGCCTGCCGGGTCCGGCCTTTGCGTGGTCTCATCCATCTCAAAGCCCTCGCTCATCAGTGCTTGGCCGCGCCGCCGGTGAAAGGGTCCGCCACGATATCGGTGAGCGTCACCCCGAAACGGTCCTCATCGACCACCACCACTTCGCCGCGCGCAATCACCCGGTCGTTGATCATGATGGCGACGGGCTCGCCGACTTTGTGATCGAGCTCGACAATGGCGCCGCGCCCCAGTTTCAAAAGGCTGGCCACCGGCATGGTTGCGGCCCCCAGGACAACCTGCATTTTCACCGGCACACCCATGACAACGGCAAGGTTCTGTTCGACCGTGCGCCGGGAATCGGCTTCCGGCTCATCAAGCTCGCCGCGCGGGAAAACGGCGGCGCTGACATCGAACTCCGCCTCGCTTGCCTGGCGCGCCGGCTGTTTTTGAGCGGGCGCTTGGCTGCGGGCTGCTTCAACCCTTTCTTCCATTTCCGTCTCGGTGCCGGGGATGAGAGGGGTTTCCTTATCGCTCATCGCGCTTCTCCTTCTTCACGCGTTTCCATGTCGTTTTGCGCGGCGCCATCCGCCGGCGCCAGCAGCGCCAGAATGGCGGCCGGATCGAAACTCACTCCGCCATGAGCCCAGCGGATATCGATACCGCCGGCAGGCAGCGCTTCTTGCGCGCGCACCAGAACCTCGACGCCCGCCGGCACCTCAACCGACGCCAGCAGCGCCTCGACCGAGGCCGCCGCACCAGGATGGACACCGATGAGCAATTGCCGGCTGTCGGCAAGTTGCAAAAAAGCATCTTGAAGCAGCGTTTCGCAGCGCGCGGCGAGCGTTTCTTCCATCAAGCGGGGGGCGAGCTGGCTGAAAAAGGTTTTGACCGCGCCCAAGGCTTCTTTTTCCAGACGGCAGGTTTCCTCATCCAGCAGGCCGACGCCGCGGGTGATTTCACTAAGAAGATCGAGCGTTACCTGGCGGGCCTGCATCGAACTGTCCCGTTCGGCCAAAAGCCGCCCTTCCCGTACGCCCTCGCTTTTGCCCTGCGCAAAGGCTTCGGCCCGGGCCTCGTCCAGTTGCGCGGCAAATTCTTCTTTCAGCCGGGTTTCCAGCTTCTCCGGCGTTTCCGCCTCTTCCACCACGGCAAGCCGGGCGGGCTTGTCCAGGGGCTCGAAAGCGTAAGGGCGCGTTGCAGCCATTCCCATCACGCGCTCCTTTCTTCATAGACCCAGGCGCGCAGAATATTGACCGCCTCTTCGGGATATTCGTCGACGATCTCGCCGAGCTTGGCGATGGAACTCTCGCGCACCTTGCCTTCGACCGAGCGCAGCTGGATCATGTTTTCCATGAACTTGTCGGTGCCGGTGCCGCCGGAAAGGTGGGCTTCGGCCTGGGCCCTGCGGTCTTCAAGCGCGCCGGCAACGGCTTCGCCGCCAGGTTCGAAACCGAGCGCAGCTGCCGCTGCGCCCTCCTCGCCCGCGGCCTCGCCTTCCAGCGTCTCAAGTGCCGTCTTGCGGCGCTCGCGGTTCGTTTCCATGAGACGGGAGACAACGGGTTTGAGACCGAACACGGTAAGCAGCCCGACAATCAGCAAGAGAACGAGCGACTGAATGACGGTACCCAGATTATGCATGACGACTTCCGTCAAAGTGGGCGTGCCCACCGGCTCAAGATCCTGTACCCGCTCGATGAATTTCACATTCTCTACCGTCACGACATCGCCGCGCGCGGCATCGAAACCGGCGGCCGTGCGCACGATGGTGGCGATTTTCTGCAGCTCTTCGGCGCTGCGTGGCTCATAAGTCTCCGCGCCCGAGTCATCCACGCCGCGCACGCCGTCGACGAGAATGGCAACGTTGAGACGTTCCACTTTACCCGCTTCGCTTACCCGCTCACGGCGCACGGAAGAGATTTCATAATTGATCGTCTCTTCCAAACGCTCGGTGGTGGAGGACGAGGAGGAGCCTGCCCCATTGCTGATTTCCTCTTCGGGCAGATTTTGCGCGACGGAGACGGGCGGCTCGGTGCTGGTATCGGTGGCGTTCTCGCTTTCGGAGAAATTGCGGCGCGAGCGCTCCACCCGGCTATCCGGATCGAAAGTTTCCTCAGCAATGACTTCCCGGTCGAGATCGATATCCGCCGTCACCGCGACGCGGAAATTACCCTGACCGAGATAAGGCGTGAGCAGACGGCGGATGGACTCGCTCATTCCCGTTTCCAGCTCCGAGCGGTATTCGGTGCCGCGCGCGGCATTGGCGCTGCCCTCCCCTTCGGCAACCAGCACTTCACCGGAACTGTCCAGAACGGTCACGTTTTTCAGAACGAGGCCCGGTACCGCGGCACTGACGAGGCGCTGAATGGCGAGGGCTTTTTCCCGCGCCATATGGGCGGCATCGCCCATACGCACGAAGACCGAGGCGCTGGGAACCGATGCCGCGCGGCTGAACGCATCGCGCTCCGGCAAAACCAGATGGACCCGCGCCGCAAGCACACCGTCCATCGTCTGAATGGTGCGGGCAAGCTCCCCTTCCAGCGCCCGCGTTTTCGTAACCTGCTGCATGAAAGAGGTGAGGCCGAGCGCGCCGGCATCGTCGAAAAGCTCCCATCCCGCCGAACTGTTGGTGGGCAGGCCCCGCTCCGCCAGCGCCATGCGGGCCTTGCGCGCATCCTTGGGCGATACAAGCACCGCCCCGCCATCGTCCTGCACGTCGAAATCGATGCCGATCTCTTTCAAGGCCTGACCGACACGCGACGTCTCGGCGGGCGAGAGCTTGGAATAAAGAACGGTCATGGAGGACTGCGACATCATGATGGATGCCGCCACAATGCCAATGACGATCAAAGCGCCGACGCTGCCCAGCACGATCAAGCGGCGCGTCCCCAGAGCCTGAAGGTTTTCCAGAAGCGACTTCACTGCATCCCCATTCTTTAAAGATTCCGAATACGGCGAGAGGTACCGTCATTGCGTTGATGACCAAGCTATCGGGCAATGTTTTCAGCGTGATTTAAGTTTGCAGGCAGCGGGAAGCGGAAGTGATGAACGTAGAAGCCGAAAGCGGAACGCAAAAGGCGGGAAAGAAAATCCTCGACCTTGTCCTCAAATATTCAGTGCCGCCGCTTTTCATTCTCTTCGGAGCGGTTCTGGCTTTCGCGGTCATGGCCTCATCGGCCGTGGAAACCGATAAAAATGTCGGCGAATTTGCCGTTTCCTATTGGGAAATTCTTGCGCATGGAAAGCCCGCGACACTTGAAGAAACCGATCCGACGCAGATTTTCGAGATCGGCCCCATCACCACCAATTTGCGCGATACCGCAAAAGCCCGCTTCATTCAGATCGGCATTAGCCTCGAAACCCGCAAAAGCACCCTTGCCGACGTCCAGCAAATGAAAGGCGATATCGAAGAAGCGCTCATCCTCTTTCTCAGGGGGCTCGACGGGCGCGATTTGCAGGGCAGCCATGCGGCGGCCCGGTTCAAAAGCCAAGTGGAGCGGCGCGTCGCGCTGGTCGATGAACAGGGAAAAATTTCACGTCTCGCTATTCATCATCTGGTGCTGCAATGACCCGGCGGTCGCTTTTTCTTTCCGTCTGCGCTCTTGGCGTTTTTTTTCTGACCCTTTCAGGGCCTGCCAGCGCGGCCGACTTCGACATCGCCTCGCTGGCGGATGGGGAGCGCAGCGGGCCGCTCACGGCGCGGATCATTCAATTTTTAGGCATTCTCACGGTTCTGTCGATCGCGCCCGGCCTCCTTATCATGGTGACCTGCTTCACGCGCATCGTGATCGTGCTTTCTTTCCTGCGCAGCGGGCTCGGGCTGCAGCAATCCCCGCCCAATATGGTGATCGTAAGCCTCGCGCTCTTTATCACCGCCTATGTGATGGCGCCGACATTCGACCAGGCTTGGCGCGACGGGCTCAATCCGCTTCTCAACGACCAGGTGACCGAAGAGCAAGCCTTCGGGCGCATCGTCGAACCCTTCCGCCAATTCATGCTGCGAAATGTGCGCGAGAAGGATCTGGCGCTTTTCGATGGGCTCTCGGCGGTAATTTATGAAAAATCCCGCCCCGCAGACTCGCGAGAAGATCAGGCGAGCGTGCTTCCCGCTCCCGCCGCCGATGAAGAGGCAGAGGAAACAGAAGCCCAGGTCGATCTACGTGTTCTCGTTCCCGCCTTTCTCGTCTCGGAACTACGCCGGGCCTTTGAGATCGGCTTTCTGATCTTCCTTCCCTTCCTTGTCATCGACCTTGTGGTCGCCACGGTTCTGATGGCCATGGGGATGATGATGCTGCCGCCCGTGGTGATTTCCCTGCCCTTCAAGGTGCTCTTCTTCGTTCTGATCGATGGCTGGTATTTGCTCACCTCCAGCCTCGTCCGATCCTTTTTGTAGAGGGCGCGATGGAAGGATTGCAGCTCTTTGCCCAGCAACAAGTGTTTCTTTTCATGCTGGTTTTTGCCCGCACGGGCACGGCCGTCCTTCTCATGCCAGGTTTCGGAGAGCGCATTATTCCTCGGCAAATAAGGCTCGTTCTGGCGCTTGCCATCAGTTTCGTCGCCTTGCCGCTCGCCCCCGTCACCCATCTCGCCTTGCCCGCCAATCTCGGTCTTTTGTTTTCCGCGATCGGCGGGGAGTTTTTGATCGGGGCCTTTATCGGGGCCGCGACACGGGTGATCTTCTCCGCTCTTCACATGGGCGGGCAATTGATCGGCCAATCGATGGGCCTCTCCGCGCTGGTGCCGGAAGCGGCGGCCGGGTTCGGCGGCTCCACGGCCACGACCAACCTGCTTGTCATGTGCGGGATGACGATGATCTTCGTGGCCGATCTGCATATTCTCATGATCGAGGCGATGGTCAGTTCTTACAGGCTCTTCCGGCCTGCCGAAATTCCGGACATGGCCGGGCTCGCGGAAGACTTCATTCATGTTATGAGCCGGGCTTTCCTGCTTGCCGTCAAATTCGCCAGTCCTTTTTTGATTGTCGCTTTCCTCTTCAATCTGGGCCTTGGGCTTACCAACCGGCTCATGCAATCCCTGCCCGTCTTTTTCGTCGGCATGCCGTTTTTGCTGGCGACGGGTTTTCTCGTTCTCTTCGCAACCACCGCCGCGATCATGCTTTCCTTCGCAGACAGCATGAGCACCTGGCTCAACAGCTTTGCCACCTGACATGTCCGATCAAACACAAGACAAGTCCTCGCAAACCGAGGAACCGACAGAGAAAAAGCAGTCCGACGCCAAACAAAAGGGCAATACGCCCAATTCGCGCGAGGTAGGCACGCTGCTCACCTTTCTGGCGGCCTTCACGCTGGTGGCAGGCGCCGGGTCCTGGGCCATGGCCGAACTCGGCCACGCCATGGTGCCGCTGATCGACCGGCCACATGAACTGATCGCGGGCCCGAGCGTGGGAGATCTCGCACAAATGATCGGCAATTTTATCGGCGAAACGGCGCTGACGCTGCTGCCCGTCTTTCTGCTTTTCATGATGGCCGGCATTCTGGCCATGCTCGTTCAAGGCAATGCCCGCCTTGCCCCCGACCGCATTCAGCCGAAGCTGGAGCGCATTTCTCCCAAGAAGGGCGCCGAGCGTATTTTCGGCCGGGCCGCTTTCGTTGAATTTTCCTTCGGGCTCATCAAATTGACGCTGATCGGCGCCATCACCAGTTTCGTGCTCTGGCCGGCCATTGCACAAGCGGAGTCTTTCGTCTTCAAGGATGTGGCCTCCATTCCTTCCATCTTGCGGGAATTCACGATGCGCCTGCTTGTCGCCGTCGCCTCTTCCATGACCTTGATTGCCGCGGTCGACATTTTGTGGCGCCGCTTCGACTGGAAGCGCAACCTGCGCATGTCGCACAAAGAAATCAAAGACGAGATGAAGCAGGTCGAAGGCGACCCGATGGTCAAACGCCGCTTGCGCGAAATCCGCCAAAGCCGGGCGCGCCGGCGCATGCTGGAATCGGTGCCGAACGCGTCTGTGGTGGTGATGAACCCCACCCACTATGCCGTGGCGCTGCGCTATGAGCGCGGGGTCGATGCGGTGCCGGTCTGCGTTGCCAAGGGGCTCGATCTCGTAGCGCTGAAAATCCGCGAAACGGCGGAAAAGCACGGCGTGCCCGTGGTGGAAGAACCGCCGCTTGCCCGCGCGCTCCATGCTTCCATGGAAGTCGGTCATCCGATCTCAAGCGAGTTTTACAAGGCGGTTGCCGAAATCATCTCCTACGTCCTCGGTCAGAAAACGCCTGCCCGCCAGAAGAACTGAGCCCATCCCGCCTATCCCGAAAAAAAAGGCGGCGCCCGCACGCGCCGCCTTTGTTTTGAGAAATGTTTGAGCCGCTTAGGCGATCATGCGGCGGGGAGAGGATTTGCCCTGCTGATTGAGAATGATCTCGCCGCGCGCCTCCAGCTCCTTGGCAAGACGCAGCACCCGGCTCTGAGCCTCATCCACATCGCTCGCGCGGATCGCGCCCATCAGCTCCAGCTCGCCCTTGACGATGGCCCGCGCGCGTTCCGACATGTTCTGGAAAACAATCTCGCGCGCCTCGTCCTTCAGGCCCTTCAGTGCCAGAATGAGCGTGTCGATTTCCACCGCCTGGACGATTACCTGGATCGAACGGCCATCGAGTTTCAGAAGATCGTCGAAAGTGAACATCAACGCCTTGATGGCATCGGCGGAGTCCGGCACTTCCTGCTCGATCTCGCCCATGATTTCCGGCAAGCGCGCCCGGTCCACCTGGTTGAGAATGTCGGCAATGCGCATATGGCTATCATTGCCGAGCATACGGGCGTAATTGACCATGAATTCCGAATGCAGCGTCTCTTCTATGTCTTTCAGCACATCTTTTTGCACATAATCCATCTCGATCATCCGGCGCATGACATCTGCGCGGAATTCGCTGGGCAGCGCCGCCACCACGCGGGCGGCATGCGCGGACCGGATTTTGGAGAGGATGACGGCCGCGGTTTGCGGATGCTCGCTCTGCAGATAACTTGCAAGAATCTGCTCGTTCACCGTGGAAAGCTTTTCCCACATGCTGCGGCCCGCCGCGCCGCGAATGTCGCCCATGATTTCCATCACCCGCTCTTCGGGCAGGAATTGGGAAAGCATACGCTCCGTACTGTCATAAGTGCCGACGACGCTGGCACTATTGACGAAATAATCCGTGAAATCCCGCAGCAAATGCTCGCAAACCGAAGAGGTAATGCTGCCGAGCTGCGCCATGGAGCGCGAGACCATGCGGATCTCGTCCTCATCGAGCTGTTCCATCAGCTTCGCGCCGCGGTCTTTGCCCAGCGCGAAGAGAATGACGGCGGCCCGTTCCGGCCCCGTCAGGCTGGTAACGTCTTCTCTCAAGCGAATCTGTTTTTCCATGACTTCTCTCGGCTGCTTGTGTTGATCTTGAATGCCGGTCCCGCTTCACTCCGGCTCCGGCGTGCGGCGCTCCTGCGCCATCTCATATTTGAAAAGCGGCGTCGCGATCTGGGAAAGAGCGAGGAGAACCGGCACATTAATCTGCATGCCCTCGGCCATCTCGCTCAAAAGCTGAGCAAGATCGGTTTCCGCCGTCACATCCTTTCCGCATTCACGCGCCAGCTGAACGATTTCATCGGCTAGGCTCGGGGCGCCGCCGGGCAGACTTCCGGTGTCCGGCTCGTGCGGGGAAGATTGTCTCATGATCCCTCCTTATACCTGCGCCACGACTTTGACCGGCGTCTTGCGGTGCAGTTCGGCATGACTGATGACCGGCGTCGCCGCGCTCACCCGTTCAAGAAGCGAGCGCACGAAGGTGCGGATTTCCTGGCCGACAAGAATGGCGAAAGGCTCCCCCGCGCCGATCTGCTGCTGGATTGCGGGCCGCGCGGCAAGCACGAAATCATGCACCATAGAGGGCGGCATGGTGAAGACGCGGTCCTCGCCTTGCTGTTCGATATGGTCCATGAAAGCCTGCTCCCATTTGGGTTGCAGTGTCACGGCCCGCACAAAACCGTCGCTCCCGGCAAGCGCCTGGCAAATCTGCTGAGCAAGGCGCGCGCGCACATGCTCGACGATAAGCCCGACATTGCGCGAATGAGGCGCAGCTTCCGCCACAGCTTCGAGAATAAGCGGCAGGTTGCGGATCGAGACCTGTTCGGCAAGCAGGCTTTGCAGTACGTTTTGCAGCGCGGCCATGGTGATCTGCGCGGGCACGAGATCGGCAATGAGTTTTTGATAATCGCCGTCGAGCCCGTCGAGAAGTTTCTGCAAGGCGGCATAAGTCAGAAGCGAGCTTAGATTGTCTTTTATGACTTCGGTCAGATGCGTGATGACGACGCTTTCCTCATCCACCACCGTATAACCCTTGCTTTCCGCCCGCTCGGCCATGGAACGGGAAATCCAGCGCGCAGGCAGCCCGAATGTAGGTTCACGCGTTTCTTGGCCTTCAATAGGCTCGGCGGTCCCGCTCGGGTCGATGGCCAGCATATATTTCGGCCAGACCTCGCCTTTGCCGACAACCACCCCTTGAACGGAAATCTCATAAGCTTTCGGCTCCAGAAAGCCGCTATCCTTCACGCGGATTTTGGGCAGATAAAACCCATATTGCTTGGCGAAACGGCGGCGCAGAAGCGAGACCTTGGCGGTGAGCCCCGTATTCTCGCCGACGATCAGCGGCACGAGCTGGCTGCCCACTTCAAGCTGAATGTCCTCGATGCGCAAAAGCTCTTCGATGGGCGTTTCCTCGGAGACTTTGGGCTGGGCCGCGGCAAGCTCTTCGCGCTGGCGCTCGCGCTCCTGTTCCTCGAAAAGGCGGGGCAGCCACCAGGCAATGCCGCCGAAGAACCCGCCGAGCAGCAGGAAGGGGAAGAACGGCATGCCCGGCGTGATGGCGAGAAGCCCCATCAAGACCGCAGCGAGCAGCAGCGCTTTCGGGTAAGCGCCGAGCTGGCGCAGCAAAGCCTGATCGGCCGAACCCTGATTGCCGCCTTTGGTAACAAGAAGACCGGCGGCAAGCGAAACGATGAGCGCCGGGATCTGCGAGACAAGCCCGTCGCCGACCGAGAGGATCGAATAGACATGAGCGGCTTCTGAAAAGCTGAGGTCCTTTTGCGCGACGCCTATCAGGATGCCGCCGACGAGATTGATGAAGGTGATGATGAGACCGGCAATCGCATCGCCGCGCACGAATTTCGAGGCCCCGTCCATGGAACCGAAGAACGAGCTTTCCTGTTCCAGTTCCGAGCGGCGCTGCTGGGCCTGTTTGTCGTCAATGAGCCCGGCGGAAAGATCGGCGTCGATGGCCATTTGCTTTCCAGGAATGGCATCGAGGGTAAAACGCGCCGCAACCTCGGCAACGCGGGTCGCCCCTTTCGTGATCACCAGGAAGTTCACCGTCACGAGAATGGCGAAGACGATCATCCCGATGACGAAATTCCCGCCGATGACGAAATGCGAGAAGCCGGAAATTACATGGCCTGCCGCCGTCGGCCCTTCATGCCCTTCGGAAAGAATGAGCCGCGTCGAGGCGATGTTGAGGGAAAGGCGCAACATGGTCGCCACAAGCAGGATCGTCGGGAAGGAGGAAAAATCGAGCGGCTTGTGGATCCAGAGCGCCACCATCAAGACCAGCACGGAAAAGGCAACAGAAATGGCCAGACCGATATCGAGCCCCCATGAGGGAACCGGCAAAAAGAGAATGGTGAGCATGAAGATGATGCCCACCGCAAACCAGATGTCCCGGTGCTGCAGCCCGCCGCGCGTGAACTGATCGAGGGCTGGAAATTTCTGGACGAATGTTTCGCTCACGGGCGCGCCTCTTTCATGATCGGTTCTTCGATGACGATGCCGCCGTCTTCTTCCATGGCTCTCAGATCGGCGAGAAGTTCGGGCGGCAGCTCATGCGTGAGTGCGGGCTCGTGCGGGGGAACAAGCTCTGCCGCCGCCTCTTCTTCCGGCAGACCGGCCGCCCCGGCATGGCCGAGCAATTTGCCGAGCTCAGCAAAACTTTCTTCCAGCGAGGCGCGGCAATCGGCTTTTTGTGCCAGAAAAGCTTCGAGCGCCGGCTCCAGCTCGATCGCCCGGTCCACAAACGGGTCGGCGCCTGCCTTGTAGGCACCGAGCTGAATGAGCTCGCGCATTTCTTCAAAAGCGGCGAGATAGCGGCGCGCTTCGCGGCAGATCGCTTCTTCTTCGGGCGTATGGCAGGCAGGCAGCGCACGCGAAACGCTTTTAAGAATGTCGATGGCGGGAAAGCGGCCGCGCTCGGCGATCGCCCGTTCCAGCACGATATGCCCATCGAGGATCGAGCGGGCGGCATCGGCGATGGGATCGTTGTGATCGTCCCCTTCCGCCAGCACCGTGAAAATGCCGGTAATGTCGCCTTGCCTTTCCGTGCCCGGCCCCGCCCGTTCCAAAAGCCGCGCCATTTCGCTGAAGACGCTGGGCGGATAGCCTTTCGATGCCGGGGGCTCGCCCGCCGTCAGGCCGATCTCGCGCTGGGCCATGGCAAAGCGGGTAATGGAATCGACCAGGCAGACGACCTGCAGGCCCAGGTCGCGGAAGGCTTCTGCGACGGTCAGCGTCAAATAAGTCGCCTGGCGGCGCATGTGCGGGCTTTCATCGGAGGTGGAGACCACCATGACCGCGCGCTTCAGCCCCTCGGCGCCCAAGGTTTCCTGCAAGAATTCCTGTACCTCTCGCCCGCGCTCGCCAATGAGGCCAATGACGGCCACATCCGCGCCGCCGCCCCGCGCCAGCATGGAAAGCAGCGTGGATTTACCGACACCGGAACCGGAAAAAACCCCGATGCGCTGCCCCCGGCACAGCGGCGCGAAGACATTGAGCGCGCGCACGCCCGTTTCAAGCTTCTGCCCGAGCCGCCGGCGGCTATAAGGAGAGGGCGGCACCCCGCGCAGACGCCGGGCAATCTCGCCCTGCGGCAGCGGGCCCTTGCCGTCCACCGGCTCGCCAAGCCCGTTCACCACCCGGCCGATCCAGCCTGGATGCGGTTTGACGCTTGCGCCCGTGCCTTGCGTTTCCACCCGGGCGCCAAGGGCAATGCCTTCTGCCGCCTCGAAAGGCATGAGAAGGCTGCTTGCCCCGTCAAAGCCGATGACTTCAGAGGCAATACGCCGCCCGTCCTGCGCCAGGATATCGCAGCGGTCGCCCGCAGAGAGTTTACGCTCCAGCCCGCGCACCCGCAGCGTCTGGCCGCTGCAGGCCGTCACCGTGCCGCGGTAAACGGGCCCAGGAAGCTGCTCCAGCACTGTCTGAAATTTTTCGAGACGCCGCATGATGCCTGCCATTGCCAAAAAGAGAGCCGTTTCCGGCCTTAGGCAACGCTAAAGAGCGGCGTTTAAACGGGAGTATAAGTTCTGCGGCCTGAAAAGGGACGCTTAGAACCGCGTATCCATGCCGGGCCGCTCATAATGAGCGTCCTGATATTGCTGCTGATGCATGCGGTAAAGCGCTTCCATCAGCTCGCGGGGAATTTGCGTGCCTTCATAGGCGCTGCTCTCGGTGACGGAGGCAAGTTGAAGCGGCGCAACCTTGCCGGGCGCCGGCATAGCTTCCGGCCCTTTCAGGCTCGCGGCAGGGGCCGGCGGCGGGGGCGCGGCGGCAAGATCGAGCCGCGCTTCCTGGGCGCCGGGGGCCGGCTCAGCGCTTGCAATATCGATGGTGACGCGCGCCTTTTCTTCCGGCGCCTGCGCCCCGGCAACGGTCACCGGGGATTGCGGGCCTTCTTCTTCGCCCGTCAGGAAGGCCATGACATGGGCGCCCATATCCTTGCCCGTCACTTCCTCGATCACACTGTCGATCACCGCGCCGATCACGCCGAGCGGGCCGCCCATAATAGCCGAGCCCAGAATCTTCATCGGCGCCTTGATCGTGTCCCCCGTCACTTCCCGGTAAAGCGTGGAAATGCCCGGCAAATGTTGCAGCGGATTAATGGCATCGAGAAAATCGCCGAAATCGAGATCGCCGCCGCCCTTTTGCACGGCGCCCGCCCGGTCCGCCTTCATCGGGCCGGGGCTCGCTAGCGTTGCGTGATACATGGGCGCGGGCATGGGCTCTCCTAAAATCCGGTGGCGACACGCTCGAAAAGATCGAACGCAAAACGGGAAAGCCCTTGATAGATGAAGGGCGCGGAAATCACGCCGACGGCCAGAATGGCGCCGATCTTCGGCACGAAGGTGAGGGTCATTTCCTGCACTTGGGTGAGCGCCTGCAACAGCGCGATAACGATGCCAACCAGCATGCCCACCACCAGCATGGGCGAGGTGACGAGGAAAGCCGTCCACACCGCATCACGGATCAGGTCAATGGCATCTGCTTCGTTCATGACTGCCCCACACTTATCCGCCGTCAAACCGGCATGCGCATGATTTCCTGATAAGCGGAGACAAGCTTGTCTCGGATGGCGACGGCCGATTGCAGCGTCAGTTCCGCCGCCATCACGCCTTCGGCCACCTGCTGGGCGCTTGCCTTGCCGCTGATGCCGGCTGCCGAAACGCTTTCCGCCTGGCGCAGCGTGCCGACGGACTGAGACACCATGTTTTCCACGAAATTGGAAAACTCGGCCGCATCCGCCTTGCTCGGCTCCATTACCTTGGCCGGGCCGTTGGTCACGCCCGTGCCGAAGGTTTTTGCCTCTTCGTAGAGTTTTGCCGCCTGACCGACGAAACCGACAGCCGCCATGATCGTTCTCCTTAACCCCGGCGCATCAGATCGGTGGTCCGCATCACCATTTTGCGGGCCTGATCGATGATGTTGAGATTGGCTTCATATGACCGCGTCGCCTCGCGCATATCGGCCATTTCGACCAGTGCGGAGACATTGGGCAGTTTCACATATCCGTCCTCGGCCGCCGCCGGGTGGCTCGGATCGTGGATAAGTTTGAAATCGGATTTATCGACGCCGATGGATTTTACCTGCACTTTGGATGCGCCGAGCGCCCGGTCGAGCTCGGCATCGAAGGTAATGGTCTTGCGCCGGTAGGGATCGCCGCCCGGCACCTGCGCCGTGGAATTGGCATTGGCGACGTTTTCCGACACGACGCGCAGGCGCTGGCTTTGAGCTTTCAAGCCCGAGCTTGCGATCGACATGGCAGCGCTTAAAGGATCGAACATGGGACCACTCCTTCCCTTAACGCGGCCCGGCCAGCGCCGTGCTCAGCATGTTGAAACTGCTTTTATAGACGTTGGAAACCAGCGCATGAGAAGTCACGACCTGCGAGGCCTTCAGCATCTCCTGTTCCAGCGACACGCTGTTGCCGGAGGGCACGATTTCCCAGGTCTTTGTTTTCGCATCGACTTTCAGATTGCCGCTCGCGGTGCTCGCAAGCTCCAAATGTCCCTTCCGGGTCTGCGCAAGGCGCACTTCCGCCGCGCTCAATTCCTGATCGAAAGGCTTGAGATCGCGCGCCGCATAGCCTGGCGTGTTCGCATTGGCGACATTTTCCGCCACCAGCTGATGGCGCATCGCCAGATACGACATGCGGTCGCTGGCAAGACCGAAAAGCGAGATACCGAAAGGTTCCATCCGTCCGTCTCCTTTTGACTAAGCTCAGCCTAGAGGCGCGGCTTTAAACCCGGGTTTCGGTTTTACGCCCTTAAAGATAATTCATCAGCGACAGGCGGCTGAGACGCGCGGTAATGGAGAAGGCCGCCTCGATCTGCGTCGTTGCGTTGGAAAGACGCACCGCCGTTTCGTAAGGATCGGCGCCTTCCAGCTCGTTGATCTGGCGCGTGGCGACATTCAAGGTGAGATCGTGGCGCGTCTGCGCCCGCTCGATGGCCTGTTCGGAAAGGCCCAAAATAGCTTGGGTCTGCTCCAGAAGGCCGATACCGCGCTGCACCTTGTCGAGCGCGCTTTCCAGCACCGTGCGGTATTCCACACTCGGCATGGAGGCAGGATCGATAGCGGCCAGCGTATAGGCGGCTTCCATGATCAGCCGGGCGCCCGGATCGTCTGCCCGCGCGCCGGCATTCACCGCCGTTTCCGCATCGATCCGCGCGGTCACGCCTTGCGTGTTGCCATTATAAAAAGTCGTGTTGAAGCGGTAGGCGGCATTGGTATGCGTGCTGTCGAAAACGGTGGAAATACCATCGGGCCCCGTCAGAAGGTCGTTCAGCGTGGCCGCATCCGTTACCGGAGGCTTTGCGGCAATCACATCCTGAATGACCTGCATGGGCGAAAAGCCCGTGCCGCCATTCACCTGATCGTTGAGCTGCAATGCCTGCTGATCGACCGCGGTGCCTGCGAAAATCGAACGTCCGCCGAAAGACGTGTTGAGCGCGCCTTCCAGATTGCCGATGAGATCGAGCGCGGCGTCGGGAATAAGCTCGATGGCGAACTCGCCATGCAATGCTGCGACAATATTGGAAATGAAAGAATTGGCATTATCCCGCGCGCCCGTCAGGCTCGCCTGGGTAATTTCAAGGCGCGAGGCCAGTGTCTTGTTGGAGGTGATGAACCCTTCGGCCTCGCTGAACGCCTCGCGCAGCAGAATGTCGCGGGAGGTCAGAGCGCCGAGATCGCCTGCCACATCGCGTTTCTTGCCGGTCGCCTGCTCACCTTGCAGATGCAAAAGCTCGCGCTGCGTGTCGGCAACGCTTTTGCGGGCCTGCAGGGACATGGCGAGCGTGGATACGGAGCCGATATTCATCTTTCTCTCCCGCTTAGAACGAGGCCAGCAGCTGATCGAGCATGCGGTTGGCGGCAGAGATGACCTGCGCGCTGGCGGCATAGCTGCGTTCGATGCTCAGCATTTTTTGCATTTCATCGTCGATATTGACCCCGTCCTTGCTGAGGCGCGAATTGGACAGGCTGTCAAAGGCAATGGTTTCCGACTTCGCATTGTTCTGCGCCGTGCTGCGCAGCGTGTGCGCGTCCGAGGAGGCATTGGAGGCGTAATTGAGCAATGTCGCGGAGGTTTGAATGCCCGCCGCCGGATCGAAGCCGAAGGTTTGCGTGAACACCGCGCTGAAGGCCTGGATCTGCGCCGGATCCCCCGCCGGGCCGGGCACGGCCGCATGTACCCCGTCACGGATGCGCGAAGGATCGCCGCCCGCCAGCGGGTCGATCAACGTGTTCACCGCGATGCGCCCGGCAAGACCCGGCGCATAGGCAAGTGGATCGTGCGCTGCGCCCGCATCGGTAAAGAATCCGGTATCGCTCGGCGCCACACCCGTCACCGTCGCATCCGCGTTCTGAAAGGCGGCGGTGAGCTGGCTTGCCAGTTCATCCACTTGGCGCTGAAAGCGCGGCATCAACCGATCGCGAATCTCAAAATGCGCGGCAAGTTTGCCGCCGGAAAGCGCGCCCGGATAATTGCTGCCCGGCGCGATATCCACCCCGTCCACGGTCAGCCCGCTCAAGGCGGAGGGGCCGGGGGGCGGCGTATAGGCGGCATTCGGCGGGATGACCGGCGAGGCAGCGAAGGAAAGCGGATGCACCTCGCTGTCGAGCAGCGTCACCCCGCCATTTGTCAGGATCGTTACGCCGTTATTTGAGGGAAGGACGTTGATCGGAATTTCCTGGGACAGCCGGTCGATCAATCTGTCGCGCTGATCGAGCAGATCGCCGATATCGCCGTCGCGTCCCCGGCCCTGAATTTCAAGGTTCAGCCGGTGGATCTCGCTGAGATCCCGGTTGATATTGAGGACCGTGCCGGAAATCTGCGCATCGGCATCTTCGCGCAATTGGCGGATGGCGCTGTCGGTATGTTTGAAAACGCCCGTCAAATCCCGCGCCTTGGCAGCGACCGCCTGCTGCAGCGCCACGTCTTCCGGGTTCTCACCCAGAAGCGCCAGCTCGCGCTGAAACTCGCCGAGCGCCGAGGCGAGCGAGCGCTCGTCCTGCGGCTGGCCGACAAGATCGGTATAAAGGGAAAGCGCGGCGCTCAAGGTTTCCTGATAGCCGACACGGGAGGCGGCGGTGCGCACATCACGGATGAGGAATTCATCCACCGTCCGCGAGATGGAGAGCACCGAAACGCCCGCCCCGGAGCCGCCGACGACGAGACTGCCCAGTTCCACATCCTTGCGCACATAGCCTTCGGTCTGCGCGTTCGAAATGTTGCGGCTGACGATCGCCGCCTGGGTCTGGGTTGCGTTCAGCCCGCTCAAGGCGGATTGAATGGCCTGTGAAATACTCATCGTCTTTCCGTTTCCCTGCCTGGGCCTTTGCTCAAGCAGCTACCTCAAAATTACGCCTAGCGTTTGAGCCTGCTCAGCTCCGTCAGCATTTCATCGCCCGCCTGGAAGATTTTGGCGTTCGAGGAATAGGCACGCTGGGTTTGAATAAGTTCGGTCAGCTCTTCGGCGATATCGACGTTGGAAGCTTCCAGCGCATTGGCGATCACCTCCCCCGTCGGCCCGCTCAAAGCATCCCAGAGGCGCACGGCGCCCGAGGCCTGAGAAAGCTGGAAGACGTTGCCGTCTTCGGAGACGAGCCCATCGGTATTGGGCACATCGGCAAGCGGGATCTGATAGACCGGCGTGCGCTGACCGTTATTGAAGATCGCGAACATGGTGCCGTCCTTGTCGATCTCCACTTTCTGGAGCTGGCCGATCTGCGAGCCGTCCGCATTGATGCGGTTCGGCGAATAATCGCCGACGAACTGCACCACGCCGTTGAAACTGTCCACCGCGCCAAGCTTGAGGTCGATATTCTGCCCGTCCACGGTCGTCAGCGTCGCCGTGCCATTTGCGAAAGGCAGCGCCGTCGTGATGGTTTGCGGCGCCCCGGCCAGCGCGCCGGCATTGTGGAACGTGTAGTCGACGGTGCCGATATTCGTGCCGTCATAATCGATGACGTTCAGCGTCCACTGGTTGGGCGTTGCAATATCCGGCTGCCATTCGAGGGTCAGGCGGCGGGAAGCGCCGAGCGGATCGAAATAGGTCATGGAGGTTTCGACCGGCGCCGTGGGCGTGCCCGTGCCCGTCAATTGCTGGGGCAGGTTCGCGGCAAAGTCGATATTCGCCGTTGCCTGGCCGGCAAAGCCCAGATTGGCGATATTCACCGTCTCCATATCGCCGAACGTATCGCGCGAGGGAGAGGGAATGACCGGCGTGCCGTCCGGGTTCAGCGCAAAACCTTCCAGATAATAGCCCGCCCGGTTGACGAGATTGCCGTTCTTGTCGGGAATGAACGAGCCTGCACGGGTCAGCGAGAAAGTGCGGTTCGGGTCGCCCGGATTTTTGGAGACCGTAAAAAAGCCGCGCCCGCCGATCGCCATATCCGTGGCGCTCGTCGAGGTGATGAGGCTGCCGGATTTACCGATTTCGGTGCGCACGGAAGGCAGCACGCCGCCAGCGGTATAATTCGTGCGGCTCGGCGACTGCGTAACCATGGTCGTAAACTCGACGCTGGCGCGCTTGTACCCTTCGGTACTGGAATTGGAAATATTGTCGGCAATCGCGCCGAATTTGATCGACTGCGCTTTCAACCCGGCAACGCCGGCGCGCATGGCACCCAAAAGGCTCATTGCAAGCTCCTGTTACTCTCGCAAGCATGCCCCGCCTTTTCTTGGGGACGCAGAGCCCTTCTTGGGATGCCGCGCCGTCTAACCGGCGCAGATTGACGCTAGAGCGCGATGTTTAAGCTGGGAATAAAGAATCGCGTCCTTCGCATTCATTTCGCCAGAACCAGGATGGAAATCCGGCGGTTGCGCGGATCGAGCGCATCATCCTCGATCAACGGGCGCCGGTCGCCATGCCCTTCGACACGCAGGACACGCTCCGGCGCCAGCCCATTGAGAAGAAGCTGGCGGCGGGCGGCATTCGCCCGATCCGCGGAAAGCTCCCAGTTGGAATAGTTCCGCGTGCCCTTGTAAGGCAATGCGTCCGTGTGACCGGTGATCATCAGCCCGTTCGGCACGTCTTCCAGCACTTCAGCCACGGCCTGCATGATCGCAGCCGTTTCCGCCGTCACATCCGAGGAGCCGACCGCGAACATGGAGAATTTATTGTCATCCATGATCTGGATGCGCAGGCCTTCCTCCTCGATATTGAGGCGGATATTTTCATTCAGGCCCTTCTTCTCCATCAGCTCGCGCAGGTTCTCCAGCAGCTTCTGCTTCAGCCCTTCAAGCTGCTCGCCCTGCTCAAGGCGCGCCAAAAGCTCGCTTTCGCTGAGCTTGGCCTTGCCGGAGGCGCCCGCATCCATCCCGCCGAAAGGTTCGATTTTCTGAGCTGACTTTTCGCCTTCATGCTCTTCGAAGGCTGCGGCATCAAGTTCGGCGGGCGCGCGCGCATCCTGATAAAGCTGCGCCATTTTTTCGCTCGGCTGGGCAAAAGGATCGTTAAAGGCGGCAACGGCAACGGGCGCCGTCTCGCCGATTTTCATGGGCTCGGAGGGCAGCTGCGCGGTCAGCGGCGGCTCATGCTGGGCGGCTGAGTCTTTAAACGCGCTCACCCCGCGTCCTTCCTCCGCTCCCTGGGGCCGGCGCTTTTCCGTGCCGATGGTGGAAACGGAGGGCGGTGCGGAAACCGGATGCGGGCGCTCGCCCTCCCCATCGGGCGCGGTCATCGAGCCTTCGGTGTCGGCGGTGCGCCCCGCCATCAGCCCGTCCGTGCCCGATGCCCCGGTCGCCACGGCCATGGGATTGAAATAAGCGGAAATGCCGTCGCGCTGTTCTTCCGTTGTCGCGTTGACGAGCCACATCAGCAAAAAGAACGCCATCATCGCGGTGACGAAATCGGCATAAGCCAGTTTCCAGACGCCGCCATGGGCGCCTTCCAGCTCATGGTCGTGCCGCTTCACGCGGACGATCACGACTTCCTGCGGAGTTTCTGCCATACGCGCCATTGCGGCCTCTTTTTCTTTCGTGTGGGACCTTACCAGGGCATCAGAATGTCATAGACCTGCTGGCCGTAGCGCGGCTGCTGTACATCCGAGAGCATGCCCCGCCCGCCATAAGCAACGCGCGCTTCGGCTACGTCTTTATATTCGATCTGGTTTTCCGCATCGATATCGATGGGCCGGATGACGCCGGTGATGCGCAGATCGCGCATTTCGTAATTCACCAGCACTTCCTGCCGCCCGGCAATCGCCAGATTGCCGTTGGGCAGCACATCCGTCACCACGGCGGCAATGCGCAGATTGATCTGTTCGTTGCGGTTGATGTCACCGCGCCCGCGCGACAGGCTGGAACTGCCCAGATCGACGCCCTGGTCGAAATCGAGCTCGCGGATCTTGTCTTCCACCACCTGCTGCAATCCCAAAGCAGCGTCGAGCGAGGCGTTTTCGGAATTTTCCCGCGAACGCTCGGAGGAATTGCGCAGCTGCGCCTTGTCATCGATATCGATGAGCACGGTCACGATATCGCCGATTTTCTTGGCGCGCACATCGGCAAAAAACTCCCGCTCGCCCGTCTGCCAGAGCGAGGCGTAATTGCGCTTTTTCGTCATATCGCCGGGCATGGGAAAGGAAATCTGGCGCGGCGCGCCCTCCCCATGCTCGCCCACCGCCATGGGAGAAAAGTCCGGCGCCTTGCCCACGCGCTCCAGCCGCGAACAGCCGGCAGCAAGAAGAAGAGTGCAGCAGATGATGAAGAGGCGGCGCATGGGCAGGCTCCCTTAATGGGTGATCCGGGCCCGGGACGGGCCGGTGACAACGGCATAGACCGTGTTGCCGGTGGAAGGATTGGTGAGGCGCACCGTGTCGCCTTTCATGCCGTCATCCTGGGCGAGCGCCAGAAGGTTGAGCTCCAGCGTGCCGTCCCGGTAAAGGGCGGAGACCTGCGCGTTCTTTTCCACCATGAGCGGGGCGCGCAAGGCGAGCGAGGAAATGACGCGGCCGGGCAGCAAGGTGCGCCGCGCTTCCATGCCGACAATCGCGCCTTCATCCAAAAGACTGTCGGGACGCAGCTGGCGCGTTTCCACCGCGGCAAGGCGCAAATCCGCCTCGCGAATGACCTCGCCGCGCTCGATCCGCCGCGCGGGCACGGGCGTTTCCGCCGCCTCTTCTTCGGCAAGCAGTGGCGAGGCCGGTACTGCAAGCATAAGACCTAAGGCGATGATCAGCGCGCGCATCAGCTTACCTCATCCGCGTGACGGTGCTGAACATCTGATCCGCCGTCTCGATCACCTTGGAATTCATTTCATAGGCCCGCTGGGCGGAAATGAGATCGGTAATTTCCTGCACCGGATTGACGTTGGAACTTTCCAGAAACTTCTGGCGGATGGAGCCGAAGCCCACTTCCCCCGGCACACCGACGATGGCCGGGCCAGAGGCCAGCGTTTCTTTGAGCATATTGTCACCGGCGCTGCTCAGGCCGGCTTCATTCGGAAAGACCGCAAGCTCGATCTGGCCGAGATTGAGCGGCTCGGCTTCCCCGTCCACATAGGCAAGCACTTCGCCGCTCTGATTGACCGTCACATCCACCGCATTGTCGGGAATGGCAAGGCCGGGCTGCAGCACATAACCGTCTGCGGTCACAAGCTGGCCGTCCGGGGATTTCTGGAAGGCGCCGTCGCGCGTATACCCCGTTTCCCCGCCCGGCAGATCGACCATGAAATAACCGCGCCCTTGAAGCGCCAGGTCATAAGTATTGCCGGTATTGGCAAGATTGCCCTGCAGCGATACGCGGCGCACGGCTGCGGTTTTCACACCGAGACCGACCTGAATACCGGCGGGCACGATATTGCCCTCATCGGTCGACTGCACGCCCTGGCGGCGCTGGTTCATATAGAAAAGATCGGTGAACTCGGCCCGCGCGCGCTGAAAGGCGGTCGTGTTCATGTTCGCGATATTGTTCGAGATGACCTCGACATTCGTCTGCTGGGCCATCATGCCGGTGGCGGCGATACCGAGCGCTCTCATGCTGCTCTCCTTACATCGGACACTCTCATGTCTTTCGCCCGTTTCAGCGGGCCGGGGTTTAATCGATCCTGCCAAGGGTGCGGATGGCGCCGCGCAATGTTTCATCGCCGCCCTCCACCATGGTTTTCGTCTGCTCATAAGCGCGCGAGATGGACACGAGCTCGGTCATGGCAAGCACGGGCTGCACATTCGAACCTTCGATCATGCCTTGCTGAAACTCGGCCTCTTCTGCCGCTTCGGGCTGGCCCGGCGCGCTGTAAAGACCGCTTGCCTCACGCGTCATGGTCTGATTGTCGGCAGGGCGCACGCGGCCGATCTGGCCGAAAACCCGCTCGCCATCGCCGATCGTGCCGTCTTTGAGAATTTCAACGCGCGCAGCATCCTGAGGAATGGTGATCTCGCCGCCGCCATTATCCAGCACCGGATTGCCGTCCATCGTCACAAGGCGGCCATCTGCATCGAGATTGAGACGCCCGTCGCGCGTATAGCGCAGGCCTTCGGGCGTTCCCACCTGCAGCCATGCATCGCCATTGATCGCCACATCGAGCGGATTGCCCGTGCGCTCCATCTTGCCCGCGCGCATATCGGTATAGCTGTTGCGGTCCACCACGAAAGACACCGAGCGGCCTTCCTGCGCCTTTTCCATATGCGCATCGAAAAGCACTTTTTCGGCGCGGAAACCGGCGGTGTTCATATTGGCGATATTGTTCGCCACCACATCGAGCTGGCGGCGCAGCGCCAATTGCCCGGAAAGACCTACATAAATCTGCGTCTGCATCGTTTCATTTCCTGACGAAGTGCAAAGCGCGCCATTTTGAACGCAGGTTTAACCTGGAACGGGGAGGTTAAACGCGAGTTTCGGTTTTGCTCCGCTTCAGGAGCGGTAGATGAGCAGGGGATCTGGCGCGATATGGCAATGCGGAAGAGGCGTAAGTTCAGCGGGTTTGCGGCAAAAACACTGGCTTTTTGCATGAGCACGAGCGCGCTCGTGACGGCAGGTTCCGTTCCGGCATTCGCGGAAAACGAAGGTGAAAAGGCCAGCGCGGCAGAAACCGTATTGCCGCTGCGCGCCGCCTCTTACCTGACCCAGCGCGCGGCGCTGCACGGGATGCTCGATGCCGCCAAAGGAAAGGCGCGCATCGAAGCCGCGCATATGACAGCGGATTTTTACATCGAGCGCGGGCTTTACCCCGAAGCAGCCCTCGAGCTTGGCCGCACCTTAAAGCCGGGCGACAGCGCGCTTGCGGACAAAGCCTTGCAAGAAAAACTGATCCTCATCTCCCTGATCGCCAGCCATGGGCGCAGCCGGGGCACATGGGCGCTTGAGGACACAGCCGCCGCCCCCTCTCCGCTTGAGCGGCTCGTCACCGCCGCGCTTAAAGGAGAAGCCGTGCCGCCCGAAGGACTTTCCTCCCGAAAAGCGCTGGCGAGCCTTGAAGGATTTTTCGCCTTTCCCGCCACAGCGCAGGAAGAGCTCGCCCCGCTTCTGGCCGAAGCGGCGGCATCGGGCAGCGACGGGGATTTTCTCCGGCATTTCGCAACGCTTTTTGCCCAAAGAGCGCCTGCGCTTTTGCCCGCCACCTGCCAGCAATGGATTTCCGCGCGCCTTGCCGAATATGAAGGTTTCCCGCAAGCCGCCCGCGCCCGTTATGCGCGCCTCTCCTTAACCGCCGACCGCTGCGCCGCCCATGGCAGGCTCCGCCTTGCCCTGCTCGATCTGATGGCGGGCGGAAACGCGCGCGAAACGGTCCGCGCCGATATGGTGGCGCTGCAGGAGGCCTGGAGGGGCGATACGATCGAGGAAGGCGCGCTCAGGGCGCTTGCCCTGATCGACCGGGAAGAGGACGACCCGCGCATAGCACTCCACTGGCTGCGCCTCCTGGCCGACCGGTTTCCGGCGAGCCTTGAGGATCCCGGTCTTTCCCAATCGGCCGCAAGCCTTGCCGCCAGGCTCTTCGGAAGCCTTGCAGACGGACAGGAAACGAACCTTCATGACTGGCGGCGCGACCGCCTCGCCTATCTTGAATTTCTGAAAGCGGATGATATCCGGCGTCAGGAAGCCGAGTCTTACGCCGGGGCGCTGCTGGCGGCCGGCGCGCATGGCAAGGCGGGCGCCATTCTGGCCGGCCTTATCCGTGAGACGGAAAAAGAAGCGCCCGGCACCCCGCGCCATCAGGCACTGATCGTCAAAAAAGCGCGGAGCGATCTTGCCGCGGGCGATGCCGAAGCCGCGCTTACCACCCTTGCCGCGCTGCCGGAAACAGTCGATAGCGGCCTTGCCCGCGAGGCAACCGGCGCAAAGCTTGCCGCGCTTATCGACCTTGGCCGCCTCGATGAAGCAAATGTGGAACTTGGCGCAGAACTGACCCCCGCACAGGCGCTAGAGCTTGCCCAAGCCTATGGGACGCACGCCGATTGGGAGCAGGCATTCCATCTCCTCAAAGCCCCGTTCGAGGAGGCTGGCGAAACGGTGCTCCCCGGCGGCTATTACGATCTCTTCGCCGCCGCCGCGCTCCTCTCCGGCCATGAGGCGGAGGCCGCCCGGCTTCTTGGCGAGGATACGAAAAAAGACGCCCGCCCGCCGCTTGCCGCCATGGCCGCGATGCCGGGCACGCCTTTGCCGGACGAGCTGACCGCGCCCGAAAAAGTGCGCCGCCTTCTCGATGAGACGGGCAAGCTCATTCATCTTGCCGATACGCTCTAAAAGAAAACGCCCGCTCCTTTCGGGGCGGGCGCCTTTATCTTCTCGAAAGCCGTGTTTTAAAGCCGGTATTTGCTGAGATCCGCCAGCAAGGAAGGATCGATGGAGACGATCGCGGGGGCGCTGCCCAAGGGCTGGATCGGCGCAATGCCGTTTGCCGCCAGATCGATGCCCGATTGTGGGCCCTGCACCACATCCCACATGGCGGTGAAACGCTGCATCCATTTGTCGAGCTTCTTGGGGTCTTTCAGGTCTTCAAGCGGAATGCGGTTTTCGAAATATTCCACCTGCCGGTCGATATTGGTGCTCACGAATTCCTGCGGCAGCCCCATCATCGTGCGCACGGTTTCATAAAGCGCGGCATCGCCGATGATCTCATACCAATTATCGACTTCCGCGATCTTGCGCTCGAAATAGATGGCAAGGCGCACACCCTGATTGCTCTCGCCGATCCGCTCTTCCAGCTCGAGTTTGAGATATTTTTCGACCACCGCATCCACATTCTTGTGGATCAGCATGTTGAGATTGCCCGTCTCGGCAAAGCCGAAGGCCTCAGCGATTTCCTTAAAAGCACTGTCCTGCAGGCGGTTGGCGATCGATCTGTCGTTCACCACGCCTTCATCGAAAACCTTGCGCATCAGCCCTTTCGCATAGGTCTGGCTTTCAAGGCCGAAGGCTTTCATAGCGAAGGTGTAGAGCCGGTAATCGTCGATGAGCTCATCGCCGGTCGAAATTTTGGAAATATTGGCACGGAAATAATCCACTTCCCGCTGCACAAAACCTTCCTTGGCAATCGCGCCGAGCTGCTGGCTATAGGTGCGCCCGATCTGGGCATATTCGGTAAGCGTGGACATGGCGTCCTTCCTTTCAGCCTTGCACCGGGCAGCGGAGGGCGAGAATCAGCCCGCCACCTCCAGCGCCGGCATTTGGCCCAACAGGTCTTTTTCATAATCGAGAACGCGTTTCAGCCGTTTCAGCGCCTGGTAGAAATCTTCTTCTTCCACAAAAGAAATGGCCTCGTGCAGAAGTTCCAAAATCTCACCGTTTTCAAAGGCATAAAGAAGCTGCGCCATCACCGTGTTGAAGAAGATGCGGTGATGGTCGTGCCGCGCCGGCTCCAAAAGCATCAGCTGGACGGCAAAATAGACCCGCTCTGTCGGCGTGCTGACATCTTTTTCATCGAGAATTTCCGGAGCGCGGATCACCTGCGCGAAATTTTCCACGCTCAAGGTCGTGCGCTGGGATTTACAGGTAATCACCGCGCCGTTGATCACGCATTTATCGCCATGCAAAAGGCGGATGTTCAAACCCATTGTCTGCTCCTTCTCGAGCGAGGCCGCGGCGCTTTATTGGCGCGCATTCAGCCCGGCGATAATCGCCTCGTTGATTTCGATCATGGAGCGGATATCCGCCCCGCCGGAATGGGCCGCGCCCGATTCCCGCTCCACCCAGATGGCAAGCGAGAGAAGATTGGATTTCAGCTCGTCGGGCAGCATGTTGCTGGGATCGGATACGTCGGCGGCCAGCGCCGTCCAGAGCCGGCGGTTGTCCAGCACCGCGCGGTGATACATCTCATCGCGCCGCTCCGCTTCCACCACATCTTTGAGCTGATCGGTCACGCGCCTGAAAATCAGGCTTTCGGATTGGCGCGGGTCGACAATCTGCTGTTTCGTTTCAAGATACGCGCTCACTTGCTGCATCTTTTCAAGCCTCCTTGGGCCCGCAGGCCGCCCAGCGGGATGCGGGCGGCGGGCCATTTCCATGTACTAAACGCTAGGCGGGGATGTTTAAGCTGGGTTTTAAGCTTTGCCCGCTTTAGCCTCACACGGGGGGAGAGGAATGCGGCGGCCCGAGGGATGAGATGAGCCTGAATTACACGAGCCTTTTGTTTTTCATCGATAGTGCCGGCGTTCTCGTCTTTGCGATCTCCGGCGCGCTGGTCGCCGCGCGCAAGCAGCTCGATATTGTCGGCTTCTGCCTCATCGGCATCGTAACGGGGCTCGGCGGCGGCACGATCCGCGATTTGCTGCTCGGCACGGTCAAGGCCGGTGCCATCGAGGTCTTCTGGCTCGATAAGTCTTTCTATCTATATCTGTGCATCGCAGGCGCGGTTTTCGTGTTCTTTTTCCATCATATGGTGAATTCGCGCTACCGGGCGGTGCTCTGGGCGGATGCCATCGGCCTGTCGCTCTTTGCCGTGGAAGGAACGAAACGCGCGCTCGGAGCCGGGATCGATCCGAGCGCCGCCGTACTTCTCGGTGTCATCACGGCCACATTCGGCGGCATCATCCGCGACGTCATTTGCCGGGAGGATTCGCCCATCCTGCGCAAGGAGATCTACATCACCGCCGCCTTTACCGGCGCCGCGCTTTATGCCGCGCTCGGCCCGCTGGAGTTTTTAAGCGAAACGGCGCGCACCTTCATCGCCATTGCCGCAGCTTTCGGCTTGCGGGCCGCAGCCCTCCGGTTCGATCTGACATTGCCCGGCTTCCGCCAGCGCCCGCCTTCCTGAAGGCTCACTCCCCGTCGCGGCGGCGCGCAAGCGCCCGCGTTGCCACATAAAAGACCGGCGTAAAAAGCAGCCCGAAAAGCGTCACCCCGATCATGCCGGAAAAAACCGCCGTGCCGAGCGCCTGGCGCTGTTCGGCGCCCGCACCCGCCGCAATGACGAGCGGCACGACCCCCAGAATGAAGGCAAAGGAGGTCATGAGAATGGGGCGCAAACGCGTGCGCGCTGCCTGCGCCGCCGCATCGAAACGGCTGAGCCCTTCGGCTTCCCCCTGGCGGGCAAATTCCACGATCAGGATCGCGTTCTTCGCCGCAAGGCCGATCAGAACGACAAGGCCGATCTGCACGAGAATGTTGTTGTCGAGCCCGCGCAGGAGCACCCCGCTCATCGCTGCCAGCAGGCACATGGGCACGATGAGAATGATGGCGAGCGGCAGGAGCCAGCTTTCATATTGCGCAGCAAGCACCAGAAAGACGAAGACGACGGCGGCCATGAAAATATAGATCGCCGTGTTGCCGACCTGTTTTTCCTGGAAGGACAGCTCCGTCCATTCATAAGCAAAGCCGTCGGGCAGGACCTGATCGGCAAGCCCTTCCATAGCGCTCAAGGTCTGGCCTGTGGAAAAGCCGGGATTGGTGTTCCCCTGCACGGCGGCTGCCGGGTAAAGATTATAGCGGGCAACGCGGTAAGGCCCGGTAATGTCCCGGAACGTGGCAATGGAGCCGAGCGGCACCATGGCGCCCGATTGCGAGCGGGTGCGCAGAGCGGCCACATCGTCCACGTCGCGCCGGTGCGGGCCGTCGGCCTGCGCGCGCACCTGGAAGGTCCGGCCCAGGAAATTGAAATCATTGACGTAGGACGAGCCTATATAAACGCCGAGCGTTTCAAAGACACGCGAGACGGGCACGCCCAGCTTTTCCGCCTTCACCCGGTCGATATCGGCATAGATTTGCGGCGTCTTCGTATTGAAAAGCGTGAAGACCCGCGTTGCCTCGGGCAGCCCGTTCGCGGCCATGGCAAGATTCTGCGCGGCCGCTTCGAGCGCCGGCAGTCCGCGGCCCTGGCGGTCCTCCACCATCATCTTGAAACCGCCGCCCGTGCCCACGCCGCGCACCGGCGGCGGCACGACGACGAAGATCGTCGCCTCGCGGATGGAGGCAAAACGGCGCTGCAAATCCTGCAAGACATCCTGCCAGCCGACGCCAATGTCGGCGCGCTCGTCGAAAGAACGCAGCGAAATGAACATCGCCCCGGTATTGGGCGCATTCGTGAATGTCGCCCCGTCGAAACCGGCATAGCCCGTCACGCGGTTGACGCCCGGCGTTTCCACCGCCATGCGCGAGGCGCGGCGCACCACATCGTCGGTGCGCGACAGCGCCGAGCCCGGCGGCAATTGCACGACGCCGATGAAATAGCCCTGGTCCTGTTCGGGAATAAAGCCGGTCGGCGTCTTGGCAAATTCGAGAACCGTCAGGCCGATAAGGCCGCCATAGATAAGAAGCATCATGGCGCTGACGCGCACGGCGCGAGCGACGACATCGCTATACCAGCCCGAAAGCGCTTCGAAGGACGTGTTAAAGCGCGTGAAAAACCGGTTTGCCGCGCGGCGCAGCGGCCCGCCGCCTTCTTCCGCTTCTTCCCGGCGCAGAAGAAGCCGGGCAAGCGCCGGGCTCAAGGTCAGCGAGATAAGACCTGAAATCGCCACCGCCGTTGCGATCGTCACCGCGAATTGCTGGTAAAAAGCACCGGAAATGCCGGGAATGAAAGCAGTAGGAATAAAAACCGCGCTGAGCACGAGCACGATGGAGACAAGCGCCGAGCCCACCTCGTCCATCGTCTTATGCGCGGCATCGTAAGGCGAGAGCCCTTCGCGCAAATGCCGCTCGACATTTTCCACCACGACAATCGCATCATCCACCACGATGCCGATGGCAAGCACAAGCCCGAAAAGCGAGAGCGTGTTGAGCGAAAAGCCGAGCGCGGCCATGACGCCGAACGTGCCGATGAGGGAGACCGGAATAGCAACAATGGGAATGATCGCCGCGCGCCAGCTTTGCAGGAAGAGGACGATCACGATAATGACGAGCGCCACCGCCTCGAAGATCGTGCGGGTGAGCTCGGAGACCGATTCCTCGACGAATTGCGTCGGATTATAAGGAATGGCATAGGCGATACCGGGCGGGAAATCTTTCGAGAGCCGCTCCAGCGTTGCTTTGACTTCTTCCGCCGTTGCCAGCGCATTCGAGCCTGGGCGCTGGAAAATGCCGAGCGCCACGCCCTTCTTGCCGTCGAGATAGGAATTGGAGACGTAGTTCTGCGCGCCAAGCTCGATGCGCGCCACATCGGCAAGGCGCGTGACGCGCCCTTGCGCGTCCGTCTTCACCACGACATCGCCGAATTGTTCCGGTTCGATCAGCCGGCCAAGCGTTTGCACCGCCACTTCAAAAGCGCCCTGGTCCGGCATGGGCGAGGTGTTGAGCACCCCGGAAGAGACCTGAACGTTTTGCGCGCGCAGCGCCTCCAGAACATCCGAGACGGTCATGCGCCGCGCCTCGAGACGCGGCGGGTCGAGCCAGATGCGCATGGAATAATCGGCGCTGCCGAACACGATCACATTGCCCACACCGCCAAGGCGCGAGAGCACGTCGGTGATGTTGAGCTTCGTGTAGTTCGAGAGATAAAGCTGATCGACGGATTCATCCGGCGAGTTCATGTTGACGACCATCAGCATGTCGGGCGAGCGCTTGACCGTCGTCACGCCGAGGCGGCGCACTTCTTCGGGCAGGCGGCTTTCGGCCACCGCCACGCGGTTTTGCACCAGCACCTGCGCGGCATCGAGATCGGTGCCGAGCGCGAAGGTAACGGTGATGGACACGCGCCCGTCCCCGGTCGATTGCGAGGACATATAAAGCATGTTCTCGACGCCGTTGATTTCCTGCTCAAGCGGCGTTGCCACCGTATCGGCCACGACTTCCGCAGACGCGCCGGGATAGGAGGCGGAAACCTGAATGGTGGGCGGAGCAACCTCCGGATATTGCTGAATGGGCAGACCGACATAAGACATGCCGCCGATCAGCGTGATGAGGATCGCGATAACGGCGGCGAAGATCGGTCGGTCGACGAAGAAATGGGAAAACTTCATTCCGCTTCCCCTCCGGCTTCACCTGTCTTTGGCGCTTTTCCTTCCGGCGCTTTCTCCGGGGCGCCGTCCCCCTGTTTGTCCGCATTGACCGGCGCGCCGTTGCGGATTTTCGTCAGCCCGTCGATGATCACCCAATCATCCGGCGTGAGCCCGGCGCGCACCACGCGCATATCCTCGATGACGGGGCCGAGCTCCAGATAGCGCGCGGCGGCTTTACCCTCTTCGCCCAGCACATAGACGAATTTGCGCGACTGGTCGGAATTGATGGCGACTTCCGGCACCAGAATGGCTTCATATTCTTCCGAACCCGGCACCCGCACCTGGCCGAAAAGACCGGGTGTCAAAAACCCGTCCGCATTGCCGAATTGCGCCTGGCCGCGGATCGTCCCCGAGGCGGTGTCTAGCGCATTGTCGACAAAAACCATGCTGCCGCCATGGCTGAATTCTTTTTCATCCAGCAGCTTTACGGAAACGGCAACGGAGCTGGAGCGGGCGTTGAGCCGGCCTTCATCGTTGAGGCGCTGATATTTCAGATAATCGGCTTCCGACACATCGAACTCGAAGAGCACCGGATCGAGCGAGACGATGCGGGTGAGCACATCGCTGCCTTGGGTGACGAGATTGCCGACATCCACCTTGCTGTCGGAAATGCGCCCGCGAATGGGGGCACGGATTTCGGTAAAGTCGAACTCAAGCTGCGCCTGATCGCGCTCGGCCTTGGCGGCGGCAAGCGATGCATCGGCCACTTTGCGCTCCAAAAGCCGCTGATCGTATGTCGAGCGGGAGACATTGGAGCTTTTGAGCAATTTGGACGCGCGGGCAAGCTCACGCTCGGCAAGATTCAGGCTCGCCTCGGCGCTCGCAACGCGCGCTTCGGCTTCTTCCAGCGCGACTTTGAAGGAACGCTGATCGATGACGAAAAGCAGATCGCCTTTCTCGACGATCTGGCCGTCTTCAAAGAGCACCGAATCAAGATAGCCCGACACCCGCGCGCGGATATCCACCTGGGAAACGGGCACAAAGCGGCCCGTATAGATTTCCCATTCCACGATTTCCTTCACTGTCGGATGCACCGCCGTCACGGTGGGCGGCGGCGGGCCCTGATTGCCCCCCTCGTCGCAAGCGGCAAGCCCAAGCGCCATGAACCCGGCAAAGGCAAGACCGGCAACGCGTTTCATCGATATTTGCTTGGCGGTTTTTCCGGTCACATGCGGGCGGCGGTTTATTCTTCTGCGCATCTCATGCTCCTTATGACCTGCCTCTTGCAACCGGCAACGCCCGCGAGGAGGGCCAGGCGGGGCACTTTACCTTATCCCATTTTCACCGGAATGATGAGCCCCCGCGCAGCGAAATGACGGGGCCGGTGTTTAATTTGTGCAGCGATTGCCTGAGCTTAGCGGCTCTCGCCCTTTGCGCTTTCATCTTTTTCCGCAAAGGTCTAAAAGACCGGGCCTGAAATATAATGCTGAGCAGCTTGCCTCAGAAGGCTGTAAGAACAGGTTTCATGCGCGCACCCCCCGTTCTTTATATTCTCGGTCTTCTGCTCTGCAGCCTCGCAGTGACCATGCTCCTTCCGGCTGGCATCGATCTTTTATGGGCACACCCGGACTGGAAGAGCTTCGTGATTTCGGCGGGCATCACCGGCGGCATCGGCGCCCTGCTTGCCATCATCACTTACAGTCCGGCCCCTATCGAACTGGATCTGCGCCAGTCTTTCCTGCTCACCGCAAGCAGCTGGGTCGTGCTGCCCGCCTTCGCCGCACTGCCGCTGATCGGCGTCGGTGTTTCTTATACGGATGCTTTTTTCGAAGCCGTCTCGGGCCTGACGACGACCGGCTCCACGGTGATGAGCGGGCTCGACACGCTGCCCTATGGCATCTTGTTCTGGCGCGCGCTTTTACAATGGATCGGCGGCATCGGTATCATCGTCATGGCGATCGTACTGCTGCCCTTCCTGCGCGTCGGCGGTATGCAGCTCTTCCGCACGGAAAGTTCGGAGCAGTCGGAAAAAATCATTCCGAAAGCCTTTCACTTCGTCGCCTATATTGCCGCTGCCTATAGCTCGCTCACCGCGCTTTGCGCCGTCAGTTATGCAGCGGCGGGCATGAGCGGGTTCGATGCCATATGCCACGCCATGACGACGCTCTCAACCGGGGGCTATTCGACCCATGATGCCTCTTTCGGCCATTTCGATAGCCGCACCATGCAATGGATCGCCACGTTTTTCATGATTTCCGGTGCCGTGCCTTTCGTTGCCTATATCCGCATGATCCGGGGTGACGAACGCAAGATCTGGGACGATGTGCAAATCCGCGGGCTGATACGGTTTTTAACGAGCGTCATTCTGGTCCTCACGGTCTGGCGCGTGTCGTCGGCCAATGCCGATCCTTTCACCGCACTCACGGAGGCCGCCTTCAACGTCACCTCGGTCGTTACCACCACGGGCTTTGCCAGCACCGATTATTCGCTCTGGGGGCCGGCGGCACTTGGCGGCTTTTTGTTTTTGACCTTTGTCGGCGGCTGCGCGGGCTCGACCTCCGGCGGCATCAAAATTTACCGCTTCCAGGTGCTCTGGATCGTCTTGCGCGCCAAATTGCGCCAGCTGATGAGCCCGAACCGGGTCGTCTCCATGCGATACGGCTCGCGGCGCATTCCCAGCGACGTGCCCGAAGCCGTGCTGGCCTTTCTGACGGCGTTTCTGGGAACGGTCGCGGTCTTCACCTTCGCTCTTTCCCTGATGGGGCTCGACCTCATCACCGCGCTCACCGCCAGCGCCACGGCCATCACCAATGTCGGCCCCGGGCTCGGCGAGATCATCGGCCCGGCCGGTAATTTCGCGCCCCTGCCAGATGGTGCCAAATGGCTCCTCTCGCTCGCCATGCTTTTCGGCCGGCTGGAGATTTTCACGCTTCTCCTCCTCCTCGACCCCGAATTCTGGCGCCCGTAACCTCCGCACGCCCGAGACGCGCCAAAGCGCCCGCCGCCAAAGCGGCGTTATTTATTGCAATGTTTCGGAGGGAAGTGGCGCGCCGGGGAAGATTCGAACTCCCGACCCCCAGATTCGTAGTCTGGTGCTCTATCCAGCTGAGCTACCGGCGCAAGGTGAGGCGGCGGGCGGCTTGACAAGCGGCCCCGCCTCAAGAGGTGCGTACTCATAATGCCTAGAAAAGCTTATGGCAAGAGGCCTGCAGGCTTTATCCCAGCCTTTTTTCACAGGCTTTTTCGTTCAAGAAAGATCCGCGCAAGGCCCGGCCCCTCAACTGTCTTCCGGCAGCACCGCCATGCATTCCACTTCCAGCTTGCCGCCGAGCGCCAGGCCCGAGGCACCGAAGGCGGAGCGGGCCGGGAACGGGCCATCGCCAAAATAGGTCACATAGACTTTGTTGAAATCGGCCCATTCGCTCATATCGGCCAGCATCACCGTGCATTTGGCGATATGGGAAAAATCGGCGCCGTAATGGGCGAGCACCTCACCGATATTTTCCATCGTCTGGCGCGCCTCGGCTTCCATGCCGCCGGGCACAAGCTCCAGCGTGCCGGGTTTCACGCCGATCTGACCGGAAAGATAAAGAATGTTGCCCGCGCGCACCGCCTCGGAAAAAGGCAGGCCCAGCGCTTTCGTCTCCTCACGTGTATATGTCTCGAAAAGCGCGCCGGAGCTGGCTTCGCCTGCCTCATCGGCATGGGCGCCCGGCACCCAGAGGGCGCCCAACAATCCCCCGCTTAAGCCGCCAATACCCAGCACTGCCAGGGCCAAGATGTTCTTTTTCCGTCCGATTTTCCGCATCTGCCTTCCTTTCGGCTTTATCTCTTGCCTGTCCGTCCGCCCCTGCCCCGCGCTTTCCGGAACATGCGCTCATGGCCGCGGAGCCCTTATGTGGGCTTCATTAAGAGATCGGAAAGGGCCTGCAACCTAGCTTTAATGACACTTTTTCTTTGTCTTATAAGAGCTTGTGGCGCAAAACCCCTTTAGGTAAAGTCACTTGGCATGCGCGGGGGCCACGATTCGAAGGTGAAATCGGGTGAGGGGCATTTATCCGGTTTTTCTTGGAAACGTTTTCCCCGTAAAGGCTAAAACAGATGCGCCGAACCGATGCGCCACCGATGCGCCCATGCGCGCGTTCCAGGCCGGTTTAAAGGCAGCGCTCCTTCCGGGGGGTGCCGCTTTGAAGACAGCCCGGACCGCTTGTGGAGCTAGGCAGTCACTCAAGATGCGGGTTTAAAAAATATGTCGAGGCAGACTTCCCCCCACGGCCCCTCCTCTTACGGCCTCCTTTCCTGCGGCCAAAGAGTCATGACAAGCCTGAAGGTCCTGGCGGCGAGTTCTTTCCTCGCTCTCGGCGGCTGTTCCTTTGCCGATGAAGTGCTCTGGCCGGCCGTTTCCGGCGATGACGTGGAAACCAGCCAGACCCAGGCCCAGAACCCGCCGCCGCTTGGCGATACCCAGATTTCCGGCCTGTCCGTCGACACCGGCGCGACGAGCGATACCGCCGTCGGCCGGAAAGTGAGCCAGATCCGTTCCGAACTTGCCGCTCTGCAAGCGCAGATCGAAGCCCATAGCGCCCGCCTCGAGCAGGTACGTGCCGAAACCCGCGCCCATGCCGAGGCCTATCACACCACCAAAGCGGGCATCGAAGCCAAGCTGCAGGTCGGCACCACGCCCGGCAACCCTCAGCTCGTGCAAGCATGGAACCAGTCCCAGTCGCAGCTCGACCAGATCGCCCGCGACGTCAACAACATGACCTCGCTCTCCAACGAGATTGCCGGCGATGCGGCGACCTCCAATTACCTGCTCGACACGACGCAGGCGACCTTCGGTCTTTCCGGCGCCGTCGATCAGGACCACCGCCAGCTCGAGCGGCTGCAGGTGGACACGAACCAGACCGTCGTGCTGATCAACAAACTGCTGAGCGAGCTGCGCCAGGATATCGCCCGCCAGACGACGTATCTGGCCAATGAGCGCTCGAACCTGACGACGCTCTCCAACGCCATCAAGCGCGGCCAGCTCTTCGGCCGCCCTCTCGCCTCCGGCGTCAGCAATGTCACCGCCGAACCCGTCTCTGCCGGGCGCAGCGCCATCCCGACCGGCACGCCGCCGCTTGTGGTGATCCGTTTCGACCGTCCGGATGTCGAGTATGAGCGCGCGCTATACACCGCCCTTTCTCAAGCGCTCGAACGGCGCCCGGCTTCCGAGTTCACGGTGCTTGCCGTGGCTGCCGCCGGCGGCTCGGCGGGCAATGCCCAGCTTGCCCAGTCGCAAAGCCGCAAGAACGCGGAAAAGGTTTTCCAGTCCATGAGCGATATGGGCCTGCCCGCCGACCGGGTGCAGATTTCCTCCACCACCAGCGCCGATGTCAGCACGAACGAAGTACGCATCTTCGTGCGCTAAGGTAAGAGACATGAATTGAAGAAAGGCCGGTGCCCCGCACCGGCCTTTTTTGTTGCGCCTATTTGCCTGCTTCATAGACCCCGCGGGCGATGGCGCGGGCCACGCAGTCGGCAGCAATGGAGCCGAGCGCGGCAAGCGCCAGCGGGCGCATTCCCGCAGGCAGCTCGTGCTCGCCCGTCGCCAAGACGAAAAGCGTGTCGCCATCGACCGGTGTATGAATGGGGCGCAGCGCACGGGCCATGCCGTCCTGCCCCATCAAAGCAACCCGCTTGCATTCAGCCTGGGTCAGGCGCGCATTCGTGGCGATCACGCCGATGGTGGTGTTGCTGCCGGGCGCAGGCGGCACGGCGCCCGCCGCCTTGGTGCCTGCAAACGGATGCAGCGCTGAAAGAGAGGCCATGTCGCCGGGCCAGCCCCGCCCGCCGAACTCGCCCTCAAGCTCGAAAGGGGCCGCCCAGAACTGCTGCGTGCCGGGGATGAAGGCGGAGCCGAAGGCGTTGACCGCGATCAGCGCGCCGACCTGCAGCCCATCGGGCGTGACCGCGGAAACGGAGCCGATACCGCCGCGCGCCGTGCCGACGAGCGCGCCGAGCCCAGCGCCCGCCGCACCCAGTGCGAATGCCTGGCCCCGCCCTTTCGCCGCGTTCTCTTCAGCGTTTTGGCAGGCCGCCCGCCCCAGCGCATGATAGGGCGGCTCCTCGCCCCAGTCCTTGTCGCCGCCATTTGCCAGATCGAACAGGATCGCGGCAGGCACGACCGGCGAGACTTTCGGCGAGGCGCCCATCTGAAAGCCGCGCCCGCGCGCGCCCAGCCAATTGGCCGCGCCGCCCGCCGCATCGAGCCCGTAAGACGAGCCGCCGGAAAGGACAATGGCATCCACCTCCTCCACCAGCCGGTCGGCATCGAGCGCATCCGTCTCCCGCGTGCCGGGTCCCCCGCCCATCACGCTGACGCCGGCCGTTACGCGCCCTTCCGGCAGGATCACGGTAACGCCGGTGCGCACCCGCGCATCTTCCGCCTGGCCGACCGCAAGGCCCTTGATATCGGTAATCAGATTGCGCGGGCCCGGTTTGACGAACCGCCGGCCCTCATCCGCCTTATTCAAATCCGGCATATCCGGCTCCTTCCGGTGAAAGGGCACGCTAAAGAGCGCCTCCTTGGAGGTCAATTACAAGAAGAAGCGCCCCGTAACTGAGCTTTCAGCCAAGTTTGCAGAATTGATCGGTTAACGAGACTGGTGGTTTCGACGGTACTTCTTATATGGCGTATAGTTTTCCGCACGGCGCGCCCGACAAGGGTAACCAGGGGCAAGCAGGGGCAAATCATGCAGCAACAAAAGATCATTCCCGCCGCGGCCATCCTTGCCGCCCTCGTTCTGGCCGTGGCCGGCTGGTTCTTGCTGCGGGCCGAAGAACAGCCCTTCATGGCCAGCACTGCCAATCCTTACGCGACCGAGGCCGCGCTTGAGATTCTGGAAGAAGGCGGCAGCGCCGTCGATGCGGCAATCGCCGTTGAAGCCGTGCTCACCCTTGTCGAGCCGCAATCGTCCGGGCTCGGCGGCGGCGCCTATCTTCTTCACTGGGACGCGCGGGCCGAAAGGCTCGAAACCTATGATGGGCGCGAGACCGCGCCTGCCGGTATCACGCCGGATGTCTTTGTCGATGCGGGCGGTAATCCGCGCCCCTTCATCGAAGCGGTGGTGAGCGGGGAATCGGTCGGCGTGCCGGGCGTCGTTGCCATGCTGCACATGGCGCATAAGGATCACGGGCGCCTTCCCTGGGCGCGGCTTTTCGAACCGGCGCTCAAACTTGCCGAGGAAGGCTTCATCGTCTCCCCGCGCCTTGCCGCGCTGATCGAGTGGTCGCCCGCCCTGCCGAACATTCCCGCCGCACGCGATTACTTCTTCACTCAAAACGCAGAAGGCGAGCTTGTGCCGCATCCTGCCGGCACGCTGCTTAAAAACCCCGCTTATGCGCAAACCCTGCGCCTGGTGCAGCAGGATCCAGCGGTCTTTTACACCGGCGACATCGCGCAGAAGATCGTGCTCGCCGTGCGCGGCGCGCCCACCCGCGCGGGCACGCTATCGATGAGCGATTTGCGCGCTTATAAACCGATCAAGCGCGATCCCCTGTGTGCCTTGCCTACCGCGTTTATAAAGTCTGCGGCATGGGCCCCAGCACATCGGGCGGGCTCACCAGCCTTCAGATTCTGGGCATTCTTGAAAATTTCGATGTCGCAGCGCTAGAGCCCGGCAGCGCGGAAGCGGTGCATCTCATCTCCGAAGCCTCGCGCCTGGCCTATGCCGACCGCGACACCTATATCGCCGATCCGGCTTTCGTCGATGTGCCCATCACCAGCATGCTCGATAAAACCTATCTGGCCGAGCGGGCAAAACTTATCGACATGTCCGCTTCCATGGGCAAGGCGGAGGCGGGCACGCCGCCTCAGGCGGCGGCCGCTCTTGCGCCCAACCGTTCCATCTCGCGTCCCTCCACCACCCATTTCAGCCTGACGGACCGTTGGGGCAATGCCGTCTCCATGACCGCCTCCATCGAAGGGCCCTTCGGCAGCCATCTGATGGCAGGCGGGTTTTTCCTCAACAACGAGCTGACCGATTTTTCCTTCCTGCCGGAGATCGACGGCGTGCCGGTTGCCAATGCCGTGGCGCCCGGCAAGCGTCCGCGCTCGTCCATGTCGCCCTCCATGGTCTTCGACCGGACGGGGAAATTTTATGCCGCCATCGGCTCGCCCGGCGGCAGCCGCATCATCACTTATGTGACGCAGTCGCTGATCGCGCTGCTCGACTGGGAGATGGACATGCAGGCGGCCATCGCATTGCCCCGCCATGTGAACCGCAACGGCGCGACGGAGCTGGAAGCGGGAACGCCGCTTGAAACGCTGGAGCCTGCCTTGCAGGCGCTCGGGCACCGGGTGCTGGTGCGCGAGCTGACAAGCGGGCTGCACGGCATCCACAAAACGCCGCAAGGTCTTGAAGGCGGCGCCGATCCCCGGCGCGAGGGCATTGTGCTTGAAGGCCGGCCTTAAACCGCGCGCCCGGCAAGCGCCATGCGCGCGGCGCGGGCGAGCCCGGAGAATGCCGGGTTCTGCCCTTTGATGAGATAGACCGGCATGCGTGCAAGATGCGGCGTGAAGACACCTTTCGCCTCGAAGCGGGCACGAAAGAGCGCCCGGTCGAAATGGCGGCCGAGCTTCGGCAGAACCCCGCCTGCCAGATAAAAGCCGCCCGCCGCCCAGTAGGTGAGCGCCAGATCGCCCGCCATGGCGCCGAGCCAGCCTGAAAAACAGGAAAGCGTATGCGCGGCCAGCGCATCGCCCTCACCTGCCGCCGCCGCAATGTCAGCCGCACTTGCCAAAGGCGCCGCCGCCCCGGCAAGCGCGGCAAGCGCTCTGTAAAGCCGCACGATGCCGGGGCCTGAGAGAATATGCTCGGCAGCGACATGGCCGCCCGGCCCCGTGCCCTCGCGCGAGAGATGATCGAGAAGGGCGCGCTCTTCCTCGCTGACCGCGCAAAGGCTCGTCTGCCCGCCTTCGCCCGGCATTGCAATCCACCCACCGCCTTGCGGCAACAGCGCCGCCGTGCCGAGCCCGGTGCCGGGGCCCATGGCGGCGAGCGGGCGGCCTTTTTCCGCCGCCCCCTCGCCGATGGGTTCAAGATCGGCGGGCCTCAAGTCCGGCAGGCCAAGCACGCAGGCGGTAAAATCATTGAGCAGAAGAACCGGCACGCCAAAGCGCGTGCCCATCGCCTCGGCGCAAAGCGACCAGGGCGTGTTCGTCATGTGGATGGCCGCCGCCCAGCCTTTCCCTTCCAGCGGGCCTGCCGCGCAAAGGGCAATGGCTGCCGGCGGTTTTGTCCCGGCATGGCTTTCCAGAAAAGCGGCGAGCAGCGCATCGGCATCTTTGAAATGCGAAAGTTCGAAAAGATCGGGCGCGGGCAGCTCCCCCGCGTTTCCCTGAAAACCGGCGGGCACGCGCATGAGCCGCGCATAGGTGCCGCCAATATCGCCAAGAATAAGATCGCCGGATATGTCCTTGCCGTTCACGCTCTTCCTTCCCCGCCTATTGCGCGGCCAATGCGGCAGCCGCCCTGTCCTGGGGAATGCAGATGCGGAAGACCGTCTTGCCCGGTACGCTCTCGATCAAGGTCAACTTACCGCCATGGGCTTCGGCCAATTCCGCGGAAATGGCAAGCCCCAGCCCCGTGCCCCCGGCGCGGGCGGAGCCTGCAAAGGCCTGGAAGAGATGTTTGCGCGCCCGCTCCGGCAGGCCGGGGCCATTGTCCCAAACCTCGATCTCGACTTTGTCGTCCTCTTCGAGCCAGGCCCGCACTATGATTTCGCCGTCGCTGCCCTGGAGCGCCTCGGCGGCATTGCGTATGAGATTGAGGAGGATGCGGAAAAGCTGATCGGGATCGGCATGAATGCGCAGATCCGGCGGAATATCGCAGACAAAAGCGACGCGGCCTTCATCCTCGAGGCCGGAAGCGCTTCTGAGTTCTTCCATGAAATTGGCAAGGAGAAAGAAGCGCCGCTGCGGCGGGTCTTCCTCGGCTCTGCCGAATTTCAGCGTCTTTTCGCAAAGATCAATGGCCCGGTCGATGGAGCCGAAAAGCCGGGGCCCGAGTTTTTGCACCGTGGGATCGCTCACCCCGGCAATGCGGTCGGAAATGAGCTGCGCATTGGCCAAAATGTTGCGCAGATCGTGATTGATCTTGCTCACCGCGCCGCCAAGCGCGGCAAGGCGCGCCTGCTGGTTCAGCGTCGAGCGGATCTGCCGCTGCATCGCTTCAAGCTCGCTTTCGGCAACACCGATCTCATCGCGCCGCCCGGATGCCGTGATGACGCGGCGAATGTCTTCGGGCTTTTCGCGGAAGGCCACCATGTTTTCCGAAATCCGCCGGAGCGGGCGCACCAGAAAGCGGTTGAGCGCAAAGAACAAAAGTCCGGCCGTGATGACGGAGATCACCAGCGAGAGCGTGAAGATATTGATGCCGTAGCCGATCATCGCCCGGCGCAGCGGCGTTTCGTCGATCACCAGATCAATCACATCCCCGCCCATGAAACGCGGCTCGCCGATAACGCGGATCGTGCGCCCGTCCCCGGCAAAGAGCGTTTCAAGCGCATGCCAGATCAATGTCGGGGGAAATTGCTCGCGGGTATCATACCCCTTGTCGATTTCCGGCAGGTTTTCTTTTGTCAGGATCAGACGGCGCGTTGCATCGCGGTGCAGGACGATGGCATAGGCCTCGGCATTCTTCAGAAGCTCGAGCTGCAAGGCGCTCGAAACCATGTTGTCAGGCGTCGCCTCCAGCGCGAGCGTCGCGATCTGCGCGTTGGCAAGACGCTGCTCGAGCCAGTTCAAACGGAAATTGGCGATGGAGGGAAAGAAGATCAGCACTTCCGCCGCCATCACGAAGATGACGGTCAAAAGCAGAAGCTGGGAGGACAATGAGCGCGAATAGCGCGCGGCAAAGCTTTGATGCCCGGCAGAATTCCGGCCCGCGCCTGTCGTTGCATCCAGCTGCTTGGTCCTCATGCCGCGCTCACCTGCCCGCCGGCGCCCGATGCCCGGCCCCCCTTTATACCGCGAATGCCCGTTTTTTGCCAAAAAGACTACGAGGTCATTTGACCGGACATTTTAGCCGAAGAGCTTGAGGAAACGCACAAGAAGCCGCGTCTTGGCGCTATAAAGCGTCGGGGTGTAAAAGCTGCCCGCCGCCCGCTTGCTCACTTCGGTCATGGTCGGATAAGGCGCGATGACACTGGCGAGGGCCGAGATTTTCAGCCCGTTCGCCTTGGCAAGCACCACGGGCTGCAAAAGCTCGCCCGCATTCGGCCCCACAATGCTCGCGCCCAAAATGCGCCCATGAGAATCGCTAATGAGCTTCGCCATGCCCTCGATGCGCCGTTCCGCTTGCGCCCGGTCGTTTTCGGCGAGCGGCCAGCGCAGCACTTCGACCTTGCCGTATTTGCCGCGCGCTTCTTCTTCGGTCAAACCGATATGGGCAAGTTCCGGATCGGTATAGGTCACCCAGGGCACATTGGAATGATCGGCCTTGGCCGGAATTTTAAAGAGCGCGTTACGGATGACGATGCCCGCGTGATAGCCCGCCACATGGGTAAATTGCAGCCCGCCCGTCACATCGCCAATGGCAAAGATTTTCTTGTTGGACGTGCGCAGGCGCGCATCGACCTTGATGCCGCGCTTGTCGAATTCGACGCCGGCATTTTCAAGATCGAGCCCATCGACATTGGGCGCGCGTCCGGCGGCGACCAGAAGATGGGAGCCGGTAATCCGCTCGCCCGGCTTGCCGTCTTCGCCTTTCAGGAGAACGGCAACGCCCTCGCCCTCCTTTTCAACCCGCTCGATGCCGGTGCCTTCGCGGATCGCAATGCCTTCCTTGCGCAGCTGCGCGACGACAATGGCGGCCAGTTCCGGATCATCCTTGCCGAGCACTTTAAAAGCTTCGATCACCGTCACCTCGGCGCCGAGACGCCGGTGCGCCTGCGCCATTTCCATGCCGATGGGCCCGCCGCCGATGATGAGCAGATGTTCCGGCGCTTCCTTGCGCTCGAAGATCGTTTCATTCGTCAGATAGGGCACGCTTTCGAGCCCCGGAATGGGCGGCACGGCGGCGGATGAGCCCGTCGCCACCACGAAGCGGCGCGCCTCGATACGCTTGCCGTCCGCCTCCACCGTCTTTGCATCGATGAAGCGGGCCGCGCCCTTGATGACATTGACGCCAAGCCCTTCGAACCGCTCGACGGAATCGTTGGGCTCGATGGCGCCGATCACGCCGTGCACATGATCATGCACTTTGGCGAAGTCGATTTCGGGCACCGCGGGCTTGATGCCGAAAACCTCGCCCTTGCCCATCGCGTGCGCCTGCTTGCCGGCCGCTAGCAGCGCCTTGGAAGGCACGCAGCCATAATTCAGGCAGTCGCCGCCCATCTTGCCGCGCTCGATCAGCACCACGCCCATGCCCATCTGCACCGCGCCCGCGGCCACGGACAGCCCGCCCGAACCCGCGCCAATGACGCAAATATCCGTCTTGATCGTTTCCGTCATTCCCAGACCTTTTTCAGAACCATTCGTTTACGGAGAATATTGCAAAGAAGAAGCAAAGGCCTGCACTCAGGCTCCGGCCCCACCCGCGCTGCGCGCCTTGAATTTTTTATAAAAGACCGGCACCAGCGACAGGGCGGCAAGCGCCACGATGGGCCCCAGCACTTCCGGCTTGAAGATAATACCGAGATCGGGTTCCTGGCCCGCGGCGAAAATCGCCCCGAGCCCGTTACCGACACTGGCATAAACGAAAGTGCCCGGAATGATGCCGATAAAGGTCGCCGCCACATAGGTGCGCAGCGGCACACCGAGAAAGGCCGGGGCGAGGTTCACCACGAAGAAGGGAAAGAGCGGCACGAGGCGCAGCACCAGAAGATAATTGAAAGCGTTTTCGCGGAAGCCTTCTTCCATCTTGCGGATCGCGCCGCCCGCCTTTGCCCGGAGCGCGTCGCCGAGCGCTGTCTTGGCGGCAAGGAAAACCACGCTCGCGCCGATCGTCGCGCCGATAACGGTCAGGAAGCCGCCGAGCCAGGTGCCGAAAAGAAAGCCGCCTGTCAGCGTCAGAAGCGCGCCGGTGGGCAGCGAAAAGGCGGTGGAGAGCGCATAGGCCAGCACATAGATGCCGACGGCCAGTGCCAGATTGGCCGCCACCCAGGCCCCCAGCGCCTCGCGGTTGTCGCGCAGCGTATCGAGGCTGACATAGTCGTTCAGCCCAAGGCCGAAGAAAGCCCCGAGCCCTGCCACCAGAATGAGCAAAGGCAGAAGCCGTTTGAAAACCGACTTCTTGACTTGCGGGGCGGAGGGTTCTTCCGGGGTGGTTTCAGGTGCGCCGCTCATTCATTCGCCCCTTTTTCATCTTCATCGCCGCGCCATTCATTGAGCGACCAGTCATATTCATAATCGTAGATCCGGCGGGTTTCTTCGAGCTTTGCTTTCAAGGTCGCCGGCGCGAATTCCTTCAGATGCGCGATGATGGCGGCGGGCTTGCCGCCGAAATCGCTGCCATACCAGTCATAAATACTGGAAAGAATGAGCCGCCCCTCCTCAAAACGCGCGCCCCGCTCGGCCCCGATATAGGCCTTGGCCGCCGCGTCGAGCTGCGCATCCAGCTTTGCCGGATCAAGCGGTTTGACCGGCAGGTCCGGGCAGCCGATGGAGGCGCAGTTCAAAACATAATGGGTGCGCGGGTCTTTCCAGATCGGCCGCAGGATGCGGTGCTCGATATCGTCGAGCGAAACCTTGCGCCCCTCGATGGTCAAAAGCTTGGCTTTCCAGGGCCCGGAAGAAAAGAAGCCGGGGGAGATGCCGATATCCTTGATGCTTTTCACCGGATAGTGCTCGGTTACAACTTTGACGGTCAGCGCGTTGTAGAGATTCGCCCAATAAGCGTATTGCTCATCGCGGTTCAACTCAGAGACGGTAATGGCCTCCAGCCCCGCCACATAGGCATCGAGCGCGGCTTTATCGGCTTCATTCGCCTTCAATCCGGCATAATCGACCAAATTCGGGCCTTTTTTGCGGGATTTGACGTATTTCTTGAGCAGTTTCGCCCAGGGCCCGTGGTCGACACTCATCTGACTTGTCTCCTCGAATGCCGTCCATTCTTCCCAGGCCTCCTCGGCGCGAACGGGCGCGGCGAGCAGGATTATCGCGGTAAAGAGCGCCATAAGGGCGCCGGATAACCGGCCATAGGGGAAATATCGGGTTTTGCGCATATTGGGAACCTGCTTAACCTTGAGGGGCAAATACGTCATCTTGAGGCATACATACAGCGGCGGGGATAGAATCCACCGTCCTCTCACACATACGTGACTTGATTTCACCAGGAGTGAACGGTAGGGCGCGGCCGCCCTTGGGGAAGGCCCCTAACCTTTTGACGCTGGTTTGGGCGGGGCCTTTCCGCTCAGTGCCGCTTTTCGCCGAATTTTTGGCGCACGCGCCGGCCTCCCGTTGACTTCCCCCGCACATTTGCCTATACACCGCCCCAGTCTTGCCGCGACATCCGTCTGCGGCTTGTTTTTTCTATTCAGGATGCCCGGCGGCTGGTCCGCCCGCGGTATCCGGGCAGCGCCTTGAAGGCGGGGCCCCAACATGCCGGAGAAAAGCCGTGAAACGGACGTATCAACCTAGCCGCCTTGTCCGCAAGCGCCGTCATGGTTTCCGGGCCCGCATGGCCACGAAAAACGGCCGCAAGGTCCTGGCCTCCCGCCGCGCCAAAGGCCGCAAGCGCCTGTCGGCCTAATTAGGCCGGCGCGGCCTCCGAGAGGTGCCTCATGGACCGTCTCAGGAAACGCCGCGACTTTCTAAGCGCCGCCAAGGGACATAAATGGGCCGCTCCCGGCCTGGTTCTGCAAGCACGCGCGCGGCCCCGTCAGGAATTGGATGGCGGCGAGAAGCGCGAAGACATGCGCGTCGGATTTACCGTTACAAAAAAAGTAGGCAATGCCGTGATCCGCAACCGGGCCAAACGCCGGCTGCGGGCCGCGGCGCGCGACGTTTTGCCCGAGGCGGGCAAAAAAGGCTTCGACTATGTGCTTATAGGACGCAAGGGAACGATTACCCGGCCCTATAGCGCGCTGCTGAAGGATTTGCACCTTGCGCTTGCCCGGGTCCACGGGGCAAAACGGGGGACCTCCCCGCGCGGGGGGCAGCCGGCACACGCTCATACAGATCAGGCTCAGGCCGCTTCACCATCCAAGCCGCAACCCAAAGAGTAGGCGTTTCCATGTCAGACAACCGCAATCTCATCATCGCTATCGCTCTGTCGATGGGTGTTTTGCTCGCCTGGCAATATTTCATTGTCGAGCCCCGGGTCGCCGAAGAGCAGGCCCGTCAGGAAACGCTGCAGGCGCAAGAAAGCGCAAGCGAAAGCGGCAACCTGCCCGCCGTCGAAGGCACGGGCACGCCAGGCTTGCCGGGAAGCGGCGGCATTGCCGGTGAAGTGGACCGCGCCACCGCCGTGACGCGCGGGCCGCGCGTTGCCATCGACACGCCGAAGCTCGGCGGTTCGATCCTTCTGAAAGGCGCGCGCTTCGATGATCTTTTCCTGCGCAACTACCACGAGACGGTGGACCCTGCCTCCGATGAGATCGTGCTTTTCAGCCCGCTCGGCACGCCCGGCGCCTATTTCGCCGAACAAGGCTGGACGGCGGCAGGCGGCGCAGGCATTGCCCTGCCCAATAAAGACACGGTCTGGTCGCTGGAAGAAGGCAGCACGCTGACCCCGGAAAGCCCCGTCACCCTCGTCTGGAATAATGGTGAAGGCCTTACCTTCCGCCGCACGGTCAGCGTCGATGAGAATTATCTTTTCACCGTCACGCAGTCGGTAGAGAACGCGGGCGCCAAACCCGTGACGCTTTACCCTTACGGTCTCGTGCGCCGCTACGGCCTGCCCGAAACCTCAGGCTATTACATTCTGCATGAAGGCCTGATCGGCGTTTTCGGCCAGGACGGTCTTTCGGAAGTCGATTATGACGATGTGATCGAAGACGGCGACGTCTCGCAGGAATCGAAAGCCGGCGGCTGGCTCGGCATTACCGACAAATATTGGGCAGCCGTGCTCGTGCCCCCGCAGGACGCCGCCTTCAAAGGCCGCTTCAGCGAAAACAAATCCGGGCGCACGGAGACCTTCCAGGCCGATTATCTGCTCGACGGCGTGAGCATCCCCGCCGGCGGCTCTTCCTCCGTCAGCTCGCAAATCTTTGCCGGCGCCAAGGTTGTGAACATTGTCGATGCTTATGATGAAGCGGGCATCTTCAAGCTCGATCTTCTGATCGACTGGGGCTGGTTCTACTTCCTCACCAAGCCGCTCTTTATCGGTCTTGATTTCTTTGCGGGCCTGACGGGCAATTTCGGCATTTCCATCCTGATCATCACCGTGCTTATCAAGCTCGTCTTCTTCCCGCTTGCCAACCGCTCCTATGAAGCGATGAGCAAGATGAAGAAACTGCAGCCCGAAATGGAAAAGCTGCGCGAGAAGTACAAAGACGACAAGATGAAGCAGCAGCAAGAGCTGATGGAGCTTTACAAAAAAGAGAAGGTCAATCCGCTGGCCGGCTGCTTGCCGATCCTCATTCAGATCCCGGTCTTCTTCTCGCTCTATAAAGTGCTGTTCGTGACGATCGAAATGCGGCACGCACCCTTCTTCGGCTGGATCCAGGATCTTTCGGCGCCGGACCCGACGACGATCTTCAATCTCTTCGGGCTCATCCCCTGGGACCCGCCCTCCTTCCTCATGCTCGGCGTCTGGCCGATTCTGATGGGCTTTACGATGTTCGTGCAGATGAAGATGAACCCGGCGCCCGCCGATCCCATGCAGCAGAAGATTTTCGCCTGGATGCCGCTCATCTTCACCTTCGTGCTGGCGGGCTTTCCGGCCGGTCTCGTCATCTACTGGGCCTGGAACAACTTCCTCTCGGTCCTGCAGCAGGGCGTGATCATGCGGCGCAACGGCGTCAAGATCGAGCTTTTCAACAATCTCGGCCTCGATAAATTCCTCGGCAAGAAAGAAGCCGACGATCAGACGAAGAGCTAAGCCAATGGACGAGAAAGGCGGGCCGGAAGACGAGGCAGAACACGCCGCCTATCTGGAGCAGGGACGCTGGCTCTTTGCCCAGGCTTGCGACTTTCTGCTCGGCGTTGTGTCCATGAAGCAATTGCCGCCCATGGACCTGCCCGAAGTCGCGTTCGCGGGGCGGTCCAATGTCGGCAAATCGAGCCTTGTGAACGCGCTGACCGGGCGCAAGACGCTGGCGCGCACCTCCAACACGCCGGGGCGCACGAAAGAGCTCAATTATTTCCGCCTCGGCCCCCATACCGAAAGCGGCGAGGGCCCGGCGCTCTATCTCGTCGACCTGCCGGGCTACGGCTATGCGCGCGAAACGAAAACCCGCGTGGAAGCCTGGACCGATCTTGTCATGTCTTACCTTCAGGGCCGGGCGAATTTGCAGCGCGTCATCTTGCTCATCGATTCGCGCCATGGGGTCAAACCCAACGACCGGGAAGTGATGAGCCTGCTCGACAAGGCCGCCGTTTCCTATCTCGCGGTGCTGACCAAAGCCGACAAGCTGAAACCTTCCGAGCTGAAAAAGGTCGTGGAAGCAACAGCCGCCGAGCTGAAAAAGCACCCGGCCGCCCACCCGGAAGTCATTGCCACCTCCTCCGTCACCAAAGAGGGGATCGCGGAGCTGCGCGCCCATATCACCGCGCTCGTGCCGGATCTGGATATGGGCTCGGCGCTGGCAGAGCGCTGACGGCTCGGTTATAAGGGTAGGCAAGTTCGAACGAACAAGGCAAAGCGCGCATGGGCGAGAAGATCAAAGACACGACAGAGGCTCTCAACGAGGCCTGGCTCGACCGGGCCCGCATTCTCTCCGAAGCGCTTCCCTACATGCAGCGCTACGACAAGCGCACCGTGGTCGTGAAATATGGCGGCCATGCCATGGGAGATGCCGGTCTTGCGGCAAAATTCGCCCGCGATATCGTGCTGTTGAAGCAAGCCGGAGTGAACCCCATCGTGGTGCATGGCGGGGGCCCGCAAATCGGCTCCATGCTGAAGCGGCTCAATATCGAAAGCGAGTTTGCGAGCGGCCTCAGGATCACGGACAAGAGCACGGTCGAGATCGTGGAAATGGTGCTGGCCGGCTCCATCAACAAACAGATCGTCGGCGCGCTCAACCAGGCAGGCGGCAGAGCCGTCGGGCTTTGCGGCAAGGACGGCAATCTCATCGTCGCGCGCAAGCTCGAGCATAAGATCCACGATCCTGAATCGAACATCGAAAAGCTGCTGGATCTCGGCTTTGTGGGCGAGCCGCACCGGGTCAATCCGGAAATCCTGCAGACCATCATCGCCTCGGACATAATTCCCGTCATCGCCCCCATCGGGGTGAGCGAAGAAGGCGACACCTACAACATCAATGCCGACACGGCGGCAGGCGCCATTGCCGGCGCCATGAACGCCAAGCGGCTTTTACTGCTGACGGATGTGCGCGGCGTGCTCGGCAAAGACGGCAAGCTCATCCAGCGCCTCAGCGTTGCCGAGGCCGAAGCCCTGATGAAAGACGGCACGATTTCGGGCGGCATGATCCCGAAACTCGAGACCTGCATCGAATCCGTGGAAAAAGGCGTGGAAGCGGTGGTGATCGTCGATGGGCGCGTGCCTCATGTGGTGCTGCTCGAACTTCTGACCGAGCACGGCGCCGGCACGCTGATCGAATAAATAAACCGCATAAAGGGTGGCAACACGGGATGGAAAGATCGGCGGCATATCCGAATGACAGCGCAGCGCGGCCCTACCTCTCTTTGGCGGGTTCCATTGCTGCAGCCTTCGCGCTTGCCGTTTCGCTTCTCGTCCTCGCCGCCGCGCCCGCCAAGGCCGATTATAAATTCTGCAATGCCACGAGCTATGTGCTCAAAAGCGCCATCGCCTATCAGTCGGACGGCGTTTGGAAAAGCCAGGGCTGGCACCAGATCCTGCCCGGCAATTGCGCGCCGGTGCTGCGCGGCGAGATTACCGAAGAGATGTATTACGTCTTCGCCCGCTCGATCGCTGCCCATAAAGGCGGCACGAAATATTTCAGCGGCAACGAGCGCTTTTGCACCGTGCCCGGCGATTTTCTGATCGAGGGACGGGAGACCTGCGTGGCGCGGGGCTATGACGCCCATCACTTCACCAAGGTGGACACGAAGCCGGGCAAGGACTGGACGACGACGTTTTCCGAGCCGCGCGATTATTCCATCAAGCAGGCAAAGATCGCGGGCATTCAGCGCCTTCTCATCGACAATGAATATAAGCTGAGCCGCGTGGACGGCTATGACGGGCGCAACACGACGCGCGCCATCATGTCCTTCCAGCGCTCGATCAATGTGAAGCCGGACGGCGATGTGTCGGATGCGCTTTTCGAGCAGCTCATTGCCGGGGCCGAGCAGAACCAGCGCAAGGCGGGACTCTCCTTCTGCAATCAGACCGAATATCTCGTCTGGGCGGCGGTCGGTTATGAAACCGACCGGGGGCCGGAATCGAGCGGCTGGATCCGCGTGGAGCCGGGCGCCTGCGAAAAGGCGATCAAGGGCCAGCTCAAGAAACGCGATTATTTCACCTACGCGGAAGCGGTGGATGAAAACGGGCTCATTCCCGTCATTGGCGGGCGCGAGCTGATCTGGGGCGGCGATGCGCCGTTCTGCACCAAGCCGACCCGCTTTCAAATACAGGGCCGCGAGCGCTGCGTGGAGCGCGGGCTCGACACAACAGGGTTCAAGCGCATCGATACGGGCGAAAAGCTGATCTGGCAGGAAACGCTGACGGCGCCTGCCCCTTAAAGCTTAGGCCTTGCAACGCCCGGCCCGCGCCCCATTTTTCTTTTAAGCCTCGTTGCCCGGAGATTTGAGTGAGCGACATGTTGAACGAGCCTGAAAACGTTCTGGAAAACCGGCAAGCGAGCCCGGATTTTTCCCATGTCGATACCTGGATTTTCGATCTCGACAACACGCTCTATCCCTCGCGCTGCAATCTTTTTGCGCAGGTCGATCAGCGCATGAGCGCCTTCATTGCCGATTATCTGCGGGTCGATCCCGTGGAAGCGCGCCGCATCCAGAAACTTTATTATGTCGAGCACGGCACGACCCTGAACGGGCTGATGAAAGAGCACGGGCTGAAGCCGGAAGCTTTTCTCGAATATGTGCATGATATCGACGTTTCGATGCTGGAGGCCAATAAACGCCTTTCCAAGGCCATCGACCGGCTGAAGGGGCGCAAGCTCGTCCTGACCAATGGCAGCCGCGGCCATGCGCTGAATGTGACGGGCCAGCTCGGCCTCACGGATCATTTCGACGAGTTTTACGGGATCGAGGCGCTCGGCTATGCGCCCAAGCCCCATGCCGCCGCCTATGACCGGTTTTTAGAACTGAGCGGCACGGAGCCCCTGCGCGCGGCCATGTTCGAGGATATCGCCCGCAATCTCGAAGTGCCCCACACGCTCGGCATGACGACGGTCTGGGTGCGCCCGCCGCTTCACCCGGACGCCGCCCGCCATGAAAAGCTTGCCCATGAAGGGGCGGACGGCCCCCATGTCCATCACGTCACCGACACGCTGGAAGACTTTCTCGAAACGCTGTGAGGCCCGCTCTCCCGCGCCGCCCGCCGCCCCTCCTTTGTTGACAGATCGGGGCAGGCCGCTATCTTGCCCGCCGATCCCCATGCCGAGCAAAGGACATCTTCATGAGCGCCGACCTTAAATCCGTCATCGAAGAGGCTTTCGAAGCCCGCGACACGATTTCGACCTCCACGCAAGGCGAGGTGCGCGAGGCGGTGGAAGAAGCGCTCAATCTGCTCGACAAGGGCGAGGCGCGCGTTGCGGAAAAATCCGGCAAGGACTGGACCGTCAATCAGTGGCTGAAAAAGGCTGTGCTGCTCTCCTTCCGCCTCAACGCGATGGAGCCCATCAAGGGCGGGCCCGGCGAAAACACCACCTGGTGGGACAAAGTGCCGTCCAAATTCGAAGGCTGGGGCGCCAATCAGTTCACGGCCGCCGGTTTCCGCGCCGTGCCGAACTGCGTGGTGCGCCGCTCGGCCTATATCGCGCCGGGCGTCGTTCTGATGCCCTCCTTCGTCAATCTCGGCGCTTATGTGGATGAAGGCACGATGGTCGACACCTGGGCGACGGTCGGCTCCTGCGCGCAGATCGGCAAGCATGTGCATATTTCCGGCGGCGCGGGCATTGGCGGCGTTCTGGAGCCGCTGCAAGCCGGCCCTGTGATCATCGAAGACAATTGCTTCATCGGCGCGCGTTCGGAAGTGGCCGAAGGCGTGGTGGTGCGCGAGGGTTCGGTGCTTTCCATGGGCGTTTTCATCACCGCCTCGACGAAAATCATCAACCGCGAGACGGGCGAAGTGCATATGGGCGAAGTGCCGCCCTTCTCCGTCGTGGTGCCGGGCTCGCTGCCGGGCAAACCGCTTCCCGACGGCACGCCGGGCCCGAGCCTTTATTGCGCCGTCATCGTGAAAACGGTGGACGAGAAAACCCGCGCCAAAACCTCACCGAACGAGCTTTTGCGCGACTGAGGCACTAGAAACGTATCGGGGGCGCGCGCCGTTCCCATCCGGTACAAAGCCGCATCACATTCGGCTGTCATCCCGGCCCCCGTGCCGGGATCCACAAAAGCCTTTGGGCGCTGAAAGACCTCATGGACCCCGGGTCAAGCCCGGGGTGACGCCTTTCATTCGCCGCCCCACCCAAAGCCTGAATTGACGCCCCGCCCGCCACCGGCTACATCCGAGGGCATGGCACAGGCATCTTCCCCCTCGCAGCTCCTCGATCCGGTCGCTTTTGCCGCCGAACTGATCCGCTGCCCCTCCGTCACCCCTGAAGAAGGCGGCGCGCTCGATCTTTTGCAGGCGCGCCTTGAGGCGCTGGGCTTTACCTGCACGCGCCTGCCCTTTTCCGAGGAGGGGACGCCGGATGTGGACAATCTTTATGCCCGCATCGGTACGGAAGGCCCGAACTTCTGTTTTGCTGGGCACACGGATGTGGTGCCGGTCGGCGATGAAGCGGCCTGGAGCGCCGATCCCTTCGGCGGGGAAATCAAAGACGGCGTGCTTTTCGGGCGCGGGGCAACGGATATGAAAAGCGCGATTGCCGCTTTTGCCGCCGCTGCCGCGCGCGTTTTAAAAGAGGGCGCGCCCAAAGGCTCGATCTCTTTTCTCATCACCGGCGATGAAGAAGGCCCCGCCGTCAATGGCACGCAGAAGATGCTGGACTGGTGCGCGGCCCATGGCGAGGTGATTGACGACTGCCTCGTCGGCGAGCCGACGAACCCGCGCGCCCTTGGCGATATGATCAAGATCGGCCGGCGCGGCTCGGTCAATGGCTGGCTCACCGCTTACGGCGCGCAGGGCCATGTCGCTTACCCGCACCTTGCCGACAATCCCGTGCCGCGCATGGCGGCAATGCTTTCGGCGCTGGCCGCCCTCAAGCTCGATGAAGGCACCGAGCATTTCCAGCCCTCCAATCTGGAAATCACCACGGTCGATGTCGGCAACACCGCGACCAACGTTATTCCGGCGGAAGTGCGCGCCCATTTCAATATCCGCTTCAACGATCTGCAAACCGCAGAAGGACTTGAAGTGCTGGTGCGCGGCGTCCTCGACAAAGTGTGCGATGAGATGGGCGGCAGCTACGATCTTCTCTTCAAGAAAAGCGGCGATGCATTCCTCACCGCGCCGGGCCGCCTTTCCGATATCGTTGCCGGCGCCGTTGAAAAAGTGACGGGCCGGGTACCTGAGCTTTCCACCTCCGGCGGCACGTCGGATGCGCGGTTTATCAAGAACCATGCGCGGGTCATCGAATTCGGCCTTGTCAGCCAGAGTATGCACAAAGTGGACGAGCACATTGCGGTCAAGGATATCGAGCAGCTGACCGATATTTACGAAGCGGTGCTGCGCAGCTATTTCGGAACCTGACCCATGCCGAGCCTCGATGAAATATTGCAAGCGCTGCGCGGTGCCATCGGCATTGCCCTTGGCGATGAAAACGCCATGCGCCATTTCGAGGTCAGCACGGAAGCCTTTTTCCGCTCCTTCTTCGCATTCATCCCCGCCCTGCCCTTCTATCTGCTGATCACCACGGCGGAATGGCGCATCATTTCAGAAACGCCGGACGTGACACTAACGCTCGACAAAAGCGGCTTTCTCGCCGTCAAACTTTTAAGCGCGGCGCTTTCCTGGATCGTCTTTCCGGTGGTTCTCGGCATTCTCGCGCGGCCCCTGCGCATCACGCGCAGCTATGCCCAATACATCATCGCTTATAATTGGGCGAGCCTGCCGGTGCTGGCAGCGGCGTCCTTTCCCTTCGTTCTTTACAGTATCGGCATGCTGCCGAAAGAAGGGGTGAGCTTCATCTATCTTTTCCTCTTGCTCGGCATTCTCTGGTACCGCTGGAAAATCGCGCTGGCCGCCCTTGGCGCGGGAGCGGGACTTGCGGCCGGTGTCGTTGTGCTTGATATCGGGACCGAAATCATGGTCGAGTTCGCCACAGGCGCGGCGTTCTTTTAAGGCTTTCTTTTAAGGCTTCCTGGGGGAGAGGCGTAATGAGCGATAACAGGCCGATCGGCGTCTTCGATTCAGGCATGGGCGGGCTCACCGTCCTCAAAGCCTTGCGCGCGGCGCTGCCCGGCGAAGACCTCGTCTATCTGGGCGACACGGCCCGCCTTCCCTATGGCACCAAAAGCCCGGAGACCGTGCGCGCCTATGCGCTGCAAGCCGTGCAACTTCTCATGAGCCATGATGTGAAGCTCGTCGTTATCGCCTGCAACACCGCCTCCTCCGTCGCGCTTGGTCCTCTCTCCGACGCGCTCCGCCCCCTCCCCGTCATCGGCGTGGTGGAACCCGGCGCTGAAGCTGGCTGCTCCGCGACGAAGAACGGGCATATCGCCGTCATCGCCACGGAAAGCACCGTCAAAGGCGGGGCTTATGAGCGCGCCATCCATGCGCTGAACGCGGACGCGCAAGTCACACAGCTTGCCTGCCCGCTTTTCGTCGCGCTGGCAGAGGAAGGCTGGACGGAAGGCGAGGTCACCGAAGGCGCGGTAAAACGCTATCTCCTGCCGCTTTTCCCCGACGGCGGTGAAGTGCCCGACACGCTGGTGCTCGGCTGCACGCATTTTCCCGTTCTCGCCCCGGCCATCGGCCAGGTGCTGGGCGATAAAGTGACGCTGGTCGATTCGGCGGCCACTACCGCGCGCGCCGTTGCCTTAACGCTCAAGGACAAAGATATTGCCCATGCGCCGGCGGATGAGAAAAGCATTGTGCGCTTCATGGCAACGGATTCGCCCGAGCGCTTTGCCAGGGTGGGCAGCGTCTTTTTCGGAGAGGCGATCGAGCCGGAAAATGTCGAGCTGGTGGATTTGAAACCGGCACCCGCCTAAGCCGCCTGCTCCCCCTTGCTGTCATGGCCCGGCTTGTCCGGGCCATCCACGGAGGCTTACCTCAGCCTTTGTTTTTGCCGCTTATGGATGCCCCGCATAAAGCGGGGCATGACGACGGGGAAACACGAAAAGGCAAAGAGCCTCTATTCGTAATCGACCTGAAAAAGATAAAGCCCTTGCGGCGGGGCGACGGGCCCGCAGGCGGCCCGGTCTGCCGCTTCCAGCGCCCGGCGCATATCCGCCGCGCTCCAACGCCCCTCGCCCACCTGTTTCAGCGAGCCGACAATGGAGCGGACCTGATTGTGGAGGAAGGAACGCGCGCGGCAGACGATCTCGATTTCCTCTCCGTAGCGGGAGACCGACACCTCGTCCATGGTTTTGACCGGCGATTTCGCCTGGCAATGGGCGGAGCGGAAGGTCGTAAAATCATGTTTGCCGATGAGCACCTGCCCCGCCTCATGCATGGCGCCCGCATCGAGCGGGGCATGGACGAGCCAGGCGCGGTCTTTATCCACGGTCAAGGGCGCGCGGCGGTTGATGATGCGGTAGCTGTAATGCCGCCGCCTTGCGGAAAAGCGGGCATCGAAATCCTCGCCGACTTTTTCCGCAGCAAGCACCGCCACCGCATGGGGCTTCAGGTGAAAGTTCACCGCATCGCGCAGCTTGTCCGGGGGCGCCTCTTTTTCAAGATCGATATGGGCGACCTGTCCCAGCGCATGGACACCTGAATCCGTGCGACCCGCGCCGAAGACCGTGACTTTTTCTCCGCAAAACCCTTCGATGGCCGCGCTCAGCGCATCCTGCACGGCGCGCCGGTCCGCCTGGGACTGCCAACCGTTAAAATGCGTGCCGTCATATTCGATGGTGAGCTTGTAGCGGGGCATCAGGCGAGCCTTTCGCCTTTTTGCAGGGGAAAGCCGCGCAGAAACTCTTCCGCGCTCACCGCGCCCTTGCCCGCCCGCTGCACCTCAAGGAGCTGCAATGCGCCCTCGCCGCAGGCGATGGTGAGCCCCTCCAGCACCGTGCCGGGCGCACCCTTGCCGCTACTTAGGTCTTCCACGGGCCGGGCTTTCAAAACTTTCACCCGCTCGCTCTTGCCCTTGCGGGCCATCTCGAAAAAGGCGCCGGGGAAAGGCGTCAGGCCCCTGATATGCGCATCGAGTTCGCGGGCCGGGCGCTGCCAATCGATCCGCGCCTCGGCTTTTTCGATCTTATGGGCATAGGTCACGCCTTCTTCTGCCTGGGGCGTGGCTTCCAGCGTGCCGCGCGAAAGAGCGGCAAGGGCGCGCACCATCAAATCGGCGCCCCGGCGGGAAAGTTCGTCATGAAGGCTGCCCGCCGTGTCTTCCGGCCCGATGGGCACATGTTCGGCCAGCAGCACGGGGCCCGTGTCGAGCCCTGCCTCCATTTGCATGACCATGACGCCGGTTTCCGCATCCCCCGCCATGATGGCGCGCTGGATGGGCGCGGCGCCCCGCCAGCGGGGCAGCAATGAGGCATGAAGATTGAGACAGCCGAGGCGCGGGGCCTCCAGCACCGCCTGCGGCAGAATGAGCCCATAGGCGACGACCACCGCCACATCGAGATCAAGCGCGGCAAACGCCTCCTGCTCGGCCGCGTCTTTCAGGGAACGGGGCGTGCGCACCTCAATGTCGTTTTCCTCGGCGAATTGATGGACCGGGGATTTCTTTTCTTCCATGCCCCGGCCCGCTTTCCTCGGCGGCTGGGAATAGACGGCCACGACCTCATGGCCGGCGGCCAGAAGCTCGCCCAGCACCGGGACGGAAAAATCGGGTGTGCCCATAAAGGCGATACGAAGTGCGCTCATGAAAGGTGAGTAGCGCGGGCGGGGCCTCTCCGCAAGCCTGCGCCCCGCAAAGCACCGGGCGAGCTCAAGCCAGTTCCTGATGGCGCTTCAGTTTCTGGACCTTCTTGATGGCCCGGTCGCGCTTAAGGCGGGAGAGGTAATCGATGAACAGCACCCCTTCCAGATGGTCCATCTCATGCTGGATGCAGGTGGCAAGCAGCCCGTCGCATTCCAGCACCTGTTCCTTGCCCTCGTAATCGAGGAATTTCACGGTCGCCTCGGCGGGCCGCTCCACTTCCTCGTAATAGTCGGGCACGGAAAGGCAGCCTTCCTCGTAAACGGCTTTATCGTCCGAGCGCCAGGTAATCTCAGGATTGACGAAATAGCGCGGCTGCGGCTCTTCATCCTCGCGGGCAAGGTCCATGACGATGACGCGCACAGGCTCGCCCACCTGAATGGCGGCAAGGCCGATGCCGGGCGCGGCATACATGGTCTCCAGCATATCGTCCATCAGCGCGCGCAAGGCGTCATCCACCTTCTCCACAGGCTTGGAGACCTGCTTCAGGCGGGGGTCGGGCGCGGTGATGATTTCTCTGATGGCCATAGGGGTGAAATAATCGCCCCGCCCCGCCCCGTCAAGCGCGCGCCCAACGCGCATATCAGCGCCCATAAAGGTTAACTCCCTTTATTCCTTGAGGTTTTGCCGGTTTGCACAGCTTTTTGCTGGGAAGTGTCCCGGCATATCAGCAGAGGCGCGGGCCGGGCGGAATCATGTATAGTCGGCGGAAATTCGAGGTATTCATGGATTTTTCCAGCCCAGACATGCTGCCCACTTTGCTGACCGCCTTTGGCGCGGTGCTTCTGGCCGTGCTGGCCGGGTTCTTTGCCGCGCGCTTTTTCGGCAAAGGCGGCAATGAAGAAGGAGCGGCGCTCAAAGCGCTGATGGAAGCCGAGCTGACCCGCCTTGCCCAGGCCCAGTCGGAGCTGACCGGCCGCTTGCAAAGCCTTGCCGAAGGCCAGCACGCGACGCAGGAAAGCCTGACCCGCACGCTGAACGAGCGGCTCGACCTTGTCAGCCAGCGCATGGGCCAGAGCCTCACCGATTCCAGCCAGAAGACGCAGGAAAGCCTCGGCCAGCTGCAGGAGCGCCTGGCATTGATCGACCAGGCGCAGAAAAACCTCAACGAGCTTTCCACCCAGGTCGTGGGCCTTCAGGACATTCTGGCGAACAAGCAGGCGCGCGGGGCTTTCGGGGAAATTCAGCTCAACGATATTATCGTCAATGCGCTGCCCCCCAATGCCTATGCCTTTCAAACGACGCTGCGCTCGGGCGTGCGGGCGGACTGTCTCCTGCATTTGCCGAACCCGCCCGGCTCCATCGTCATCGATGCGAAATTCCCGCTCGACGGCTACCGGGCGATCCGCAATGCGAGCGACCCCCATGCGCAAAAGCCGGCCGCTGCGCAGTTCAAGCGCGATGTGCTCAAACACGTCAAAGACATTGCCGAGAAATATATCGTGCCGGGCGAGACGGCGGATTCCGCGCTGATGTTCATGCCCTCCGAAGCGGTTTATGCCGAGCTTCATGCCAGCTTTCCCGATGTGGTGGAACAGAGCTTCAGGCAAAAAGTCTGGATCGTCTCCCCCACCACGCTGATGGCAACGCTCAACACCGTGCGCGCCGTGCTGAAAGACGCGGAGATGCGCGAGCATGCCCATATCATCCAGCACGAGGTGGCCAAGATGCTGAAAGATGTCGAGCGGCTGGACAGCCGTGTCGACAATCTGAAAAAGCATTTCACTCAAGCCGAAAAAGATATCAAGGATATCGAAACCTCGACGGCGAAGATCGTGCGCAAGGGCGAGCAAATCGCCGAGGTCGAGCTGGAAGACGCCAAACGCGACGCGCTGGAAGAAGCGCGCCCGCAAGGCACAAGCAGCCAGAGGGATCTTCTGGCCGGGGAATAACCAACATCATGCGGGGGGCTTGATGGAACTTATCGATAGCGCTGTCTCATATGTAAACGGCATCGTCTGGGGACCGCCCATGCTGGTGCTGCTGGCGGCCACGGGGCTTTATCTGACGGTGGGGCTCAGGCTCTTTCCGATCCGCAAAATTCCTTACGGCTTCTCCCTGCTTTTCAAAAAACACGAGGGCGAAGGCGACATCATTCCCTTCAAGGCATTGATGACGGCGCTATCGGCAACCGTCGGCACGGGCAATATCGCGGGCGTCGCCACCGCGATCTTTCTGGGCGGGCCGGGCGCGCTTTTTTACATGTGGATGATCGCGCTTGTCGGCATGGCGACGAAATATTCCGAAGCCGTGCTGGCCATTCAGTTCCGTGAGATCGACGAAAGCGGGCGGCATGTCGGCGGGCCGATGTATTATCTGAAAAACGGCGTCGGCAAGAAAATACCCTGGCTCGGCGCCGTGCTTGCCCCGCTTTTTGCATTTTTCGCCGCCGCCGCCGGGTTCGGCATCGGCAACGGCACGCAGTCGAATTCCGTTGCCGCCGCCATGGAGACGAGCTTCGGCGTGCCGCCGCTCGCAACAGGCATCGTCATCGCGGCCATTGTCGGCTTCGTCATTATCGGCGGCATCAAGCGCATCGGCGATGTGGCAGGCGCGCTCGTGCCCTCCATGATCGTGCTTTATGTGGGCTCCTGCGTTGCCATCCTCGCCGTCAATGCGGCGGCCATTCCGGACGCCTTCGCGCTGATCTTCCATCACGCTTTCGAGCCTGCGGCAGCGGCGGGCGGGTTTGCCGGGGCGGGCGTTGCGGCCGCCATTCAGTTCGGCGGGGCGCGGGGTATCTTTTCCAACGAGGCGGGCCTCGGCTCCGCGGCCATCGCCCATGCGGCGGCCAAGACCAACGATCCGGTGCAGCAAGGCAATATCGCCATGCTCGGCACCTTCCTCGACACGATCATCGTCTGCACCATGACCGGCCTCGTCATCATCACGAGCGGGCTTTGGACGAGCGGGCTGACCGGCGCGGAGCTGACAAGCGCAGGCTTTGCCTCCGTCCTGCCGCATGGCGACAAGGTGGTGGCCGTCGCGCTTTCCGTCTTCGCCTTCACCACCATTATCGGCTGGTCTTACTATGGCGAGCGGAGCGTGGAATATCTGTTCGGGGAAAAGGCCATTCCGGTTTACCGGGTGCTCTGGGTGCTGGCGATCCCGGTCGGGGCCGTCATCAAGCTCGAATTCATCTGGCTGCTCGCCGATACGCTGAACGCCATGATGGCCATTCCGAACCTGATCGGGCTGCTCATTCTGGGGCCGATGGTCTTCCGCCTGACGCGGGAGTATTGGCGCGCCAAGAAGTAGGGGCGTCCACACACGCCGTCGTCCCGGGATTTATTCCCGGGACCCATTTATCTTTCAGAACGGCAGGGAATTGGTGATGGGAGGGGCTGTGCCAATAACTCTCCTGCCATCACTCGATGCGATGCGAGTAGGCCCCGGCAACAAGTGCCGGGGCGACCCCCCAACTCAAACCAGCCGCTTGGCCCGCATGGCGGCCGAGAGCGTGCCGTCGTCGAGATAGTCGAGCTCGCCGCCCACCGGCACGCCGTGGGCGAGGCGGTAAACGGCAACGCCCGCGGTTTCAAGCTGGTCGGTGATGTAATGGGCGGTTGCCTGGCCATCCACCGTCGCATTCATCGCGAGGATGACTTCTTTTACTTCGCCCGCGTGGCAGCGCTCGACAAGCTTGCCGATGGAAAGATCGTCCGGGCCGATCCCGTCGAGCGCGGAGAGCGTGCCGCCCAGCACATGATAATAGCCCTTATGGGCGCCCGCCCGTTCCAGCGCCCAAAGATCGCCCACATCCTCGATCACGCAGATGGAAGAGACATCGCGGCGCTGATCGCAGCAGACGGTGCAGGGATCGCGCGTATCGACATTGCCGCAGACCGAACAGATCATCGCCTTTTCCGCCGCATCCGACACCGCGCGGGCAAGAGGGATGAGGAGGGCTTCTTTTTTCTTGATGAGATGCAGCACCGCGCGCCGGGCCGAGCGGGGGCCGAGCCCGGGCAGTTTGGCGAGCAGATCGATCAGCCGCTCGATTTCCGGTCCCGTAAGGGGCGATGCCATGGTGTGTTCCGGTTAAGTGAGAGGCGCGAGGTCAGCCGAGATTGAAGCCGGGCGGCAGCGGCAGGCCGCCGGTCAGCGCTTTCATTTTTTCCGCCGTCGCCGCTTCCGCTTTGACTTTCGCGTCATTATGCGCGGCCACGATCAGGTCTTCGAGAATCTCGCCCTCTTCGGCTTTAAGCAGCGAGGGATCGATCTTGATGCCCGCCATCGTGCCCTTGCCGGTCAAGGTGACGCGCACCATGCCGCCGCCCGACACGCCTTCCACTTCCAGCTTCTCAAGTTCTTCCTGCGCCTCGGCCAGTTTCGACTGCAACTGGCGGGCCTGCTTCATCATATCCGTGAGGTTTTTCACTCGTACATATCCTCGTCATCGAAAAAGGCATCGAGATGATCGCCGCCTTCGGCCTCGCCCATCTCCTGAATTTCCTGCGCCGCTTCTTTCAAGGGGTCGCGGATGTCGACAATCTTTGCGCCAGGGAAAGCTTCCATCGCCGCTTTGACCAGCGGATGGGCGGAGACTTCCGCTTTCAGCGCTTCCGTCTCGCTTTCTTCCTGCTCGCGCAAAGTGGGCGCGGCTTTGGCTTCGCTCGAAACGGAAATCAGCCAGCGCGTGCCGGTCCAATGGCGCAGGCGCTCGGAAAGTACCTGCATGGTCTGTTTGGCATCTTCGGAGGCGCCGATTTCGATCTGGCCGGGCTGAAAGCTGACAAGGCGCACACCGGTTTTCAGCACATGCTGAAGCTGGATATCGCGCTTTTCTTCGGCCAGCGCCACCACATCCTCAAAAGAATGCAGCATGATGGCGGCTTGCGCATTTTGCCGCATCTGAGGCGCACCGGCGGGCGATGAGAGGCCGCCGCCTTGCGCGGCGCGGCTGACCGCCTGCGCACCGCCGTTTCCACCCCCATTGCCATTGGGAGCAGGCCCGCGTGCGGGCGCGCCGGCCCCGGCATTTTTAAGCTGCGCGATGAGATCTTCCGGCGCGGGCAGATCGGCGGCATGGCAAAGCCGGACGATAACCATTTCCGCCGCCACGATCGGCTTTGCCGCCTGCGCCACCTCGCCGATGCCTTTCAACAGCATCTGCCAGACGCGCGAGAGCACGCGGATCGGCAATTGGCCGGACATTTCCTTGCCGCGCACGCGCTCGGCCTCGGTCGCGGCGATATCGTCGCTCGCGCTTTCCACAAGCTTGAGGCGGGTGAGCCAATGGGTAAGCTCGGCAAGATCGGAGAGCACCACCGCCGGGTCCGCGCCTGCATCATATTGCGCGCGCAGTTCGCCCAAGGCCGCCGCCGCATCGCCTTTCATGATGAGGTCATAGAGATCGAAAATCCGCCCCCGGTCGGCAAGGCCGAGCATGTCGCGGATATCGGCTTCCTTGATCTCGCCGTCCCCTGCATCGCCCACCCCGTGGGAGATCGCCTGATCGAGAATGGAAAGCGCATCGCGGGCCGAGCCTTCGGCGGCGCGGGCGAGCAGCGTCAAAGCGGGCGGTTCGATCTTCACTTTTTCTTTTTCGCAGACACGGGAAAGCAGCCGCACCAGTTCTTCCGAGGTCAGGCGGCGCAAATCGAAACGCTGACAGCGGGAGAGCACCGTCACCGGCACTTTGCGGATTTCGGTCGTCGCGAAAATGAATTTCACATGTTCCGGCGGCTCTTCCAGCGTCTTCAAGAGGCCGTTGAAGGCGGCCTTGGAGAGCATGTGCACTTCGTCGATGATGTAGACTTTGTAGCGGGCGGAAACGGGCAAGTAGCGCACGCTTTCGATGATCTCGCGGATATCGTCGATGCCGGTGCGCGAGGCGGCGTCCATTTCCAGAATGTCGGGATGGCGCGATTCCATGATCGACTGACAATGCACACCCGGTTCTTCCAGGTGAATGGTCGGCCCGCCCTTGCCGTCTTCGGTCATATAATTGAGGGCACGGGCGAGAATGCGCGCGGTCGTCGTCTTGCCCACGCCGCGCACGCCGGTCAGCATGAAGGCGTGGGCGATCCGGCCTTTCTCGAACGCGTTCGAGAGGGTGCGCACCATGGCTTCCTGGCCGATCATATCCTCGAAGGTGGCCGGGCGGTATTTGCGCGCCAGCACCCGGTAGTCGGAGGCTTTAGCCGTGGATGGAGCCTGCTCCTCCCCGCCCAGAAGACCCAGGCCGGGTTCGGACGCCGGGTCCGCGGGCGCGCTTTCTTCCGGCGCGTCCCAGCGTTCTTCTGTCTCGTTGACGGGATCGTCCATGACCTGTCCTGCTCGCCTGCCTTTGCGGGTTTGGCACAGTGTAGAGCCTGGGGCTGGCGCCTGCATCCCCGGCGTCGTTTTTTCTGTGGATATGTGGATAGTCCGGCAAAGCCCGGGCGGGGGGCGCTCAGAACCCCGCGCCAAAGGGCAAGAGGTGGGAGACTGGACAGCGACCCGAGCGAAACTCGTTACGGCTGCTTCCTTCCGGACCTGACCGGGTTGGCGAGGAACTCGTCCACCGCCAGCCTCCCGAGGCGCTTATATCACGCCCTCAGGGGCGAAAAGCAAGGGGGCGCGGGAGAAAAGCGGAGGCAGCCCGGCAGCGGCGGCCTCATAGCCCGCGAATCGGCAGTTTCCCGCCTTTTCCGGGGGAAGACTGCGGCGCTTACGGCAGGCAGAGGGGCATGATGCCGGGCCGTTGCGCGCCGCAAAGGCTTGTGCCACCCTCCGCCCAATTTTCCAGAAGAAAAATAGGCGCTTCAAGCGCAGCGAGGCAGGCATGGCACTTTCTCCCAATCCCAATATTTTCGCCAATAACCCCATCGACCGGGCAGGCCATTTGCGCGGCAATCCCGAATGGCTGGCGGAAAAGCGCAAAGACCCCTCCTCGCTCTTTGTGCCGCTGTGGAACCTCAACCCGCTGGTGCTGCCCGAAGAAGTGCCCTCTCAAGGCAAGGATGTGGGCTGGGTGCCCGCCGCCGCCGTCGAGCCGCTGGCAGGGCCCGGCGCGATCGAGGTATTTCTGGGCATCAACCGGCGCGGCAAGGCGCTTTTTGCCATCGACATTTCCGCCGCCCGCAATCCGGAGGCCGAAGGCCCCTTGAAAGGCTTCGGCGCATTTGAGGAAATCCGCGGCCTTGCCATGAAAGGCGAGATCACGGCGAGCGAGCTTGCGATCCTTGCCCAGGCCAAGGCCATGATCGACTGGCATTTGCGCCACGGTTTCTGCTCGGCCTGCGGGGCAAAGACCGAGCTTGCCGAGGCCGGGTATAAACGCACCTGTCCTTCGTGCCATGCAGAGCATTTTCCGCGCACGGACCCCGTCGTCATCATGATGGCGACCCATGGCGACAAGGCCTTTCTGGGGCGCCAGAAAATCTTCCCGAAAGGCATGTATTCGGCGCTCGCCGGCTTCATGGAGCCGGGCGAATCGATCGAGGAAGCGGTGGCCCGCGAGCTCGACGAGGAAGCCAAGATCGCGGTTAAATCCGTGCGCTACCATTCCACCCAGCCCTGGCCGTTTCCCTCATCGCTGATGATCGGCTGTATCGCCGAGGCCGAATCGGAAGATTTCGAGATCGACGGGGTGGAGCTTTCCGGCGGCAAATGGTTCACCCGCGACGAGCTTGCCGCCGCGCTGCGCGGAGAGGGCCAAGGCTTTTTCGTGCCCCCGCCCTTCGCCATTGCGCACCATCTTGTGAAAGCGTTCGTCGAAGGCTGGTGAATGAGCGGCGCTGCAGTTTGCCGCGCCCCCTCACCAGGCCCTCTCCCCCCAGGGGAGAGGGCTTAAAGAACAAGATTTCTCCTCGCCCCCTTGGGGGAGAGGAAGGGGCCCGTCGCGCCAAGCGATGGGAAGGTGAGGGGGAAGCAACTGCCCATTCACTCTCACGTCATGCTCGGACTTGATCCGAGCATCCATGGCCCGCAACAAGCGGCGCGGCCCAATCGACCCTCGGGTCAAGCCCGGGGGTGACGCGTAGAGAAGAGTGCCGCCTAATCCGCGATATGCGTTTCCAGCGTCGCGCGGAAGGGCGAGGCTTTATAGACGCCGAGAATTTTCAGTTCCGAACAGAAGAATTCCAGCTCTTCCAGCGCCAGACGCACATGGCGCGAAGCGGGGTGGCCTTCAATATCGGCATAGAACTGGGTCGCCGTGAAGGCGCCGCCGAGCTGATAGCTTTCCAGCTTCGTCATGTTGACGCCGTTCGTCGCAAAACCGCCCATGGCCTTGTAAAGCGCAGCGGGCACGTTGCGCACGCGGAAGATGAAACTCGTGATGACCGGCTCGTCTTCGGGCTCGGCATCGTCCGGCTCCATCGCCATGATGAGAAAGCGGGTCGTGTTATGCTCGGCATCCTCGATATCGGCTTTGAGAATGTCGAGGCCGTAAACGTCCGCCGCCAGCGATGACGCAATCGCCCCGCGCGAGGGATCGCCCAGTTCCGCGATCTGGCGGGCCGAGCCTGCCGTATCCGCGCCGATCACCGCTTTCAGGCCGAGCTCGCGAATGACGTTGCGGCATTGGCCGAGCGCCATGACATGGCTTTGCACGGATTTAAGGCCTGACAGCGCCGCGCCTTTCACGCCCAGGAGCTGATGGCGGATGCGCAGGAAATATTCGCCCACGATATAACAGCGCGAATCGGGCAGCAGATGGTGGATATCTGCGACGCGGCCAGCGACGGAATTTTCGATCGGGATCATGGCGAGGCTGGCGCGCCCTTCGGCAAGGGCAGCGAACGTATCCTCGAACGTATCGCAGGGTAGCGGCGTCATATCGGGATAGACTTCGCGGCAGGCGATGTGCGAATTCGCCCCCAGTTCCCCCTGAAAGGCGATGGTGTTCGCCGACTCTTTATCCTGCGATGTCTCTTCTGCAGCCATGTGCCCCTCTTATCCCTTTGCGCTCAATATAGCACGGGCCTTTTCAAGGTGCTCCTTCGTATCGACGCCGAGCGGCACGGTGTCGACCAGCGCCGCATCGATGCGCATGCCATTTTCCAGCGCGCGCAATTGCTCGAGCTTCTCGCGCTGCTCGAGCGGAGAGGGCGGCAGCGCCACGAAGCGCTTGAGAGCGGCGCGGCGGAAGCCGTAAAGCCCGATATGGTGATAAAGCGGGCCATCGCCCGAAGGCGCCGTGGCACGGGTGAAGTAAAGCGCGCGGCCGGTGCGCGCGCCGGGGGCGAGCGAGACCACGGCTTTGACCACATCCGGGCTCGTCTTTTCTTCTTCAAGGGTAATCGCGGCGATCAGCGTCGAGATATCCGCCTCGCCTTCTGCCAGAAGATCGCCCGCAATGCGGATAAGCGCCGGATCGAGCGTCGGCAGATCGCCCTGCACATTGAGAATGATGTCGTGGGCGCCTTCCGGGTCCACCCGCTCCAGCGCCTGCCAGACGCGGTCGGAGCCTGAAGGAAGGGCGGGATCGGTCAAAACCGCCTCGCCGCCTGCCGCCTCCACCGCCTCGGCGATCTCTTTTTCCGCTGCCGCAACGACGACGCGGCCGATCCCCGCTTCCTGCGCCCGGGCCCAGACCTGCACGATCATGGGCGCGCCCGCGATATCGGCCAGCGGCTTATTCGGCAGGCGCGTCGATGCCAGACGCGCCGGAATGATGATGATGGGGTTGGATGCTGCCTCGGCCATGTCTGCTTCGGTCCTGGTCGTGCTCTATGGGCGGGACGGCCCTGAACTGCGTCTCTTGCGGGAGAAACCCTGCGACGGATCGCCGCAAATGCCGAATCCGGCGCGCTCAGACCCCTATCCCGTTGTTTTTCCTTACCTCGCGGGACTTATACGGCTTGCGGCGCGCGGGGGGAAGCGGCTAATCTCCGCGCCAACTGGGCGGGGCCTTATCGACAGGGCCGCCGCTCGCGCACAATTTACGTTTCACGAGGGGATGCAGGCGGACCCGCCGCGCCCCAAGCAGAAACGGGCGGAGGCTCGGGGTCAATGGATAGTTTCGAACTCAACAAAATCGCCGGCGCGGTGCTTTTCTCGGTACTGGTCGTACTGGGCGTCGCCAATTTCGCCGGTGTGCTCTACCACACCGAAGAAGCCGATCCGAAGGCCTTCGAGGTCGCGGTGGCCGAGGATGAAGGCGCGGCTGCAGGCGGAGAAGCGGAAGCCGAGGAGCAGGGCCCTTCGCTGGCCGAACTTCTGGCCAACGCCTCCATCAGCGACGGCGAAAAAGTGGCGAAGAAATGCGCGGCCTGCCACACGTTTGAAGAAGGCGGCGCGAACAAGATTGGCCCGAACCTTTACGGCGTCGTGGGCAAGGACATCGCCAGCCGCGGCGGCTTCGGCTATTCCGACGCGCTGCAGGGGCTTGAGGGTGAATGGACCTTCGCCAAGCTCGATCATTTCATCGAAAAGCCGAGCGGCTTTGCCTCCGGCACCGCCATGGCCTTTGCCGGCATCCGCAAAGAAGGCGACCGGGCGGACCTTCTGGTCTATCTGAACTCGCTGGGCAGCAACCAGCCGCTGCCGGAACCGGAAGCTGAAGAAGCAGCAGGCGAGCCGGCGGCCGAATAAGACCTTACGAAAAATTCAGGCGGAATTACCGCCAGGATCGGTTTGAATGACGCGTCCGGGAAACCGGGCGCGTTTTTCTTTGCGGCTGCCCCACCCGCTTCCCGGCGCCCGCTTACCGGGCAAGAAGGCGGGCACGGTTGCAAGACGCAAATAATGGCCCAGAATGGCCTTAATTGTATGGCCCGATGGGGTGCATCACAAAACCAAGAGACATAAGGGACAAGGGAGAGAACGGCGTGACAGTGACCAGAGGCCCGGCCAAGCGGCGCAGCGGCGCCCTTTTCATCCAAGCTCTTCTGACAGGCACTCTTGCCTTTGCAGCGCCCGCAGCAGCCGAACCCGTCACCGCCCATGGTCTTTCGCTTTTCGGCTCGGTCAAATATGAAAAAGGCTTCGAGCGGTTCGATTATGTGAACCCCGAGGCGCCTAAAGGCGGCAAGCTGCGCTACGGGGCGATCGGCAGTTTCGACACGCTCAACCCTTACATCGTCAAAGGCCGCCCGGCCGCCGGTATCCAGCTCATCTACGATACGCTGATGACGCTCTCACTGGACGAGCCGTCGAGCGAATACGGGCTGATCGCGGAAAGCGTCACGTATCCGGAAGACTTTTCCTCCGTCACTTTCACTTTAAATGCGCGGGCAACCTTCCAGGACGGCACGCGCATCAAGCCGGAAGATGTGGTCTGGACCTTCGAAACGCTGAAAGCCAACCACCCCTTCTATAACGCTTACTACGCCGATGTGGTGAAGGCGGAAAAGCTCTCGCCGCTCGAGGTGAAATTCACCTTCGCCGTCTCCGGCAACCGGGAATTGCCGCAGATCGTCAGCCAGCTTCCGGTGCTGCCGAAGCATTACTGGGCGGAGCGGGAGTTCAACGCGACGACGCTGGAGCCGCCGCTCGGCTCCGGCCCTTACCGGGTCAAGGAAGTCAAAGCCGGTCAGTCCATCACCTATGAGCGGGTGGAGGATTATTGGGCCCAGGACCTTAACGTGAATATCGGCGCGCATAATTTCGGGGAAATGGAGTTCATCTATTTCGGCGATCCGACCATTGCGCTCGAAGCCTTTAAAGCCGGAAATGTGGATGTGCGCCTTGAAAACAGCGCCAAGAACTGGGCGACCGGCTATGACGTGCCGGCGGTGAAAGACGGGCGCATCGTGCGCGACGAGCTTGAAACCGGCCAGGGCGAGGGTATGCAGGCTTTCGTCTTCAACCTGCGCCGGGAAAAATTTCAGGACCCGCGCGTGCGCAAAGCACTGAACTATGCCTTCGATTTCGAATGGATGAACAAGAACATTTTCTACGGCCAGTACACGCGCACGGACAGCTATTTCGAAAATTCCGAACTCGCCGCCACGGGGCTGCCGGAAGGCCGGGAAAAGGAACTTTTGGAAGAACACCGCGAGAACCTGCCCGAAGCGCTTTTCACCCAGCCTTACGAGAACCCGGCAACGGACGGGTCCGGCAACAACCGGGACAATTTGCGCAAAGCGGTGATGCTGCTCCAAGAAGCGGGCTGGAACGTCAAAGACAATAAGCTAGTAAACGAGGAAACCGGCAAGCCGCTCGAAATCGAATTTCTGCTCGTCAGCCCGACCTTCGAGCGGGTGGTGCAGCCTTTCGCGCGTTCCCTGGAGCGACTCGGCATCGAAAGCAGCATCCGCCTTGTCGACACCGCGCAATATCAAAACCGCACTGACAATTATAATTTCGACGTGGTGGTGGGCAGTTTCCCGCAATCGCTTTCGCCCGGCAACGAGCAGCGCGATTTCTGGGGCTGCGAGGCAGGCAAGGCGCCGGGCGGGCGCAACCTGATGGGCATCTGCAATCCCGTCGTCGAAGCGCTGATCGATAAGGTTATCTTCGCCAAGGACCGCGCAGAGCTGGTGGCTGCCACGAAAGCGCTCGACCGGGTATTGCTTTGGAACCATTACGTCATTCCGCAATGGCACTCGCCGGTGACGCGGGTGGCGCGCTGGGCCTATATCAAACATCCCGACCCCACCCCTGAATATGCCATCGGCTTTCCGAATATCTGGTGGGACGCGCGGGCGGCCAGTGAATGACCGGGCGAATGAGAAAAACCTTTTTCCGCACCGCCGCGCTTAGCCTTTCCCTTGCCTTAAGCGCCGGGTTTTCGGGTACCCATGCAGGCGAAGCGCAGCACGGGCTCTCGATTTTCGGGGACTTTGAGTATGAGAAAGGCTTTTCGCATTTCTCCTATGTCAATCCGGATGCGACCAAGGGCGGCACGCTTTCGCTGATCGGCCCGACCGTTCGTTACAATCAGGGCTTCATGAGCTTCGATTCGCTCAACAGCTTCATCCTGCGCGGCACCGCGGCGCAAGGCATGGAGATGGTGTTCGATACGCTCATGGTGCGCAATTTCGACGAGCCCGATGCGCTTTACGGGCTCGTGGCCGAAAGCGCCGCGCTGTCGGAAGACGGCAACCGCCTCACCTTTCATTTGCGCGGCGGGGCTTATTTTCATGACGGCTCGCCGCTGACGGCGGAAGATGCCGCCTTCACGCTGGCGCTTCTCAAGGACAAAGGCCATCCCCTGATCGCGCAGAACATGCGCGAGGTGGCCGCCATCTCCGCGCCCGATGCCGCCACGCTGGTGATCGAATTTACCGGCAAGCAGACGCGGGACCTGCCGCTTTTCCTCGCGCAATTGCCGGTCTTCTCCAAAGCCTATTACACGGAGCACGAGTTCGACCGCACGACGCTGGAGCCGCCTTTGGGCTCCGGGCCTTACAAGGTCAAGAAGGCGGAGCCCGGCCGCGCCATCACCTATGAGCGGGTGAAGGATTATTGGGCGCGCGATCTGAATGTGAATAAAGGCCGGTGGAATTTCGGCGAAATCCGTTTTGAATATTTCCGCGACCGCACGGCGCAGTTCGAAGCCTTTAAAGCCGGGCAATATCTTTTCCGCGAGGAGTTCACCTCCAAGGTCTGGGCGACGGAGTATAACTTCCCGGCCCTTAAAGAAGGCCGTGTCAAACAGCTCGTGCTGCCGGATGAAAGCCCGTCCGGCGCGCAAGGTTGGTTCATCAATACGCGGCGGGAAAAATTCGCCGATCCGCGCCTGCGCGAGGCGCTTTCCTATGCGTTCGATTTTGAATGGACGAACCGCAATCAGTTTTATGGGCTTTATAAGCGCACGGAGAGTTTCTTCGAGAACTCGCCCATGAAAGCCGAAGGGGTGCCCAGCGAAGGCGAACTCGCGCTGCTTGCCCCTTACCGCGACAGGCTGCCGGAAGAAGTTTTCAGCGAACCGGTGAGCCCGCCCGTTTCAGACGGCTCGGGCCGGGACCGCACGCTTCTGCGCAAAGCCGCCGGGCTTCTGGAGGAAGCAGGCTGGCGCATTGAAGACGGCAAGCGCGTCAACGATGAGGGCGAGGTGCTCTCCATCGAGTTTCTGACCAACGAGCCCACATGGGAGCGGATCAACGCGCCTTACATCCGCAATCTGCAATTTCTCGGCATCGATGCGAGACTGCGCGTCGTCGATTCGGCGCAATATCAGCGCCGGCTCGACACGTATGATTTCGATCTGACCACCATGCGCTATTCCATGGCGCTGACGCCGGGCATCGAGATGCGCTCTTATTGGGGCTCTTCTTTTGCCGCGCAGCCCGGCAGCCGCAACCTGTCGGGTATTTCCGATCCGGTGATCGACGCGCTGATCGACAAGGTGATCGAAGCGGCGAGCCGGGAGGAACAGGAGACGGCGGCCCGCGCCCTCGACCGGGTTTTGCGCGCCGGGCACTACTGGGTGCCGCAATGGTATAAGGCGAGCCATCATCTGGCCTTCTGGGACCGCTTCGGCCGACCGGCAGAAAAACCGGCCTATCAGCTCGGCGCCATCGACACCTGGTGGTCCACGGACATAAAAGACGAATAGACGTATAAGCTCGAGGCCCTTGGGGAAGGGCGCGGCCTCCTATAGGCTCAGGCTAACAGCAGGGGAAAACGGACCGTCCATGGCAGCCTATATTCTGCGGCGCTTGTTACTCATGATCCCGACCCTTCTCGGGATCATGCTTGTCAGTTTCATCGTGGTGCAATTCGCCCCCGGCGGGCCGGTGGAGCGCGTCATCGCGCAACTCACCGGCACGGAGGTTTCGGCCACTGCCCGGGTGGGCGGCGGCAGCGGCGATTTCGGCGCCAATCAAGGCACGTCCGGCGGCTCGGGCGGCGATGTGACGAGCAAATACCGCGGCGCGCAGGGCCTCGATCCGGAATTCATCAAGGAGCTGGAAAAGCAATTCGGTTTCGACAAGCCGGTGCATGAGCGCTTCGGCCTGATGATCTGGAATTACGCCCGCTTCGATTTCGGCGAAAGCTATTTCCGCGATGTCGCCGTGGTCGATCTGGTGCTGGAAAAAATGCCGGTCTCCATTTCTCTCGGGCTCTGGACGACGCTGATCACTTATCTCATCTCCATTCCGCTCGGCATTGCCAAAGCCGTGCGGGACGGCAGCCGCTTCGACGTCTGGACGAGCGGGGCGATTATCGTGGGCTATGCGGTACCCGGTTTTCTCTTCGCCGTCTTTCTCATCGTCGTTTTTGCCGGGGGAAACTATTTCCAGATTTTCCCACTGAGGGGCCTGACCTCGGAAAATTGGGCCGAGCTTCCCTGGTATGCGCAGATCCTCGATTATTTCTGGCATATCGCCCTGCCCGTGCTTTCCATGGTGATCGGGGCTTTTGCGACGACCACGCTTTTGACGAAGAACTCCTTTCTCGATGAAATCAAAAAACATTATGTCGTCACCGCCCGCGCCAAGGGGCTGAAAGAACGCCAAGTGCTTTACGGCCATGTCTTCCGTAATGCCATGCTGATCGTGGTGGCGGGCTTTCCCGGCGCTTTTGTCGGGGCGTTCTTCGCCGGCTCCATTCTCATCGAAACGATTTTCTCGCTCGACGGGCTAGGGCTTCTTTCCTTCGAGTCCATCGTCAACCGGGATTATCCGGTGGTCTTTGCAACGCTTTATATCTTTTCGCTGATCGGCATGGTGGTGACGCTGATTTCCGATCTCACCTATACCTGGATCGATCCCCGGATCGATTTCGAAACGCGGGAGGTGTGAGAATGCGCGTTCTTGAAACCCTTCTGCGCCGGCCCATCCGCGTCAGCCCGCTCAATCAGCGCCGCTGGGTCAATTTCAAAAACAACCGCCGGGGCTATTGGAGCCTCTGGATCTTCGCGGTGCTCTTCGTCTTTTCTATGTTCGCCGAGTTCATCGCCAACGACCGCCCGCTCCTCGTCATCCATAATGACGAATTCTACTTTCCGGTTTTTGTCGATTACCCGGAAACGGAGTTCGGCGGCTTTTTCGCCACCGCCGCAGATTACCGCGACCCTTATGTGCAGGAGCTGATCGAGAAGGAAGGGGATGGCACGATCATCTGGCCGCTCATTCCCTATTCCTATCAAACGATCAACCGTGATTTGCCGGTGCCCGCCCCCGCCCCGCCCAGCGCGGAAAACTGGCTCGGCACGGACGATCAGGGCCGCGATGTGGTGGCCCGGCTCATCTACGGCTTCCGCCTTTCGGTGATTTTCGGCCTGGTGCTGACGCTGCTTTCTTCCATCATCGGGGTGGCGGCCGGCGCCGTGCAGGGCTATTTCGGCGGCTGGACCGACCTTATCTTCCAGCGCGTCATCGAAATCTGGAACGCCGTGCCCGCGCTCTATCTGCTGATCATCATCGCGGCGATCATCGAGCCCAATTTTTGGATATTGCTCGGCATTCTTTTGCTCTTCAGCTGGGTGGCGCTGGTCGGTGTCGTGCGGGCGGAGTTCCTTCGCGCGCGCAACTTCGAATATGTGAAAGCGGCCCGCGCGCTCGGCGTTTCCAATATCGTCATTATGTTCAAACACCTGCTGCCCAATGCCATGGTCGCAACGCTGACTTTCCTGCCTTTCATTCTAAACTCGTCAATCACGACGCTCACCTCGCTCGACTTTTTAGGCTTCGGCCTGCCGCCCGGCTCGCCCTCCCTCGGCGAACTTTTGGCGCAAGGTAAAGCCAATCTGCAGGCGCCGTGGCTCGGCTTTGCCGGGTTCTTCTCCATCGCCATCATGCTCTCGCTCCTCATCTTCATCGGTGAGGCGGTGCGCGATGCCTTCGATCCCCGCAAGACGCTGACATAAGGACGAATGGCATGAGCGCATTGATCGACATTCAGGACCTGCGCGTCTCCTTCCGCTCCGGGGAAACCGTGATGGAGGCGGTGAAAGGCGTCTCGCTGCATATCGAGAAAGGCGAGACCGTGGCGCTGGTGGGCGAATCGGGCTCGGGCAAATCCGTCACCGCGCTCTCGATCCTGAAACTGCTTCCCTATCCCCAAGCCTTTCATCCGGGCGGCAAAATCCTCTTTTCCGGGGAAGATCTGATGCAGGCAGGCGAAGCGGATTTGCAGGAAGTGCGCGGCAACCGCATTTCCATGATCTTTCAGGAGCCCATGACCTCCCTCAACCCGCTCCACACGATCGAGCGGCAGGTGGGGGAAATGCTGATCCGCCACAAAAACATGAAGCCGGAGGCGGCGCGTGCGCGGGTGCTCGAGCTTCTGGAAAAAGTCGGCATTCAAAATGCCGCCGAGCGGCTCAGCGCCTACCCCCATCAACTTTCCGGCGGCCAGCGCCAGCGCGTGATGATCGCCATGGCGCTTGCCAATGAGCCCGACCTTCTGATTGCCGACGAGCCGACCACCGCGCTCGATGTGACGGTACAGGCGCAGATCCTCGAACTTCTGCAGAAACTGCAGCGGGAAATGGGCATGGCGCTTTTGCTCATCACCCATGATCTCGGCATCGTGCGGAAAATGGCCGGCCGCGTTTACGTAATGACCAAAGGCGAGGTGGTGGAAAGCGGCAAGACGGCGGAAATTTTCTCCGCGCCCGCCCATGCCTATACGCGCCACCTTCTTGCCTCAGAGCCGAAAGGGAGACCCGGGCCTTATCCGGAAAGCGCGCCGCAGATCATGGAAACGGAGAACCTCAAAGTCTGGTTTCCGATTAAGAAGGGCTTCCTGCGCAAAACGGTCGGCCATATCAAGGCCGTGGACGGGGTCTCGCTCGCGCTCCGGGAAGGAGAAACGCTCGGCATTGTGGGCGAATCCGGCTCCGGCAAAACGACGCTCGGTCTTGCGCTGATGCGACTTTTATCGTCGGAAGGCGACATTCATTTCGACACACGCAACATTCAAGGGCTCAGCGCCAAGGAGATGCGGCCCTTGCGGCGGAACATGCAGGTGGTCTTTCAGGACCCTTACGGCTCGCTCTCGCCGCGCCTTTCCATCAGCCAAGTCATCGAGGAAGGGCTTCTCGTGCAGCAGCGCGGGCTTTCCTATGACGAACGGCGCGAGATCGTCTCGGAGGTGTTGCGCGAAGTCGGGCTCGACCCGCAAGTGCAGGACCGCTATCCGCATGAATTTTCCGGCGGGCAGCGCCAGCGCGTCGCCATCGCCCGCGCGCTCGTTCTCTCCCCGCGCTTCTTGATGCTGGATGAACCGACCTCGGCGCTCGACATGTCCGTGCAGGCGCAGATCGTGGAACTGCTGCGCGATCTTCAGGAGCGGCGCAAACTCGCCTATCTCTTCATCAGTCACGATTTGAAGGTAGTGCGCGCGCTTGCCCATAATGTCATAGTGATGAAAGACGGTAAGGTGGTGGAAGCAGGCTCCGCCGACACGATCTTCGATGCGCCGAAAACCGACTATACGAAAGCGCTGATGGCTGCAGCTTTCGATCTGGAAGCGGCAGGCAACAAGGCGGTGCGCCAATAAGCGGTTTTAGATACCGCCCGCCACATACCGCCCATTAGATACCATTTGTGAGGCGCTTGACCGAGGTGATGGGCCCGTCGGTGCGCGAAATGCGCCCTGCTGCATCTTCCAGAGGCTCGCGCGTCACCGCCATGAAAGTGGCATTGGCGTGGAGCATCGTCTTTTCATCGCACATGATGCCGACATGGCCGCGCCAGAAGACAAGATCGCCGCGCCTCAGGCCCGTCAGGTCGTAAGGCTCGGCCAGCCGCTCGCCGAGCGCTGCTTCCTGCATATCCGTGTCGCGCAGGGAATGAATGCCCGCCCGCTCCAGCGCCATTTGCACAAGGCCCGAACAATCCAGCCCCATGCTGCCCCGCCCGCCCCATAGATAAGGCGTGCCGAGAAAGCTTTCGGCAATGGCGACATAATCATCGACATAGGCGCCGATGGGCGCGAGATGGGCGGAAAAGACGAAACCGCCGCCTTCGATCTCACTGAAACGGCCCGCTGCGCCCGCCACCTTGACCTTGGCGTTCATGGGCAAAGGCACAACGGGCTGGGTTTTCATATCCGGGCGCGGATAGATGAAGGTGCGCAGCGCCACCACCCGGTGCTCAGGCTCGGCGCGCTTGGGCAGAAGATGGGTCGCATCCACATAGCCCACATAATCATCGAAAGCGGATTGGCCCCAGGCCCAGCCGTTCTTTTCCTCATAAACGCGGAAGGTTTCGCCGAAAAGAATTTGCGTATCCATTGCCCCATCCGGCGCGGGCTTGCGGCGCAAGGCGGCCGCGCCCGTGATCACCGAATGATCTTCACCTTCTTCGAAGCGCGCCGCCTCCACCTCGCCGCGCAGATGCGCCGCCGCCAAGTCCGGCCGGTAAGGGTTGAGACGCCGGTCTGGATTTTTCCTCTCATTGGACTGCGTCACGGCTGAATGACCTTTGCCTTCTCGATGATGGAATCGGCGAAATCGGTCAGAAACACGGAGCCTTTCACCGTACGCTGAACGAGCACGTTACGCTTGTCCTGCTCGTCGCGCTTGCGCCTTAAAAGATCGAGCCGGCCCATCGTGTCGAGCGCGCGGGTGATGGCCGGTTTGGAGACGCCCAGCTTGGCGGCAAGGCCGCGCACCGTGTGCGGCGGCGGCTCGAGATAGACCGTCAGCAATATGGATATCTGGCGGGCCGACAGATCCGGGCCCTCATCCCGCACCATTTCGACCATTACATCATGCCAGAGCTTGAGCGCATGCAGCGGCTTGAGCTCCAGTGTCATCGGCAAATCCCCCCGGCTGCCTTATCCGTTTCGGATGCGTTTCATCCTAGCGGGGCCGGGGATTAAAATAAAGCGCCTTGGTTCGGGCCGCCCGAAAGCGCCGGGAACCTGCGCCCTATCAGCCGAAATGACGGGCGATATAGCGGTCGAGGGCGCGGATCGTCTGCGCCGCCCCGCCCAAGGGCCTGCCCGGTTTCGCTGCGGGGTTCCAGGCATAAATGTCGAAATGGACGTAGGTTTTCGCCTTTTCCACGAAACGGCTGAGGAAAAGCGCCGCCGTTACCGAGCCTGCAAAACCGTTTTCGGTAATGTGGTTCACATCCGCGATCTGCGAGTCGAGCCATTTGTCATAAGGCCCCCAAAGCGGCAGCCGCCACATTGGGTCCGCATGAGCCTTGGCAAGCGCCTGCAATTCACCGGCAAAGGCCTCGTCCTTCGTATAATAAGGCGGCAGGTCAGGGCCGAGCGCCACACGGGCCGCGCCCGTCAGCGTCGCCATATCGATCAGAAGTTCCGGCGCTTCCCCGTCCGCTTCCGCCAGGGCATCGGCGAGAATAAGCCGGCCTTCGGCATCGGTATTGCCGATTTCCACGGTGAGACCCTTGCGGCTTTGCAAAACATCGCCGGGGCGGAAGGCATTGCCCGCCACCGCATTTTCAACGGCCGGCACGAGAATGCGCAGGCAGATATCGAGCCCGCGCTCCATGATCATTTGCCCGAGGGCGAGGACATGGGCCGCCCCGCCCATATCCTTTTTCATGAGCCCCATGGAATTGCCGGGTTTGAGATTGAGCCCGCCGGTGTCGAAGCAAACACCCTTGCCGACCAGCGTCACCTTGCGTCCTTCAGGATTGCCCCAGCGGATGTCGATGAGGCGGGGCTCGGCGCCCGCCCCCGCCGCCCGGCCGACCGCATGGACCATGGGATAGTTCGCGCCCAGCAGCGCGTCACCGGTAATGACATCGATCTTCGCGCCATGGGCTTTGGCAAGCTGGCGGGCGGCTTCCTCAAGCTCGGCGGGGCCGAGATCGCCTGCCGGTGTGTTGACGAGATCGCGCACCAGAAAGACGGCGCCCGCATCACGCAACACGTCCGCCTTCTTCACCCCTTCGGGCAGAACAAGACGCGGGAATTCTTTCACCTTGCCGGCGTAACGGGTGAAGCGGTAGGCGCCCAGCACCCATGAAAGCGCGGCAAGATAAGGATCGGCGCCCGAGAACTCACAAATCCGGTAATCGCCGAGCGGCAGCGCCTGTGTCAGCGCGCCGAAGGCGAAAGGATCCCCGCCATCGCCCAGCCCCAAGAGCACACCCGCAATGCCCCCATCATCGGCGGGCAGCATGAGCACGCGCCCTTCCTCGGCTTCGAACCGCTGCGTCTCGGCCCAATGGGCCCGCGCGCCTGCATGTTCGCCCTTCCAGGTCTCCAGGTCCGCTTTTTTCAGGGCCCAGACCGGAATGGCCTTGTTTTCGCTTTCGCTGATCAGTAAATCGCGCACAATCATCTCACACAGATAGAAGCCGTCATTGCCGCCAGACCTTATAGAGAGGCCGGTTTTTACGCAATGAGGGCGATGGAGCGGGAGTAAACCACATGTCCGAACTGCGCTACAGGCTCTTGACCGGCCCAGACGACAAAGCATTTTGCGAGAAAGTGAGCGAGGCGCTGGAAAACGGCTACCGGCTCTATGGCTCGCCGAGCCTTACCTTCAACGGTGAACGTGTGATCGCGGCACAAGCGGTGATCAAGGACCCGGGCGATATCGCTTAAAGGCGCGGCGGTTCAGCGGGCCAGGATACCTTTTTCGAAGTAGTACCGCTCGGCGCCTGGATGCAGGAAGATCGGCACGCCGCGCACGGCTGTTTCGGGCATGATCAATGCCCTTTCCGGATGCGAGAGGGCGAGCGTTTCTTTGCTGCGCTCGTCGAAAAGCGCTCGTGTTATGTCGTGCACCAGTTCCTCGGGCATGTCCGCCCGCGTCACCCACATGGCGCCGACGGCGATCGTGCCTATGGCGCCGGTGCCCGGATATACTCCTTCCTCGATCGTATAGCCTTCATAATGGGCGTTCTTGATGCGCAGTCCTTCGGCAGGCGCGCCTTCGATGGGCACCAGCCGGCCCGCATCGCGCAAGATGAGCGTGCGGATCAAAGGCGCAGGCGCGCCGGTGATCATGAAGAAGGCATCGATTTCGCCCGACAATAAAAGATCGGCGGCGCGGTTGGCATCTTCCTCGAGCAGCGTCAGGCTGCGTTTGCGGATACCGAATTCGTTCATGATCGCATGGGCATCGACCCAGGTGCCCGAGCCCTTGGAGCCGATGGCGACACGCTTGCCTTTCAGATCGCTAACCGTTTCGATCTCGCTATCCATCGCGGCGACGAGATGCAGCGCTTCGGGATAAAGATTGGCAATGACACGCAGGTTCTCGCGCGGCGCCTCGCCTTTGAAAATCCCCTCGCCCTTGAAGGCGGCATCGAGGACATTCGCCTGCACAAGCCCGCTTTCGAAAATGCCGGTCGCGACATTGCGCACATTGGCCACCGAGCCGGGCGAGCTTTTGACGACGGCAATGAGCCCGTCGACACCGCAGCGCCCGCCGAGCTCGCACGGGTCCCCGCCGGGCGGGCGGCTGATCACCCCGGCCAGCACCTCGCCCATGCGGAAATAGGTGCCCCCCGTTGCCCCCGTCGCGATACGGAAAAATGTTACTTTGCCCGCCTCGTCCGACGTCCAGGCTCCCGAGCGCACGACCCCAAGCGCCAAAACGCCAAAGACAATGGCGCCGAGCAGCAGATAGGCAACACGCTCCTTGTCCCAGCTCGACATGCGCTCCCAGCCTTGCCGGAAAAACCGCGCGGCCCGGCTGCCCTTTGCCGGGGCGTTCGTTCCTGGTTCCTCATTTTCATGCGGGTCGGACATTCGTGTTCCTGTTTCTCCGGCCGGTGGCGGTGCCAGCTTCCGATGGAAATTTACGTTCCGTTTACTTCATAAGTCCCGGTTTCAAAAGCCTGCGGGGGCACTGCCGGGCCACAAGACGCCTTATGTTTAAGCCTTTCTTGAGACCTCTGACGCAAAATAAGGGACATAAAGGCCGCCTTTCGGCCAGGACGTTTTGCTTTCAGGGATCGGATCATGGGGAAACCGGCGCAATCCAAGTTTAAAGGACGTGCCAGACTGATGCCAGTGCTGGCATCCGTTCTTGTGCTGGGCGCCTGCGCCACGAGCGAGGGCCCGCAATCCACCGTGAACCCGGCGAGCCTTGGCGTGAGCGCGGGTGAAAGCGGCAATCCAATTGCCGATGCGGCCTATTGGGGCGGCCAGTACGAGCAAAATCCGGGTGATGCGGAAACCGCGGCCAAATATGGCGCAAGCCTGCGCCAGCTCAAATCCTTCGAACAGGCCATGACCGTGCTCTCCGTCGCCGCGCGCCAGCATCCCGATCATGCCGGGATCATGGCCGAATACGGCAAAGTGATGGTTGCGGCCGGTCAGGGAACGAAAGCCATTCCGGTGCTTGTGAAAGCGGCCACGCTCAACCCGAGCGATTGGCGTGTTTTGGCCGCGCAGGGCGTTGCTTACGATCAGCAGGGTCAGCACAGCGAAGCGCAGATGAAATACCGCAGCGCGCTGAAGCTCGCCCCCGACCATCCCAGCATCCTGACCAATCTGGGCCTTTCCCAGGCTTTGGCGGGCGAGCTTGTGGAAGCCGAGCAGACATTGCGCCGCGCGGTCTCCAATCCCTCCGCCGGTGCCAAGGCGCGGCAAAACCTGTCGCTCGTGCTCGGCCTGAAGGGCGATTTCGACGAAGCGGCCCGCCTGGCCAAGGCCGACCTGCCGCCCAATGTCGTCAGCAACAATATCGATTACATCCGCTCCATGCTGGTGCAGCCGGCACTTTGGAAGCAGATGGAACAGCTCGATGCGCCGATCGACACGCAGATCCAGTAATTTCAAATCTTTTCAAAACGAAAAAGCCGCGCTCTGCCAGCGCGGCTTTTCTTTTGGCGATAAGCGCGGGTCTTTTGCCGATAAGCGGGGAACCGCCCAGTTTAATTCATGAACTGCCGGCTTAATTCATGAACTGAATGGCGGCCGGGCCCAGAATGACCGCGAAAAGCGCCGGCAGGAAGAAAGCGATCATGGGCACGGTGAGCTTCGGCGGCAGAGCGGCCGCTTTCTTTTCCGCCGCCGCCATGCGGATATCCCGGTTTTCTTGCGCCATGACGCGCAGCGCCTGGCCCAGCGGCGTCCCGTACCGCTCGGCCTGAATGAGGCTCATACAAAGCCCCTTCACGCCGGGAAGGCCGGTGCGGGAGGCCAGGTTTTCATAAGCAACGCGCCGATCCTGCAAATAGGAAAGCTCGGCCGTCGTCAGTGTCATTTCCTCCATCAGCTCGATGGAACTGTTGCCCACTTCCGTCGACACCTTGCCGAACGCCGCCTCGATGGACATGCCCGATTCCACGCAAATGAGCAAAAGATCGAGCGCATCGGGAAAGGCGCGCTGGATGGATTCCTGGCGCCGCTGCACCATGTTCTGCAGCACGATATTGGGCAGATAGAAACCGATGATCATGGCGCCGAAAGCAATGGCGATACGGGCCGTGCCGCGCATGTCGAAATCATCGACCAGAAACAGATAGAGCAATGTCCCCAGGCCCAGAATGATGGGGGCCACGAAGCGGAAGAACAGGAAGGTATAAAGCGGTGCCTGACCGCGCAGACCCGCCTGCTTCAGCTTGCCCTTGATCTCCTCGCCTTCGAGGAGCTCATGCAGATTGAGCTGGTCCACCACTTTCTTGACGAAGCCGCGCGGGTCGTGGCGCAGGCGGTCGGTGCGCTGGCGGGCCATATCCTCGCGGAACTGGCGGCGCAGCGCTTCGCGTTCGGTCGCGACATATTTCATCCGCTCGCCCAGCTTGTCGGAGACGAGCAGCGGCATGGCCAGCGTCACGATGGTGGCGAAGGCGGCAAGACCGGCAAGCAGCATGAGCGCATTTTCAGGCTCGGTGAGGCTGTAGAGAAAATCCATGTCCGCCTCCTTAAAAATCGAAATTGATCATCTTGCGCATGACGAGAATGCCGATCAGCATCCATGTCACGCCGGCAGCGATAATCAATTGACCGAGCGTGGTGGTGAAGAGCAGTCCGATATAGTCGGGCGAAACGAGATAAAGAATGACGGCCACGCTCGGCGGCAAGGCGCCGATGATCGCGGCGGAGGATTTGGCTTCCTGGGACATGGCGGTGATCTTGCCGCGCATCTTCTTGCGGTCACGCAGCACGCGGGAGAGGTTGCCCAAGGCTTCGGACAAGTTGCCGCCGGATTTCGCCTGGATCGACAGCGTGATCATGAAGAAATTGACTTCCTGAAGCGGCATGCGCTCATAGACTTTCTTGAGCCCCTCTTCCAGGGTGACGCCCACCTTCTGCCCTTCCACCACTTCGCTGAACTCGGCGGCAACGACGGGGGCGCTTTCCTGGGCGACAATGCGCAGGCAATCGTTGACCGGCAGGCCCGCCTTCACACCGCGCACGATCACGTCGATGGCATTGGCGAATTCTTCGGAAAAGGCGGCCTGGCGGCGCTTGATGAGAAAGCCCAGAACCCAGCGCGGCACGCCGAAGCCGGTGGCAAAACCCGCCAGAAGCGCGGCGATGGGCGACATGCCGGTAATCAGGATCGCCAGCATGACAAGTATGCCCGCCGCGACGCTTGCCAAATAGAAGGTGCGCAGGCTGATATCGAGCCCGGCCCGCTCGATCCGCAATTTGATCGTCAGGCTTTTCTTCTGTTCTTTCTGTTTTTCTTCGAGGTCTTTGAGCGAATCTTGAATCTGTTTGCGCCGCTGACCTTCCTCACGGCCCATTTTCTTGGAAGCGTTCTTGGCCCGCTCATTGGCAGAGGTAACGCGGGCCACGCGTTTGGCGGCGGCGTTCTCTCCCGCGCCGAACAGAACGAAGCCCACTCCGCCGATGCAAAGGGCGGAGAGAAGCGCAACAGCCAGCGTGATGAGAGTTGCCTGATCCATCCGCGCCCCTAATCCTGGGACGCATCGAGGGCGGCGGCCAGGCGATTATGCTCGTTGTAATATTTCGCTTTGTCCCAGAACGCCGGGCGCGCGATACCGGTCGACTTATGTTTACCGAGAAGGCGCCCGTTCGCATCTTCCCCTTCGATGTCGTAGGTCATCAGATCCTGCGTGATGATCACATCGCCTTCCTGGCCCAGCACTTCGGTAATGTGAGTAATACGGCGCGTCCCATCGCGCAGGCGTGCGGCCTGAATGACGATATCGATGGAGCCGCAGATCATCTCGCGGATAGTTTTCGACGGCAGCGCAAAACCGCCCATCGTGATCATGCTTTCAAGACGGCTCAGCGCCTCGCGCGGAGAGTTGGCGTGCAAGGTGCCCATGGAACCGTCATGGCCGGTATTCATGGCCTGCAGAAGGTCGAAAGCTTCCGGGCCGCGCACCTCGCCGACGATGATACGTTCGGGGCGCATACGCAGGCAGTTCTTCACAAGATCGCGCATGGTAATTTCGCCGCTGCCTTCGAGGTTCGGCGGGCGTGTTTCAAGGCGCACGACATGGGGCTGCTGGAGCTGCAATTCGGCGGCGTCTTCGCATGTGATGACGCGCTCGTCCTGATCGATAAAGGCGGTCATGCAGTTAAGCAGCGTGGTCTTACCCGAACCCGTACCGCCGGAAATCAGAATGTTACAGCGCACCCGGCCGATCACTTCCAGGATCGTCGCCCCTTCCGGCGAGATCGAGCCGAATTTGACGAGATCGTCAAGGCGCAGCCGGTCGCGGCGGAACTTACGGATGGTAAGAGCGGCGCCGTCGATGGACAGCGGCGGCGCAATGACGTTGACACGGGAGCCGTCGGAAAGGCGCGCGTCGCAAATCGGGCTCGATTCATCGACGCGGCGGCCCACTTGGCTCACGATGCGCTGACAGATATTGAGAAGCTGCGCATTGTCGCGGAAGCGCACATTGGTCAGCTGCACCTTGCCGTTCACTTCGATGAAAGTGCGGCCTGCGCCATTGACCATAATGTCGGCGATATCGTCACGCGCCAGAAGCGGCTCGAGCGGCCCGTACCCCAGAACGTCGTTGCAAATATCCTCGAGCAGTTCTTCCTGCTCGGCAATGGACATGACGACATTCTTGATCGCGATGATCTCGTTGACGATGTCGCGGATTTCATCGCGCGCGCTTTCCCGGTCGAGCTGTGCAAGCTGGGTAAGATCGATCGTGTCGATCAGCGCGTTGAAGATCGAGGTTTTGATCTGATAGTAATCGGCCGATTTTTCCCGCTCGAACGGCGCCGCCTTTGCCGCCGGAGCGGCGGGCGCGGGCTTGGCCTTTGCAAGCGCTGCCGGTTTGGCAGGCGCGGCCGGCGCAGGTTTCGGTGCTGGCGGCGGCGTGGCAGCGGCAGGTGCCGCCGGCGCGCCGCCCGGCAGAGGCGGCGGCGGCGCTTCGCCGGCTGCAGGCGGGCGCGCAGGTTCTTGCGGCTGGGGCGCTGGTGCCGCCGGCCGCTTCTGCGGGATGCCGTCTTGCCTCTTACCGAACAAGGATCAGCCCTCCTTCTTGCCCGTGAGGCGGCTGAGGAAAGGAAGAATGGATTTCGAACGTTGCTGCACTTCCTTGCGGCCGATCACCACGCTGGCAAGGTGCTTCAGTCCCAGCACGGTTTTGCTCTTGGGGTCGACCTCATCGAGCATCTGGCCGTTATTGGCCGCCGTTCCGAAAAGCTGCGGATTGAAAGGCAGAACCAGCGTCGGTTCCACCTCGATCGCCTCGGCGAAATCCTTCACCGGAATTTCCGGGCGCTTGGACACACCAACCTGATTGAGCACGACATGGGGCAGCGTGTCGTTCGTGCGGGTCTGCTTGAGAAGATCGACGATGTTCTTCGTATTGCGCAGACCGGCAAGGTCCGGCGTCGTGGAAATCACGACATCGTCCGCGCCAAGCAGCACGCGCTTCGTCCAAGGCGCCCAGATATGGGGCAGATCGACCACCACGACCGGGCAGGTCTGGCGAACGATATCGATGATCGATTCGCAGGCATCCGGGTCGAGATCACCGTCCCTATCGAGCGTTCCCGGCGCGGTGAAAAGCGACAGCCGGCTGGTATATTTCACCATCAGCCGGTCGAGCATGACGTCATCGAGCCTGTCGGGCTGCACCAGCGCATCGGCAATGCCCTGCACCGGGTCCTGATTGAAATCGAGCCCGGCCGTACCGAAAGGCAGATCGAAATCAATAATGGTCGTGTCCTCGCGCATCGCCTCGGCAATGCACCAGCCGACATTATGCGCAAGCGTCGAAGAACCGGCCCCGCCGCGCGCACCGATAAAGGCAATGGAGCGGCCGATGGGCGGCGCGTCCGGATCGATATAAAGCCTTGAAACGGATTCGATGAGCTGCAGCGGCGAGAAAGGCGCCACCAGATAATCGTTCACGCCCTGGCGGATCATTTCCCGGTAAAGCGCCACATCGTTGACATGGCCGATAATGATGACTTTCGTGCCTGCATCGCACACTTCGGCAAGCTGCATCAGCTCGGAAAAGAGCTCCTCGCCCGATTGATGCGTTTCCACCAGAATGAGATTGGGCGTTGCCGTGTCGCGGAAATAGGCGATGGCCGCCGGCACGCCGCCCATATGAACGGTCAGATGCGCCTTCGCCAGACGCCGGTCTTCGGCGCCGCGCTGAATCATGCTGCCGGTTTCCGGCATCTCGCAAAAGGCTTCGATCGTAATGCGGGGCACCGGTTTGAGAACCAGCGAGGGCCCCTCATCCTCAAAGTCATCATAAACGGGCATGGCTTCAGTCATCTCTCTTCGCCCTTACCTTGAAACTTCGCTGACGTTGCCGGATTCTTCTTCCACACGCTCGGTCGCCGTGCTTTCACCCTTGCGGTATTTGGTCAGCACTTCATCGCGGCGCGGCGCATAGGCCGGATCGGTGCCGCGCGGGCCTTTCAGGTCCGCCGGGTCCGCCAGAATGGCCGCCATATTGTTCTGCGACGCGCAGCCCAGATTGGAAGTGACGACGTTTTTCGGGTTATAGGCATAATCGCCCCAGTTCCCGCAGGGGCTGGGCGTTGCCACATAGCGCCGGTAGGAAAGAATGAGCGGTGCGGCGCTGTTCGCGGCGGACGCGCGGTAAGTGCCATGGCTGATATCGCTATGGGCAATTCCTTCTTCATGAAGGAGCTGGCCGATTTCGGTTGAAAGATTGAGCGCCACGCCGGTATTGGGCGAGCCGGAAGGAGCGGCGATATTCAGCGAGCCGTGACCGCGCTCTTTAAAGGCGCGGGCGAGCGCGCGCAGCGCGCTTTTATCTTCCAGCGTCAGCGCGATCTTGTCGGGAGCCGCTGGAATTTCATAGGTCATTATTTGCGGGTCGACGGCGATAGGATGGCGCCGCGCGGCATCATATTGCGCCTGCTCGACACCATTGAAACCGCCGCAAGCTGCCAGCAGAAGCGGCAGGAGAAGCGCACCGGTAAGCTGTTTCATCATCGCGGTCATTCCTAATCCAGCACGAAGCCGACCGGCCCCTCAAGCTTGCCCTCGCTCACGCCCTCTGCCCCCTCCACGCCATAAGTCGCGTTGAGGCGGCCCATCAAAATGGTGTCGGCATCGGAAGCGGGGGTGAAGCCGTCCGTCGGCAGAGCGAGCTTGTCGCGGCTCGTCGCATCCACAAGATAGGGCGTCACAATTACCACAAGCTCGGTTTCGTTGTTCAGATAGTCGCGGCTGCGGAAAAGCGTTCCGAGCACCGGCACGTCTTTGACGCCGGGCACGCCGTCGATATTCTGGCGCGTGCTTTCGGAAATCAGCCCGGCCATCACGAGCGAGCCGCCGCTCGGCAGTTCCATCGTCGTTTCCGCCCGGCGCACGCGCAGGGCCGGAATGGTCACACCGGGCACCTGAATGACATTGCCGTCTTCATCCGTCACCGTGCCGCCCTGGGAAACGAAGGCGCCTTCCGAGGTCAGCTCGCTGACTTCCGTGGAAATCTTCATGCTGATCCGCCCTTCGCTGAGAACCACCGGCGTAAAGCCGAGGCCGACACCGAAAGGCTTGAATTCAAGCGTGATATTGCCGTCCCGGTCGCGGGAGGTGGGCACCGGAAATTCGCCGCCCGCCAGGAACTTCGCGCTTTCGCCCGAAATCGCGGTCAAGGTCGGTTCGGCCAGCGTGCGCAGAAGACCGGCCCGTTCCAGCGCCTGCAAGCCAAGCTGCACGAGATAGCTGTCGAAGGTCGCCCCGCCATCGGAGGCGCCGGTCGGCGAAAGGCCGGGCGGCGTCGAGGTCAGGCCGCCAAGCGACTGGCCCTGCAGGGAGAAATTGTTCTGCGTCGCCCAGCTGAGCAGAAGATCGCCAAGCTCGACCTGCGAGGTCACATCGATGCCGAGCTGTTTGATGAGCGTGCGCTGCATTTCGGCCACCGTCACCTTGAGCATGACCTGCTCTTTCGATTCGATGGCGAGCATATTCAGCACGTTCTTTTCATCACCGACGAAGCGGGCCGCGATCTCGCGCGCCTGAGACGACTGGGAGGCATTCGGCACGGAGCCGGACAGAACGATGTGATTATTGATCGCCTCGACCGTGACGCGGGCGCTGGGCAAATATTTTTCCAGCGCGGCTTCCAGGTTTTTCACATCCCGCTCGACGACGATTTCAAGATTGAGAATCTGGTCGCCCTTGCCATCGAAGAAGAAGGCGTTGGTCTGGCCCGTTTCCATGCCGATAAGATAGGTGCGCTTGGGCGTGCGCACGACCGCATCGACAACCGCCGGGTTGGAGACAAGCACATCGCGCGCGGCGACGGGCAGCTCGACAATCGCGGCCTTATGCAGCGGCAAAACGAGACGGCGCGCCTGGGGCCCGAGGCCGCCGGCATCGATCTTCACCAATTGCGCGTCGGGCGCGGCCATTGCGCGGCCCACATCCTGGGATGTAGAAAGCACCAATGCGGTTGCCAAAACCGCCAGCGAGCGCAGCGCCATATGCATGAGCTTAAGAGATTTCATCAGCGCGCCCCCGAGGAATTGGGCTGTACAGAAGTTGCCCGGCCATAGCGGATCACATTGACAGCGCCTGAGGCTGCACGTGGCTTCTTATTGCCGCGCAGCTCGTTTTGCGCGCCGACAAGCTGCGGGTTGGAATCGGCCAGGCTGCGAAGTGACAGAGAGACTTGACCGCGCTGCTGAGCAAGCGCGAAGGCTTCCGCCTCGGCGGGCGTCATTTCCAAGGTCGCGGTCTTGCCGACCACCACCTGCTCACCCTCAAGCTCGCGGAAGGTCTGGTCGATGGCCAGAACGCGGATATTGTCGAGAAACGTCTCGCTGGCATATTGCGCCTCGCCCGTGCGCTCGTTGCGGCGCTGGGCGGTCATGATCACGTCCACCCGGTCATTGGGCAGAATGAAACCACCCGCGCTCGTCTCAGGCGAAATGGGAAGCGAGACGGCGCGCAGGCCCGGTGAAATGAGCGCGGACATGAAGCCGGCATTTTCAAAGCTGACGAGCTTACCGGCCGTCACGGGCTCGCCTTCCAACAGCGGCGAGCGGGCAATGGTACCGGCATAGGTATCGAGCGCGTTGGGCGCGTCATCGCGTGTCACATAGGCGCCAGCCACCGCATCGAGCGGCCATTTCTGCCAGCGCAGATCGGAGCGACCCATCCGGTGGCCAAGCTCGATATCGTCGCCTGCCACAAGAACTTCCGTGCTCGGCGCTTCGATAACTTTCGGCTCCGCCTGCTTTTGGGAAGGTTCCGAGGAAATCAGCGCGCGCACCAGGAAGGCGGCGGCGATTGCCGCGACCAACGCTACTGCCAAAATGCCTATCCGTACCGCGTTCACTTGCCCCATCCTTCATCCGGCCCGCTTAAGGCCCTTTGCGATCTCACCCTATCCAAGCGGTTTTCAATCAATTTAACGTTAATTTCCGCCTGCAAATTCTGCCCATCTGTCCCAATTTGCAGCTTTTCACCGCCGGCAGGCTGCCGCCGCCTCACACCGCCAGCTCGATCCAGCGGGTTTCCGGAAAGACCAGAAGCGCGCCCGCGCAAAGCGCCACGGCGTATGGAATCCCTTCGTCCTTGTCATGCAGCCGCATGACCCAGCCTTGCTGCGCAAGAAAAACCGGCAGCGGAAACGAGCGGAAGAGCCAGATCAAGACGCCCAGCACCGCGCCGGCCAGCGCCGCCGTCAGCGCAAAGGCCGCCAGGCTTTGCCATTCGATCCAAAGGGCTGCGGCCGCCATGAGCTTGGCATCGCCGCCGCCCATATAGCCGCCCGCGAAAAGCGCCATGCCGGTGAGCAGCACGCCTGCGCCGACCGCCAGATGCAGGCCGAGTTCCGCCCAGCCCATGCCCATGAACAGCGCGGCAGGCAGGAAGGCCAGCGCCAGCGCCCCGGTCAGCCGGTTGGGGATGGTCAGCGTGCCGATATCGAGCACGGCGGCCAGCACCATGGCGGCGGGAAAGATCAGCAAAAGCAGGTGTTCCATCACGAATTCCGAAAAGGACACGCTAAATCAATGAGTTCGCCCAACGGGCGCCTATACTTGAGCATGACGAAACGGCGTAAAGACCGGGTAAACACCGCGCCGCGCCGCGGTTTTGGGAAGGCATAAAAAAACCGGCCGCGCAAAGGCGGCCGGTCTTCATTGTCGCGTTGCGACCGATCTTATTCAGCAAGCTGCAGCTTACCGGCGATCTGGCCGAAGAAGGTTGCAAGCGAGTCACCGAAAGCGCCCACGGCAGCGATCACGGCCACGGCCATGCCGGCTGCAAGCAAGCTGTATTCGATGGCGGTTGCACCCGACTCATCTTTGAAAAATTTCGTCACGAACTGGCTCATCACAAGCCTCCTTACTCTAACTGGACAGCACCAGCTCACGGGTACTTGTCACTACACCCCCCGTGAACTCTCCGCCAATCTAGCCAGAGCCTGCTTACCACCCCGTTAAAAAACATGTTCTATTCTTCACTAAACGCCCTTTTCCAATACCAATACTTGCAAGTTTTTGTGATTAAAATTCCATTGAATTGCGGTTATTTAAAATATTGATAAAGCAGACTGGTTAATACTTAGATACACCACAGAAGAAATTCGGTTAACACAAAGAGATCGAAGACCCGCGCCAAAAAACAAAAAACACCGCAAGAAGACCGCTCCGCCGCGCGCATATTAGGAGGGCGTTTATGGTTTCCCCTTTATTCTGGGACCAATCGATGGACCCTTTTGATCGGAAGGAAGCATTCATGACGCTCCGCCGGGCCCGCACCGCCTCCGCCAAAGCCGCAGCTGGCGCATTGGCACTTTCTTTCAGCCTGTTGCAGGCCGGCGCGTCGCTGGCCGCATCGATCGATGTGGAAGTGAACCAGACAAAACCCTTCAAGCTGCCCCGCGCCGCCGAGACGATCATCGTCGGCAATCCGGCCGTCGCCAATGTGACGGTGGACAGCCATGAGCGCGTTTTCATTCTCGGACGCACCTATGGGCGCACGAACATGATCGCGGTCGACCCGGCCGGTGAGATCATTTTGGATATGGACGTCAATGTGGTGAATGCGGGCGGCATCGTGACGCTGAACGCAGGCCGCGCCCAGCGCAGCTTCAACTGCACGCCGCGCTGCGAACGGGTGCTCGATCCCAATGACGCGCAGGAAGAGTTCGATGCGCAGATGAAGAACACCACGGCGCATACGGGCTATATCGATTCCGTCGCCAATGGCGGCGCGCCGCCTGCCGGCGGCAACTGATTTCTCCGTCTATAAGACGCAGAGCCTGAAAACAAAAGCCGCCCGGATTGGGCGGCTTTTTTCGTCGGTTTTTTTGATGTCTTATTCGGCGATCCGCAGCGCATTGAGCTCGCCTGCAATCTGCTGGAAGACTTCCTGCAAAGTCGAGATGCTGGGCGAGTCGTAATACATGGACGGGCTCGTGGCGCAAGAGCGCATCATGTTCCGCGTGCTGGACGAGCTCACCTGGAAGGTGATCGTGTAAAGGCGGATATTAGCCTGCTTCACGTTGTTGCAGATGCGCAAGGTCTTCTCGTCCAGCTCCTGCGCTGCTTGCGAAGAGCTCGATGTGCCCAGGCGCTGCTTGGACAGATAGCCATAGGCGGTATAGCTGGAGCCGTTGATATTGCCCCAGCCTTGGCCGGGGATCGTGTTCTCCCCGTCGGTCAGCAGAATAATCGCTTTCTTATAATCCCGGTCGCCATACGAGGCCCCTTCGGTATAGGGCGAGGTCGGCGAAATCACGCGCCAGCCCCAGGCAAGGCCGAGCGGAATATGGGTCATACCATCGGCGATCATATCGTCGATTTCGTTCAAGAGCCGGTTCTTGTCATTGGTCAGCGGCGTGATGGTGCGCACGTTGCAGCCGTTCTGCGGCCCGCGCGAAGACGAGCTTACCCAGGCGTTTTCATATTTCTTCGTGTCGGCCTGGCGCTCTTCCGGGTCGCCATTATGTTCGTCATCGAGATAATCGTTCGGATATCTTGGATCCCACCAGCTTTCCCGGTCCGGTTCATCCGGCGCGAACCAGGGCACGAACAGCGTGTCGCCGTCCGTCGCCACAGGGGTCGCGTCGGTTTCATCGAGCGGCGCAGGCCGCGTTTCCAAACAGCCGTTCCAGTCCCGGTTCCTTATATCGTCGTAAAGATCGAAAATATTCGTGCCGGGGATGAAATTTTCACCATGGATGCTGGATTGCGCATTGCGGTCGATCCAGGGCGCGTTGATCTTGTCGGACCCTACATTCACTGCGGCGGCGAAAGGCACGAGCCCCACTTTTACATGATCCGGATTGGTCTCATCACCGAAGAGAATATTGACCATCTCCGCAGCCGAGGTTTTGAGCGCGCTCAATCTGCTGCCCGACATGGAACCGGTATTGTCCAGCACCATGACCAGCTCGATTTTGGAGGACTCGCGCACGATGCGCACCTGCGCGTCGATATCGAGCACGTCGATCCCCAGAATATTGAGAAGCGCCGTCGGCAGGCTGGCGTTTGCCGTCAGGTAAATGTGGCCGTCGCTTTCGGTGACTTGCAATTCGCCCGGCACACCGAGTTCGTAAGCCGGGTAATTGGCCTCGAAGAATTTGCTGGCGCGCTGCTGCAGCTCTTCCTGGGAAAGCCCTTCGGGCAGGGAGCCAATGGCAAGGCCCGCCGCGTCGAGCGCGCTCGTCAATCTTTCCCGCACGATATAGGCGCGGGAAAAGTCGATGGCGCCTGCAATGCCCGCCAGAACCGGGACCAGCGCCAACGCGAAAATGATTGCGACGTTGCCGCGCGATGCCTTGCGGAAGGTGCCGCAAAACCTGCGCAGCCGTTTGAACGGCCGGGCATATGTGGAAGCAAAGCTGCGCACGGCATCACCTGATGTTTGAACGTGATCCCTATGGTGCGCAAACAGCCTTAACGCTTGTTAAAAACTTTCCGTCGAATTGAAGAGAGGTGGTAGTTCCGTTTATTAAGGATAATGATCCGTAAACGAAGCGCCCCTCCCTTATCCTTCGAATTTTCAAGACCTTCTCCATCAATTGGTAAGGATAGGAAGGCACACTCGGTTCATATGGAAGGCGAACACGCCACCCGGTGAAAGGCGTTCCGTCAGTTCGGTGCAAGCCCAGAACGGTGCGAGTAGAGTTGACCGATGTCCGATGAAATTCAGCATATGTCTGCCGGCAGCGCCGCGAAAAAGCGCCGCCCCTTTCTTTCCCGTTTCCGGCGGAACAAGAAAGGTAGCGCGGCCGTCGAGTTCGCGCTGATCGGCTTGCCGTTTTTCCTCATCCTCTATGCCACGGTGGAAACCGGCGCGATTTTCTTTGCCGCCGCCTCCATCGAAGGGGCAACGACCGATGCCGCCCGGCTGATCCGCACGGGTCAGGCGCAAAGCGGCTCGCTCAACCAGCAAAGCATCGAGCAATATATCTGTGACCGGCTCGACTTTCTGCCCAATTGCATGAGCAACCTGCATATCGACGTGCGCACCTTCGACAGTTTCAACAATGTGAGCTTCCCAGACCCGATCATGGACGGAAACCTGGCCGGGAACTTCCAGTTCCAGCCGGGCAGCGCCGGCGACATCGTTCTCGTGCGCGCCTATTACGAATGGCCGGTCTCCAGCCCCGTCGGCATCGGCTTGCAGAATCTGGAAAATGGCAGCCGCCTGCTTTTGACGAGCACGGCCTTCCGCAACGAGCCTTTCTGATGAAACGCCCGCCCATGAAACATCTGTGCCATAGGAGCCCGCAATGATGGTAATGACATCTGCCTTGCGCCGCTTCGCGCGGCATTTCAAGGCGAACCAGAAAGGCGTAGCCGCCATCGAGTTCGCGCTGATCGCCCCGGTGATGATCGCGCTTTATGTGGGGCTGATCGAGTTTTCCAACGCGCTGACCCTCGACCGCAAGCTGACCCATACGGCAAGCGCGCTCGCGGACCTCGTCGCGCAGGACAACGACATTACGGACGGCGAAATGACCGACATTCTGGCGGCAAGCGCCGCCATCGTCGCGCCCTATTCCGCCAGTCCGCTGCGCCTTGTCGTCTCCTCCGTCGTCGCCGACGGTGCCAACAAGACGACGGTTGCCTGGTCGGATGCGAAAAACACCTCCCCGCGCGGGCAGGGCTCCACGGTGCAGCTGCCCGATGGACTGACCGAACCAGGGTCCAGCGTCATCCTCGCGGAAGTGAGCTACACTTACACATCCCCGTTCACCCAGTTCCTGACCGGCGGGATCGAGCTTAAGGACCGCTTCTATCTGCGCCCGCGCCGCGTGCTGCAGGTCTCCCGCAGCTAAAGGCTTTCCGCCTGAAAGGACGCGCCCAAGGGTGCTTTGTCCGCTTCCTGAGCGCATTAACCACGTTTCTGAATAGAGTGTAGCATTCCTGCCGCACCCGCATTGCGCTGCACTGCGGCATGAACGTAGCCGGGATCGGCGCGGCGGACGCGGCGCAGGCCAAAATCCCGCCCGCCCCGAAGGGGCAAGTGCCAACCTACTGTTATGTCAGGAAGATTCTGGCGGAGGGAGTGGGATTCGAACCCACGAGACGGTTGCCCGCCTACACGCGTTCCAGGCGTGCGCCTTCGACCACTCGGCCATCCCTCCGGGAAAAGCGCCCATAAGGCGCTCAGATGGCGCGCACTATACCTACTCAATCCCTCAAATCAACTGCTTCTGAGCGGATAGGGAAGACTCAGACGTCTTGTGATCTGGGTTAAAATTAGGTTACGGTTTTCATCCTGCATAAAGGGGTGTTTTAGAAATGGCTGGGGGGCCAAAGTAATGATTGTGTTTCGGCTGATCGGGCTGATTTTTATCGCTATCGCATTGATGCTTTTGGGCGCAGACGGGATCCAAACGCTGGAATCCGGGGAAGTCAGCATTCGCTCTCTTTCCGAAGTCTGGACGCTGCTGCATCCGTCTTCCATGGAAAGTTTTATGGCCTGGTCGGGAGAAACCCTGCCGCCCGTCGCGCAGGACCCTGTCCTGTCCACCATCATGGGCGCACCCAGCTGGGCAAGCTTCGGCGTGATCGGCATCATCATCGCGCTGCTTTTCCGCCGCCGCGACTAAGGCGTTTTCAGCGGAAGCGGCAGGGCTGGGGGGCTGACTGCTTGCTTCCTGCAAAACCCCATGGGCATGATCTGCCCATGGGGTTTTTCTTTGGGCCTTCTCTTGGAAAGGAAACCATTGCCATGCGCCTCAGCCGCCTTGCCGCTTTGATTTTTATTGTGCTGGCACTTGCCGCCGGGCTTTACGACCTCTCCCCGGTGCTCGCCGGGGAACGTGCGCGCCTGCACGGGCTCGGTGAAATCTGGTTCGCGCTTTCGCCGGGCAGTCTCAATCTTCTGCAAGCGGTGACGCAGCGCTATTTATGGCCGCCGCTCTGGGACCCCGGCATGACCTGGCTGCTCGTGCAGCCGGCGCTTGCCGTCTTTGCCCTGCCCGCCGCCTTTTTCGCGCTGATAAGCGCCATGAAGCGCTAAGAGGCAGCACTAAGAGGCAGCACTGAGGCAGGCCCTAATTGTCGTCCATTTTGAGCGCGGCGATAAAAGCTTCCTGAGGGATTTCGACGCGGCCGAACTGGCGCATCTTCTTCTTGCCCTCCTTCTGCTTTTCCAAAAGCTTGCGCTTGCGCGACACATCGCCGCCATAACATTTGGCGGTCACGTCCTTGCGCATGGCGGCAATTGTCTCGCGCGCGATAACGCGCCCGCCAATGGCCGCCTGGACCGGGATCTTGAAGAGATGCCGGGGAATGAGGTCTTTCAGTTTTTCGCACATGGCCCGGCCGCGCGATTCCGCGCGCGCGCGGTGCACGACCGTCGCCAGCGCATCCACCGGCTCTTCATTGACCAGGATCGACATTTTCACGAGGTCGTTCGCCTCGTAGTTTTCGATCTGATAATCGAAGCTCGCATAGCCGCGGGTGATGGATTTCAGCCGGTCGTAGAAATCGAACACCACTTCATTGAGCGGCAGGCGGTAAACCACCATGGCGCGGGCGCCCGCATAAGTCAGGTCCTGCTGAATGCCGCGCCGGTCCTCGCAAAGCTTCAGCACCGCGCCGAGATATTCATCCGGCACCAGGATCGTCGCTCTGATCCAAGGCTCTTCGATGCGGTCGATCTTCACCGGGTCCGGCATGTCGGCGGGATTGTGCATTTCCACCATGTCGCCATTCGTCAGATAGACGTGATAGATCACGCTCGGCGCCGTGGTGATGAGCTCGATGTTAAATTCGCGCTCGATCCGTTCCCGCACGATTTCCAGATGCAGGAGCCCGAGGAAGCCGCAGCGGAACCCGAAGCCGAGCGCCGCGCTCGTTTCCATTTCATAATGGAAGCTTGCATCGTTGAGGCGCAGCTTGCCGATCGCCTCGCGCAAATCTTCGAACTGAGAACTGTCGATGGGAAAGAGCCCGCAAAAGACGACGGGCTGTGCAGGCTTGAAGCCCGGCAGCGGCTTTTCGCAAGGGCGCTTTTCATCCGTCACCGTATCGCCCACCGCGGTATCCGCCACTTCCTTGATGGAAGCGGTGAAGAAACCGATCTCGCCGGCAGACAGCTCTTTCACATTTTCTTTCTTCGGCCTGAAGATACCGACCTGATCGACCGTGTAAGAGGCCCCGGCCTGCATCATCTTGATCTTCTGGCCCTTCTTCATGACGCCGTCGACGACGCGCACCAGTACGACGACACCGAGATAGGGATCGTACCAGCTATCGACCAGCATGGCTTTGAGCGGCGCTTCCCGGTCGCCCCGCGGCGGCGGCAGGCGGCGGACGATCGCCTCCAGCACCTTGTCGATACCGAGGCCGGATTTCGCGGAAATTTCCACCGCGTCCGAGGCATCGAGACCGATCACATCCTCGATCTGCTCTTTGACACGCTCAGGCTCGGCGGCGGGCAGATCGATCTTGTTCAGAACCGGCACGATCTCGTGATTGACCTCGATCGCCTGATAGACATTGGCAAGCGTCTGCGCTTCCACGCCCTGGCTTGCATCCACCACAAGGAGCGAGCCTTCGCAGGCGGCGAGCGAGCGGTTCACCTCATAGGCAAAGTCCACATGGCCCGGCGTGTCGATCAGGTTGAGCTGATAGGTTTCCCCATCCGCCGCCTGATAGGACAGGCGCACGGTCTGCGCTTTGATCGTGATGCCGCGCTCGCGCTCGATATCCATGCTATCGAGCACCTGCTCCTTCATCTCGCGCTGGGTCAGCCCGCCGCATAGCTGGATCAGCCGGTCGGCCAGCGTGGATTTGCCGTGGTCGATATGCGCCACGATGGAGAAATTGCGAATATGGGCAAGGTCGGTCATGGCGGCGCTTTTATCATCAGCCGGGGCTGCCGCCAACTGGTGCTTTTGCCGCCCCGCCCCCTTTCGCGCCTTGGAAGCTAGCCCTTGCCGCCCTTCCAGGCTGCCGGGCGCTTTTCCATCCAGGCCTTGATGCCCTCTTTATAGTCGGGATGGGTGATCATGGCCTCCAGAAGCGCCTCGGAGGCCCGCACGGCCTCTGCCGGAGGCCGGTGCTGGTCCCCGTAAATCTGCCATTTCGTCTCCCGCAGCGAGCCGGGGGCGACGCCTGCCGCCAACCCGCGCGCATAGTCATAGACAGCATCCATCAGCTCCGCCGGCGCGCAGAGCCGGTTGAGGAGCCCCATTTCCTTGGCCTCTTCCGCCGTAAAGACCCGGCTGGAGAGCAGAATGTCATTGGCATGGCCGAGCCCTACAATGCGGGGCAGGACCCAAGAGAGGCCGAACTCGGCCGGAAAGTTGAACCTGCCATGGGCGGCGGTGAATTTTGCGCCCCGCGCGGCAAAGCGCAGATCCGCATAGGCCGCGAGCACCAGGCCGATACCTGCCGCCGCCCCGTTGATGGCGGCGATGACGGGTTTCGTCAGGCCGAAATGATAGGCGAAAGTGGCGTCGAATTCCTCCCGCACCCCGAAGCCCGGCATGGCGATATCGGGCGTGGTGCCCGCGTCATATTTGCCCTTTTCCGAATGGCCTTCGAGGGCGGCGGTATCGGCGCCCGCGCAAAAGGCTTTGCCCTCCGGATCGCCGGTCACGACGATGACGCGCACGGCAGCATCCTTATCCGCTTTTTCGAGCACATGGCGGTATTCCATATGCATACGCCCGGTCCAGGCGTTGCGCCGGTGGGGGCGAGAAAGAGTGATGGTTGCGATCTCGTCCTTCAGCTCGTATGTGACGGTTTTCAGTTCCATGAGCCTCTCCCCGCGCCTTGCGATTTCTTTTCCTCAAGAAGGGCAGGCAATCAGCGCGGCGTCAAGACGCGGCGCGCACCTGAAAGAAACGCAAGCGATTGCGCAATAGCGCCAATCGCCTATGCTGCGCGGGAATTGCCCATTTTAAATGGAGGCCGGAATGAGACCCGCAAAGCTTTCGCTGACCGCCGCCTTCTGCTTCACCGCCGCTTTCTGGGCCGCGCCCGCGCTTGCCGAGCCCAGTGCAGACAAGCCCAAAAAGGAACCGCGCTGGGTGGAAGAGGAATACCGCTCCATCCGCCCCGGCAAGCTCGACGATAAATATGCCGAGCGCCCGGACGAGCCGACCTTCCGGTTCGATTTCGACGACCCGAAAGAGCGCGAAGATGAATACGGGCTTGAACGGCTGGGCGATGAAGAGAAACAGCAGGCCGTACCGGGCCTAAAAAAAGCGCCCTACTAAGACGACCCCGATAATGAAAAACCCCGGCCTTGAAAGCCGGGGTTTTGTTTTCGCAAACGCCTGAGCTTTAGCCGCGCAACGCGCCGCCTGTCGCCTTTTCCACAGAGGCGATGATGCGGGCGCTCACCGCGTCGATTTCCTCGTCTGTCAGCGTCTTGTCTTTCGGCTGCAAGGTCACTTCGATGGCGAGCGATTTTTTCTCCTCGCCCAGATTGCCGCCTTCGAACACATCGAACAGCGTCACTTCCGTGATCAGCGCCTTTTCCGCGCCGCGCGCCGCCTTGATCAGGCTGTCCGCGCTCACGCCCCGGTCCACCACGAAGGCAAAGTCGCGGGTGAGCGGCTGAAGATCGGAGAGCGCCAGAGCCGGTTTCGTCTTGGTGGGCTTGGCCTTGGGCTGCGGGATCGCATCCAGAAAGACCTCGAAGCCGACGATGGGTCCGGCTACATCCATCTTGTCGAGAACACGCGGATGCAGCTCGCCGAAACGGGCAATAACGTTTTTCGGCCCGAGACGCAGCTCGCCGGAACGGCCCGGGTGATACCAGAGCGGGGCCTCGGCAAAGACCTGCAGATTGGCCGCGGGCGCGCCCAAGGCTTCAAGCAGCGCCAGCGCATCGGCCTTGGCGTCGAAAACATCGACCTTGCCCGCGCTCCCCTGCCAGTGCCGCCCGCCGCCTGCCGGCTTCATCGTGCCCTGGCGGATGCCGGCGGCGACGCGCTTTTGATCGGAGGGCGCTTCGCCTTCATAATGCTGGCCGACTTCGAAAAGCGCCGCCGCACCGAGCCCGCGGGCAAGATTGCGCCCGGCGGCGGCAATGAGGCCCGGCAACAGGCTCGGGCGCATGTCGCTCATCTCGCTCGAGATGGGATTGGCAAGCTCGAGCGCTTTTGCCCCGCCGCCGAAAATCAGCGCCTGTTCCTTGGGAATGAAAGACCAGGTGACGGCTTCCACGAGCCCGCGCGCAGCCAGTGCCCGGCGCGCCTGGCGCGTGCGCTTCTGGCCGATGGTGAGCACGGCAGGGGCCACATCGAAGCGGCGCGGCAGAGCCTGCGAGCGCACTTCATTCAGCCCGTGGATACGCACCACTTCTTCCACAAGGTCCGCTTCGCCGAAAATATCGGGCCGCCAGGACGGCACGGCCACGGAAAGCGCAGGCGCCGCGCCTGTCACCTTGAAGCCGAGTTTTTCCAGAATGGTTTTGATCTCCGCTTCTTCGAGTTTCAGACCCGTGAGCCGTTCCACCCGCGCGGGGTTGAAGGTGATCGTCTTCTCTTCGGTTGCGGGCACGCCTGCGCTTTCAAGTTTCGAGACCTCGCCGCCGCAAATCTCCACGATCATTTTTGCGGCAAGGTCGCAGCCTTCTTCCACGAAAGCCGGATCGACGCCGCGCTCGAAGCGGTAACGGGCATCGGAATTGATACCGGTCTTGCGGCCCGTCGCGGCGGTGCGCATCGGATCGAAATAAGCGCTTTCGATGAAGACGTCGGTTGTTTCCTCCGTCGAGCCGGAATGTTCACCGCCCATGATGCCGCCAAAGCCAAGCACCGCCTTGTCATCGGCGATGACGCACATGGCGGTACCTGCCTCATATTCCTTGCCGTCGAGCGCGAGGAAAGTTTCCCCTTTGCCGAGCCGGGCGCGGATATTGCCGGTGAGCTTTGCCGCGTCATAAACATGCAGCGGGCGGCCCCGGTCATAGGAAATGTAATTGGTGATATCGACCAGCGCGTTGATGGGGCGCAGACCGATGGCGGCGAGGCGCTTTTGCATCCACGCGGGCGAGGCGCCGTTTTTCACGCCGCGCACCATGCGGCCCGTGAAATGCGGACAGGCGTCGGGCGCATCGATTTCGATCTTCACCGGGCTTTCGAAAGCGCCTTCGATGAGGGGCGCTTCCGGCGTCTTCAACGTGCCAAGACCGGCGGCGGCAAGATCACGCGCCACGCCGTAAACGCCGAGACAGTCGGGACGGTTCGGCGTGATCGCAATTTCGATCACCGGATCGTTCTGCCCGAGCACATCCGCTGCCGGCGTGCCGATCTCGAATTCGCCGTCAAGCTCGATAATGCCGGAATGCTCGTCGGAGAGTTCCAACTCGCGCTCGGAACACATCATGCCGTTCGATTCCACGCCGCGGATTTTCGTCGGCTTCAGCACCATGCCGTTTGCCGGAATGGTGGCGCCGGGCGGCGCGAAAATACCGAGAAGGCCGGTCTTGGCATTGGGCGCGCCGCAGACAACCTGCAAGACATCGCGCTTGCCGCCGACCAGCGCTTCCACTTTACACAGCTTCAGCTTGTCGGCATCGGGGTGCGGCCCCGCTTCCAGAATGCGCGCGACGGAGAAGGGCGCAAGGCGCTCGGCCGGATCGTCCACCCCTTCGACCTCAAGGCCGATCATGGTGAGCTTTTCGACGATCTCTTCGAGGCTTGCCTCCGTTTCCAGATGATCTTTCAGCCAGGAAAGCGTGAACTTCATGACGAGATCCCCCCGTCGAGTGTCGGTACATCGAGTGCGGCAAATCCGTAATGTTTCAGCCAGCGCAGATCCGCTTCGAAAAAGGCGCGCAGGTCCGGAATGCCGTATTTGAGCATGGCAAGGCGGTCGATCCCCATGCCGAAGGCAAAGCCCTGATAGCGCTCAGGGTCGATACCCGAGGCGCTAAGCACATTCGGATGGACCATGCCGCAGCCGAGAATTTCCAGCCAATCGTCGCCTTCCCCGATGCGGATTTCCCCGCCGGCGCGCGCGCAGCGCACATCGACTTCCATGGAAGGCTCGGTGAACGGGAAGAAAGACGGGCGGAAGCGCAGCTCCACCTTGCCGGTTTCGAAAAAGGCGCCGAGAAAAGTTTCCAGCGTCCATTTCAAATGACCGAGATTGGTTTCCTCATCGATGACGAGCCCTTCGACCTGGTGGAATTGCGGTGTATGGGTCTGATCGCTGTCACAGCGGAAGGTGCGGCCCGGCGCGATGAAACGGAAGGGCGGTTTGCCCTTCTCCATCGTGCGCACCTGCACGGGGCTTGTATGCGTGCGTAAGAGCGGGCGCGAACCGTCCTCTTTCTCATGGAAATAGAACGTGTCGTGCATTTCGCGCGCCGGGTGCCCTTCGGGGAAATTCAGCGCCTCGAAATTGTAATAGTCGGTTTCGATATCCGGCCCCTCTTCGACGGAAAAGCCCATATCGCCGAAGATCGCGGTGATTTCATCAAAGACTTGCGAAATCGGATGAATGCGCCCGGCCCCGAGCGCGCTTTCGCGCACCGGCAGCGTCACATCCACCCCCTCGGAGGCAAGGCGCGCTTCGAGCGCTGCCTCATGAAGCGCTTCCTTGCGCCGGGCGATCGCCTCGCCCACCCGGTCTTTCAGGCCGTTCAGCGCCGGGCCCATTTCCTTGCGCTCTTCCGGGCTCATCTTGCCGAGGCCTTTCAGCTGCTCGGAAATCGTGCCCTTTTTGCCCAAGGCCGCGACGCGCACATCCTCGAGAGCCTTTTCGCTCTCAGCCGCCGCCACGCTTGCCAGAATCTCGTCTTCAAGCTTTTTCAGATCGCTCATGTCACACTCTGCTTTCGCGCTCGCTCAAAACACAAAACCCCGCACGCATCTTCGCCGGCCGAAGGCCTGGCGGGAGACGCCGCGGGGTTTCGCGTCGTTCGAATTGGTGCGCTTACTTCAGCGCCGCTGCCGCCTGATCGACCAGTGCCTTGAAAGCCTCGGGCTCGCGGATGGCGAGGTCGGACAGAACCTTGCGGTCGACCTCGACGCCGGCTTTCCCGAGACCGTTGATAAATCGGCCATAGGTCAAACCATGCTCGCGGACGGCCGCATTGATGCGCTGAATCCAGAGCGCGCGGAAATTGCGCTTGCGGGTGCGCCGGTCGCGATAGGCGTATTGCCCGGCTTTTTCGACAGCCTGGTTGGCGGTGCGGAAGGTATTCTTCCGGCGGCCATAATAGCCCTTCGCGGCTTTTACGATTTTGCGGTGGCGCGCATGCGCCGTAACGCCTCTTTTCACACGTGACATGTCAGAGCTCCTTCACCTTAGCCGTAGGGCAAGAATTTTTTGATCATCCGCGAATTCGTGTCGTCGGCGATCGCCGTGCCACGCTGGTTGCGGATTTGAGTGTTGGAACGCTTGATCATGCCGTGCTGTTTGCCGGCCTGGGTGCGGACAACCTTGCCCGACCCCGTCAGCTTGAAGCGCTTTTTGGCGCCAGACTTCGTCTTCAACTTGGGCATTTTGCTCTCCTTGGTCGTGTGGCCGGCTGCATCCGCTGAAGAAAAGGCACCTAAGTACCTGTAGATGCAGCTCTTTTGGCATTTTGGACCGACACGGCATGCCCTTTACGCCGGACGGCCCCAGAAAGACATGCGTTATACGCATTCCGCCCCAAAGGTCAAGCGGGCTCCGGCAGGCCCCGGCCGAACAGAGGCCCCTCAAGGCCGGAAAAGCCTTGAGGTTTTGTCCCTTTACGCCGGAGGGTTATTCCGCCGCCTTGGTTTGATTGACGAGAGGTTTGGGCACGGCGGCGGGCACGATGGGGATTTCCTCATCGCTAAGCGGCTTCATCCAGTTTTTCCGTTTCAGGGCCGCCTCGATGTAAGGGGCAAGCTCTTCCTGTTTGGCCTGCTCGCGGGCCGCCCGCTCCGCCTGAAACTCGGGCATCACCTCGGCGGCAAAAAGCTCCAGCGATTCGCAGATATGGGCATGCTGGTTGCGCCCGGCCTGCTGCATGAAGATCACCTGATCGACGCCGGCTTCCTGCAACTTCTTCAAATGGGCGCGCATATCCTCCGGCGTGCCGATGCCGTTCGCCTCATACGCGCCTTTGGCCGCCTCGATCACCTCTTCGGTGCGGTTGCCGCGCTGTTTGAGATAATCGCCCCACATATCGGTGCGGCCGGGCTTGCAGTCCTGCGTCACGAGGGCGGCGAGCGCATAGCCGAAAAACTCGAAGCCTTCATGGCCCCGGCGGATCGCTTCGGCGCGGTCATGATGGAGCGAAAAATTGGAAACGAGCGCGATATTGGCGTTCACCGTATGGCCAAGCGGCACGCAGTCCTCGGACTTGATGATGCCGTAATAAATATCGGCCCAATGTTTCGCCTCTTCCGGATCGACGAAAGAGAAAGCAAGCGCGCCAAGACCGAGCGAAGCGGCCACGCGGATCGTGTCGCGGTTCGTGCAGGCCATCCACATGGGCGGGTGCGGCTTTTGATAGGGCTTGGGCAGCACATTGCGGCAGGGCATGGAGAAATACTTGCCCTCGAAACCGGGATAAGGATCGAGCACCATCATATTGGCGATCTGCTCGGCCGCCTCCAGCGACATGGCGCGCTTTTCCTTCGCCGGAATGCCGAAGCCCCCAAGCTCGAGCCGCGTCGCCCCTTCGCCGATCCCGAGCTGCACGCGCCCGCTCGACATGAGATCGAGCGTCGCCACACTTTCGGCGGTGCGGGCGGGATGATTGTAATTCGGGATCACCTGGCGGATGCCGTGGCCGAGGCGGATATTCTCGGTCTTCGCCGCGGCGCAGGCGAGAAAGACTTCCGGCGCGCTGGAATGGGAATATTCATCGAGAAAATGATGCTCGACTTCCCAGGCATAATCGAAGCCCAGCTTGTCGGCGAGCACCACCTGATCGAGCGCCTCATGGAACAGACGGTGCTCATCACCCTCTTTCCAAGGCTTGGGCAATTGCAGCTCGTAAAACACACCGAATCTCATCGGCCTCTCCTCCCTTTGTTATTTTTGTGGCCTCATTATATTTTTATGAGAAGAAGCCTAGCAAAGGGGTGCGGCTTCGCAACCGTCTTAGCGGGAGGCGGGCTTAAAGGCGGGTTTTCGCGGCGAGATTGAGCTCGCGGACAATGCCGAAAATCAGCGCGAAATCCGCCATCATCCGCCGGAAATGCGCGATCTCGCCCATATTCTTGAAAAGCGAGACAGTGAAGCGGTCGCCGCCGCCAATGGCAAAAAGAAGCCGGCCGCCCTCAAAAGCAAGGCGCGCCGCCCCGTCCGACAGATCATCGAGCCGTTTCACCCGTTCCATGAAACCGGGGGTGAGCAGATAGCGCGCCTCCACCTGATCGTCGGAGAAAACATCGAAACGTTTTTCGAAATCCGGATCTTCCAGTTTTACCCGCTCTCCCTTGCCGGAGGAAAAGAGCGAGGCGAGAAAACCGCCGTCGCGGCGCACGATTGTCGTGCCGTGAAAGCGTTTGGGAAATTGCGCGCTCCCCACAAGGCCCTGAAAAACGGTGACGTAATAAGTGCGGCCTTTGGAATTGCGCCGCCGCTCCTGCAAATGGCTTTCGCACAGCTCGAAGGGCACCTCATCGATCTTGCCGCGGATCGCATTATCGAGGCTGCACGTATCGTATGAAGGGACGAGCGAGAGCGAGGAGAAAGGCTGGATGGACATGGCGCCGGCTTTCGGGTCGAGCGCGAAATCCAGTTTCCCGCAAATCCGGGCGAGGAGTTCCTTTTCGATTTTCTTGCCCAGAAAGACGAGCGGCGCGATGGCCGCAACGAATGTGACGAAGGAAACGAAGAGCACGTATTCCTGCCAGCCGAGCCAGATAAGCCCGGCAATGGGCAGCGCCGCCAGCAGAATGCCGCCTGCCGCGATGGCCAGATAAAGCCGCCGCTTCTTTTCGAACTCCATCAGCCAGGGGCGCAGCTCCGCCTCGTAAAACGCATCGAGCTCTGCAAGTTCGGGGACGTGCGACATACGCCTCGATCCCTTACGGCTTGTCCATCAGGGCGCCGACATCGACCGGCGCGCGCATGGCGGTCTCCTCAAGCTCGAAATAGGGCATGGGCTCGACCTTGGCCCAGCCGGCAATGATGTTGCCGGGAAAGATTTGCACGGAATTGTTCAGATCGGTGACCGCGGCATTGTAAAAGCGGCGGGCGGCGGCGATATGGCCTTCCACCTCTTCCAGCCCCGCCTGCACTTCCATTACCGTGCGGTCGGATTTCAGATCGGGATAATTCTCGGCCACCGCCAGCACCCGCACGAGCGAGGATTGCAATGCCTGCTCATCGGCCAGATGCCGCTCGATAGCACGCGGATCGTTTCTCGAATAAGGCTCTGCCGCCTTGGCGCGCTGCTCTGTGAGCCGGTCCAAAAGCTCGCGCTCATGGGTCATGAACCTTTTGGCCATGGCAACGAGATTGGGAATGAGATCGTGGCGCTTGCGCAATTGCACATCGATGGAAGACAGCGCCTCGAGCGCCGTGTTCCGGCGGGCGATGATTTTCGTGTACCAGAGATAGGCGAGCCCCGCCCCCGCCAGCAGCACCAGCAGAAGAATTCCCATTTCCGACATCCCGCTCCGCCTTTCCTTGTTAGGGCGATAAGTATAACAGCTTAGGCGCGAAACTCATCTTCACGAAACCCTCAAGACAGGGCCTTGCGCGTGCAGTAGTCTCGTCCGGATTTTAGACAATTTCCGCTCAAGGCAGGAGAGAGCATGCTCAAGATCGCGCATCGCGGAGGCAGCGGGCTGTGGCCGGAAAACACGATGGGCGCGTTTACCCGCGCGCTCGATATGGTAGACGGCTTCGAAATCGATGTGCATCTGACCCGCGACAATGTGCTGGCCATCCATCATGACGGCACGCTGAAACCGGCGATCGCGCGCGGGCCGGACGGCAATTGGCTGACGCGTCCGGCGGCGCGGCTGAAGGATTTGAGTTTCGAGGAGCTGCGCGCCTTCGATGTCGGGCGCCTGCGCCCGGGCTCGGCTTACGCCGCCCATTATCCCGAGCAAGAAGCGCTGGACGGCGAAAAAATCCCCGCCCTTGCCGAGCTTCTGGAGTTGATCAAAACCGCAGCGCGGCCCGGCTTTCAGCTTTATATCGAGCTGAAGACCGAGCTTGAGGAACCGGAAAACGGCGCCGACCCGCGCGTCCTGGCCGAGGCGGCCTGCGCGCTTGTGAAAGAACACGGGCTTGAGGCGCAGGTGACCTATGTCTCCTTCGACTGGCCGGCGCTCTTGCGGGCGCAGGAGATCGGCCCGTCGCGCACTGCCTTCACCACCATTCCCTTTTTCCGCATCGACCCGGAGCATCCCTCCCGCGTGAATGACACGCCGCAGGACCGCTGGTTCCGCGAGGCCTCGGCCAGAGGCGCGCATTTCTTCGGCGCCTGCGACTGGCGCCAGGAAGAGGGGATAAGTTTTGCCGAAAAACTGCTCAAGGCCATTGCGCGCGGCAATGCCGATGGCTGGTTTGCCTGGCACGGCGATGTAACCGATGAGACGATGGGCATTGCCCGCTCGCTCGGCCTTGAGGTGTCGTGCTGGACGGTCGACGAAGAAAAAGAGATGGAACGGCTTCTGGCGCTCGGCGTCGACGCCATATTGACCGACCGGCCCGACCGGCTAGCCCGTCTCGTTTAAGGCGTTCGCCCCAAAATACAAAGGCCCGGCAATGCCGGGCCCTTCCATTTCGTAGCACCGGCGCGTCTTAGCGCGGCGCCAGAACCATGATCATCTGGCGGCCTTCGAGCTTGGGATGCAGTTCGACCTTGGCGATCTCTTCCACATCGTCCTTCACCCGGTTCATAAGCGCCATGCCCAGATCCTGGTGCGCCATTTCACGGCCGCGGAAGCGCAGCGTGACCTTGACCTTGTCACCTTCATCGAAGAACCGCTTCACGTTGCGCATCTTCACTTCATAGTCATGGGTGTCGATGTTAGGACGCATCTTCACTTCTTTGACTTCGACGGTCTTCTGTTTCTTGCGGGCTTCGGCAGCCTTCTTTTGTGCCTGGAACTTGAACTTGCCGTAGTCCAGCAGCTTGCATACAGGCGGTTTCGAAGTCGGCGCGACCTCAACGAGATCGAGGCCGGCTTCATCTGCCAGTCTCAGCGCTTCTTCCACGGGGACGACGCCGAGCTTTTCACCTTCGGCGCCAATGAGCATGACGTCCGGCACCTTGATCGCCTCGTTGATACGAGGGCCTTGCTGGGCCGGCTGCGCGGGTAGGGGTCTGCGAGCTATGAAAACCTCCTTCGTTTTGCGGGTCTTACCTTTGAGGGGCGGTTGGCCGGAATGGGCGGCGTATTTTGAAAAACGCCAAACCCCAGCGTGCCCCGAGAGCCCGTCGTTGACCGTCTTTAGGATTAAGAGCTCGTCAGTGCAAGTCAAGATATCAAGGGGGGAACGGCAAGAGCGCTGCGGATTTGTCCCCGTCTGTGCCGGAAAAGACCTATTCTGCGCCGTTTTAGAGCCTCAAAACCCGCCATTCGGGCGCCGGGCGCACCAAAAAGCGCCAGAGTTTTATTTGCGCTGCTCCATCCTCAGGCCCCTCCCCGTCATAAATCACGGCAAAGCCGCCCCAGGAAAGCCGCCGCATCAAGGAGAGCCAGCGGCCCGGCCCGCGCGGGGCCCCGTCCTGCCAGATTTCATGGAAGAAAGCCCCCGCCCAAGAAGGCAGCGGCTGCCCCGCGCTGAGGAGCCAGAAGGGTGTGTCCGGGTGGGCCGCCTCCAGCGTTGCGCGCGCCCGCTCCCACTCCACGTCCTGCCAGGGACGCAAGCGGATGAGCAGGACAGGCGCCCTCATTCAGGCTTTTGCCGCATCAGACCGGCATAGATTTTCAGTGTGGCCGCCGCCATGGCGGTGAGCGAGAAATGGGCGGCGACATGCGCCTTGCCGCGCGCCGCCATCTCCGCGCGGCTTTGAGGGTCGAGCAACAATGCCTCCAGCATCGCCCCGGCCAGCGCAACGTCATCACCCGGCGGCACGCGCCAGCCTGTCGGCGCATCTTCCTCCGCCGTGATGACCGTTTCGCGCGCCCCGCCATGATCGGCGACGATGGGCGGGCGGCCCATGGCCTGCGCCTCGACAGGGGTGCGCCCGAAAGGCTCGGCCTCGAGCGAGGGGGCGATAACGAAGTCGGCCGCCGCATAGGCCTCTTCCATCGCCTCGCAGTGGCCTGCAAGGCGGGCATGATCCTGCAGCCCGAGCCGCGAAATCATGGTGGCAAGTTCGGCTTCATAGGCATCACGCCCCTGCGCATCGCCCACAAGGACGAGGCGGAACGGGGCATCGGACATGTTTTTCAGTTTTGCCAGCGCTTCCAGCGCCACGGTCTGGCCCTTCCAGCGGGTAAGGCGCGCGGGCAGCAGGAACACCGTGTCGTCTTCGGCCACGCGCCAGGAAAGGCGCATGGCTTTGACCCGTTCCGGACCGATCCGCGCCGGGTTGAAGCGGGCCATATCAATGCCGCGCGGCACTGTGACAATGCGGGCACGGTCCTCGCCATGGACCTTGCGGATGCGCTCGGCGGTAAAATGGGAATTGGCGATCACCACCGCGCCGCGCGTCATGACGGAATTGTAGAAGACCTTAAGACGCGGGCTTTCATGCACCTTGTTGTGATAGGTGGTGACGAAAGGAAGATGGAGGCGGCGCGCGGCGGCAAGGGCGCTCCAGGCAGGCGCGCGCGAGCGGGCGTGAATGATATCCGCGCCGTGTTTGGCGGCAAGACGGGTCAACCGCTCCACATTCAGCGCCATGACGACAGGGTTCTTGGAATGAACGGCAAGCTCGATATGGGTGGCGCCCGCCGCTTCGAGCTCGGCCACCATGCGCCCGCCCCGGCTGGCGACCAGCGCCTTTGCCCCTGCCTCGACAAGCGCGCGGGCAATATCCACCGCCGTGCGCTCGGCGCCGCCCGTTTCCAGCGCGGGCACGACCTGCAAGACGGTGGGCGGCTTTATCCCCTCAAAGACAGATGTCACAGCGTTTCCCTTCACGGGGTTTTCCTTCACGCGGGGGGCGCGGCTTGATCCCCGCCTCTATTCTCATTTAAGTGAAGAGCCCCAGGATCAAAGTGGCGGCCCGCAACAATCCTCCAAAACGAGTGCACCATGACCGAACTTCCCCAGCCCCGCAAGCTTGCCCGGCCCGACGGCGAGGAAATCGCCTATCTCATCGAAGCGCCAGAAATGCCTGCGCCGGGGCGCATCGGGCTGACCTGGCTCGGCGGTTTCAAATCGGACATGACGGGCACCAAGGCCGAGGCGATTGCCGCTTATGCGAAAGCGCGCGGGCGGCATTATCTCAGGTTCGATTATTTCGCCCATGGCGCCTCGAGCGGCCGTTTCCGCGAAGGCACGATCGGACGCTGGAAGGAAGACGCACTGGCCGCCATCGACGCGCTGTCGCAAGGCCCGCAGGTGCTGATCGGTTCCAGCATGGGCGGCTGGATCGCGCTGCTGGCCGCGCTGGCCCGCCCGGAAAAAGTCAAAGGCCTCGTACTGATCGCACCCGCGCCCGACTTCACCGAAGAGCTGATGTGGAAGAGCTTTCCGGCCGAGGTTCAAAAGACGCTGCTGGAAGAGGGCCTCTATCTCGAGCCCACCCCTTATGCGGATGAGCCCAATGAAATCACGCTGAAGCTGATCGAGGAAGGCCGCAATCATCTTCTGCTGGACAGGCCCATTCCGCTCACCTTCCCCATCCGCATTCTGCAAGGCATGGCGGACCCGGACGTGCCTTATGCCCATGTGCTGCGCCTCATGGACAGGCTGGAAAGCGAGGACATCGTGCTGACGCTGTCGAAGAACGGCGATCACCGGCTTTCCGAACCCGCCGACATTGCCCGGCTGGAGCGCACGCTCGATGACATTCTAGAAGTGCTGGAAAACGCGGGCTAATAGGCCCCGGCATCCAGGAGCGCTTTCAGCCCTTCCCGGTAGGTGGGATAACGCAGCGTGACGCCCAGCTCTTCCTTGATGCGCCGGTTGGAGACACGTTTGCTGTCTTCATAAAAGCTGCGCGCCATAGGCGAGAGGTCGGCATCCTCGAAAGGGATTTCGGGCGGCGGTGCGCGGCCCAAAAGCTCTGCGGCATAGGCAATGACATCCTGCGGCGGGGCGGCTTCATCATCGCAGACATTGTAAGCGGCGCCCGCATGAGGGGCGGCGATGGAGGCTTTGAGGATGCGCGCAATATCTTCCACATGAATGCGCGAGAAAACCTGGCCGGGCTTGACGATGCGCCGGGCCTTTCCCTCTTTCAGCGAGGTGAGCTGATTGCGGTAGGGTCCGTAAATACCGGCAAGACGGAAGAGCTGAACCGGCACGCCGCTCTTTTCCCCGAAGGCCAGCCAGTCTTTTTCGGCTGCCAGGCGCTTCTTGCCCCGCGCGGTGTCGGGCATGAGCGCACTTTCCTCATCCACCCAGCCTCCCTGCCGGTCGCCGTAAACGCCGGTGGTGGAAAGATAGCCCGCCCATTCAAGGCTTTGGGCCGCCTCAAGCGCCATTTCTTCGTGGCGGCGCAAAAAGGGATCGCCCGCTTCTTCCGGCGGGGCGGAGGCCAGAAGATGCGTCGCGCCTTTCAGCGCGCCTGCCTTGAGCGGCTCATCGGGGGAAAAGACAAAGGCCTCGATGCCGTCTTTCTCAAGGCGGGCTTTCTTTTCCTGCGAGCGGCAAGTGCCTGCTACACTCCAGCCTTCTTTCAGCAAAAGACCCGCCAGATGCGCGGCGCTAAAACCGAAGCCAACACAGAAAAGCCGTTTTTGCGGCATTCACTCTCCTTGCCCGTTTGGGCTTTGCTCGAACAACGATACCAGACCTATGCGCTCTTTGCCTTTTCTTCCAGCCCTGTTCCTGTTTTTTACCGCCAGCGCCGCTCACGCCGGGCCTTATGAAGCCTGCGTCGAGCTTGTGGCGCGCGATGCGGACACCGCCTATGACCATGCCTTGCGCTGGGGCGATGAAGGGGGCGGCGCGGCAGCGCTTCATTGCGGCATTCTGGCGCTCACCAAACTTGAGCTTTACGACGCAGCGGCAACGCGCCTTGAGCAACTTGCCGCGCGCTCGGATATGGGCGGGGCGCAAGAACGCGCGCTCATTCTGCAGCAGGCAGGCGCAAGCTGGCTGAAACATGGCGACGTCAAACGCGCCATTGCCGCTTATGGCGCCGGGATCGAGATCGATCCTCAAAACACAGCGCTCCTGACAGCGCGCGGGCGCGCTTATCTTCTGGGCGGCGAGGCGGAACTTGCCATTGACGACCTCAACCGCGCCGCCGAACTTGCCCCGCAAGAAGGGGAAATCTTTTTGCTGCGGGCCAGAGCCGGACGCCAGACAGGCGCTCTGGAAAGTGCCCGCCGCGACATTGCCGCCGCCGAAAGCGCGGGGGCCGATCCGCTGCTTCTGAGACTGGAGCGCGGGCTGATTGCCGAGGAAATGGGCGACAAAGACAGCGCGCGCAAAGACTGGCTTTATGTGCAGGCCAATGCGAAAGAAGAAAGCGCGGAGGCGGAAGCGGCCCGCGCCTATCTCGCACGGATGGATGTGACACAAGAAAGCGCCGGGACCGGCGGGAACTGATCAATCAAGACGCGCCCATTCCGCGCGCACCGCCTCTTCGCGTTCATGCGGCAGGTAGCGCGCTTTCAGCGTCTTTATTTCTTCTGCCGGAGCCAGCTCGCCCAGCGCCCAGACCGCCATGGCGCGCACCTCGCTTGCGTCATCTTCAAGCCGCGCGCGGACGGGGGCGAGTAACGAAGGGGCGCCGGAATTGCCCGCCGCGATCAGCACATTGCGCAAGAAACGGTTCCGCCCGATGCGCTTCACGGGCGAGCCGGAAAACATTTCCCGGAACGCGGCATCGTCCAGTTCCATCAGCTCGCTGAGGAGCGGGGCTTTCAGCGCTCCACGCGGATGAAAAGCAACTTCACCGGTTTGCGCGGCAAACTTGTTCCAGGGACAAGCCGCAAGACAATCATCGCAGCCATAGATCCTATTGCCCATGGCTTTGCGGAATTCGAGCGGAATGGACCCCTTATGCTCGATCGTCAGGTAGGAAATACAGCGGCGCGCATCGAGCTCGTAAGGGGCGGGAAACGCCTTTGTCGGGCAAATGTCGAGACAGGCGCGGCAAGAGCCGCAATGATCTTTTTCCGGCGCATCGGCGGGCAGGTCCAGCGTCGTAAAGATCGAGCCTAAAAAGAGCCAGGAGCCGAATTCGCGCGAGACGAGATTGGTGTGCTTGCCCTGCCAGCCAAGCCCTGCCGCTTCCGCTAAAGGCTTTTCCATCACCGGGGCGGTATCCACGAAGACTTTAAGCTCGCAGCCCGTCTCCGCGACAAGCCAGCGGGCGATGCGTTTCAACCGCTTCTTGATGAGGTCGTGATAATCCTTGTGGCGGGCATAAACGGAGACCGTGCCCTGTTCTTTCTTTTCAAGATCGGGCAGCGGATTTTCTTCCGGCCCGTAATTCTGACCCAGCACGATGATGCTTTTGACATCCGGCCAGAGCGATGAAGGATGGCCGCGCCGGGCCGCCGTTTCTTCCATCCAGCCCATTTCCCCATGCCGGCCCGCACCGACCCAGCCCCGCAAAAACTCCGTGCGGTCGGGCACATCTACTGCGCGCACCAGGCGCACCGCATCGAAACCTGCCTCGCGCGCCGCTTCCCCGATCCGCCGGACAAGTTCGGCGCTCTTTTCGCCGGTCATTTCTTCTGTCGTTTCGGGGCGGGCAGGCGTCGTCATGGCATTCGTCAAAAATCGAGATTGGCATAGACGCGCGGCGGCGGCATGCCGGGTACATGATCGGCCAGCAGCGCGCGGAAGGAGGGGCGCGATTTCAGCCGCACATACCATTCCTTGGCTTGAGGAAACTGCGACCAGGGCACATCGCCGATATAATCGAGACAAGACAGATGCGCGGCGGCGGTAATATCGGCAAGGCTCATCGCCTCGCCTGCCAGCCAGCGCCGGTCCTCCATCAAATAAGAAATATAATCGAGGTGATAGCGCACATTATAAAGCGTGGCGCGCACCACCGCCATGTCGGGCGAGCCGCCGCCTTCCACCGCGCTCATGAAACGCTTCGTCACTTTTTCATGGATGAGCGGCAGGCTGACTTCTTCGGCGAATTTTTTGTCGAACCACTCGGCAAGCCGGCGCGCTTCGGCGCGGGCATAAGCATCGCCCGGCAAAAGCGGGCGGTCGGGCACGCTGTCTTCGAGAAATTCCACGATCGGCGTTGCCCCGCAGATCGTCCGGCCACTTTCCTCCAGCAGCACCGGCACCTCGCCTGCCGGATTAAGCGCCAGAAACTCGCGCCGGCCTTCCCAGTCGCGCTCTTCCACCAGTTCCACTTCATGGCCCTTTTCGCCGAGCGCCAAACGCACCTTCCGGCAGGCGGGGGAAATGGGAAGATGAAAAAGCTGGTCCATGAAAACTCACCTCAAAACCGCATCGCTACCGTTCCGGCATACCTTGTGGGCGCGCACTTGTACACTGCCCCCGCGCGCGCCGGAAGCCAGGAACGTTTCAGGAGCGTTTCACCCGGAAAGCTCGTCCAGAATGGGGCAATCGGGCCGCTCATCGCCATGGCATTTTTCGGCGAGCCGGCGCAAGACGGTGCGCATCGATTGCAGTTCGGCAATTTTCCGCTCGATTTCGCCGATATGCTCCTCGGCAATGCGCTTCACATCGGCGCTCGCCCGGCCCCTGTCCCGATAAAGCGCAAGCAGCCCCCGGCAATCGTCGATGGAAAAACCGAGCGAGCGGGCGCGCGCCACGAATTTGAGCATATGCACGTCTTCTTCTGCATACGTACGGTATCCGCTTTCAGAGCGGGCAGGAGGCAGCGTCAGACCGATACTTTCATAATAGCGGATGGTTTTGGCCGGTACGCCCGACAGCTCTGCGACCTTGCCGATATTCATGACCTCACCTTTCGATCTATCTGCGGCTCTTATAACAATCCTGTGACGGATATCAGACGCGCTGCCGCCGCCAAACCGGCACGCCCGCCTGCAGGCCTTGCATGAAAGCCATTAATCCTAACCTGCCCACGCCACTTTCCCACATGGCCAAGCGCAAAAGAGATGGTATATGCTGGCGCATCTGTCCACGTCCGGAACACCGTTTCTCATGTCCATAGAGCAGCTTATCGTTCTTGCCCTTGTGCAGGGAATTACGGAGTTTTTGCCGGTCAGCTCCTCCGGTCATCTCAATCTCATCGGCGAGCTGACCTCCTGGTCGGACCAGGGCATTCTCATCGATATTGCCGTGCATATGGGCACGCTCATCGCCGTCATCGCCTATTTCCGGCGCGAAGTCTGGCAGATGATCGTCGGCTTTTTCCTGCTGCTGCGCGGACGGGTGACGCCGGACGGGCGGCTTGCCCTGTTTCTCATCATCGCCACGCTGCCCGCCGTTATCGCGGGTTTCTTCGTGCTTCGCTCGGGCATGGTAAGCGCCCTGCGCGGGGCAGAGATCGTTGCCTGGGCCAATCTTTTCTTCGCGCTCGTGCTTTACGCGACCGACAAGATCGGCATGACCGTCAAGCGGCTGGAACATATGGAAACGGGCGGTGCGCTTGCCATCGGCATTGCGCAGGTCTTCTCGCTCATCCCGGGCGCCAGCCGCGCGGGCGTCACCATGTCCATGGCGCGGTTTTTGGGCTACGAGCGTAAAGACGCGGCGCGCTTTTCCATGCTGCTTTCCATTCCCACCATTATCGGCGCAGCCGCCGCAAGCATTTATGAAGTGGTGCAGCTCGGCGATGTGGCGCTCGGCTATGACATGGCCCTTGCAGCCGGGCTTGCCGCGATCGCCGCTTTTGCCACGATCGCCGCCTTCATGCGCCTGCTCGAGCACATGACGCTGACGCCCTTCGTCATCTACCGGCTGCTGCTCGGCGCCGTCCTGCTTGGCTGGATCTATTATTAAGCCCGTCAGGTATTAAGCCCGTCAGGCTTCCCGGCGCTCGAACTGGCCGGTGCGGCGGAAGCGGTAAAGATAGGTGCTGAGCACCGAATCAAGGCCGGTCGCAGGCACACCGAGCGCGGCCAAAGTGCGCTCTTCCTCGCGCGCTTCATCCGAGACGACATTATCCCTCTTCAAAAGCTCCACCTGATCGGCGGTGAGCGGCGGGTTCGGCAGGAGCCCGGCTACCCGGCCCATCAGCTTCGCAAGGCCGAAGGGCAGCGTCACGAGCACGCGCTTGCGGCGGATTTCCTCCAGCATGCGCTCCATCAGTTCCTTGAAGCTGAAAACCTCCGGACCCCCAAGTTCGTAAATCTTGCCGCGGGCCTCCTCATTTTCCAGCGCCGCCAGGATCGCCGATGCCACGTCTTTCACATAAATGGGCTGAAAGCGGGTCGTGCCGCCGCCGATCAAAGGCAGCACGGGGCTGAGGCGCGCCATGGCGGCGAAACGGTTGAAGAAATCATCTTCCGGGCCGAAAACGATGGAGGGGCGCAGGATCGTCGCCGTGGGCACCGCTTTGAGCACCGCTTCCTCGCCCAGCGCCTTGGTGCGCGCATATTCCGAGGCGCTTTCCTCATCCGCGCCGATGGCCGAGACATGGACGAAGCGCTGAATGCCCGCCTCGCCGGCGAGCTTGGCGATAAGCCCGGCACCGGCGGCCTGGACGCTCGCAAAACGCTGCGCGCCGCCTTCATGCAGAATGCCGACGAGATTGACCACGCCATCCGCCCCTTCAAGCGCCGCGCGGCAGGAGACGGCATCGCGGATATTGGCCTGGAAAAGCTGTATCTGGCCGACATCGCCCAGAGGCTTCAAATAAAGCGCCAGATTGGGCCGGCGCACGGCGACGCGGACCCTATAGCCCTTCTGCGCCAGAAGCTGCACCACATAGCGGCCGATAAAACCCGACCCGCCGAAAACGGTGATCAATTTGTTGGGCTCAACCTGTCGCATGCCTTATCTCTTCTTTTGCTGGATACGTGTTTGCTTGCTACGCGCATTCGGCCCTGCCGGGCGCTATTCTCGCCCTTGATAGCGCAAGGGGCGGGCGCGGTACAGAGCCCGCGTGCGCGCCGCCTCATTTGCCTGAAAAGCCGCGGGCAAGCGCCCTGGGCCCGCCATGCGCAAATTCGCCGCTTTGCCCAATCACTCCATTGACAAGACCTGAAACTGGCTCTAACAGTGCCCCGGTTAAGCCCAGGTGGCGGAATTGGTAGACGCGCTAGCTTCAGGTGCTAGTGCCCGTAAGGGCGTGGAAGTTCGAGTCTTCTCCTGGGCACCATCCGGCCGGTCATGAACCGGCCTCCCCGAATACCGGTCTTCAGACATTTCCGGCGGCATTAATCCCGGCTTGCTTATGGCGCCGGGCGGCGAAGCGTATTAAGTTCGGGGCATTCGATGGGCTCGGCGGCAGGCCAAGCCCTGCCTACACAGATTTGCGCCAGCACGCATATTTCCAGCATCTGGGACTTTATGAGCATTACACTCCACAAAGGCGATCTTCCCGACAGCGTCACGTTTCAAGGATCGGTCGCCATCGACACCGAAACGCTCGGCCTCAATCCTCACCGCGATCCGCTCTGCCTCGTGCAGCTTTCCGCCGGTGACGGCACCGCCCATGTGGTGCAGATGGACCGGGGCCGCTATGACTGCCCCAATCTGCGCCGGCTCTTGAACGATCCTTCGGTTCTGAAGATATTCCATTTCGCCCGTTTCGACGTGGCGGTGATGCAGCGCTATCTAGGGGTCGTGACGGCGCCGATTTACTGCACGAAAATCGCCTCGAAACTGGTGCGCACCTATACGGACCGGCACGGGCTGAAGGATCTGGCGCGCGAGCTGGCGGGCATCGAAATCTCCAAACAGCAGCAAAGCTCCGACTGGGGCGCGGACGAGCTGAGCGAGGCGCAGCTTGCCTATGCCGCCTCCGATGTGCTGCATCTGCATGCGCTGAAGGAAAAGCTCGATATGATGCTGCAGCGCGAAGGGCGCATGGAATATGCCAAAGCCTGCTTCGCCTTTCTGCCTGTGCGCGCCTCGCTGGATTTGGCAGGCTGGCCGGATGAGGATATTTTTGCTCATTAAGGGCGCCCTCAGCTTCCGTTCAGCTTCACGCGCGCCTTCTGGGATGGGAAGCGGGCCTTTTTCATGAGCAATATGACCACCTCTTCGTACCATCTGCCGCGCAGTCGCTACAGCCGCTTCGTCTCGCTGATGAAATGGCTTTTGCCCATCGGCGCGGTGTTGATCGTGATCTCGGTCTTTGTCGCCTCGGGCACCTTCGACAGCCGCGACAAGCTTGCCATCACCTTCAAGGAAATCGAGACGGTGGACGACGACAGGCGCATGGTCAGCCCGCGCATGACCGGCGTCGACAATAAAGGCCGGCCCTATACGGTGATCGCGGAAACGGCGACCCAGGCGCCCGACAATCCGAACCGCATCACGCTGGAAAGGGTGGAAGCCGACCTTCTTCTCAACGAAGACGGCGAATGGCTTTCTCTTTCCTCCCGCTACGGGCTTCTCAACACGGATATGGAAGAGATCGAGCTTTGGGAAGACATCAAGGTCTTTTCCGATCTCGGTTACCGGGTGCGCGCGGCAACGGCGACGATCGATCTGAAACACGGTACCTTGAAAAGCGATACGCCGGTTTACGGCCAGGGCCCCCTCGGCACTTTGCAGTCCAACGGCATGGAAGCGGAAAATAACGGCAAGACCATCCGCTTTACGGGCGGGGTAAAAATGGTCATCTTCAGCGGCGGGGAATGACACTTATGGGGCAGGACAGCATGAAAAAAGCGCAAGGCAGCGCCCGGGCGGCGCGCGCAGGCAAAAGCGGCAAAGCTGCAGAAAACCGGCTTATCCCCGCCTTTACGATGGGCACGGCAGCCCTCGGCCTGGCGTTTTCCTTGGCGCTCGCCCTGCCCGTCCCTCAGGCCCTGGCGCAAGAAGGCGCGGCCCAAGAGAGCGAGGCGCAGGAAAGCGGCGGCCTTCTGGGCGGGTTCTCCAACAATCCGGACGCCCCCATCGAAATCGAAGCCGATTCGCTGGAAGTGGAGCAGAACCAGAAAACCGCAACCTTTATCGGCTCCGTCCACGCGGTGCAGGACACGATGCAGCTCACCTCCGACCGGCTGATCGTGACATATGCGGACAAGGCCGGCGGCGGCAACGAGATCACGCAGATCAATGCCCGCGGCAATGTCCATATTCTCTCCGAAAACGACCAGTCGGCGGATGGAAACTGGGCGATTTACGACACCGCCAAGCGCGTCATCAATATGGGCGATGACGTGGTGCTGCGGCAGGGCCCCAATGTCATTCGCGGCAAAAAGCTCTTTATCGACCTGAATACCGGTCAAGCGCGGGTCGATGCGGGGGCAGGAACGGGCGAAGAAGGCGGCTCCGGACGGGTTAAGGGGTTGTTTCAGCCCTCCAATCCGTGATTTTCTCTTGGTTAATTTTACATTTCATACAATTTTAATGCCAACCGCAGTTTGATGGGGGCGGATGAGTTCAAGAACCGACATATCACCCGCCTCTGGCGGCGCCCGGCCAGGCCTCGAAAAAGAGACCGGACCGCGTCTCGTCGCCAGCACCTCCGGCCTCGTGGTCGGTAAAATCGGCAAAAGCTTCAAACGCCGCCCGGTCGTGCGGGGGGTCAGCTTTGGCGTGAACCGGGGTGAAGCGGTCGGTCTTCTTGGTCCCAACGGCGCTGGCAAAACCACCGTCTTCTATATGATCACGGGGCTGATCTCCCCCGATTACGGCACGATCGAACTCGATGGGCAGAACGTCACCGCCCTGCCGATGTATCGCCGCGCCCGGCTGGGGATCGGCTACCTGCCGCAGGAGGCTTCCATTTTCCGGGGCCTGACGGTGGAGGAGAATATCCGCGCCGTGCTCGAGGTGGTGGAAAAGGACCGCGACAGGCGCGAGCAGATGCTCGATGACCTGCTCGCCGAATTTTCCATCACGCATCTGCGGCGCACGCCCTCCATCGCCCTTTCGGGCGGCGAGCGGCGGCGTGTGGAAATCGCCCGGGCGCTGGCAACCCATCCCTCCTTCATGCTGCTCGACGAACCTTTCGCGGGGATCGATCCCATCGCCATCGGCGATATCCGCGAGCTTGTCGCGCATCTGAAAGACAGAGGGATCGGCGTTCTGATCACGGACCACAATGTGCGCGAGACATTGGAACTCATCGACCGCGCCATCATCATTCACGACGGTATGGTGCTCATGGAAGGTAAACCCTCCGAGATCGTCGGGAACGAAGATGTGCGCCGGCTCTATCTCGGGGACAGGTTCAGTTTGTAGCGGTGAGCGAGCGTAGGGGCGGGGCACCATGGCACTGAAACCACGGCTCGAAATGCGGCAAGCCCAAGGGCTTGTAATGACGCCGCAACTGCAGCAGGCCATCAAGCTGCTGCAATTGTCCAATCTCGAACTCACCGAATATGTGGAACAGGAGCTGGAGCGCAATCCGCTGCTGGAAGAAGCGCGCGAGGAAGGTGAGCCGGAACGGGCCTCGGACGATTACGAACCCGACGAGATTACGCCCGACAATGATTGGGACACGCCTGATCCCGCTTCCCTGACGCTCAGCGAAGACAATGCGCTGCCGACGAGCAATTCCGACCTCGACACCGACTATGACAATGTCTATGCGGATGAGGCCGTGGCCGACAAAACCGCCACCGCGGAAGGCCAGCAAAGCTCCGACTGGCATCAGGTCAAAAGCGCGGGCGGCGGCTTCGACGGCGAGGAAGATTTTGAAAGCCGTCTAACGCGCGAGCAAAGCCTGCAGGAATTTTTGAGCGAACAGCTCAATATGAGCACGCTCAACGCGCGCGAACGTTTCATCGGCGCCTATCTGATCGATCAGGTGAACGAGGCGGGCTATTTACAGGAAAGCCTGGAAGACACGGCGGAACGGCTCGGCATCGAAATGGAAGAAGCCGAAAGCGTGCTGAAGGTTTTGCAAACCTTCGAGCCGACCGGCGTTTTCGCCCGCAACCTCGCCGAATGCCTGTCGCTGCAGCTTGCGGAAAAAGACCGGCTCGATCCGATCATGCAGAGTTTCCTGGAAAACCTCGAGCTCTTCGCCAAACGCGATTTTACCCAGCTGATGAAAGTCTGCGGCATCGATAAAGACGACATTCAATGCCTGATTGACGATATTAAACAATGTGACCCGAAGCCGGGGCACGCATTCGGCGATACGCCGTCTGCGCCCGTCATTCCGGATGTCTTTATCCGCCAGAAGAGCGATGGCGGCTGGGCGATCGAACTCAATGCGGAGACGCTGCCGCGTGTGCTTGTGAATACGCAATACTATAATGAAGTTTCCAAGGCAGCGTCCGCGGACGAGAAATCGAAGAATTATCTCAGCGAGTGTTTCAACGATGCCAATTGGCTCGTCAAAAGTCTCGACCAGCGCGCCCGCACGATTTTGAAAGTGGCGAGCGAAATCGTGCGCCAGCAAGACGGGTTTTTGATGTATGGCGTCAGCCATCTCAAGCCGCTCAATCTGAAAACCGTGGCGGACGCGATTTCCATGCACGAATCGACGGTCAGCCGCGTCACGTCCAACAAATATGCGGCGACCCCGCGCGGCATTTTCGAGCTGAAATATTTCTTCACCTCGTCCATCGCTTCGAGCTCCGGCGGCGAGGCGCATTCGGCAGAAGCGGTGCGCCACCGGATCAAGGAACTCATCGATGCGGAAGCCCCCGATGCGGTGCTTTCCGACGACAGCATCGTGGATATTCTCAAAAGCGAGGGAATGGATATTGCCCGGCGCACGGTGGCCAAGTACCGCGAGGCGCTGCGCATTCCCTCCTCGGTTCAGCGCAGGCGGGAAAAGAAAGCCTTCGCATAAACCGAATAACGCTCTAACCTGTTGTGTTCAAAAGGAAATTAACCCTTGGAGGACCTTTTGTTGACACCCGGCAGACCTCTCACTAGTGTCCCATCCGCTCCTGACGGGGCGGGGTCAAAATCCGGAACTGACGCAGGGGGTGCGTGCCCCCGGAAACGGAAACGAGTGTTGGGCCGGCGTAGCGAAATTTGCCCGGAAAGGTCACCATGCAGCTTCAAGTAACCGGCATCCATATCGATGTGGGCGATGCGCTGCGCGTTCATGTTTCCGAACGCCTGGAAGCCTCCGTCGGCAAATATTTCGACCGGCCCGTCGATGCGCATGTCATTTTCCAGCGCGAGGGACCCGGGTTCCGCGCAGAATGCACGGTGCATTTGAGTTCCGGCATGACGCTGAATACGAAAAACGACGCAACCGAAGTCTATGCCGCGTTCGACGGCGCCGTGGAGCGTCTCGACAAAAGGCTGCGCCGCTACAAGCGCCGGTTGAAAGATCATCACAACACGCAAAAATCGCCTCTGCCTGCTTATGACGCGCCGACTTTCGTTCTGGCTGCCGAGCAGGAAGAAGAAGAACGGGAAGACACGTCAGGTCAGGCGGACCCGATCGTCATTGCCGAAGGCACGACGAAAGTGCCGGTACTTTCGGTGAGCGACGCGGTCATGCAAATGGACATTTCCGAATCGCCTTTCGTGATTTTCCGGAACGGGGATGGCGGCATAAACCTTGTCTACCGGCGGGACGATGGTCACGTTGGCTGGATAGATGCCGGCCGGAAACAGAACGAGGACTAAGCTGAAGATGACTCTTCTTCCGGCAAGGCATGCGGTTTCCCGCGGCGCCGCCGAACAGCTTGTAACCGCCCGGCATCACAAACGCCGGACACAAGGACAGAACGGGAATCGGATCATGGATCTGCAAGACCTGGTGATACCGGAAGGCGTTATCGCCCATCTGAAAGTCACCAGCAAAAAGCAGGCTCTCCAGGAACTTGCCGCCAAGGCTGCGCAGGTTACCGAACTGGATGAGCGGAAAATTTTCGAAACGCTGCTCGAGCGTGAACGGCTGGGGTCCACGGGTGTGGGCCAGGGCATTGCCATCCCGCATGGCAAGCTCGCCTCGCTGGACAAGCTGCACGGCCTTTTTGCGCGGCTCGATCATCCCATCGATTTCGATTCCGTGGATGAAAAGCCGGTGGATCTGATCTTTCTGCTGCTTGCGCCGGAAAGCGCGGGCGCGGATCATCTCAAGGCGCTGGCGCGCATCTCTCGCCTTTTGCGCAACCAGAAGATGGTCGAAAAACTGCGCGCGACGGAAAACAACGAAGCGCTTTATGCGCTCTTGACCGAACCCAGCGCATCGGCAACATCCGTCGCCTGAACCGGTTCTTCAAAAGGCCAGACATAAAGAACGGGCGCCAGCTGCAGCGGCGCCCGTTTTCTTTTTAAATTGAGACATGTGCTCCTTTCAAGGAAGCGGGGCATGCTTCAAATCAGTGCACGCTGAGCGGCACGAAGTCATATTGCACGGCGCCTGCAAAGGCTGCCTCGCGGCTGCCCAGCACCGCCATGCGCGACCCGTTGGCGGCATGCACGGCATAAAGCGTGCTGTCCGGCTCGACATCCAGCTGCACATCGTTGCCTAGATCGCCCGCCAGTTCCGCCGCCTTGACCGGTTTCACATAAACCAGCGAAGGCATGCCGATATTGGCAAACTCCTCTTGCGGCAATGTCTGCCAGACCTGCTTGTCCGGCGCTGTTCCGTTTTTATCCAAATCGAACATGACTTACTCCTTTCACGGATGACCCCATAAGGGCGTCATCGAATGAGACCCGCCAGCCGCCGCTCGGCTTTTGCGCAGGTGGGCGGCCATTTGCGCGGTCTCCGGAACGTCGAGCCTTAACAGCATCAACGAACGGCAATTTCTATTTGTTTCACGACTTTGCTGGGTTCGGGCCGGTGCAAGCGGATCGAGAGCAGCCCATTGGCAAGCTCGGCGCCGGTCACTTCCACGCCGTCCGCCAGCACGAAGGCGCGCTGGAACTGACGCGCGGCAATGCCGCGGTGCAGAAAGGCCCGGTTGCCGTCTTCTTCCTGCCGGCCCCGAATGACCAATTGCTTGTCTTCCAGCGTGATGGACAGCTCGTCCGGCGAAAACCCGGCCACCGCCAGGGTGATGCGCAGATGCAAACCTTCTTCATCATCGAGCTGTTCGACATTGTAAGGGGGATAACCGTCCCCGGAGGTTTTGGTTACCCGGTCGAGCATCCGCTCGACCTCATCAAAGCCCAGCATGAAGGGGCTTCCAAACTGCGCGATACGCGTCATCAACTCTGTCCTTTCTCCACAAGCCCTTGAGCCAATTAGCTTTTGGCCCTTCCAAGCGGCTCATGCCCAGGCCCGCCAAAGCGGCGCCTCAGGGCGAGTATCAGAAACCTGCAAGGCAGCGTTCCTGCAACGCCCTTTATTTGGGCACACAAACGCGCTTTGCAAGCCTGGCGCGTTAACCTTTTTGCCGGTTGTGAGGGGAGCCCGGCCACTCCCAATTTGCAAAAATCCTTTATTTACCGGCCATTAGCAAATGAGGCGCAAGATTAAACCTAGATTTCGGTTCAGCGAGGCCCGCGATGCGCAGGTACTCTCGATTGGCGGTTTCAGCCTCTTGGCTCGCCTTAACACTTCTGGCGCCGGCCCATGCCGGGGAGCTTATGCAGCTTCCAGGCGGCGATAGCGTGCGCGCGCCGTCGGGTTATGTCGCCGCCGCACCAGCCGCGCCTGTGGTGGCCGCCACGCTTCCCGCCGCCGAGCCTGAAAATTCCGGCCGTCAGGACACCGCCGAAGCTGCGGAAGCTATTGCCAACGAAAGCGCAGAAGAGAAGCGGGCCCGCGTTTCTGTGAAACCCCGCATCGGCCTTGCAGAAGATGAGCCGCGCGAGACAAGCGATGCGCTGGCGCGGGTGTTCTCTTCCGCGTTTGCGGCCCGCACTTCTTCGGACACGAAAGAGGCCGCCGCCGACAGCAAAACCGCTGCCGTGCCTGCCATTGCCCCTAAAGCGGAAACCGTTGCGGACGCGCAGGAAGCGGACCGCTGGGCGGTGAGCCCGCCCCAGCCGGTTTTGGCCGGCAAAACGCTCAGCCTGATGGACGAGCTTGCCTTGCAGGCAAGCGCGCCCCGCCAAGCCTCCGGCGGGCTCGATGAAGTACGCCTTCCCGAAGCTTGGCGGCGCGCGCCCGTACCTCAGCCTGCGCCTCAAATTGCGCGCACCGAAGAAGCCCCGCTGAAAAAGGCAGAAGTAAAAGAAGCAACAGCTGACGCAGCCGAAATTCAAGAAACGGCCGAAGCACACCCCCCGGCTCCGCTGGACCCCGTTCCCGCCCTGCCCGTGAAAACCGCCGAGATTGCACCCGCGCACGCGCCTGCCGAAGAAACCGTCTCCAAGGCAAAAGAGCCCGTTGCGGACGACACGGCGGTGCAGGCCCCTGCGCGCGTTACCGAGGCGGCAGCCGAGCCGGTGAAAACATCCGAGGAAGCGGGCGCGGCGCCTGCCCTTCAGGCTGAGGCCGAAGAGGCCGCGCCCATGCAGGAGCCTGTGCCGGCACAAGCTGAGACACCTGCCGGCATTGCTGTCGCCAACGCGGAAATAGAAAAGCGGGAACCGGAAATCCGCCCCGCGCCGAAAGCTGAAAAGGCGGCACCCGGCTGGAACCCGGAAGACGCGTTGGCCATTGCCGGTTTCCTGAAAAAGCCGGAAGAGAAAGCTGAGCCGGACGCAGCAGAACCTGCCGCGCCTGTTCTCGCGCAAGCTGAAACACCCGCGCCTGCCGAAACCCCGGTAAAAGCTGAAAGCGCTGCGGAAGAATCCATTGCCGTAGAAACGGCGGCGAAGGACGACATGCGCGCCCCCCCGGCCGTCCAAACGGCCGAGGCTGAGGTTGCAACAGAACAGGAGCCTCAAGCTGTTGCCGAAGCCGAGACCGACACCGCGCCGGTCAAAGCCGCCGCCATTGAAGGCGCCCCCACCCGGCTGCTCGATGCTGCGCCTCAGCCCAAACCGCAGACCCCGCGTCCGCCCGCCCTGCTCGCCGCGCTGAGCGCGCCTGAGACGGCCACGCGGCTTCTCAACGATCTACCGCCTGCGCCTCACAGCGCGCTTGCGCCGGCAGCGGCTTATGAAGGCGATTTTACCGGCGACGGCAACAAGGACCGGCTGGTCTTCTGGCGCGATAATAACAGCAAGAGCCCCTATGCCGACCGCCTGCCCACCATCTATGCAGGCGACGGGCACGGCTCGCTGCAGCCGCGCGCGCTTATCGCGGCGGGCCAAATGCTGAAAGTGCCCGCTTTCGTGCGCATTGCCGATTTCAACAAGGATGGCCGCGACGACATTCTGATGGGCTCGGGCGCTGCCGAGGGCGAAGCGCTGATGCTTTGGCTGTCCGGCAAGGACGGGCGCTTTCATGAGGCAACAGAAGAAGCGGTCCCCGATCACGCCGCCTGGCAAGACCCGCGCTGGCAGGTCTGGGGCATGACGACCGGCGACATCGATGCGGACGGCGATATGGATGTGCTTGTGGGCACTCAGGCGCAGATGGTCGATTATCTGGAAGAAGAAAGCATCGTGCGCTTATTCGTAAACGACGGATCGGGCGTCTTTTACGACGCGACCGATGCGCTGCCCGCGCAGCTGCGCGACCCCGCGCTTCTGGAAACGGGCGCCAAACAGCTTGCCCATGTGTCCCTGACCGATATGGACGGGGACGAAGCCGATGATCTGCGCGCCTATCTGCCCGCCAGCGGTGAGCATGTGGTTTATCTGAATGCGGGCTTTGGCGATTTCACAAAATCCGATCCCATTCCCGCCCATTATTTCGCCAAGCGCGATGTCGCGGGCCACACCGGCTCGATCGCGGCGCTGCCTTTTCAAACATTGCCTTAAAACACCGCCCCTGTTTGCCACCAGACATAGACAAAGCCGAGCAAGGCCGCGATCCAGAGCGGCACGGCAACGAGGGCCACAAGAACGCGCCCGCCGATCAGCGCGGCCCCTGCCCCCTTCACTGCCGTATTGACGCTGGCGGCGAGCACGATCCCCGCGGCCGCAAGTTCCAGCGTCAGCTGCGCGCCGTCCTGGCGGGCAAGGGAAAGCGTGATCGCATCGACATCCATGATGCCGGAGGCCGCTGCCAGAATGAGCACCCCGGCGTCTCCCGCCCAGTCCCGCAGCGCTTCGCCGCCCAGCATGACAAGGGCGAGCAGGACCCCGAATCCTAGTGCCGATTTAAGCTCGAGCGGATTGCCCACCACCGCGCTTTGGCGCCCTTCGCGGTTTTGCAGCATCGCCCAGTGATAGGCGGCAAAGCCGAAAACCACACCGCCCAGAATGAGCGCGGGCAGGAACAGTTTTGAAAGCAGCGCCGGGTTGAGCAGCGTGGCAACGGCAAGCATGCGCGGAAACATGGTTCCGCAGGCAAGCAAGATGCCTCCTGCGAGGATCTTTGGCGGTGCTTCCCCCGCCCGCGCGGCGCGGGAGAAATGCAGCGTCAGCGCGGTCGATGAGGCAAGGCCTGCAAAGAGCCCCGTCAGCATCGCCCCAGCGCGCGCGCCAGC
>NZ_BBIO01000007.1 GCF_000739695.1 Tepidicaulis marinus
GATCTTATCGGCAGATCATGAGGGTTTTGAGAGAAGCGGGCTTTGTTCCCATCTATTACGAAAAACGCGGCTTTGTAAAAAACTATATACCGGTTGTTGGGAGATGGTTGGCCTCAGACGGGGTTACGCTATCTATCTGCGCGCACGTTCTCGGCTGGTATCATTGTATTATTGCGATGCCACACACACCCCTGCAATAGGTACAGCACGTTGACACTCCTGAGGGTGTTGATCATGCCGACCCATGTCGTGGCGGCGCTCTGCTTAGAGACTCTCTATACTGTTCGATATATGCAGATAGCACTGCCGCTCCATTGCGGTTTGTATAGCAGCTCGAAGAGCTGTCGATTTGTTTTAGAGATTGTCAATGCTGTCTACTTCCGTGCGTGGGCGATCAAATACCAGCCGACCGCCTTCCCCAAAAAATGAAGCAAGCTGCGCGGGATATATTTGAAGAAACGATGCACAAACCAAACTGCGGGAAGATCCTCCCATGTCAGTTTGCGGACTTTGATCGATGATACTTTAAAGCCTGTTTGCTGAAGAAGGGCGCGCAACTCTCGTTTTGAATACACGTTCACGATCGGCCGTTCGTCAGCTTCATTAAACTCGATGCGGGAAAGCTGCTCTTGTAGAGTTTCTTTATGACGATAGCCATGGATGATCTGATACCAGATGGCGAGTGTTATCCGATAGAACAAAGAGTTTTTGTTGTAGACCAACACATAGAAGTCACCGCCCGGCTCGAGCACTCGGTGCACTTCGGAAAAAGCCTGCTCAATGCTTGGGACATGGTGCAGCACGCCATTCGAGTAGGCAACGTCGAACGAGGCATCATCAAATGGCAATGCCTCCGCATCTCCTTGCCGTACTTCAGGCTCAAATCCAAATAGCGCCAGGTGTTTTCGTGTGCGCTCCAGATTCTCTGGCGTGATGTCGATGCCGGAGTATGTCGCTCCAGCCTGCATGAAAGAGAGAGCGTCGTAGCCCGGACCGAAGCCAATCTCCAGGACACGCTTCCCCCTCATCTCCTGGAATGGGATGACATCCGGCAGCCACGGCATTTCATGCTTCGAACGGTACTTCAGCGCACGCTCGAAAAAGTCTTTTGTGCCGGGTGCTGAGCCTTTTGCAGATGTTGAGCCGGTTGGGGACGATCCCCAAGTTTTCTGTGCTCTGATTTTACCGTCCATAAGGCCCCCAAGGTATGATGATCATCACAATATCGCATCGCATTCGCTGCAGGGAACCCCAATAACTTGCGGTGGAGGCAAGATTTCCGATGCTTGTGGAAATTTCAAATCTCCGGCGTAATATACTCCGAAGCCGCAATTGTCATTACGTCTGAACGTGATTTGACGGATGCCGTGTCATCAAGCCGGCCAACCGCGATCCCCCCCCTCAAAAAAACGCCTGTATCCCAGTCTGCTCTCTGCCCAAAATCAGCGCGTGGACGTCATGCGTGCCTTCATAGGTGTTCACCGCTTCCAGGTTCATGACGTGGCGGATGACGTGGTATTCGTCCGAGACGCCGTTGCCGCCATGCATGTCGCGGGCGGTGCGGGCGATGTCGAGGGCCTTGCCGCAATTGTTCCGTTTCATGAGTGAAATGGCGGCGGGCGCGGCGGTGCCGGCGTCGAACATGCGCCCGAGCTGCAGGCAGCTTTGCAGGCCGAGAGTGATTTCGGTCTGCATGTCGGCGAGTTTCTTCTGGATGAGCTGATTGGCGGCAAGCGGGCGGCCGAACTGTTTGCGGTCCAGCGTATATTGCCGCGCCGCGTGCCAGCAGAACTCCGCCGCCCCCATGGCGCCCCAGGCAATGCCGTAGCGCGCCCGGTTGAGGCAGCCGAAGGGGCCGGCCAGGCCGCGCACATTGGGCAGGATGTTGTCTTCGGGCACGAACACGTCTTCGAGCACGATCTCCCCGGTGATAGAGGCGCGCAGCGAGAACTTGCCTTCGATCTTCGGCGTCTTGAAGCCCTCGAAACCGCGCTCCACGATGAAGCCGCGGATCGTACCGTCCTTGCCCGGCGTCTCTTCAAGCTTCGCCCAGACGACGGCAAGGTCGGCGATGGGCGAATTGGTGATCCACATTTTCGCGCCGTTCAGCCGGTAGCCGCCATCCACTTTCACCGCCCGCGTTACCATGGAGCCGGGGTCGGAGCCATGGTCGGGCTCGGTCAGGCCGAAACAGCCCACCCATTCGCCGGTGGCGAGCTTCGGCAAATATTTCTCCCGCTGCTCCTCCGAGCCATAGGCATAGATCGGATGCATGACGAGGCTCGACTGCACGGACATGGCCGAGCGGTAGCCGGAATCGACCCGCTCAACCTCGCGCGCGGCCAGCCCGTAGGAGACGTAGGACAGCCCCGCGCAGCCGTATTTTTCGGGCAGCGTGAGGCCGAGCAGGCCCTGCTCGCCCATCTCGTTCATGATTTCCCGGTGGAAAATCTCATGGCGGTTCGCCTCCAGCACCCGGGGGAAGAGCTTGCCTTGCGCAAAGCTGTGGGCCGTGTCCCGCACCATGCGTTCTTCTTCGCTCAGCTGAGAGGAAAGCGCCAGCGGGTCTTCCCAGTTGAAGGGGGGCAGAACGGGGTTGGGCTTGGGTTCGGCGGCCATGGCAAATCCTCGCGGCGGGAGCAAAAACTGGCGCCCTTATAACAGGCGCAGCAGCCTCAGGTAAGGCATCGCGTGATAATTTAGGCGCGCGCGCCGCCGTTTCGAGGCGTTGCCGCGCTGCGCGCCGTCACGCACTTGTGTTCATATTAGAATGGTGAGTTTACAATTATTTCGACGCGTTCTGGCAAGCTTCTTTGCAGGTCTGGTGGGCGGAGTAGCGGATTTGTCGGATCAAGCGCGGACGATCGTGAAGAATGGGCAGCCCCGGCCAAATGGGCAGCCCCGGTCAAGGGAGGGCGAAGCAAGGGAAGGCAGGCCGCCGCTTTTCCGGATACGCCTGTCCGCCGGCCGTGAGCTGGTGCTGAAGAATTGCCGCCTGTGCTGGCGCATCACGGCGGCGGTGTTTCTGTCCATTTTGTTCATTGAAGCGCTGATCCTCATCCCCTCTTACCGTAACTACGAGGCGGACCGGCTCGGCGCGGCTTTCGCCGCTGCCGATGCGGCGCTGACGGCCAGCCTCGTGCAGGCCGCCCGCCCGGCAGGAACCGGTCCATCCGGCAAGCAGGGCGCCGCGCCGCGGGAGGCAGCGGCGGACATTCTGGGCGTCGCCAATATTTCCGGCCTCGTCTTTCTGGACGGCAAGGCCGAGCCACTACACCGGCTCGGCCAGCCTTTGCCGGGGCCGGAAGGCGCGGCGCTGGAAGGGGCGGTGGTGCAAGATGGCCGCGCCCGCGCTGCCCAGTTGCGCCGGATCGAGGCGCGCGGCACCTACCGGCTTTGGGTGACGGTGGAAACACCGCACCTTGCCGGCGAGCTTTTTTCCTTTCTGCTGCGCATCGCCGCGCTGGTGGCAATCGTTTCCATCGTGGTGACGGTCTCCACCATGCTGGTGTTGCGCTGGGCGGTGCTCAAGCGGCTCATCGAGCTTGAAAACGCGGTCTGCGCGGCCTCGCGCGATCTGCCCCATGCGGAGCGCTATCAGGTTGCCTTGGCCGAGGAAGGGCCGGAGAGGCGCAAGGACGAGCTTGGGGCGCTGGTCGGCGGGGTGAACGCTCTTCTGCGCTCGGTCTCTCAGTCCATCGCGCAAATCGAGCACCGCGAGCAGCGCCTGGCCAGCCTCAATGCCTCGCTGGAAAACCGGGTCTGGGAGCGCACGGCGGAGCTGGAAGCGGCGCAGAAGGAAGCCGTGGCCGCCAGCAACGCCAAATCCGCTTTCCTTGCCAATATGAGCCATGAGCTTCGAACCCCGCTCAACGCCATTATCGGGTTCTCCGAGGTCATCTCGGACGAATTGCTCGGCCCCATCCAGCAGCCGCGCTATGTGGAATATGCCCGCGACATTCTGGGCAGCGGCCAGCACCTGCTTTCCATCATCAACGATGTGCTGGACCTCTCGCGCATCGAGGCGAACCGGGCAAAGCTCGATCTGGGCACGTTCGATCTCAACTGCGTCGTGCGGGAGATTACCCGCCTGCTCTACATCAAGGCGCAGGAGCGCGGGGTTTCGCTTTCAAAGCTCCTGCCCGAGCGGCCAACCGTTCTTTATGCGGATGAGCGGCTGATCAAGCAGACTCTGCTCAATCTCGCCGCCAATGCGATCAACTTCACCGAAGAGGGCGGCGACGTCGTCATTGCCGTCGCGCCGGGGCCGGATCATGTCCATATCGAGGTGCGCGACAGCGGCATCGGCATCGACAAAAAGGATCTGGAAAACGTCATCAAACCGTTCCGCCAGGTTGCCCATGTGGAATTCCGCTCGCATCAGGGCACGGGGCTCGGCCTGCCGCTGTCCAAGCGCTTTGTCGAGCTGCATGGGGGCACGTTCAAAATCACTTCAGAGCTGCATGTCGGTACGGTGGTCAACATGTGCCTGCCGCGCGCCGCCGTGCAGCCGGAAGAGGGGGACATGCGCCGCGAGCAGGGGGAAGAGGAAAACGCGGGCAGTGCCCAGCGTGAGACGGCCCCGCAGGGAGGGGACGAGGCGGGAGCGGCAGCGCTCAGCCGGCCGGCCGCCATCGGTTAGGCCGGTGCCAGGAGGAGGGGCAGCGGCGCGCCCTCCCGCCTCGTTTCATCTTTACTTGATGCTGGAAGTTCACGGTCCGGCGCTTTAAGGCGCTCAGGTTTCCTCACTGGAAAGCTGAAAGGTCTCGATAACGGCCGGATGCACGAGTTTCGCATGCAGGGTGAGGAGGATGATCTGCCCGTCGAGCGAGCCTTCTTCCTCAAGCGCCGCCTCGATGCGCCGTTCCTGCTGGCGGGCCAGCACGGGGTTGTTGACGGCGGTAAAAGCGTCGGGCCCGATCATGCAATAAGCGGCAAGGGCGGCGGCCTCTTCATAGTCGCGCGCCTCGGGCCGGGCAGGGACGGCTTCCCGGAGCAATTTAACCAGCGTCAGCTTCACCGCTTCGGGCATGAGATTGGGGTGCAGATCGACTTCCCTCAACGCCTTGTCGAGGGCGCGCAGATCGGCCGAGCGGCCGAAGCGCCCCAGAAAGCCGAGCGAGGGAAAAGCGGAGGACCTGTTCTCTGTCATAGTTCAAGTCTGCCACAGGCAGGGCCTTAAGGCATCACAATCTCGAACCAGAAATCGAACGTGTCGAGGAAGGAGAGAAGGTCGGTGAGCGCTGCTTCATCGCCGGTCAGTTTTGCCGCGCCTGTTGCCTTCACCTCCGCCAGCATCTTTTCCGCGATCACGAGCTCGATGAAATCCATCCGCTTGATGGCAAGCGTCAAGTCCGCATCGTCATGGGCTTTGCCGGGCTCGTGGCGCAGCGTGGCGTTTTCCAGCGAGATAAGAAACTGCTCGCCCGTATCCGTGACGGTCAGATTGATGGCGAATTCCCGCCGCCCCGCTTTCGGGCCGTTGAGCCGCACGGAAAGCGCATCCAGCACTTCGTTCACGGGCAGCGTCTTCAGCTGGCCGTTGGCGCCGGGGCGCGGCGCATTGGAGGGCGCGCGCGGGCTGCGCAGCTCCTGCGCGCCGGTGAGATAAAACGCGCGCCAGGGCCCGCTTTCGGCCTGATAGCCCATCTGCTCCAGCGCATCGGCCTGCAGATGCCGCGCCTCTTCGTTTGCCGGGTCGGCAAAGACGAGGTGATTGACGATCTCCGCCACCCAGCGGTACTCGCCTTTCTCGAAGGCGGCGCGCGCGGTTTTCAGCACGCCGTCCGCCCCGCCCATGGCCTCCACATAGCGTTTGCCGGCTTCTTCGGGCGGCAGCTTGTGCAGGTTCGCCGGGTTGCCGTCGAACCAGCCGAGATAGCGCTGATAGACGGCTTTGGCATTGTGATTGAGCGTGCCGTAATAGCCCCGGCTGAACCATTCTTCTTCCAGCGAGGGCGGCATGCGGATTTCTTCGGCGATCTCCGTCGGCACCAGTCCGTGATTGGCAAGGCGCAGCGTCTGGTCATGCACATATTTGTACATGTCGCGCTGCTTCTTCAAAAAGTCGCGGGCGCGGTCCTCGCCCCAGCGCGGCCAGTGGTGGCTGGCGAAAAGCACATCCGTCTTGCCGGCGAAAAGCTCGATCGCCTCGTTGATATAATAGGACCAGGCCTTGGCATCGCGCACCTGCGCGCCGCGCGGGGTGTAGATATTGTGCAGATGACAGGAGCAATTCTCCGCCATGCAAAGGGCCTTGAATTGCGGGAAATAGAAATTCATTTCCGAGGGCGCTTCGGTATCGGGCGTCACCTGGAAGACGATTTCCACCCCGTCGATGGTTAGCGTCTCGCCCGTCTCGCAAATGCTTTTCGTCGGCGGCACAAGGCTGACCGAACCCATGGAAACGGTCTTGCCGAGGCCCGCATCCACATGGCCTTTCGGTCCGCGCGGCAACAGCGCGCCGTACATGTAAGTCGCGCGCCGTCCCATGGCATTGCCCGCCAGCACGTTCTCGCTTACCGCCGCTTCCAGAAAGCCTTCCGGCGCGATGATGGTCAGGCCTTTCGCAATGTCTTCATCCGAGATAACGCCTTTGATGCCGCCATAATGGTCCACATGGGAATGGGTATAGATGACGGCGGTAACGGGCTTGTCGCCCCGGTGTTCGCGCATCAGCTTCAGCGCGGCGGCCGCCGGTTCGGCGGAAATCAGCGGGTCGATGACGATATAGCCCGTCTCCCCTTCGATGAAGGTGATGTTGGAGAGATCGAAATTGCGCACCTGGTAGATGCCGGGCGTTACCTCGAAAAGCCCGTGAATGGCATTGAGCTTCGCCTGCCGCCAGAGGCTGGGGTTCACCGTATCCGGCGCCTCGCCTTGCGTGAAGTCGAACTGGCTCATGTCCCACACGGCATGACCTGCCTCATGCAGCACCTTGGCGTGCGGTATGGTGGCGATGAAGCCGCGCCGGGCATCCTCGAAATCCTGCCCCGTTTCCTTCGGCAGTTGCTCTTTCAGCGCGGCCTGTGCGCAGCAGGTGGCATGTGTGGCGTCTTTCGGCGTTTCCATTTTTCTCTCCCGGCAGCCTTGCAGCGCGAATTGATGCGGGCGAGCCTAGAGCCAAGCCGCGCGGACGCCAATCCGCCGCGAAAAGCTGTTTCGTGAGGCGGAATTAAGGAGCGACTCTTAAGAGACCGCGTCTAGGAGCCGGAGGCTTTCGCCGGGGTCAGGCGGAGGATTTTGCCCTCTTCCTCATCCGTCAAAACCAGAATGGCCCCGTCCGGCGCCACGGCCACATCGCGCAGCCGCGTCTGCTGCGGCACGAGATAGACCTCCTGGGCCTTCGGCGCGCCGCCTTCGATGTCGATCCGCCGCAGGCTCATTTCGACGAGCGAGGTGACGAGTAAATCACCTTCCCAGTCCTTGAACATGGCGCCCTCGTAAAGCGCCATGCCGGCCGGGGCGATGGAAGGTGTCCATTCCACCCAGGGCTGCTCCATGCCCGGATATTCTTTGTAAGGAGAGATTTGCGCGCCCGAATAATCGGTGCCGCCGGTGATCACGGGCCAGCCGTAATTCTTGCCCGGCTCCAGCACATTCACTTCATCGCCGCCGCGCGGTCCGTGTTCCTGCTCGTAAATCCGGTCGGAGGCCGCATCGTAAAGAATGGCCTGTTGATTGCGGTGGCCATAGGTGTAGATTTCCGGCAGCGCGTCATTGTCGTTCACGAAGGGATTGTCCTCAGGCACCGTGCCGTCCCGGTTGATGCGCACCACCGTGCCCAGATGATTGGAAAGGCGCTGCGCGTCTTCGCGGTAATCGAAGCCGTCCCCCACGGTCACGAGCAGCGTGCCGTCGCCCTTCAGCGCCATGCGTCCGCCATAATGGACGGGCGTATCTTTCTGCGGGCTTGCATCGAAAATCGTCTCGACATTGGAAAGCGCCGTGCCGTCGAACGTAGCGCGCACGACGCGGGTATTGTTCGCCTCCGGCGTGCCATGGGCGAAGGACAGATAGATCACGCGGTTTTGCGCGAAATCCGGATCGAGCAGCACATCGAAAAGCCCGCCTTGCCCGGCATGATAAACCTCCGGCACGCCCGCCACGGGCTCGGGCACCACCTCGCCGCCGCGCACGATGCGCAGGCGTCCGGGAAGCTCCGTCACGAGCAGGGAGCCGTCGGGCAGAAAGGCAACATTCCAGGGATGGTCGAGCCCTTCGGCCAGCGTTTCCACATCGAAGGGGGCGGCATGGACCGCCTCTTGCGCCGCGGCCGGGGCGGCAGGCAGCATGAATGCGCTTGCCGTCAAGACAGCGCCTGCGAGGGCGGCCCCTCTGAAGGCTGCGATAAAGGGAATGGTCCTTGCAGCGTCTTTGGCCATGATGCGCGTCCTCCCGGCTTGGCTCATAGGTGCCGCGGGTCTTTACCCCGCGTCGTTCGGCGATCATAGTACATCAGCGCGCGCTGCGGGAAACCACATGCGCATCAATGAAGAGCAAGAGGGGAGCGCCCATGCGGGTCGTCAATATAACGGTCGCGTTTATCATCGCGGTTCTGACCGTCACGGTGCTGGGCACGGCATCTCACTCGATCTTTGTGTTAAATGATCTGGCCGCCATCGGCGTCAATGTGGAAGGGCAGTATCTTTCCAGCATTTTGAACGATCTCGTGGGCATGGGCCCGCTTTACGGCGCGCTGATGGCTATCGGTTTCGTGATCGCCTTCATTGCCGCGCATTTCGTGCAGCGTCTTGCCCCTTCGCTGCGCTGGTTCGTCTATATGGTGGCAGGCGCCGTCTCGGTCTATGTGACCTTGACGGTGATGGGCATTCTTTTCGACATCACGCCCATTGCCGGGGCCCGTTCTGCCCTCGGCATGGCTTTTCAGGCAGGCGCGGGCGCGATGGCGGGCCTCGTTTTCGCGCTGATGACGCCCCGGCGCGATTGAGCCGGCGCGGTACCCCCGCCCAGTCCGGATATGAAAACGGCGGCCCTGAAGGCCGCCGTTTCCGTTGGGGGACGTGGCTGTGTTACTCGGCGGCCTGCGCAAGCTGGGCGCGCGCTTCGGCCGGCATCTTCGCCAGGAACTCGCGGCAAGCCTCCACATATTCGCTTTTCAGCCGGGCGACGAGTTCTTCCACGGGCGGCGCGTCCTTGATCGAGCCGATGCCCTGGCCGCAGCCCCAGATGTCTTTCCAGGCTTTCGATTTCTGATTGCCGCCGGAGCCGAAATTCATTTTCGACTTATCGGCTTCGGGCAGGTTATGCGGATCAAGCCCGGCATTGACGATGGAAGGCGCCAGATAGTTGCCGTGCACCCCGGTAAAGAGGTTGGAATAGACGATGTCCTCGGCGGCCGATTCCTGCAGCATTTGCTTATAGCCCGCATCGGCATTGGCTTCCTGCGTGGCGATGAAGCGTGAGCCCATATAGGCAAGGTCCGCGCCGAGCGCCTGCGCCGAGGCGATGCCATAACCGTCCGACAGCGCGCCGGAGACGAGCACCGTCCCGTCGAACCATTCCTTGACCTCGCGCACCAGGGCGAAGGGTGAGAGCGTGCCCGCATGGCCGCCCGCGCCAGCGCAAACGAGAATGAGCCCGTCCACGCCCTGCTGAGCCGCCTTCTTGGCATGTTTGACGTTGATAACGTCGTGGAAGACCACGCCGCCATAAGAATGGGCGGCGGTGACGACCTCTTCGGGCGGGCGCAGGCTGGTGATGATGATCGGCACTTCCTGGCGCGTGCACACCTCGATGTCGTGCTGCAGCCGGTCGTTGGAGGCATGGCAGATCTGGTTCACCGCGAAAGGCGCGACTTTCTTGTCCGGATTGGCGGCCTGATATTCGGCGAGCTCCTCCTTGATGCGGATGATCCATTCTTCCAGCACATGGGCGGGCCGGGCATTGAGCGCGGGGAAGGAGCCGACGATCCCCGCCTTGCACTGGGCGATCACGAGCTCGGGGCCCGAAACGATGAAGAGCGGGGACCCGACCACCGGCAGTTCCAGCCGGTCCTGAAGAATTGAAGGCAGCGCCATGGAAGGCTCCTTGAGCAGTTTCCGAGTGAGCGGTTTCTTTCGACCGGTGAGCAATATAGGTCAGCGGGCCCGCGACGTCTTGTACGCAGGTAATCAATCACCGGATCAAAAATGGGCAGAGGGTGTTCGAAAATACCTGTGGAACTCCGGATAATGTGAACGGGTGCCCTGGCGTCCCGCTCCTATAGTGGCGCAAGAAAACCAAAGGGTGGAGGGCATATGTCGCTGAAAGACGAACTGGAAAACATGAAGAATCTGGCCGGCAAGCGGATTCCCGCCGACGTGCTGGACCTCATGGAGCAGGCGACGAAGGATCTGGCGGCAACGGGTATTGCCGCGCGGGCGGTGGCCAAGGGAAAGGTCTTTCCCGGCCTGACGCTTAAAAACGCGGTGGGAAAGCCGGTGAACCTCGGCCAGCTTTATACGCAAAGCCCGCTCATCGTGACGTTTTACCGGGGCGCCTGGTGCCCGTACTGCAATTTGGAGCTGCGCGCCTATCAGGCGCTCTTGCCGGAGATCAAAGCGGCGGGCGGCCAGCTCGTTGCCGTGACGCCGGAACTGCCGGACGGCGCGCTTAGCTCGGTGGAGCGCCACGGGCTCGAATTCGAAGTGCTTTCCGATGAAGGCCTGGCGCTTGCCGGTGTGCTGGGCATTACGTTCGAGCTGCCGGCCAAGCTTGCCGCGGTTTACGGCAAGATCGGCAATGATTTGCCAAAGCTGAACGGCACCGAGGACTGGGTGCTGCCGCTGCCCGCGACTTATGTGGTCGGCACGGACGGGCGCATCGCGCTTGCCAATGTCGAGGTCGATTACCGCGACCGGATGGAGCCGCGCGTGGCGCTGGACGCCTTGAAGGAAACCGTCGCCCAGGTAGCGTGAAGGGTGGCAGCGTGAGACATAAGCGCAGCGGAAAAGGAAAGGGGCCAGACGGCCCCTTTTGCTTGCGCGTTTCCGGCGGGCAGCTTAGGCCAGCACAGGCTCGGGCCCGACGCTTGCCTTCACTTCTTCCAAGAGCTTGCGGTTGTCATGCTGCCAGGGGTGGAAATCGGCTTTGAAATAATCCAGCCATTCCCGGCCCATGCCGCGCAAAATACCGTCCTTGCCGAGAAGGAAGGAAAGCCCGCTGCGCCAGATTTTCATGCGCTGCCAGAAGCTGTAGCCGTCGCGTTTGAGCATATGATTGATATTGCGCGCCGTGTCGCGGATGAAATTCACCGTGATGAAGAGCATGGACATGCGCCGCTCTTTCACCGTGCCGCCGGCCAGCTTCAGCACATCGAAGGCAACGGCTTTATGTTCCGTTTCCTCGATCGCGTGCCAGCGCCAAAGCGCTTTCATGGTCGGGTCCGCGCCTTCCAGCCATTTCGGATTGGAGAGCGTGCCGTTCGCCATGATCGCGGTGTAATGCTCATAGGCAACGGTCGCATAAAGCTGCGCGATGACGGGCAGATTGGCATGGGCCCAGTCACGCCGCTTGATGATCGGCTGTTCCATATAATCGAGATCATAGCCGCGCAGCGCGCAGAGCCGCTCGTTATATTTGCGGTGTTCGCGGCTATGAATTGCCTCCTGGCCGAGAAAGCCTTTCACGTCTTCCTGCAAGGCCGGGTCGGTAACCTTGTTCCGGAAGGCCTTCACCGCATCCATGAAGGATTTTTCGCCGACGGGAAACATCATGGAAAGCGCGTTGAAGAAAGCGGTCTTGAACGGATCGCCGCTGTGCCAATTGGCCGCGAGCGCGCTTTCCAAATCGAATTCATAATTGCGCGGTTTGATGTCGACCATGCCGGGTGCCGGAGCGGCTTCGGGCTGGGGGGCATCTTGTGTATTTTCGGCCGTGGTCATCGTCATCCTCCAGACTGACGTAGGGTCTTGCGCATATTATGTTTACTGACATTAATGTCAATACCGATCAGATTCCCCTGAAATCCGGGAATTTTTGAACCTCTTTCCCAAAGCAGGCGTAGAGAGGGCAGGATGGCTCGAAGCATATCCTCCCCAAGCACGAGCAGGAGAACTCGATGAAATATGCATCGCTCGACGATTTCATGAACGGCGTGGAAGCGCGCGATCCCCATCAGCGCGAATTCCTGCAAGCGGTGAAAGAGGTGATGGACAGTGTCTGGCCCTTCGTCGAAGAAGTGCCGCATTATGCCGAGCAGGGCCTCCTCGACCGGCTGGTGGAGCCGGAGCGTGTCATTCAGTTCCGCATTCCCTGGACCGATGATGAGGGCGTGGTGCGGGTGAACCGCGGCTGGCGCGTGCAGCACAATTCCGCGCTCGGCCCTTATAAGGGCGGCATGCGTTTCAAGCCAGATCTGACGCTTTCCGTCCTTAAGTTTCTCGCCTTCGAGCAGACGTTCAAAAACGCGCTGACCACGCTGCCGCTCGGCGGGGGTAAGGGCGGGGCGGATTTCGATCCCAAGGGCAAGAGCGAAGGCGAGGTGATGCGCTTTTGCCAATCGCTCGTGCTGGAGCTGAGCCGGCATGTGGGGCCCCATACGGATGTGCCGGCAGGCGACATCGGCGTCGGCGAGCGGGAGATCGGCTTCATGGCCGGCATGGCGCGCAAGATCACGAACAGCGCCGAGGCGGTTTTCACCGGCAAGAATCTCAGCTTCGGCGGCAGCCATCTGCGCAAACAGGCAACGGGCTACGGCGTGATTTATTTCACCGAGCGCATGCTCGCCCGGCGCGGCGAAAGTCTGGAAGGCAAGAGCATTGCGATTTCAGGGGCGGGCAATGTCGCCCAGCATGCGATCGAGAAAGCCATGCAGCACGGCGCGCGTGTGGTGACGGCATCCGATTCCTCCGGTGCGGTTTTCGATCCGGCAGGTTTCGATGAAGAAAAATTCGCGGCCCTTCAACACATCAAGAATGTGGAGCGCGGCTCGCTTGAAACCTATGCCGAAAAATTCGGCCTTGCCTTTGAAAAAGGCAAACATCCCTGGGGCGCCAAGGCGGAGATTGCCATGCCCTGCGCCACGCAGAACGAGCTGATGGAAAAAGACGCCAAGACGCTGGCGGAAAACGGCACGCGCTATGTGGTGGAAGGGGCGAACATGCCCGTCTCGGCGGATGCGCTGGAAGTCTTTAAAGAGGCCGGTGTCTGCTTTGCCCCGGGCAAGGCGGCGAATGCGGGCGGCGTTGCGGTTTCCGGCCTTGAAATGTCGCAAGGCTCCATGGGCTTGCGCTGGCCGCGCGAGGAGGTGGAGCAGCGCCTGCAAAGCATCATGTGCGAGATCGAGGAAAGCTGCGCTGTTTACGGCACGAAGAACGGCGACTGCGTGAACTATGTGGACGGGGCGAATGTCGTGGGCTTTACCCGCGTCGCCGATGCGATGCTCGCGCAAGGGGTAACGTAAGCGCGGGGAAGGGCAGGCTCACGCCTACTCTTTCCATTCCCCCAGCAGCTTTTCCTTGTCGGTCTGGGCGGAGGCGGCGATGAAATCGAAAACCGCGCGCACCGGCGCCGTGTCGCGCAGATCCGGATGGGCAAGCATCCAGATATCCGTCGCGCTGAAAAGCTTGTCGGGCGCGATGCGGATGAGATCGTCATAGGTATCGCCGATCAGCGTGGTGAGCACCGAAATGCCAAGCCCCGCGCGCACCGCATGTACCTGGTCTGCAACGGAGGAAAAGCGCAAGGCGGTGGGCGCGCTGCGCGTAACATGGTCTGACCAGTGCGCCAGTTCCTGCTCCGCCGCGCCCCCGGCAAAACCGATCATCGTATGTTTTGCCCATTCCTCGCGCTTGGCGGGCAGCCCGTGCTGGGCGGCATATTCATGCGAGGCATAAAAGGCAACGCCGCAGCGGGCGATCTTTTTGCCCACCAGATTTTCCTGCCCCGGCCCGTAAAGCCTTATGACGATATCCGCCTCGCGCCGGCGCACGCTGGCAGGCCAGGTATCGGTGACGAATTCGAGTTCGATATGCGGGTATTGCTCGCGGAAAGCGGCCATATGCGGCATCAGCCAGTAGCCTGCAAGGGTGGCGGCGGTGGAAATGCGCACGATGCCCTTGGGCGCGCCGTCCGCCGCGCTCGCCGCCCGCTCCGCGCGCAAGGCCGCCGAGGCCATGTCATCGACTTCCGCTTTCAGCCGCTCGCCCGCCGGGGTGAGCGAATACCCATCCGCATCGCGCACGAAGAGCTTGGTGCCGAGGCTGCGCTCAAGCTCCGTGACATGGCGCCCGACCGTGGCGTGGCTCAGTTTCAGCCGCCGCCCGGCCGCCGAATAAGAGCGCACATCGGCAACGGCAAGAAAGGTGCGGAAGAGATTCCAGTCGGCCATATTCTGTTCATCAGCGGTGATTTGGTGTTCAATTATGCACGAAGATGGGGTGTACCCTCGCGGAAATCAAGGAAAACAGAAACCGGCGCCTCAGGCCCGCGCAAAAGCTGACCTAAGGGAAGGGTCTTACTCAATCATAGGCCCTGGCCCGGCGATCTGGTAAAACGGTGACACCGCAATTGACCGGCCGCTAAATGGCCGCAGAAGAAACGGACGGGAGAAAACACGTGATCAAAACACGTTTTACGGAACTCTTCGGAGTGGAAGCGCCGATCGTGCAGGGCGGCATGCAATGGGTCGGCCGCGCCGAGCTTGTCGCCGCCGTCGCCAATGCTGGCGCGCTCGGCTTCATTACCGCGCTGACCCAGCCGACGCCGGAAGATCTGAGCAAGGAAATCGCCCGCTGCAAGGAAATGACGGACAAGCCTTTCGGTGTGAATCTGACCATCCTGCCCGCGCTCAAACCGCCCCCTTACGCCGAATATCGCCAGGCGATCATCGAGGCGGGCGTGAAGATCGTGGAAACCGCAGGCTATAAGCCCCAGGAACATGTCGATCATTTCAAAGAGCACGGCATCAAGGTCATTCACAAATGCACCGCCGTGCGCCACGCGCTTTCGGCTGAGCGGATGGGCGTCGATGCCATTTCTATCGACGGTTTCGAATGCGCGGGCCATCCGGGCGAGGACGACATTCCGGGCCTCATTCTGATCCCGGCTGCCGCCGACAAAGTGAAAATCCCGATGATCGCCTCGGGCGGTTTCGGCGATGCGCGCGGCCTCGTTGCCGCGCTCGCGCTCGGTGCGGAAGGCATCAACATGGGCACGCGTTTCATGTGCACCAAGGAAAGCCCGATCCACCAGAAGGTGAAAGAGCAGATCGTCGCCAATGACGAGCGTGCAACGGACCTCATCTTCCGCACGCTGCACAACACGGCCCGCGTCGCCAAAAACGCGGTCAGCCAGGAAGTCGTCGCCATCGAGAAGAAGGGCGGAGCGAAGATCGAAGACATCGCCCATCTCGTCTCCGGCCAGCGCGGCAAGGTGGTCTATGAGGAAGGTGATCCCGATTACGGCATCTGGTCGGCGGGCATGATCCAAGGCCTCATCCACGATATTCCTTCTTGCCAGGAACTGGTGAGCCGGATCGTCAGCGACGCCGAGGAGCTGATGGCAAACCGTCTGTCGCGCATGCTGGGCGGCAAAGCGGCGGCGGCTGCCGAATAAACCCTGCTTTTGCATATATATACCGAGCGGACGGCCCCCCTTATTGCGGGGGCCGTTTGCGTTCCGCTAGGCTGGGCCCATAAAAAGAAATGGGGAGAGGAACCATGGCCTACCGGCATATTGAGGTGCGCGCGAACGAGACCGGCTTCGGCGCGGAGATTAAAGGGCTCGATCTTTCTGCCCCGCTTGCTCCGCAAACCCTGGAAGAGGTGAAGCGCGCCTGGGCCGAGCATGGTGTCGTCTGGTTTCCCGATCAGCCGCTGGAGCTTGAAGCGCTGGAGCGGTTCACCGAAGAGATCGGTCCCTTCGGCCATGATCCTTTCATCAAGCCCATGGCGGACCATCCCCATGTGCTGGAGCTGCGCCGGGAGCCCGATGAAAAGGCGACGAATTTCGGCGCGGGCTGGCATTCCGACTGGAGCTTTCAGGAAACCCCGCCGGCTGCGACGCTGCTCCATTCCAAGGTCGTGCCGCCCAAGGGCGGCGACACGCTTTATGCCGATTGCACGCGCGCCTATGAGGCGCTTTCTCCTGCCATGAAAGAGCTGCTGGCGCCGCTCAATGCCGTGCATAGCGCCATTCTGCCCTATTCCAAGAAAGGCATCTTCGCGCAGGAAAAAGAAAAACGCACGATGCAGATCATCACCTCGGACGAGGCGGAGAAGACGCAGGCCCATCCCCTTGTGCGCACCCATCCTGTAACGGGCCGCAAGGCGCTTTATGTCAGCCCCGTCTATACGGTCGGTATTGAAGGCATGAGCAATGAGGAAAGCCAGTGGCTCCTCGGCGGTCTTTATCAGCACATGACGAAGCCTGAATTCATCTACCGCCATAAATGGCGCGAGAACATGCTGGTCATGTGGGACAACCGCTCGACGCTGCATTTCGCCGAAGGCGGCTATGACGGTTATTTGCGCGTCATGCACCGCACGACCGTGGCGGGCGAAAAACCGCTTTAGGCGGTAAGCACCAGGACGATGAGCCCTGCGACAATAAGCAAGGTGCCCGTCACTTCCTGCCGGTTGCTCTTTTCCTTGAAGATGAACCAGGAAGCGGCGAAGGTGAAAACAAGCTCGATCTGCCCGAGTGCTTTCACATAAGCCGCATTCTCCAGCGTCATGGCCGAGAACCAGCCGATGGAGCCGAGCGCCCCGGCAAGCCCGGTGAGCGCCCCCCATTTCCAGTTGCGCAAAGCCGCGGCAAGCTGTCCCCGCTCGCGCCATAAAAGCCAACCCGTCATGATCAGCGTTTGCACGGCGAGCACATAGCAAAGCGTGATGGCGGCGGGCACCGCAAAGCCCTCCATCCCGAGCGAGAGGGAAGCGGCGCGGTAGGAGACGGAGGCAACGCCGAACGCCGCCCCGCAGGCAAGGCCGGTGAGGGCGACTTTTTCCTTGAAGGAGCGCAGTACCCGCGCAAACGAAATGGAACTGTGGCCGAGCGAGAGAAAGAGGACACCGACAAGGCTCACGAGAATGGCAAGCCCCGCGCCGGGCGTAATGGCATCTCCCAGCACGGCAAAACCGATCAGCGCGGTCTGCACCGTTTCGGTTTTCGAATAAGCGGTGCCGACGGCAAAGACCCGGTACTGGAAAAGCGAGACGAGAAAAAACGTCCCGAGTATCTGCCCGATGCCGCCGACGAGCCCGTAGATGAAAAAAGAGAGGCCGGGCGCGGGCAGGGCGCTTTGCGAGCTTTGCAGCAGGACCCAGAGATAAAGCGCGGCGATGGGCAGGCCATAAAGAAAGCGCACATAAGTCGCCCCGCCGACGCTCAGCGCGCCGGTCAGATGCTTTTGCAGAACCGAGCGCAGATTCTGCATGAAAGCAGCCGCGACCGTGATGGGGATCCAAAGCGGCAAGGGAAACGTCCTTGATGTGGGAAAGAGGCTTCCCTAGTCGGTCAGCGCGCCGTAAACGAGCTGCTGGAATTGCGGGCGCAGCGGATAGGCCCGCGAAGGCATGAGCTGGGTCATGAAAATCCCGATCAGCTCTTCATCCGGGTCGATCCAGAAGTAGGTCGAGGCAAGCCCACCCCAGCTATAAGAACCCGGCGAGACCGGCATCGCCGCTTCGGCCATATCCATGATGATGGAAAAACCGAGGCCGAAGCCCGCCCCGTCCATGCCCGTCTCGGAAAAGGCGGACTGGTCCATATCTTTCATGCTTTGCCCGCCGGGCAGATGGTTGAGGGTCATGAAGTCGATCGTTTTGGGTGAGGCGATGCGTACCCCGTCAAGCTCGCCGCCGTTGAGCAGCATCTGGCAGAAGCGGAAATAATCGGTGGAAGTGGAGACGAGCCCGCCGCCGCCGGAGAGGAACTTTTGCGGGCGCGCATAGGTGCTGTTTTTATCCGCCGGATCGGCAAGACGCACTTCTTTCGTCTTCGGGTCTTTTTCGTAATTGGCGGCAAAGCGGGCAAGTTTTTCATCGGGCACCGAAAAGCCCGTGTCATGCATGCCGAGGGGTTCGAAAATCCGTTCCTTCAAAAAGACATCGAGCGGTTTGCCGGAAATCACTTCCACAAGCCGCCCGCACACATCCGTCGACATGGAATAGTTCCAGTGTTCGCCCGGCGAAAAGAGAAGCGGAATATCGGCGATCTTTTCCACCATCTCTTCCAGCGTGATGCCGTCCGTCGCAGCGCCTGCAAGCCCGGCTTTGCGGTACATCGCATCCACCGGATGGGCATGCATGAAGCCGTAGGTGAGCCCGGATGTATGGGTGAGCAGATCGCGGATCGTCATGGCCCGCTTCAACGGCTTTGTCGTGAAGCTCTCCCGGTCGCCCTCATCGAAAACGCGCAGCCGCTCGAAGGCGGGCAGATAGCGCGCCACTTCATGGGTGATCTGAAAGCGGCCTTCCTCATGCAGCAGCATCAGGGCAAGGCTGGTGATCGGCTTCGTCATGGAATAGATGCGGAAAATCGTGTCTTTTTCCACCGGTGTGCCGTTTTCCCGGTCGCGCAGGCCCACCGTTTCGAAATGGGCGATCTTGCCTTGCCGGGCAATAAGGGTGGAAAAGCCGGAAAATTTTTGCCGGTCCACATAGTGTTTGAAGAAGGCGGGAATGCGCGCCAGCCGCTCGCTCGAAAGTCCGAGTTCTTCCGGCGTCGTGAATTCTCCTGCATGCGTCATCGCATCCTCCCTCTTGGTTTCTTTCGCCCTTAGCGGGCCTCATTGTCATTGGGCCGGAAGGGAATGCGCGGCGCCAGAAGCCGCATCAGTTCCTGCGTATCGCGCGCGCTTGCCGCGATGATGCGCGTGCCGCATTCAAGATCGACCGCATCCCACCCTTGCGGGGTCTTCTCCAGACGGAAGCTCGGCTGAGCATAGCCGCAGCGGAAGAGATAGGCTTCCGGCTCTCCGGTCGCGTCGGGCTCGAAAAAGACATCGAAGATCGTGCCCGCCACGGCCTCTTTCAGCCGTGCCTGATCGTGATTCGTAATGCGTTCCGCGGGAAACCGGACGACCGATCCCATGCTCTCCTCCTGCTTCTGAGGAAGTTTAGCGCGAGTCAGGGCCGTATTCACCCCCCTTGGAGGCGATCTGTCCTTCTAGCGGCCCATGCCTACTTGCGAAACGTCTCCGTCACCGCGCCCAGCCATTTCTTGACGTTTTTCGACTGCTCGCCCGGCGAGCGGCCATGGCGCACGAAAACCATGTCGAGATCGGGGACGATCAGCGTGAATTGCCCTTCAAAGCCATTGGCCGAGAAACTTCCCGGCCCGCCCATGCCAAGCCACCAATGGGCGCCGTAAGGCCCTTCTTCCTCGAAAGCTTTCGGGGTCTGGGCGGTGGGGGTGCGGGCATAATCCACCCAGCCCTCGGGCAGCACCTGACGCCCGTCCCAGACGCCGCCGCGCAAGTAGAGAAGCCCGAATTTCGCAAAGTCCCGCGCCTCGGCATAACAGAAGGAGGAGCCGATAAAAGTGCCCGCCTTATCGAATTTCGGCAGGACGTTTTTCATGCCGATGACGCCGAAAAGTTCTTCGCGCATGAAGGTCTCGAACTCGGCGCCTTTCTTGCCCGCCGCCTCCGCCGCGCAGCGCGCCACGATATTGCTGGTGCCGCTCGAATAAGACCAGAAATGATCCGGCGCATGGGCTGCCGGGAAAGAGGCGGCGAAATGCGCCACGTCGTCCTTGCCGCTGCCCCAGAGCATGTCGATCACATCGGAAGGATTGTCCGGTTCATAATCTTCGCGGAAGGCAAGCCCGCTCGACATGCGCAAAAGCTGATCGAGCGTAATGGCGGCGCGCGGGTCGCCCGCCGGCCATTCCGGCGCTTTCACGGGCGCGTGAATGTCGATCTTACCCTCGCGCACCAAAATGCCGATCAGCGCCTGAGTAATGCTTTTCGCCATCGACCAGGATTTATAAGTGTCATGCGGACCGAACCCTTCGGCGTATTTCTCGAAAACCAGCTTGCCGCCTTGCACCGCGAGAAAGGCATGGGTCTCGCCGAGATCCGCCGGCTGGGAGAAGGCCTTGGCGACCAGCGCGTCGAACCCTTCCCGGTCCATCTGGCGCGGCATTTCGCCGAGCGGCCATGTCTCAGTCGGCCAGGGCGTGCCCTCCGGCTGCCGAGGCAGAGCAGGAAGCGGAAGATCGGGGGTGATAAGCCGGTCGTGAGATGTCATGAAGCTGAACCTTGCGCTTGATCCCGTGTTTGCTGACTGGTCAGCAAGACTGATATTGCTAGGATAAGCATAACAGGAAAGCAAAGGGAGGCCATGCCGGTGCCGAAAACCAAGCCGATGCCGAAAATCACCATCGACGGCTCGAAATTCAGGGACGAAAAAGGGCGGATGGTGATTCTGCGGGGCGTCAATCTCGGCGGCGACTGCAAGGTTCCTTTCCCCGATGGCGGCACGCACCGGCCGACGGATTTTTCCGATCACCGCACCGTCTCCTTCACCGGCCGGCCTTTTCCGCTGGAAGAGGCGGATGAGCATTTCTCCCGCCTGAAAGCCTGGGGCTTCAATTGCCTGCGTCTTCTCACGACCTGGGAAGCGGTGGAGCATGAAGGCCCGGGCAAATACGACACCGCCTATCTCGATTATTACACCGAGCTTTGCCGGCTGGCGGGCGAGTACGAATTCTATGTCTTTGTGGATTTCCACCAGGACGTCTGGAGCCGCATGACGGGCGGGGACGGCGCGCCCGGCTGGCTCTTTGAAAAAGTCGGTCTCGATTTCACGAAGTTCCATGAGGCGGGCGCCGCCCATGTCATGCAATATAAATATGACTATGCGCGCGGCGGGCGGCAGGAAGAAAACTACCCGACCATGACCTGGTCGCAGAATTACCGCCTGCCGGCAAACGGCATCATGTGGACGCTGTTCTTTGCCGGGCGCGACTTTACGCCGGACTTCATGATCGAAGGCCAGAACGTTCAGGACTATATGCAGTCTCATTATCTGGGCGCGATGCGCGAGATTGCGCGCCGCCTTGCGGACATGCCCCATGTCATGGGGTTCGATACGCTGAACGAGCCGGGCACAGGCTTCATCGGCGAGCCCGTGAGCTACCGCCATACCGGCCCGAGTGAGGTCAACCCGCGCATCGCAGCGCCCGGCCCTGCCTGGTCCGTGCTCGACTGTCTGGCCGTGGCGCGCGGGGTGACGCGCTCCATTCCTCAGCTTGAATTCTCGCTGGAGGAAATGAAATCGGTCGTCACGCACGAGAAAACGGAAAATGCGAACGGCGTTTCCATCTGGCTCGAAGGCCATGGCTGCCCCTTTGAGGCGGCAGGTGTTTACAGCATGGAGGGCGGCGAGCTTAAAGTTGCCGATGAAGAGTATTTCCGCAAAGTGAAGGGCACGCCCGTCACCGTCGAGGACACCTATATGGCGCCTTTCTTCAAAAAGGTGGCCGAAACCGTGCAGGCGATCCGCGAGGACTGGCTGGTCTTTGCCGAGCTTGATCCATTCACCGGGCTTCTTGGCGGCGCCTTTCCGGAAGAAACGCCTGAGGGTACGGTCAATGCCTCGCACTGGTATGACATCGTCACGCTCTCCACCAAGACCTTCATGTATCCCACCTCCGTCAATCCCTTTTCCGGCAAGGTGCTGGAAGGGCGCGAGGCGATCGAAGCGCATTACGCCAAGCAGCTTTCGCGCATCCGCGACACCGCCCGTACTTTAAACGGCGGCAAGGGCGCGCCGACGCTGATCGGGGAATGCGGCATTCCTTTCGATCTCGATGGCGGGGCGGCCTATGAGGCATTCCGCGCAGGGGACCATTCGCAAAAGCCATGGGAAAAGCACATCATGGCGCTCGACTTTCTTTATAACGCGCTCGATGCGCTGCATCTTTCCTCGGCGCAGTGGAATTACACCGCCTCCAACAGCAACGATCTGGCGGTGGGCGATGGCTGGAACCAGGAGGACCTGTCGATCTGGAGCCGCGACCAGCAGGTGGACAGCCAGAACATCCATTCGGGCGGGCGGGCGCTGCATGGCTTCGTGCGCCCTTACGCCAAGGCCATTGCGGGCACGCTGCAGGAGATTTCCTTTGAGCGGGAGAGCCGCCACTTCGAGATGACCTATGAGGCGGCGGGCAGCGAGGCGACGGAAGTGTTTCTGCCTGCTGTGCAATATCCGGAAGGGGCGAACCTGACCGTGGATGGGGGCGAGGCGACCTATAACGGCCACACGCAAATGCTGGCGATCACGGCGCTGAAAGACGGGCCGGTGACGATCACCATCACCCCGCGCTGAGCATCAGGCGGCAGCGGCGATCTGTTTTGCCATTTCATGCAAAGGGCCCGCATAGCGGGTGGCCGCTTCCTGCTCGCTCATGGCGCTGTCATAAAAGCGCAAGGTGATGGCGGCGAGCACGGCATCGCCTTTCATGATCGGCACGGCAATGCCGTTTGCCGTCTCCCCCGGCACTGTCGCCATGGTGGCATAGCCTTTGGCACGAATTTCCGACATCAGCCGGGCGATGAAATTCTTGTCCTTTGCCTCCCGGTCCGCCGCATGGCCTGATTGGCGCAGGAGGCGCAGCAGCACGTCGCGCTCATCCTGCGGGCAATAAGCAAGATAGGCGCGTCCGAGCGCCGCCTGCAAAACGGGAATGCGGTTCGGGCGTTTGACATCCGCGTCATAGCTGAAAGGGCTGAGCCCTTGCGTGCCGTAATGCACATGCATGCGCGCGCCTTCCAGCGTTGCAATCGCCACGGGCCATTTGTGGACGCGGGTAAAGGCATCCATGTAAGGGCGGGCTACCTCCACCACATGATGGTCGAAGCGGAAGCCGCGCGAAAGCTGCAGCACCGCCTGCGTCAGCCGGTAGCCATGGCGGCGGGAGAGCTGTTCCACATAGCCTGCCGCTATCAGCGTTTGCAGAAGGCGCACGAGGGTGGGTTTGGGAAGGCCCGTGCGCTCATGCAAAAAAGCGAGGGAAGCCGGGTTCTTTTCATTCAGGACACGCAATATATCGAGCGCCCGCAAAACTGGCTGCACCGCGCTCTCGCCGTTCTGGAGCGCTGGCGCGGTCTCCGGGGCACTCTCAAAAGCCGGGTTTTGCGCGGGTTTTGACATGGGTGTGATTCTCAAATTCCGTGTTGCGGAATTCTGCCACAAAAGCACTGCGCGCCCAAGCCGCCCCTCCTAGCCTTTTCTCAAGCCGCGGGAACGGCGGCACGGGAGAAAAGCGATCTGGAGGAGATTCTGATGAACGTGCAGGTACTGGACGGGCAATTGCCCGGCAAATCCATCGAAATCGGTGAAGGCTTCACGCTGGAGCCCATGACCCCGACCATCGGCGCTGTCGTGCGCGGCGTGGATATGAGCAAAGTGCCCTTGGGTAAGACGAAAGACGCGCTGCGCGCCGCGTTGCTCGACTGGAAGGTGTTGTTCTTCCGCGATCAGGATGTCTCGACCGAAGCCCATATCGAGTTTGCCCGCGCCTTTGGTGAGCTCGAAGTCCATCCCTTCGCCCCTCACAAGGAAGGCTATCCGGAAATCCTTGCCATCACCCATGACAAGGACCGGCCGGGCAAGGAGAACGAATGGCATTCGGATGTGACCTGGCGCGAATGCCCCTCGCTCGGCTCCATCCTGCGCGCCATCGAGGTGCCGCCCGTCGGCGGCGACACGCTCTTTTCCGACATGTATGCCGCTTACGAGGGGCTGAGCGATGAGGTGAAAGAGAAGATCGAGGGCAAGGTTGCCATCCACGATTTCGCGTATTTCCGCGGCATGATGAAAAAGCGCGGGGCGAGCGATGCGGAAATTGAGGAGATGAACAAGAAATACCCCATGGTCGAGCATCCGGTGGTGCGCACGCATCCTGAAACGAAGCGCAAGGGCCTTTACGTCAATGTCGCCTTCACCCAGTACATCAAGGGCATGGAGCGGGCCGAATCCGACGCGCTGCTGCAGCACCTTTATGCGCAGGCCGCGATCCCGGAATATCAGTGCCGCTTCCGCTGGGAGAAAAACTCCGTCGCCTTCTGGGACAACCGGGCTTGCCAGCATTATGCCGCGTCCGATTATTGGCCGGCCGTGCGCCGCATGGAACGGGTGACGATTATCGGCGACAGGCCTTTTTAACCGCGCGGCCCTGAAGGGCGGTACTTTAAACGGATAAAGCGATGAAGAAGCTTCTATTCTGGGCGAGCGCTGCCGTTGCGGCGCTTGTCCTGGGGGCGGGTAGTGCTGCCTTGATCCTGAAATCGAACACGCTGGCGGGCGGCGTGCGCTCGGGCAGTTGGGGCACGAATCTTGCCATCGGCTCGGAAGAAGCGGGGCTTTATACCCGCGCCATGGTTTCCCTTTACGGTCTCCTCGCGCTTAGCAAGGAAGAGACGGTTTATTACACGGCGGGCACCGATGATAGCGGCGCGCCGCTTTCGGGTGATTGTACCTATAGGCTCGAGGGAAAAGACCTCGATGCGCGCTGGTGGAGTATTACCGCCTATGGGCCGGACAGTTTTCTCATGGATACCGGCGCCGATCATTATTCGGTGAGCCAGACAAGCATTGCAAAAGAGGCCGATGGCAGCTTTACCGTCCGTGTCTCCGCCAAACCTCAAGAGGGCAATTGGCTGCCGGTCAAAGCGGGCCAGCGTTTCGACATGACGGCCCGTTTCTATAATCCGGGTCCGGCCATCTATGAGAGCCCGGAAGCTGCGCCGCTTCCCGCCATCGTCAAGGAGACATGCGAATGAAACCCTGGATGAAATGGACCCTGACGGTTCTCGTCGGCGCGGTGCTTGTGCATGTCGCCGCCACATGGGCGCTGCCGCGTGTCATCATGAATGTCGCCATGACGCGGATCGGCGGAGAAGGCGGGATCAACCGGTTTTCCCATGCCGCCCGCGCCACCCATGAATTCAAGGCGGTGGTGCGGCCAAGCCCCGATCTCAACTACTCTATTTGCGTTCTCGATGTCGGCGCCGGCCCCGTGCGTATCGAAGCGCCGGTGAGTGCGCCTTACACCTCCGTTTCCGTTTTCGCGGCGAATACCGACAATGTCTTTGCACAGAACGACAAGGACGCGGCGGCGGACGGCACGGTCTCCGTCATCGTGGCGCGCGAGGGAGCCGAGACCGCAGATGCAAGCGCCGCAGATGCAAGCGCCAATGTGGTTTATCTGCCGGGCGACAAGGGCCTGGCGCTCGTGCGCCGCGTCATAACTTCGGACGCGCAAAACGCGCAGCTTAATGCGTTGCGGGAAAGCTCGATCTGCGCGCCGCTTGGGAGCTGAGCGCTCAGGCGGCGTCCTTGCCGGTGACGGCGAGCGCAAAGGCATAAACGAGCGCCACTTCTTTCAGCCGCTCGAACCGGCCCGAAGCGCCGCCATGCCCTGCCTCCATATTGGTTTTAAGGAGCAGGGCGTTGTCGTCGGTCTTGGCTGCGCGCAGCTTCGCCACCCATTTCGCCGGTTCCCAATAGGTCACACGCGGGTCCGTCAGCCCGGCAATCACCAGCATATTGGGATAGTCTTGCGCTTTGACATTGTCGTAAGGCGAATAGGAGGCGATGTAGCGATAGGCTTCCTCATCCTCGATCGGGTTGCCCCATTCCAGCCATTCGGGCGGGGTGAGCGGCAGGCTCGCATCGAGCATGGTGCTCAGCACATCGACGAAGGGCACCTCGGCGATGATCCCTTTGAAAAGCTCGGGCGCTTCATTCGCCACCACCCCCATCAACATGCCGCCGGCGCTGCCCCCATGGGCCACGATATTGCCGCGTGAGGTAAAGCCCTCATCGGCAAGAAAGGTGCCCGCGGCGGTGAAATCGGTGAAGGTGTTTTTCTTCGAACTGGTCTTGCCCGCCTTGTACCAGCGGTAACCGCCTTCCTTGCCGCCCCTGATATGGGCGACGGCGTAAATCATGCCGCGATTGACGAGGCTGAGAACGCTCGCGGAAAAATAAGGGTCCATGCTGATTCCATAGGACCCGTAGCCGTAAAGATAAAGCGGGGCGCTGCCACCGAGCGGCGTCGATTTTTTGTAAAGAAGCGAGATGGGAATGCGCTCGCCGTCTTCCGCCGTCGCAAAAAGCCGCCGCGTGACGTAATCGCCCGGCGCATGGCCGCTCGGAATTTCCTGGCGCTTGCGCAAGGTGCGTGTGCCCGTCTCGATATCGTAATCATAGACTTCCGCCGGCGTCGTCATGGAACTATAGGCAAAGCGCAATGTGTGCGCGTCATATTCATAGCCGCCATGAAGATCGAGATCGTAAGCTTCTTCATCGAGCTTGATCACGTCTTCGGCACCCGTTTCCAGCGTGCGGATGACGATGCGTTTCAGCCCATCCCGCCGCTCGATACGCAAATGATAATCGCGGAAGAGAAGCTGGCCGAGAATATAGGTGCCTGCCTCATGGGGCACCACATCGCGCCAATGGGCGGCATTCGGCGCTTCGACCGGCGCTTCGACGATCTTGAAATCTTCCGCGCCATTGTCGTTCGTATGAATGAGAAAGCGTTCGCGCGGGGCATCGTGTTCCACGTCATATTCGATGGCCGCCCGGCGCGGTTCGACGCAGCGCGGCGCGCTCTCAGGCTTTTGCGCATCGATCAGCCAAACCTCGGAGGTCTGGTGGTCATGGGTATTGATCAGAATGAAGGCGCTGTCCTGCGTTTCGGAAACGGAGACGAAGAAACCGGGATCGGGCTCCTCATAGACGAGCGCATCCGTTTCAGGGTCATCGCCCAGCCTGTGCCGGTAAACCCGGCAAGGGCGGTGATTGTCGTCGAGCTTGGTATAAAAAAGCGTCGTGCCGTCCGGCGCCCAGACAGGATCGCCGTTCGTATCGGGAATGGTGTCGGCAAGTTCCTTGCCGGTGGCAAGATCGCGGATATGGAGCGTGAAAAACTCCGAGCCTTTGCGGTCCACCGCCCAGGCGAGCTTGCTGTGATCGCGCGAATGGCTGATGCCGCCGAGCCGGAAATAGGCCTCGCCTGCCGCTTCCTTGTTTCCGTCGAGCAGGACCTCGACGTTTTCTTTTCCGGCCGCATCCGAGGAGCGGCATTCGAGCGGATGCTGCGCGCCGGTCTCGAACTTGCGGAAATAATACCAGGGCCCGTCTTTCGCCGGCACGGAGCTGTCGTCTTCCTTGATGCGCGCGCGGATTTCGCTGAAGAGCGTCTCGCGCAGGTCCGAAAGCGGCTCGAGCGCGGCATCCGCATAAGCGTTTTCCGCTTCGAGATAGGCGCGGATTTCCGCATCCAACACGTCCGGATCGCGCATCACGTCCTGCCAGTTCTCCGCCCTCAGCCAGGCATAAGGGTCGGTGACCGTGATGCCGTGATGGGTGTGGCTGGCGTCTTTCAGCGCGGCGACGGGGGCGTTTGCGGGGCGGGCGAGGGGCATGGGGAACTCCGGCAATGAAAACCAAGTTTACAATGAAAAAGCCCCCGGCGCGCAAGCGGGCCGGGGGCTTTTAAAGAGGCGCGCTCTTATTCGTAGAGCAGCGTGATCGTTTCGGCGATCAGGGCCGGGCGTTCCTGGCCTTCGATCTCCACGGTCACTTCATTGATGAACTGCGTGCCGCCGCCCTTGGGATTGGCTTCTTTCAGCTTCACGCGGGCACGGACCTTGGAATTGACCGGCACCATATTGGTGAAACGCACGGAGTTGGAGCCGTAATTGATGCCGCGCGTCACGCTTTTCACGGCGCTGATCTGGCTCATCAGCGCGGGCAGCAGCGAGAGCGTCAGATAGCCATGGGCGATGGTCGGCATGCCCAGTTCTTTCTTGGTGCGCTCCGGATCGGTGTGAATCCACTGATGGTCGCCCGTCGCATCGGCGAACAGGTTGATGCGGTCCTGGTCGATTTCCATCCACTCGCTGACGCCGATTTCATTGCCGGCCTCTTTTGCATAATCGGCCACGGTGTCGAAAACGCGCATAAATGCCTCCGTCTTTTCTGATTTTGCCGCTGTGAGTGACAGCTGGTTGCGTATGGCGCGGCGCGGGCTCACCCGCCGCCGTCCGGGAATCTGGCCCCAAAGGTAGCGGTCCGCGCGCCGGATTTCCAACGCTTAATTAAAGGCGGAAAAGGCGGTGTTTCACGCCCTTACATGGACCCTGCATGGCCTCCTTCCTACATGGAGAGGCGGATGCGCACGCGCCGGTCTTCCTTGGAATCCCAGGTCAGGCTTTCGGCAATCCAGCCCATGGCCTCGCCTTCCGGTTCGATGGCGATTTTCGAGGCAGGCCAGCCCAGCTTTTGGAAAGCGCGGGCCACGGCCTCGGAGCGCTTGCGGGCGAGCTCGGCATTATAAGCGGCATTGCCCTTCTTGCTGGCTTTGCCGAAAAGGCAGATCTGCTGCATGTGCTGGCCCGTCGCCCGCTCATAAACCCGCTCGATCTTATCGAGATATTCCGGGGCGATGGCGGCACTGTCGGTCTCGAAATAGATATATTCTTCCCGCTGCAGCTTGCCCGAGGCGCCGAATTTGTTGTTGCATTCCTTGCCGGAGGAATGAACTTCCTGCGCGGCTGCCGGGCCCGAGGCGCTCATGGCTGTGAGCCCCAATCCGAGTGATGCGGCGAAGAAAACCGTGGTGAGAATACGCATGGCAAGCCCCCATTTGCGATGATGCAGCCAATCTAGCCTTATTCAGTCAAATGCAAAACAGCTGAACCGGCGCTGAACGGGGCGCTGAAAAGAAAAGGCCCGGCGGTGCCGGGCCTTTGAAGCCTTTGAAGGGAAGGTCAAACGATCTTTGAATCGTGATTGCCCCAATATTTGTCGCGGATGAGCCGCTTATAGAGCTTGCCCGTCGGGTGGCGCGGCAATTCCTTGTCGAAATCCACCGAGCGCGGGCATTTGATCTTGGAAAGTTCGCTCTGGCAGAACGCGATGAGCTCTTCTTCAAGCTCGGGGCCCGCATCCGCCCAGTCCATGGGCTGGACGATGGCTTTCACCTCTTCGCCGAAATCGGGGTTCGGCACGCCGATCACCGCCACATCGGCAACCTTCGGATGGGTGATGAGCAGGTTTTCCGCTTCCTGCGGGTAGATATTCACCCCGCCGGAAATGATCATGAAGGCCTTGCGGTCGGTAAGATAAAGATAGCCGTCTTCATCCAGCCGGCCGATATCGCCCAGCGTCGTCCAATGCTTGTGCTTGGGGTGGCGGCTGTCGCGGGTCTTCTTTTCATCGTTGTAATATTGGAATTGCGGCGCGTTGGGGTCATCGGCCTCGAAATAGATCGTGCCGGCCTCGCCCACGGGCAGTTCGTTGCCCTCATCGTCGCAAATATGCACCTTGCCGAGCAGCGCCTTGCCGACGGAGCCTTTGTGCTGCAACCATTCTTCGGAATTGAGCGCGCAGAACCCGTTGCCTTCCGAGCCGGCGTAATACTCGTGAATGACCGGCCCCCACCACTCGATCATCTGTTCCTTCACCGGCACCGGGCAGGGGGCAGCGGCGTGGATCGCGCATTCGAGCGAGGAGACGTCGTATTTCTTGCGCACCTCTTCGGGCAGCTTGAGCATGCGCACGAACATGGTCGGCACCCACTGGCTGTGCGTGACCTTGTATTTCTCGATCAATTGCAGCGCTTGTTCTTCATCGAAATGTTCCATCACGATGCAGGTGCCGCCAAGGCGCTGCACCGTCATATTGTAGCGCAGGGGCGCTGCGTGATAGAGCGGCGCCGGGGAAAGATAGACCGTGTCCCCGTCGAAGCCGTAAAGCGCCTGGGCCAGCATGACGAGACCCGGCACTTCGTCGATGGGTCCGCCGGAAAGCGGAATGCGGATGCCTTTCGGCCGCCCCGTCGTGCCCGAGGAATAGAGCATGTCCGTGCCCGCCGTTTCATCGGCGATCGGCGTTTTGGGCATGGCATCGCGCGCTTCTTCATAAGCGCTGTAACCTGCTTCCGCGCCGCCGATCATGTAGCGGTGCTTCGCCCCTTTGATGAGGTTCTTGGCGAGCAGGTCTTTTGCCGTTGCCGCCAGCGCCTTCGAGGTGAAGAAGGCCTTCGCCCCGCAATCTTCCACGATGTAGTCGATCTCGCTCGGCGTCAGGCGCGAGGAAATGCAGGTGAAGTAAAGCCCGGCCCGCTGCGCGCCCCAGCAAAGCTCCAGATAGCGGGCATTGTTTTCCATGAAAATGGCAATGGCATCGCCCGTCTTCAGCCCCAGGCTGCGCAGGAGCTGGGCGACCTGGTTGGAGCGCTCGTCGAGCTCTTTATAGGTTACGGTTTCGCCCGTATTCGCCATGATATAGGCGGGCCGGTCGGGCGCATTGGCCGCATGATGAAACGGATGCATGTAGCGTCTCCCTGATTCCCGGTCTTTATGGCCGGTTCTTATCCGGCTCTTGCGGCCGGCTCTCTTTGGCCCGGATCATAAACCAGTTGGAAATTTTGTGCACCGGTTTGCATGGCCGCAGGAGCCGCCTGACGCAACGTCAAGGAGAAAAGAAGGCGGAAATTCCGGGCCGCCTCTTGTATGGTGCCCCCATCGATAGGGAGAAAACCATGACCTACAAGACCATCAAATACGAAGTGGCGGAGAATATCCTCACCATCACCCTCAACCGCCCGGACAAGCTGAATGCCTTTACCGGCGAAATGATGTTCGAGCTGATCGACGCCTTCGACAAGGCCGATGCGGACGACAATGTTGGCGCGGTCATCGTGACGGGCGAGGGCCGGGCCTTTTGCGCCGGGGCCGACCTTTCCGCCGGGGCGAAAACCTTCGACTATGAAAAGCGCGAAGACCGCCCTGACAAGGCGGGTGATCCGCGCCGCGCCGACGGCTCCATCGATTATTCCCATGAAGCGGTGCGCGATGGCGGCGGGCGCGTTTCCTTGCGCATCTTCGAATGTCTGAAGCCCGTCATCGCCGCGGTCAACGGCCCGGCGGTCGGCGTGGGCGTTACCATGCAGCTGCCGATGGATATTCGTCTTGCCTCGGAAGATGCGAAATTCGGCTTCGTCTTCAACCGGCGCGGCATCAACCCGGAAGCCTGTTCGAGCTGGTTCCTGCCGCGCCTTGTCGGCATCAGCCAGGCGCTGGAATGGACTTATACGGGCCGTGTCTTCCCCGCCCAGGAAGCCTTGGAAGGCGGTCTCGTCAAGAAGCTCTATAAAGCCGATGAACTGCTGCCCGCCGCCCGTGCGCTTGCGCGGGAAATCATCGACAACACCGCGCCCGTTTCCAACGCCCTGACGCGCCAGATGATGTGGCGCATGCTCGGCGCGGACCATCCGATGGAAGCGCATAAGGTCGATAGCCGCGCCATCTATTCGCGCGGCGCTTCGGCGGATGCCAAAGAAGGCGTCATGTCGTTCCTGGAAAAACGCCCGGCGGAATATCCTTGCACGGTCTCCAAGGACATGCCGGACTTCTTCCCCTGGTGGGACGAGCGTAAATACAGCTAAGACGCCGGATCAGGAGGCGCCGCTTCCCACTTTGTGAGGCGGCGCTTCCAATCCCCAGAGCGGGGAAAAGAAGAACATCGTCAGCCAGACCACCACCATAGCGGCGGAGGGCACGAGCACCGCGTTGAGCGGGCCGATGGCCTTGATGATATAGCCCGTGGCGAAAGAGCCGATCGGCCCGCCGCCCATCATCCCCAATTGAAAAATCGAGAGCACCCGGGCGCGGTGCGTATCGCTGGCAAATTCCTGCACGATGGCGCGCGACTGCGTCATGGAAACACCGGCGGCCAGCCCCCATGAGGCGGCAAGCACGTAAACGCTCCAGAAGGGCGGCTCGAAATGAAAGCCGACCATCGCCGCCGAGCCGGTGCAGAGCGCCAGCATGATGGCGCGGCCCTGCCGTTTGATGGGCCGCAGGCGGCTTTGCACGGTGGAGGAAATGCCGATGCCGGAAAAGAAGACGACATAGACCCCGGCCAAGGCCGCCGATCCCCCGCCATAAACATCCGGAATGAGAATGGGGAAGAACACCATGAAGACGCCGATATAAAGCACGCCGGAGGAAAACATCATGGTGATGACGGGGCGCAGCCGCTCCGACTGCCAGACGATGACGAGCCCTTCCTTGATGAGTTGCCATTGGGAGGGGTGTTTCTGGTCTTCCTGCAAGGGGGCTGCGGGCGGGGGCGGGGCTTTGGGCAAGCGGCTGGTGGTAAAAGCGGCGGCGGCGAGCGCCAGCGCCTGGGTAAGCACTATAAAGAGCGGGCCTGCAATCCCGGCAAGCCCGCTGAGGAGATTGCCCAGCACCTGCGACATGAACTGCATGCTCATGGCCGAGGCGACGGCTTTTTGAATGGCGCCCGGCCGCTCCCGGTTGATGACGCGGGTGAGAAGCGAATCGCGCGCCGGGGTGACGAAGGCACCGAGTGTCGAGAAAACCAGAAGATAGACGATCATCACCGGATAAGAGAGATAGCCCATATAAATCGCGGCGGCGAGCGCGAGCGGCACCACCATGCCCATCAGCTGCAGGCGCATGAGATAAGAGCGCAGTTCCATGCGGTCCGCCGTCGCCCCGCCGAAAAGCCCGAGCAGCAGCATGGCGAGCATCGAGCAGGCTTGGGCAATGCCCACATATTCCGGCCCCATGCCCAGCACTTCTTTGATGAGCCAGGGCGCCAGCACCATCTGAATGCCGGTGGCGAAGAAATAGGTGCCGAGCCCGCCCATATACCATTTGAGATGAGCGGGAAGGGGCGGGCTTGCCGCAGCATTCATGAGCGGCCCTCATTGTGAAGTTCGGGGCGGGGCGCGTGAAGGGAAAGCAGCGCCGTGCGCAGGCAAAGCCAGGCAAGGATGCCCGCCATCAAAAGTGCGGGCAAAAGCACGGCATTCGCAAGTCCGGTGAGGTCGATAAGTCCGCCCATGGCGAAGGAGCCGATGGGGCCGCCCCCCATCATGCCGAGCTGATAGATGGAGAGAACGCGGGCGCGGTGCGTCGGGCGCGCTTCGCTCTGCACGATGGTGCGCGTGATGGTCATGGTCGTGCCCGCGCCGATGCCCCAGAGAAAAGAGAGCGCGCAAAACATCCAGAAGGAAATGGGAAGCGAAAAGAGCGCGAGGATAATCGCGCCTGAGCCTACCGAGACGACGAGCACCTTGCCGCGCGCTTCCACATGGCCGAAGCGCAGCAGCGTCACGGTGGCGAGGATCGTGCCGCCCCAGAAGGAAAGGTTCGCGGCGCTGAGCTGCGAGACCCCGCCGCCGTAAATATCGCGCACCATGAGCGGCATCAGCACCATGAAGCTGCCCACATATAAAAGCCCGATCGCCGTGATCAGCACGATCACGGGAAAAATCGACGGGGAGTGCCAAACCTCGCGCAGCCCGTCCAGAATGTCGCTGCCGCGCGTTGCCCCGCTTGGCTCATGCAGCGAGGGCATGGGGCGGAGCTGAAAGACCGCCATGCCGCCCAGGACCATGACAAGCGCCTGCACATGCAGGAACAGCGAGACGGCGCTCAAGTCTTCCAGGCCGAAATAAGTGGAAAGGAAGGGAATGAGCTGAACCGAGAGCATGCCGAGAAGCTGCCCGCTCAGCTGCACGCCCATGGCGATCGTGACAATGCGCTGAATATCCTGCCCGCCGAGCCGGCTCAAAGAGGAATCGCGGGCGGGAATGGCAAAGGCCCCGAGGGTCCCCATGGTCAGCGCATAAAGAATGAGAATTTCATAGGCGAGCATGCCTTCAAGCAGCGCATAGCCGAGCCCGAGGGCCGGCAGCGCGGCGATGAGATGGACGCGGATGAGAATGGTCCGGCAATCCGAGCGCTCCGCCGTCAGCCCGCCCACCAGCATGAGAAGGAGAGCAGGAATTTGCAGGCACATCTGCGCCAGGCCGACGAAAAAGGCCGGCTCGTGCAGCACATTGGCAACGAGATGGGGAAAGAGGACGAATTGCATGCCAAGGCTGATGAACCAGCTTGCCTGTCCGCCCATATACCAGCCGAGTTGCCCCTCGGTTCTTGCCATCTTTGCCTCCCGGCGCCCTGTTTGTTGCCCGGTTTTGCCCGGCTTTTGCCGCCGCTGTTTCGCGCGCTGTCTCACGTCCTGTTTCAACGCGGCGCATTTTATTAACACCGGCACATGGCACGGTGCCGATTATATCGGTTCGATGTCATTTTATCGCATTTTTCCGCCACTTCATGCGCGAATATGAATTTTACATGACATTCAGGAATCTTAAGATTTGTGCAATGGCAGGTGCGAAAGATAGCCGCAACTAAAATGCGTTTCCCGCGCGGGCAAGAACCTCGCGCTGTGAGGCAAGGGATGCGGCTATGAGTGTGGAGTATGGACGGGGCGGCGCGTTGCACCCGGTGGCGCGGGATCTGGCGGTGCCGGTGGCGCCTGTGGATGTCACGGCGCCTTGCTCGGATATTTTCGACAGGCTGATGGAAGATGCCGCATTGATGCATATTCCCGTGCTCGATGGCGACGTCATTGCCGGGCTGGTCTCGCGCCAGCAATTCATGCTCACTTATGCCAGCCTTTACGGGCGCGATATTTTCGGGCGCAAGCCTATTACCGAGCTCATGGACAGCGCCCCCATCCTGGTGGAAGCCGCGCTCGACTGCGAAGAGGTCAACCGCCGCCTGTTGCAGTTCGATCTGCAATCGTCCGATGTGCAGGGTTTCATCGTGGTGGAAGAGGGGCGCTATCTCGGCGTGGCGGCGATCACCGGCCTTCTTGCCGTCATTGCCAATGTCATGACGCACCGCGCCGAAGAGCTGGAGCTGGCACGCCAGCGCGCGGAAGCGGCCAGCAAATCCAAAACCCAGTTTCTGGCCAGCATGTCCCATGAACTCAGAACGCCGCTCAACGCGGTGATCGGTTTTGCCGATCTCATCTGCAAGCAGACCTTCGGGCCGGTCACGCCGGCGAAATATCTCGAATATGTCGAAGACATTCACGCCAGCGGCTCGCATCTTCTGTCCATGATCAACGACATTCTGGACATGGCGAAAATCGAATCCGGCCGCTTCGGCCTGCGCGAGGATGTTTTCGATCCGGTGGACACCGCTATCGATATTGTGCGCATGTTCATGCCCGAAATGAAAGAGCGCCAATTGCAATTCCGCATTTGCGGTATCCGCGGCGAAGACGTGCCTTATGTGCGCGCCGATGAACGCCATATGCGCCAGATATTGCTCAATCTTCTCTCCAATGCGGTGAAATTCACACCGCCGGGCGGGCGGATCGATCTGTGCACGCTGCGGCATGAGAACGGCGATCTCTCCATCATCGTCGAAGATACGGGCGCGGGCATTCCCGCTCATATGGTTGAGCGCGTCTTCGAGCCTTTCGAGCAGGTGGAATGTTCTTTCACCCGCAAAACTTCCGGCACCGGCCTCGGTCTGCCGCTCGCCCGCGCCATGATGGAGGCCCATGACGGCACGCTGACGCTGACAAGCGAGGAAGGCAAAGGCACGCGCGTCATGGCGCGCCTGCCGGCCGAGCGGGTCGTGCAGCGCAAAGCGGCCGCCTTAAGGTCTGAAAACGGCAATTGGCCCGGCGTGCTTACGGCCTGAGAAGGCGCATCATCTCATCATAGTGGTAAATGTTGACGGCGCCGTCCCCGTCCCCCGTCTCGGCGGCTTTCGCCATGGCGCGCGCCACTTCATCTGCCTTAATGGGCTTGTAGAGCCGCAAGGGGCCGAGAAGAAGCGGCGAAAGCAAGGGGGCGGCAAGCTGGCCGAGCCCTTCCCCGATCCGCTCTTCCTTGCGCGCGCCGATCAAAAGGCTCGGGCGGAACAGGCGCAAGCGCTCGAAGCGCAGATCGATCAGCCGTCTCTCCGTTTCCCCTTTGCAGTGCAGATAGAAATTGGGGGAGTGCGCGTTCGCGCCGACGGAGGAGACGAGATTGAAACTCCGCGCGCCCGCGCCCTCGCAGGCCGCGGCAAAGGCGCTGTTGAAATCGCAGTCCACCCGGCGGAAGGCTTCCCGGCTCCCCGCCGTCTTGATCGTCGTGCCGAGGGCGGAAAAGCCTTCCGCGATCAATGTTTCAAGCTGGGCGACCGCTTCGCCGATGCGGTTGAAATCGGGCAGTTCGATGGCGCGCAGTTTCGGGTGCTGAAAGCCCGGCGCCTGGCGGGTGAAGGTGATCACCTGATCGAAGGCGGGCGAGGCAAGCAGCGCCTTGGTCAAAGCCCGGCCGATGAGCCCGGTGGCCCCGGCAATGGCGGCGATTTTCGGGTGCTGGCTCATGCGTGTGGTTCCTTGCGCGTTGGCGGCAAGCCTAGCACGGATCGCTTTAGCAGGGATCGATAACGTTGAAGGCCTGCATTACAAGCTCGACGGCGGGTTTGTCGAGAAGCTCCGGGTGCCAGTCGGCGGCGCGGGAAATTTTCTTTTCCAAATCTTCCATATAGCCGACGCGGGGGACCTGCGCGCATTGCACATAGTCCTTTTCGTTATGAGGATGAACTTTCTGTGTGCCGCGCCCTTTCTGCAGGGCATCGAGCGCGCCGAAATAGCCGTTGATATATTGCCGGCAATAGCGCGCCTTGCCGCTGAGCGGCGCCTGCGGGCGCTGCAAGCGGTGCTCGACGGCAAGCTGGCAGGCGGCGGCAAGGTCGCGGCCCGTTTCGATACGCGCGCGGGCCTGTGCCGGGGCTTGCGCAAGCCACATCAAAGCGGTTGCCGCAAGAAGCAAAGCAAAGAGACGTTCGTTTCGCAAACAGGACTCCTTTGCATCAAGAGCCGTTTCAGCTTTCCTCGCCGCCGGTCCAGCGCGCCCACAATTTGCTGGCGCAGGTGGACGTGTCGTATTGGCTGGTCACAAGGCGCATGGCGCGCACCGCGCTTTCCGGCGTCTCGCCGGGCTCGCTGCCGAGCGCGGCTTGCACCTCGCCGAAGGTTTCATCCGCCATGTCCTGGGCCAGCGCCCGGCAGGGCTCCAGCGTGCCGTAGCGGTAATACATCAGTCCGGCGGCAAGTCCGGCCAGCGCAACCAGAACGATCAGAAAAAGACGCATATGTTTCTCCAGCCTGAAGATGCCGCGAGGATATCGGTGAAATCAGAAACGTCCCGCATCCCAGGGCTGGGCGCTGCCGCGTTCGTTGAACAGCTCGCCATTGTCCCCGCGCGTCGCGCCGCCGCAGGTGCCATAGCCGTTCTTCCAGCCTTCGCGGTAATTTTCCTCGCGCTCATAAAGCGCCTCGTTGCGGTGCACGGTCTTCTTCTCGAAGCCTTCGACGCGGGTATGGGCGGTGCGGCAGCCATCCGAATAGCCGAGCTTATAAAGCGGGTCGTTCAGCACCTCCGGTTCGGGTTCGGAAATACAGCCGGCAAGGAGGACCGAAAACGTGAAGGCCGCCAGAATGCCAGTAAACCGGTCAGTAAACTGGCCGCGCCGCATGGAATTGAACATCGAGAACCCCTTTACCGTTGATCCCGGGTCCCCCCGGACCTGGAAAAGTTGCGGGCGAGCTTAACGGAATAAAACCGGCAGGCCAATTGATCTGCCAGTTGATCTCAAGGGCGGGGAGAGCCTTCTTCCGGCGTCTTTACGGGATTTTAGGGGCAGGAGGGGAAAATCAGGGTTAACCCGCTGGAAAGGATGATTTTTCTTGGCCGATTCGCCTGAAAGGCACGACCTGCCGCAAACCGCCGCTGGTATCGGGATCGGTACTCCCGGTGCGCAAGCCCGCGCAGGCGCAGCGCCCGCAGGCGGCGATCTTGCCTTGCTGCTGCGCCGTCTGGCGGATCTGGCCTTGATGCCGGCTGGGCGCATTCCCAAGCCCGAGCGCGATTTGCTCGATCTCAGCCTGTCCCATGCCTATGGCCGGCTCGATCTTGTCACCAAGCGCCGCCTTGCCGAGCGCACGGCGCAAATGGCCGAGCCATTGCCCCATCTCACCCGCCATCTGGCGCTCGACGTGCCGCCCGTTGCCGAGCCGCTATTGCTGGAAGGGGCGCATATGCCCGTCTCGGTGCTGGTCGAAGCGGCGGCGGTTTCTGAAAAGCACCGTGCGCTTCTGGCGCTGCGCGAGGAAGTGCCGCCCGAGCTTGCTGCCGCCATCTTGCGTCATGACGATGTGGAGGCGGTCTATCTTCTCCTTGCCAATCCCGGCTCCGAGCTCTGCCCCCGTTCCATGGAAAATGCGGTGCGCGCGGCCAATGGGCGTGAAAGCTGGCACCGGCCTTTGGTGCTGCGCGTCGAGCTGAGCACCTGGACGGCGAGCCTGCTTTTCTGGTGGGTGAATGCGGAGCTGCGCCGCGAGATCGTGCGCCTGCATCTGCCCGATGCGGTGATGACCCATTCGACGATCGAAGACACGCTGGGCGAGGGGGTGGATACCGCCGCGCTGCCACAGCTCTTGCGCTTCTTCCGCCGCCTCCCGCCGCTCGGCATTGAGGCTCAGCGCGCCGTCCAGCAAGCGGCCATGGCCGAAAGCCCGGCAGCGGGCGTGCAGGCTTTAAGCGATCATTGCGGCCTGCGGGCGGAATTGCTCTCGCGTATTTTCGCCGATCCGGGCGGCGAGCCTGCCGCCGTTATTGCCCGCGCGCTGGGGCTAAGTTTGGAAGAAGCGGGGGCTCTGGCGCAAACGCTTGGCGGGCCGGGCAGGGAGGGCCTGCCGGAAAATGCCGCCGCGCTTTTCGAAGAACTGACGATCTCCCGCGCCACGGCGCTTTTGCAATTATGGGACGAGGCCATGGCCGCCGATATTGCCGAATTGCACAGCCAGGCGCTGCTCGGCACGGGCGAAGAGAGCGGCTTCTAAGGAAATAAGAAACGGGCTATTCGGCGGCGTTCATTTGCGCGGGCGCGGGTATAATTCGGCGCTGGGCGGCTTTGGGCGGCTGTTTGAAACTGTCCAGCGCCACCACCCGCTCCAGATCGAGCCGGGCGTTCTGCGCCGTTTCGATAATATTGCCTTCCGCCTTTTCGATGAGCGCGCGGATTTCATCCACCCCGCGCAGCACTTCGCCGAGCCAGGGGCGCAACTCTTCATCCTCATCCATCAATTGCCGGGCTTCGCCCGCAAGGGATTCGGCAGCCTGACGCACCGCGCCGGTGGAAAAATCGGCCGAGCCGGTCACGAGCTGTTCGATCAGGCGGATTTGCGCGCGCACCCGGTTGATGCGCTGAGCATGTTCGCGCTCGGCCCGCTCGTCTTCATCCATGACGGGGGCAAGATCGTCGAGCGAGACATCGAGGCAGGCGGCAATCGCCGTCATCGTGCGGAACGTGCCGTCCTTCTTACCCGTTTCGATTTCCGAAAGATAAGCCGGGCTGATCCCGGCGGCGCGGGCAAGCTCCACGGCTTTATGGCCCCGGTGCTCGCGCCAGACGCGGACAGGATTCTCCCCGCGCGCAATGCGGTGCACGATATGGGCGGGGACGAGATCGGCGCGGAAATTTTCCTCAAGTGCGGAGCGGGCAGCGCGCAGGTCTTCGGCGTCGGCGGCAAGCTGTTTGAGGCGCTTATAATCGCCGATCGGCAGCACGGCATAGGCCGGTGTGCCGTCCGGGCCCTGAATGATCTGCGGAGAGTCTTTTTTCTTTGTCATTCGTCTCTTGCAATCGACGTTAGGCCGCTATGCGGCCGGTAATGGCCAGAACCGTTATCTGGGTTCCCTCGTCACGCAGGACAAGCCGGCGCCCGCCCGAAAGGGCAATACCTTCATGGGTCTGGCCGAGCATCCGCCGTTCCTCGCGCGAGGGCAGGTCTTTCAGCACACGCATGACTTCCGAACGGGTCTTTTCATCGAGCCGGACCATGGTGCGGAAGGCGGCGCGGCTGTACTGAATGCCGCTGCCGATGGCCATCCCGCTTTTTGCCTTGCTGCTTTTGTGTCCGGTATCCGTCACGCGTGTCCCCGCCGCTTCGGCTGCCTCTCAAGTATCTCAGCTTATACCGTGATTCGTGAAGAAACTGCTGAGCTTGCCTGCGGCAAGGGGGCGGGCGCATGATGCCCCGAAATGGCGGCCCTTGAGGCCCATGCGATCCGGGGAGGCAGATAATGAGCGAGGAACTTAGACCTATCGACAAGCTGAAAGCGCTGGTGCGCCAAAGATCGGCGGAGCGCGACAACCTGCCGCTCGAAGAACGCCGCCGCGCGATGGACGCGACGCTTGAAGTGTTCGGCGTGCCGGAAGGGGCTGAGGTCAACGAAACGGAGCTTGCCGGTATAAAGACCGACCGGATCGTGCCCGCGGGTAAGACGCCTCAAGGCCGCTTTCTTTATTTTCATGGCGGCGGCTATGTCCTCGGGTCTCCGCGCTCGCACCGGCATATGACGGCGCTCTTGGCCCTGAAAACGGGCCGCGAGCTTGTCGTGCCCGATTACCGCCTGGCGCCGGAGCATGTGTTCCCGGCGGCGGTGGAAGACGGGCTCGCCGCTTACCGCGCGCTTCTGGAGGAAGGCCATGCGCCGGGCGACATTGTGCTGGGCGGGGATTCGGCGGGCGGCGGGCTAACGCTCGCCGTGCTTATCAAAGCGCGGGAGGAAGGCCTGCCCATGCCGGCAGCCGCCTGCCTCATCAGCCCCTGGGCGGACTTGAAATGCAATAGCGGCGCCTATGAAAGCCGGGCCGAGGCCGATCCCATGATCGACCAGTCCGGTATCGCCGAAATGGCGGCGCTTTATCTGGGCGGGGCTGCGGCGGGCGATCCGCTGGCCTCACCGCTTTTCGCCGATCTTACAGGCCTGCCCCCGCTCTTTATTCAGGTGGGCGATGCGGAAGTGCTGCTCGATGATTCCCGCGTCCTTGCCGAACGGGCAAAGGCGGCAGGCGTCGATGCCATGCTCGATGTTTGGCCGGAGATGATCCATGTCTGGCACGCTTATTATCCGATGCTGCCGGAAGGCGGCCAAGCGCTGGGCGATATTGCTGCCTATCTGGCGAAAATTGCGGGCGGCAAACGCTTGAGCGCGTAGAAACCCGGCAGCGGAACACTTTGTCGCAGGCTGTAAGCCTTCCGATTGATCGGTATCAAGGACCGGCCGGTCCCTTGCGCGCATTTTCCTTGCAGACAGTTAAACCTGCGAGGGATGAGATGACGAACCTTAAAAAATATACCGCACTTCCTGCCGCGCTGCTTGGCGCGGCCGCGATGACGTTTTCCGCAATTGCCGTACCGGCCATGGCTGCCGAGGGTGAAAAAGACAGTCCCTGGCTTGTCCGCGTGCGCGGCTTGGCCGTGGTGCCGGATGAAGGTGCCGATGTGAACCCGCTGGGCGGCACGGTGGAGATCGACGAGGACTATGTCCCCGAAGTCGATATCTCTTATTTCTTCACCGACAACATCGCCGCCGAACTCATCCTGGCGACGACCCGCCACGATGTGACGTGGAAAGGCGCGGGCAGCCTGGACCTCGGCAAAGTCAGCCTTCTGCCGCCGACCCTGACGCTGCAATATCACTTCATGCCGAAAGAAACCTACCGTCCTTATGTAGGGGCGGGCGTCAACTACACGATCTTCTACAATGAAGATGCGCCGGGCGGTGCTATCACCAGCGCCGACTATGACAATGCTTTCGGCTGGGCGCTGCAGGCGGGCATGGATATCGATATGGGCAACAAATGGGTTGCCAATATCGACGTGAAGAAGATCTTCCTGAATACCGATGTCAGCCTGAACGGCGGCGCGGTGACGGCGGATGTCGATATCGATCCCTGGATCTTCGGCCTCGGCGTCGGCTACCGCTTCTAAGACAAGGGCGCAGCCTTAGCTGCGCCAGCGTAAAGTCACGGGCTGGACGGGGTTTTCGAAATCCCGTCCGGCCTCTTTTGCATCCGCCCATTCTTTTTTCAGCCGGTGATACCACTTGGCCTGAACATCCGAATCGTTGATCAGCATGAGCCGCGGTTCGAATTTCAGCCCCTTCTGCTGCAAGTTCACCATATCCCCGTCCTGCTTCAGAAAGGCGCGGATGAAACGCCGCGCCACGGGTTTGAGCAGGCTGAGCGCGGGCATGGTCCAGTAAAAGCTCTGGGTGATTTCGGTGGTGTTCTCATCGACCGGCGTCACCGCCGTAAAGCCGACGACGCGGTGGCGGCCTGCCTGAATGTTTTCGATGCGCACGCCGGGCAGCTGGAAGGTGATTTCGGTCACCGGCGCGCCGCCGAGGATCTTATAGGCGAAGGAATTCTTGGAAGGGCGGTGCGCGACCATGGAAAAGCCCTGCGGGGCGGGGGCGAAGTCTTTCGCCTTTTCATGGATCGAGCCGCCCGTGCGCCACCACCAGGAGCGGTGGACGAAGGGCCCATGCGCCGGGTCCATCAGCCCGATCACCGCATGGTCGATATGGCAGGCAAACGTCATCGCCTCGCGCAAATTGGGCGCGGCGCCCTCGAAACCCGGCATGAGAGGCGGGGCGGTTTCAGGTTCCGCCTCCGCGCGGCTCTCCGCGGCCATATAAATCCAGATATTGCCCTGCACCTCGCGCACCGGATAGCGGCGCACCTTGATGCGGCCGACATCCATGTCCTGACCCGGCACGAGCGAGGGGATTTCAAGGCACGCGCCGTCCGTGCCGAATTTCCAGCCGTGATAAGGGCATTCCAGCGCCGCTTTGCCGCAGCCGCTCTTTTCTTTGGCATAAAGCTGGCCGGAGGAGAGCGGCACGCCCCTATGCGGGCAAATGTCGCGCAGCGCGAAGGGCGCGCCTTCCGCGTCCCGGCCGATCACCACCGGTTCGCCGAGCAAGACTTTGTGATGCATGTCGCCTTTTTTCAGGCTTTCCCCGGGCAGCGCGAAATACCAGATATCTTTTAGGAACATGTTCTTGTTTCTCTTGGGGCCTTGTTTCTCTTGGGGCGGGGCCGGTCCGCCGCACGCGTCATGGAACGGGCGTCATTATGCTGTGCAGCGGCCTTTATAGAAAGGCGCCGATGGCCGCAGGGCGCGCAAAGGCGCGCAAACCGGGGAATCGCAGATGCGCCCCGCCGGTTCAAGTGCCTTGCGCCATTAATTGAAGCGGCGTGATAAATAGCCCGCGCAAATGAATGATAGAGAAAAAATAGGGAAATTTTCCCTGGTTTCGGCCGTATTGGTGAGCATGAGCATTACAAATCAAGCGGGACCGATTTATATAATCACTGCCCGTACCGGCCAGGATGGCCAAGAACTAGATTTCGCCGCGTAGGCTTTACTTTTTTGGAACGTGAGTGCGTGTGAAAACGTTTGTCTTCGTGTGTGAGTATTAGCACTTAGACAGGATACAGAGTGTAATTATATCGCAAATTCTTTCGTTATACGTTGCCGGTCAATTTGAAAATTGATAGAATTATCCTAAATAGTCTGTTTTGGGAAGGGGCTAAAGCATACCCGAAATATGGACTTGGACCGGACGCATGTCGGGCGGAGACGAGCGCATGACTGAAAAAGCGGATCTCATCGACATGACCGCGGGGATTGTGTCGGCTTATGTGACGAATAATTCGCTCCCGCTATCCGATGTGCCGGCCTTTATTCATCAGGTCTATAAGGCCTTGGAAGCGGCTATGAGCGATCTGCCGGCCTCCGGCGAGGCCTTGCCGGTGCCGGCCGTATCGGTGGAAGAATCCGTCACACCCGATTATTTGATCTGCCTGGAAGACGGGAAGCGCTTCAAATCTCTCAAGCGCCATATCCGCACCCATTACAACCTCTCGCCTGAAGAATACCGGACGAAATGGGGCCTGCCGGCGGATTATCCGATGGTCGCGCCCAATTACGCCAAGGCCCGCTCCAAACTCGCCAAACGCATGGGGCTCGGGCAGAAATCCGTTGGCCGCCCGCGCGGCGCGCGCCGCTCGGGCTAGTCATCGCTCGCATACCGGCGCCTCATTTTCCCGCTATTCGTCAACTATCTCAGAGACTTAAAGCGCATCTGTGACTTTTTAGATTCTTGCTATGCGCGTGTCTTCTCTTCATAGTTAACGAATCGGAGGAGAGCGCGGTGCAGGAAGCACAGTTCACGCAGTCGCAGGATGGATACAGGGGCTTTCGCTCCCAGTTACCGCTGCCTGAATTGCAGAAGCTCTTCGATTATTGGCTGGCGCGCCACCCGGACGGCGCGCTTCCCAGCCGCGCCGACATCGACCCGGTTCATATCCCCTCTTTGTTGCCCGGCATTTGCCTGATGGAAATCAGCCATCCCGATCTCAAGGCCAAAGTCCGCCTGGCCGGCACGCGCCTGCGTGAGGGGTACGGCATGGAGCTGACGGGCCGGATGCTCGATGAGGCCCTGCCGCCCGGCGAGGCGCGGTATTGGCAGGCGGTGGCGCACCGCGTGGCCGTGCAGCGCAAGCCCGCTTATGGCGTCACGCGCAATGTCGGGGAGGACCGGCCGACCTTTCATCAGGTCTGGCTGCGCTTGCCGCTGGCCGGCGAAAATGGCGAAGTGGCGATGATGATCGGCTATGACGCCTTCCTGCTTTCCAAAAAGGCGGATGCGCTGGTCAAGGATCCCGGTAAGATCGTCCAGATCGCTTGAAACCTGGCTCTCCCGCCCGCACGCTTGCAAGCATGGCGGCGGGGAGCCCGTGTCCTTGGGGACCGGGGGGCTCGCAATGGGGATATTGTCATGATGTATCGGCGCGGCGCCATTAAAGGCCGTTCTTTTTCTTTTACCGCTTTCTTGCTGCTGGTCTTACTGGCCTCTGCTTTCGCTCTTTCAGGACCGGGCGTAGTGCCTGCCGCCCATGCCGCTGCCGCCCATGCCTCCGTCGCACAGGCGCGCATCGAAGAAGGGGTGAAGGAAGTTGGCCCGCGCGATGCCGCCCGCTTCAAAGTCGATGCTCCGGCAGATCAGGCAAGCGAGTTTGCCGGCCGCTGCACGCTGAGCGCTGTCGGCGGCTCTGTCAATGTGGCGGTGGACGGTGTGCATTACGTGCCGCTATCGGCGCCCGCCATCGGCGATGTGCTGACGCTGCAGCCCGGCGAAAGCCGTACCTATGAAATGACCGGCACCTTTGCGCCGAATGAGCGCGGCGATGCCGAGATCGCTTTCATCTTCAATGGCTCGCCTGCCGGGTTCTGCTTTCCCGGCCAGCAATGCGCCAAGGCGGCGGAAGGCGCAACCGCGCTGCGGGCCGAGTGCACGAACAGGTAATGGCGTCGGGTGAACGGTAAGATGCGTGGCAGGCTCGGGTATGCGGCACTCGCCGCCGGCGTTTTTGTCGCCGGGCTCACGCTTACTTGGGCCATTTTGTTTTTCGTTATCGGGCGCGGTGTCCCGAACGGTCCTGAGCTTCAGCAAAATCTCGGCTCCCCTGCGACGCGCAGGCTCGGCGCCGAACTGGAAGAGGCGCTCGCCGCCGCCGCGCGTCTGCGCGAAGGCCAGGGGCGCGAGGCGAAGGGCGAGCTTGCGGGCGGTGCCTGTCCCGCTTGCACCGGCACCTGGAAGAGCGTGCGCTTTTTCGAGGAAGAGGCGCGGCGCGCCATGGGCCAGGTCCGCCGCCTTGAAACGCGGATGAACGAAGCCCCCGGGCCCGGCGATGCCGCCGCCGAGGAGGGGCGCCTTGCCGGGCAATTGGCTGCGGCGCAGGAAACGGCGGGCGTTTCCGTTCTCGCCTACCGGCATTTTCTGGGTGCTTTCGAGCAGTGCCGCCTCGATGCAGGCTGCGGCGGGAGCGGGCAGAGCGTGCCTGCCGCCTTTTCCTGCCGCGCCGACGAGCCGCTTTTGCGCACGGCGCTGGCCCGCGTCACGGCGCTGGCGGGTGCCATCGAAAAAGAAGCCGATGCCTGCAATCATCTTTCCTGTCCGGTGCTCGATTGCAAACCGGCCCGCGCCATGATGGACGATCTGGCCGTGGCCGAAGAAGCGCTGGTGGCGCTGGCGAACGGTGCGCCGATCAGCGCGAAATATACCCCTCACCCCGCCGAAAACCGTTTGCAGACACTCGATGTATCCCGGGCGCTCGGCAAGCTGGAAGAACCGTTCAAGACGCTGGCGCGCGGCCCGGAAGATCCGCAAGCATGGGTGCAGGCGCAAGCGGAAGTGGGCGGGGTCGCCTCGGGCCTTTCGGAGTTTATCCGCGAGGCGGAGGAGAGCGATGAAGGCGATACGGTCTGGCGTTTGCGGGCCGTGGTGCTCTCTTTGTCGCGGGCACAGCGTTTCATGCAAGTGGCCGCCGAAGATCAGACCGCCCGCAGTCTCAGCCTCAAGGCGCTTGCCGATGCCATGCTGAATGGCGGGCGTTTGGCGGCGAGCCTGCATGTAAGGGATGCAGCGCCTGCGCCGCAAAAGACCGGTGACGGGATTTGCGCGGCTGCCGATCTTCTTGCCGCGCTGCATGCGGTCAAAGCGGCGCGCGCCGGCTACCGGCTTTGCTGGGAACGTTCGACCTGCAAGGCGCCGGAGCCGGACGAGATAAAAGAGGCGGAAGAGGCCAAGCGCCCGATCCGCACGCCCGCCGCCGCGCTTGAGGCGCTGGTGCGCGGGCTCGAGCTCGATCCGCGCCGCTCGCTTGCCGCCGGCGTGCGCCCGGCGCCTGCGCCGCAGCTTTCCTTGCAGCGCGAAGAATATAAGGAAGGCGAGGTGATCCGCGTCGATCCGGATTTCGGCCCCGGCATGTGCCTGGCCGATGGCGGCTATCTCAGTCTCAATGCGCCAAGCGCTCCGGATACGGAGCAAAAATATGCGCTGAGCGATGCGCCCGGCGGCGCGCTGCTATTTGCGCCGGAAGAGCCGGGCGAACATGAGCTTGGCGCTTATGCCAGCCTTGAACATGGCGGCGGGCTTTTGGCCGCGCGGCGCTTCGAGGTGACGCCGCTGCCCGATACATGCGAGGGCTTTACCGGCCTCTGGCAAACGGATGTGGGCGAGCTGCATCTGATCGAGCGGGACGGCGCGGTAACCGGCAGCTACCGGCGCGAGGCGGGCATGCGTCCCGGTTTCGTCATTGGCGAGGTTGAGGGAAGCCGTTTCGAGGGTACCTGGATTTCCGAAATCGCGCGCGGCGATGCGGAGTTCGTGCTCGATGAAGAAGGCCAGTCCTTCACCGGGCGCTGGTCGCTGGAGCATGATGCGCGCGCCGGGGGCGTGTGGAACGGCGCCTGCGCGCTGCCCCGGGAAGAAAACTGAAGAAAGAAAACCGAGTCTTCAAAGCGCCCGCACGGCCAGCACCGGCCGGGCCGCCCAGGAAAGTGCTGCCGCCCGAGAGGCTTCTCCATCGCCAAGCGGCACGAGAAGATAAGGCGCATCGCTTTCAGGCATGGGCACGAGCCGGGCAAGGCGCACCCGGCCATCTTCAAGCCCGGCAAGGCAGAGACGGTTGTGAAGCTGGCCGGTCTGAAAGGAGGGCAGGCGGTCGGCGATCAGCACTTCGCCCGCTTTAAAGCCGCCTTGATCCGCGCCGATCAACACCTGCACCGGATCGGCAAGCGGCACCTCGCCGAGTAATCCCGCAATATCGGGCAGCGTGCCCGGCACCGCCCAGCCATCGGCGCGGATATGGCCGAGCGCCTTCATGGCGGGGCGGGGGCGCTCCTCGATCAACTCCCCCGTCCGCGCGCCCAGCGCCTTGGCAATCCGCGTCAGCCAATCGGCGGAAAGGCGGATATCGGCGCTTTCCAGCCGGGAGATGGTGGCAACGCTCGTCTCCAGCCGGCGCGCCAGTTCCGCCTGGGTCATGCCCTGTGCCTTGCGCAACTGGCGGATGTTGTTCATGGCCTTGTCCTCATCTGTCTGCCCCGCGCCTGTCCGCCCTGCCGGCCAGCGCGCCCTGTCTGGCCGGCCCGGCCTTTCCGCAGGTGTTTGGGAAATTTGCGTAACTTATCCCCGCTGCCTTGCGCACTACGTAAGTTTTACCTTGGAGTGCGCTCATGTTCCCTATATGTTCTTTATCGGCAATAGGGGGAATGAGCAACCGGTTTTCCAGGGTAGGAGGTCTGAACGCGTATGGAACCTGTCAAAAACCAAGTCAGAAAAGCCAATCGTCCCGCCATTTCCCCATCCATTTCCCCATCCATTTCCCCGTCGGTATTGTCACCGGCCAGGCCGCCATCCAGGCCGCCCTTCCTGATGACCTCTGCCCGCCATGCTCAGCGCGAGCGGGCCTTTCGCCTGGCGCAATTGACCAAGCAGGCGGTTTCTCATGCCTGGGCCGTGCCCGAGGATGAATTGCGCGCCGCCACAAGGCGCAGGGCCCCTGTGGCCACGGCGCGGCAGATCGCCATGTATCTGTGCCATGTGGTGTTCGGGCTGAGCTTTGCGGAAGTGGGCCGCCAGTTTTACCGGGACCGCACCACTGTCGCTTATGCCTGTGAGTGTATCGAGGACCGGCGCGACGATGCCGAGTTCGATCTGATGCTGGACAGGATCGAGCTGGCGGTGCGCGCCGTCTCCGCGCTTGGTGAGCGGCCGGTGCCGCAAAGCAGGCGCCCGCGCGCCGCCTGCATGCCCGCCTTTGCCGGTACTGTGCAAAAGGGAGGGTCGCATCATGCCTGAGCCTCATACCCGCGCTCCTTCCGGCGCTCGTTCTGGTTTCCCTTCGCAGGCGCAAGCGCGCCCGGCGATTGCCCGGGGCGAGCTGGAACGGGAGGCAAGGCGCATCTTCCGCCGTTTGCAGGAAGAAGGCGCCCATCTCATGCCGCTTGAAAAAGACGAGGCAGGGCTCTTCGTTGCCCGCAACCGGTGGGCGAAGCCTGTCATGCGGGTCCCGCTGCGCCTGCTTGCCGCTTTTTTGGCGGAAGACTGGCTGAGCGCGAGCGCTGCCCATGCCAGTTCCGCTCATGGAAGAGCGGGCGGGCCGGAGAATGAAGGCCCGCCGCTTGCCCTTTACCGGCTCTCCGAGGCAGGTCTTGCCTGGTACCGGCGCAGCCTCGCGCCGGAAGATGGCTTTCGCGCCCAGCATCAATTGCGGGTGCGCGAAAAACTCACCGGTGCGGCGCAAACGGAGGCGCCCGTCACGCTCAATGCCGGAGAAAGCCCGCTTGGCTGGCTGCGCCGGCGGCGGGGACGGGGCGGCGCGCCCTTTATCGATGAGGCGCAATATGAAGCGGGCGAGAAGCTGCGGCGGGATTTCACGCTGGCAGCGCTCACCCCTTCCGTCACGCGGGACTGGTCCATGGCACTGCCGAGCGAGGCGCGGCAGAAAGGCTCTTACCGCCAGGGCGAGATCAGCGATAGGGCGCTCGAAGCGCGGCGGCGTTTTGAAGCCGCGCTGGCGGAAGCCGGGCCCGGCCTTTCGGATCTTCTCATCGAAGTGTGCTGCCATTTGCAGGGGCTGGAAAGCGCCGAGCGCGGCTTCGGCTGGCCCCAGCGCAGCGGCAAAGTGGTGCTGAGGCTGGCGCTTGAAAGGCTGGCCCTCCATTACGGATTGCGCAGAAAAGAAGGAAGCGGGAAAAGGCTCTAGCGGAGCTTAGGCGGGCTGGGCGCCGGCAATGGCCGCCGTTGCGTCCGCCCGCGCCCGGTTCACCATGGAATAAAGCCCGTTGGAGCGCTGCGGGCTCAAATGCTCATCGAGGCCGAGTTTGGAGAACACCTCTTTGGCATCGATGGCCAGAATTTCTTCCGGGGATTTGCCCGAATACATTTCCAGAAGAATGGCGATCAGGCCTTTGACGATATGCGCATCGGAATCGCCGCGGAAGAGCACCTTGGTCTTGCCTTGCTCTTCGGCGATTTCCGAAACGAGCCAGACCTGGCTGACACAGCCTTGCACTTTCGTCTCGCTATTGTGCTCGGCCTCGGAAAGCGGCGCGAGCCCCTTGCCGAGTTCGATGACATAGCGGTAGCGGTCCTCCCAATCGTCGAGGAACGCAAAATCTTCCAAAAGGCTTTCAATGCTCATTCTGACGGGCCGAAATTGTGCAAAAGGCACAGCACATGGCTGTGCCCCTGACATAGTCCCTGGGCGCGGCAAAGGCAACCGGGCGGTAATGTCCCTAATAGCGCTGCGGGCGTGCCTAGTAACGCTGTGGGCGGGCCTAGTAACGCTGTGGGCGGGGAAGCGGGACCGGCCCTTCGGCGGTTTGCACCCGCCGCCAGATGACGTCCGGGTCGTCCACGCCTTCATTCACGGCCGCGCCGATCAGCTCCAGCCCCTTCAGGCCGTAATGCTCGGCCTGGGCCCGCACGAAATTGGCGGTCGTTACCGCAGTGTCGCAAACCTGCGGATTGCGGTCGCAAAATTCCATCAGATCGCCGATTGCCTGGCCCGTGGCACGGGCCAGCTGCAAGGCATGGGCAAGCTTGTCGCCGGTTGCGATAGGCATGTCGCTTGCCGGGTCGATCGGGGTGCTGGCATAGGAGCCGTCCGTACCATTGCTGACCGTCTCATAACCATAAGCGTCCCCGCCGGAGCCATAGGCGTCCTCTCCGGGCCGGTAAGCGGCGGGCAGGGGCCGGTAATCTTCGTTTTGGGCAGCGGAGAAGCCGTGCCCGGCGCGTGTCGGCGCAGAGCCTTCGCCCGTGGGCAGAAGGAAGGCCAAGACAGCAATCCAGAATATGGCTCGCAGAATAAACATCACTCTCGCTGCTTCTTCTCGGGTTAACCGATATCTCAGCGTAAAAGCGGGAAACTGAGCCAGTCTTAAGCACTTTGTTAAAATTCAAAGCACCCGGACTTAAGTTGGGAAAACTATGTTCTTTAGCTAGCAAAGACTCAAGGAAACTCGCTTAAGTCGATGTAGTTTTTCGCAAAAAACGAAAAGTATTTGAAAGGCTTTTGCTTCAAATGCCGTGAAAATTTTAAAGACCCGCCCCCGTTTTGCTTCCTGTAAAGGACGATGACAAGGCGCTGCGGTAATAAAGATTAACGGGCAAAAGAAAACCGCGCGTCAACCAAGGTTAACGCGCGGCGGGATCGGGATACCGGTAAGAAGAAAAGCTTATTCTTCTTTCGCTTTCAGGCGGGCGCTGCGGGGCAGCACTTTTGCCCAGCAGGCGCGCACATCTTCCAGCCCGTGCTTGCCCGTGCACCAGGCTTCCTCGGAGGGGAAGTGGGCGGCGGCCAGGCACTGATTGAGATTGAGCCGGGCCCAGCGCAGGCAGCGCGTGGAATTGGAATTGGCGGTAAAGCTGTCGATGAGCTGGGACTGGGCTTCCTGCTCGTCGATGACATGGCGCGCGGCCACGGCCAGAACCTGCTCCATCAGCGGCGCGGAGGCGGCATGGGCGGTGGAAACCGGGCTGAATTCCCGTTTGATGGCCTCAAATACGCCGCGCCCTTCCTCCAGAGCGGCCGTATCGACCGTGCGCTCTTCGGGCAGCGGGGTGAGGCTGCCCCATTTTTTCGACTGGAAATCGCGGGCCGCTGTCAGGAAGCGCTGGCTGAGCGTCGCCATCTTCACATTATCGGCGGCGATCGTCTCGATCACGGCGGCGGTGGCAGAGCCTGCCCCGTCGATCCGGCGGGCATAAACGCCGCGCCCGCTCAAATTGGCAAGCACATTGTCGCGCCCTTCGGCGGCCACACGGGCCTGCACGCCGCGGGCAAAGGCCGGATCGCGCGCCGCGATCAGCGCCCGGTAGGCGATCCAGCCGCGCGCGATGCGTTTGGGCTCGGAATAGCGCAGCTGCTGCAGCACATGGCGCACTTGATTGGGGGTATTGAGTTTCAGCGTGCTCGCATCGTTCAGCACGCTTTGAAAGACCGCATAATCCTGGGCAAAGCCATTGAGGCTCGTATCGCTCGGCAGCGGGCCGGATAGCGCGGCGACGCCTTGCGCCGGGCGCGGCTCGGGCAGGATAAAGACTTCCGTGCCGCTATCGGCGGGCGCGGGCAGGTTGACCTGCTGGCTTTTTTGTTGTGCCGGGCTCGTGCCGGCCGGCTGGGCGCTTCTGTCACCGTCAATGACGGCGCAGCCGCCAAGGGCCAGAAAGGCAACCCCGGTAATGGCAGCGCGGATGGAAAGAAAACCGGAAGAACCGCATCCGGCGGCGAAACGCGACTTCGTCATACCCGAAACCCCTCGAAAGGCTGTGCCCATGCCCCACGCAACAGCAATGCCAATTGCCCCCGATTCAATATTCATATCATGGTTGTGCGGATGGCGCATATATTAGTGTGAAGCTCCTGCCCGATGCAATTGCCAAAAAAGAACGCCCATAGCCGGCCTTATTCAATATTGAACGGCGGCACTGTTTTGGGCCGGAATGCCGGGCGGTACATAGCCTGGCATAATACCGCCCGCGCGGACGGTTCTTTCGAACCTGTTCCGTATAGGGATGTTTACCATGCCTCTTGAGCGGAAGGCGCTTCTGCGGCGCCTCATTCTTATAGCCGGGCGATCATGTGTATCAGGTTAAAGGACGGGGCCGATCTCGCAAAGAATGCCCGCACCCATCGCCTCATTCATGATATGAGAGAGCGCGGTTTCAATAAGAAAGCGGTCCTCTAGCGTGCCTCATAGCGATGAACCCCGGCTCAAAGCGGAAATCTGGGTGAAAGCCTTGATCCGCCGCGCGGGCGCGGAAAATGTTCCTGCCATGGTGGTGCGGCGGGGCGATGACACGTCGGGCACGGTGCTGGTGAAGGTGAACGGGCTTGACGGCACGGCCATGGTCTATGCCCGCGCGCGGGCAGGCGACGGCAGCCCCGTCTGGATACCGGGCAATGGGCCTGAACCCGTGAGTGAGGCCGATGCGGACGCTTATATAGAACGCCAGCGCAAGTTCGACCCGGATATCTGGGTCGTGGAAATCGAGGACCCGGCGCGGCGGCACTTCCTGCAGGAAAAAGTGGAGGGCGAGGAGACCCGCCCTCCGGATCTTTCCGCCTCGTCTCTTTTCAAGATTTAAGCTTTCAAGATTTAAGCCCCGGCGCCTCGAGGTTCAGGTCTTTCAGGGACGCATGAACATATAATCGCCGTCCGGATCGATATTCTCCGCGGAGCTGATGAGTTCGGCGGCGATATCCTCGTTCGAGCGCACGGTGCGGAAAAGCTGAATGGCTTTTTCCAGAAAAAGCCGGCCGACCACATCGGCGTCGTATTTGGCCGCCTCCGCCTCGGCAATAGCCGCTTCCAGATGCGGGGTCACGATGTCACGGGCTGTTCCAGCCATGGGAAATCCTTTCGTCTGATGAGCTTGATAGGTTGAATGCCGGATGGCGCCATTCTGCCTGTTTCCCCGGCCTGCGTCATGATGTGAATCAAGTAAGGGGGCGCGCGAAAACGCCGGGTCCGCCCGGGTCTCTGCGGCGCCTGCCGGGGCCTTTTCAAGGTATGGCATCCGCCGCCTGCTTGGGTTAGGGTGCGCCGCCTTTAGGAGCGGGGCCGGCTCCTCGTTTCCGGCCCGAAATTGCAGTTCAGGCACTTGAATTCATGTACGAACCGAAAACCGAAGCCGTGCGCCGCCGGCGCACTTTTGCGATCATCTCCCACCCGGATGCGGGCAAGACGACCCTGACCGAAAACCTGCTCCTGATGGGCGGGGCCATTCGCATGGCCGGACAGGTGAAGGCGAAGGGCGAGCGCCGCCGCACCCAATCGGACTGGATGAAGATCGAGCAGGAACGCGGCATTTCGGTTTCCTCTGCCGTCATGACCTTCGAGTTCGAGGATACGATCTGCAACCTGCTCGACACGCCGGGCCACGAAGATTTTTCCGAAGACACCTACCGCACGCTGACCGCCGCCGACAGCGCCATCATGGTGATCGACGCGGCCAAGGGCATCGAGGCGCAGACATTGAAGCTCTTCGAGGTTTGCCGCTTGCGCGATGTGCCGATCATCACCTTCATCAACAAGGTGGACCGGGAAGGCCAGAGCCCGTTCGAGCTGATGGACGAAATCGCCGAACGCCTGGCGCTCGATACCGTGCCGATGATGTGGCCGGCGGGCATGGGCGGGCTCTTCAAGGGCCTCATCGATCTGAGGCAAAACACCTTCCTGCCCCATACCAAGGGCGAGGAAGGCACGGGCGAGGCGGTGGATTTTTCCTCCGATGCCATGGCCGAATATATTCCGGAAAAAGAACTGGAGACCTTGCGCGAGGAAGCCGAGCTGGCGCAGGTGGCCAGTCCCGACTTCGATCTCGACCTTTACCGCGCAGGCGCCATGACGCCGGTCTTCTTCGGCTCGGCCTTGCGTAAAGTGGGCGTGCGCCAGCTTCTGCGCGGCGTAACGAGCCTTGCGCCCTCGCCGCGCCCGCAAAAAACGACGGTGCGCACCGTCGAGCCCGATGAAGCGAAAGTCTCCGGCTTCGTCTTCAAAGTGCAGGCGAATATGGACGCCAATCACCGCGACCGGATCGCCTTCATGCGGCTTTGCTCGGGCCGTTTCAAACGCGGCATGAAACTGAAAATCTCATCGAGCGGCAAGGTCATCTCCGTCCACAATCCCATTCTCTTTTTTGCGCAGGACCGCGAACTGGTGGAAGAAGCCTGGCCGGGCGACATTATCGGCATTCCGAACCACGGCACGATCCGTGTCGGCGACACGCTCACCGAAGGCGAGGATCTGGTTTTTACCGGCATTCCGAATTTCGCACCGGAAATCCTGCAGCGCGTGCGCCTCGACGATCCGATGAAGATGAAGCATCTGCGCCGGGCGCTAGAAAGCCTTGCCGAGGAAGGCGTGACGCAGGTCTTCAAGCCGAAGATCGGTGCCAATTGGGTGATCGGCGTGGTCGGCCAGCTGCAGCTTGAAGTGCTGCGCGAGCGCATCGATGCCGAATACGGCATCAAGGTGGGGCTGGAACCGGCGCCCTTCGAAACCGCGCGCTGGGTCTCGGCGGATGACCCTTTGGAGCTCAAGCGTTTCGTCGATGCCAATCAGGGCAATATTGCCGAGGACAGGGACGCAGCCCCCGTCTTCATGGCGAAAAGCGCCTGGGAGGTCGGCTATATAACGGACAAGTGGCCGAATATTTCCTTCTCGGCGACACGCGAACGTCAAGCGGCCGAGACATAAGCGCAAGGTTACTGCGTAGCTGATACAAGAGGACGCCGATGGAAAACGTACCGGCTCAGTTCGAGGAATTGTGGAGCATCACCCGGGAAGTCTGGAATAGCGGTGTCTTCGGCTATTCGGTGGGCGATGCACTGATCGCGCTCGGTATCTTTCTCTTCTTCTATCTGCTGCGCGGGCTTTTTTCCCGCTTCATCTTTTCCGTCGTCGACCGCTGGGTAAAGAACACGCCCAATCATTGGGACGACAAACTTCATGCGGCGCTTGCCGAGCCTTTGCGCTTCGTCTTCGTCATTATCGGTGTTTTCTTCGCGCTCGATTATCTCGATCTCGGTGGCACGGCGGCGGTGGTTGCCAGCAACGTCCTGCGCTCGCTCATCGCCATTGCGATTTTCTGGGGCGTTCACAATGCGCTGACCCCGATCTCCGATCTCTTGCGCGAGCTTGAGCGGGTTTTGACCGAAGAGATGCTGGACTGGCTGGTGACGGGCGCCAAATGGGGCGTCATCGCCATCGGCGCGGCGACCGTGCTGCAAATCTGGGGCGTGCAGGTTGCCCCCATCATTGCCGGGCTCGGGCTTTTCGGCGTGGCGGTCGCGCTCGGCGCGCAAGATCTTTTCAAAAACCTCATCGGCGGGCTTTCCATTCTGGTGGAAAAACGCTTCCGCAAGGGCGACTGGATTTTGGTCGATGGGGTGGTGGAAGGCACGGTGGAGCATATCGGCTTCCGCTCCACCATGGTGCGCCGTTTCGACAAGGCGCCGGTCTTCGTGCCCAATCAAAAGCTTTCCGATGCGGCGGTAACGAATTTCTCCGACATGACCTACCGGCGCATCTTCTGGAAGATCGGCGTCGAGTACCGCACGAGCCTCGATCAGCTCAAAGAAATCCGCGACAAGATCGAAGCGTACTTGCGCGAGCATGAGGCTTTTGTCGGCCCCGCCGAAGCCCCGCTCTTCGTGCGCATCGATGCCTTCGGCGCCTCGTCCATCGACATTCTGCTTTACACTTTCACCCACACCACCGTTTGGGGCGAATGGCTAGAGCTGAAAGAAGAGCTTGCCTTCAAGGTGAAGGAAATCGTGGAAGGGGCGGGCACCGGCTTTGCCTTCCCGAGCCAGTCGCTTTACGTGGAAAAATGGCCCGAAGGCTGCCCCGAGCCTTTCGTGCCGCCCGGCGATGGTCGAGGTGAGGCCCGGCAAGCGCCCCGCGCCAATTAAGCGGGAGCGGGGTTACGCCGCCTCGCTCTTTTCCTGCGCCCGCACCCGCCAGAAGCGCATGGTGCGCTGGGCGACATCCACCGGCACTTCATCGTAAAGCGCGAGCAGCTTGTACGTATCCTCGATGGAGCGCTGGGAATCCGTTTCGCGCAGGAGGATGAAGGTGGAGAAGGTCGAGCGGTCGAAGCGCGAGGCCTTGCAGGCGATCGCGAGGCCCTCGCCCGTCTTGTCGAAGAAAACGCGCTTGGCCGTCTTCTCGTCGATATTGGCAAGATAGGCGAGGCCGCAAACGAGTTCGGGCCATTGCTTTTCCCGGCACAGTTTCACGAGCAGCGCTTCGGTCAGCTCGCGTTTGGCGGCCATCTTTTCGATATAAAGATGGGCGCGGGATTTTTCCGGCGGGGCGGAGCCCATTTCCAGAAGGATGCGCTCTTCGGATTCGCGCAGCAGCCGGTTGACCATGTCGGGGTCGAGATTGGTCGCTTTGGACAGGATCGTCTCGCGCAAGGTGGAAGAGACGAACCAGAACATGTCATGCATCAGTTCTGGCGAAAGATCGTCGCGGTCGACAAGCGGCTTGTGCAGCTTGTCGTTCCCTTCGGCGCGTTTGACGACGCGCTTCATCGTTTCCTTGTCGATCTGCGCGCCTTTGTTCGTGACGAGCCTTTCCAGCACCGTGTCATCGCCATGTTCCACCAGCGCGCCGGAAACCGCCCATGTCACATCGTCGCGCCCCGCGATGAGTTCCTGATGCGGGCCGCCCTTCTGCTGAATGATGGCGATCAGGTCTTCTTCTTTAAGGCCCCGGCTTTTTTCGAGAATGGGCCGGGCGACTTCCACGTCGTCGCTTGCAAGCTGGCGCAGGACCTCGCGCGGCGTATCCACGACTTCCGCGAGGCGGTAAGCAAGCTCGGAGCGCACGCGCGCTTCCATCTCGCTGGCGACATGGGTCATGATATCGGCCAGATGCCCGCGCTCGCTTTCGGTGAAGCCAGCAGGGTTCTCGACGAAAATATCGGTGATTTCGCGCAGCAGCGTGCGCCGCCGCTCGCTCGATGGTTCCTTCGCCAGTTCGATCAGTTGGTTGAGACGCGCAAACTCGGCCATGGTCGCAAAACCCTAACGATCCCCGTCCTGAATCTTCGGTGAATGCCCCCAATATCCTGCAGAGACGTTAAAAGAAGGTGCCGGAAATCCATTAAATTTCGCGCATTTTGCCTCGAATCACCGCGGCGAATCTCTCCCGGCGCACCGGTTAATTTTTTCATTTTGAAACGCCCGCCAAGAGGCCCGTTAATTCTTCATTCATGACAAATGATAATGATGGGACATAGGGAGGCTGTCGTGCTCACACCTTCAATAGGGGGGCGGTTCTCAATCGGGAGCGATGAGATGGCCAAGATCATAGAGTTCAAACCCCGCGAGGCGGGTGCCCGGCATTACGATGAACCGGCAAAGATTCTCGAATTTCCCAAGGCGAATGATGGCGCGCCGAAAGCCGCGCGCAGCAGCGAGATTTCGCTGGCTGCCATCATGGATGCCTCTTGGCCCGCGCAAGACGGCTGAGAGGGCGGCTCACGCCGTCCGAACGAGAGCGGGGCCTGGCGGCGGGGAAGCCAAATCACCGCGCGGCCATTGGGGGGAAATAGAAAGCAGGGGCGCGTTCCTTCGGCGCCCTTTCCAAGACCCTTTCCCTTCCTTCACATGAATGTCAGCGCCCGCGTGCCTCTCCCGGCCGGACAGGGCGCAATGTGTCGATATTTTCCAAAGAGAGAGGTTGCATCCTTTCTCCCGGCATGGTTCCTCTGAGCCGGCCGGGCGCTATTCCTATGGCGCGCCGGCGCTGCGAGAGCCAGCGCTCTGAGAGGAAGTGACGTGCAACTTGTCGTTTTGGGCGCAGGGCTGATAGGCGTGACAAGCGCCTACCGCCTTGCCGAAGAAGGCCATGACGTGACCGTCATCGACCGGCGTGAAGGGCCGGGACTGGAGACGAGCTTTGCCAATGGCGGCCAGCTCGGCTTCCGCGAAGTCTCGCCCTGGGCCGCGCCCGATGTGCCCTGGACCGCGCTCAAGATGCTGCGGGACCCGGCAGCCCCTTTCCGCTGGAAGCCCAAGGCCGAGCTGGAGCAATGGCGCTGGCTTCTGGCGTTTCTCTTGCGCTGCAATTCACCAGCCCGCGCCGAGCGCGAGCGGCACAATCTCTCCCTCGGGCTTTTCAGCCAGAAGGAGCTTGAAGGCCTGCTCGCCCGCCTTGCCGGCGAAGGGGAAAGTTTTTCCTTCGATCACAAGCGCAAGGGTATTTTGCGGCTCTTGCCGGATGCCAAAGCCGTCAAACACGCCAGAGAAGAAATGGCGCGCCTTGCCGATATGGAGCCGGGGCTTGAAGTGTTGGAGGCGGGGGCCTGCGTTGCGCTTGAACCGGCGCTTGCCTCCATCCATCAGCGCGGCGAGCTTGCGGGCGGGCTTTATGCGCCGGGCGACCAGTCGGGGGACGCGCATCTTTTCACGCGCGCGCTGGCAAAGCGCGCCGAGGCCAAAGGCGTGCGCTTTCTTTATGGCCGGGAAATTACGTCGTTCGAGGAAAGCGCCGGGCGGCTGAAAGCCGTGCGCTGCGGCGCGGAGAAGATAGAAGCGGAGGCTTTCGTCTTTTCGCTTGGCGTGGGCGGGCTCAAACTTGCCCGCAAGCTCGGCTTCCGTTTGCCCTTCTATCCCGTCAAAGGCTATTCAGTGAGCGTTGAGATGGAAGAAGGCGCGCCGGAAGTGAGCCTCACCGATGAGGGAAGGCGCATCGTCGTTTCCAATCTCGGCGGGCGGCTGCGTGCGGCGGGCAAGGCGGAGATTGCCGGTTTCGACACCGCGCTCGACCGCACCCGCGCCCGCGCCGTGCTGCAGGGGCTGCAAGAACTCATCCCTTCGGTGGGCGAGGCGGCGGAAGCTGAATTCTGGACGGGCCTGCGCCCCATGACCGCCGATGGCAGCCCGATCATCGACAAGGCGCCGGGCTATGAGAACCTTTATCTGAATACCGGCCATGGCACGCTCGGCTGGACGCTTGCCATGGGCTCGGCCTCGCTTCTCGCCGATCTGATCGGCGGCAAGGCGACCCAGATCGATCCCACGCCTTTCGCGCTGAAACGGCCCTCCCTTTTTCCTTAAGAGGCCCCTAACCATTCCCGCCTAAACTTGCCCGCTCATGGATGGAGGCAGGCCATGCGGGTTTCGGTCGGATCGGCAGCAGGAGCAGCGCTTGTGGCGCTTACCCTCGGCGCGTGCACGGGCGGCGATTACGGGCGCCAGGCCCGCGGCTTCGAGGGAACGGCTGCGCGTGTTTGGGCAAGCCTGCCGGAGCTTGCCCGTGAACAGCGCGAGGAAAGTTCCCTCGCCCTGACCGGCGGGGAAGCGGGCCTGCGGGCGACGGCAGATCAGATCGGCGCCCCTAAAGCCGGTTCCACCGAACATGACCCCCTCGGCATTGCCAAGCTGGAGCGCGTGCTGAGCGATGTACAGGCGCCGGAAGATCCCGAAACCTATTACCGGTTTATGGCGCGCACCTATCAGGATGTGCCCGAAGCGATGCTCTTTGCCATGGCCGCGCATCTGGCCGAAGACCGCGACATGACAAGCCGTTTTGCCCGCCAGGCAGGCGAGATCATCGAGGCCGACCGCGCGCGCCTTGCAGCGCTTGCTACTGCGGGCAGCGAAGCTGCCCTTGGCCGCCGCGCCATGGTGGAGGGGGCCGTGGATGTGCTGCGCCGGGTCGATGAAAACGGCGAAGCGATGGATGAGACCATCACCGTGCTCAATCACCGCATCGCTTCTTACCGCCACGCACTGGTACGCGCGCGCCTTGCGGTGCCCGGCCACGCGCAGCTCATGGTCATTGAAGATGAAATCGGCGCGCTGGAAGAAGCGGTGATGGGGCTCGAGCTCGATGCCAGCCGCCACGGCGCTTTGATGCAGGCGCTCTTTGCGCCGCAAATGGAATTGCCCGGTGCTGCCGATGAAATGGGCCTCGGCATGATGATGGGCAGTCCGCCCGAGGCGGAAGAAAAGAGCGCGGAGAAAACAGCAAAGGGTGACGCATCTTCCGCCGCGCCGCCTGTAACGCCCCCTGGCGCTCAGCCTGCGCCTTCAGGCCCGCGCAATATCCTGCCCGGCAAAACCACCTGACATAAGCGGCGCCTTTGTCTAACGATAAGGACGCACCGGATCGCTGGTGCCCACCGTGACGCCGGAAACGCAGCACGGGCTTTCGGCGCGGAAGGGCACCGTCACTTTCAGTTTGCACATGGCCGGAGCATTGCCGTGGCCGGGCTTCACATATGTCCAGGCCTGACACTTGCCGTCTTCCTCGCAGGCGCGCATGCAATGGGCGGGCGCGGCGCTTTTCAGCTCGAAGACGCGGTAATCTGCGCCCGGCCGGTCGGTGTTCTGTTCCATAAAGACTTTCGCCTCGAGCGGGCGGGTCATGAGCGGCACGGCCATCAGCGCGGTAATCGCAAGAATGGTCGCGGTGACGCCGAAAAAAGTCCGGCGCATATAGATGTGATCGGTCATGGATCTGTCCTGGGTCCCCGTTCTGTCGGACCCAAAGACTAAAGGGGTCCAGTGAGCATTTACTGAACCCCTTTATTCGAATTTTAGGCTTTTGAGGCCGCAAACGGGCCGAAAGGCCGGAAAATCAGCCGCCGTGGCGGGCCTGGAAGATGGTTTTGCGCCCGTCGCTTGCCGGCTGATAGACCACGGAAATCTCGTCCATCGCCTCTTTCCAGCCATCGATGGTGATGCGCTGGCTCACTTCATAGGCATCGAAGCCGCAGCGGTGCATGAAGAAAAGCTGGTCGCGCAGCACATCGCCCGTGGCGCGCAGCTCACCCTTATAGCCATACCGCTCGCGCAGGAGCCGCGCGTAAGAATAGGCGCGCCCGTTCTTGAACATCGGAAAATCGAGCGCGATCACGGCGAATTTATCGAGGTCGCCCGCAATCTCCTTCGGCTCTTCCCCGGAAAGAAGTTTGATGCCGAGCGGGGCGGTGCGGGCGGCAAGCGCCTCTTTTTCGTTATGCCAGCGCGTCAGCGAGACAATGACGGGCCCTTCCGGCAGCGGGCCTTCCTCATCAGCATACGTCCATTTGTCTTCGACGAAGGCTCCATCCTTAATGAGCGGCATAGAGTTTCTCCTTGAACGGTTTCATGCCGATGCGGCGATAGGTGTCGAGGAAGCGCTCGCCATCCTGACGCTCGCTCAAATAGGTTTCCACGATGTTTTCCACCGCGCCGACGATCTTATCTTCGGTGAAGGCGGGGCCGGTAATGTCGCCGAGCGAGGTCTTCTCGTCCGCCGAACCGCCGAGGGAGACCTGATAGAATTCGGTGCCCTTTTTGTCCACGCCCAGAATGCCGATATGGCCGACATGGTGGTGACCGCAGGCATTGATGCAGCCGGAGATTTTGATTTTCAATTCGCCGATATCGTTCTGCCGGTCGAGGTCTTCGAACTTCTTGGCGATCGCCTGGCCGATCGGGATCGAGCGGGCATTGGCAAGGTTGCAATAGTCGAGACCCGGGCAAACGATCTGGTCGGTAATGAGGCCGAGATTGGGCGTGCCGAGGCCGTTCGCGTCGAGCTCCTGCCAAAGCGCGAAAAGGTCTTTCTGCGGCACATCGGCGAGCACCAGGTTCTGCTCATGGGTCACGCGGATCTCGCTAAAGGAATAAGCGTCCGCCAGCTCGGCGACTTTTTCCATCTGCTCGGACGAGGCATCGCCTGCAACGCCGCCCACGGGTTTGAGTGAAATATTGGCGATGGCGTAGCCCGGCACTTTATGCGCGGCGACATTCTGCTTCACCCAGCGGGCAAAGGCAGGGGTCTTTTCAAAGGCCTCATTAAGCTCGGCCGGATCGTTTTCCAGCGTCTCGTAAGCGGGCGGGGCAAAATAGGCCTGAATGCGCTCGATCTCGGCTTTCGGCAGTTCCACCGGCCCATCTTTCTGCATGGCGGCAAACTCTTCTTCCACCTGGCGGCGCATTTCTTCTTCGCCGATCGTGTGGACGAGGATTTTGATGCGCGACTTGAAGAGATGGTCGCGCCGGCCATGCATGTTGTAAACGCGCATGATGGCTTCGAGATAGGTCAAGAGGTTTTCCTGCGAAATCGCCTTGCCGATCAGCTTGCCGATCATGGGCGTGCGGCCCTGGCCGCCGCCGACATAAATGTCGAACGCGGTGCGCCCGTCTTTGCCCTTCACAAGTTCGATGCCGATATCGTGCACGCGGATGGCGGCGCGGTCTTCCGGCGCGCCGGTGACGGCGAACTTGAACTTACGCGGCAGGAACGAGAATTCCGGATGCAGCGTCGACCATTGGCGGATGATCTCGGACCAGATGCGCGGGTCTTCCACTTCATTGGCGGCGACGCCCGCATATTGGTCGGAGGTCACGTTGCGGATGCAGTTGCCGCTCGTCTGCAGCGCGTGCATTTCAACGGAAGCCAAATCTTCCAGAATGGCGGGAATGTCTTTCAGCGCCGGCCAATTGTACTGAATGTTCTGGCGCGTCGTGAAATGGCCGTAGCCTTTGTCGTATTTGCGCGCGATATGGGCGAGCATCCGCATCTGGCGCGAAGAAAGCGTGCCGTAAGGCACCGCAACGCGCAGCATATAGGCGTGAAGCTGCAAATAGACGCCGTTCATCAGGCGCAGCGGCTTGAACTCGTCCTCGGTAATTTCACCGGCCAGGCGGCGCTGCACCTGTCCGCTGAACTGTTTCACCCGGTCCTGGACCAGAGCGTGGTCGAATTCGTCATAACGATACATCGGACTTGTCCTGCAGCTTTAAAACATTCACGCGGGGCGGGGCTTCGGCCCTTATCCCTTGCCTCTCAGGCCCCTCAAGCGGTTTTGCCTTCCGCCTGTTTGCCGAGATCGAGGCGGACCGTCGGCCCGGCCATGCGGATGCGCTCGCGCACGGAAGCGGGCACGAGCGTGCCGTCTTCCTCGGCGATTTCGAAGAGATAGGGCTCCACGATCTCTTGTTGCTCGAGCGCGGGATTGGCTTTTGCAAGCAGCGCCTCGGCCGCTTCCTTGCCTTCGGCAATGGCGGCATCGGCCAGCTTTTCCGACCACGCGCCCTTGGCCGTCAGATAAACCACCACCCCGTCGATCAGCCGGTTGGCGGTGACGGCCTGAACCTGGGCCATTTTGTTAGAGTGCTGGGCCAAAACCTATCTCCGGTAAAATTCCGCGGGCCTTCACACGCGCGCGGGGAATATGCCTCATTTGGGCGTAAACATGGTCATTTTCATAATCTGCGTCAATAGAGGTGTAGAAATATATTATCCACATGACGTGCATGTGAATATGGCGCGGGACTCAGCTCTCCCGTTTGACGGCACTTTCGTGCCAGCGGCGCAAAAGGGCGTATTCCAAAAGGCTGAGCGCGAAGAAAATCGCGATGCCGAGGAGGGAGAGCAGCACTAAAGCCGCAAACATTTTAGGGATTTGCAGCCTGTTGCCTGCCTCGATGATGCGCCAGGCAAGGCCGGTGGAGGCGCCGGAGCCGGCGACGAACTCCGCCACCACGGCCCCGATAAGCGCGAGCCCGCCCGACACTTTCATGCCGCTGAGGATATGGGGCAGGGCGGCGGGAAGCTGCAGGCCGGTCAGCGTCTGCCAGCGGCTGGCCCCGTAAAGGCGGAAGAGATCGCGCAGATTGTGATCGACCGAGCGCAAGCCGAGCACACTGTTGGAGAGAATGGGAAAGAAGGCGACGATCCAGGCGAGAATGAGAAGCGCGAGTTCCACATTGTCGAGCCCGACCCAGATGAGAATGAGCGGGGCGATGGCGACGACGGGCGTGACCTGCAAAATCACCGCATAAGGAAAGAAGGCGGTTTCCACCACCCGGCTCTGGGAAAAGAGCACGGCAAGGCCGACGCCGCTGACCGTGGCCAGAAGAAAAGCGGCGAGCGTCACCTTTAGCGTTACCCAGGCGGAAAGGAAAAGCGATCCGGCATTAGTGACAAGCGCTTCGCCGATGCGGCTCGGGGCGGGGAGAATGAATTCGGGCAGGCCTTGCGCGCGCACCGCCCATTCCCAGGCCCCGAGAAAGAGGAGGCCGACAAGGAGCGGCAATGCCCAGCCCAAAAGGCGCGCGGAGGAAGAGGAGGAAAAGCTCATGGCGCGCTCCTGCCGCGCAAGGCGGCACTGACTTTTTTGACCTGCTCGAAAAAGAGCTGGCTGTCGCGGAAAGCCTGACCGCGCGGAAAGCCGCCTTCGATGGGCATATCGGCTTCAAGGCGCCCGGTCTCGTTCATGATGAGGACGCGCTCGGAAAGATAGACCGCTTCATAAACCGAATGGGTGACGAAGATGACGGTCCAGCCCTGCTCGTTCCAGAGCGTGAGGAGATCGTCATCGAGCTTTTCCCGCGTCAGCTCGTCAAGCGCGGCGAAAGGCTCGTCCATGAAAAGCACGGTGGGTTCCATGACAAGGGCGCGGGTGATGGAAACGCGCATCCGCATACCCCCCGATAGCGCGCGCGGCATGGCATGGGCCGCCTCGCCGAGCCCGACGCGGGAAAGCGCTGCCATGATGCGGGCGCGCGCGTCTTCGGCGGAAATGCCTTTCAGCTTAAGCGGCAGATGCACGTTGGAAAAGACATCCGCCCAGGGCATGAGCGTTGCGTCCTGAAAAACGAAACCGGCTTCGGGCCGCGCGCCGCCTGCCCAGGAAAGCGTGCCCGCGCTGGGGCTGAGGAGCCCGGCCATGAGGCGGAGCAGCGTGCTCTTGCCGCAGCCCGAGGGGCCGACCAGGGAGACGAACTCGCCCCGGCCGATTTCAAGGTCGATGCCGGAAAGAGCCTGCGTTCCGCCCCGGTAGGTTTTCCCCGCCCCCTCGATCTGCAAAAGCCCGGCTTTCGTCATTCGCCAAGCCCGCGCTGATAATCGCGCCCGTAGCCATTATTGATGAAGTGCAGCGTGTAAGCCTTTTTGTAATCGAGGGCGGGGTCGTAAATGCCTTCGCGCGCCATCAGTTCAAAAAATTCTTTCCAGCGTTCATCGCTCATCGCGCCGATGCCGAGCTCCGCCGTCTCGCCTGAATCGACGATGCCGTAGGCCAGCAGTTTTTCCACGGCCTGGGCGAGCACGTCCTCGCTCATTTCCGGATTGTCTTCGAGGATCAGCGCATTGCCGGGGGCGGGGTCATCGTAAAGATAGCTGATCCAGCCTTTGATCGTCGCATCGACAAAGGCTTGCACCACCTCCGGCTCTTCCTCGATCAAACTGTCGGGCGCAAGCACGAAGGCCCCGTAGCCCGGATAGCCGTAATCGGAAAGCAGGAAGACTTGCGGCTTGAAACCGCCTTGCCTTTCGATGAGATAGGGCTCGGAGGAAAGGTAGCCCTGCTGAATGGCCTCTGGGTCGGAAAGGAAGGGCGCAAGGTTGAACGTGTATTTGCGGATCTGCGTATCCTCGAAGCCGTATTTCGCGCGCAGCCACACCCAGAACGCGCTGATCGTCGCATCGGCGATCATGATGGGCTTGCCTTTCATGTCGGCGATGGACTGGATGTCTTCGCGCGGATGGGTGATGAGCACTTGCGGGTCTTTTTGAAAGCTCGCCATCACCGCTTTTATTTCAGCGCCCGCCGCGATCGTGTTGAGCGGAATGAAACTGTTCGAGCCCATGCCCATATCGACCGCGCCCGCGGCAATGAGCTGGGGCACGTTGACGCCCGGCCCGCCCTGGCGGATCGTGACATCGAGCCCGGCTTCCTCGTAAAAGCCCATGGCTTTCGCCTGATAGAAACCGCCTTGCTCTGCCTGCGCCTTCCAGTCCGTCACGAAAGTAATCGCGCGCAGCCCGTGCCCCGCGCTAGGGGCGGGCGCATCCTCGCGCGCGAAGAGAAAAGCAAGCAGCGCGGCGGCGGCAACAACAATTCCGGCACCGACAAGAACGGATCGGTTCATGACATCCCCCATGACCAGATGAGCGGCCAGTTTAGCAGTTTCTTATGTGCAGAAGATAGAGCGCGCGGGGCGGACGTCAGGAGGCGCGTTTGAGCGCGGGGCGGGCGGCGGGCTTTTGTGACGCGGCGGCGCGGGCATGAACGCGCGCTTCCACGTCCCTGATCAGCGTTTCGACGTCCTCAGGGCTGACATCCAGAAAATCGCCGTAATCGCCGAGCACCGCCTCGATATCCTCATGGGTGAAGGCAAGAGGCTCCTGGCCCGCCGGTTTGCCGTGCGGCGCGGGGGCGGCATGGGGATAGGAATGGCGCGTGGCATTGTTGAAGGCGAGCGCGGTCAAAAGCAAAAGCGCGGAATTGGCCGCCACCGGAAAAAGCGCGAACGTGAAGCCCGCACCGAAAATGTCCGGCCCGCCGAGCGTGGCCGTCAGCGCCACCGCGCCGCCCGGCGGGTGCAGGCAGCGGCAGGCAGCCATGAGGCCAATGGCGCCCGCAACCCCGAAGGCCGCGCTTAAAACCGGATCGCCGAAAATCTTCACCGCGCAAATGCCGACCAGCGCCGAGAGCACATTGCCGCCCATGATGGACCAGGGCTGGGCCAGGGGGCTCGCGGGCACGGCGAATAAAAGCACGGCGGAAGCGCCCATCGGCGCGATAAGATAGGCGCTGCCCGCGCTGGAAACGCCGAGCCAATATTGGGACAGCAGGCCGGTCACGAAAATGCCGGTCAGCGCGCCTGCAACCGCGCGCCATTTTTCCGCGCCGGGCAATTGCGGCGCGTCGGGCACGGCATGACGGAGAAACCGGGCAAACGCCCCGGCAGTGATACGGCGCACGGAAATGTCCATGAATGCGGGCCCGCCACCACGAAGGGCCTTCATCAGGCGGGCAGGACTAACCGATGGCGCGCCCCGCCGCAAGTCCTGCTCACGCCTTCCCGCTTTACATCGTGGCGCAGCGGGCCGCTTTCACGGCCTCTTGAAGGGCGGGAAGCTTGTCTTCGGAGGAAATCAGCGTGCGCACCAGCGCGGCGCCCTTGGCCGAAGGCGCAACGACGATGGGAATGCCTTTGGGATCCGGCACGATCTGATCTTCGGTGACGAGAATAACTTCCACCTCGTCGCGGGCGGCCTGGGTATCGTTCACCGTGAAGAAATTATCCGTATTGGCCGCGAACATGGAAAGCGACCAGTAGGTGTCCGGCACGGGCGCGGAAAATTTCACCGGGCCGGAGGTCAGATCATAAGCGCAGATCGCATAAAGAAGATCGGGGCTCGGGCGCACCACGCCGCGCGCCTCGGCGCTGGCGCGGGGACCGGCGATCATTTTATTCGCGCCTTCGCTTTCAACCACGCGGCTGTGCAGCACACCCGTGACGGCATAAGGGTAGGCAAGGATCGCGGAAATATGAAAGAGCACGGCCAGCACCAGCGTGCCGGCAATCCAGAAAGGCCAGCTTTTCATCGGCAGCGCTCCTTCGTGATGGTCGGCAGGGTAAGGTTTTGCGGGGCGGCGGCAACTTCGGGCTCCGGATTATAAAGCCGCAAGGTCAGCGAGAAGGAAGCGCCGCTTCCGCCTTCATATCCCGTCGGCACAAAGTCGCCCTGCGCGCTTTCAGATTCTTCCTCGGGGCCGACGGTGAAAAGAAAGCGCTCATTCGTCCAGGTGACGGTGTTCATCGCGGCGGAATATTTATCCGCCCTGTTGGGGATGAGGTAATGGTCCGCGCCGTAAGCGGTGATGGACCACCAGCGCGCGGGCAGCTTGCCGCCGGAGATGACATAGGCGCAATTGGTTTTCAGCGCCGCGCCGGAATCATCGCTAAAGGCGGTGAAGTAAACCGTTTCGGATTTTGAAAGCGCGAGCAACCCCTGCCGGGCCACGGCGGCGCGGGTGTAAGGGTCGGCGGCGGGGGAGCCGATGGCAAGATTGGTGTGCCAGGCGCCATTTTGCGCCGCCGCCCCGAAGCCGAGGCGCCCGAGCCCGCCATCGACGATCCACCAGGCGGAACCCACGCCCAGCGCCAGCGCCACGAGCAAGGCGGCGATCAGTTTTCCTGCGAGTTTCACTCCCCATCTCCCCTTTTATCTTACCCTAATCGTTTCCCCGCCCTGGCGAAAGCGCGTCGTCCGGCCCGCGCTGACGGGCGGGACAGAGCGGAAGAGGGCGGAAAGCTGGCGGAAATATTCCTGCTCCTTGCCCTGGCGGGCCACCACAGGCTCGCGCCGGACGCCGGGAAGGGCGATGCGCGGCAGGCCGCGGTGAATGTCGTTCATATAAGCGCTCCAGGTGCTGGCCGCGATGCCGCCGCCGCTCGCCCCCGCGCTCGGCGAGTTGTCATCATTGCCGAACCAGATGCCGGTTACATATTGATGGGTGTAGCCGATGAACCAGGCATCGCGGTTGTTCTGGCTGGTGCCGGTTTTGCCCGCCGCCATGCGCCGCCCGAGGCTGGCGCGCGTGCCCGTGCCTTCCGCGATCACCTGATGGAGCATATGGGTCATGTCCCGCGCGCGCCGGGGGGAAATGATCTGGCGCGGTTCTTCCTTGCGCTCGTAAAGCACGATGCCGGACGGCGTCGAAATTTCCGTAATGCCCCAGGGCTCCGTGCCCTTACCGTCGGCGGCGAAGGGAAGATAAGCGCCGGTCAGTTCCACAAGCGTCACTTCCGAAGCGCCGAGCGCAAGGGAGGGGAGCGCTGCGATGGGGCTTTTGATGCCGAGCTGGCGTGCCGTCCCGATCACCTTGCCGCGGCCGACCTGCTCGGTCAGCCGCACGGCGACGGTGTTCAGCGAATGTTTGAACGCGGTGAGAAGCGTGACGGGACCCCAATAACGCCCGGCGCTGTTTTCCGGCTGCCAGCCGTGAATGTCCACCGGCTCGTCGATCATGATGGACGAAGGGCCGAAACCGTTTTTAAGGGCGGTGAGATAAATCACCGGCTTGAAGGCGGAGCCCGGCTGGCGCTTGGCTTGAGCGGCGCGGTTGAACTGGCTGTCGAGATAAGAGCGCCCGCCCACCATGGCTTTGACCGCGCCGTCCCGCGCGAGCGTGAGCAGCGCGCCTTGCTCGATATTCACCGCGGGGCCTTGATCCGCCAGCGCCTTTTCCATCGCCGCTTCCGCTTTGCGCTGCATCGCGCCGTCGAGCGTCGTGCGGATGATGATCGTGCCGTCGGCAGGCGGGATGAGGGCGCGGGCTTCTTCCAGAACCCAGTCGACGAAATAATGCGTGCCGAGCCTTTCCTCGCGCACGACGATTTCGGCAGGCTCGGCGCGGGCGGCGAAAACCTCGCCGTTCGTCAGCGCGCCGGTTTCCACCAGAAGCTGCAGCACATAATCGGCCCGCGCCTGGGCGCGTTTGAGATTGTTGGTGGGGGCAAAACGGCTCGGCGCTTTGGGCAGGCCCGCAAGAAGGGCGGCTTCGGCGAGCGTGACCTGCGACACCGACTTGTTGAAATAAAAGCGCGAGGCGGCTTCCACGCCGTAGGTTCCGGCGCCGAGATATATGCGGTTCAGATAGACGGAGAGAATTTCGTCTTTCGTGTAATGGGATTCCAGCCAAAGCGTGATCAGCGCTTCCTGGAATTTGCGCGCCACCGTGCGCTCGGAGGAAAGATAAAGGTTCTTGGCGAGCTGCTGAGTGATGGTCGAGCCGCCTTCGACAAAGGCGCCGGCCTGCAGATTGCGCCAGGCGGCGCGCAGGATGCCGCGAATGTCGAAACCGCTATGGGAATAAAAGCGCTGATCCTCGGCGGCGAGAAAAGCCTGAATGAGATAAGGCGGCATTTCTTCCAGCGGCACGATGTCGGCATAGCGCCCGCCGCGCGTGGCAAGCTCTTTACCATCCGCATCGAGCACCATGGCCGCGCGCTGCTCAAGAAGCTGGGGATTGTCGATCTGCTTTTGCAGATGCGGCACAAGCGAGAAGACGAGAAGGCCGAGCGCGACGGTGAGCGCCATGAAAGAGAAAGACAGAAGCGAGACCCAGCGGCGCAGACGCGCGCGGACCCGCCCGCCCTCATGCCCGGGCGGGGACAGTCTGTCTCTTTCCGGCCCGCTTTCGGGCCAGCCATCTTGCGGTTTCTCCGCCATTTCCCCTCGCTAATAGGCCGCCCTGTGCCATTCTGACACGAAAGGCGGGCTGGACATGCGCCCATGAAGGGAATTAAGCAATCGCCATGCCCCCGAAACGGGCGGCGGAGACGGGACCTGAGATGAGTAAAGACGCGGGCGCGCCGTTCTGGCAGCGCAAAGCCTTGGACGAGATGAGCCGGGCGGAGTGGGAATCGCTCTGCGATGGCTGCGCGAAATGCTGCCTCGTCAAACTGGAAGACGAGGACACGGCCGAAATCCTTTATACGGATGTGGTCTGCCATCTTCTCGACTGCGAGGCGTGCGCCTGCACCGATTACAAAAACCGCTCGGTACGCGTGCCGACCTGCGTGACGCTGACGCCGGACAATCTGAAAGACCTCGATTGGATGCCGGACACTTGCGCCTATAAATTGCTGCGCGACGGCAAGGACCTGCCCTGGTGGCATCCGCTCGTCTCGGGCGAGCGGGAAAGCGTGCATCTTGCCGGTATATCCGTGCGCGGCAAGGTCGTCTCGGAAGAAGAAGTGACGGATGACGAACTCGACGGGCGCATCGTTTCCTGGCCGCATTATGACGGGCTAAGCGGCGACGGTGATGAGTGAGCCGCATTTATTTTCGCGCGCCTCTTGAAAGTGAAACGCTGCGTTCTTATCTCCAACCCATCTGGAAAATTGCATCCAGCGGCAGCGCGAAACGCGCAGCGATGAGGCAGCTTTAAGGCTGCCTTTTTTATTGCTTGGTGCACGGCATTCTTCGGGATCAGCAAACGGATTATGAGCGGCACGCCGGAACAGGATTGGGCGGCGATCAAACGCGCCTGGGCGGAAGATAAACTCACGCCCAAGGAAATCGCGGCAGCTTATGGGCTGAGCTATCAAAAGCTCTCCGCGAGGGCCCGTGCCGAAGGCTGGCGCAAGGGGGAGAGCGGGCGCGAAGGGAACGCGGAAAAGCAGCGCCGCCGCCCGCCCCGGAGGAAGGCGCGCGTTATCTCGTCGGCCAAGGGGCGAGCGGAGAATGGGCGGGCGAGGAAGGAAAGCTCGCCTGGTTCGACGCCGGGGTCTGGCGGTTTCTTGAGCCGCAGGAAGGCTGGCGCGCCTTTGTTGCGGATGAAGGCGTGAGCCTTGTCTTCAGTGCGGGCGCCTGGCGGCGGGAGGCGGCGGAGCTTTTGGGGATAAGCGCAAACGGGGCGGCGTTTCAGGCGAAGGTGATCGAGGCCGATCATGTGATCGCGGCGGGCGCCTTCAACGACACGGGGTTCGCCATTCCCGACCGCGCCGTCGTTCTCGCCGTGACGGGCCGGGTGCTCGAAACGCTGACGGGGGCCGCGAGCTGGGCGCTCGGCGTTGCCGCCGATCCGCAGCGCTATGGCAATGGCATCGGCTCTGTGGCGGACAGCACGGTGGTGGGGGTGAGCGGTGTACCGACCGCTTATTACGGCGCAACGCCTTTGAGAATAAGCGCGCAAGGGGCGGATTTCACCGGCGGGCGGCTGCGCCTTGCCATTCACTGCCTGGAAATGAGCGTCCCGCAGATGTGATGCAGGGTGGCAGATAGTTCTTGTTTTGTTCTTATTTGTGGAATAAATTCCTAGACAGCGAATTTCAGAACAGCAGCAGGAGGTGTCATGCCGCCCCATCATCATATGGCGGGCGATCCGGACCCGCGTGATTTGCGCCATTTAAGGCTCTTTGCGGCGGCGCTGGCCTTTTGGGCCGCAGACGAGGGCGCGCAAGGCGAGGCGAGCGAGGCCAGCATCCGGGCGCTGGCGGCGCTGATCCGCAACCGGCTTTTATGGGCGCGGGCCTATAAGCGGGCCATGGGCCGGGCGCATCCGCTTTATGGGGACGGCTCGCTTTATGCCGTGCTGGCAAGCCTTGCCGTACGGCAGCCCGAGACGGGGGAGGCGGGGCGGTTTCTCGAAATTTCCCGGGCCGCGCTTTCGGGCGCGCTGCCGGATGAGACCGGCGGGGCGACGCAGTTTCACCGCCATGAGGAGGCCCCGGCCTGGGCGGCGCGGGCGCTGCCGCGCGCGCTCATTGGCCGGCACTGGTTCTATGTCCGCCCGGAAGAAGCGGCGGCGCTTTATCCCTTTTTGGACCCCGTTTCGGGGATGGCATTTGAGGAGAGGACCTGCGGCGGGCCGCAGGAGAAAAGGAGGCGCGAATGAACGATCTGCTCGCCGGTATTCCGGCAATTCTGGCAAGTGTGCCCGACTGGCTCTCGGCGCTCTTGTCGCTGGTGGGGGCGGCCTCGGCCGTAACCGCGCTCACCCCGACGCCGAAAGACGATAAATGGATCGGCAAAACCTACCGGATCCTGGAGATTCTGGCTCTGAATATCGGCTATGCGCGGCCGGGCCAGGCGGGGCCCTGGGAAAAGTAGTTGGGGAAAAGTAGCCGGGGAAGAAATAACGGGCGGGAAGAAGGTTGATCCGGGCGCCCGCCCTGGAGACTTCCGGTCAATAGTGTGCCGGGCACAGTATTTTAAGTTACTTTTTTATTGTTCCGTTCAGATTTGCTTAAAACGTCAATGTTAGTCTGTTTCATGGTGTCCGGTATCTATCGGCCGGGCACTCACTCAAACGCCCGGCCGGAAGGCCGGTGGAGAGGCACCATGACGCAGCGAATGATTTTCTTTCCGCAACGCCGGCGCATCAATGTGAAAGCGCTTGCCGTGTCGCTGTTTCTGCTTACCTTGAGTGCGGCCTCCTTCGTCGCGGGTTTGCAGGTCGGGGTCGAATATTCGGCTTCGCTGAGCGGCAACGTTCCGTTCCTGTCCGTTCAAACGGCATCGGCGGACCTTTAAGCGCGGTCCATTCCCGTCTTTCCGCTCCGTGGCCTGAGGCCGCGTGGAGCCTCCGCGTCCCTATTCCTTCCCTTTATTTCTTTTCTGTTTGAGCCGCGCTTGTGATTGCGCGCTGCCGCCTGCATCATCACCGCCGTTTTGAGCGCGAGATGAGGGCATCATGGATTTGCAGCTAAGCGGCAAGCGGGTTTTGATCAGCGGCGCAGAGCGCGGTACGGGCGCGGTGATTGCCGCAACGCTGGCGCGCGAAGGCGCGGCGGTGGCGCTGCACGGCTTCTCCCGCGAAAAGGCGGAAGGGGAAGCGGCGCGGCTGAGGGAAGAAGCGCTGACCGCCCATGGCGTGAGCGGCGATCTTTTGACCGATGAAGGCGCGCGTCAGGCTTACGATGAAGCCGTGGCGGTGCTGGGCGGTCTCGATATTCTCATCAACAATTACGGTATTGCCGACGGCAAGAAATGGGCAAGCGCCGAAACGAGTGATTGGGAAACCTCCTACAATCACAACGTCTTGACGGCGCAGCGCCTCTCCCGCCTTGCCATGGGCCCTATGAAAGAGCTTGGCTGGGGCCGTATTCTCAATCTCGGCACGATCGGCTCCACTCAGCCTGCTGCCGAGCGCCCGCATTATTACGCGGCAAAGGGCGCGATGGCGGCGATGACGGTTTCCCTTGCCAAGGAACTTGGCGGGACCGGCGTGACGGTCAATCTGCTCAGCCCTGGTCTTATCCGCACGGCGGAAGTGGAAGAATGGATCGCGCGCCTTGCCGCCAAAAGAGGCTGGGGCGAGAGCTGGGAGGAACGCGAGCGCGAGGCGGTGAAACTTTTCGGCGGGAATCTTACCGGGCGAATCGCAACGCGCGAGGAAGTGGCGGATGCCGCTGCGTTTTTATGCTCACCGCGCGCAGGCGCCATCAACGCGGTCAATCTGCGCATCGATGGGGGCAGCGTCGCGCTGGTGACATGAGGCGCGCGCAGTCTGCCTGCCCCTACGGCAACTTGCGGGGAGCGGGCCGTTGCGCCAGATTGCTCACCGCCTCATGACACCCTATATGAGCGATAACAAGAACACCGCTGAGGGAGGCGGACGCCATGCAGGAATTCCGGTTCGATCTATGCACGCTGCCGCCGGAGGCCGAAGCGCTGCGCAAAGAAGTGCGCGCCTTTCTGGCCGACGAGCTGAAAGACATGCCGGCGGTGACGCGCGCGCAGACCTGGATGGGCTTCGATGCTGAGTTCAGCCGCAAGGTTGGCGAGAAAGGCTGGATCGGGCTTACCTGGCCGAAGAAATATGGCGGCCATGAGCGCAGCGCCTTCGAGCGCTATGTGGTGCTGGAAGAAATGCTTGCCGCCGGAGCGCCGGTGGGCGCGCATTGGATCGCCGACCGGCAAAGCGGGCCGCTGCTTCTCAATTTCGGCACCGAAGAACAGCGCCAGATGCTGCTGCCGGAAATCGCCAAGGGCACCTGCTTTTTCTGCATCGGCATGAGCGAGCCGGATTCAGGCTCCGACCTTGCCGCAACGCGCACCCGTGCGGAAAAAGTGGAGGGCGGCTACAAGGTCAACGGCACGAAGCTGTGGACCTCAAACGCCCATAAAGCCCATTACATGATCGCGCTCTTCCGCACGCATTTCGATCCCGACAATAAACATGCCGGGCTCACGCAGTTTCTCGTCGATCTGAAAACGCCGGGCATCACGATCCGTCCGATCACGGATCTTGCGGGCAATGCGCATTTCAATGAGGTCGTTTTCGAAGATGCTTTCGTCCCGGACAATATGCTGGTCGGCAGCGAGGGCAGCGGCTGGGGCCAGGTGACGGCGGAACTGGCCTATGAGCGCTCGGGACCGGAACGCTATCTTTCAAGTTATCTCCTGCTGCAGGAAATGGTGGGCGAGCTGAAAGCGCGCGGCGACAGCTCCGCCGATGCGGAGATCGGCCGTCTCATTGCCGAGCTCGTGACCTTGCGGCAAATGTCGCTCTCCGTCGCCGGGATGCTGGAAGCGGGCGAGAACCCGGCGCTCGAAGCCTCGGTGGTCAAAGACCTCGGCGCGATTTACGAGCAAGGCCTGCCGGTGAAAGCCCATGAACTTCTGGGCGGCGAGCCGCGCCTTGCGGGCGGCAGCGATTATGAAGAAGTGCTGGGCTATCTTGCACAGGTCGCGCCTTCTTTCTCGCTGCGCGGCGGCACACGGGAAATCCTGCGCGGGATCATCGCGCGCGGGCTTGGTTTGCGCTAAGGGCAGGGGACGGACATGAACGAGTTGCAGACCATACTTTCCGATACCGCGAACCGTTTGCTTGCAGGCCGCATCACCCGCAAGGTGCTGGAAGCGGCGGAAGCGGGCGAGTGGCAAGCAGGGCTCTGGCAGGCGCTGGAAGAAAACGGCCTGCCGCGCGTTCTCGTGCCCGAAAGCGACGGCGGGGCCGGCGGCGGCTGGGCGGAAGCGAGCATCGTTTTGAAGGCGGCCGGACGGCACGCCGCGCCCGTGCCGCTCGGCGAGACGATCCTGGCGGGCTGGCTGCTTGCCAAAGCCGGGATCGGGATGCCGGACGGGCCGGTGACGCTTGTCGGCGCGGGGGCAATGATTGAGAAAGGAAAAATCAGCGGCAAGGCGCCGGGCGTGCCTTATGCCCGCCATGCAAGCCATGCCGTTATCCTTCACGCCAAGCCCGATGCGCAATCGACAAAGATCGCGCTGGTGGCGCTTAAAGACGCGGCCATCGAGGAGGACGTCAACCTGGCGCGCCAGCCGCGCGACACGGTGGTGTTTAGCGGCGAGGAAGCTGCCGAGAGCGGGGAGATTCCCGGCCTTGTGGATGTGAAACTTTGGGGCGCGCTGCTGCGGGCCTGTGAAATGAGCGGCGCGCTTTCCAGCCTTTTGGAGCAGACCGTGCAATATGCGGGCGAGCGCAAACAGTTCGGCAAGCCCATCGGCAAGTTTCAGGCGATTCAGCAACAGCTTGCGGTTTTAAGCACCCATGTAGCTGCCGCGAATGTGGCCGCCGCCCATGCTTGCGCTGCTGCCGACAAATACAGTGAAAAGGGAAGCGCGCGCTTTGAAATCGCGGTCGCGAAAATCCGCGCCGATGAAGCGGCGAACCTTGCCACCGGCATTGCTCATCAGGTGCATGGCGCCATCGGCTTTACCTACGAACACAGCCTGCATTTCGCAACGCGCCGGCTCTGGAGTTGGCGGGCGGAATTCGGCAGCGGGCGGGACTGGGCAAAAGAGCTTGGCCATGCGGCCATCGAGCGCGGCGGCGCGGCGCTCTGGCCCTTCGTGACGGCCCGCTAGGCGGAAATTTTCGGCACTCACAACCACCATTACCGATTGGGGATTTGACATGAATGTTTCCGAAGCGCTTGCGACGCGCATTACCTGCCGCGACTTTCTCGACACGCCCGTGCCGCCCGAAACCGTGCGCAAGATTTTGGAAAACGCCAAACGCGCACCCTCCGGCGGTAATCTGCAACCCTGGAACGTCTGGGTGCTGGGCGGCGACCGGCTGAAGGAATTCAAGAAACTGATCGCCGAAAAACTGCCGCAGAACCCGGCGGGCGAGGGCACCGAATACGACATCTACCCTAAAGGGCTGAAAGAACCTTACCGCAGCCGCCGCACTCAGTGCGGAGAAGACATGTACGGCACGATCGGCGTGGCGCGGGAAGACAAGACCGGACGCATGATGCAGTTCGCGCGCAATTTCGATCTCTTCGGCGCGCCGGTGGCGCTCTTCTTTGCGATGGACCGGCAGATGGGCTATGGCCAATGGGCCGATCTTGGCATGTTCATGCAGTCGATCATGCTGAGCGCGCGCGAAGAAGGCCTGCACACCGCCCCGCAGGAGGCCTGGGCGATCTGGTACAAGACGCTGGGCGAGTTCCTGAACATCCCGGAAGAAATGATGCTCTTCTGCGGTATGGGGCTCGGCTATATGAACGAAGAAGCGCCCATCAACACGCTGCGCACGGCCCGCGCGCCGCTCGAGGAATTCGTCGTTTTCGACGGAATTTGATCGCGGGAAAGACCGGCGGCGGGTGATCTTTCCTTGCACCCGCCCGCCGTCTCCTGAAAACTGAATGCCATGAAACGAGGGTATTCATCGCCGGTTCACGCGCGCCGGGCTAGAACTGGCGCCATGATGACACGGGCTCCCATATCGCTTCTGGCACTGGCCGCGCTCCTGACAGCGCTGGCGGGGCCTTTTGCGGCGGGCAGCGCGGCGGCGGACCCCTTCCGCTCGAATTGGGCCAACCCCCATGCAAGCCAGGACGATGCGCGCGAGGGCGTGCAGTCGGGCCGGCTTGTCTCACTCGATAAGGTGCTGGGGCGTGTGCGCGCGCAGGTGCCGGGCCGGGTGCTCGATGCGGAGCTGACGCAAGGCCGCTCGCCGATTTACCGGATCAAGATTCTCTCGCCGAGCGGCGGGGTCGTTCATGTCATCGCGGATGCGCGCACGGGTGATATCCTGCGCGTGCAGGGACGGTAAGCCGCGGGCTGAAGGAGACGGCATATGAGACTGCTTGTTGTGGAAGACGATGAAACGCTGTGCCGGCAATTGAAAGAAGCGCTGGAGGATTCCGGCTATGTGGTCGATACCGCCCATGACGGCGAGGAAGGCCATTTTCTGGGCGATACCGAGCCTTACGATGCGGTGATTCTCGATCTCGGCCTGCCGGAAATGGACGGCGTGACGGTGCTGGAAAAATGGCGCCGCAACAGCCGCAATTTCCCTGTCCTGATCCTGACCGCCCGCGAGCGCTGGTCGGACAAGGTGGAAGGCTTCGATGCAGGCGCGGACGATTATGTCACCAAGCCTTTTTATACCGAAGAAGTGCTGGCCCGCATCCGCGCGCTTTTGCGCCGCGCGGCGGGCCATGCGACAAGCGAGCTTGAATGCGGCGAGCTGCGCGTCGATACGCGCGCGGCCCGCGTGACCTTGAGCGGGGAGCCGGTGAAACTCACCTCGCTTGAATACCGATTGCTGGCTTATCTCATGCATCACCAGGGCCGGGTCGTCTCGCGCACCGAACTTGTCGAGCATCTTTACGATCAGGATTTCGACCGGGACTCGAACACGATCGAGGTTTTTATCGGGCGCCTGCGCCGCAAGCTCGGCAAGGATGCGATCGAAACCGTGCGCGGGCTCGGCTACCGCCTTTCCATGTCGCAAGATGCGGCTTGATCTGAACAGTCTTTCCTTTCGCCTGATCGCCGCTGCGACGGTGTGGATCGGGCTTTTTCTGCTGCTGGCGGGCATTGGCCTCACCTCGCTGTTCCGCCAATCGGTGGAGCGCAGCTTCGACAGCAATCTGGAAGTCATGCTGGACGGGCTTGTCGCCGTCGCCGAAATTTCGCCCGAAGGACGCATCTCGCTTCAGCGCACCCCTGCCGAAACCCGCTTCGACCGGGCTTATTCGGGCTGGTACTGGCAGATCACGCCGCTCGATAGCGCCGCCGTCATCGAGGCGGTGGAAGAAAATGAAGGCCCGGACAGCGAAGTGATGCGCTCGCGCTCGCTCTGGGACATTACGCTGCCGCTCAAACGCCTCGCTGCGCTTGAAGAAGACGATGAAGGCGGGCTCCGGCGCGGTTACATGGCCGGGCCGCAGGATCAGCGTCTGCGGGTGCTGGAGCGCCGGCTGGCGTTGCCGGAAAATCCGCGCGTCATTTCTTTTGCGCTGGCCGCCGATACCTCAAGCATCGACGCGGAAGTGGCGCAGTTCAACGGCTTTGTCATTGGCGGGCTTTTCATGCTGGGCGGCGGGCTTGTCATTGCGCTGGTGATCCAGGTGCGTTTCGGCCTGCGCCCCTTGGAAAATGTGCGCACCGCCTTGCGCGATATCCGCACCGGGCGGCAAACACGGCTGCATGGGGATTTTCCCGCCGAGATCAAACCGCTGGCGGACGAGCTGAACAGCTTGCTCGATTACACGACGGACGTGCTGGAGCGCTCGCGCACCCATGTGGGTAATCTCGCTCATGCGCTCAAAACACCGCTCAGCGTGCTGACGAACGAAAGCCGGCGCTCGCAGGGCGCGCTGGCCGGGCTCGTTGAGCGGGAAGCGGCCGCCATGCGCGAGCAGATCGACCATCATCTCTCCCGCGCGCGGGCCGCCGCCTCCGTGAGGGTGCTTGGCGCTTTCACCCCGCTCGAACCCTTGATCGAGCGCATGGAGCGCACGCTTGCCCGCATCTATCTCGATAAGAACCTCTTGATCGAGGCGGAGTGCGAGGCAGGGCTCGCCTTTCGCGGGGAAGCGCAGGACATGGAGGAGCTGATCGGCAACCTGCTCGACAATGCTTGCAAATGGGCGGCGCGGCGGGTGCGTATTCATGCCAGCGGGGCGGCGGGGGACGGGGACACATTAACGCTTTGCGTCGATGACGACGGGCCGGGCCTGAGCGGGGAAGAGCGGGAAAAAGCGCTGGGGCGCGGACAGCGCCTGGATGAGCGAAAGCCGGGGTCGGGGCTCGGTCTTTCCATCGTCAAGGACATCGCGGCGCTTTATAACGGTGCCTTTACGCTGGAAGAAAGCCCGCTCGGGGGGCTGCGCGCCCGGCTCGTTCTGCCGCGCGCCAAGGCGGAGAGCTGAGGGCGGGAACCTGAACCGGGTATGAACGTTCTATTCACACCAGACATAGGTCGAAGCGTCTAGTCTTATGTTCGAAGTGCACGGACGCACGGAAAGGACAAGGTGTGAAATGCGCATTCTGAAATATTTCGCGGTCGGCCTCATCGCCATCTCCTTGGGCGCTTGCGCGAACTCGGGGATGGGACCGAAACAGACAGGCGGTACGGTGCTCGGCGCCATTGCCGGCGGGGTGGCCGGCTCGCAGTTCGGCTCCGGCAGCGGGCGGCTGATTGCCACGGGCATCGGGACGCTTCTGGGCGCGGCCCTCGGTAACAATATCGGCCAGAGCCTCGACCGGGCCGACCGGCAATATCTGCACAATGCCTCCTATCAGGCATTCGAAACCGGCAATACCCAGCGCTGGAGCAATCCGCAAAGCGGCCATTACGGCGTGGTGGAGCCGGCTCCGGTTTACCAGTCCGGCAACAATTACTGCCGCGAATATAAGCAGACCATCTATATCGACGGTGAGCCGCAGACCGGCACCGGCACGGCCTGCCGCCAGCCGGACGGTACCTGGCGCATCGCCGGGTAACATCACCGCCAATGAGGCAAGCAGGGCCGCCCGGTTAAACGGGCGGCCTTTGGCTATTCTTTGGCTATTCGGCGGCTTCTTTTTTCAGGGTCTCGGCTTCGGCCAACAGATCGGCCACGGTTGCGGTGCGTTTGAGAATGCTCTGCCGGGCCTCATCGAGGCGGGTGAACAGCCCGTCCACGGCAGGGTCGCTATTGATGTCCATGCTGGAAAGGGCGCCGGCCTGCACGCCCCGGCGCACCGTCTCGATCGCCTCGCCAATATCCGATTGCGCGGCATCGCGGCCCGGCATGATCCGCCCGCCCTGTTCGCTGACGGCAATGAAGCCGGCCTGGTGCAGCGGGTAAATAATCTCCTCCAGCACCCCGAGCGGCACATTGAGCCGGCGGGCAAGCACGGCGGCGGGCCAAAGCCTTCCGCCCTTTTTGAAAGCCCGATGAATGATGACGAGAACCGCAAGCGTGATGCGGTCCGTATCGCGCATGGTCAGACGCGCAACGCCAAGCTCGGGTGAGAGGTGGCGCCGGTTCTGGTAATAGTAAGAGACCGAGCAGCCCGTCAGCAAAATGAGCCAGGCGGCATAAAGCCAGATCATGAAAAAGACGAGGCTGGCGAAAGCCGAATAGATGGCCGCATAGCGCGCCGAAGTGACGACGAAAGTGGCAAAGGCCCAGCCCGTCGCCACCCAGATCAGCCCGGCCGTGAGCCCCCCCAGCAACGCGGCGCCCGGCTGCACATGGGTGTGCGGGATCACCTTATAAAGCAGCGAGAACATGCCCACCATGACGAGATAGGGCATGATGAGGCCGACATATTGCAGCGCCTCCTTGATCGGCAGCACGGTGGCCGCGTCTTCCACGATTTCGGAGGAAACCGCGGTCGCCATGATCCCGAAGGCAAGAAAGAGGGCAAGAGGACCGAGCAGGCCGACGCTGACGAATTCCGTCAATTGCCGGGCAAGCGAGCGGCCCGAGCGTACGTGCCAGATCTCGTTGAAGGCCTTCTCGATCTTCTGCATGGTCGAAACGAGCGTGTAGATCAAAAAGACAAGGCCGACGGAACCGAGCACGGAGATATTGACCTGCTCGACGAAGGCGAGGGTACGGTCGGTGATTTCAGCCCCTTGCGCGCCGAGCGGGGCGAGGAATTCGCGCATCAGGTCGGCGACATGGTTTTGCACGCCGAATGCCTTAAGCACTGCAAAGACGATGGCCAGAACCGGCACGAGGGCGAGCAGCGTCGTATAGACAAGGCTCATGGCCTGCTGGTTCGCCCGGCCCGCCATCAGGTCATGGAGGATCACCCAGGTGATACGCCCGGCAAAGATCGCGGCCCGGAGGGGCCGGTTCTCCTTGGGAAGCTGGCTTTCCCAGATGAGCGTGTGAAGGCGCGAAACAGGGTTGATTTCCGCCAGATCGGGGATGCGCATGGGCGGTCAGCCCTCCATAAGCTCGCCTAACTGTGATTTGGCCGTCATCTTGGCGTCAAGGGCTCGTTAAGTCTAATGATGCTAATCTGCCTAACGGTAGATTAACCAAATTCTGACCGATCGGAAACAGGCTGCGGATGCTGGACGAAATATCGGATGCGGAAAAAGCTTCACGCCTCGGCAGCTATTTGACATCGCTGCCGGCAGGCATGGCGCTCAAATTGCTTTCGGGTGTCGAGCGCGCCGTCGTGGCGGGCGAGGAAGCAGGACTGCCGATCGAGTTTATCCGGCAAGCGGTGCGTCCCATCGCCCGTTCATTGGAAGGGCGCCGCCCCGGTTACGCAACCGCGCAGCGCCGGTTTTGTTTGCCGTTTGAGGGGCTGCTGGTCAACCTGCGCACCGGGCGCAAGATACCGGGGCTGGTGCCGCGCGCGTCCATCAATCCCGTTTGGGAAGTGCTGCGCGCCGATCTTTTGCCCGATACTTTCCCCAGCCTCGTTGAAAACGTCTCCCGCCATATTCTGCACGGCGATCCGGAAGCGCTCGGCGCTTCGCTCAGCGTCATGCGCCAGAGCGCGGCCCGCGCGCTTTTGGAAGCTGAGGCACGGGCCGGCAGCGATCCCGGTTACCGGGAAGTTTTGGACAGACGGCTCGGCGGCGCGCAGGTGAGGGCCGATGCTGTAGATATCGCCCATGCGCTGGCGATCGGCGACGATATTCTAGCACTTAGCGAGAAGTTGCCCGAAACGATCGAGGAATTCGACGAAAGCTGCCTGCGGCTGGTGCGCGAAACCTATGACCGTGTTTACAAAGAGGCCCCCGACCACTCGCTTTACATTGCCTTTGCCGTAATGGGCCGTATGGAGCAACCCTGGCAGATCATGCGCCTTGCCCGTTCGATCGCCCGGCAAAATTCGGACCTCTTGATTGCGCGCACGGATCTTGCCGCGCTTGGCGAGCGGCTGCTCATTCAAAGCGAAGACATCTGCGCGCAGGTTTGCGCCTTGCGGCCCGGCGTCACCTCGCTCGAGCCGATGGCCGAAGAGGTGTTGCGGCTTGCCAATATCTCCAAGGGATTTCGGGAGGAAATCGACCTCGTGCGTTATGGCGCGTGGGAGAAACGGGTTTTCGCGGTGCGCCAAAAAATGAGCACGGCGATCGGCGACCATTTGGCGCGCTTCGAGCGCGATCTGCACGGCGCGCTGCCGTTGCAGCAGGCCGGCGCTTTCGGCAAGGCCGCCATTTCCCGCGCCGACCTTTCCAAACGCATGTCGCTGGAAAAGGCCGAGAAGGTCAGAGCCTCGTTCCGCTTCATGCTGGCGACATGGGCGCGCGCCGATGTGCTGGGCGTTTCGCAGATATACCGCGACCTGCGCCATATTCTGGATACCTATCTGGCGCTCTACACCGAAGCGCTGATCACCGAATTGCGCTTGGCGGCAACGAAGCCGGAGATGGAGCCGCCTGCCGCCGCTTTTGCTGCCGAGCTTTTGGAGCTTCTGGAGGGCGAGGAAGCTGCCGCGCTTTTCCGCCGCCGCGTGCAAGTGGCGCTGCGGGAGACGGTGGGCGCGGCGTAAGCAGAGCGGTTCGAAGGCGGCTCAGCCTGCAAATTCTTCTTCATAAGCAAAAAGACCGGGCATGCCGCCGGTGTGCAGAAAGACGACGGTCTCCTCCGGCCCGATCTCACCTCTGAAGATCATCGCGATCATCGCCGCCATGGCCTTGCCGCTATAAACGGGATCGAGCAGGATGCCTTCGGTCTGCGCCAGAGTGGAAACGGCGGCCTTCATCTCATCAGTCGGCACGCCGTAAGCCTCGCCTAAAAACCCGTCTACGATCTCAAAACGCTCCGCCCCCACCCGGCGCACACCAAGCCGGTCCGCCGTGCGCTCGGTAAGGTCGGTGAGGTCCTCGCGCATTTTCTCCGTGTCGTGCCGGTAGACATTGATGCCGGTGACGCGCACATCGCTTGCCCGCCCGGCAAGACCGGTCAAAAGGCCGGCCTGCGTGCCGAGGCTGCTTGAGGCATGGACAATGCGGGTGAGGCCGATTTGTTTTGCGGCGGCCTGATCGAGAATTTCACCGGCCGCGCGCGCATAGCCGATGGCACCGACCGAGTTCGAGCCGCCAACGGGAATGAGATAGGGCGTACCGTCTGCTTTGCTGATGTTACCCATCACCCGCTCGAAAACCTCCGCCGCATCTGCCGTGCCGTCTTCGATGACAAGATCGGCGCCGAGCACTTTGTCGAGCAGCAAATTGCCCGAGCGCCGGTAAAGCGCGCCCTGATAGGGCACGGTATCGAAAAGGATGAGCGTGCAGGCAAACCCCGCCTTGGAGGCCGCGGCCGCCGTCTGGCGGGCATGGTTGGATTGCAGCGCGCCGGCGGTGATCAGCGTGTCGGCATTTTGCTTGCGCGCCTCGCCCAGAAGATATTCGAGCTTGCGTGTTTTGTTGCCGCCGCCTGCAAGGCCCGTCATGTCGTCGCGTTTGATATAGAGCTGCGGACACGAGCCATTTTCGGCGGCGATGACGGCGCGCAGGTTCATCAGTTCTTGCAGCGGGGTCGGCGCTTCGAACAGCTCGACATGAGGCAGCAGGGAAAAGGGACCGGGCATGAATGCTCCAATGCTTAGATGATGTTTTGCGCGCGTAAGGAGCGGATGTCCTCGTCGCTATAGCCGTATTCGGACAAAATATCGGCGGTATGTTCGCCGAGCAGCGGGGCGCGGTGACGGATTTCACCGGGGCTGCCTGAAAGGCGCACCGGTGTTTCCATGAGCGGCGCCTCGCCGTCGATCCCCGGAAAACCCATGGGGTGCAGATAGCCCATGGCCTTGATATGCGGATCATCGAGCGCCTGTTGCGGGGTATAGACCGGACCGGCGGGAATGCGCGCGGCATCCAGTTCATCGAGCGCGGCGGCAACCGTACGCTCGGCGCACCATTTGCCCATGCGCTCACTCAGCACCTCGCCATTATCCCCGCGCGCCAGATCGTCCTTGAAGCGCGGATCGGTGAGCCAGTGGTCTTCGCCCATGAGTTTTGCCCAGCGTTTGAAAAGCGGCTGACCGATACATTGCACCATAATCCAGCCGTCCTTGGCCTTGAAGATATCGACCGGCCCGGCATAGGGACTGCGGTTGCCGATCCCCTCACGGTTCGTCTGGCGCAGCGACTGCTCGATCAGGTGGAAGTTGAAAAAATTGAGCGCTGTGGCGAGCAGCGCGCCTTCCACGACCTGGCCCTTGCCGGTTTTCTGCCGCTCGAAAAGCGCCGCCATGGTGCCGAACGCGGCAAGCGAGGCGGTGCCGAAATCCACCCAGGGCGCATAGCTTTTCATCGGCTCGTCCGCATGACCCGTAAGATGTGCCGCGCCGCACATGGCCTGCGCAACGCCGTCGAAGCCGACGCGGTTCGAGTAAGGTCCGCCATGGCCGAAAGCGGAGACGGTGGTCAGGATGATGCCGGGATTGATGGCGCTCAAGGTCTCATAGTCGAGCCCCATGGCTTTAAGCGTCTGAGGCGGCAGATTGGCCACCACGACATCGGCCTTGGCCACCATCGCGCGCACGACCTTGCGCCCCTCTTCGCTCATCGGGTCGAGGGTCATGCCGCGCTTGTTCCGGTTGAGCTGCAGGAACATCGTGCCTTCGCCGCCTTCTCCCGCGCCCGCGCCAGGGCGGAAGGGCTGCACGAAACGGTCCTCGCTCCCCTCGCGCTTTTCGACACGGATCACCTCCGCGCCCATATCCCCCAACAGCGTCGCGCAATAGGGCCCGGCAATGTAACGGCCGAAATCCAGCACCTTGATTCCCGATAAAATACCGCTCATTTCCGTCTCCCGGTGCGCTTGTTTCTGAAAACTCAAGTCTTTGGCCGCACTATGCCTGCCAAAAGGAAATATTTCCATTTTCTTTACCTGCCAAAACTAGGCTCGTGCCCGGGTAACCTTGAGTGAGCCCAAAAGGGGGAGGGGAACACTCCGTGAAGGCAAGGCCGACCGCGCCCGCGCCGTCCGCCAAGTCCGAGGGAAACAGGAAACGTCCCATGAATATTTACCGGTGGGACGGTGAGTTTTCGGACAGGCAGGAGGAAGCGGCTTTTTTAATGGCGACATGGAATGTCGTCCTGTCCCGCACGCGCGTCGCCATCGCCGCGGCTGTGATTTTTCTGCTCGCCAGCAGTTCCGATTTTCTACATCACGGTTTTTCGCTCGTTTATTTCGAGCTTTTGGCCGCGCGTCTTGCCGCTTTCACGGTTTGTCTTGCGCCGATCGTGCTTTTCCGCCGCAGCCCGGATTCGCAGGTCTTCTTTTTCGGCCTGACGCTGGGTGAGTTTCTCGTCTTTCTCGTGGCAATGACCGCTCATGCGGTGAACGGGGATGAGCTGGCGCTTGTCAGCATCAGTGCTTTTGCGATCGTCGCGGTGATTTATTTCGGGGTGCCGAACCGGCTGATCTACACAGCGCCCGTCGCCATTCTCTCCAGTCTCATTCATGTGGCGATGAGCTACGGCATATTGGGCGCCAGTACGCCGGAGACCGCGCAATTGATGCTCTCCTGGACGGCGCTCCATATTATCGGTATTCAAACGATCCGCATTTCATCTCAATTGCGCCGTTCCGAACACCGCACCATTCACCAGTACCGTGCCCTGACGACCCGGCTGCGCCGGGAAATGAGCGACCGCTGGCAGGCCGAAGGCGTGGCGCAGCTCAATGAGGAAAATTTCCGCACGGTCTTCCGCGCTGCGCCCATTCCGCTGGCCTTGGTGCGCCCGCAGAACAGCCGGATCATCCAGGCGAACAAGGCCGCGCTCGATCTTTTCCGGATTCCGGAAGACAAGGCGGGCACGATCAGTCTTGCCAGTTTCTTCGGCGACGATTTCAAGCAGCTTGCCGCCATTGGCCGCAATTTGAGCGAGCAGGGCGAGATCGAGCTGAAGCTGAGTTCCTATGAGGGTGATGAAATTTGGGCGCAAGTGGCGGGCGCCGCGATCCGATACCGGGGCGGGCCGGCCATTCTTCTGGGCTTGCATGATGTGACCGAGCGGCGCAAGGAAGCCGAAGATCTGCGTCTTGCCCGCGACCAGGCGACGGCGGCGAACAAATCCAAGAGCGAGTTTCTCGCCAACATGAGTCACGAGCTCAGAACCCCGCTCAACGCAATTATCGGTTTTTCCGAATCGATCGAGCGGGAGATTTTCGGACCGCTCGGTTCGCCGCGTTATCAGGAATATGCCGCCGACATCTACGAGAGCGGCATTCATCTGCTCAACGTCATCAACGACATTCTCGATCTTTCAAAAATCGAGGCCGGACGTTTCGATCTCAGCGAGCATGAAATGGATGTGCGCGCGGTCTTGAACAGTGCCGCGGTCATCGTCAAACCGCGCGCGCAGCAGGCCGGCGTGCGGGTTGAAATCGATACGCCCGATGAAGACCTCTTCCTTTACGCCGATGAGCGCGCGCTGAAACAGGTGCTGATCAATCTGCTCGCCAATGCAGTGAAATTCTCGCTACGCGGCGGGACGGTGCATCTTAGTGTGGAGACGGACGAAACGCATATGCACCTGAAAGTGCGCGATGAAGGCGTGGGCATGAGGCCGGAAGATATTCCCCGCGCGCTTCAACCCTTCACGCAGGTCGATGGTTCGCTCTCGCGTTCCCATGAAGGAACGGGGCTCGGCTTGCCGCTCGCCAAACGGCTGGTGGAGCTGCATGACGGCACGCTCTCCATCGAAAGCGCGCTCGGCGAGGGTACGTCTGTAACCGTCAGCTTGCCGATTTCCCGCCTGGTGAATCAGCCGCTTGCCAGCGACGAAAGTTCGATCGTGATGATCTAGTCTGCGGCAGGGGCGGGTGTGGGCGCAGGGCCGGGCAGAAGGCCAGGCCGGTAACGGGCCTTGATATGCGGCTCAAGCGCTGCTTCCTCGAAGAGCACCGGCTTCATTTCCATCTCGGCAAAGAGCGGAGCCTGATCGGCAAAATGGGGCGAGGCTTCATCGAGCGTTGCCGAGCCGAACTGGTGAATGCTCCGGGAGCTCAAAGCCCCGTCTTCGTCCCATTCGACGAACATGATGTAGGTGTCGCCGGCGCGCGCGGTGAGCGTGCCGTCATCGTTTGGCTCGCCGCCATAAACGGCCCGCAGAATATCCGGCCCGCCATCGAGCGGCAGATCGACCTCCCCGCGCCGCAAACGGTTTAGCTTGCTCCATTCCGGGTCGAGCTTGCCGAAATTCTCCATCAGAACCTCTACGGCATCGGCAAGCGCCTGGCGCAGCGGCGGGGCCTCGGTGCCGCGCAGTTCCGCCATGATGAGCGGCTGCAGGGTGAGGACGCCGAGGGCTGCATGGCGGTTTTCCCGGTCCGTGCCAAGGTCCCAATCGGCTAGATGTTTTTGCGCGGCGACCAGTTCTTCATCGTCGCTGAGATCCATCGTTAAAATGGCGGCGCGGGTGAGCCCCACTTTGGAGGCTGGGCTGTAATAAAGGTCGTATTTATAGGCCGCGAATTCCTCCGCGCTGATTGCCTCGTCGCGGGAAAGGAGTTCCTCTGCCCGGAACGCGCGGTTCGTCATTTCCGTTTCGATGCCCATAAAGGCGGGAAATTGCGCGGGCGAGAGATTGTCCGCCGCCGCCGTGGCGCGGAAAGGCGTGTTGTTGGCGTTGAAGACATAGCCCGATTTCGGGTTGATCAGTTTCGGCACTTCCTCGAAGGGCAGGTAAGTCTGCCAGATGAGGTCCGAGCGGTCGCCGGGCAGATAGGCCTGCCAGTCCCAGCCTTCCGCGCGGTCCGGGAACTGCGCGTTATAGATATAGGCGATATTGCCGTCCTTATCGCCATAGACGTAGTTGATGCTGGGCAGGGCCTGCATCTTCATCGCCGCGATCCATTCATCGAAATTGCGCGCCTTGTTGAGGCGGAAATATTGCTCGGCCTGGCGCAGCTCGTTCATGCCCGCATAGCGGATGGCATAGGCGCCATGGTCGGTTTTCAGCACCGGCCCGTGCTCGGAAAAGAACACATCGCGCGTCACGGTCCAGTAGAAGGGGCCGAAAAGTTTGACCTTGATCTCCGCTTCCTCGCGCTCCAGCTCCTTCCATTCCCCGTCGAGGAGATACTGGTTCTCGTTCTCCGGGTTGAGTGTGAGCACATAGACATCGGCGAGATCGGGCTTGTTGACCGTATTCGCCCAGCCAAGATAGCGGTTATGACCATGCAGCATGAAGGGCGAGCCGGGAAAGGCGCCGCCTGCCACATCCCAGCCTTCTTCGCTTTTCAGCCGCACCTCATACCAGGCAACCGGTCCCTTGTAAGGCTGGTGGGAATTGACGAGAAGGCGCGTGTGCCCGTCATCCGAGCGGGAAGGGGCAATGGCAAAGCCGTTCGAGCCGGTGGGATAGACAGGTTCATCGACAGGCAGAAACGCGGTCTCCGGATTTTTGGAGATCGAGCGTTTGCGCTCCGGCTCAAAGAGTTCCATGAGCTGTTTGTCGAGGCCGTAAAAGAACGGCGTCTTGAAAACGAAGCCGGCGGCAATGTCTTTGCCGGTCATGGGCGCAAGGCCGGGCTCGACTTTTTCGGGGTGCAGAGCGGCGAAAAGATTGATGCCATGGGCATAGGCTTCCAGTACCGCGCGGGTTTCCTCGCTCAGTGCCGTTTCATATTGCGCCTCCACCGTCTCCCAGACCTGGAGAAGGTGAACGATATAATCGGTAACGGCGGCATCAGGGCCCTTCACCGCGCCGAGTTTGCCGCGCGTGGCAATGGCGACTTCCTGAATGGTAGCGAAATCATCTTCGGCATGGGCATAGCCGAGGCCGTAGGCAACGTCGGCATCGCGGGGGCCGTAAATATGCGGTACGCCCCAATTGTCGCGGCGGATTTCAACATCATATTGCCGGGCGATTTCCAGAAACGGGGCCGGGTCCCAGGGCGCCGGGCGGGTTACATGCGCGTGGATCGTAAAAATGGCGCCCGCGCCAAAAACCGTTGCGATCAGCCCCAAGAGGCCGGTCAGTAAAACCCGCTTCATTCCCTCACCCTCGTCCCAAGTTGCAGCGGCCAGCCTCACGCAGACGTGCGCGGGCGGCGAATGGCCGCAGCCTTATCGTTTCTGTTCTTATGCGGGCCTACTATGATGGCCTGCGGACGACCCGTCCAGCAGCAAGGAAAATTGAAAGGACGCATCAAATGCAACTTGCCGCGATCGGCAGTTGGCTGCTTTGGCCTCTTCTGGCGCTGCTCACCGGAGCGGTGCTGCTGTTCGTGCTGCGCCCGCTGCGCCGCTCGCCGCCCGGGCGCGAGCGGAGCGGGGAAACGCTGATTTATGAAGAGCAATTGCGCGAGCTGGAAGCAGACGTAGAACGCGGCACGCTGAGCGCCAAGGACGCCGACCCCTTGCGCCGGGAAATTTCGCGCCGCCTTTTGGCTGCCGCCGACAAAGCGGGCGAGGAGCGGCAGAGCCGGTTCGTCTCGCTGCGCATGCTGAAAGTCATCGGCTTTGCCGCCGTCATCGGGGTGACGGGCGTGACGCTTACCCTTTATCTCGCCCTTGGCCAGCCGGGTCTGCCCGATCAGCCGCAAAAGGCGCGGCTCGAAAAACCGTTGGATGAGCTTTCTGTGCCCGAGCTGGTGGCCCGCCTCGAGCGGCGCTTGCGGGAGAACCCGGAAGATCTGCGCGGCTGGAAGATCATCGCACCCATCTATCTGCAGCTTGGCCGCTACGATGCGGCGATCGAAGCCTATGGCCGCTCCATGCAGCTGGAAGGGCGCACGGCTTTCGGTCTCGCCGGGCTTGCCGAAGCGCTGACCCTTTCCTCCGACGGCGTGGTGGTGCCGCCCGCGCGCCAGGCTTTTGCCGCTGCCCTTGAGCTTGAGCCGGAGCAGGCCAAGGCCCGCTTCTATCTGGCGCTCGGCCAGGCCCAGGACGGGGATGTCGCAGGCGCGCTGCGCGAATGGGAAGCGATCCGCGCCGATGCACCCGAAGATGCGCCCTGGACGGGCATGCTCGATGCCGCCATTACCTCGGCGCGGCGCCAGCTTGACGCGCCCAAGGAAGAGCCGCAGGCCGAATAGCGCCATTTATCCCCGCCCGCCGGTTAAGGCATAGTCTTGCCTGATGCTGAACGAATCGGTGTCAGGCCGGTGTGTAGGGGAGGCTAAATGGGCGAACTGGAAAAACGGACCGCGCAGGCGATCGTCAATATTTTCGAATCCGGCAAGGCGGCAGGCGATTATGGCGCGGTGACGGTGCTGGCAGGCGATAGCGGGCATCTGACCTATGGCAAGGCGCAGACGACGCTGGCAAGCGGCAATCTCTATCTCCTGATCAAGGCCTATGTGGAAAGCGCCGGCGCGCTCTACGCCTCCGCATTGAAGGAATACCTGCCCGCGCTGAAGCGCTGCGAGGCGAGCCTCGACAATGATGCCCGTCTGCGCTGGGTCTTGCAGGAGGCGGGCGCGGACCCGGCCATGCAGGACGTGCAGGACGGGTTTTTCGACCGGGTTTTCTGGAAACCCTCGGCGGACGCGGCCCGCGCCCTTGGCATCAAGACCCCGCTCGGCCTTGCCATTGTCTATGACAGCCATATCCACGGGTCCTGGCGCTATTTGAAAGGCCGGGTGGAAGAAAAGGCGGGCAAAGCGGCGGCCATCGGTGAGAAGCGCTGGATCACCGCTTATGTGGGCGAGCGCAAGGCCTGGCTCGCCGGCCATGACAACCGGCTGCTGCGCCGCACGATTTACCGCATGGAAGCCTTCGAGGAACTGATTGCCTCGGGAAACTGGAGCCTGGCCCTGCCGCTCACCGTGCGCGGGGTGCGCATCGATTCGGATATTATCGATTACCATCCTCCCGTCAGGGTTTCTGCGGAAGGGGCCGAAGAGCGGCTTTTGTTGCTCAAATCGCCGCCCATGACGGGCGAAGATGTGCGGGCGCTGGAAGAGGCGCTGAAAAGGCACGGATATGTGATCAATACGGACGGTGTTTTCGATGAAAATCTGGAACGGATCGTCAAGGACTTCCAGCAGCTCGAAAGACTGACCGCGGACGGGATCGTGGGGGCCTCGACCCGCGCGGCCCTGGGGATATAACAAGGAGGGAGCTTTAAAGGCGGTAAAGCGCAGTTTTCCGCGCCGTGCCGCGTCGATTTGGCTCTTTGCCATGAAATGGCGCGCGCTTTATATCAGGTAGGCTGAAGGCAGAGCAGGAACGGGACCGGATTTATGACACGCAAACAGCGCCGCGCCAGTTTGATCGGGGCAGGGTTGGTTATTCTCGCGGCGGCGGTGGGCCTGGTGCTGACCGCACTGCAGGACAATATCGTTTTCTTCTATAGCCCGAGCGACATTGCCGAGCGCGGCACGGAGCCGGGCGAGCGCTTGCGCCTCGGCGGGCTGGTGGCGGAAGAAAGCGTGACGCGCGGCGAGGGCACGGATGTGCGCTTCGATGTGACCGATTTCGCCGCAACCGTGACCGTGACCTATAGCGGCACGCTGCCCGATCTTTTCCGCGAAGGCCAGGGCGTCGTTACCGAAGGCGTGCTCGGCGCGGACGGCGTTTTCGTTGCCGACACGGTGCTCGCCAAGCACGATGAAAATTACATGCCCCCGGAAGTCGCCGACGCGCTGAAGCGCAGCGGCAATTGGCAAGGGGAAGGGGCGGAGAAAAGCCATTCGGAAACTTATGGACAGGGAACCTATCCGTGATCGCTGAAACAGGCCATTTCGCCCTCGTTCTTGCCTTCGCGGTGGCGCTTCTGCAAACCGTTCTGCCGCAGATCGGCGCTTACCGGCAGGATGCGCGGCTGATGGCGGTGGGGGTGCCTGCGGCGCAGGCGCAGTTCTTGCTCGTCCTTCTTTCCTTTGCCGCGCTGACGGCGGCGTTCGTCACCTCCGACTTTTCCGTCTATGCGGTGGCGCAGCATTCTCATTCCGCCAAGCCGCTGCTTTATAAGATCACCGGCGTTTGGGGGAACCATGAAGGCTCGATGCTGCTCTGGATCCTCATTCTCTCGGTCTTCGGCGCGGCGGTGGCGACCTTCGGGCGCGATCTGCCCGACAGTTTGCGTGCCCGCGTGCTTTCCGTTCAGGCGCTGATCGGCGTCGCCTTTCTTGCTTTCTTGCTTTTCACCTCGAACCCCTTCACGCGGCTCGATCCTGCGCCCATCGATGGCGGCGGCCTCAACCCGCTTTTGCAGGACCCCGCGCTCGCCTTCCATCCGCCCTTTCTTTACATGGGCTATGTCGGCTTCTCGATGGCGTTTTCTTTTGCCGTTGCCGCGCTTCTCGAAGGCAAGGTCGATCCGGGCTGGGCGCGCTGGGTGCGCCCCTGGACGCTGGCCGCCTGGATGGCGCTGACGCTGGGCATCGCCATGGGCTCCTGGTGGGCCTATTACGAGCTTGGCTGGGGCGGCTGGTGGTTCTGGGATCCGGTGGAAAATGCCTCCCTCATGCCTTGGCTTGTGGGCACAGCGCTTTTGCATTCGGCCATCGTGGTGGAAAAACGCGGCGCGCTGAAAAGCTGGACGATCCTGCTTGCGATCTTCGCTTTTTCACTCAGCCTCATCGGCACCTTCCTGGTGCGCTCGGGCGTGCTCACCTCCGTTCATGCCTTTGCGACGGACCCGGAACGCGGACTCGTCATTCTCTTTATCCTTGCCTTCTTCATCGGCGGGGCGCTGACGCTCTATGCCTGGCGGGCGCCGCAGCTGAAAGGCGGCGGGCTTTTTGCGCCCGTCAGCCGCGAGAGCGCGCTGGTGCTCAACAATCTTTTCCTGGCGGCGGCAACGGTCGCGGTCTTTGTCGGCACGCTTTATCCGCTGGGGCTCGATGCGCTGACGGGTGAGAAGATTTCCGTCGGCCCGCCTTTCTTCAACATGACTTTCGTGCCCATCGTGCTGCCGCTTCTTTTGCTGGTGCCGCTCGGCCCGCTGCTCGCCTGGAAGCGGTCGGATATCTATCCCGTGCTGCAACGGCTTTTCGTAGCGGCGGGGCTTGCCATTCTCACCATCATCGCGGTGGCGGCCTTCTACAGTGAGGGGCCGTGGCTTGCACCTATCGGCCTTGGGCTCGCCGCCTGGCTCGTCTTCGGCGCCTTTTCCGACATTGCTTACCGGGTGAAAGCCTTCAAAGCGCCTGCGCGTGAGAGCCTGCGCCGGATGCGGCATCTGCCCCGTGCGGTCTGGGGCTCGACCCTTGCTCATGCCGGCGTCGGCATCATGGTGGCGGGTATTGTCGGCATTTCGGCCTGGCGCGTTGAAAGCGTGGCCGCCATGACGACCGGTGAGGTGCTGGAAGTGGGCGGTTATGAAATCATGCTGGCGACTGTCGGGGCCTATGAAGGACCGAATTTCCGCGCTGAGAAAGCCGAGTTCATCGCCATGAAAAATGGCCGGGAAATCGCCCGGCTGCGGCCTGAAAAGCGCGTCTATCCGGTGCAGAACATGCCGACCACGGAAGCGGCGATCTATACCGCCTGGGTCTCCGATCTTTACGTCGTGCTGGGCGACCGGCGCGGGGAGAACGAATGGACCGTGCGCGCCTATGTGAACCCGCTCGTCCCCTGGATATGGATCGGCTCGGTGATCATGGTACTGGGCGGGGCGGTTTCGCTTTCCGATAGGCGCTACAGGCTCGGCATTCCCTTTGCCCGGCGCAAAGCACCCGTGGCGGCGGAAGGAACGGCATCTTGACGCGCGGGCCCTTCCATAAAGGCGCGGTGCTGTTGCTCGCGGCGGCACTATGGACGGGCCTTGCCTTCCCGGCTGGGGCGATCGAGCCCGGCGAGAAGCTGGACAATCCGAAGCTGGAGGAACGCGCGCGGGAACTCTCGCGGGAACTGCGCTGCCTTGTTTGCCAGAACCAGTCTATCGATGATTCCGATGCGCCGCTGGCCCGGGATCTGCGCCTTCTGGTGCGCGAACGCCTGAAGGAAGGCGACAGCAACGAGGAAGTGCTGGACTATATCGTGGCGCGCTACGGCGACTTCGTGCTTCTGCGCCCGCCCGTGCGCCCGGAAACCTGGGCGCTTTGGGCCGCGCCTTTCATAGCGCTTTTTATCGGCGGCGTGGTGGTGCTTATGCTCTTCCGGCGCAAAAAGGAAACGGCGGCGGAAGCCGAACCGCTTTCCGACGAAGAAGCCGCCCGCCTCGATGAATTGATGGAAAAGGCAGACGCGAAAATGCGTGAATAGGGAAGCGTTTGCCGTCACACTTCCTCTTTAGATTGGCTGCCGGGCGGAGGGTTTGGCACAAACGATCGGAGAGAAAGATGGCTGTTCGATCCGAAAAGGTCACGTTCAAAGGCGCGCTCGGAGAAGAGCTGGCCGCCCGGCTCGACAGGCCGGAGGGGCCCCCGCGCGCCTATGCGCTGTTTGCGCATTGCTTTACCTGCTCGAAGGATATTTTCGCCGCCTCGCGTATTGCCTCGGCGCTGGCCGAGAGGGGCATCGCCGTGCTGCGGTTCGATTTCACCGGGCTCGGGATGAGCGGCGGCGATTTTTCCAACACGAATTTCTCCTCCAATGTCGCCGATCTCGTCGCGGCGGCGGACTTTCTGCGCGAGACTTATGAAGCGCCCGATATTCTCGTCGGCCATAGCCTGGGCGGGGCGGCAGTGCTGGCGGCGGCGGAGAAAATTCCCGAGGCCGCGGCCATCGCCACGATCGGCGCGCCGGCGGATGCAGCTCATGTCGCGCATAATTTCGGCGAGAAGATTTGCGAGATCAATGAAAACGGTGAAGCGGAAGTCATGCTGGCCGGGCGCAGCTTCACCATCAAACAGCAATTTCTCGACGATATCGAAACCTCGCGGCAGCGCGATCATATCGGCAGGCTGAAAAAAGCGCTGCTCATCTTCCATGCCCCGCTCGACGAGCAGGTGGGGATCGACAATGCCTCGGAAATTTTTCTTGCCGCCAAGCATCCGAAAAGTTTCGTCTCGCTCGACAATGCCGATCATCTTTTAACGCGCAAGGAAGATGCAGTTTATGTCGCCGGTGTGCTGACCGCCTGGGCGCAGCGCTATATCGAGGCCCCTGCGCCCGTGGAAAAACCCAAAGGCCAGGAAGGCAGCGTGAGCGTGGCCGAGACGGGCGCGGGCAAGTTTCAACAAAAGGTGCAGATCGGCCCGCATAGTTTTCTCGCCGACGAGCCGGAAAGCGTGGGGGGCATGAATTCCGGCCCCGCGCCTTATGACTGGGTGCTGGCCGGGCTCGGCGCCTGCACTTCCATGACCTTGCGCATGTATGCGGACGCCAAGAAATGGCCACTTAAGGGGGTTAGCGTGCGCCTTGAACATAACAAGGTGCATGCGGAAGATTGCGAAGACTGCGAGGAAAAGCCGGGCGCCAAGATCGATCTCATGACCCGCGAGATTGCGCTTTTGGGTGATTTGAGCGGTGAGCAGCGCGCCAGGCTGATGGAAATTGCCGACAAATGCCCGGTGCACCGGACGCTGGAATCGAAAGTGCGTGTCGAAACCCGCCTTGCGGATGAGGACAAATAAGGCAATTTCTGGGCGGATCAAATTAAAGAAATTTAATCGCGCGGACAGCGTGCCGTAAGCTCGCACCTCTTATGTTCATACTCAAGGATGTCCTTCATCACAGGGGTAGCGAACATGACGGATCATGTGAAAAACGCAGAAAACATGTCGGCAAAAAGCAAAGCGGTGCGGCCCATTGCGCTCGCCGCCGCTTTGGTGGCAGCCGGCATCATCGGCTATGGCGCGGGCAGCACGAGCCCGGATATCGCCCGTGCGGCCTCCAATCCTTTTGCGGAAAACCGCCAGGAAAGCACGGAGATCGAACCCGTCGCTCCCTCCAATGCGCCGGCAAGCTTTGCCGATGTGGTGGAACGTGTGGGCCCGGCCGTGGTGAGTGTGCGCGTGACGCAAAAGGCGGAAGCGGGCCCTGCGGCGGGTATGGACCTGCCCCCCGGCCATCCGCTGGAACGCTTCTTCAAGGAGTTCGGCGCGCCGAATGGCGGGGGCAACCAGCCTGCGCCCAAGCGTCAGGCCCAAGGGTCCGGTTTTTTCATTTCCTCTGACGGCTATGTGGTAACGAACAACCACGTCGTGGAAGGCGGCGAGGAAATCGTGATCGCGCTGAGCAGCGGCGAGGAACTGAAAGCCAAGATCGTCGGCACCGACCCGAAGACCGACCTCGCGCTTTTGAAAACCGAACCTGAAAAAGCCATGCCCTATGTGGCCTTTGCGCCGGAAGACAATCTGCGCATCGGGGACTGGGTGGTGGCCGTGGGCAATCCCTTCGGCCTTGGCGGCACGGTAACCTCCGGCATCGTTTCGGCGCGCGGGCGCGACATCGGCGCAGGGCCCTATGACGATTTCATTCAGATCGATGCCTCGATCAACCGGGGTAACTCCGGCGGGCCGACTTTCGATCTTTCCGGCAATGTCGTGGGCGTGAACACCGCGATCTTCTCGCCGTCGGGCGGCAGCGTCGGCATCGGCTTTGCGATTCCGGCGGCTGTGGCTCAGGACGTGATTGCCGATCTGAAAGAACATGGCAGCGTGACGCGCGGCTGGCTCGGCGTTTCCATTCAGCCGGTCACGCCCGAAATTGCCGAAAGCCTCGGCCTTGAAGAAGGTGAAGGCGCGCTTGTCGCCGATGTCATGAAAGCCAGCCCGGCGGACAAGGCCGGCCTTGAGACGGGCGACGTGATCCTTGCCATTGACGGCAAGAAGATGAAGGACGCGCGGGATGTGAGCCGGGCGGTGGCCGGTTACGACCCGGGAACGGAAGTGAATTTCGAGCTGCTGCGCGACGGAGATGAGGAAGAGGTCGATGTGGTGCTCGGCGAATTCCCCGAAGAGCCGCGCCAGGTGGCCGCGCTTGAAAGCGGGGCTGCCGGAAAAACCGGCGAGCTCGGCCTGGCGCTGACCTCCGGCCCTGAGGGCGTGGTGGTGCAAGGGGTCGACCCGCAAAGCGAGGCGGCGGCCAAGGGTGTGCGCCCCGGCGATGTGATCGTCAAGGTCAACGGCCGCTCCGTTTCCAATCCCGGCGAGTTTGAAACGCGAATCGAAGAATCGGGCAAAAGCTCGGTGCTGCTTCTCCTGCGCAATGAAAGCGGGCAACACTTTGTCGCCCTTTCGCTAAAAGATGCGTGAGGTGTGATGGCGGGCCGGCGTCTGCCGGGCCCGCCGTCATCGCAGCAATTATGGGCCTGTTATGCGTTTTGGCCCTCAAGGCCGCACCGGTGATCCGTCCCCCTAACCGGTGCGGCCGCCCCTTTTTCACCCCAGCATTGTGAGGCAAGGATGACAGCCCAGCAGCTTTTGACGCATGATGTGTGCGCGCTCGAACCGGAAACGGATAAGAGGCAAGGGGAGGAACGAGGTAAGGTGCGTATCCTTGTAATCGAGGACGATATCGAAGCGGCGACCTATGTGGTCAAAGGCCTGCGGGAGAGCGGCCACATTGTCGATCATGCAAGCGATGGGGAAGAGGGGGTCACGCTGGCGCTCTCCGGCACCTATGACGTGATGGTCGTGGACCGCATGTTGCCGAAGCGCGATGGCCTTTCCGTCGTCGAGGCGCTGCGCGAAAATGCCGATGCAACCCCCGTTCTCTTTCTCAGCGCTTTGGGCGAGGTGGATGACCGGGTCAAAGGCTTGCGGGCGGGGGGGACGATTATCTCACCAAGCCTTTCGCCTTTGCCGAGCTTTTGGCGCGTATAGAGGTGCTGGCGCGCCGGGCGAACCCCGACAGCGTGCAGACCAAGCTTTCCGTCGGCGATCTGGAGCTCGATCTTCTTACCCGCAAAGTGCAGCGCGCGGGTCAGGATATCGACCTGCAGCCGCGCGAGTTCCGTCTGCTCGAATATCTCATGAAACATAGCGGGCAGGTGGTGACGCGCACCATGCTCCTGGAAAATGTCTGGGAATATCATTTCGATCCCCAGACCAACGTGATCGACGTGCATATTTCCCGGCTCAGATCGAAAATCGACAAGAATTTCGAGGAACCGCTTTTGCACACGATCCGCGGCGCGGGGTATTCGCTTCGTGCTGCTGACTAATCTCCTCAAGACATCGACGTTCCGTCTGGCGGTTATCTATCTCGCCTTGTTCGTGACGTCGGTAATCGCGCTTTTGGGGTATATTTACTGGAACACAGCCGGTTTTCTCGCCCGCCAGACGGACCAGGCGGTGGAAGCGGAAATACAGGGTCTTGCCGAGCAATATGCGCAAGGCGGGCTGCCGCTTCTCGTTCACACGGTCATTCAGCGCTCGCGCGATCCGCGCCAGAGTCTTTATCTCGTGCTCGATCCGCGCGGCAATGTGCTGGCGGGCAATCTCGACGCGAAGCCCGCCGCCTTGCAAGGGCCGGACGGTTATGTGGAATTCAATTATCAGCGCCGCACCATGGAAGGGGTGGAGCGCCATGCCGCCCGCGCCCGCTATATCGAGTTGCCGGAAGGGTTTTTTCTTCTCGTCGGGCGCGACGTGGAGGAGCGGCGCAATATCGAAAGCCTGATCACGGCCTCGCTCATCTGGGCCGTGGCGCTGACACTGGGGCTCGGGCTCATTGGCGGGCTGATCATGAGCCGCAACATGCTGGCGCGTCTCGACGACATCAACCGCACGAGCCGGGAGATCATGCGCGGGGATCTTGCCCGGCGCATCCCCGTTTCCGGCACCGGCGATGAGCTCGATCAGCTTGCCGGCAATCTCAACAATATGCTCGAGCAGATCGAGGCCTTGATGATGGGCATGCGCGAGGTGACGGACAATGTCGCCCATGATCTGCGCAGCCCGCTCAATAGGCTGCGCAACCGGCTGGAAGTGACGCTGATGAAGCCGGCAAGTGAGGCCGATTACAAGGAAGTGCTGGAAAAGACGATCAGCGAGGCGGATCATCTGCTCACCACCTTCAACGCGCTCTTGTCCATTGCCCGCGCCGAAGCGCGCAGCTCACGGGAGTCCATGGTGGATGTGGATGTTTCGGCCCTGGTGCTGGACGCGGTGGAGCTTTACGAGCCTGTTGCGGAGGAGGCGAACCTGACCTTGAAAGCGGAAGTGCCGTCGGGCCTGAAGCTTTTCGCCAACCGCGAAATTCTCTCCCAGGCGATCGCAAACCTTATCGACAATGCCATCAAGCACGGACGCAAGGGGGAAGATGGCGGTGAAATTACGGTCACGGCTGCGCTGTCTCAGGGGCGCGTGGTGCTGAGCGTGGCCGATAACGGCCCCGGCATTCCCGAGGCGGACCGGGCGCGCGTGCTGGAGCGGTTCGTGCGTCTGGAGGCAAGCCGCAACACGCCGGGTAGCGGGCTCGGGCTTTCGCTCGCTGCTGCCGCCGCGCGTTTGCACAATGGACAGATCGAACTTTCAGATGCCGGGCCTGGGCTGCGCGTGACACTATCTCTGCCGGTCTGATCTTTCTTTCGAAGATGCGGGCAGGCGAATCATGAAACAGACCGCGCGAATCGGATTTTCAGATCGCAGGAATCCGCGTCAGGACGGGCGATTCCGGCCCCTGCATTTGGGGCTAAACCCGCTTTTATGTGCGTTTATCGCACTGAAAACGCAGAAAATGGCGTCCTGATGCGGGATTTTGTCCGTTTTTCATTGGCGCGAATCTCTTGGCTTGTTATGGCTTTTACATAAGGCGCCAACCGAGGAGGCCATTCTAGGAGAGACAAGATGAGCAAGGCGGAGTTTATCGAAAACGTTGCAGCAGCTGGCGACATGTCCAAAGCGGAAGCCAAGCGCGCTGTGGAACTGGTGTTCGGCGAAATCGAAGCCGGGCTGAAGCGGGCGAAGAAGGACGGCAAGTTCACTGTCGGCACCTTCGGCACCTTCACGATCACCAAGCGTGCCGCCCGTAAGGGCCGCAACCCGCAGACGGGTGAAGAAATCAAGATCAAGGCGAAGAAGTCTCTGCGCTTCAAGCCGTCCGCTCAGTTGAAAGCGGCTGCCGGCTGCTAAGACAGCACGATCTGACGTTTTGGAAGGCCCGCCCTTGGCGGGCCTTTTCTTTTTGCGGCGGATAAGTAGCCTCGGAAGGTCCAGAGGCCCCGGAAACTGCATAGAAGATGCAAGGTGGCGCAAGAATGAATGAAGTTGGCTCCATGCCCTATCTCGGCGCGCTTGTGCCGCCCCGGCCCTTCGATGCGGCGCGGGCGGCAGGCTTTCTTTCCCAGCTTGAAGAAGAGCTTCAGAAGATACCGCAAGGTGCCGCCCTGCGCGTATTGCTCCAAGAGCAAAAGCCGCTGCTTGCCGGTATCCTCGGTAATTCCCCCTATCTGACCCGGCTGATTACCCGCGAGCCGGCGCGCCTTGGCGTGCTCGACGGCGCGCCGGACGCGGCGTTCGAAAAGCTGCTTGCCAGGTTGAAGGACGAAGCGACAGAGGCAAAGAACGAGGCCGCGCTCATGGCGGTGCTGCGCCGCGCCAAGGCCGAAGCTGCGCTCCTTATCGGCGCGGCGGATATTGCCGGTAAATGGACGCTGGAGGAGGTGACGGGCGCACTCACCCGATTTGCCGATATGGCGGTGAGCCAGGCGACCGGCTGGCTCTTGCGCGATGCCCAGAGAAATAAGTTCATTGCGGAGCTCGACGCGGAAGAACCTGCCAAAGGCACGGGTTTTCTCGTTCTTGCCATGGGCAAATACGGGGCGGGCGAGCTCAATTATTCCAGTGATATCGACCTTGTGGTGTTTTTCGAGCCGGGCCGCGTGTCGCTGTGCCAGGGGCGCGAAGAACAGGACCTTTGGGTGCGCATCGCCAAGAGCCTCGTAAAACTCATGCAAGAACGTACGCCGGACGGCTATGTCTTCCGCACGGATTTGCGCTTGCGCCCGGACCCCGGCAGCACACCCCTTGCCGTCTCGCTGCCCGCCGCCGAGCAATATTACGAAAGCCGCGGCCAGAACTGGGAGCGTGCCGCTTTCATCAAGGCGCGCCAGGTCGCCGGTGACAAAGAAATCGGGGAAATGTTCTTGAAAAACATCCGCCCCTATATCTGGCGCAAGAATCTCGACTTTGCCGCCATCGAAGACATCCATTCCATGAAGCGGCAAATCCATGCGGTGCAGGGCCACGGCAAAATTGCCATTGCCGGGCACAACATCAAGCTGGGGCGCGGCGGCATCCGCGAGATCGAGTTCTTCGTCCAGACCCAGCAATTGATCGCAGGCGGGCGCGACGCGGATTTGCGCGGCAAGCGCACGGTGGACATGCTGCGCGCGCTGGCGGAGAAAGAATGGATCACGCCGCAGGCCGCCGAAGAGCTTGTCGAGTCCTATAGGTTTTTGCGCACGCTCGAACACCGTTTGCAAATGGTCGAAGACGAGCAGACCCATTCGCTGCCCAAGGGGGAAGAGGACCTGGAACGTATTGCGGTTTTCTCCGGCTATGAAGATCGCGCCGCGTTCGATGAGGCGCTGCGCGCGCATCTCTCGCGCGTGCAAGGCCATTATGCGGCGCTCTTCGAAAAAGCTCCGCCGCTCGCCGAAGAAGGCGGCAGCCTCGTGTTCACCGGCACGGATGATGACCCGGAAACGGTGCAGACCTTGAGCGATATGGGGTTCAAACGCCCGGCGGAAATGATGGAAATGATCCGCGGCTGGCATACTGGCCGCTTTGCCGCGACCCGCTCGCCCCGCTCGCGCGAGCGCCTGACCGCGCTGATGCCCGCGCTTTTAAAAGCGCTCTCGCAAACCGCCGACCCCGATGTTGCTTTCACCCGCTTTCACAAATTCATCGAAGGCTTGCCGGCAGGCGTGCAGCTTTTCTCTCTCATCTATGCCAATCCGAGTCTTCTTGGGCTGATTGCGGATATTTGCGGCACGGCGCCCCGCCTTGCCAATCATCTAAGCCGCAACCCGGCGGTGCTCGATGTGGTGCTCGATCCGGAATTTTTTCAGGTGCTGCCGCGCGGGGCGGAGCTCGGGGAAGGTCTGCGTCAGGCGCTTTCCACGGCAAATAGCTATGAAGGCGCGCTCGATGTAACGCGCGTCTGGGCCCGCGAGCAGCGTTTCCGTGTCGGCGTTCGGGTGCTATCGGGCAGTGCCGATGCGGAAGAGGCAGGCAGTGCTTACTCGGCAATCGCGAGCGAAGTGATCCGGGCGCTCAAGCCCGTCGCCCTCGGGGAAATAGAGCGGCGCTACGGCAAGGTGCCGGGCGCGGACATGGCAGTCGTTGCCATGGGCAAACTGGGCAGCGGCGAGATGAGCGCGGAATCCGATCTCGATCTCATCGTGATTTACGATGTGGGTGACGGGGAGGCGGTCTCGAACGGACCGAAAGAGCTTGGCGTCACGCAGTACTACGCCAAGGCCTGCCAGCAACTCGTCAACGCGCTGACCGCGCCGACGGCCGAGGGCAAGCTCTATGAAGTGGATATGCGCCTGCGCCCGTCCGGCAATGCTGGGCCCATCGCAACGCGTTATGACAGTTTTGCCCAATATCAGGAGACCGAAGCCTGGACCTGGGAACATATGGCGCTGACCCGGGCGCGGGTGGCGGCGGGCCCGGCGCATTTGAAGGAAAAGATCGAAACGGAGATTTCCCGTGTGCTTTGCAAGCCACGGGACCCGGTAAAATTGGCGGCGGATGTGGCCGATATGCGCGCGCGCATCGCCAAGGAATTTCCCGCTTCCGACCCTTGGGAGCTCAAACATGTGCGCGGGGGGCTCATCGATCTTGAGTTTATCGCCCAGTATCTCCAGCTTCGTTACGCCGCCGAAATGCCGCAGATCCTCTCCACCCATACGCGCGGGGTTTTCGAGGCTGCCGGACGGCTCGGCATCCTGCCCCCCGCCGAGGCCGATTTGCTCTTGCATGCCATCGATCTGGTGTTGAACCTTACCCAGGTCGTGCGCATTTGCGTGACAGGCACGCTCAACCGCGAGGAAACCAATACCGGTTTGAAGAACCTGCTTGCAAGAGTGGGGGACGCGCCCGACTTTGAGGCCTTGGAGGCCGATTTGAGGGAAAGCCAGAAAGCGGTGCTGAGCTTGTTTGAAAGCTTGATTGGGGGGCTTTCCAAGACCGACAGCTCTGGCTAGGGAATTGCAACTGCCAGCCAGAACGGATCCGGCCCTTTGCGCCGGAAGCGGGCACCTGACCCTTTAGGTCAGGGTTGAACTGGCCTTTTGTGGTTAACCCCCCAAAAGGCAGCATGCGGGCCGCTTCTGTGCCGAAAAGGGACGTGCCATCTCTGCACAAGGGTGCAGGGGCTGTCTGTTTTGGAGCTAGGCTTGATGGAACGGTATGATGTTGTCGTGATTGGGGGAGGGGTGAACGGCCTTGCAGCCGCCGCCCGTCTTGCGCAATCCGGCTTTGCCGTTCTGGTTCTCGAGCGCGGCGAGCAGCCGGAAGCCGCCGCCCTTGCCGGTGAAATCGTTCCCGGCTTCAAGGCGCCGCCTTTTTCGCTGCCGGGCGGCTATCTCGATCCCAATTTCGTTTGCGCCCTTGGTCTTGGCCGCCATGGGCTGCGCGCCTTGCGTCTGGATGGCGGTATCTCGCTTTTCGATGACGGGCGCTATGTCGCTTCCTACACGGATGCAGGCGTCATGACGCGCGAAATTCAGCGTCATAACAAGCGCGATGCGAGCGCCTGGACGCGGTTTGCGCGCGATATGCAGCGCCAGGCCCGGAGGCTTGAAAAACGCATTCTCGAAGAACAGCAGGACCCGGCACGGCGCAGCCCCGCTGCCATCCGCAAGCTGGTGCAGGATGTGCGCGCGCTGATGCTGAAACCCGCTCACGAGCTTCATGATGAAGCCCGTGTCTGGCTGCAATCCATGGAAACCTTCCTCGATGGCTATTTCCGCAGCGATCATTTGAAAGCGCATATCGCCTCTGCCGCGCTGCCCGGTCATGCGCAAGGGCCTTGCGGCCAGACGACGGCGGCGCTTCTCCCGCTTTTGTGGATCGGGGAGCGCAGCGGCGGTATGCCGGCCCGCCTCCTGCCGCAAGGGGGCTTGCCTGCGCTTACCAAAGCCATCGCCAATGCGCTGAAAGCGGCAGGCGGCGATATTCGCTTTGGGGCGGAGGTTGTGGACGTGCGTATGGAAGGGCGCAAGGCGGCAGGGGTGGTTCTTTCCGATGATACGGAAATCGCTGCGCGCTGTGTGCTGTCCGATCTCGATGTGAAGCACAGCTATCTCGGCCTTTTCAACTGGTCCTCCCTGCCCAAGCGGTATGTGGAAGAGATCGGCCATTTCCGCACCGAAGGCGTGACGGCGCAGCTCGATCTCGCCCTTTCCAGCTTCCCGGACTTTCCGGACCTGCCGCGCGGTTGCCCGGCGCTGGCGGGCGGGTTGCGCCTGCCCGGTTTCCTGGATGACATGGAATGGGGCTTTGACGATTGGCAGGACCACACACCGCCGCGCCGTCCGCTGATCGATATGACTTTCCCGAGCCTTGCCGATCCGTCCCTTGCGCCGGCCGGCAAACATCTGGCGAGCATCACGCTTCACTATGTGCCTTACGAATTGCATGACGGGTCCTGGAGCGGCGCGCGCCGGGCCGAGCTTGTGCAGCTTGTGCTGAAGAAACTTGAAACGGTGAGCCCCGGCTTCATTGAGCGGATCGAAGGGTATCGCCTTGCCTTGCCGCGCGATATCGAAGAAGAGACCGGCCACACGCATGGCGATCCTTTTGCAGGGCAAATGAATCTCGATCAGCTTTTCTTCAACCGCCCGGTGCCCGGCTTTGCGGCTTATGAAGGGCCGGTGGAGAATTTCTATCTTTGCTCGGCAAGCGCTCATCCGGGCGGCGCCGGGCTCGGCATTGCAGGCTACAACGTCGCCGAAAAACTGCTCGGCTCACTGAACGGCGGCAGCGGTCTCTTCCGCCGCGGCAAGGGAGCGGCGGCATGATGGAACATGATCTAGCCTATGATGCGATCGTGATCGGGGCAGGCCATAACGGCCTGGTCGCTGCCGCCTATCTTGCCGAGGCGGGCAAACGCGTTCTCGTTCTTGAAGCGGAAAGCGAGGTGGGCGGCGCGGCGGTGACGGCGGAAATCGCCCCGGATTATATGTCTTCAGCCGGCGCGCATTTGCTCTACGCCTGGCCGCAGCGCATCGAAAAAGATTTAAAGCTCGCCAAGCACGGCTTTGAAATGGCAAGCCGCGACATGGTGACCGTTGCGCTCGACAAGGACGGCAAGCATCTCGTGCTGCCTGCGTCCTCGCGCGCCGATATTGCCCGGCTGAAAGACCGATCGCCCCGCGATGCGGAAGCCTACGGCCCTTTCATGAAGCGCGTTCAGCGCTATGCAGGGCTTTTGCAGCCGTTGCTCGAAAAAGGCCTGCCGGTGCCGGGTGAGGGGGCGAAGCAAGCGGCAACGGACGCGCTTTCCTTCATCTGGCGGTTCGAAAAAATGGGCGAGGAAGACCGTCAGGAGCTGGGCCGCTTTCTGCCCGCCAGCATGGCGCAGGTGCTCGACCGCACGTTCGAGGACCCGCTGCTCAAAGCCGCCCTGGCGATGGATGCAACGCTCGGCCATCACATGGGGCCGAAATCGCCGGGCTCTGCTTATCAATATATTTACCGCCTGGCGCAGCAGAACATTGCCGGCGGCAAGATGGGCTATCCGGCAGGCGGCATCGGCGCGCTGCCCCAGGCGCTTGCCCGGCTGATCGGGGAAAGCGAAGGCCGTGTGCGCACGAACAGCCAAGTGCGCCACATTCTCGTTTCCGATAGCGGCGAGACGGAAGGCGTGGTGCTTACCGACGGCACGAAGTTTCATGCGCCTATCGTTCTTTCCAGCCTCGATCCGCGCCGGACTTATCTCGATCTTTTGGGGGCCGCTCACCTTGCGCCCGAACAGACCCGCCGTCTCGGCGGCTGGCGGATGCAGGGCGCCTGCGCAAAGATCAATCTTGCCCTTGAAGGCCTGCCGATCATCGAGGGGCTGGAAGAGCGCGAATATGGCGGGCGCTGGCTCATTGCACCCGACATGACGGCGATGGAACGCGCTTTCGTGGCTGCCAAACGCCATGAGCTGGCGGTGGAGCCGATTATGGAAATCGTGCTGCCATCCTATCACGATCCGCGCGCCGCCCCGCCCGGTCACCACACCATGTCCATTCTGCTGCCGCATGTGCCTTATGATCTGAACGGCGGCTGGGATGCGCGGCGCGATGAGTTCACCAAACGCGTCGTCGATGCCGTGGCCGTCTATGCGCCGGATATCAAGCTCAAGCTGATCGCGGGGGAAATTCTAACCCCGCCGGAAATCGAGCGGCGCTTCGGCGTGCCGGGTGCCGGGTGGCATCAGGGCGATATGAGCCTCGACCAGACCTTGCTCTTCCGTCCGGGCTATGGGCTCTCCCATGATGACGGACCCGTCCGGGGACTGTATTTGTGCGGCAGTGGCACGCATCCGGGCGGCGGCCTGACGGGTGAGCCTGGGCGGCTTGCCGCCGCGCATGTGTTGGAGGGGGGACGCACTCATGTCTAACATTCTCGTGCGTCCGGACTTTGAAAACGAACACCGCAACGAGGCGCTGGAAAAATATGACGCGCCGCGCGCCGATCTTTTCGAAGCCGGGCGCGATGTCCTGCCCTTCGAGATGCAGGCCGAGCCGACCTGCCTGCACAGTTTTGCCGCCATGTCCTGCCGGACCAATGAGTGGGCAAGCTGGAACGGCTATACGACGCCGCAGACCTATGTCTCGCTCGCCAGCGAGTATGAAGCATTGCACGCGCAGGCAGCGCTTGCCGACATGTCCTGGCTGACGAAATACCGCATCAGCGGCCCGCAGGCTGAAGAGTTCCTGCAAAAGCTCGTCACCCGCAATGTCACCGCCTTGCCGGTGCATGGGGCCGCGCGGGTCTTCTTCTGTGACATGGGCGGCAAGATTGTGGGCGAGGGCGTGCTCTTCCGCCTCGAGGAAGAAGACTACCGGCTGACGGTGGAAGGCAACCATCTGGACTGGCTTGACGCCACAGCGGAGGGTTTTAATTGCGCCGTGGAAGATATTTCCGGCACGCTCGGCTGCATCGCTCTTTCAGGCCCGCAAGCAGCTTCCATCGCCCGTCAGCGCTTCGGCGATGCGGTTGCCGGTCTTCCGGCAGGCCGCGCGCTTTGGGCCGAGCTCCACGCCGCGCCCGTCTATATTTCCCGCACCGGTTCGCTCGGGCAGGAAGGGTTTGAAATTTGGGTGGACGCGGAAGATGCGCCGGTCATATGGGGCTCGCTCCTGCGTCATCACAAAGAAATGCTGCGCCCGGCCGGTCTTGCCGCTTGCGAGCTGCGCCGGCTGGAGCGGGGCATTGCCCGTTTCGGACGCGATTATTTCGGCGCAGAATGCGCAGTCGATCCGGACGCTGCCCGCACGCCTTATGAATTGGGGGCAGGGGCCTGCGTCGATCTCGAGAAAGGCCCCTTCAACGGCCGCGCCGCGCTGGCCAAAGCCAAAGAGAAGGGCGCGCAATGGTCCCTCGTCGCGCTTGAGGTTTCGGGCGGCGAGCCGGCCCGTTTTGCCGCCGTTTATTGCGGCGATGACCGGGCGGGCAGCGCTACCTCTATCGGTTGGTCGCCGGTCTTGTGCGCCAATATCGCGCTTGCCACCATCCGCACCGAGACGCTGGCCGCCGATGAAGGGTTCAACGTCCATGCCGAAATTCCCGGCGAAGTGACGGTGCGCCGTGCCCGGTTGCCGGCGAAAATTGCCCGCCGGCCGCTGTTTTGAGCCGTTTTGAGGCCTGATCCGGCGCGTCTTTCAAAAAATCAAATTTTTCCGGTTTCCGGCGACGGAATCCTCTTTGCGCTCCGTTTATAGGAGAAGCGCACGGGACGGGTATGCATTCTCATTGAATCTGCATCCCTCAGCCTCCTCGATCGATCCCCTGCGCATAGTGGGCCGGCCGGCAAGCGCCTCCCCCCCTCGGCTTGCCGGCCGCGTCCTTGACGAAACGGATTGGGGTCAATGAATTGGAGAGACAAATGAAGTCTTGGATAAAAATTACCGGCGGCGCTGTGTTGAGCCTTGGTCTTGCGGCGGGCATTGCCATGGCGGACAGTCATGGCAAGCGCGGCGGTAAAATGTTCGACAAGCTCGATGCGAACAGCGATGGCAAGATCACGCAGGAAGAAGTGGCGGCTGCCAAAGAAGCGCGTTTTGCCAAGGTGGATGCGGATGGCGACGGGTTCGTCACCCAGGAGGAAATGACCGCGCATATGATGGCGCGCCATGAAGAACGCATGAAGAAGATGTTCGAACGTCAGGACGGGGATGGCGACGGCAAGCTTGCCGTCAGTGAATTCGGCGGTCACGGCGAAAAGATGTTCGAAATGATGGATGCTGATGGTGACGGCGCGGTGACGAAGGAAGAAGCCAAGGCCGCGCGCGAGAAAATGCGCGCCCATCACGGCAAGGGCCCGCATGGCCCGGGCGCTGGCGAGTAACAGCGTTTCCAAGCTAAGCTCTGCGGCGGAATATCTGCCGCAGAGTGCAGATCCCGCGCCAAGGTGAAGACCGGGACATGCCCGCTGGAGTGAGACGCGCGTGAGCGAGGAAAGCGACGAGACGCTTTTGAAACGGCTTGCCGCGGGGGAGGAACGGGCCGCTAGATTTTTGCTGGCCCGCTATCTCCCCCGTGTGCTTGCGCTTGCCCAGCGTATGCTCGGCTCGCGCAGTGAAGCGGAAGATGTGGCGCAGGAAGTGTTTTTGCGCATCTGGAAACAGGCGGCGCGTTGGCAGCCTGGCGGCGCAAGATTTTCGACTTGGGTGCACCGGGTGACGAGCAATTTATGCATCGACAGGCTGCGGGTGCGGAAGAGTGCGCCGCTGGAAGATGCCGCCCTCATTGCAGATCCGGCGCCGGGGGCGGAAAGCCGGGTGGCGGAGGCAGAGCAATCGGCAAGGGTGGCGGCCGCATTGCAATCCTTACCCGAGCGCCAGCGTCTCGCTCTCATCCTGGTGCATTATCAGGAACTGGGAAACCGGGAGACGGCGGAAATCATGGACTGCACCGTCGAGGCGGTGGAAGCGCTTTTGACCCGGGCACGCAAGGGGCTGAAGGATTTATTGCTGAAGGACGCGGCTTTCGATGCGCCGGTGAAAGCAGTAAGCGGAGAGAGACAATGAGTGCAGCGGGCTTGGATGAACAACGCTTGTCAGAGCTTCTGGCAGCTTATGGCGCAGATGCGGCGCGCTGGCCGGAAGAAGAGGCCGGGGCGCTGGCGGGACACCCGGACCTTAAGTCAAAGATCGCCAAAGAACGCGCGCTCGATGAGATGCTGAACGCGTTCAAGGTGGAGGCGCCGGATGCGGCATTGAGCGCGCGGATTTTGGCGGCCCGTCCTGGGCGGGAAATGCGGCACGGCACGGGGGTCTGGCGCGCGCTTATGAGCGCGCTCTGGCCGGAAGGGCCGGTATGGGTGCCGATGGGCACATGCGCCGCCGCGCTGCTTTTCGGTCTTTACATCGGCGCGTCGGGCGCGCTGACGGCCATGTCGTCGGACCCGCAGACGGAAACCGCGCTTTTGTCGCTCGCCATGGCCGATAGTGTTTTGGAGGAGAACTGGGATGAGTGACCCGCAGGAAAATGGTGCCAGGAAAAAGAGCGGCGGGCCGCGCACGCTGCTGCTTGTGTCATTGGCGCTCAACCTGTTTCTGGCCGGCGCCATTGCCGCGAGCCTTCTCACCGGTGCGGCCTGGCGCCATTTCCGCCCGGGCGAGCCGCCCGCCTTTCACGGGCCTTTGGGCGGTCTGATCGCAAGCGCGGGTACGCAGGAAGATAAAGCTGCGTTCCGGGAAATGCGGCGCATCATGCGCGAGAATTTCCGCGATGCCCGGCCAATGATCAAGGAGCTGCGCGCCGCGCGCAAGGAAGCGGCACGCCAGATCAAGGCCGAGCCTTATGACGCCGAGGCGGTGGAAGCGGCAATGATGAAGATTCATGAGGTGATGGGCCGTTTGTCCCTGACGACCCAGAAAGGCATTGCCGCCGCGCTTGCCGATGCCTCGCCGCAGGTGCGCGAGAAATTCGCCGAGCATTTGATGCGGCCCCGCCACGGCCGCCGCCATCATGGCCCCCCATCTGCAAAGCCGGAGCGCGCCGGAAATGTTGAAGAGCCAGAAGAAACCGCGCCGGATATGATCCCCTGATCGCACATTAAACCGGGGGGACGGATGAGGTTCGGCGCCGCTTCGCTTTATCATGAGGATATGTATGACCCGGCCGTGCCGGTAGGCAGCCTTTGGGAAGAAACCGCGGAACCCTTCGAGGGCGGCGCGCCTTTCGAGGGGCCGCAGAGCTGCGACACGGCGATTATCGGCGGCGGCTATACCGGTCTTTCGGCGGCTTATCACCTTGCCAAGGATTACGGGGTCGATGTTTGTCTCCTGGAAGCGGGGCCGCTGGGCTGGGGCGCATCGGGGCGCAATGGCGGGTTCTGCGCGCCTTACCCAAGCAGCCTCGGTCTTGAGACATTGCTCTCCCGTTATGGTGCCGAAGAAGCGCGCCGCTTTATGAAGACGCAGGAAGAAGCGATCGACCTTGTCCGCGCGCTGGCGAAAGACGAGGCCTTCGATATCGAGGCGCAAGGAGAGGGCGTCTGGCACATCGCCCATGATGCCCGCCGCTTTGCCGGTCTTCAAAAAGAAGCAGACCTGCTGCGCGAGGCGTTCGGCCAGAAGGCGGAGGTAGCGGGCCGGGAGGAAGTTGCCGAGCGCGTTTATGACTCCACCGAACAATTTGGCGGCATGTGGTGGGGGACGGGCTTCGGCCTCCACCCCATGCGCTTTGCCCGCGGTCTTGGCCGTGCGGCGGCGCGCGCGGGCGCCCGTCTTCACGGCCAGTCCAAAGTGCTTTCCTGGGCAAAGCGGGAAGGCTGGCATGAGCTTGAAACGGCGGGGGGCATCTTGCGCGCGAAAAACGTCATCGTGGCAACGAACGGGTTTACGCGTGAGACGTTCGACCGGCGTTTTGCCGGGCGGGTTTTGCCCATCATTTCCAACATCATCGCAACGCGCCCTTTGACCGCCGCCGAGCGCGCCGCTCAAAACTGGCTGACCGAAGACCCATGCACGAATACGCGCCGCCTGCTTTTCTATTACCGTCTGCTCCCCGACGGACGCTTCATTTTCGGCGGGCGGGGCGATATGAGCGGCACGGCGGAAGACGGCGCGCGCATGAAAGCCTTTCTTACCCGCCGTCTCGGTGAGGTGTTTCCCGCCTGGGCCGAGGTGCCGGTGACACATTTCTGGCGCGGCCTCGTCTGCATGACCCGCGATCAGACCCCCGCCATCGGGCGGTTGAAGGACGATCCGAGTGTGTTTTACGGGCTCGGTTATCACGGCGACGGCGTTGCCGCGGCCCCCTGGACGGGCCGCTTTTTGGCCCGGCTTCTTACGGGCGCGGCAAGTGAGAACGATCTGCCCGCCCCCATGCGTGGGCCCCTTTCCCCCTTTCCGCTGCCCGGGCTCCGGCGCTGGTATTTGCGCGGGGCCCTTGTTTATTATTTTATGACAGATATATAGCCGACCGCTCTTTTTTATCGCCGCAGCGCTGGTAGGACAGGGGGCAGGACGGCTAGTATTTTGTGGCATTTAAATGAAAGCGGAGGCCGGAAATTCCGGATCGAAGAATGAGTGGCAGAACCAAACCCGCTGAGAACGGCATTGCAACTCTGGCGGATTGGAAAGCTTTTCTGGCCGAAAAGGGCCCGGTCGACTATCTGGATGCGGTTTTCGTGGATATTTGCGGGACCATACGCGGCAAGCGCTTTCCCGTCAGCGAGGCCGAGAAGGTTTTTACCTCCGGCATTCAGATGCCCCGTTCGATCTATTTTCTCGATGTGACGGGCGTGAATGAGGATATTCACGGCATGGGCTTTTCCGATGGCGATCCGGACAGTTTAAGCTGGCCGGTCAAGGGAACGCTGCAGCTCGTGCCTTGGGCCGACCAGCCCCATGCCCAGGTTTTCATGACCATGTTCGAGGAAGACGGCGCGCCTTGCGAGCTTGAACCGCGCAATGTTCTCAAGCGCGTCCTTGCCCGGTTCGAGGAAAAAGGCTGGCAGCCTGTCGTGGCCGCCGAGTTCGAATTCTATCTGCTGGACCCGCAGCCTGGCGAGGAAGGCGAGCCTCAGGCGCCGATCAACCCGGAAACGGGCGAGCGCGAATATGGCAACGAGCTATATGGCATCACCGAGCTCGATGGTTTTTCCGCGCTTTTAAAAGATATCGACGAATTCGCCATCGAGCAGAACGTGCCCGCGACGGCGGCAACCGCCGAATTCGCGCCCGGTCAATACGAGATCAATCTGCGCCATGAGGCCGATGTGCTGGCGGCTGCCGACCATGCCGTGATGCTGCGCCATCTGATTGCCGCTGCCGCGCGCAAACATGGCTTCCGCGCCAGTTTCATGGCCAAACCTTTCGCCGATCAAACTGGTAATGGCTGCCATATGCATGTCAGCCTGCTGGATAGGGACGGGCGCAACATCTTCGACAATGGCGGTCCGGAGGGAAGCCAGGAGCTGCTTCATGCCATTGGCGGATTGCAGACTTTGCTCGATCAGTCCATGGCGATCTTCGCACCGAACCTCAATGCTTATCGCCGCTTTGCGCCCAATCTTTTCGTGCCGGTCAACGCGGCCTGGGGCTATAACAACCGCTCCGTCGCCTTCCGTGTGCCGGCAAGCGAGCCGGAGGCGCGGCGCATCGAGCACCGGGTGGCCGGGGCGGATATCAATCCTTATCTTGCGCTTGCCGCCATTCTGGCCGGTATTTTTCACGGCATCGAAAATAAGCTCGAACCGGGCGAGCCGGCGGAAGGCAACGCCTGCGAGCTGATGGACGATGACATTCCCTTCTATGTGCCAAGCGCCTTAAAGCGGATGCGCAATTCAGCCGTGCTGCGCGACTATTTCTCCGATGCCTATGTCGATGTTTATACGGAAGTGAAGCTGCGCGAATACGAGAAATTCCACAGCCACATCTCCACGCTCGAATATGAATGGTATTTGTGAGGCGTCCGGCCTAGCTTTTTCTGGGTGGCTTGACCGGGGTGCAAAAATCATAGCCGCGAAGTAGCCGCAGAAGACTGTCATAAACCTTCGTGCGCGGGTCCTGTTTTTTGCCGATCCTTTTGCGTAGAACCATGATGTCCGAGACGACATGGCGGCCGGCCATCGTGAGTTCCCAGCCCTTTTCCCGGCCGATAAAGGCGGGCAGCACTGTCGTTCCGCCCTGGCTTTCCATGATGTTGACGGCGGCGGTAACGGAATCGCATTGCAGAACCGGCTTGCCCGTCGGCAAATTTGCATCCGCCCAGCGCCCGACCGGTGTCCCGGCCATCCGCCCCACATAGCGGATGGTTTGCTCCGTTCCCGGGGCCTTGAAAATCGCAAAGGCAAACCGTCCCGCCGGACGCCCGATCAAGGGCTCCGTTCCCCGCGTGCCCATGCGCACCGCCACATCCGCATCGCCGTAACGCGGGTCGATCAGTTCGAAATCGGTGCGGATGTCGAGATCGATATCGCCTTCGGGCCCTTGCATCTCTTTCAGGCGCGGCGGCATCCAGAACGTGGCAAGACTTTCGATCGTGTTGACGCGCACAAGCGCCCGGCGCTTGTCGCCCGTAAAACGCAGCCGCAAAAGGGAATCTTCCAGCGAGGTGGCCGGGCTTTCAAGTTGATGAGCGACCTCTTCGCCGAACTCGGTCAGCTTGTAGCCGCCCCGCTCGCGGGTGAAAAGTTCCCGTCCGAGCTGCCTTTCAAGCTCTGCGATTTTACGTGAAACGGTTGCCGGGCTAACCCCCAGCGCATCCGCCGCCGGACCGAGCTGCGGTCTGGTCGTGACGGCGCGGAAAAAACGAACGAGATCCCAATCCATAGGCACACCACTGAATATTGGCCGGAAAACCTAGAACATAGGGAGCGCGTGACCAATGGGAAAAACCAAAAATGGTTCGATCGTTGCAATTTTGTTTGATGACCCGAACCCCCCGTTCGATAGCATCCGGCAGGAGGAATGAGGAAAAGCGGGGAGGCGCGCGCGATGGGAAATATGGTCACCTTCGAACGGGAAGGCGATGTCGGGGTGCTGATGCTCAATGACGCCCCGCTCAATTTGTTCGGCGAGGAATTGATGGCGGATTTGGCCCGCGCGGTAGACGAGGCCTTGGCCTCCGGTTGCCGCGCCGCCGTCGTCTGCGCGGCGGGCCCGCATTTTTCCGGCGGCGCCAATGTCGCGATCTTTCAGGGCCGCAGCGCGCAAAGCGCCAAGGAAATGTTTGCTGCCTATTTGCCGGTCATCCACAAGATGGAAGAGGCGCCGTTTCCCTTTGTCGCGGCGGTTCAAGGGCTGTGTCTGGCAGCCGGGCTCGAGCTTGCGCTTGCCTGCGACATGATTTTCGCCGCGCAAAGCGCGCGCTTCTCCCAGGTGGAAGCGTTGATCGGCGCGACGACTTTTCTGGGCGGCGCGCAGCGTCTCGCCAATCGCTGCGGCGACGCCCGGGCACGGGAAGTCGTTTACACGGCAGACATCTACGATGCGGCGACATTCGAGCGCTGGAACATCGTCAACCGCATCGTGCCCGACGAAATTCTCTTTGCCGAAACGCTGGCCTTTGCTCGCTCCCTTGCGGAAGGTCCGGCACGGGCCCATGCGGTGACCAAGAAAATGCTGCACCGGTTCTGCGACGCAGGGCTTCGGGCCGCCGATGAAGTGGTTCTGTCCGACAGCGTTGCCCTGTTCGAGACGGAGGACATGCAAGGCGGCGTCGCCCGCATTCTGGAAAAGGGTGGGGCGAAGCGGGCCCGGTATGGCAAGAAGCAGTTCGCGGGCCGGTAAGGGGGCGCCGGGACGGCGCCTTGGAAAAAATGATGGATTTCCGGAAAATATAGATTACCCTTTCATGATGGTTATGGGCGTCTGGGTGGTCCGCTCGCCAATTTCCATGAGCTAGACAAGACGATATGACGGCAGTCTGTGGGCTGACGTTCCAAATCCGTCCGTTGCCGGCGCATATCCGCCGGTAACGCAGGGCGGTAATCCAGGGTATGTCCGTTTGCATGACGGATGCCGCTCTCTTGGGGAGGTGAGGTGAATTGCTCTTATCCTCGTTGGATAGCGCGAGCCAATCGGATCTTCTCAAAGCTGTTCTCAACACGGCGGTGGACGGTATTATCGCCATCGACCGGCGCGGCCGGATTTGTCTCTTCAACAAGGCAAGCGAATTGCTTTTCGGTTACAAGGCCGAGGAAGTTTTTGGTCAGAACGTTCATATCCTGATGCCGGAACCGTACCGGACACAGCACGATTCCTATATCGCGAATTATCAGGCCACCGGCGAGGAAAAGATCATCGGTATCGGCCGGGAGGTCGAGGGGCGGCGGAAAGACGGATCGATCTTTCCCATGTATCTCTCGGTTGGCGAGGTGACGGACAGGGCCGAGCTTGCTTATGTGGGCATCGTGCGGGATATAACGGCGCAGCGGCAAAACTTCAGGGCGCTGGAAGATGCGTGCGTGCGCGCGGAAATCGCCAATCAAGCCAAATCCGAGTTTCTTTCCCGCATGTCCCATGAATTGCGCACACCGCTGAATGCCGTTCTCGGCTTTGCGCAGATATTGGAACTGTCCGAACCTGGCGTGCTTTCTCCCGAAAAGGAAAAAGAATATTTCGAGGCCATCATCTCTTCCGGCAATCATCTTCTCGGCTTGATCGAGGATGTTTTGGATCTGGCTAAAATAGAGCACGGGAAGGTGGAAATATCGATCAGGCCAGTGGATTTGCTGCGTACCGTGCGCCAATCGATCACCATGGTGCAGCCCGCTCTCGCCCGGTACCGCATCTCGGTCGTGGATGACGCGCTTTCCCATGCGCCCATGCCGCTGGTAAATGCGGACGAGGTGCGGCTGCGGCAATGCGTGATGAACTTGCTCAGCAACGGCGCCAAGTACAACAAGCCCGGCGGGAAAATTTTCATCAAATGTGAAGTTACCTCTCAGGGCCGCGCGCGGCTGATCATCGAGGACACCGGAATCGGGATTCCCCGGGAGCGTTTGGGCGAACTTTTCAAACCCTTCACGCGCGTCAGCCGGCGCGAGGAAGTGGAGGGGAGCGGCATCGGTCTTGCGATCACCCGGCAATTCGTCGAGCAGATGGACGGCAATATCTCTGTGGTGAGCAAGGAAGGGGTAGGCAGCCGCTTTGCGCTGGAGCTGCCCTTGGCGGCGGGTGTTGAATCCTTTGCCGTCCACAACAACAAGCGCAGATAAAGAAAGCCGCCCCCTGCCGGAGCAGGAAGGCGGCTGTTCTCCGCGCTAAGACTGCCGCTTGACTTAGTGCAGAGCGTCCCTTGGAAGGGTAAAAGACACGGTTGTGCCGATCCCTTCTTCACTTTCAATGGTCAATGTGCCGCCATGCATTTCCACGAGCGAGCGTGAAAGAGCAAGGCCGAGCCCGGTCCCGTTGTGCTTTTTCGACAGCTGGTTTTCGACTTGCTCGAAAGGGCGGCCGAGCTTGCTGAGCGCATTGGGAGGAATGCCGATGCCGGTATCCTTTACGCTGACTTGCAAATTGCCCCGTTCGTCTTCCCCGGCATAAACCGTGACATCGCCGCCGGCGGACGTGAACTTGACGGCGTTGGAGAGCAGGTTGAGCAGAACCTGCTTGATGGCGCGTTTGTCGACCCAGACAGGTTTCTGCGCGCCGACGTCATTGTGCAATTTAACATCCGCGATATCCGCCCGGCCCGATACCAAGCGCAAGGATTCCTCGACCAGCTCCTTGATATCGACATGCTCTTGTTCGAGCGTCATGCGCCCCGCTTCGATCTTCGACATATCCAGAATGTCGTTGATCACATCGAGCAAATGCTGGCCGCTGGCTTTGATGTCGCTGGCATATTCTTCGTATTTCTTCGCGCCGAGCGGGCCGAAGAGCTGGGCTTCCATCATTTCAGAAAAGCCGATCACGGCATTGAGCGGTGTTCTAAGCTCGTGGCTCATATTGGCCAGGAATTCGGATTTGGAGCGGTTGGCGCCTTCCGCGCGGGTTTTCTCGACGGCATATTTTTCCGCAAGCTCGACGAGTTGGCGTGCCTGATCCTGCAGTTTGTGGCGCGACTGTTCGAGGTCCATCACCGTTTTGCGCAGCTCGGCCTGATTGCGGGTCAGTTCCGCTTCCTGGTTCTTGATCGCGGTGATGTCCGTGCCGACACTCACTTGCCCGCCATCTTTCGTCTGGTGCTGGCTGATCTGCAGCCAGCGCCCGTCATCCAGGCGGATTTCCCGGATGCCGTTTTCATCCGAATTGATGATCCAGGAATTGGGCATGCCCGTTGCGTCCAGCACTTCATCGAGCCGGGTACCGGGCGCGACGGCCGTTTCATCCAGATTCAAAAGCTCGCGGAACTTGCTGTTGCAGATGACGAGCTGGTCTTGGGCATCCACCAGTACAAAGGCCTCGCCCGTGCTTTCGATCGCATCGCGCAAGCGCTCGGTCGCCTGGCGCTCGCGCGCTTCGGCGAGTTTCTGTTCGGTAATGTCGATGGTCAGGCCAACAAGCCGCTCGCCCATGGAGCGTCCGTCGCTCCAGACCTGGCCCTTGGCATTGAGCCATATCCAGGTGCCGTCCACGTGCTGCAGGCGGAAGGTGACATCGTAAGAGCGCGCGGCCCTTTTGGGCGCGGCCAGCATTTCGTCGAGCGCGGGCATATCGTCCGGATGGATCATCTCGCGGATTTCGGCGACCGACAGGCGCCGGGAGGGCGGGCGGCGGCCCAGCATGTCGAACATGGCCGAAGACCAGAAAACTCTGTTTTCCTGCAGGTTCCAGTCCCAGATGCCGCAGCGCGCGCCGGCAAAGGCCATATCGAAGCGGCGCTGATTTTCAAGAACCTGCGCTTCGGCGGCAACCTTGCGTTCGATGAGGCGCAGCATGGCGAAGCCGAGCACGAGGCAGGCAATGCTGGCGCCTAGCGCGGCGACCATGGGCCGCGTCATGCCTTCCTGCCAGATCAGCGCGCCGTTCAACGCCAAAAGCGAGATGCCGGCAAGGGCGAGGGTAAGTTTGTATGTCCAGCGGAACAGCTTGCGGCTGCTTTTTCCCGCTTCGGCTTGCGATATCAGCGTCATGTCGGCCGATCCCAGTCTTGCGCCCAATGCCGCTCCCATATTGGTGCGGCCAACATTAGACCCCCAATCCACCATGCCAACCATTCCCCATCCTAGGTTTAGCCAGACCTGCTAACGTTTCGTTAACCGAATCACTTTGGGATGATTCGGCTTGGGAGTCGCCGTGTCCAGTAGGCGCGGGGAGTTTGCCTGAATTTACAGGCCGAAAGCGTCAAACCGATGCATTTTTGACTCACTCTCGTGCCGGAAGGGGACATTTCCGGCAAGAAGTGGGAATTAAAACCGCCGTTCGGGCTCGGAAAATCAGGCTCTTGCGTCTTACCCCAGCGTCTTTGTCGCGATTTCGTAAACGTCACGGGACAGTTCCGCCTGCGAGACGATGCGCTCCAGCGTCTCGCGCATATGCGCCTGCCGGACGGGCTCGAATTGCCGCCAGGACTTGAAGGCGCCAAGTAGCCGCGCGGCCACTTGCGGGTTGATCTTGTCGAGCGCCAGCACCTGCTCGGCCACGAAGCGGTAGCCTTCGCCGCCGCTCTCATGAAAGCGCAGCTGGTTTGCGGTGGCGAAGGAGCCGATCAGCGCGCGCACCTTGTTCGGATTGCGCAGCGAGAAGGCCGGATGCGCCATCAGCTCGCGCACGCGCGAAAGCGTGCCCGGCAAGGGCGAGGTGGCCTGCAAGGCAAACCACTTGTCCATTACCAGATGGTCGTCCTTCCAGCGGTCATGGAAGGCACGGAGCGCTTCTTCGCGCTCGGGGCAGTCCGTATGCGCAAGGACGCCGAGCGCGGCCATGCTGTCGGTCATATTGTCCGCCGTATCGAACTGGTTTTTGGCCAGCGCGATGGCATCTGCCCGGCCCGTCGCTGCCATATAGCCAAGACAGGTATTGCGAAGAGAGCGTTTGCCGGCCGCTTCCGCGTCTGGCGAATAAGTGCCGGGCGTCTCGTTCTCATTATAGGCGCGTTCGAATTCGGCATAGAGCTGTTCGGCAAGCGAAGCGCGGAAAGCTTCGCGGGCGCTATGGATCGCTTCCACATCCACGTCCTGACCGATGGCCTGCGCCAATGTCTGTTCGGCGGGCAGAACGATCATTTGCGCGACGAATTCCGGCTCGAGCCCCGGATCGTTCAATATCTTCCGGACAATCCCGGCAAAGCCGGTGCCCGCACGCGGTATTTTGCCGTTGCTGAGCGCTGCAATGTTCCCGGTCAAGATCATTGACGCGTATTTCTGCGCCGCTTCCCAGCGGTTGAAGGGGTCGCTGTCATGGGCCATGAGGAAGGCCCATTCGCGCTCTCCCAAATTGCTTGAAAGTTTTACCGGCGCCGTAAACCCGCGCAGCAGCGAGGGCACGGGTTTGGCGGTCACGTTTTTGAAGCGGAATGTCTGTTCCCGTTTCGTCAAGCTGATGACATGGGCTCCGCTTGCCGCTGCCGTGCCACCTATGGGCGAAAGCGGCAGGTCCGCGCCATCCTCGCCTAAAAGCCCGATCTCAATGGGAATATGCAGCGGCTCTTTGTGCGGCTGGCCGGGCGTCGGGGGGCAGACTTGCGAAAGCTGCAGCACGTATTCCTGCTGCGCGCCGTCCCATTTGCCCGATGCCATGACTTCCGGCGTGCCGGCCTGGTGGTACCAGCGTTTGAACTGGGAAAGATCGACACCGCTGCCATCCGACAGCGCTTCGAGAAAATCTTCCACCGTCGCCGCGCGTCCGTCATGGCGGGTGAAATAAAGGTCCATGCCTTTGCGGAATTTTTCCGCCCCGAGCAGCGTATAGATCATCCGCACGAGCTCGGCGCCTTTTTCATAGACGGTCGCGGTATAGAAATTGTTGATCTCGATGTAAGCATCGGGCCGCACGGGATGGGCAAGCGGCCCGCCATCTTCCGGGAACTGATGCGTGCGCAGCATGCGCACGTCGGCAATGCGTTTGACGGCGCGTGAGCGCATATCCGCGGTAAATTCCTGATCGCGAAAAACCGTCAACCCTTCTTTCAGGCACAGCTGAAACCAGTCGCGGCAGGTAATGCGGTTGCCGGTCCAGTTGTGGAAATATTCATGGGCGACGATCGCCTCGATATTGGCGAAATCTAAATCCGTCGCCGTGTCGGGCCGGGCGAGAATATATTTGTCGTTAAAGATATTCAGGCCCTTGTTTTCCATCGCGCCCATATTGAAAGCACTGACGGCGACGATCATGAAAATATCGAGATCGTATTCACGCCCGAAGACTTTCTCGTCCCAGGCCATGGCGCGCTTCAACGCATCCATCGCATAGGCGCAGCGGTCTTCGTTGCCGGGCTCCACATAGATGCGCAGATCGACTTCGCGCCCCGAGGCGGTGGTGAAAGCATCGCGCACGCAGCCAAGATCGCCCGCCACCAGCGCAAAAAGATAGGAAGGTTTGGGGTAGGGATCGTGCCATTCGGCAAAATGCCGCCCGTCTTCCAGCACCCCGCTCTCCACGCAATTGCCATTGGCCAGCAGCACGGGAGCCAGCGCCTTTTCGGCGGTGATGCGCGTGCGGTAAACCGCCATGACGTCCGGCCGGTCGAGCATATAGGTGATGCGCCGAAACCCTTCCGCCTCGCACTGGGTACAGAAGATGCCGCCGGCAAGATAAAGCCCCGTCAATGCGGTATTGGCCGCCGGGTTGCAGCGCGAGACCGTGGTCAGCGTGAAGGCGCCTGCCGGCACCTCCATAATGGTCAGCCCGCTCTCATCTTCCTGATAGCGGTTGGGGCCCAGCTTTTCCCCGTTCAGGTGAACTTCCAGCAGCTCCAGCCCTTCCCCGTCGAGCCGCAGACTGTCCTTGCCCGGCCGGCTTGCATTGGGGCGCACGGCAAGCGTCGAGCGTACCTGCGCCGTCTCAGGCGCAAGGTCTACGTCGAGATGCACCTCATCGATCCAGAAATCGGGTTCGCTATAATCTTTCAGCGCGATGGGGCGGGGGTCTTCGGTTCTCATGCGGTACTCGGTGCTTCTGGCGCTGCCGGGGGCGGGCCGGGATGGGGGCCAAACGGCCAAGGCCGATGCTTCTAGCACCGGCCTCTGGCGAAATTTAGGCAATGTCCGGAATATGTCTAGCCTTGCGGGTGAAACTTCACCAGGAAGTGTCGGGCGGACTTGTTGCGGCTGCGAGGCTGCAATCCATAAGGGTTAGTCCGCCGGTCCCTGGGAGCCGCGCCAAATGCCCGCTTTTCCGCCAAGTGCCGCGGCTTTCCGGCCCAATGATTTGAAGAAGCCGGGCGTGTCGGCCATCAGCGTGTACGCGACGGGTACAACCACCAATGTTAGGAAGGTGGAAGAAATAAGCCCGCCAATAACGAGAATACCCATGGCGTTCCGGAACTCCGCCCCCTGGCTGGTGGAAAGGGCGACGGGAATCATCCCGCAAATCGTGGAGAAAGCGGTCATGAGCACGGGGCGCAGGCGCACGGGCCCTGCATGCAGCATTGCCTCGCGGGCCGGGCGGCCTTCCTCGCGCAAGGTGTTGGCATAATCGACGAGCAAAATGCCGTTCTTCATCACAAGGCCCATCAGCGCCAGCATACCGATCTGCGCGAACATCGTCAGCGTCTCGCCGGAAATCGCCAGCGCAAAGAATGCGCCGACGAAAGAGAGCGGGGCGGTGAGCATGATGATCGCCGGCTGGGCGAAGCTGTTGAACTGGCTCGCCAGGATCATATAGAGCGCGGTGAGCGCCAGAAGGAACGCAAAGCTGATCGCCTGCTGGTTCTCCTTCATGCGTTTGGCTTTGCCTTCGGCCGACCAGACATAACCTGGCCCAAGTTCGGCCTCACGCAAAATCTGTTCAAGGCGTGCGGTTGCCTCGCCCAGCGCCACGCCTTCCGGCGTGTTGGCCAGAAGCGCAATGCGGCGGGAGCGGTTCTGCCGGTCGATCTGCGCTGGGCCGCTATCGATGCGGAACTTCGCCATATTGGCGATATCGACAAGTTTCCCGTCCGAGCCGCGCACTTGAATAAGCTCCAGCCGGTCGAGATCGTTGCGCTGATCTTCTTCGAGCCGCACCCGCACATCATAACGTGAGCCATATTCTTCATAGGTCACGACATCCGTGCCGCCGACGAGCGAGCGCACCGTCTCGGCCAGGTTGCGCACCGAAACGCCAAGATCCGCCGCCCGGCGCCGGTCGACGGAAACCTGCACTTCCGGTTTGCCTGTCTCGAAGGAGGTTTTGATATCGGTAAAGAGGCCCGTCTCCTCCATCCGCGCGGTGATCACATCTGTCTTTGCTTCAAGCACGGCAAGGTCCGGTCCGCGCAAAGAATAAGTGAGCTCGAAGGAAGAAAAACCGCCGCCGGAAATCCAGGGCACATCCGAAACGCTCACATGCTTCGCCTCGGGCGCTGCCTGCAGCATGGCCGCGCGGGCCGCACCCATAACGGCGATCGCGCCCTCGTCGCGGTCGGCTTTCGGGGTGAGGCCGATATAGAATTCGGCTTCGTTGACGCGCTGCTGCGTGCCCGAGCCGATCGTATAGAAGACGGTCGTGACATGCTCGGTGCCCGACAGAGCCTGGGCAACGCGGCTCGCCACTTGCCGGGTTTGCTCGATCCCGGCGCCGAAGGGAAGCTCCACTTTCGCAAGGAACTCGCTTCTGTCGGCTTTCGTATCGAAAGCGGTGGGAATGGTGCTTGCCGCCATCTGCCCCAGAATGACAGCGCCGAAGGCCAGCAGCATGACCAGCCAGCGAAAACGCAGCGCCAGATGCAGGAGGTTTTCATAGGCCCGCTCCAGCGAGCGGTAGGCATCTTCGAAAATCCGTGCAAGCCAACTCATCTCATCGCGGTCCACCGTCCCTTTATTGAGGAAGCGGGCGCAGAGCGTCGGTGTGAGCGTCAGCGAGACAAGGAGCGAAACCATGACCGAGAAGGTGATCGCCAGCCCGTATTGAAAGAAGAACCGGCCCACCACACCGCTCATGAAGGCGATGGGCACGAAGACCGCGCAGATCGACAAAGTGCCTGCCAGCACCGCCGCGCCCACTTCCCGCACGCCCAGCGAGGCGGCTTCCATAGGCCCGTAGCCTTCATCGAGCTTGCGGTAAATTGCCTCCAGCACGACGATCGCATCATCCACCAGAAGACCGACAGCGACCGAAAGCGCCATCAATGTCATGAGGTTGATCGTGAAATCCATGACGTAGAAGGCGAAGAAAGTGGAGATCAGCGCCGTCGGCATGGCAATGGCGACGATAATCGTGGCGCGCAGATTGAGCAGAAAGGCGAGCGTCACCAGCACCACGAGAATAATACCGAGAATGATGTCGTCGAAAACGTCATTGGCGGCGCTTTCGATGAAGAGCGAGGTATCGCGCGCCGCGATGATGCGCATGCCGGGCGGGGCAAGCTCTTCCAGATGGGTCAGCTCGGCGCGGATCGCGCGGGCAACTTCCACGGCATTGCGGCCCGACTGGCGGCGGATTTCGAGCGAGACACCGGGCTTGCCGTCGAGCTCGGCATAGGAGCGGAAATCTTCCATCCCGTCCTCCACCCGCGCCACATCGCGGATGCGGGTGGGCGCGCCGTCCTGGCGGAAGGCAATGACGATATCGCCGAACTCCTTCACGCTGCCGACTTCGCCCTTGGTCTTGACCGAAAATTCGGTTTGCAGGCCCGCTGTCTCCAGCCGCCCGCCGGGAATTTCCGCATGTTCGCGCCGCAGCGCGGTGATGAGGTCATCCGCCGTCACGCCGAAAGCGCGCAGCTTCACCGCATCGAGCCAGATGCGCACTTCCCGGTCGCGCCCGCCGACAAGTTTGATGGAGCCGACGCCGGGCACGCGCTGCAGCTGCTCCTTCACCGTCTTATCGGCAAACTGGGTAAGCTGACGGATCGGCATATCGCCCGCGATCATCACGGACATGATGGGCTGCGCGTCGGGGTCGATTTTCTGGACGATGGACTGGCGGGTATCGACCGGCATGTCGGGGCGGGCGAGCGCCACTTTGTCGCGCACATCTTGCGCTTTCACGTCGACATCTTCATCGAGCCCGAATTCGATCACCACCTGGCTTTGGCCTTCGGAGCTCGTGGAAGAAAGATTCTCGATGCCCGAAATCGTGTTGACCTGTTCCTCGACCGGGTCGCTCACTTCCGATTCGATCGTGTCGGGGCTTGCGCCCTCAAGCTCCGTATTGATCGAGACAACGGGAAACTCGACACGCGGAAAAAGATCGACACCGAGCCGCCCGAGGGAAATCCAGCCCAAGGTGACAAGCGCGGCAATGATCATGACCGCGAAAACCGGGCGGCGGATGGAAAGATCGGAAATCCACATGGCTTGTTCCTATCCGCTTAGCGCGTGCCGGTTTGGGTAGGGGTGAGCATGGCCGCCGTTTCCGGTGCCGTCTCGCCCGAATTGCTTTCTTCGATGCGGATGGCGAGCCCGTCGATCAGCGTGCCGAGCATGGGGCCGGTCAGCACCTTGTCGCCGGCTTCCAGCCCGCGCAGAATTTCGACGCTGGCCGCATCGAGCTGCACCGCCTCGACAGGCTGGCGCCGCGCGCGCCCTTGATCGGGCACGAAGACATAGCGCGCGCCTTCAATGCCCAGCAGCGCGGAGCGGTCCATCACCAGTGCCTTGCGCGGGGGAGGATAAAATTCAGCCCGGGTGAAAAGCCCCGTCTTGATCTTGTAATCCTCGTTCTTCAGGCCGACGCGTACTTCGATGGAACGGGTGGTGTGGTCCACCTTGTCGTTGAGGATGTGAATCTCACTGTCGTAAACCTCGTCCACCCCGTCGATATAGACTTTGGCGGGCGTGCCGAGCGCGAGTTTTGAAAGATGGACGGCGGGCACATTGACGATGGCGCCGACAATATCGATTTTCTGAATTTGCACGACACCCGATGGGCCGCCCATGCCGCCCCCGCGCGTCGCCATGAATTTGCCTTCGTAAATATCCTGCTGTGTGATCACCCCGTCGAAGGGCGCGCGCACGGTCGCGTCTTTCAGGCGCTGGCGGGCTTGCTCCAATTGCGCATTGGCGACGCCATATTGCGCGCTGGCCACATCATAAGCGGCCTGTACCTTGTCGAGCTGGCCGATCGACACAACGCCCTTGCTGCGCAGCTCCTTGATGCGTTTGAACTCGCGTTCGGCATTGCGCATTTCAGCGCGCGCCAGCTTGACGCGGCTTTCCAGCTCTTTCACCTGCAATTCGAAATCGATGGCGCGGGTCTTGAAGAGCGCATCGCCTTCCTTCACCCGGTCGCCGACCCGGACATAAACCTCGTCGATAATGCCATCGACCTGCGGGCCCATATCCGTGGTTTTTTGCGCGGCGATCGTGCCCGTCCCGGTGATGGGCTGGACGAGTTCGCGTTCCTCGATTTGCGTTGTGAAAACTGGCACGGCGGCCCGTTCCGCTTTCGGCGCTTCTTCGGCCTCTCCGCAGGCGGCGGTAAACGCCAGCGCCAGAAGAGCGGCGGCGCGCGGCGCGATGCCCGAATACCGATTGCCCGCGTAAGAACAGGAGAAAAAGGGACGGCGTGCCTGCATGATCCTCACCCGCTTTCGCCTCATGAAAAGTGTGAGGCGTTATTTTGTTTCCTGAATTATAGTATACATGGTTACAATCTCACAAGCGTTCTGACGCAAGGGAAGTAAAGAGGTCCGGGGCAGGCCGGCCGCAAGCGATGGATCAGGGGATGAGTGTTCCGCAGGCAGAAGGCATGAAAGCCGCGCAAATGCAGCCGGGCGACGAGTTTGAGTTCGAGCGCACCTTCGGCTGGCTGATGCATGATGCCAACAGGCTGCTCCTGCGCGTCTGGGAGCGGCGGCTCAGGGGAGCCGGCATCGCGCTTTCACTCACCCAGGTGCGTGTCCTTGCCAGCCTCATCCGCAAGGACGGGCGCACCCAGACGGAGCTTGCGCTGGCGGTGGGCCTCGAGCGCGCGCCGCTCGGGCGCATTATCGACAAGATGGAAGGGGCAGGCTGGCTCACGCGGCAGGCCGATCCTGAGGACCGGCGCGTCTGGCGGGTTTATCTCACAAAAAGGATCGATGAGATCAGGCCGGTTCTGGCGGCCTGCGCGCGCGATATGTTTCAGCAGGCTTTCAAGGGTGTGTCGCCGCAGGAAGCCGACCAGCTCTTGACGGTTTTGTCCAAACTGAAGGCGAATCTGTCCACGGAAGAGGACGAAAACAGCCTCTGAGCCCCTATGGGCCGGAAAAATCGCAAAATTCTTGCAAGGCTCTCTCAGCCGGACGCTGCGTCAAAAGCCCGAAGCCATGCGGAATCGCCCATTCGGCCCTTTTCGGGCCTTTTCCCGCCGCTAAATTGAGGGAAAAATGGCGTCACTTGATCCTGCGGCCTCAAGGGATGGCCACGGATACCGATGCACCAGGCAACAATGAACCGGATAACGGTTGGTATGCATCCGCGCGGGTCCCGCGTGTCGATGCCGAACGGGAGGCACTATGAATTTCGATTTCTCCGATGACCAGAAAATGCTCAAGGAGCAGGTCAGCAAATTTCTTTCCGACAAATGTGGCTACGACGTCGTGCGCCGCGTTCTGGAGTCGGACGAGCTTTATGCCGAAGATGTCTGGAAAGGCCTGGTGGAAATGGGCCTGACGGGCACCGCCATTCCGGAAGAATATGGCGGGCTCGGCCTTGGCGCGCTGGAACTGTGTGTGGTGGCCGAAGAACTGGGCCGTGTGGCTGCGCCCGTTCCTTTCTCTTCTTCCGTCTTCCTGGCGACCGAGGCCATTAAGCTGGCCGGCAGCGAAGCGCAGAAACAGAAATACCTGCCCAAGCTCGCCGCCGGGGAGATCATCGGCACGCTCGCCATGGCCGAAGGCACGAACGCGCCGAGCCCGCGCACCGTCAAAGCCAGCCTGAAAGGCGGCAAGCTCACCGGTACGAAAATGCCGGTGCCGGACGGGGAGATCGCGGATATCGCCGTCGTGCTCGTCAATACGGGCGGCTCGGGCGACAAGGCGCTCTCGCTCGCCATTGTGGAGCTGAACGGTTCGGGCATCTCCAAAGAGCAGCTGAAAACCATCGACCCGACGCGCGGCCACGCCGCCCTGAAATTTGATGGCGCCGCCGCCGAGCTCATGGGCGCGGAAGGCGAGGGCTGGGACCTTGTGCGCCGCGTTCTCGATGGCGCTGCCGTCTGGACCGCCTTCGAACAGGTGGGCGGCGCGGAAACCGCCATGTGGATGGCCCGCGATTACGCGCTCGAGCGCTATGCGTTCGGCCGCCAGATCGGCTCTTACCAGGCGATCAAGCACAAGCTGGCCGATATGTATGTGAAGATCGAGCTCGCCCGTTCCAACAGCTATTACGGGGCGATGATGCTCAACGACAATGGCGCCGAGCTCATCGAAGCTGCCGCCGCTGCCCGCATCTCCGCGACGCAGGCCTATATTTATGCCGCTCAAGAAAACATCCAGACCCATGGCGGCATTGGTTACACCTGGGAAGCCAATACCCAGTTCTTCTATCGCCGGGCCAAGCTTTTGGCTCTCTCCCTCGGGTCGCAGCTTTACTGGCGCGAACGGTTGGTCACCCAGCTCGAAGCGCGCAACGCCGCTTAACGAGCAGCCGTAAAGCCAAACCAAGAGACCCAAACAAAGAGGATTTGACCCATGGATTTCAACGATACACCGGAAGAAGCCGCCTACCGCGCCGAAGTGCGCAAATGGCTCGATGCCAATGCCAAGCGCAAGGCAAGCAAGAAAGACACGCTCGAGGCGCTGAGCGGCACAGACGCGCTGCAGCGCGCGAAAGACTGGCAGCGCAAGAAGGCCGAAGCAGGGTTCGCCTGCATCACCTGGCCGAAGGAATATGGCGGTCAGGGCGGCACCTCCATTCAGTCCGTCATCTATTCCCAGGAAGAAGCCAACTATCTGGTGCCCACGGGCTTTTATGACATCGGCCTTGGCATGTGCATCCCGACCGTCCTTGCCTGGGGCACGGAAGAGCACAAGGCCCGCTATGTCGGCCCGGCGATCCGGGGTGAGGAAATCTGGTGCCAGCTCTTCTCCGAGCCTGCTGGCGGCTCGGACGTTGCCGGCCTGCGCACCCGCGCGGAAAAGGACGGCGATGAATGGGTGATCAACGGCCAGAAGGTCTGGACCTCGGGCGCTCATTATTGCGATTACGGCATCGTCGTCGTGCGTACCGACCCGACCGTGCCCAAACACAAGGGCCTGACCATGTTCATCGTCGACATGAAGTCGCCGGGCGTGGAAGTGCGTCCCATCCGGCAGATGTCGGGCGAGGCGAACTTCAACGAGGTCTTCTTCACCGATGTGCGCGTACCCGATAGCGACCGTCTCGGCCAGCCGGGTGATGGCTGGAAAGTGGCGCTGACGACGCTGATGAACGAACGCCTGGCCGTTGGCGGCGGCGGCGGCGCGGACTGGTCCGAGCTTGTGGATCTTGCCCGTGACGCGGAACTTGCGGATGGGCCGGCCATCAACAACGGCGCGGTGCGCGAGCGCATTGCGCAATGGTATGTGGAAACGCAAGGGCTGAAATACACGAAATTCCGTACCCTGACGGCTCTTTCCAAGGGGCAGACGCCGGGACCGGAATCTTCCATCAGCAAGATCGTTTCCGCGCCCAAGATGCAGGAACTCGGCTCCTTCGCCATGGACCTGCAGGACATTGGCGGCATCATCCGCGACCGCGATATCTCCGCGCAGAACGCCACCTTCCAGAACCAGTGGTTCGGCGGCGCGGGCTACCGCATCGCGGGCGGCACGGACGAAATCCTGCGCAACATCGTGGCGGAGCGCGTGCTCGGCCTGCCGCAGGACATTCGTGTGGATAAAAACGTGCCCTTTAACGAAATGCCGAAGGGCAAGTAAGCATTTCTTCAACAAGCTGTGTAAAAGGCCCGCCTTTGGCGGGCCTTTTCATTTTTTTATTTTCCCCTAAATCTTCTCTCAGGCACACTTTCAGCACCTGACGGGCCAAGCGGGGGCATTGCGTGACACACGAGCATCATCGCCGCGAGCACGCGAAAGAGTTGCGGGCAAAGCTGCGGCCTTATCTTCCCTATTTTATCATCGCCGCATTGGTCCTCTGGGGCGTTCTCGACCTTTTGCTTTTTCATGACCGCGTGGACCCGAGCCTCCAGGCGATCGAGGACTCAGGCACGCTCGTCATTGCCACGGTTCCCGGTCCCACCACCTATTATGAGGGCAGGGAAGGACCGACGGGTTATGAATACGAGCTGACGAAAGCGTTGGCGAATGACCTTGGCGTCGAGGCCGAGTACCGGCTTTTTTCCAGCGTGCCCGATGTGCTTCTCGCGCTGAAGGAGGGCCGCGCGCATATTGCGGCCGCCGGTCTCACCGTTACCCCGGCGCGCGAGGCGCTTTATGCCTTTTCCCCCTCCTATCAGAGCGTGAAAGAGATTGTGGTTTGCCGGCGCGGTGGCCCGCGCCTGAAAAAACTGACGGATCTGGCGGATACGGAATTGGTGGTGCCGGCCGGCACCTCCTATGCCGAGCGGCTGGCGGAACTGCGCGAGAAAAGCCTGGCGGAGAAAGCCGAGTTCATTACCTGGCGGGAGTCGAATGAGACGACGGAAGCCCTCTTCGCGCAGATCGCCGATGACGAGATCGGCTGTACCGTTGCCGACACGCCGATCTTTAAGGTCAACCGCCGCCTTTACCCCGAGCTGCGCGCCGCGCTTGACCTCACGCCTCAGCGCGAGATTGCCTGGGCCTATGCCAAAGAGGCGGTGGTGCTGGGTGCTTATCTGGAAGAATGGTTTGCAAAGAAAAAGAAGGCCGGGCTCATAGAGCGGCTCGATCACCGCTTTTTCGATTACTTTCCCGAATTCGACTATGTGGACATTTCCCGCTTCCGGCGGGACATCGAGGAAAAGTTGCCCGACTACCGCGGCGATCTGGAAGATGCGGCAGACCGGTACGGTCTGCCCTGGCACTTGCTCGCAGCCATCTCCTATCAGGAATCCCGTTGGAACCCTTCCGCGCGCTCGCCCACCGGCGTACGCGGCTTCATGATGCTGACGCTCGCTACCGCCGAAGAGGTTGGCGTGGAAGACCGGCTCGACCCGGAAGAATCCATTGAGGGCGGGGCGAAATATTTCGCCGAGCTGATCGACCGTATCCCGGAGGATGTGAAAGGCACGGACCGCTATTGGTTCGCCCTTGCCGCTTATAATATGGGCATGGGCCATCTTTACGATGCCCGGCTTCTGGCCGAGCGGCGCGGGCTCAACAAAAGCTCCTGGACGGATTTGCGCGAGGTTTTGCCGCTTCTCATGGACCCCAAATATTACAAAAGCCTGCGCCACGGTTATGCGCGCGGGCGCGAGGCCCAGCGCTATGTCTCGCAGGTGCGCTCGTATCTCCACATTCTCGAAGGCGTGATTTAGCAGGAAAAGCGGCAAACCTGCTTAACCCGTGGGGCCGGGCGCGCTTGCCAGTGCCCCTCAAGGCGCGATAGAAGCCCCTCATGAGCCAGCTAAACCGCCTTTTCTCGGTTGCCCCGATGATGGAATGGACGGACCGCCATGAGCGGTTTTTCCTGCGCCTTATCTCGCGCCATGCGCTGCTTTACACCGAGATGGTGACCTCCATGGCGGTGCTGCATGGGGATAGGGAGCGTCTTCTGGGCTTTAACGAGGAAGAACATCCCGTCGCCCTTCAGCTTGGCGGCAGCGAGCCGGCGGAACTTGCCGAGGCCGCGCGCATCGGGGCGGATTTCGGCTATGACGAGGTTAATCTGAATGTCGGCTGCCCCTCCGGCCGGGTGCAATCGGGCAGGTTCGGTGCCTGCCTGATGAAGGAGCCAGAGCTTGTTGCGGCTTGCGTCGAGGCGATGCAAAAGGCGGTGACCGTGCCCGTCACGGTCAAATGCCGTCTCGGTGTCGATGAACAGGAGCCGGAAGAGGTGCTGCCCGCCTTTACCGCGCGTATGCGCGAGGCGGGTGTGCGCTCGCTCACCATTCACGCCCGCAAGGCCTGGCTGAAAGGGCTCTCGCCGAAAGAAAACCGCACCGTTCCGCCGCTTGATTATCCGCTCGTTCACCGCATCAAGCAGGAATTTCGGGAGCTGGAAATCATCATTAATGGCGGCATTCGCACGCTGGACGAAACCGCCGCCCAGCTTGCCCATGTGGACGGGGTGATGATGGGCCGCGCGGCTTATGAAACCCCTTATGAGCTGGCGGAAGTGGACCGGCGCTTTTTCGGCGCGAAGACGCCCGTCAAAAGCCGCGGCGAGATCGTGCGCGGCTTTTATCCCTATCTCGAGCGCCGCCTTGCCGAAGGCGTGCCGCTTCACGCCATGACACGGCATATTCTCGGCCTCTTCCAGGGCGTGCCCGGCGCGCGGGCCTGGCGGCGGCATTTGAGCGAAAACGCAGTAAAACCCGGTGCAGGAATATCGGTGGTCGAAGAGGCGCTCTCCTGCGTCGATGATCCGGTTCCCGCTGCCATGACGGAGGCATAAGCGTGGAATTCTTTGCGGATTATTCGGCCGCCGAGCTCGGCCTTTTCATTGCCGGGCTTCTGGCAACGGGCATTGTCGCGGGCATCATTGCCGGCCTCCTCGGCGTTGGCGGCGGCATCGTCATCGTGCCGGTGCTCTTTCATGTCTTCACCGCCATCGGTCTTGATGAGGCGGTGCGCATGCATCTGGCGGTCGGCACCTCGCTTGCCACGATCATCGCCACCTCCATCCGCTCCGTGCGCGCGCATCACAAAAAAGGCGCGGTGGACTGGGCGCTTTTGAAGCGCTGGGCCTTGCCCATGCTGCTCGGCGTTGCCGCCGGTACCTCCCTTGCCGCTTATGTGAACGGGGAAGTGCTAACGGCGATCTTCGCAACCGTTGCCTTGCTCGTCGCTTTCAACATGGCGTTCGGGCGCGATGATTGGCGTTTGGGCAGCGAGCTGCCCGGCACGGCGGGACAGGGGCTTATCGCCGCGATCATCGGCGGGCTTTCTTCCATGATGGGGATCGGCGGGGGAACCTTCGGCGTCACCGTCATGACGCTTTACGGCAAACCCATTCACCAGGCGGTGGCGACGTCTGCAGGCCTAGGCCTTCTCATCTCCGTGCCGGGCGCCATCGGCTTCGTCCTTGGCGGCTGGGGCATCGAGACTTTGCCCCCGCTCAGCCTTGGTTATGTCAATCTCATCGGCTTTGCGCTCATCGTGCCGGCAACGGTGCTGGCCGCGCCTTGGGGCGCTAATCTTGCCCATGCCATTTCGCGCGTCACGCTGGCCCGTGCCTTCGCTTTCTTCCTGCTCATCACGTCCTTGCGGATGTTCTACGATCTTTGGGCGGGTTGAGACCGCTCAGCGCGGCTGAATGATGGCCCAGGCGCCGCTTGCGCTCATGAGCAGACGCTCGCCCGCGCGCATTTCCGCCCGCAAAAAGCAGACGGCGCGGCCCATGCGCAAGACTTCCGCACGCCCTTCGATCCAGTCTCCGGCTTTCGCCGCGCCGATGAAATCCGATGTCAGGCTGATCGTCGCGCAGGGCTTGCCTTCAAGAGCGTGGAAAACGAGGCTGCCCATCATCGTGTCGGCGACGCTGGTCAACATGCCCCCATGCAGCATGCCGTATGGATTGCAGTGATGGGCGGCGGCGCGGAAGCCCCAGCAGGCTTTGCCCTCTGCTTCACCGGCACGCTGATAGAGCGGGCCGATATGCCGCTCGAAACTCACAATGTCCTGGCGTTCCAGATCGATCGGCTCGAACCCGGCCGGGATCTCATCCGTCATGGCGCTGCCCCCGCTTGCCGCTTTCACTTCAGATTTTGCCTCAGATTTTCTGGTCGTACTCACCGACTTCCGGCTGGGCGGAAAGGCGCGTGTCGATCTCGGTAAAGATCGCGCGCATGTTTTCCTCCGAGGTCGGGCTTTCTACCACCACCACAAGGCCGGGCTTGTTGGAGGAGGCGCGCACAAGGCCCCAGGTGCCGTCTTCCAGCACGATGCGCACGCCGTTGACGGTCACAAGCTCGCGGATTTTCTGGCCCGCCAGCATCTCTCCTTTGTCCGCCATGGCGGAAAAGAGCGTCACCATGCGGTCCACCACATCGTATTTCTTTTCATCGTCGCAATAAGGCGACATAGTGGGCGAGCCCCAGGTCTTGGGCAGGGCGTTTTTCAGATCCGCCATGCTCTTGTCCGGGTTGCGGTCCAGCATGTCGCAAATGGCGATAGCGGAAAGCGGCCCGTCATCATAGCCGCGTCCGATGGGCTGGTTGAAAAAGTAATGCCCGCTTTTTTCGAAACCGACCAGTGCGTTCAGCTCGTGCGAGCGGCGCTTGATGTAGGAATGGCCGGTCTTCCAATAATCGGTCTTGGCGCCGTTTTTCAAAAGCACCGGATCGGTCATGAAAAGCCCGGTGGATTTCACATCGACGACGAATTGCGCGTTCGGATATTGGGCGGAAAGATCGCGGGCGAGCATGACGCCCACTTTATCGGCGAAAATTTCTTCACCCTCATTGTCCACCACGCCGCAGCGGTCGCCGTCCCCGTCAAAGGCAAGGCCGACATCGGCGCCCGTTTCCAGCACCTTGTCGCGCAGCGCATGAAGCATTTCCATGTCTTCCGGATTGGGATTGTAGCGCGGGAATGTGTTATCGAGTTCGCAGTCGAGCGCGATGACTTCCGCGCCGATGGCCTCCAGCACGCGCGGCGCGAAGATGCCCGCCGTGCCGTTGCCGCAGGCGGCCACGACTTTCAGCTTGCGCTTCAGGTTCGGCCGGTTCGTCAGGTCCTCGATATAGCGCTCGCGCATATCTTCGATGAAGTGATAGGCCCCGCCGCTGCGTGTCTTGTAAGTGCCTTCGAGCACGATCTTCTTCAGCCGGGACATTTCATCCGGCCCGAAGGTGAGGGGGCGCTCGACGCCCATTTTAACGCCCGTCCAGCCGTTTTCATTGTGGCTTGCCGTCACCATGGCAACGGCGGGCACATCGAGCGCGAATTGCGAGAAATAAGCGACCGGCGACAGCGCAAGGCCGATATCGAACACCTCGCAGCCCGCGCCCATCAGCCCGTTCATCAGCGCCTGCTGGATCGAGCCCGAATAGCCGCGGAAATCGTGCCCGACGGAAATTTTCGGCTCGATACCCATTTCATGGATCAGCGTGCCGAGCCCGAGGCCGAGCGCCTGCACGCCGCGCAGATTGATCTGCGAGGGAAAGAGCCAGCGCGCGTCATATTCGCGAAAGCCGGTCGGGGCGACGAGCGGCGTCGTCTCGAAGGCTTCGGTATTCGGTTCCAGATCGGCGCGCGGTACGGGCAGCATGAAATCACATCCCCAGTGAACTGATGAGGGGCGCCGGACGGCACCCTGAAAGAGCCGGTAAGATACAGCGAAGCGGCAGCCGGTAACAGGGGCGAAGGCCGCCTTGCCCGCCGCTCTTTGAAATTATTGTTTGAGGATGAGCCGGCTGCCTTGCACTTCCAGCGAGCGCAATTGCCCCAGAAAGCTCATGCCGAGCAGTGACTGGTCGAGCCCCTGGCTCATCACCGAGGCGCGGACATTGCGCTGGGTGATCGGCCCAAGTTTGATTTCATCGAGCGTCACGCGCGCGGCAAAGGCAAGTCCGTTCGCCGTCTGGTAAGGCACGGTGTAGGAAAGCTCCTGCGGTTTGAAGCCGAGCCGGCGCGCATCTTCCATGGTCAGCGCCACATCGCTCGCCCCGGTATCGACGAGAAGGCGCACATGCGTGCCGTTGATGAGGGCGTCTGCCAGAAAATGCCCGTTCCGTGTCGAGGCAAGCGTGACGGTGCCCGGCCCTGTTTGCTGCGGGCTTGCAGGGGCAAGCTCGGAGCGCACCTGCGTGCCGAGCGAATAGAACACGTCCCGGTAGCCATAACCGATGATCAGCCCGAGCGCGATGGTAATCCAGATGAGGGCCTGTTTCAGCGCTAGACCCGCGCTGCCCCGCCAGCCGAGTACGAAGCTGCCCCCGACGAAGGAAAGCAGCGCCACAGCGTAAACGAGACGCATCTGCGCGTCCTCCTGGCCCAGAACGCCCGGATAACGCGAATGAAGCACATAAATCAGCGCGGCGAGCGCGAGGCCGAAAAGGCCGAGCCATGTCCAGCGATTGTCTCTCATGGGGTGAGTGTAGCCTCCAAATTATTGCCGTTTCTTTCCCGCTTTCGGGCGGATTTGAGCCTCCTGCGGTTTTCGTGATGCCGCACAGGCGGATTTTCCGGTGCTTTCCTGTTAAAGTGCCGGTCTGGCGCCAGTATCGCAGGGGCTTGCAAGGGGGAGGATAAGTCATTATTTACGTGGTGCAGCGTGAATTGATTTAATTCACGCAAATAATGAGTGAATTCATGGCGGCAGATATCATTCCTCTTGGTCCTTCTGGGGCGGGCGCGTCCGGTGCTCCGGCGCCTGAGAAAGGCGCAGAAAGCGCGCTCGGCCGCGCCGCTGAGGGCCTTGGCCTGCCGCGGTTTGAGCTGGGCTGGGTCTGGCTCGTCGGCGCCGGCCCCGGCGATCCGGGACTTTTGACGCTCCATGCCTGGAATGCCCTCTCTCAAGCCGATGTGATTGTATATGACGCCTTGGTGGATGAGGCGGTGCTGAAGCTTGCCTCGCCGAAGGCCACGCTCGAATATTCCGGCAAGCGCGGCGGCAAGCCGAGCCCGAAGCAGCGCGATATTTCCGCCCGCCTTGTCGAGCTGGCCCGCGCAGGCAAGCGCGTGCTGCGGCTGAAGGGCGGCGATCCTTTCGTCTTCGGCCGGGGCGGGGAAGAGGGCCTGGCGCTCGTCGAAGCCGGCATTCCCTTCCGCATCGTGCCGGGCGTTACCGCCGGTGTGGGCGGCCTCGGCTATGCGGGCATTCCCGTCACCCACCGCGACACGAACCACGCCGTCACTTTCGTCACCGGCCATACCGCGAGCGGCAAGGTGCCCGAACATCTCGATTGGGCGGCGATCGCCAAGGGCTCGCCCGTCATCGTTCTTTACATGGCGCTCGCGCATCTGCCGCGCATTGTCGATATCCTGCGCGAAAACGGACGCAGCGCCGATGAACCGGTGGCGCTGGTGCGCAATGCCACACTGAAAGATCAGGAAACTCTGGAAAGCGATCTGGGCAGCGTCATCGCCGATATCGAGCGCACGGGCTTCAAGGCGCCGGCCATTGTCGTCATCGGGGAAGTGGTGCGGCTGCGCCAGGGGCTCGATTGGCTGGGCGCGCTTTCCGGCAAGGTGCTCGATGCAAACCCGCTCGGCCTGAAAGCGGACCGCGACGCGGGATAAGTCAGGTCCGCTCGCGGATTTTAAAGCCCGCCGCTTTCATGCGCTCGGGCAAGGCGGCCATGATCTCGGCCCGCTCCGGCGCGCTATAGCCGCGCCAGCCGGCAATCTCTTTCAGCTTGCGCCCGCATCCCTCGCAAAGGCCGCTGCGCCCATCGACCGCGCAGACTCCGATGCAGGGGCTTTCGATTTCTTCCGCCATGGCTCGCCTCTCTATCCGGTGAGCACCATATAGCTCGCGGCCAGAAAGGCAATCTGGGTCGTCTCGCCGACAATGGCGAGGGAATTATGCAGAAACGCTTTGCCCCGGCGCACCGCAAGAATGCCGGACAGAATGACGCCGATGAAAGCGCCGAGCAGCCCGGCAAGCGCCGTCCAGACATAGAGCGTGAGAAAGGCGATGAGCGCGCAAAAGATCAGCGCTTGCAGCACCACGGTTTCTGCCGGCCGGTCCGGCGCGTCTTCATCCACATTATAGGCAAAGTGAAGCGCGCTGACGGGGCCGGTGTAACCGGCGGCGCTTGCCGCAATCAGCGCGGTAAGCGCAAGGCCCGCCCCGCCGATCTCGCCGAGCCCTGCAATCAGGCTGACCTTGGCAATGAGGATCAGCACCAGCGCGATCATGCCGGTGGGCGCCGCTTCCCCGCCCACGAGCCGGGGACCTTTGGACTGGCTCGCCAGCCGGTCAACGGCTTTGACGAAAGTGCGCTCGGAAAGCGCCCCCGTCGCCGTCACCATGAGCCCCACGGCAATTGCGCTGGAAACGAGGGCCGGCAATCCGATGCCGCTTGCCAGCAGAAAGCCGATCCCGCCGATGAGCCCGATCAAGGCCCCGGCGAAAGGATAGGCGCGCTGGGCGCGCGGCGGCATTTGCTCTTCCTCGGGCGGGCGCAGCCGGGTCAGCGCGGAAAGGGCGCTTTTAAAATCGGCGAAAAGGGCAGCCGGGTTCACGTCCTGCCAGTGACGGGGGCCCTGGCGCGGGTCTTGGCTGTTTTCGGTGTCGCTTTGGCGGTTGTGTGTCATACGCAATAAGGTATAGGAACGCCCTGCACGGCGTCGATCTTTCCCTTTTGTTTCTTCAAGGGATTTTGCGTCCCGTGTTCCAGATTTAGACAGGAATGCCGCCGATTCAAACTCTCCGCGCGGGGCGGAGGCGAGGAAGGTGGAAATCGGGACAGAGTTTCTTATGCGCGCAGCCAGCGGACTTCCCTTCGACGATATTCGAAATCTCCTCTCCGGACTTCCCGGCCCCGACAAGGAAAGATGGGTAAAGACCCGCGATGAAGCGGCGGCCCGCGCCTGGCCCGTCGCCGCCTTTGGCCGCCTGGCGCCCATGGCCGAATGGCTGGCCGCCTGGCAGGCGGAAGGCCCGATGGTGCTGCGCCCCTTGCTTGCCGTTTTCGCCTCGACGCACGGCGCGGCTGCCCGCGGCCTTGCGCCCGCCGGTGAGCCGGATACGCAAAAGCAGGTGGAGCTGATGGCGGCAGGCGGCGCACCGGTCAATCAGATCGCGCTCGACATCGGCATGGGGCTGAAAGTCTTCGACCTTGCGCTCGATATGCCGACGCCGGATATCGGCGAGGAAGACGCGCTGGATGAACCGGCCTGCGCGGCGACCATGGCCTTCGGCATGGAAGCGATTGCGGGCGGCGCCGACCTTCTTTGCCTCGGCGCGGCGGGAAGCGGCAACCGGGCGGTGGCCGCCGCTCTTGCCGCCGCGCTTTTCGGCGGCAGAGCGGAAGACTGGCTGGAAGGTTTGATGCCCGATATAGCCGATCCCGCCAAGGCTTTGGTCGAGGTGGCCCTGGCGCGCACCCAAGGTGACAAAGACCCGCTGGAATTGCTGCGCAAACTGGGCGGGCGTGAAATGGCCGCGATTGCAGGCGCCATTCTCGCCGCGCGCTATCAGCGCATTCCCGTGCTGCTTGACGGTTTCGTCAGCACGGCAGCGGCAGCGGTGCTCTTCAAGGCCAATCCGCGCGCGCTCGATCATTGCATGGCCGCGCATAGCGCGGGGCCCGCCCATGACCGGCTCTTGAAAGAGCTCGGCCTGAAGCCGGTGCTGAATTACGCTATCGAGGCCGAGCACGGGCTGGGCGCGGCGCTGGCGGCAAGCCAGCTCAAGCAGGCCGTCGCCATTATCCAGCAGACCGCGCCGCGCGAGGACGGGAATAACTGACCCGCACGCCAAGAGCGCTTGAAAGAGGGAAGGACTGTGAGCACGCCGCCCGAAGCATCGCCCTCCCGCCGCCTTCCCAGTCTTCTGGGTGTCGAGGCTTTTGTCGCGGTGGGCCGGGCGCAAAGTTTTTCCCGCGCTGCAGAGCAGTTGAACCTCACCGTCTCCGCGCTTTCCAAGCGCGTGGCGGGGCTGGAAGCGCTCGTCGGCGAAGCATTATTTTTGCGCAGCGGCGCCACGCTTTCCTTTACCCCGTGCGGCCTTTCGCTTTTTGCCGAGCTTTCTCCCATTGTCGATGAACTTGGCCGTATCCTCGCGCCGCCCGCCAAATCCGGCAGCGGCAAACTCGTTCTGCATCTGCCCACTTCGCTTGCCGCGCTCTGGCTCATCGGTGAGCTGAAGAATTTCCATGACACGCATCCCGGCCTCGATCTGAAAATCGAAACCGGCCCCCATGTCACGCGGCACAAACGCGGCGCGGTGGATGCCGCCATCCGCTACGGGCTTGGCAATTGGGAAGATGTGAAAGCGGAGCGGCTCATCGACGGCGCGCTTGCGGTCTTTGCCGTTGAGCCGCTGGATGGGGAAGCGCTGAGCAAAACACCGCTTCTCGGTGTCAGCGGCGCGGAAGATGCCTGGCATGGCTTCTTCGATGAGCTCGGTGCGTCTGCCGCGCCTTCAGAGCCCCACATTTTCGAGAATGCGCAATTGATGCTGGAGGCGGCGGCAAACGGTCTCGGCGCCGCGCTCGCCCCGCGCATTCTTGCTTTGCCGTATCTGAAGGCAGGCCGTCTTACGCAGGCGGCTTTGCCGGTGCTCGATCTTGGCCGCGCCTTTTACTTCGTTGCCGAGCCGCGCCGCTGGGAGGAAGAACCCATCCGGCAATTGCGCGAATGGCTTTGCACGCGCGCAAAGCTCAGCAGTAGCGCGCTCTAATATAGGCTGCCGCGCCTTTTCCAATTTCTCAAAGCTCCGTTGCCGTGAATTCGCGCGCCCTTGTCTGTCTTCCGCTTTATCCCGGACGCGGGACCTTTACAGCCAAAAGGAGAGCGTCATGGAAAATACGGCAAAGACCCCCGGCTACCGCAACCTCATCGAAAGCGCCATGCGCGATGAACGGGAGCTTGTCCGGGTGGACGTAGAAGCAGGGGTTGCCACCGTCACGATGGACGATCCGGCGAGCTACAATGCGCTGAGCGCGACGCTTTGTTATCAGCTGCGCGAACGCATCGAGGAAACGTTGCGCAGCCCGGATGTGGAGGTGCTGATCCTGACCGGGTGCGATCCGGCCTTTTCGGCAGGCGGTGATATGCGCCTTATGGAATTTGCCGACACGATCTTGAAAGAAGGGCGGGAAGGGGCCATCGGCATGTGGCGCTGGATCCGCTATCAGTTCGGCGGCGTGGCGCGGGCGCTGACGGGCAGCGACAAACTATGCATCGCCGCTTTGAACGGGCCGGCCGCCGGTGTCGGCCTTGCCTTTGCGCTTGCCTGCGACATCATTGTTGCTTCTGAGCGCGCGCGGCTCGTCACGGCCTTTGCCAAGATCGGGCTTCTGCCGGAGGTGGGCACGAACTGGCTCTTCTCGCGCCGCATCGGCCATCACCGTTTCATGGAGCTCTATTTGAGCGGGGAGGAACTTTCCGCCAGCCAAGCGCATGATTTCGGCCTCATCAACAAAGTCGTGCCGCATGAGAGGTTGGTGGAAGAAGCCCGCGCCTTTGCCGCCCGTGCGCAGGCGTTGCCCGAAGGGCTGCTGTCCATGGCAAAACCCCTCATGCGCCGGGCGGCGGATATGTCCTTTGAAGAAGCGCTCGCCATGGAGGAATATGCCGAGCCCATCTGCTTCACCACAGCGGCTCATAAAGAGGCGATTGCCGCTTTCATGAAGGCGCATGGCATCGGCAAAGGGCCGGTCTGACCCTGCGGCAAGCGCTGCGAAGATTTTTAGCGCGCGGCTGGATATTGAAAGCCGCCGGCTTATCTTTCTTGAAACCTGACACATTGTCAGTAAACTCACGGCCAATCGCCCGGCCGGGCTCCTTTTCCGGAGCCCCGGAGCCGTTTTCAGAACACGGGCAAAGAAACAAAGGAAACGCGGCGGCCCGCCGGGCGCCGGAAACTGGAGGTTGGTGCCATGGATATGAGCTTTTCCCCGGAAGAGATCGCCTTCCGTGACGAGGTCCGCGCGTTTATCGCGGATAATTATCCCCAAGAGCTGCGCGATCTGAAAACGCGCGGTGACATGACCAAAGAACAGATCCTGATGTGGCACAGGATCCTTTATAAGAAGGGCTGGATCGCTCCCCATTGGCCGGTCGAATATGGCGGCACGGGCTGGTCCATCACCCAGCGCTACATTTGGAACGAGGAATGCGCGCGCGCCGAAACGACGCCGCTTCTGCCGTTCGGCCTCTCAATGGTCGGCCCGGTGATTTACACCTTCGGCAATGAAGAGCAGAAGAAGCGCTTCCTGCCGGGCATCCTGTCGGGTGACGATTGGTGGTGCCAGGGCTATTCGGAGCCGGGCGCGGGGTCCGACCTTGCTAGCCTGCGCACGAAAGCCGTACGCGAGGGCGATCATTACATCATCAACGGCTCGAAAACCTGGACGACGCTCGCCCAGCATGCCGACTGGATGTTCTGCTTGGCCAAGACCGATCCGGACGCCAAGGCCCAGGATGCGATTTCCTTCTTCCTCATCGACATGAAAACGCCGGGCATCACCGTGCGCCCCATCATCACCATGGATGGCGGCCATGAGGTGAACGAGGTCTTCCTGGAAGACGTGAAAGTGCCGGCTGAAAACCTCATCGGTGAGGAAAACAAAGGCTGGACCTACGCCAAGTTCCTGCTCGGCAACGAACGCTCCGGCATTGCTGGCGTCGCGCGCTCGAAAAAGGCCATTGAGCGGCTGAAGAACATCGCCAAGGCGGAACTGGTGGACGGCGAGCCGCTGCTCGACCAGGAAGAGTTCTCGACCAAGATTTCCGAGGTCGAGATCGACCTGACGGCGCTGGAATTTACCGAACTGCGCACCTTGGCCGCCGAAAGCAAAGGCCAGGGGCCGGGGCCCGAATCGTCCATCCTCAAGATCAAGGGGACGGAGATCCAGCAGCGCATCACCGAGCTGACTTTGGAGGCCGTGGGCCATTATGGCTTCGTTTATGCCCCGCACGGACATGAACGGACGGGTAACGAATATGTACCGGGACCCGAATATGCCGCCGGTCAGTCGCAGAATTACTTCAATATGCGCAAGACCGCGATCTATGGCGGCTCCAACGAAATTCAGCACAACATTATTGCCAAAATGGTGCTGGGCCTCTAACAAAAGGGCCAGATCGCCCGGTCTCGCGCTTTAGCGGGCCGGAAAAAGAAATTGGCGTCCGGTCCCGCGCTGGGGCCGGTGCCAGCCGGCCCGCGAGGGGGCCCTTCGGGGCAGCGGAACCGAGACAAACAAACGCGCGTTAGGGCTATAACGCAGGGAAGGTAGCGAGATGGATTTTTCGTTTAGCGAGGAACAGACCCTGCTCCGGAATACGGTGCAGAGCTTCCTGCAGGACAAATACGACTTCGACACCCGCCGTAAGATCGTCGCGAGCGACGAAGGCTTCCGCCGGGATTATTGGCAGCAATTCGCCGAACTCGGTCTGCTTGCCGCGCCGTTCTCCGAGGAGATGGGCGGTCTGGGCGGCGGCGCCATCGACACCATGATCATCATGGAAGAATTCGGCCGCCATCTCGTCGTCGAGCCGTTCCTTGAAACCGTGGTGCTGGCCGGCGGTTTCCTGCGTGAAGGCGGCTCGCCCGCTCAGCAGGAAGAGCTGATCCCCGGCATCATCGGCGGTGAGGACATCTGGACGTTCGCCTATGCCGAGCCGCAGGGCCGCTACAATCTCGCCGATCTGAAAACGACGGCGAAGAAGGACGGCGACGGCTTCGTGCTCAACGGCTACAAATGCGTCGTGCTGGCAGCTCCCTGGGCCGACAAGCTGGTCGTGACGGCCCGCACCTCCGGCGGTCAGCGCGACCGTGACGGCGTTACCGTCTTCATCGTGGACAAGGGCGCCGATGGCGTCTCCACCCGCGACTACCCGACGGTCGATGGGCGCCGGGCATCGGAAATCACTTTCGAGAACGTCAAGCTGGGCGCCGATGCCGTGATCGGCGAAGTTGATAAGGGCCTGCCGCTCGTCGAAAAAGTCACCGACCAGGCCATCGCCGCGCTGAGCGCGGAAGCCATTGGCGGCATGAAAGAGCTGAACGAGGCCACCGTCGAATATTGTAAGACGCGTAAGCAGTTCGGTGTGCCGATCGGCAAGTTCCAGGTGCTGCAGCACCGCATGGTCGATATGTTCATGGCCTATGAGCAGTCCGTTTCCATGACCTACATGGTGAACCTGAAGGTCGAGGAAGAAGAAGCCGAGCGCAAGAAGGCGGCCTCCGGCGCCAAAGTGCAGATCGGCAAAGCCGGCCGTTTCGTCGGTCAGCAGGCCGTGCAGCTTCACGGCGGCATGGGCATGACGGACGAGCTGAGCGTCGGCCATTACTTCAAGCGCCTGACCATGATCGACACGCAGTTCGGCAATGTCGACCATCATCTCAAGCGTTATTCCAGCGCCGCCTAAGCGCGCCGCAATGATCTATCGGAAAGGCCGCCTCCGGGCGGCCTTTTCTTTGCGCAAGTGTGAGAGGCCGCTTAAACCGCAAGGCGGGACTGATCGCCTTCGAACCCGTCTTGGGACGCATCATGGGGCCGGCTGTATTTGTCGATAATGCGGTCCGCCGGGAAGATCGCCTCTGCCCGTGTGCCCTCGCCAAGCCGGCTCGTCAGGCGGAACTCGCCGCCATGCTCTTCCACGAGCCCTTTGACGATGGCAAGCCCGAGCCCGGTGCCCGAGCCCGGGTTCTTTTTACCGGCCGCTCCTTGCGCGAATGATTGGATGACGTGCTCGATCTCATCCTCGGCGATGCCGGGGCCTTCGTCATGCACGCCGATCATCAGGCTGCCATCACCCAGCCGCCTTGCCACCATGTAAACCGAGCGGCTAGGGGGGGAGAATTTCACCGCATTGGTCAGAAGATTGAGCCAGGTCTGCCGGATGGCGCGCCCGTCGGCTTTCAGAAGCGGCAAGGGTGTATCGAAATCTTCCACGATATGCACATCGTGCACGGCGGCACGCAGCTCCACGAGCTTGCGGCAATCGCGTGCCAGGATTTCGATCTCCAGCAGCTCTTCGGAAAAATCCATCCGGCCCGCCTCGATGCGGGAGAGATCGAGAATGTCGTTGATGAGGCCTAAGAGATGCTGGCCGCTTGAATTGATGTCGTGGGAATATTGCTTGTAATTGTCATGGGCGTGCTTGCCGAAAAGCTCCGAATGCATGACTTCCGAAAAGCCGATAATCGCATTGAGCGGTGTTCTGAGCTCATGGCTCATATTGGCAAGGAAGAGCGTCTTGGCGCGGCTCGCGTCTTCGGCCTTGCGCCGGGCAAGGTCCAGCGCCTTTTTCTCCCGCGAGAGCGCATCGATCAGCCCTTTGCGTTCATCGGCCAGATAAAATGAGCGCTGCAGGAAGTCGTTGACGAAGGCGCACATGCGCGAGAGCAGCGCGGTGAAGAGCACGAAGACCACGGCCCCCATCCAGTTGACCGGCTGGTCCGTCCATAAAAGCCTGAGGATCGTGGCGCCGCAGATCGGCGCGACGGTCGTATAAAAAGCGGGATGATAAGAGCAGCTGAAAATGGCAAGCGGAGCGGTGGAGGAAGTCAGCGCGGCGATGATCAACGCGTTATTGAGAAAATTGCCGTCCAGCCAGAAAACAAAGGCAAAGCTTGCCCAGGTAACGGAGACGGCGAGGCTCGAGGCTGCCAGCACAAAGTGCCATTGCCGCTCCCATTCGTCCGGAAAGTCGGTTCGCCTGGCAAGCTCGCCGAGAAACTTTTTGACCGTCAGATGATTGGTCATCATCACGATCATCATCGAAGCCCACCATAGCGCGGCATGCCAGGGGTTCACCCATTCGATGGCGAAGGAGGCGGCGAAGAAGGCAAGGGTGGGCGGGGCGAAGTAGAAGGCGCGCGATTGCAGCTCGGCAAAGACTCTCAGCTGCTCGGCGCGGATACGGGCGCCGCCCGCGGCAGATTTGGTGCCGGCGCCTGCAGTGCCGATGGCGGCGGTGTCCGCAACGGCGGGGATATCGGTGGTGGAGATATCGGTCGTGGCCGATTTGGGCAGAAATGCCGAAATCAGAACCTTGAACCGGTCCATCGGTAAACCCCCTCCCTGTTGCGGAATTGCTCCTTGGCGGAGCGTCGTCGTGCGGGCGCCAGCCTCGGCGAAAGTTCTTAACAAGCGCTTGGGGATTCAGATTAAAATTTATGAAAATTGACGCAGCGTTGCCGGGCGATTGGGGATAACTTGGCAAAATGATGCGTTTTCAAAGATTTACTCGAGCGGCCCCTGAAAGTGTATAAGGACGGTAACCAAAGAAAATTCAGGGAGGATTTATGCCCGCCATCTCAGACGCGCTGCTTTTCGAAAAGAACGGCCCCATTGTTACGCTCACCATCAACCGGCCGGATATGCGCAATCCGCTGGGCGAGCCGGAAGACGCGGATAATTTCACCGAAGCCGCGAACCGCATCAATGAAGACCGTGATGTGCGCTGCGTGATTCTGACGGGCGCAGGCTCCGCCTTTTCCGCCGGCGGCAACATCAAGGCGATGCGCGAGAAGTCGGATGCCTTTGACGGCCCGCAGATTGCCATCGCCGACAAGACCTACCGGCACCGCATTCACCGTATCGTGCGCGCTGTCTGGGGCCTTGAAGTGCCGGTGATCGCCGCCGTCAACGGCCCGGCCATCGGCCTTGGCAACGATGTCGCCTGCATGTGCGACACGCGCATTGCCTCCGACAGCGCGAAATTCGGCGTGACGTTTTTGAAGATCGGTCTCGTGCCCGGCGATGGCGGGGCCTGGCTCCTGCCCAAGATCATCGGCATGGCCCGCGCCGCCGAGCTTTTCTATACCGGTGACATTGTGGATGCGCAGACGGCGCAGGACTGGGGCCTCGTCTCCCGCGTCGTGCCTCATGAGGATCTGATGGGCGAAGCGCAGAAGCTTGCCGCCAAGATCTGCAATCAGCCCCCGGATGTGCTGCGCATGACCAAGCGGCTGATGCGCGCCGGCATTACCGGCACATTCGACACGGTGATGGACATGTCCGCCTCCATGCAGGCGCTGGCCCATGGCACCGAGGACCATATGGAAGCGCTCGACGCCTTTTTCGAAAAGCGCAAGCCGGAATTCAAGGGGCGCTGAGCGCCTGACCGTATTCGTCCAGCAGCTTGTCAAAAACGAACAGCGGAGGAGGGCGGCGGATTGCCGCTATCTCCTTTGCTTATTTGGCAAATCGGGCGGCAGGAAGCATTTGCCGCCGGGGCATCAACGCTCTAAATTGCCCCGCAACGAGATTCCATAATCAAAGAACAGGTGAGGGACAGTCATGGGTGTGATCGGTGTCGTCGCGACGATGAAGGTGCAGGCCGGTAAGGAAGCGGAATTCGAGAAGGTCTTCAAGGACCTGCAGTCCAAAGTGAAGGCGAATGAGCCTGGCTGCCTGCAATACGATCTGTGCAAATCGAAATCCAATCCGCAGACCTTCGTGATCATGGAGCAGTATGAAAGCCAGGAAGCGCTGGATGCCCATGGCAAGTCGGACTATTTCAAAGCGGCCTTTCCCGCGCTCGGCGCGGTGCTCGACGGAGCGCCCGGCCTTGAATTTCTCGACCGGATCGACTGAGGCGGCTCTTTAAGGGAGCCCGCTGCGGCACGGTTATATTTTAAAATTGGGAGACAGGTATGGACCTGACATTCAGCCCCGAAGATGAAGCCTTTCGCAAGGAAGTGCAGGCTTTCATCGCCGAGAATTTCACCGACGATCTGCGCGACAAGGTCAAGCGCACGAAGAACGGGTATCTCGATAAGGAAGATCACCTGAAATGGCAGAAGGCTCTTTATAAAAAGGGCTGGGCCGCGCCGAACTGGCCGGTGGAATATGGCGGGCCGGGCTTCACCCCCACGCAGAAATATATTTTCTCCGTGGAAATGGGCAAAGCCGATGTGCCGCACACGATCCCCTTCGGCATTACCATGTGCGCGCCGGTGATCATGAAATACGGCTCCCAGGAGCAGAAGGACTACTTCCTGCCGAAGATTCTGGCGACCGACATCTGGTTCTGCCAGGGCTATTCGGAGCCGGGCGCAGGCTCCGACCTTGCCTCGCTGCAGTGCAAGGCCGAGAACAAGGGCGATCACTACCTCGTCAACGGCACCAAGATATGGACCTCCGTCGCTCAGCATGCCGACTGGATTTTTTGCCTCGTGCGGACCTCCAATGAAGGCAAGCCCCAGGAAGGTATTTCCTTCCTGCTCATCGACATGAAAACGCCGGGCATCACGGTGGAGCCGATCGTCTGCCTCGATGGCACGCCCGCGCCGCACCAGGAAGTGAACCAGGTGTTCTTCGACGATGTGAAAGTGCCGATCGAAAACCGCATCGGTGAAGAGAACAAGGGCTGGACTTACGCGAAATATCTGCTCGAGTTCGAGCGGGGCAACGCTTATTCGCCCGGCCTCTACCACGCGCTGGCCGAGATTAAGGAAATTGCCGCCGAACAGGAAATGGACGGCAAGCCGCTGATCGAAGATCCGGAATTCGCCGCCAAGATCGCCGATTATGAAGCGCAGATCAAAGCGATGGAATTCACCGAGCTGCGCATCTTCTCCGCCCTTTCGGCGGGCAAGAATGTGGGCCCGGAATCCTCGCTTCTGAAATGCCGCGGCACCGAGCTGCAGCAGCGCGGCACGGAGCTGAAGCTGGAAGCGACGGGCATCTATGTGAACCCGTTCGTCGAAGACGCGCTTCTCAACACGAACGAGCCCGATATCGGCCCGGACTATGCCAAGACCGTGGCGCCTTATTACTTCTCGGTCCGCAAGACCTCGATCTTTGCCGGCTCGAACGAAGTTCAGCGCAACATCATGGCGAAAGCCGTGCTCGGCCTCTAAGGCCCCGCTGCATGAATTTGGGAAGGGCGGTGCCGCGGCGCCGCCTTTTCTTTTGAGCGCCGCCTTTTCATTTGGGTGATGTCTAGCGGTGTTCCGCCCGCTTGCCATAGGCCTGCGTGATCCGGTCGAAGACGATGGCAAGAAGCACGATGGCAAGACCCGCCACGAGCCCGCGCCCTACATCGAGGCGCTGAATGCCGAGCAGCACTTCCTCGCCGAGCCCGCGCGCCCCGATCATGGAGGCGATGACGACCATGGAAAGCGCCATCATGATCGTCTGGTTGATCCCCGCCATGATATTGGGAAGGGCAAGCGGCAGCTCGATATCCCACAGCCGCTGCCAGCGCGTCGCGCCAAGATCGGCGGCGACTTCGGTGAAGCGGTCTTCGACGAGCCGGAGCCCCAGCTCCGTCAGGCGGATCAGCGGCGGTGTTGCGTAGATCAGCGTGGCGAAGAGGGCGGGCACCTTGCCGAGGCCGAACAGCATGAGCGCGGGAATGAGATAGACGAAACTCGGCAATGTCTGCATCGCATCGAGGATCGGGCGGGCGATAATCCGTGCGCGGTGCGAGCGGGCAAGGCCGATCCCCGCCGGAAGCCCTATGAGCACGGCAAAGAAAACCGAAACGGCGGTTAGTGCCAGCGTCTGCATCGCAAGGTCCCAAAGCCCGAGTATGCCGACGAGGAAAAAGAGCCCGGCGAAAAGCGGCGGCGCTGCCCAGTGGCGCATTGCGTGATAGCCTGTTGCTGCGGCGAGCAGCAGTACGAGCCACCAGGGCAGCGCTTTCAGTGCGGTTTCGACGGCGAGAATGATGGCAAGAAGGCCGGTGCTCACCGCCTCGAAGAAACCGCCATAGTTGCGCACTAGCGCGCGGGTGGCGGCGTTGATGGGCTCATCGAGTGACAGTTCCAGAAATTCCGGAAAGCTGCTTTCTGGCATACGCGCCTTGCCTTCGATACGGGCGGCGATTTCAGGCGTTACCCAGGCTTTCCAGATTTCCGGATGGCGCTCCAGAAAATTGCGGGCGGCATCGCGGGCACGCGCGCCTGGATTGGCGCGCAGATAGGCGAGCGCTTCGCTGGTGAGCGCGTTGCTTGTCTCATAAGCCTTAAGGAATTCCGCGATGCGGGGCGCGCCTTCGGCAAAATCCGCGTTTGCGCCGACAACCACTTCGACCGTTGGATAAGCGGTGGGCGGATTGTTGGCCGGATCATCGGCAAAAGCGCGCCATTTCGCCGGTTCATAAGGCGGCTCTTCAAGACGCATGAGATCGAACGCGCCGAGCACCCAGGTCGGCCCCCAATAATAAGCAACGACGGGCTCGCCCCGCTCGTAAGCCCCGGCAATGGCCGCGGCAAGCGCTGCGCCCGTGCCGGGGCGGAAATTCGTGAAATCGTCCTCAAGCCCGTAAGCGCGCAGCTTGGCGGTGTTGAGGACTTCGCAGCTCCAGCCGAGAATGCAATTATAAAAGCGCCCTTTGGCCGGTTCTTCCGGGTCGCGGAAGAGGGTTTTGTAGCGGGCAAGATCGCGTACATGGGAAAGGCCGGGCGCGACAGCTTCGATGCCGCGTGCCGCATCCCCTTCCACGAGATAGCGCGGCACATACCAGCCTTGCACGGCATCGGGAAAATTCGTGCCGAGCGAGACGACATCGCCCCGCGCCAAAGCCTCGTTCCAGGGCTCGGTGACATTGTCGAGCCAGACTTCCATGAGGACGTCGATATCGCCGCGCCCGAGCCCGGTTAAAAGCGGCAGGGAGGAGCCGGGCAGCACGTCGGTCCGGCAGCCATAGCCTTCTTCCAGAACGATGCGCGCGACTTCCGTGTGAAAGGCGTTGGAATCCCAGTCGAGCCCCCCAAACATGATGGGCCGCTCCAGCGGGCAGCTGTCCGCCCGGACGGCAGAAGCGCTGAAAATAAGCGCGGCAAAGAGCACGAGGAAAAGGGCGGGCAAGCGGGTCAAGGGCGTCGTCTTCTCATCTTAAGGAAGCTCATCATAAGCGCATGAAGCCCCAAAACAAAAAGGGAGCCCGAAGGCTCCCTTTCAAACGCTCTATCAAGAAGGCGTTACTTCTTGCCGGCGGCATATTCGAAGAATTTACCGGTCTGCTCGCCGCCCATGAAATAGGGCTTGGCGGTGGACAGGTCGGAAATCTTTTCCCAGTTCTCGGCAATCTTTTCGGCAACGTCGTCGCCCTGGCCGAAGAACATGCCTTCCGTTTCCACGATACGGGCGCGGGCGAAATGGCCGGCACCGGCGCAGATGATTTCACCCGTCGGCGCATCTTCGGAGGTCAGGAACATGACGGCCGGGGACACGCTGTCCGGCGTGAACATCTGTTCGGCTTCCGGCGGCATCAGGTCCGAGGTCATGCGCGTATAGGCAACCGGGGCCAGCGCATTGGCGCGGATATTGTCTTTCTGGCCTTCCAGCTTCAGCGTGTTGATGAAGCCGACAACGCCGAGCTTGGCGGCGCCGTAGTTGGTCTGACCGAAATTGCCGTAAAGACCGGAAGAGGACGAGGTGACGACGATGCGCCCGTAGCCCTGTTCCTTCATGATCGGCCACACCGCTTTGGTCGGCTTTACCGAGCCCATCAGGTGCACGTCGAGAACCAGGCCGAAATCTTTCAGGTCCATCTTCGCGAAGCTCTTGTCGCGCAGGATGCCCGCATTGTTGACGAGAATGTCGATGCGGCCGAAAGCATCCATGGTCTGCTTGATCATGTTTTCAACGCCCGCATCGTCCGTCACGGACGAGCCGTTGGCGATGGCTTCACCGCCGGCAGCCTTGATTTCGGCAACGACCTTTTCGGCCGCTTCCGAATTACCGCCCGTGCCGTCCACGGAACCGCCCAGGTCGTTCACAACCACCTTGGCGCCGCGGCGCGCGAATTCCAATGCGTGGCAACGGCCGAGGCCCCCGCCGGCGCCGGTGACGATGGCAACTTTGCCGTCGTAACGAATGCTCATATTGACGTCTCCTTGAACATTATTTTGGCGTTGGGCCTTTCCGCACTTGCTCAAAGGCAAGGTGCCGCAAGACCGCCCCGCCGCGCCTTTGAAGGGGCGCAGAAGCGGAATTGGGCCCCTTTGTGCACGATGGGCGGGAAGGGGTCAAGCGGCTCGGAGCGCGCCGGGCAAAGGCCGGTTTTCTCCCGGAAAAGGCTGATTTTTCACCGCTTCCCCTCACGCAAAAGTGGCGATTCCCTGATTGCCTGGCAGCCTTTGGCCTCTATGATGGCGGCGTTTTGACGGGGCGGAACAGGTCCAAAACAGGGGGCCAAAGAGGGGAATTGGGGAATGAGCGTATATGCGCTGCAAAGCGTAGCGGGTCTTGGCGTCTTTTGCGCCCTGGCATGGCTCATGAGCGAGAACCGGCGGGCCTTTCCCTGGCGCCTCGTGGCGGTGGGTCTTCTTTTGCAATTTGCTCTCGCGCTCTTTCTGCTCAAGGTGCCGGCGGCGCGCGCGGTGCTTTTCGCGCTGAACGGTGTGGTGGAAGCGCTGAGCGAGGCGACGCAGGCGGGCACCGCGCTTGTTTTCGGCTATATGGGCGGGGGGCCTGAGCCTTTCGAGGTGACCGCGCCCGAACATGCTTTCATCCTCGGATTTCAGGCGCTGCCTCTGGTGCTCGTCGTCTCGGCGCTCTCCGCGCTCTTCTGGCATTGGCGCATCTTGGCCTGGGTAACGCGCGGCTTTGCCTGGGCGCTGGAAAAGACGATGCGCCTTGGCGGGGCAGTGGGCTTCGGCACGGCGGCCAATGTTTTTCTCGGCATGGTCGAAGCGCCGCTTCTCATCCGGCCTTATTTTGAAAAACTGACGCGCTCGGAGCTTTTCATGCTGATGAGCGTCGGCCTTGCAACGGTGGCGGGCACCGTTATCGTGCTTTATGCGGCAATCGTCGGGCCGGTGATCGAAGGCGCGCTGGGGCAGATCATCACCGCTTCGCTTATTTCGCTGCCTGCCGCCATCCTCATGGCGCAGATCATGGTGCCGGGGGATGAGGTAACGGAGACGGGCCGCGTCGAGGCCGATCTTGGCTATCACAGCGCCATGGATGCGGTGACGCAAGGCACGGCGCAGGGCCTCGCGCTGCTTCTCAACATCATCGCCATGCTTTTGGTGCTCACCGCGCTTGTCGCGCTGGTCAATATCGTGCTCGGCACCTTGCCGGATGCGGGCGGCGGGCCTTTGACTTTGCAGCGTGTGCTGGGCTGGTTCTTCGCGCCGCTTGTATGGCTGATGGGGGTGCCGGCGGGTGAAAGCCTCATCGCCGGTCAGCTCATGGGCACGAAAACGGTCCTGAACGAATTTCTTGCCTATCTGGATTTCGCCAAATTGCCGGAAGACGCGCTCAGCCCGCGCGCCGACATGATCATGCTCTATGCCATGTGCGGCTTTGCCAATCTGGGCAGTGTCGGCATCATGATCGGGGGGCTGACCACGCTTGTGCCATCCCGGCGGCAGGAAATCATCGGCCTTTCCATGAAGGCGCTTGTGGCGGGCACGCTTGCCACCTCCATGACGGGCGCGGTGATCGGAATTTTGAATTGAAGCGGCGGCACGCCCGTTTGCTTCATCGCTAGTGACGACAACAACGAAAAGGGAGACGAAGATGAAAATCTATGAAACCAAAGCCGCCCCCAATCCGCGCCGTGTGCGGGTGTTCCTTGCCGAAAAAGGCATCGAGGTGCCCTATGTCGAAGTGAACATGATGAAGGGCGAGCATAAGACGCCGGATTACCGCAAGCTCAACCCGCTGGGCCAGGTGCCGACGCTGGAACTTGACGACGGCACGATCGTCACCGAGACACTGTCGATTTGCCGCTATTTCGAAGAGACCAATCCCGAGCCGCCGCTTTTCGGGCGCACCGCGCTTGAAAAGGCGCATGTGGATATGTGGCAGCGCCGCGTCGAATTCGGCCTGATGCTGCCGGTCGCTTTCTTCTTCCGCCACACCAATCCGATGATGGCGCAGCTGGAAGAGCAGAACCCGGAATGGGGCAACCAGAATAAAGACCGGGCGATCAAATACATGAAGTTCATGGACCGGGAACTGGAAGGCCATGAGTACTTGGTGGGGGATTATTTCTCGGTTGCCGACATTGTCGGCCTGACCACAGTCGATTTCGCGAAATTCGCCGGGCTCGATATCCCCGCCGAATTCAAGAACCTGACCGCCTGGCACCAGCGCCTTGCCGCGCGTCCCAGCGCCAAGGCTTAAGGTCGAGACAGAGAAGGCAAGAGGCGGCGCCAGGGTACGGTAGACGCCGCCTCTTCCCCCCAATCCCCAATACGGGCCCCAATACGGGCCCCCAGTGCGTTCCGCCCCCGGCAGGGAAGGAACAGGGTGTGTCATGGCCGAAGGACCATGGGCAAAGCATGGCCGAACCAAGATGAACCGCACCTGAAAAGCGGCTTGCGCTGCGCTTCTTCCAGATAGTAAGAATAATTTACTAATAACGGGAGGAGGCTTGATGCCGGAGCGCAGCGCACCGGCGGGGGAGATATCGCTCGCCCGCCTGGCAGCTTACGGACAAATGGTGGTGCCGCTGGCCGTGGTCGGCCTGCCGCTCGCCATTTACATCCCCCCTTTTTATGGCGGCACGCTCGGTCTCGATCTCGCTTTGATCGGCACCTTGCTGATGCTGGCGCGCTTCAGCGATGTGGTGACGGACCCGCTGATCGGCCGGCTTTCCGATCTGACGCGCACGCGCTGGGGCCGGCGGCGGCCCTGGATCCTGGCGGGCCTGCCGGTGATGGTGATCTCCGCCTATATGCTTTTCCTGCCGCCGGAAGGGGCGGGGGCGCTTTACCTGCTGGGCGCGATCGTCGCGCTTTATTTCGGTTTCACGCTCATCGTCATTCCTTACGGCGCCTGGGGCGCTGAACTTGTCGGCGGCTATGAAGAACGCAACAAAGTCACCGGCAGCCGGGAAATTTTTCTCGTCGCCGGTATCTTGCTGGCGCTGCTTGTGCCGGTGCTTGCAACGGAAGCGGTGGAGACAAGCGGCACGGGCCAGGCCGTGACGCGGGAGGCCATGGCCTCGCTTGGCTGGCTCACCGTGATACTCGTGCCCCTTTGCGGCTTCGTGCTCCTTGCTTTCGTCGGCGAGCCCCCTGCGCGTCTTGATGTTCCGGGTGCCGCGAAAACGGCAGGGCCTGCCGAGATGCTGCGTCAGATCAGGCCGCTTTTGAAAAACGGTCCCTTCCGCATCGTGCTTTTGTCATCGGTCTGCGGGGCGCTTGCAGGTTCGGTCAATGCGAGCGTTGCCATTCTCTTTTACGATCATGTGGCAGGGATTGGCGAGGAGGGGCTGGTGCTCATCCTTGTGCTCTTTACCGCCGCCCTTGCCGGAACGCCTCTTTGGGTGCGCCTTGGCGCGCGGCTCGGCAAGCATAAGGCGATTGCGCTGGCAGGCCTCATCAATATGGGCGCCTTTGCCATCATTCCGTTTATTATCTATGGCCTGAAACCGCTCGATGCGGAATACGTGCTGCCGGCCATGTTCGCGGTGACAATCGTGCGCGGGGCGACCATGTCCGCCTCCGGCGTGCTCGGCATGTCGATCCTTGCCGATGTGGCCGATCTCGACACGCTGAAAACCGGCGAGCAGCGCACCGGCTTTCTCTTTTCCTTTCTCGGCATGGTGCGAAAGATTTTCGAGGCGGCGGGCGTCGGCATCGCGCTGCCCATCGTCTCCTGGTTCGGCTTCAACCCGGGGCTGGAAGAAAATTCGCAGGCGGCACTTTTCTCGCTGCTGGCGATGTATTGCCTTTTGCCACTTTTATTGTGGCTTGCCTCGATCGCCATTATCTGGCGCTACCCCATCAGCCCGGCGCGCCAGGAACGCCTGCGCCGCGCGCTGCGCCTGAAGGAGGCGCGCAGGGCTCTTCACTCCGCCGCTTCTTGAGCGCGCAAAGAAAAGGCATCGGCCAGAAGCTCGTAAGAGCGCAGCCGGTCTTCATGGTCATGGGTGATGGTGAGGATGACAAGCTCGTCCGCGCCGTAGGTTTCCACCATCTCCAGAAGCTTGGCGCGCACCTGCTCCGGGCTGCCGGTAACGGAGCGCTGCTCGACCGCTTCCAGCATGGCCTTCTCGCGATCCGAATAAGGATAAGCGAGCGCGTCTTCCACCGGCCAGAAGCGCTCCGCCTGATTCTGCAAAAGCTTGACGACCCAGTGGTTGCGCGAGGCGGCAATGCGTTTGGCTTTTTCTTCCGTCTCGCCCACCATGACCGAGACGCCGAGCGACACATAAGGCCGGCTGAGGCGCGGGGAGGGGCGAAAGCTCTGGCGGTAAATCTCAACCGGTCCCGTGCCCGCATCCTGATTGATGAAATGGGCAAAGGAATAGGGCATGCCGAACTGTCCGGCATGGGCGGCCCCATCGCCGCCCGAGCCCAGCATCCAAAGCTCGGGAAAGCCTTCCCCGCGCGGCATGGCGTGAATGCCTTTGTAAGGGTGCTCGTCCGGAAAACCGCCCGCGCTTCCCTCAAGCCCGTTTGCATCTTCCAGAAACTGGATGAGGAGTTCCACCTGCTGGGGAAAGACGGCGATGTCATAAGCCTGCGGGCCGGGCTGCAGCGCGCGCGTGGTGCGCAGATCCGTGCCGGGCGCGCGGCCCATGCCAAGGTCGATGCGGCCCGGATAAAGCGATTCGAGAAGGCGGAACTGCTCGGCCACTTTCAGCGGGCTGTAATGAGGCATCATCACGCCGCCGGAGCCGACCCGCATGCGCGTGGTGGCGGCGCCGAGCGCGGCGATCATGATTTCGGGGGCCGAACCTGCGAAGGATTTCGAATTATGGTGCTCGGCCACCCAGTAGCGGTGATAGCCCCATTTCTCGCAATGCCGGGCAAGGTCGATCGTTTCGGCAAGCGCTTCTGCCGCCGTGCCGTCGCGTCTTATGGGGCTTTGGTCGAGAACGCCGAGCTTGATCATGCTTCCTCCCGAGGGCCCGCCGGTTTTATTTATTGCGCGGGCCAATTCTCTTGATGACGCCAGAGAAAGGCATCAGCGTTTCACCTTCGCAAGTCACCTCGCCTCGAACGAATATGAGGCTCTTTGTGTTTTTGACAACCTCGCCCGTTGCCTCGATCAGCTTACCGGCCTTACCTGCGGCCACAAAATCGCTGTTGAAAGAGACGGTAACGCAAGGCCCGCCCGTCAGCTCGCCCGCAATGGCAAAGAGCGAGTAATCGGCAAAGGTCATGAGCGCGCCGCCATGCAGGAAGCCGCCGCCATTGCAATGGGTCGGTGTGGAAACGAAGGCACAGCGGATGCTGCCATCTTCCATTTTCTTGAAGAAATAGGGCCCGGCATGATCCTCGAACGGGTCCGTGCCATCCCAACCGACATATCCTTCGGGCAACACGGCCCCGGCATTACTCTCGCCCATCTCACAGAATCTCCAGAATGTATTTTGGCGGCTATGTAGCAGGGCGGGGCGGTAAAATCTAGTCACTGACCAGTTTTGCCGGTTTTTCGCGGGAGGCAGCCTTCAAACCTGCGCTTTGACGCGGCGCGCCCGGTGCCCTAAATTCCCGGCCAATCCGGCTCCCGCCAGAGCCCCATCATCATTCAGGAAGGCAGACCCTATGGCCCTGGATCAGGAAACCCGCGAGCAGCTTATCTCTTCCATCCGCCGTTTCGTCGATGAACGGCTGCGCCCGCTTGAAGCGCAAGTCTCCGAGAAGGACGAAGTGCCGGAAGATGTGGTGCAGGAAATGCGCGAGCTCGGGCTTTTCGGTCTGTCCATCCCGGAAGAACATGGCGGCCTCGGCCTTTCCATGGAAGAAGAATGCCTGTTGATGTTCGAGATGGGCCGCACCTCACCTGCCTTCCGCTCTGTCTTCGGCACGAATGTCGGCATCGGCAGCCAAGGCATCGTCATGCATGGCCGCCCGGACCAGAAGGAAGAATGGCTGCCGAAACTGGCGAGCGGCGAAGTGATTGCGAGCTTTGCCTTGACCGAGCCGGAAGCCGGGTCCGATGCCGCCTCGCTGCGCACGACGGCGATCAAGGACGGCGATCACTATGTGATCAACGGCACGAAGCGCTACATCACCAATGCGAACCGGGCAGGCATTTTCACGCTGATGGCGCGCACCGATCCGGCGACGCCGGGCGCCAAGGGCGTTTCCGCTTTCATCGTGCCCGCCGATACGCCGGGCATCACGCTCGGCAAGCCCGATAAGAAGATGGGCCAGCAGGGCGCGCATATTTGCGATGTGATTTTCGAGGATGCGCGCATTCCCGCTTCCTGTCTGCTCGGCGATAAAGAAGGCAAAGGCTTCGTCACCGCCATGCAGGTGCTGGAGCGCGGCCGTCTGCATATTTCCGCAATTTGCGTTGGCGTTGCCGAGCGCCTTCTGGAAGACAGCGTGCAATATGCCGCCGAGCGCAAACAGTTCGGCACCGCCATTGGCGAGCACCAGCTCGTGCAGGCCATGCTGGCCGATTGCAAGACGGAGGCTTATGCCGCCCGCTGCATGGTGCTCGATGCCGCGCGCCGCCGCGATCTGGGTGAGAATGTCGGCACGGAATCTTCCTGCTGCAAATATTTCGCCTCGGAAATGGTGGGCCGCGTGGCGGACAAGGCGGTGCAGATTTTCGGCGGGGCAGGTTATGTCGCCGATTATGGCATCGAGCGTTTCTACCGCGATGTGCGTATTTTCCGCATCTATGAAGGCACCAGCCAGATTCAGCAGATGATCATTGGCCGCAATCTGGTGCGGGAGGCCCAGCAGTAAGCCGCCTGCTTATAACGGGCCTGTGATGTGCGGGGGCGCCCATGGCGGTCTAGGTTTGCTGCATGAGTGACCGCAAGAAAAATACCGCCGCCGCACCGCTGGACGGATTGCTGACGCAGATCCGCGCTTGCCGCATTTGCGCCGAGAATCCGCTTAAAGGAAAACCGCTGCCCCATGAGCCGCGCCCCGTCATTCGCGCGTCCAAAAGCGCGCGCATTTGCGTGGCGGGCCAGGCGCCCGGCACGCGGGTGCATGCGACGGGCATTCCCTTCAACGATCCGAGCGGCGACAGGCTGCGCGACTGGATGGGTGTCACCCGCGACACGTTTTACGATGAAAGCCGCATCGCCATCGTGCCCATGGGGTTCTGTTTTCCGGGCCTTGACGATAAAGGCGGGGACTTGCCGCCGCGCAAGGAATGCGCGCCTGCCTGGCGCGATCAGGTTTTCGAGCATTTGCCGAATTTGGAGCTTGTGCTGCTGATAGGGCAATATGCGCAGACATGGCATTTGGGCAAGGCGCGCAAGAAAAGCATGACCGAGACGGTGCTGCACTGGCGCGACTATGGCCCGGCTTATTTGCCGCTTCCGCATCCGTCCTGGCGCAACAATGTTTGGCTTAAAAAGAATCTCTGGTTCGAAGAAGAAGTTCTCCCGCATTTGCGGGCTGAAGTGGCCCGGCTTACACGTTAGCGCAGCCATTTTCCTGTGCGCGGCAGCTCTTCTTGCTGCCTGCGCACCGCGCGTACAGGTTCAAGGCACCGATTACCGCTCCCCCGCGCTTGAAGCGGACATGGCCATCATGGCCGATGCGGCCCGCCTGCCATTGCAGGTCTGGGCAGCGGAAACCCCCCGCGCCGTCATTATCGGCCTGCACGGCATGAACGATTATGCCAATGCCTTTGCCGCTCCCGGCGCCTGGTTCGCCGGTCAGGGCATTACGTTTTATGCCTATGACCAGCGCGGCTTTGGCCGCGCGCCGGGCCGCGGCCTATGGGCCGGGCGCGGGCAGATGGTGCGCGATCTTCGAACCGTCTTGGCGCTGGTGCGCGGTAAACATCCGGACGTTCCAATCTATCTTCTCGGCACCAGCATGGGCGGGGCGGTGGCAATAAGCGCTCTGAGAGGCGCGGAGGCCGGGGCGCTGCCGGCCGATGGCGTGATCCTCGCCGCGCCGGCGGTCTGGGGCTGGTCCAATCTCAATCCGCTATACAAAACATCGCTTTGGCTCGGCGCGCATGTGCTGCCGGGGCAGAAACTCAGCGGGCAGGGGCTTGAAATCTGGCCATCCGACAATGTCGAGATGCTCAGGCGCCTTGGCGCCGATCCGCTTGTTCTCAAAGAAACCCGCATCGATGCGGTATACGGTCTCGTCGGCTTGATGGAAGAGGCCTATCAAAGCGCGGGCGCATTGGACATGCCGGTGCTGCTGCTTTACGGCGCGCGCGATGAGATCATTCCCCCCGAAGCGGTGCGTGGCCTTGTCGCCTCCCTCAAGGCACCGGCGAGGGTGGTGTATTACAAAAATGGCTACCATATGCTGATGCGGGATCTCCAAGCCGAGACGGTTTGGAGGGATATTGCCGCCTGGATGGCAGCTCCCGCTGCGCCTTTGCCCTCGGGCGAGGAGCTTCCGCTGGCCTGTTTTGCCAATGGCGGGCGCGCCTGCGCCCCTTGAAATTTTGGCGGCAAGCCCAAAATTTACAGCGTCCCGGAACGGGATATTTCCTTCTTCAATGGGTTTGACTGATGGGGTGAAAGCCATGAGCAAGAACGTATTGAAGCTGAACCAACGAGAAGACAAACGCGACATCGCCTCTTACCGAGATCCTTTCCGGAGTTTTCGCGAAGAGGTAAACCAGCTATTCGACCGTTTTTTCGGCGAGTCGATGAGCTTGTTCGACCGGCCTTTTCTGCGCGGTTTCGCTGAGCCGGGTACTTTCTCGCTCAGTCCCAGCGTGGACGTGCATGAAAATAGCCGGGAATACACGATGACGGTGGAACTGCCCGGTATCGTGGAAGAGGATATCGAGCTTTTTGCCGATAATGGCCGCCTCGTACTCAGAGGCAGCAAGAACGAGGAAAAGGACGACAAGGACGGCGATGCCGTTCTTATCGAGCGCCGCTACGGCGCGTTTGAGCGGGTATTTCCGCTGCCGTCCTCCGTTGACGAAAGCAAGATCGAGGCAACCTTTAAACGGGGTGTGCTGAAGATTACGCTGCCTAAACTTCCCGAGGCGGAAGGAACGGCGCATAGGAAGATACCGATCAAGTAGCAGCGGTATCTTGCGCGTATTGAGCCGTCTTCTGGCGCTCTCTCTCTTCCTCTCTCTCCGGAATTTGGAAGGAGAGAGCGCGCCGGATACGGCTGTGCGCAAATGCGGCTTATGGCAGGCCGTACCTATCTTCTTCGATCAGTTTCCGGTGGCGGCTTCTTCCTCTTGAGTGCGGATGCGTTCCTGCGCGCGCTGGCGAAGGGTTTTGATCAGCGAGCCAATGCGCGCGAGATGCGGTTCTTCGGCATCGAGGATGGCGAGAAAGAGGCGGTTCTTGAACGCATCGCGCTCGGAAGGGGTGATGGCGGTTTTTGCCAGCGTGTTGGAAACGATATCCACAAGGCGCTCCGCCGATTGGAGCCGTCCCCATAGATAATCGTGTTCCCGCGCCGTGCGGCTGAAAAAAGCGCCGAAGCGGCCCAGGTCGCGTCCCCGCAGCGCCATGATGTTGCTGCCTTTGCTGAGGCCCTTGGCATCGAGCGGGCTGATCCGGTCCACGCGGATCGTGTCGATATCGTCCACTTCCTCGTTGAGCAGGAGCGGGAAGGTGAGCACATCGAAAAACGGGAATCCCAGATAGGCTTGCAGCAACTCGCGCCGCTCGTCCTCGGGCAGCGTGTTGACGGCCATGATGGAAAAGACTTCGTCCACTTCCCGGTCGATTTCACCCAGGGACATGATGGGCGCGAGCATGGCCAAAATATCTTCGACTTCGGCGACGTTCAGCCGGCCGCCTCTGTCTTTAAGAAGCAGGCTGACTTTTTTGCGGAAGTCGTCGCCGAAAAAAACCGGTGTGGTCCGGGTTTGCAAATGGTCGAGCGCGCGGTAGAGGTGGCGCTTGAAATCGTCGAGCCCTTCGCTGTCGAAATCTCCCTCGTCATGTTCGATAACCCGCTGATAGAGCTCATTCAGTCTGCGGATTACGAAGCGCAGGCGGCGGACACGGAAATTGCGGTCGAAGTTCCGCAAGAAAGCGATCCATTCCCGCGTTGCCTTGGTTCTATCCCCGCTCGAAGGCGTGTGCCAGCGCACCGGAAAAATGCCCTTTGCTTTGGCCCAGGTTTCGAGCGAATTGGAAAGCGCCAGGCGTTCGCTGGGATGTTGAATGGCGGCGCTCATTTCCTCGATAAGTGAGGTAAGCGCATCGAGGACGGAGAGAACTTTTACCTGTACGTAGCCGTCATAGGCGTAACCGGCTTGGGAGACCGCCATGGCATTCGCCTGATGGCGCCAATAGGAAAGGGTCGCGACATTCGGAGCCAAGCTCGGGTCTTCGGCGATGATGGGCGCCACCACATCGGCCACATGCGGGCGGGTGGCGCGCACGACCTCGCGGTATTGGTGAATGCGTTTGCCGATCTGTTGTAAGCTTTCCAGCTCGTCACGCACCGGCTCGTTGCGCGGAATGTCGGAAAGCGCGCCGCGGATCGATTGGAAAAAACCGGGCAGGGAGCGTTTGCGGATCTTGTTGCGCCCTTCGGGATCAGGGTCGATATAAACGATGCGCCGGTCCACCTCGCGGAAGGCGGGGCGGTTGCGCAACGCCGCAATCGCCTCGGCGAAGGGCTTGTTGTTGAGCACCGATCCGTCGATATAGCTGGCGGTGGCCGGATCGATCCCGGCATCGATCAGCGGTTCGAAATTATGCTGAATGAAACTTTCCCGCGTCGGCCAAGTCTCACCGCGCTTTTCCAGCACGCGGTCGATTTCCGAAATTTGCGTGGGAGGAAAGGCGCCCGGAAAGCAGGACGTGGCGCGGGCCGCGAACACGAGGCCGGGAACATTCTCGGCGCCGAAATCCGTATCGACTTTGCCGCCGGGATGTTTGAAATAATTGAAGTGCAGCACGTGGCGGTGCTCGCGCTCCTCGATGAGCGGGGGGTCGTGCAGCGGGATTTTCTGGGTGAAGCCGAAAAAATCCGTCAGTGTGACGAAAAGTTCCAGCCGGTGGCCGAGCGGCAGAAGGGAGGCGCGCGGCGTGCGCGGCGTGCCCATGCTCTTACTCGCGTCGAGCAGCATGTTCGTCAGCTTTTCGCCGGAAAACGGCGGCTTGAACCAGCGCGAGCGCAAGAAGAGAGAGGCTTTTTCCCGCGCCTCTTCATCGGGGATGAGCTTCGTCAGCCATTTACTGTTGATGTTCCAGAAAAGCGGGCGGATGAAGATTTTGCTCCATTTGCCGGGCATGGCTTCGTCGTCGAGCAGGGCCGTCACATCCGCCTTGTTCAACCACATGTCCCGGTGCGTGTCGAGCGGCAGGTCATGGGCAAGGGAGCGGGCCAGCATGACCCCGTTTATGCCGCCTGCCGAGGCCCCGGCAATGACGTCGACGAAGACACGCAGTTCCACTTCTTCCCCAACCCTTTTGAGAAGGTCGAAATAGATGCTCTCGGTATCGGTCTCGCGTGCCGTGTCGTCATTTAGCTCGGTGTAGGTTTTCTGCCGGCGCTCGGAAGCCAGAAGCGGCGCGTTATAGATGCGCGAGGCGCGGACCAGCTTTTGAATCTCTTTTGTTACGCCATGCATATAGACGGCGAGGGACACCCCGCCATAGCAGACAAGCGCAAGCCTGAGTTCTTTTTCCTTCATCCGGCATTGCCCCGTTTTTGGCCCCGTTTCCGGCCGCCTATCCGGCTTAGAAAAGCCCGCGCAGGATAGGTCTTCATTCTTACGCGGCAGGCCATGGCGCGGTCAAATGCTCAGCGGGCCTGCTCGAGCGGCTTTGCCGGGAAAGCGGAATGGCCCGAACGCGGGACGCCGGCAAGGCTGAGGGAGGCGCTGGCGAAAAAGAAGTAGGTGGCCACGCATTCGATCGTTTCTTCGATCATTTTCGACTGGTTTTTCCCCTCGATCAGCACTTCCTTTTCCGTCGCGTCGGTAAAAAGATAAAGCGCGATGCCGAGCAGGGTAAAAACGCCCGGCCGGGTTTTCGCCCAGGCCCAGGCTGCCTCGAAACCGGCCCGCACATAGCGCAGGCTGGCCGCGATGAGCCCCAGCCAGAAGACCCCGAGCGCTGCATAGTGAAGATCGCCTTCGATGATGAAAAGGAAATAGGGCTCGGCCCAGGTCCGCTCCACCTCCACTTCGCGCGAGAGCACCGTCAGGAGGAAAAGCCCGAGACCGGCAAAAAGCCGGCGCGGGGCGGGCGCCGTTTCACCATAAGCGGCGGCGAAGAAGAGAAGGCCTCCGGCCAGGAGATAGAGGAGCTGCAGGATCTCGGCCGCCTGGTTCTCCCGGAAACCTTCCCCGATCGTCCAATCGCCCGTCGCCAGCGCATAGGCCAGGAACCCCGCCATCGCGGTAAAGAGGGTCCACAAAAAAGCGCCGTGAAGGCCGCTGCCGGTGGTGCCGAAGGAAAGACGCATGAACGCTCCGGATAGAGAGAGGCGGTGAAAGCCCGAATAACAGGCCGCCGAGCCCTAACATGCAGGCAGGACACAGGGCCCGGAAAATCCGGACGGTGCCCGGTTCACGCGATCACGTTTCAGCGAGAGGCGGTGCGGGGCACGTCAAATGCGGGAAAAATGGTGGGCGGTACTGGATTCGAACCAGTGACCCCAGCGATGTGAACACTGTGCTCTACCAACTGAGCTAACCGCCCACGAGGGCGCGAGACGCGCCTCAGAGGGGCGTCTATAGGCTGCGCGGGCTTTTCAGTCAAGCCCAAGGACGGCTAGGCTGAGCAAAGAAAAGAGGCCCTGAAAAGGGCCGCGATAAGGGAAAGGAAACCCCATGGCCGCCGCCCCTCAGCTTCGCCGTCCCGGCCCCCTCCACACGCTGGGCATTCTTGCCCGCCTTAGCCTGCGCGCGCTCAAAAGCCGCTGGCAGGGGGAGGGAGCGGACCCGGAGAAGGAGGCGGAGGCCTTCGCCGCCGCCTTTACCGGGGCGATGCGCGCCCATGAGCACAGTTTCGCCGGCTGGGCCTGCGCAGATGTGCCGGCGGGCGCGGCGGACTGGGTCGATACCGGCATCGATCTCGAACGCGGCCAGCGCTTTTCGCTTTTTGCCGCGGGCGCCGTCTGGCTTGCCCGCCCGCTCGGCCTGCGCTTCGGCCCGCAAACGGGGCTCTGGCTGCGCATCGGGGAAGGGCGGATCGAAAAGATGATCGGCGCCACCCATAGCGGCGAGGCGGATGTCTCGGGCCGGCTCTATGTCATCACCAAGCCACCCGGCGAATGGCTGAGCGAGGCGGGGGATTTCGACCCGGCTTACCCGCGCGAGGAACTGGAAGGCGGCTTCACGCTTGGCATCAGCCTCTGGAAAAACCGGGACGGCCCGCGCGCGCTCCAGCCCCTGCAGGAGGCGCACCCGCTTTTCGCCCGCGAGGTGAAGCGCCTTGCCGCCCCCATCAAAACGCCGGAGGGCTGGCATTATCTCTGGCGCCTCGGCCAGGGGGAAATCTACCGCCAGGAGCATGAGGCGGATAATTGCATGCACTGCCACACGAAAGAGGACGTCGGCATTCTGCAATATCCCGCGCCCATGCCGCTCACCGACACGCTCACCCTCGACTGGCGCTGGAAGGCGGACCGGCTGCCCTCCGCGCTCGCCGAAGACATCCAGCCGACCCATGATTATCTCTCCATCGCGGTGGAGTTCGATAATGGCCAGGACCTGACCTACATGTGGTCCGGCGGGCTTGCCCCCGGCACGATCTTCCGCTGCCCGCTTCCCTGGTGGGACGAGCGCGAAACCCACTGGGTGCTGCGCGGGCCGAAGGACCTTGGCCGCTGGCTCGATGAAAGCCGCCCGCTCAAGGCCGATTATGAAAAGGCGATCGGCGGCGAGCTGCCCCGTTCCGTCACCGCCGTCTGGCTGATCGCGGTCTCCTGCTTCCAGCGCGGGGAGGGCGTGTGCACCTATGAGCGCATCGAGCTCGTGGACGGGCGCGAGCATGTAAGGGTGGTTTAGATCCCCGCCGAAAGATTCCGTGTCTGCGGCGCATCGCTTCGCGCTGCACCGCGCACGGAATGACGAAATCATAGTCCGTCATTCCGGAAGCCGGTTTGCCCGGCATTTTCAATGCCGCCGGCAAAGCGCGCTATCCGGAATCTCTCTCCGCTGGCTCAGAACCCCGCGAAAGCCTCCGGCGCGAGGCGGCGCAGCGCGTCCGGAAACGCGTCATAATGATCGATGACGATATCCGCGCCGAGCTCGCCCACCGGCACCCGCGTATATCCGAAGGAAAGAGCGATGGAGGGAATGCCCGCCGCCAGCGCCGCATCGATATCGGGCGCGGAATCCCCCACCATGATCGCCCGGCCCGCATCCCCGCCGAGCCGGCGCACCGCTTCCAGAAGATGACCCGGATGGGGCTTCTTCACCGGCAGCGTATCCCCGCCAATGACCACGGGGAAAAAATGCGTGAGCGAAAGCGCTTCGAGCACCTGATGGGCGAGGCTTTCGATCTTGTTCGTGCACACGGCCATGGCCGCGCCGTGGTCGGCCAGCCTTTCAAGCTGCGCCAGAACGCCGGGCCACAGCACCGTGTGATCGGCAATATGCTCGGAATAATAGGCGATGAAGTCCTGAAAGGCCTGGTCGAGCTGCGCTTCGCTGGCGGGCTCGCCCGTCTCCTTGAAGCCGCGCTCCATGAGCAGCCGCGCGCCGCCGCCGACGAGATGGCGCACCCGCGCCTCCGGCACTTCCTCGCGGCCATGGCGCGCCAGGATCACATTCATCGTGTGGCAAAGGTCCGGGGCCGTATCGGCCAGGGTGCCGTCGAGATCGAAAAGAAGAACAGGCCGCGCGCTCATATCAGTCTCTGTATTTAAGCTCTGGCTGCATGGGAGCAGCCGGACGTTCTCTCGCATGCGGGCAGCGCCGATGCAAGCGGCAAGCACCGGATGCGCCCGCGCCGCGCGCCTGTGGATAAGCCGGAAAGGAATCCGCCTTCAAGTGCTTGGGCGGAGAACCGGATTCAAAATCTGAAGCGCTTCATCCAGCATCTGAACTTTGCCCGGCGGCAATGCCGAGAGCTTTAAGCCGCGCTTCAAGACCCCCGCGCGCCCGTTCCCAGTCCGCCCGCGTGAAACCGAACATCACCGTGTCGCGCAGGCGCATCTGCCCCGTCTCATGGCCTGCTTCGTCCCGCACGGGCAGATGCATGTGATGGCGCAGCACCCCCTCGCGCACCGCGCCGAGCTTGGCGATGGCGGCCTGCGAGCGCGTGTTGAGCGCGTCGGTCTTCAGCTCCATGCGGGTGAGGCCCAGCCTCTCGAAGCCATGGGCAAGCAGCAGATATTTCGCCGCCGGGTTCACCGCCCCGCCCCAATGGGAGGGGTGATACCAGGTGTGGCCGATCTCCGCCCGCCGGTCCCGGCTGGAAATGTTGAGATAGCGGGTGGAGCCGGCAAGCGGCCCTTCCTCGCCCGCGCCGCCCGGACCCTGAGAACCGGCGAGCCGGATCGCCCAGACGCTTTCGCGCCCCGCTTCCGCCTCGCCCAGCGACCAGTCGAACCAGGCATCGAAGCGGGCCCCGCGCGCGGCAATGGGCATCCAGCGCCAGATGCGCGCCTCCGACCCGGCGGCCCGTAAGCCCTCCCGGTGCGCGGGAGAAAGCGGCTCGAGCCGCACCGGCCCGAGCGTGAGCAGGCAGGCCCGCCAGTCTTGGGATTCAAGCGGGGGGAGCGGGGCGCCGAGCCGGGTTTCGGGCGGGCCGGATGGATCAGACAAGTCGGTCACGTCGGTCTTCCTTTTGTAGGGGCGGTCGAGGGGAGCGCATTGGCCCCATAAAGCCCGCGCCGCGCGCAAATGGGCAGAGCCAATCCGCGCATGGGCGCCATGCCGCCCATGGCCGTCGCGGGGCTCCACGGGCCATTTCGAGGAAGCGCCAAAAGCTCCGCGGCGGCGCGCCGCCCAGAGGGATGAAACTTCGGCCCCGCCTTAAAAGGAGGGGCAAGGAGCGCCGCAAGCGACGATCCTAGCTAGATACGGTTCGCCTGACGGCGCTCCTCGCGCGGCGTTTTTTGGTTCGCTACCGGCCCGCCCAGCTCGCCCGCAGCCTGAAAGGCTGCGCCGGGTCGTAGTGCCCGGACCCATGCCGGTACCCCCGGGACGCGCGGGACCGTTATTTCCGCGCGCCGCAGGCGCCGCTCCCGTTCCGGCAGGCGGCCGGTCCGTCCACCCCCTCCACGAAACGGGACGGGCTCAGAATAAAGGCGGGGGAAAAGGCGGGGATAAGTTTTAGATATGACTGATAGCCTGCCTATGTACGCTACTAGAGATTCTTACCAAAAAAGGGAGAGGGCTACGTTAGGTTGCAGCAATCGTAGACAGCATTTTTAGTTCGTCAATCCAATCGACAAACGCAAATTCTGGTGAATTCAATACGGTGGCGAAACACAAGTCAGTTGGGTGTAAGATCGACGGCCCTTTATACCGAGAAAGTATTTTGCCTATTTCTTGTTTGGTTTCGGAGTTCCAATGTGCAGATGCGTTGCGAACAATTTGAAGATGG
>NZ_BBIO01000006.1 GCF_000739695.1 Tepidicaulis marinus
AGCCAACCATTTACCGCTGCTCGACATTGCCGCTTATGTGAACGGGCGCCCCCGCGTCTTCTCGCTGCGCGACTTTCTGCTGCTGGTGAGTGAAGGTATGCGCATCATGCGGCGCTTCGAGCGCCCCTTTGCGCTCGGCCGCATCGCCATCTCCAATCTGGAGGAGCTGCGCGAAACCCGTTCGGTGACCGAGATCAGCCTCGCCTTCCGCCAGGCGGTCGATACGATCCTGGACGGCATGCATGATTGCGATTTTGTGGGAACGGATGGCACCGCCGCGATCCTGATCGGCTTTCCTGAAACCAGCGCCGCCCAGGCCGAAATCGCGCTTGCCCGCTTGCGCACCAAGGTGGCCGAGGCGGTGCCGCTTTCCTTCGCCATCGAAACCAGCGCCGATGAAGGCGAGAATATTCTGGACTTCCTCGTCCGGAAGGAAAACGAGCTTGCCGATGAGTGACGCGCTCTCCTTCATCGGCTCGCTCGACACGCTCAGCCTGATTGAGCTTTTCTGGTTTGCGGTCCTCTTCGAAGTGCCCCGCTACGGGCTCGGCGCGCTGATCATCATTCTTGCGGGTATGGGCGCAAGGCCGCAAGCCAAGGCGTGCGCCAACAAAGACGCCTCGCTCAGCATTCTTCTTGCCGGGCATAATGAAGCGGCGAGCCTGCGCCGCTGCATCGAGGCGCTGGGCGAGCAAACGCTGGCCCAGGGCAAGAACCCGAATTGGCAGATCGTTGTCGTGGATGACGGCTCGACGGACAATATGAGCGATATCGCCCGCGCGTTGCAGAAGGAAGGCCGTGTCGATGAGGTCTTGAAACTTTCTCAGCGCGGCGGCAAAAGCGCGGCAATCAATCTTGCCTTTTCCGTCTGCACCGGCGACATCATCATTATTTCCGATATCGACACGACCCTCGACCGGGATGCGCTGGAACGGCTGCTTCCCTATTTCGACGATCCGCGTGTCGGCGCGGTGGGCGGCACGCTGGAAGTGCGCAATGCCGAGGCAAGCCTCGTCACCCGCCATCAGGCGATCGAATATGCGCTCTCGATCGGCCTTGGCCGCCGGCTCTCCGATCTTCTCGGCACGCTTTCCATCGTCTCGGGCGCATTCGGCGCTTTCCGCCGCAGCGCGGTCGAGGCGGTGGGCGGCCAGGATGTGGAAGTAGGAGAGGATGCGGACCTCACCATGAAGCTGCGCCGGGCCGGCTGGCGGGTGACATTCGCGCCTGACGCCCGCGCGCTTACCAATGTGCCTGAAACGATCGTCGACCTTATCGCTCAGCGCCTGCGCTGGGACCGGGGGCTCGTCACCATCTGGTCGCGTAAGTTCCGCGGCGAGTTCAATCCTGCCTCGGCCTCCTTCAGACTGTCGAACGTCGTGGCCCTTGCCGACATTCTCTTCTTCCAGATCGTGCTGACGCTGGTTTTTCCAGCTTATCTCGTCTGGCTTTGGCTCAGCCTCGGGGCGATGGCGCTGCCGGTTTTCGCGGCGACGTTGATCGGCTATGCGCTGATGGACGGGTTGCTTTTCATGGGCGCGGCCTTTGCCGGTATTGGCGGGGCGGGGCGCCTGATCGCCTATCTGCCTTTCTATTCGTTGATGCAGGTCACGGTGATGCGTGCCGTCCGGCTGTTCTCGATTATCCAGGAACTGGTCTTCCGGTCTTCCTACCGCGACCCTTATGTGCCCGGCCGTGTCATGGACCAGGTGGAGAGAGTATGATGAGGCGTTTGAAACGGCGCAAAGAAGCTGCTCCTTTGGAAAACCAGCCGCGCGCGCGGCGTCAGACCGTCATCAAATGGGTCTATCTGACGAGCATTTTCTTCCTCTTTGTCTGGCTGGCGGATATTTTCGTCGGCGATCTCTTTTTCCTGCGCAGTGGCGGCATCGTGATCGGCGAGCAAGCGGTTGTGGCAACCGAGTTTCCCGTCACTGTGCGCGATGTGCATGTGCGCACGGGCGATGAGGTGAAAGCGGGCAGCGTGGTGGCCGTAGCCTCCTCGCAAGCCGTGGCGGAGAGTATCGCGCGTCTCACCGCGCAGCTTGGCCATTTGGAAGCCCAGCGCGCCGAGCTTTCCGTGCGCGGCCAGAGCGTGGAAGCGCTGATCGCCATGGCAAGCGAGCGCAGCGATATTGCCGCGGGCGCGCGCAAGGAAATCGAAAAGCTCTGGAAGCAAGGTTATCTGCCGCTCGATAAACGCACGGCCGCTGCCGAAAGCGAGTTCCGCGGCCGCCAGGACTTGGAAAGTCTTCTCGCCGAACGGCAGATCGTTTCCTCGGAAATGGAAAGCCTCGCCGGCATACTCTCCGATGCGCAAGCAGCGATCGAAGAACTGAAAGCGCTTTACGATGATGGAAGGTTCCGTGCGCCGATCGATGGGATCGTTTCCGCTGTCGCCGTCCATAAAGGCGCGGTGGCGAATGTCGGCGAGCCGATGGTGCAGATTTACAGCCAGAACCGCTATGTACTGGCCTATGTGCCGACCGGCGCGCTTTATTCCGTTGCCGCCGGAGATAGCGTGCATCTTCTTACCGGTCTAGACAGCTATCAGGGTGTGATCAGCAGCATCGAACCATATGCTGCGGCGCTGCCGAGCGAGTTCCAACGTGCCTTCAGCCCCGTCGAGCGCCAACAGGTCATTCGCATCCGCTTCAAGGAAGACGAGGCCCCGCCGCCGCTTTTCACCAAGGTTGAGGTGCATGGCGAAATCTGCATCAGAATGATGGCCGGCAATGCCTGGAAGCGGATCTGGTCGCTTTTCTAGCCGCCGGTCTCTGCGGCAGTCTGATAAGCTCTTCTCCTTGACGCCGCGTTCCCCTGCGGCGCTTCACCTCCTGCTATAATTGTTTGGGAGAGGTCCCGGCCATGTGCCAAAATTTCCGCCGGGAGTGGAGGAGAGACGATCATGGACCAATTGAAAACATATCTGGGCTGGACGGTGGACTTCACGGTGCCGGCTGGCGCGCCGGCTTATTGCGAGCCGGATTCGGTGCGCTGGAAAGTTTTCAAAAACCCGGTAACGAGTGTCGTTGCCGGTGTCTGCGCCGTGCTCCTGGAATTTGCCGATGACCGTATCCGGTCCGGCGTCTGGGATCATTCGGTTTTCCCGACCGATCCCATCGGCCGCGGCCAGCGCACGGGCACGGCGGCGATGGTCGGTATTTACGGCCCGCAAAGCGCCGCCCAGCGTGTCATTCGCGGCATTACCAATATGCATGCGAAAGTCGAGGGGACGACGCCGAATGGGCGCACATACAAAGCGCTCGACACGGAGCTGTTGAACTGGGTCAGTGCCACGGCGACCTATGGCTGGTTCACCGCCTATGACCGCTTCGCCAGGAAACTGAGCAAGGAAGAGGAGCGGCGCTTTTTCTCCGAAGGCGAGGAAGTCTCGAAACTTTATGGCGTTACCTATTCGCCCAAATGCCTTGATGATTTCTACGCCATGATGGGCCGTCTCGAAGGCGATTTCGAACCCCATCCCATCAATGGCGAATTTCTGGACATCATGCGCTCGGGCCGGGCAGCGCGCGGCCTGCCGGTCTGGATCCAGCGCGCGCTGGCTCACGCGGCCATCGACATTCTGCCGCCCGCCGTGCGCCAGGTGCTTGGGCTCGGCAAGGAATACGATCTCACCTTCTTCGAGCGCGCGGCGGTGAAAGCGGCAGCCTGGGCGGCGGAAACCATTCCCGCGAAAAACAGCCCGCCCGCCGAAGCTTGCGAGCGGCTCGGCCTGCCGCGCGATTTTCTTTGGAAATCCGAGGCCGCGCAGGCGCGGCTCCTGAAGGACTGGCGCGCAAGCCATGCGCTTTCCGGCGAAGCAGCAGCGGCGGTGAGCTGAGAGCTAGCGCCCGCCTGCTGCGGCAATGGCAATTTCCGTATCGCGCACCAGCTCGTCCGCAAGTTCCCTGACGGAAATCTTGTGGATTTTGGGTGGGAGAATGCCTTCTTCCGCCAGCATGACGATGCCGTGCAGCGAGGTCCAGAATTTCAGCGCAAAGCGGCGGCGCGCCATTTCATCGAGTGCGGGATCGATGGCGGCAAGAATGAGATCGAAGCCTTCATCCGCCGCCTGGTAAAGCTCGCTTGTTGCCGGTGAGCGCCCCAGAATATGCGAAGCATACATCAGCCGGTAAAGCGCTTTACGTGTCAGCCCGAGCTCAAGATAGGTATGGGCAATGGTGGCAAGCGCGCTCTTCTTGGTGCGCCGGCGCAGTTTCTGGCGCAGTTCGTCGCCCGTCTCGCGGAAGGCCTTGGTGGAAACCGCTGCCAGCAGCTCTTCTCTGTCCTTGAAATGCCGGTAGGGGGCGGCTTGCGAAACGCCAAGCCTTTTAGCAAGCGCGCTGAAGGTGACCGCCTCTACACCCTCGCGCTCCGTCATTGCAAACCCCGCCTCTATGAGAGCGTCCCGCAAATCGCCATGGTGATAGCGATGAGGCTTTTTCCGGGCTGGAGCGGTGCTTTGGGGCATGGTGCGGTTCGCTGTGATGGGCGGGGCGGCTTTCAATGTAAAAACTTATAACATTCGCCTTGACCTGGAAATGCCGCCATGGAATGTAATAAAGTATAACATAAGGAGGAGCGCCATGAGCCGGTTCTTCGGACCTATTCGTCAGAATGGTTATGTCGTGCGCGACATCCGCGCGGCCATGGACCATTGGGTCCATGTCATGGGCGTCGGTCCCTGGTTCTATGTGGACCGGGTGAAGACGGATTATTTCCACTACAAGGGCCAGGATGCAGCAGTGGAGATGAGCATTGCGCTGGCTAATGCGGGCGATCTGCAGATCGAGCTTATTCAGCAGCGCAATGATGCGCCTTCCATGTACAAGGATTTTCTGGATGCGGGCCATGAAGGCCTGCAGCATGTCGCTTTCTGGAGCACGTCTTATCAGGCGCTTTATGAGGACTGCCTCGCGCGCGGCCTGAAAGTCGGTCATGAAGGGCAGATCGGCGGGCCGCAGGGGCGCTTTTGTTATTTTGAAAATGCCGGCCATCCCGGCGCGGTGATCGAGATTTCCGACATTAGCGGTGCCAAGGGTGCCTTCTTTGAACATATCCGCAAAGCGGCTTTGGATTGGGACGGCACGGACGCCATCCGCGCAGTTGGGTAAAACATGGGGGACGAAACGATGAGCGATTTGACGGAGCGGCGCCTTCAAACGGTGCGCGATCATATGGCGCTGGAATGTGTAGGCGACTGGGACGGCGTCATCGCCACGTTCGAACACCCGCGCTATGAAATGTATGGCTCCGGCGCGGTTTTCGATGGTGAGGAGGACGTGCGCGGCTACTTCGCCGCGTCCCGCACACCCTTTCCCGATCAATCGAACGAGATCATCGCGCTTGCCCATGGGGGCGACACGGTGCTGGTCGAGTTCTGGTTGATGGGCACGCATCTGGGGCCGCTCAAATTGCCGGGCAAAACCATCGAACCTACGGGTAAAGCCTTCCGTGTGCGCATGGCTGCCTCCTTCGAATTTGCCCCGGGCAGCGACAAGATCATTTGCGAGCGGCCCTATTTCGACCAGCTCGCCGTGCCGCGCGCGCTCGGGCTCATGTAACCGCCGGGACGCGGCAGGCTGGATATGTGCAAAATGCAACGAAAAATCGGCTGAGGCCTGCCGATCCGGCATGCTGCGGGGTTTGTTAACTTTTCATTAACCCTCCACTCCTTAGCCTTGGTAAACGCGATGTTTTGACCGGGCGGGCCATGTGCTAAGCTCACAGCCCGCCCGAGCAAGGTCATGGCGGTTCCACGCGCTGCTTTAAATTTTGTGGAAACGTGAAAATTCGAGGGTCTCCGGGAACCAGAGAGCGCATCCAGCGTTTGATCTGGGATTGAGTAACCCGGGTATTCCAAGACATCTCTTCTGCATCGGCAGAAGGGTCACGTGAGTTACCCCATGGAGTGGTCATCATGACACTGACTTCCACTAGGGGGGCAAAGACAGGGGGCGTATTGATTGTCGGGGATGATTCCTCGGTCTTCGGTACATTGACGGCCTGGCTCGACAGCCAGGATATTTCTTCACAAACCGTGAGCTGGAATGGGCTTCAGGGCCGCCAGATGCTGGCGCAAGCCTATGACCTGATCGTTGTGGATCTGCGCACACCCATGCCCGATTGGCTGATGCGGCTCGGGCGTGTCGATCCGGCATCGACGATCTTGATGGTGAATTGCGAAACCGATCAGGTCTCGACCGGCGCCCATCCGCCCGAGGCATTCCAATATGTTGCCATGCCTTGCAGCCGTGCGCGGTTTCTCTCCGTCATGGAGCATTCGCTGCAGCTTCGGCGCATCGCCCAGGATATGAACGAGGCACAAATCCGTTTGGACGGGCGCCCGCTCTGGGAGCTTGAACGTGAGGTGGTGGAAAAAACCATCCGCCAATGCTCCGGCTCCATTCCCTCTGCGGCGCGTCGTTTGGGGGTTAGCCCATCGACGCTTTACCGCAAGCGGGAAGCCTGGACGCGCAAGTTGCGGCCACAGCGCAACGTGGCTTACTGAAGCCAGCCGGAAAGCGCGACGCCGATAAAGGTGGCAATGGCATAGCCCAGCACGCCGAGCATGACGGCGGGCGTCACCAGGGCATGCCAGCGCTGGCCGGCGGCTTGCGCGGCGGCCGTTGCCGGGCCAAGCGCCACGGCATTGGAAACGAGCATGGCCTCGGCCAGATCGATCTTGAAGAGCTTGGCCGCGCTCAGCACGACCGCGAGATGCACGCTTGCCATGATGCCCACAAAGGCAAAAACGGGCAGGGCGGTTTCGATCATCAGCACCACATTGGCGCCTGCGCCCATCACCCCGAAAAACACATACATGAAGAACATGCCGAGATCGAAATCCCCGTGCAGCTTTTCGATCTGCCGGGGAAAGAGATTGGCGATGGCAAGCGCATAAAGCGTCAAGAAGAGCACGCCGTAGCGGGAGAAATCCGCCAGCCAGCCGATCCCGGCCGCCGCGCCCCAGCCGCCGATAAGGGCTGCGGTTTCATAGCCGAGAAAACAGCAAATGGCGGAAATGGCGAGCAGCAGCGCCAGCTTGCTCACCTGCACGGGCGGGACGGCGCCTTTGCGTTCGGCCTCTTCTTCCGCGCTTTCCTCCGCCACTGCCGCTTCCACGATGGGCGAGGGAATGAACCGGCGGATGGCGGCGCGCCCTGGAATGAGCACGAGGAGAATGAGAAAAAGCGTGCCCCCCACATTGTCTGCCGCCGCCATGGCCGAAAGCAGCGTGCCGTCCTCCATACCGAGCGCCTGGCTGGTGGCGGCAAAATTCATCGAGCCGCCGATCCAGCTTGCCCCGATGGTGGAAACGATATTGGCGGAGGAAGGGCCGAGATCGACCAGCGCGTGTCCGGCAAGAACGCCCGCGACCGTGCCGAGCGCTGCGATGACGAAGGTGAGCAGCATGGGGCCGGCAACGGGGAAAAGCGCGCGCAGATTGGCACGCATCAGCAAAAGCGGAATGGCGAGAGAAACCGCATAGGTCCAGACCGCGTCGTAAAACGGCGAGGCAAAAGGAACGATGCGCAGATTGGAAAGCACGATCCCGGCAAGAATGACCAGAATGACGCCGGAGAGGAACTTGCCGAGCTTTGTGTGTTCGGACCAGAAGCCGAAAGCGGCCAGCCCCACGAAGACCATGATGAGGCCGAAAATATTATCCGCGCCGATGAGCGCCATGAGCTCCCTCCCCGAATCTTTCCCGCAATCGGGGTAATCTGGAAGGAGAGCCTCTCACCTGCAAGACTTAAGTGCCAATGAAGGACCGGGTCAGAGCGCCCAGCCCAGCGTGATCGAGCCAAATTGGTCCGGCTTGTCCTGTCCGTAAAACTCGCGGGTCCGGTAAAGATGGGTAAAGCTGATGCGGGTGCGCCCGATTACCGTCACGAGGCCCAGTTTCGCATCGGCGACGAAATTCTTCTTGTCGACGCTGTGGCTGTCGCGGAACGTATTGCCGTCGAGAAAAATATCCCTGGCAACGGCGCGCCCTTCCAGCCCGGCAAAAAGATACCAGTCAAAAGAGCTGTCGGCATGAAACCATTCCGAGCCGCCGATGCCCGGATAGATGCGCGGCGGGCCGAAATCATCGGGCAGCGAAGGACCGAGCCTGAGCGTGCCGCCAAGCCCTGCATAAGTTTGCACATTGCCGAGGGCAAGCACCCCGTAAGGAATGAAATCGGTTTCAAAGCCCAGTACTTCGGGCGTTGCGAAAGTATCGCTGCGCCAGGAGCGTTCGAGCGTCAGGTTGATACCCAGTTCGTTGCGCAGTTGATTGTCCCAGCCGTCCGCTTCTTCCGCGCCGATCAGCACATGCCACTTGTTCTGCACCTCTTCGCCAAGCGCGCCGGGGCCGATAATGCCGACATCGAGTTTCCATTGATCCTGGATGGCAAGATTGGAGTCGGATTTGTAGACCGATTGCAGCGCGAAGGTGAGATGCAGCCAGCCGGCATAAGGCCGGTCATCGGGCACCAGCGCGCTCGTGTCCGTGTCATCCGGCGTGAAGATGACATGACCGAGCGCCGCACCGGCACGGTGATGGCTTGTGTAGAGGCTGGAGGCGCGGCCGGGAATGGGAAGCTCGGTCAAAAAGCCCATCCAACCGGGAAATTGCCGGGGCTCCGAAAGCCAGGAGGCTTGCAATCCGTTCGTATAATGCCGGTCGGTATTGGCGAAATTGGCGAAGAGATCGTTTTCGACCTGAACCGTGACAAAGCCATTGTCTTTAGGCATTTCATGACCCGCCTGCGGCTCGGCCAAGGCGGGGGAAGCGGCAAGAGCAAGCGCGCATCCCATTGCCCATTTGCGGCAGGCGGCGATTTTCTTCTTCATGATTTCCCCCGCAAGTAGCGCTGCCGGCAAAGACGGTGCATGGCTGAACAACGCGAATGTCTTGACCCGGTTCCCTGATTGACGGTCCAATATTGCCCAAATGCGGTGACAATACGGCAAATGAGCCGCGGTGCCGCCATCCGCGTCAAGATGCGCGATCTGGGGAGGAAGTGAATGGCAAAGAGCGGCAGTGAACAAGAAAGCGCGCTGACACCGGAAGAGGCGGCGGCAAGCGGCATGGTGCTCGCCCTTCACGCGCAGCTCGCCCCGCAGCGGATGGCCGTTGCAAGCGCGGCAGGTACGCGCAGCTTCGGTGAATTGAATGCAAGGGCCAACCAGCTGGTGCGGGCGCTCCGGGCGCGCGGCGTGGCGCCGGGCGCGGGCGTTGCGCTTTTATGTTCCAACCGGCCCGAATTCGTGGAGACCATGGCCGCCTGTCAGCGCGGCGGCTACCGCATCACGCCGATCAATTGGCATCTGACGGGAAAAGAGATCGGCTATATCGTGGATAATTGCGAGGCCGAAGCTTTTCTCGCCGATGCCCGCTTTGGCGCGAAGGCGATCGAGGCGGCAGCGCTTGCGCCGGGCGCCAGGGTGAAGCTTGCCATCGGCGGCGCGATAGACGGTTTCGAGCCTTATGAAGCAGCGGTGGAGGGGCAAGCAGGCGGCAATCTCTCCGATCCGCAGCTTGGCTCGCAAATGCTTTACACCTCGGGCACGACCGGCCACCCGAAAGGCGTTTACCGGCGCACGCCGCCCGGACCCTCCCCGCTGCTCGAAAAATTGCGGGAGACGGCGGCCTTTAAGCCTGGCGAAGATGCGGCATTGGTCACAGGCCCGCTTTATCACGCAGCGCCCCTGGCGCTTAATCTTCTCTTTCCCCTTGCAAGCGGCGTCGGCACCGTCCTCATGGATAAGTGGGATGCGGAAGAAACATTGGCGCTGATCGAAAAACACCGCATTACTCACACCCATGTCGTGCCCACCATGATGCACCGCATGGCGGGCCTGCCGAAGGCGGTGCGGGAGAAATACGATCTTTCCTCTTTGCGCTGGATGCTGCATGGGGCAGCGCCTTGCCCTGTCCATGTGAAGGAAGAAATGATTGCCTGGCTGGGACCTGTCGTATTCGAATATTACGCGGCAACGGAGGGCGGCGGCGTTTTCATCGGGCCGGAAGAATGGCTTGAAAAGAAAGGAAGCGTCGGGCGCGCGCTGCCCGGCGTCACCGTCTCCATTCAGGATGAAGCGGGGCGGGAGCTGCCGGCGGGAGAAACCGGCACCGTCTATTTCAAGGCACCGGACGTGGGCCGTTTTGAATATTTCAAAGCGCCGGAGAAAACCGAGGGCGCCTATCGCGGGTCTTACTTCACCATGGGCGATATGGGCTATATCGATGAGGATGGGTTCATCTTCCTCACCGGGCGCAGCGCTGAGCTGATCATTTCCGGCGGCGTTAATATCTATCCCGCCGAGATCGATCAGGAGCTTTTGCAGCACCCCGCCGTCGCCGATGTCGCGACTATCGGCGTGCCCAATGAGGAATGGGGCGAGGAGGTCAAGGCGGTGGTGCAGGTGAAGGAAGGCATTCATGCCGGCCCCGAGCTGGCGCAGGAACTGCTTGCCTTTGCCGCAAACCGTCTTCCGGGGTTCAAACGCCCGCGCAGCATCGATTTTGCGGAGGATCTGCCGCGCCTGCCGACGGGCAAGATCGTCCGCCGCCAGGTGCGTGCACCTTATTGGCCCGTGAAGGGCAAGTCCATCTGAGCCGGGCAGATCAAAGCCCCAGCACGGCTTTGGCAAGCACCCCGCGCTGAATTTCGTTCGAGCCGCCATAAATCGTCGTGGCGCGTCCGAAAGCGTAGTTGGAGAACACCGTCACGGCATGGTCCGGACCCACCGGCGCTTGCGAGACGAGACCGAGCAATTGATCGCGGTGGAAGGGCTGCGCATAAAAGGCGGCAAGCTCGACGGCAAGCGTTTGCAGCTCCTGGGCAAGCTCGGAGCCGATAATTTTAAGGGCCGAGGTTTCCGCCCCCAGCGTCTTTCCCGCGGCCGCTTCCGCCAGTTTGCGCAGGTTCGTGAATTCCAGACTTGCCAGTTTGATCTCAAGTTCGGCGAGGCGGCGGCGGAAGCCTTCGTCCTCGATCAGGGTTTTCCCGTCGCCGTCCCGTTCCTCGCTTGCCATTTTCTTTAGCTGAGTGATGCGGCGTTTGGATTCGGGCACACCGGCAATCCCCGTGCGTTCGTTCGCCAGCAGGAACTTCGCATAGGTCCAGCCTTTGTTTTCCTCGCCGACGAGGTTTTCCACCGGCACTTTCACGTCCGAGAAGAAGACCTCATTGAGATGATGCAGCCCGTCGATCGTCACGATGGGCCGCACCTCGATGCCGGGGCTCTTCATGTCGATCAGCAAAAAGGATATGCCTTCCTGTTGTTTGACGTTTTCATCGGTGCGCACGAGGCAGAAAATCCAGTCCGCTTCATGGGCATAAGACGTCCAGATCTTCTGTCCGTTGACGATGTAATGATCGCCCTTGCGCACGGCTTTCGTTTTTAAAGAGGCAAGGTCGGAGCCCGCGCCCGGCTCCGAATAACCTTGGCACCACCACACATCGCCGGAAAGAATGCCGGGCAGGTGCTGCGCTTTCTGCGCTTCATTGCCGAACGTATAAATAACGGGACCGACCATGGTCAGGCCGAAAGCCATGAGGCGCGGCGCATTCGCCCGCGCGCATTCTTCCTGAAATATATGTTTTTGCGTCACGTCCCAGCCCGGCCCGCCATAGTCCGAAGGCCAGCTCGGCGCCACCCAGCCTTTTTCATAAAGCGCGCGGTGCCATTTTTTCAGGAGCCGCTTTTCGATGCTGACCCCGACGGTGGGCGCATTTGCAATTTCCTCGGGCAGCGCTTCCTCGATGAACCGGCGCACCTCGCTGCGGAACTTGCCTGCCGCCTCGCTCTCCTTCAACTGCATGGGCGTTTCCCCTCCTTGCTTCTTTTACCCATTATTAACCCAACTTTCTTCCATCTGCCCAGCATGAGGCGCGCACAAGAGTTTGGAAAGCAAGCTTTCCTAGACTGGCTTTGTTGCGTTGTTCAGGGGAGCGCGTCTTGGGTTTCTTGGCGGAATTGGTGAAGAAAGCGGGCAGACTGGGAAGGCCGCTGGCCAGCAGTGCCGCCTCGCTGCGTTCTTCTGCGCTGGCGGTTTGCGTGAGCCTCATCATGCTTGCGCTGCTTCTCGCCGCGCTTTGGTGGAACCAGCTGCGCAATGAAGAAGCTATTCGCCAGCATACGGGCCAGATGCTGACCGCCTCCGGCAATATGAATGCGCGCACCGTCGATGCCTGGTTCGAGCGCCAGCGCGGCACGGTGCAAGGCTGGGCCCGGCTCGATGTGGTGGAGGGGCGCATCCGGCGCATGCTTACCGCCCCGCCCGGCGAGCGCGTGAGGCTTGAAAGCGAGTTGCGCGAGTTGCTGGACGCCTTTCTCCCGCGCACGGGGTATACGGGCTATGCCTTTCTCAATGCCGAAGGGGGTGTTCTTCTGGCCTCCAATAATGAATGCGGCGCCCGTCTCTCTCAGATTCCGCCCGAAAGCCGGAAGCGCGTGCTGACCGGCAAGCCTGCGGTCGGTTTTCCCCGATCCGGCCTCGCGCGGGTGGAGGGGCAAAAATCGGCGCTCTTTTCCGCCGCCCCCATTTTGGGGGAAAACGGGCAGAGTATCGGCCTTCTGGCGCTCGCCATCGATCCGGCGGGCGATTTCACGCGCATGCTCCGCAACAGTCATTTCGGCGATAGCGGGGAGACCTATGCCGTCAACGCGCAAGGGGTGATCGTCAGCGAAAGCCGTTTCGGCGCGAAGATCGGGCTGCGGGCAACGGCCGGCAAGCCGGTAAAGAGCAACGCCGCCGCCCTGCCGCTCAGCACGCTCGCCGGGCGCATGGTGAATGAGCGCCGGGATAGTGAAGAATTCACACCCTATGCCGATTACCGGGGCGTGCAGGTTATCGGTGTGGCGCGCTGGCTGGAAAACTCGGGCGTCGGCATCATTACGGAAGTGGACGCGGACGAAGCCTATAAGGCGATCGCCTATACCCGCTGGCAGGCGGTGCTGCAAAGCATCGTTCTGGTACAGCTATATTGCGTGCTCGCCGCGGTAATTTGGGGCGCGCGGCATTTGATCGCCCTGCGCGAGGAAAAAGCGCGCCAATCCGAAAGCCGGATGAAAGGCGCCATCGATGCCATGCCCGCGCCGCTTCTGCTTTATGATCATCATGATTGCCTGCTCGCTTTCAACCGGGCGGCGGAAAAAGCCTTCGAGCCGATCCCCGATTATTTACGCATCGGCAAACCGCTGCAGGAAATGGTGTGGGAGTCTTTTGCCACCGGCCGCCTCAGCGCTGGAGAAGGGCTCGATGCGGCGGCTTCCTACATCAAGGTTCAGGACTTCGTCATGGGCCGGATGGAGCAGGGCGGCGCCGTCGATCTGATCACCTCGGACGGGCGTAATTTCGAAGTGCAGCGGGTCGAGACCCAGGGCGGCGCGGCCTTCATTTTCTTCGATGTAACGGACCGTATGCGCGCGCAGGAAGAAATCCGCTCCGCCAATGCCGAGCTTGAAAAGCGGGTGCATGAGCGCACCTTGAAGCTCGAGCGGGCGAACGAAGAATTGCGCGAGATGAACGAAGAACTGCAGGATGCGCAGGCGCATCTGGTTCAGCACGAGACCATGGCCTCGCTTGGCAGCATGGTGGCGGGCATCGCTCATGAGATCAACACGCCGCTCGGGGTTTGCGTGACGGCGGCTTCCCATTTCCGCGAAAGCGTGAACAAGCTTTACGGGCTCTTCGATGAAGGGGTGATGACGCGCTCGGACTTCACCAAGTTCCAGGACCTGTCGCTGCGCACGATGGAAATTCTGGAACGCAATCTTTACCGCGCCTCCCAGCTCGTGCGCTCCTTCAAATCCGTCTCCGCCGACCAGATCCATGAGGAAATCCGCGCCATCGATCTGGGCACCTATGTCGAGGAAGTGGCAACCACCCTCGAGCCGATGATGAAGAAGGGCGGCCATACGCTCAAAGTCTCGATCGAGGCGAGCGCGGAGCTTGAAACCTATCCCGGCGTCATAGCGCAGATCATCTCCAACCTGGTCGCCAATGCCGTTGCCCATGGCTTCGACGAGCGCGGCGGTCTCATCCGCGTGTCGCTGAAAAACGGGGGGCTCAATTCCCTGCGCCTTACTGTGGAAGATTCCGGCAAAGGCATTTCCCCGGAAGTCGAAAAGAAGATGTTCGAACCGTTCTTCACCACCAAGCGCAAATCGGGCGGCACGGGGCTCGGCCTCAGCACCGTCTTCAATTTGGTGGTCAAACAGCTTGGCGGGCGGATCGATTTCCGCCGCTCGGAACTGGGCGGCGCGCGGTTCGACATCTCCTTGCCGCTGGGCATGCCCGGTGAGGTGGAAATTCACCGGCTTGAAGATACGGCCTAAGCTCCCGCTTAACGCGCCTCTCTCACCAGCCGGAAGCCCGTATAGGCGCTGCGCAAATCCGGCGGGTCGCCCTGGCGCGCGGCAAGGCGCACGGGGCCCGGTATGTCCGTCCAGGAACCGCCGCGCCGTGCCCTCAGCCTGCAATCGGCTTCAGGATCCGCAAGGCTTTCCCGCCAGCAATCGCTTGTCCATTCCCAGACATTGCCCTGCATGTCGTAAAGCCCGAACCCGTTCGGGCGGAAGGTGCCGGCGGGTGACGTGTATAGATATCCATCAGTGCAGCGCTCGGCGACCTTGGCCGTTTTGTTCTTGGCGGCGAGGTCGTTGACATTGGCGTAAAGGCAGGCGCGGGCCGGGTCATCTCCCCAGCTATTGAGGCCTTCCGCCCCGCCGCGCGCGGCATATTCCCATTCCGCCTCGCTCGGCAGGCGGTACCGCGCACCCGTTTTCCGGCCGAGCCAAGCGGCATAGGCCTCGGCATCTTCCGCCGAGACGCAGACGGCGGGATGGTCATCTTCTTGCGCAAAGCCCGGCGCCCGCCAGCTGGCAGCGGCATCCATGCGCCAGCCTTCTTCCGTCAGCGCCCAGCAGCCGGGGGCGGGGGTATAATCGCTTTGCGCAATAAAAGCGGCATAAGCGCCGCGCGTCACGGGCACTTTGGCGAGCGCGAACGCTTCCATTTGAAGCTCGCGCTGCGGGAACTCGCTTGGATCGGCGGCAGGATCGCCCGCCGCCGCGCCCATCAGAAAACGCCCGGCGGGAAGCTCGGCAAAAGCGAAGGGGTCTGCCGCAGGCGCCGGTCCTGCGCTGAGACAGCCGAAGAAAAGCGCGCCGAGAAAGAACGCTTGCCGGCGGGCCGTTTCTCGCAAAAATAGCAGTAAAAAATATGACATTATTTGTGTCATTATGCTTGCCTCACTCCTCCTTCCGGTGTTGAGTCGGGGTAATCATAAAGCCGGAATAATGGGAGGGGATAACTCCATGAGTTTTGAGGGATACCGTATCATTGGCGGGCTGGGCTCGCCTTATTCCATGAAAATGCGCGCGATTTTCCGCTACCGGCGCATTCCCCATGTCTGGATCCAGCAAACCCCCGAAACGCGGGAGGAGACCGCCGGCATCCGCCCGCCCGTCATTCCCATCATCCAATATCCGGACGGCACGTATCACAATGATTCAACGCCCATGATCTACGATCTGGAAGCGCGCCATGCGGGCCGTTCCGTCGTGCCGGAGGATGAGAGCCAGGCGTTTCTTGCCCATCTCCTTGAAGACATGGCCGATGAATGGGCGACGAAAATGATGTTCCATTACCGCTGGTTCCGCGAGCGTGACCAGCGCCAGATGAGCGAGTGGCTGGCCTTCGATTCGCTGATGGGCAAAGGGCTCGACGGCATACGCGAGTTCGCCGCCCTCTTCCGCGAGCGCCAGGTGGGGCGCATGGCGCTTGTCGGCTGCACCGAACATAACAGGCCGTTGATCGAGGCGACCTGCACGGAAATTTTCTCGCTGCTGGACGCTCATGTCACCGAGGAGGCGTTCCTCTTCGGCGGGCGGCCCTCGCTGGCCGATTTCAGCTTCATGGGCCAGTTCTCCCAGCTCGCCGTCGATCCCACCCCGTGCGAGAAGATGCGGGCCGAGGCGCCCTATCTCTTCCGCTGGCTGATGCAGATGGACGATCTGAGCGGCTTTGAAGGCGGGCCCTGGCGCGCGCCGGAAAAACGTCTCTCCCATGCGGTGCTCGAATTGCTGCGCATGGCAGGCAGTGTTTATTTCCCCTTCCTGGAGGCCAATGCCAAAGCGGCGGAAGCGGGCGAGGAAACCTTCCGCTTCGAGGCGCTGGGCATGGCTTACGAACAAGGCACCTTCCGCTATCAGGTCAAATGCCTGAGCGAGCTGCGCCGGCGCTATGCGGGCCTGAGTGAGAGTGCCCGTAAGCGCCTCGAGCCGGTGCTGGAGGAAGCGGGCTGCCTTGCCCCGCTCACCCGCGCCTGAACCGCCGTTCGGCCCGAAGAGACGCGCCATGAACACACGGCTGTGAGTATTTGAGCCTTGCCGGGGCCTTTCCCGCGGGCTTAACTCCCGCCATCGCAATTCAAAAAACGAAGAGGGGAGGGTTCAGATGAACCGTGTTCTTGCGCATCTGGGAACGAAATATCCGATCATTCAGGCACCGATGGGCTGGATCGCCCGCTCGCAGCTTGCCTCCGCTGTTTGCGAGGCGGGCGGGCTCGGCGTGATCGAAACCTCGTCCGGCGAGACCGAGGCCTGCAAGGCCGAAATCGAGAAGATGAAGGAGCTGACGGACAAGCCCTTCGGCGTCAATCTGCCCATCCTTTTTCTCAAAGACCGCGCGATGCTGGATTATGTCTGTAATTCCGGCATCAAATTCGTCACGACCTCCGCAGGCAGTCCGGCAAAATTTGTCGGCCCGCTGAAGGAGGCGGGCATCACCGTCTATCACGCGGTGCCCACGGTCGAGGCGGCGGTGAAATGCGCCGAGGCCGGTGTCGACGGGCTCGTCGTGGAAGGGGCCGAAGGCGGCGGCTTCAAGAATCCGGAAGAAGTCTCGACGCTTGTTCTGTTGCAGGCGGTGCGCCGCGCCGTCGATCTGCCGCTTGTCGCAGCGGGGGGTATTTGCGACGGCAAGGGCATGGCGGCGGCTTTCGCGCTTGGCGCGGAAGCGGTGCAAATGGGTACGCGTTTCGTCAGCGCGGCGGAAAGCCCGGTGCATGAGAATTACAAGAACGCCATCGTCAATGCAGGCACCACCGGCACTTATGTGCTGAACAAGAAGGCAAGCCCCTGCATCCGTGCGCTGAAAACCGAAAAGACCGCGAAGATTTACGAAGAAGGGCTGATGCCGCCCGACACATTCGCGCGCATTCTCGATCTTTATTTCGGCGGGGATATGGAGGCGAGCGTCGGCCTTGCCGGGCAGACCTCCGGTCTCATCGACGGCGTGAAGCCGGCGCGTGAAATCATCGAGGAAACGGTGTCCGAGTTTTTCGAAATCACCGGCCGCCTTGGCCAGTGCGCTTCGGCCAGAGCCTTCGGTTAAGCCGCACCGCTCCGCAGACCGGCAAGCACCGCGCGCACCGCCTGGTGTTTGACGGCCTGCGCATCGCCCCAGGGATATTCGGGAATGGTGATGAGATTGAGCGCCACGCCCTGGAGCATGCAGAAAAGCACATTCTGGATGTCGGCGGCGGGCCGTGCGGGCAGGCGGCCGGCTTTCTGATCTTCCTCGATCAGCGTGCGCAGAATATCGAAGCCGCTGAGCGCCTGCGACGTTTCCACGAAATAACGGTCGCCCTCACCCTGCAACTTATCCTCGATCAGAAAGATCGCGCGGTAATCATCCGCATGGGCAAGCCAGAAATCTACAAAGCCGAGCGATACCGCCTCGAGCTTTTCCTCCGGCGCGGCTTTTTTCGCGCAAGCTGCCAGATGCGCGCCCAGCGCCGCGAAGGTTTCCTCCCAGATGTAACGCAGGAGTGCCCGCTTGCTGGCAAAGAGTGTGTAAAGCGCGGCGGGCGAGCAGCCCGCCAGTTCGGCGATCTTGCGCATGGAAACGCCGCCATAACCTTCGCGCGCAAAAAGCCCGCGCGCCGCCGCGATCACCCGCTGCCGGTCGGCGGCCAGCGCTTCGCTCGGGCGTTTCGGGCGCCCGCGTCCTGGCCCCGGTCTATCTTTGGCCTTTGCCTGCATCTCACCCAAACAGGATTTTCCTTGATTTAATTAAACGCGTTCATAAAAATACGGGCAACGAGACCCGAACGCAAAGAAAAAGGATGCCGGCATGAGCGTGGAAAGCGGCGCGAAAGTGGATGTCATTATCGTGGGCGCCGGCCTTGCCGGGTTGAAAGCGGCACGGGAGCTGCAGGCCGCCGGCAAGTCCTTCGTTATCCTGGAAGCGCGCGAGCGGGTGGGCGGGCGCTCCAAGCCCGGTGAGATTGCGGGCCAGCCGATCGACCTTGGCGGCCAATGGGTCGGGCCTCAGCAAAAGCTGCTTTTGAAAGAAGCCGCCGAGCTCGGCGTCGAGACCTATCCCCAATATGTCAAAGGCAAGAGCCTTGTGGGCATGGACGGCAAGGTGGAGGCTTATTCAGGCTCCGTTCCCAAACTCCCGCTCTTTGCGCTGCTGGAACTTGCGCGTATCGAAAAGCGCTGGGGCAGGGAAGCCGCAGCCCTCCCGCCCGGCGCGCCTTGGGAGGCGCCCCGTGCCCGTGAATGGGACAGCCAGACGCTCGAAACCTGGATCCGCAAAAACATCCGCACCCACGGCGCCCAGGAATTTGCCCGCATCGTGGCGCGGGCCGTTTTCTGCGCCGAGCCCAATCAGATGTCTTACCTCTTCTTCCTGGAATATCTGCGCCAGGGCCATGGGCTGGAAGTGCTGATCGGTACGGAAGGCGGCGCCCAGGAAGCCAAGTTCCGTGGCGGCGCCTGGCAGGTGCCGAAGCGCATGGCCGCCCGGCTTGAAACCCGCATCGTTTACGAAGCGCCCGTGCGCGCCATCGAGCAGGATGAAAGCGGCATTAAGGCTCATACGGATAAAGGCAGTTTCGAAGGGGCGTTCCTCATCATGGCGGCGCCCCCGGTTCTTGCCGGGCGCATTCAGTACAACGCTCCGCTGCCCGCCAAGCGCGACGCGCTCCTTCAGCGCATGCCCATGGGCTCGGTCATTAAAATTCATGTGGCCTATGAAAAGCCTTTCTGGCGCGAGCGCGGCCTCAGCGGGTCGGTTGCCAGCAACGATAGGATGTTCAATGTCGTCTTCGACCAGAGCCCGGAGGATGAAAGCCTCGGCATTCTGGTCGGCTTCATGGACGGGGACCATGCGGTGGAAATGAGCCAGCGCGGCGACAATGCCCGCCGGGAGCAAGCGATTAGCGACCTTGTGCATTATTTCGGCAAGGAGGCGGGCGATCCCATTGCCTATATCGACCAGGACTGGACGGCGGAAGAATGGAGCCGGGGCTGCTATGTCGCCCATATGGCGCCGGGCGTCATGACGGTCTTCGGCGATATCATCCGCGAGCCTGCCGGGCGCATCCATTGGGCAGGCACGGAAACGGCGACCGAATGGGTGGGCTATCTCGATGGCGCGCTGCAATCCGGCATCCGCGCGGCGGGCGAGGTGAAAGCAAGGCTCGGTTAACCTTCGCCCCGGTTGCCAAGTGTTGCCGACCGGCATTCACGGCAAAAAACTGCCCCTCGGGCCCCTCATTTGCAGAACGGCAATTGACACGGGCTGTGCGTGGTCTTAAACGTCCCCTCGAACGCAATCGCACGTGCCCCTTGCCGCTATCGGTTACGTAACGACGTACGCGTCTCACTCAGCAATTTCTGGTTCCGCACGGGCGGGCCGGGTTCCGAGGGAGAATGCATATGCTTTATTTGAACGGTAGGGGCTAACGCCCCCGATTACGCCGCTAAAGCCCCTATACCTTCATGGAAAAGGGCGCACGTGACGCGGAGCGCACGCGAACGGCAAGCAAATCACCTTAATCGTGAATTTACGGCGGTCCCGACCGTGGTCCTTTGGCCCGGCGGCCCCGCGTCATCTACTGGTTGTGGAGAAGCCCATGTCTTTGAACAATGGCCTCTTCCAATTGGGGATCGACTTGCAGCGTGGCTCAAGCAACACCCAAGCGGAAGTAATCGAATTCAAGCCCTCTGTCGCCGAAGCCCCGCTTCAGGATGAAGAGCGCAAAGATTTTTTCATCGAGCGCGACGGCGAGCGATTTGCCGGCACGCATCTGATCATCGAGCTGGTGGGCGCGAAGTTCCTCGACAGTCTCGAAAAGATCGAAGCGGCGATGCGCGAATGCGTGGAGCGGGCAGGGGCGACGCTTTTGCATATCCATCTGCATCATTTCACGCCGAATGGCGGTGTTTCCGGCGTGGCGGTGCTGGCCGAAAGCCACATCTCCATCCACACCTGGCCGGAAGCGGACTATGCCGCGCTTGACGTTTTCATGTGCGGCGATGCCCGCCCGCATGAATGTGTCGAGGTGCTGCGCCAGCATTTCACCCCCTCCGATGTGGTGGTGGATGAACTGCGCCGCGGCAAGGGCCTGGTCTGATCCGGAGGGCGCTTCATGAGCGATGAACGCTGGGTAACCGAAAATCTCCATGATGGGGTGCGCACGGGCTTTCGCGCCGACAAGGTGCTTTATGAAGAAGGCACCGGCCACCAGCATCTGGTGATTTTCGAGAACGCGAAGTTCGGCCGGATGATGTCGCTCGACGGCATCACCCAGGTCACCGAGCGCGATGAGTTCGTCTATCATGAAATGATGAGCCATGTGCCGATCCTGGCCCATGGCGCGGCGCGCAAAGTGCTGATCATCGGCGGCGGCGACGGCGGCGTGCTGCGCGAGGTTCTGCGGCACAAGGGCGTCGAGAAGGTCACGATGGTCGAGATCGACCGCTCCGTGGTCGATATGTGCGTGGAGCACCTGCCGATGATTTCGGCAGGCGCGTTCGATGATCCGCGCACCAATCTTGTCATTGCGGACGGGGCGGCTTTCGCGGCAAACCCCGATGAGCGCTATGACGTCATGATCGTTGATTCGACCGATCCGGTCGGCCCCGGCGCGGTGCTTTTCAGCCCTGAATTTTACGCCAACGCCAAGAACTGCCTGAGCGAAGGCGGCGTCATCGTCACGCAGAACGGCGTTCCCTTCGTGCAGGGCGATGAGCTTCAAGGCACGATGGGTGAATTTAAAAAACTCTTCCGCTCCTATGGCTGTTATCTCGCCACCATCCCGACTTACGTTCTGGGGTCCATGGCGCTTGGCTGGGGGAGTGATAACCCCGAGCTCTTGAACGTGCCGCTTGAAGTGCTGGAAGACCGCTTTGCCGCGCTTGAGGGGGAGACGAAATATTACGCGCCGGACGTGCATAAGGCGGCCTTTGCCTTGCCGCCTTATGTGAAGAAATTCGTCGTTTGATTTGTCTTCAAGCCGGCAGGGAAAGTTCCTTGGCGGCGACGATGATCCCGTCCCGGTCCGCGTAAAGATAATCGCCGGGCGAAATCATCACGCCTGCAAACGTTACCGGCACATCGAAATCCCCGAGCCCGCGTTTGACGCTTTTCTTTGGGTGGCTGGCCAGGGCTTTGACGCCGACGGCTTCCGCCTCAAGCTCGCCCCGGTCGCGCACGCAGCCATTGATGACCACGCCCGCCCAGCCGTTCTTTGCGGCAAGCTGAGCCAGATTGCCGCCGAAAAGGGCGCAGCGCTTGGAGCCGCCGCCGTCGACGACAAGCACGCGTCCCCGGCCCTCGCTTTCCACGGCCTCGCGCACTTTCGTGTTGTCCTCGAATGTGGCAAGCGTGACCACCGGCCCATGAAAGGCGCTCTTGCCGCCAAAGTCGGAAAAGAGCGCATCTAGGTGGCGCAGCCCCGCTTCCGGCGCATCGGCATGGGCATCGGAAAGATCCGTCGTCGCAAAGTCAGTCATTCGCAGGCCTCGTTTTGGTGCTTATCGCTCAAGAAATTTGCCCGATAGATAGCAGCCATGCCGGCCTTTGTCCCGCCAAAGAGAGTGGGAGAGGTTGAGAAGCGGCGGATGACGCGGCGTCCGAGAGGGGGCGGTGCGCTTTTTAATGCCGTTCTAGGGTGACCCCCCGCACCCTCTCCATCTTGCCCGTGAAACGCGTTAAACTGGGCTCAAGGAATTGGAACCGTTTGGGGAGAGACGGCGCCAGGCTGCCGCCGAAAGCCCCAAGCAGAGGGAGGACTTGGAATGGCTATGACCGACGCCCGTGAAAAGCAGCGCTCCGTCGCCATTATCGGCGCGGGCATGTCCGGCATTTGTACGGCGATCAAGCTGAAGGAAGCCGGGATCACCGATTTCACGATCTATGAGAAAGCCTCCGAGATCGGCGGCACCTGGCGTGAGAACACGTATCCCGGCTGTTCTTGCGACGTGCCGCTGCATATGTATCAATTTTCTTTCGACATGCGGCCCGACTGGGAGCGCAAATTCGTCTTCTCCGCCGACATCAAGGCTTACCTTGAAAGCGTCGTCGATAAATACGGGCTGCGGAACCATATCCGCTTCAATTCCGAGATCCAGTCTTGCCGGTTCGACGAGCGCTCCGGGCGCTGGCATATCGGCTGCGCCGATGGCAGCGCCCATGAAGCCGATGTCGTTGCGGCGGGCACCGGCCAATTGCACCGCCCGCGCTGGCCGGGCATCAAGGGCGAGGGAAGTTTTGAAGGCGCGCATTGGCACTCGGCCGAGTGGAACCACGAGTATGATCTGAAAGGCAAACGCGTCGCCGTGATCGGCAATGGCGCAAGTGCCATTCAATTCGTGCCGGAAGTCGCGAAAGAGGCAAGGGAAGTCACGGTCTTCCAGCGCTCGGCAAGCTGGGTGCTGCCCCGCCCGCAGCGCGAGTTCTATGGCTGGGAGCGCGCGCTTTACAAAGCCTTCCCCTGGCTCATCAATGTGCAGCGCTGGAAGATTTACTGGTTCGGCGAGTTGCTCTTCCGCGCTTTCCACACTTCCGGCGACAAGATCAAGGACATGGCCATCGAGGAGATGGAGCTTTATGTGTCCGACCCGGAAAAGAAAGCCAAGCTGACGCCGGATTATGAACCGGGATGCAAGCGCGTGCTCTTTGCCAATGATTGGTGGCCGGCCATGGGCAAGGATCACGTCCATGTCGTCACCGAAGGGATCGAGGAAATCTGCCCCTCGGGCATCAAGACGAAAGACGGCGCGCTGCACGAAGTCGATGCGATTATTTACGGCACCGGCTTCGATACGACGAATTTCCTAGGCCCCATGGAGGTGACGGGCCTTGCCGGACGCGAGTTGAAGAAAGAATGGAAAGACGGCGCGGAAGCCCATTACGGGATGACGGTGACGGGCTTTCCGAATTTCTTCCTGCTTTACGGGCCCAACACCAATCTCGGCCATAACTCGATCATCTTCATGATCGAGTGCCAGGCGAATTACATCCGCCAATGCGTCGAAAAGCTGCGCGAAGACGACCTTCTTTACATGGATGTAAAGCCGAAGGCCCAGGCACTCTGGAACGAGAAAGTGCAAAGCGACAATGCCAATTCCGTTTTCGCAAGCGGCTGCACGAGCTGGTACAAGACGGATGCGGGTAAAGTCACCAACAATTGGGCGAATTACACGTTCAAATATTGGTGGTGGACGCGCCGTCCCGATTTTGCCGAATTTACGCTGCGCGAGCGGCCCGGCAAAAATGAAGGCGACCGCGAGCCGGCAGGCGCACCCGTCGCCGCGCAATAAACTTTATGGCACAGGCAAAAGAAAGCGGTCCCCAAGGAGGGGCCGCTTTTTTGATGCCTGTGTCTTAGAGGCAGGGCGCCGCGCCGTTTTGCAGCACGGTACCGTCGGCAAAGCTGAGCGTGCCGCTGAAGCCACCGCTGGATACGTCGCAAATGTCGGCGGTGATCGCCGCTGCATCCTTCACATTGCCGGTGCTGGCGCTGAAGACGTTTCCTGGCCCTTCAAAGTCGAAGAGATCGTCCCCCACGGAACCGGAAATCACCGTGCCGGAAATGCTGAGCGCGTTATTCGCGCCAATATCGAAGGCATCGTCTCCCATGCCGCTCATGCGGGTGTCCGTCATGGTGAAGCTGTTGCCGTCATCCATATAGATGCCGTCGGTTGGCGTTGTGCTGAAGTCTGCCCCTGAGAGCGCAACGCTGTTGCCGTTCTCCATATAGACAAACCCGAACCCTGCTTCTCTCACGGTAAGGCCGGTGAAATTGACCTGGTTGTCATCGACAAGCGCGATGGCAGGCCCGCCCGTGCGGGTAAGGGTGACGTTCCTGCCGCTGATGGTGTTGTTGTCAAAGGCATCGATGCCCGGCCCGAAGAAAGTATCGTCGATGAGCACATTCTCCAGCACGAGGATGTTGCCCGTATCGATCTCGATGCCTGACAAAGTCATGCCGCTCATCGATGTGTTGCGGACCGTGATCATATTGTCGTTGGACACCAAAATACCGCTGAAGTCGTTCCGCAAGACCGAGAGCCCGTCGATGCTCACCTCATTGCCGTCGAACATCGCAACACCCGGTCCGCTCAGATCGAGCGCGGCAATATTGGTCAGATGCAGATTGCGCTGATCGCTGCCGATCACGACACCCGCGCCCGCTGCACCCATGTCGCCGTCGAGCGTCATGCCTGAGACATGCAGATTGCTGCCCCCGTCAAGCGTGAGCACATCGCCGCAGAAACAGCCGCTCGTCATCAGCGTGGGCCGGGTGCCGGGCAAGGTGAACGTGGTGACGGCGCCGCTTTGTACCCCGCGCAGGGCAAGCGCCGTGCCGCCGCCTACCAAGGTCTGATTGCTCGCGGTCACGATATGCGTGCCGACGAGCGCGCCCTTGCCGCCATCGACGATCAGCAGCGTATTCGCGCCGGCATTGGCGGAGGCGGCGGTTAGGTCGCCGTTTCCATCGACTGTGGTCACGCTATTGAGAGCCACGCCGCTGCGCGCATCGAGCACCGCTTCGCGTTTCGTGCCCGCGGTGACGATATCGGTATCCCGTTCGATGGCCTCCATCATCCGCCGCTCTTGCGGACTAAGCGATGAGGTGGAAGAGCCGAAAAGCGGAATGCGCAGGCGCACCCCGGCCTCGATCTGGCCGTCCCTGTAATCGTCATGCTGGATTTCCGTCTCGAAGGTGAGGCGCATGCCCGGCACCTCTTCGACGAAATCCATCAGCCGCCATTCGGCGCGAAGGCGCGGCCCGGCAAGGGCGCGGTCGATCTTGTCATCGTTGAAATAGAACCCGCCCGCATAAAGGCGCAGCTCATGGTGTTCCGTGCCACCCAGAAAAGTCTCGATCGGCACGCGCCATCCTGCCTCCCCGTCGAACCCGGCAAGCGCGACTTCCTGCCCGCCGGTGATGAAGATCTGCGAGCCGCTCAGTTCCACACGGGCAAGCCCGTTCGCGGTTTTGTCTCCCGATAGGGGAACATAGCCATTCAGGCGGAAATCGTAATCGGCGGACAGCGCTTCGAGGCCGAAACTTGCTTGCGAAAAATTGTTGCCGAATTCGCTGCGGCGGATGTCGTATCCGGCCCAGGCGCCGAGGTTCCAGCCATGTTCCGTCATCTGCCGGTAGCCGAGCGCGAAATTGCCTTCCTTGAGGCTGTCGGTAAAAAGTTTGCCTTTGATGTCGGCAAAGACGAGCCGCGCGCTGTCTTGATAAAGCGGGGCAAAGCCGCTGACCTCGCCGCGGTCGCGTTCGGAAGAAAGGAAGCCTGCCGCTTCGAGCCAGGGAGACCATTTTGCTGTAGGCGGAGGATCGCCCGCCATGGCGGATGCCGCAGGCAGCATGAACCCTGCGCATAGCAAGACGGCGTGTCTCGCAGATATGGCGCGGTAAACGTCCCCGGTTGCGCTCATGGTTCAAGCCCCCCAGCCTGTCTGTCAGCTTGGGCAAGATAACGGCAGGGCGCGCGCGTTTCACCAAAAAAGCTCTCTTTTTCATCCTGCGGATTTCTGCGCGTGCGGCGAACAAGAAAATTCCTGGCACGTTTACCAAAAGAATGCCGGAGTTCCGGCGCTTTTGGGGCGTGGGGGCGGATATGCGGGGAGGCTTCCCGCTTAGAACACGTCCTGGAGGATGGAATGAAAGCTCTTTTGAATTGGCGCATGGGCGCTGCCGTTCTTGCTCTGACAGTCGCGGCAGGCTGCGGCAGTACCCAAACGACAACGGCGACGACGGGTCAGCAGCTGACCGATCTCAATCAGGCGCTCGAAAGCGGCGCCATCACCTGGGAAGAATATAGCGAGCAGAAGGAAGCGATCCTGGATCGCAACGATTGATCGCGTTTGCCCCGCGCAAAGAAAAACCCCGGCGGTTGCCCGCCGGGGTTTTCGTTTCCGCAAGAAACGGGCTGCTTATTCGGCAGCGCCTTTCTTGAACTGGGCAGCTTCCGTCGAGTCGCCGAGGGCGGTCGTGGAAGATTCGCCGCCGCCTGCCGCGATGGAGACGAGGTCGAAGTAACCCGTGCCCACTTCGCGCTGGTGGCGGGTTGCCGTGTAGCCTGCATCTTCGGCAGCGAACTCGGCCTGCTGCAGTTCGGAATACGCGCCCATGCCGCGGTCCCGGTAGCCGGACGCGAGCTGGAACATGCCGTAGTTGAGCTGGTGGAAACCGGCCAGCGTCACGAACTGGTACTTGTAGCCCATGGCTGCGATTTCGCGCTGGAACTTCTCGATCGTGTCTTTGTCGAGGTTCGCTTCCCAGTTGAAGGACGGCGAGCAGTTATAGGCCAGCATCTGGTCCGGATATTCCTTCTTCACCGCTTCGGCGAAGCGCTTGGCATCGTCGAGGTTCGGCTTGGAAGTTTCCCACCACAGAAGGTCGGCGTAAGGCGCGAAGGCCAGACCGCGCTTGATGCAGTGGTCGACACCCGTGCCCGGCTTCAGACGGTAGAAGCCTTCAACCGTGCGGCCGGCGTCGAAATCGATGAACTCGTGGTCGCGCTCGTCGATGTCGGAGGTGATGAGGTTGGCCGATTCAGCATCCGTACGGGCCATGATCAGCGTGGGCGTGCCCATCACGTCGGCGCCGAGGCGGGCGGCGTTCAGGTTACGCTCATGGGCGCGGGTCGGGATCAGCACTTTACCGCCGAGGTGACCGCACTTCTTCTCGGAAGCCAGCTGGTCTTCGTAGTGCACACCGGCTGCGCCTGCTTCGATATAGGCTTTCATGATTTCGAAGCAGTTGAGCGGGCCGCCGAAACCGGCTTCCGCGTCGGCCACGATCGGCAGGAACCAGTCGCGCTTGGCGCCGCCTTCGGAATGCTCGATCTCGTCAGCGCGCTTCAGCGTGCGGTTGATCTTCTTGGCCAGTTCAGGGCCGGAGTTGGCCGGGTAAAGCGACTGGTCCGGGTAGGTGGTGCCGGCGGTGTTCGCGTCGGCAGCAACCTGCCAGCCCGACAGGTAGATGGCCTTCAGGCCGGCGCGGGCCATCTGCATGGCCTGGTTGCCGGACAGCGCGCCGAGGGAGTGCACGTAGTCTTCGGTGTGCAGCAGGTCCCAGAGCTTGTTCGCGCCGCGGGTTGCCAGCGTGTATTCGATCGGGAAAGAACCGCGAAGTTTTTCAACGTCTTCGACGGAGTAGTTGCGCTTTACATTGTCGAAACGGCCTTTCGGGGCGCTCGGAATGATGTCGTAAAAAGTCTTGCTCATCGTTTTACGTCCTTGGGTCAGCAGGGGAGGCCTCACTCGCGAGGGCCGCTTATTTCTCGTTTTCAACGAGAAGCTTGTATGCCGGAAGCGTGAGGAATTCCTCGCACTCTTCGGCTGTTGCCATATCGTCGAAGATTTTGATGGCTTCGTCGAAACGGCCGGATGTCCAACGCTCGTCGCCGAGCGTGTCGCGGAGCTGTTTCATTTCGTCGTCGAGGATTTCCCGGAAGAGTTCCGGGGTTACCTTGCGCCCGTCCGAAAGATCGGCTCCGTGATAGAGCCACTGCCAGATCTGCGTACGGCTGATCTCGGCCGTGGCTGCATCTTCCATGAGATTGTAGAGCGGAACGGCGCCGCGCCCGGAAAGCCAGGCTTCGATATATTGCACGCCGACGCGGCAGCATTCGCGCATGCCGCTTTCCGTACGCTCGCCCTTATGCGGCTCCAGAAGTTCCTTCTGGCCGACATGCACGTCCTGGCGCTGGCGGGCGAGCTGGTTTTTCTCCGGCAGCTTGCCGAAAACTTCCGCCGCCACCGCAACGAGGTCCGGGTGCGCCACCCAGGTGCCGTCATGGCCGTTATTGGCTTCGCGTTCCTTGTCGGCGAGCACTTTGGCGAAAGCGGCCTTGTTGGCCTCTTCATCGCCCTTCACCGGGATCTGGGCCGCCATGCCGCCCATCGCAAAGGCGCCGCGCTTGTGGCAGGTCTTGATGAGGAGCAGCGAATAGGCGTTGAGGAACGCATCGCCCATCACCACCTGCGAGCGGTCGGGCAGAATGTAGTTCGGGTTTTTGCCGAGGCGCTTGATGTAGGAGAAGATGTAATCCCAGCGCCCGCAGTTCAGGCCCACAATGTGGTCGCGCATTTCGTAAAGGATTTCGTCCATCTCGAAGGCCGCCGGCAGCGTCTCGATCAGGATCGTGCAGCGCGCCGTGCCGACCGGAATGCCGAGCGCCTTTTCCGCATGGGTAAAGACGTCGTTCCACAGGCGCGCTTCCAGATGGCTTTCCATCTTCGGCAGGTAGAAATAGGGACCCGAGCCCGTCTTCTTCAGGTTGGCGTGGTTGTGGAAGAGATACATGCCGAAATCGAACATGCCGCCGGACATCGGCCGGCCGTCGACTTCCACATGCGCTTCATCCAGATGCCAGCCGCGCGGGCGCACGATCAAGGTGGCGCGCTCGCCGAGCGGCTTGACGTCATAGGTCTTGCCATTGGCCGGGTCGGTAAAGCCGATCGTGCCGGCCCACAGGTCCATGAGGTTGAGCTGGCCGCCGATCATGTTATCCCAGGTCGGGGCCGCGGCGTCCTCGAAGTCGGTCATGTAGGAGTTGGCGCCGGAATTGAGCGCATTGATGACCATCTTGCGGTTATCGACCGGGCCGGTGATTTCCACGCGGCGGTCGAGCAGGTCTTCGGGGATCGGCGCGATTTTCCAGTCGCCTTCGCGGATCTCTTTCGTCTCGGGCAGGAAATCGGGCAGCTCACCGGCGTCGAACTTCTTCTGGCGTTCGGCGCGCTTGGCCAGGAGTTCAAGCCGGCGCTCGCCGAATTTGCGTTCGAGGTCCGCGACGAATTCAATCGCTTCGGGGGTCAGAACACGTTCGTATTCCGGTTTGATCTCGCCGAGAATACGCACGCCTTCCACGCTGGCGCTTTTTGCTGCCTGGCTCATGGGCTTCTTGCCTCCGCTATCTGGGTGCTGTTGCGGGCGTCATACAGCCCTGACAGGAAAATGTCCAACGATTCCCGAAAACTTCTAAGTCATTGAAATCGTTCAAGTAAAAATCTTGACAAGATTCCAGTGAAATTCTGGTGTAGATGTAAATCTTGTAAAGAAAACAATGCTGAAACGGGACACGGCCGATGGCAGCAGACAGGAAAGTATTCGCAGGCCCGCGCGTGCGCCGCATGCGCCGGGACCGCAACCTGACCCAAGCGAAAATGGCTGAAGCGCTTGGCATTTCAGCCAGTTACCTCAATCTCATCGAGCGTAACCAACGGCCGATCTCGGCGCAAATCCTTCTCAAGCTCGCCGATGTCTTCGATATGGACGTCAAAACGCTGGCGGGCGATGAAGAGGCACGGGCGTTAACCACGCTCAAGGAAATTTTTTCCGACGCGGTCTTCAAGGACGCGGGAATCGGCAATCAGGACCTGCAGGATGTGGCCTCGGCTAGCCCCGGCATTGTCGATGCCATCGCCCATCTTTACCGCGCCTATGAAGAAGCGGTGACGGCAAGCTCGTTTCTGGCCGAGCGCCTGGCGGACAGGGACATGGTGGAGCCGGGCGAAACGCAAGGCCTGCCGCTGGAAGAAGTGCGCGACTTCATCAATTCGCGCGGCAATCACTTTCCCCAGCTCGATGACGCTGCCGAGGCGCTTTACGTCAAGGCTGAACTTGCGAAAGACGAGCCTTACGTCTCGCTGCGCAATTATCTGCGCGATGAGCACGGGGTGACGACGCGTGTCGTCCCGCATGATGTCATGTCCGGCGATCTCAGGCGCTATGACCGGCACCGCCAGACGCTCTTTTTGTCCGAGTTGCTCGACCAGCCGGGGCGCTGCTTTCAGCTTGCCTATCAGGTGGGCTATTTCGAGCTTTCCCGCACGATGGAAGATATCGTCACTTCGTCCGGCTTTGAGAGCGAGGAGCCCAAACGGCTTTTGCGCATTGCGCTGGCCAATTATTTTGCCGCCGCGCTGCTTATGCCCTATGCGGCGTTTTTCCGCACCGCAGAGGAAACGCGCTACGACATCCGCCTGCTCGGCCGCCGTTTCGGCACCAGCTTCGAGCAGGTCTGCCACCGGCTCACCACGCTGCAGCGCCCGGGCGCCCGGGGCATCCCGTTCTTTCTTATCCGCGTCGATAATGCGGGCAATGTCTCCAAGCGCTTCTCGGCTGCAGGCTTTCACTTTGCCCGTTTCGGCGGCACCTGCCCGCGCTGGAACGTTCATGACGCTTTCCGCGTGCCGGGGCAGATCTATAGCCAGGTCGTGCAGATGGAGGACGGTATCCGCTATTTCTCCATCGCCCGCACGGTCAGCCGGGCGGGCTCCGGCATGGGGGTGCCGGGGGACCAATATGTGGTGGGGCTCGGCTGCGAAATCTCTCATGCCAAAAAATTGATTTATTCGGCGGGCTATGATCTGGAAGATGAGCGCGGTGCGACGCCCATCGGCGTCAATTGCCGCCTTTGCGAGCGGATGGATTGCTCGCAGCGCGCCTTCCCCCCGCTCAAGAAGCGGCTTGAGGTGGATGAGCATGTGCGCGGAATTTCGCCTTTCGGTCACGCGGTGGACAAGGTATGAGGGGCCCGTCCATGCCCCGCCGGTATGGGCAAATTCGATTTGAAACGGGAGTAGCGCGTGGACGCGGAGGCGCCGGGCACAATCTGGAAGGCCATGGGCATCGCAGCCATGCTGCATGTGATCGGCTATGCGCTGTTCCTCTGGTCGCCTTATGGCGAGGTGCCGGAACCGGCGGGCTCGGCGGGCATTCAGCTGTCCCTTGCCGATCTGAGCGCGCCGCCCGCCCCTGAAACCGCGCTCCCGCCCGAACCCGATATCGAGCCGGTGCCGGAAGAAGTTGCCGAGCCCGAGCCGGAAGAGCCGGTGGAAGAAGAGGTGGTGGAGGACGTGCCGCCGCCAACACCCGACATTCCGCTGCGCAAAGCCGAGAGCCGCCCGCCCAAACCTGAAGCGCAGCCGAAACCGGCTGCCCCCGTGCAGAAGGCCGGGGGCCCGCAAGGTCAGGCTGCCGAGCAAAGCGCGCCGTCCCCCTTTCTCGGCAATGCCGATGCGCAGGCAAGTTATATCGCCCGCCTGCAGGCCTGGCTTGCCCGCCACAAACGCTATCCGCGCACCGCGCGCCGGCGCGGAGTGGAAGGGGATGCGGTTTTGCGCTTCGTGGTGGACCAAGCCGGCGCCGTGCGCAGTTTCGGCCTCGACAAGGGCACCGGCTCCGGCCTTCTCGACCGTGAAGTGCGCGAAATGCTGGAACGGGCGAGCCCTCTGCCGCCCGTGCCGGCCGATTTCGGCGCGGAAACGGTCGAGGTTGTGATCACCGTGCGCTTCAATCTCGATTGAGGGAAATGCCTTGCCGTGCCGGAACGGCACAGATTGCGACACATTTTGTGCCGCAATCTGTCCTACCCGAAACAGCTTGTTAGCGAATTGCCGATAGGCTTTGCCCGGTTAAGGACGATAAACGTCTGGGGAAGCTGAGAGGGCGTCGTGGCTGGCAATAAGCGCTTTCGTATCGAGCAGAATATGGCGGGGCAGGTGATGCCCAAACCCGTGCCGGAAAAACCGGCCGATGACGGCGAGACCCGGCACCGGGAATTGCTCGATGCGATCGGCCGGCTGGAAGCCCGCCTTTCGGCAACCGACATGAGCGCCTTCACGCAGGCCGCCCCGGTTTCGAGCGATATTCTCGATCAATATAAATCCGAGCTGAAAGAAGCCGCGAAGCTGAAAAGCCAGGTCGAGCGGCTGCAGGGTGCGGTGCGCGACACCCAGGCTGAAATCAAAGCCATGCAATATGAGCAGCCGGATCTGCAGCGCCTCTCGCATGCGACCGACGAGCTTGAAGAGGTCATCTCGCATAACGAGCTTGCCGCCGACACGATTTTGTCCGCCGCCGAGGCGATCGATGAGAGCGCCACGCGCCTTGCCGATCAGCTCAAAGGCAGCGATGCCGCCGCCGTCTATGACATCCGCGAGCAGTCCATCGCCATTCTGCAAGCCTGCAACTTCCACGACATTACGAGCCAGCGCATCACCAAGGTGCTGCGCTCCATCAAAAACCTGGAAGAGCGGCTCGAGAGCATTCACGGCATTTGGGGTGATGGCGCTTTCGACGATATTGCCGTTCCCGTTGAGGAAAAAGACGAATATCAATCGCTGCTGCACGGCCCGGCGTTGCCGAGCGAAGAGCATTGCAGCCAGGAAGATATCGACGCGCTTTTCGACTGATCCGCTCGTTTAACAGAGCCGGCCCGCGGGAAAGTTCAAATGCACCTGCGGCAGACGCCCGGTCTTTGTCGGGGTAACGGCCAGCGTGCCGCCATGCATTTCCACCACACGCCGCGTTAAGGTGAGCGCCAGCCCATCCTGACGCGGATGGCCGCTGGCCTGCGCGCTGAGGAACGAGCGTTCCGGGCTGTCGGGTCCGCGGGCACCGGTGCTTGTTTCCTGCAGCAAGTCGGGATGCAGCGCCTCGAATTCGTCTTTCTCTGAAACATGAATGCTCAGCCCCGCCTCCTCCCGGCGGGCCTTGATGACAAGCACCGTGCCGGGCGGGGTGGAGTGGATGATTTCGCTGAGCAGACGGAAGAAGCCCTGGCGCAGGCGCCGCGCATCGCCCTGAAAACCTGGCAGGTTTTCCGGGCAGTCGATTTCGACCTTGATGCCGGCCCGCTCGCACGCGGCCTGCTGGCTTGTCACGGCAATATTGACGAGCTGCGCCAGATTGCAGATTTCCTCATGCAGCGTGGTGTCGCCTTTTTCCGCATCCGCGATGCCCAAAAGATCCTCGATCATTTCCAGCAGCATCGTGCCGCTTGCATGAATGTCGGCGGCATAGTCGCGGTAATTGCTGTTGCCCATCGGGCCGAAGCGCTCATCGCGCATGATCTCCGAAAAGCCGATGATATGGGTCAGCGGCGTGCGCAGGTCGTGATTGACGTTGGAAAAGAAGGTGCGGCTGCGCCGGATGGCTTCCTCGCGCTGGTGGCGCGACAGGCGGATCGTATCTTCCAATTGGCGGCGCACCGTCACGTCCGTCAGCGTCGCGATCTTGGTGGGCACCGGCCCTTCATTGGTTTCGAAGACGCGCGCTTCCACGAAACGGGTGGCGCCGTCATCGCCGGGCAGCGTCAGCGATTGGGGCGCATCGCTTGCCATGTCGAGGGGCAGATGCAGCGGTTTGCCTTCCAGCGCTTCCGGCGTGAAACCGAGCAGGGCGGCGGCTTCCTCATTGGCGAATTTTACCCGCCCGTCCTGATCGATGATCAGCATGGCTTCGGGTGATTCCTGGATGAGGGTGAGAGATTTTTGCGGCACGGCAGGCACGCAAGGGGCCGGGCGCGCCTCGTCCCGGCGCTGGCGGCGCTGATGCGCGAGCCGGGTGATCCAAAGCGCTTCGTCCGCGTCGATCTTGTCGAGGCCGAGCACTTCTTCGGCGCCTGCTTCCAGCGTTTCGAGCGCGTATTTCCTGTGCCCGTTCAAAGAAGCGGCAAAGGCGATGACGGGCGCGTCGGGGCCGAGCGTCGTGATCCGCCGGATCAGCGCGTCGATGTCGCCGGGCAGGGAGAGGTCCACAAGCACGGCGTCGATCCCCGGCTCCAGCAAGGGGGCAAGGCCGGCATCGGCTGAAAGGGAAATGATGTCGTAGGGAAAATCGGGATCGGCTTTCGCGGCTGCTTCGAAAGTGCACGTCAGAGCGCTGTCGTGGCAAAGCAGGGCGATGGTCAGCGCGCTGGGGCGTCCGCCTTCCTCGATCCGTTTGAGAGCTTCGGCCATGCGGGATATCTCCTTTGACGCATGATCCCCAAAATCCCCGATGTTGAACGGCACGTGCCTTGTATTTGTTTCCGGTGCAGTGCTGACGGGTTGGGCGTGCCGCATGCCGTAATCCCTTTTGTCTTAACGGTTTGAGGTCCGAATCACCTCTCCGGCCCATGCCCAATTATTGATGCGCAAAGTAAACATCCTCTTAATATTATCATTCAAATGTGGACAAGTTCGGTGCCGGGGTTTCGGCGGGAAAGGCAAAAAGCTCAAAGCGCGCAACCGGTTGAGCTTCGGCCTTTATCTAAAACGCTCTGTAAGCTGAGGAAAGTGCCCGGTTAAAAAATGATTAAATTTTGAGGCAAATACGCTCGAAGGTTAACGCGCTTCTTTTTGCGGGCGGCAGGGCAAAGGTTAAGAGGGCTTGGCGCTCCATCTCATGCCTGGCGTAAGGAAGGGCAAGACGAGCGCCGGCAGAGGGCGCGGGCGGGGCACGGCATGGCCGCGTTTTCCGCGCAAATCCGGGAAATTGGAACATATCGGCAACACCTGGCGGCGGTGACGGAAGCTCGGGCGGCGGGGCCGCTTGCCGCGCCGGGGCTTCTGCGCTAGGACTGCGCGCGACCGGCAAACCCCAGCGATTTCAGGCACATGGGCAAGAAGCAGAAAATATTCCGACCGAAGGCGCGGATTCCGAAGGGACTGCGCGACATTCCCGCTGCCGCCGTGCGGGCGGAAGCGGCCATGCTCGCGCGCATCCGGGAGGTTTACGAGGCTTACGGCTTCGAGCCTCTGGAAACCTCGGCCTTTGAATATGCCGATGCGCTGGGCAAGTTCCTGCCCGATGCGGACCGCCCGAATGAAGGCGTCTTCTCGCTGCAGGACGATGACGAGCAATGGCTCTCGCTGCGCTATGATTTGACGGCGCCGCTCGCGCGCTATGTCGCCGAACATTATGACGGGCTGCCCAAGCCCTTCCGCCGCTATCAGACGGGCCCCGTCTGGCGGAACGAGAAGCCGGGGCCGGGCAGGTTCCGTCAATTCACCCAGTTCGATGCCGACACGGTGGGCGCGCCCACCGTCGCCGCCGATGCCGAGCTGTGCATGATGGCCGCCGACTGCCTGGAAGCGCTCGGCATTCCGCGCGGCTCTTATGTAATGCGCGTCAATAACCGCAAGGTGCTGGACGGCGTTTTTGAAAATGCCGGTATTACGGGCGAGGGCGCGGAATTCGAAGCGCGGCACCTCACCGTCATGCGCGCCATCGATAAGCTCGACCGGCTGGGCCCGGAGGGCGTGCGTCTCTTGCTCGGCAAGGGACGGAAAGACGAGTCCGGCGACTTCACCGAAGGCGCGCATCTCTCGGATGAACAGATCGACCGCATCATGGCCTTTACGGGTGCGGGCGGCGATGACCGCGCCGCCGTTTGCGCGCGCATGGGAGAGCTGGTGGGTGACAGCGCGCGCGGGCTGGAAGGTGTGGCGGAGATGCGCCTCATCGACGAATTGCTCAGCGCAGGCGGCTACGGCGCGGACCGCGTTGCCTTTGATCCCTCCGTGGTGCGCGGCCTTGGCTATTACACGGGGCCTGTCTTCGAAGCTGAGCTCACCTTCGAGGCGGAAACCGAAGACGGGCGTATGCGCTTCGGCTCCGTCGGCGGGGGCGGGCGCTATGACGATCTTGTCGAACGCTTCAAGGGCGTGAAGGTGCCGGCCACGGGCTTTTCCATCGGCGTCAGCCGCCTTTATGCCGCGCTCGAAGCCTTGGGCAAGCTGGAAACGGAAACCGTGCTGCCCCCCGTCATCGTGCTCACCATGGATAATGACCGCCTTGCCGATTATCAGCGCATGGTCATGGAGCTGCGCGCGGCGGGCATCCGCGCGGAAATGTATCTGGGCGGCTCGGGCATGCGCGCGCAGGTCAAATATGCCGATAAGCGCGGCGCGCCTTGCGTCGTCATCGAAGGCGAGGATGAGCGGGCCGCCGGTGAGGTCACCATCAAGGACCTTATTCTCGGCGCGCAAAAGGCCGAAGAGATCACCGACAATACCGAATGGCGCGAAAGCGCTCATGCGCAGATTTCCGTACCCCGCGCGGGTCTCGTCGGCGCCGTGAAGGATGTGCTTGCCCGACATACCGCCGCCCGCTGAGCCGGCGCGGCATGTGCCGGGCCCGGCGGGCTGCGCGCCTGCCTCTTTGGGGGCGAAACAGTCATCTTTTCCATGCTAGAAGAGGTCCGCTTTTGAAAACCTGACGCTTTCTCCTTCTAAAGGAAGCGCCGCGGCCAACGGGGCGGAACGAGAAAATGAGCAATTCCGATATGGACGCTGGAAGCCTGGCAAGCGCTGCTGAAAGCCGCGCGCTGGCCGACCGGCTGCAAACCCTGTTCGGCGAAGCGGGCTTTCAGCCTGTCGATCCGCCCGTGCTTCAGCCCGCCGATGTCTTTTTGGACCGCTCGGGGGAGGATATCCGCCGGCGCATGTATGTTTTTTCCGATCCGGGCGGCGCCGAGCTTTGCCTGCGCCCGGACCTGACCATTCCGACCTGCCTGCACTATCTCGAAGAGCACCCGAAAGCCGACAAACCCGTAAAGCTAACCTACCGGGGTCTTGCCTTCCGCTATCAGTCGAGCGCGCCCTGGCCGATGCGCGAGTTCACGCAAGTGGGCGTCGAGCAGATCGGCGAATGCGAAGCGAGCGAAAGCTGCGAGGAAGCTGATGCCGCCATTCTGGAACTGGCGCTCAGGGCGGTGGAAGCCTCGGGCCTTGCCTCCTACCGCCTTGAAATGGGCGATCTGGCGCTTTTCGGCGCGCTGGTCGATGGGCTCGACATTCCCGCCACTTGGGCGGAGCGGCTGAAGCGGCATTTCTGGCGGCCAGATTATTTCCGCGAGCTGTTGCTGCGCCTTGCCGATCAGGAAGCGCTGGCCGCGTCCGGGCCGGATCTGCCCGGGCTCTTTTCCGCTCTCGGCGCGCTGGACGGGGTGGAGGCCAAAGCGCTCATCGAGGAAGTGCTGACCCTTGCCGGTATTTCACCGGTGGGCGGGCGCTCGACGCGGGAAATTGCCGAGCGCTTGCTGGAACAGGCGGCGGATGCAGGCGCCCAGGCGCTGCCCAAAGACATTGTGGCGCTGATCGACGGGTTTCTTGCAATTTCCGGCACGCCCGATGAGGCGCTCGCAAAAATCCGTGAGCTGACGAAAGCGGCCGGCCTTTCCGGCGGCTCGCTCGGCGAGGCCATGGCGCGGCTCGAACGGCGCTTCGAGCGGCTGGAAGCGGCGGCGCCCGATTTTTCCAAAGCCCATTTCGCCACGAGCTTCGGGCGCAATATGGAATATTACACGGGCTTCGTTTTCGAGTTCCGCACCCAGCTGGCGGGCAAGACGGTCAATGTCGCCGGCGGCGGGCGCTATGACACGCTGCTTGAAACGCTGGGCGCGCCGGGGCCGGTACCGGCCATCGGCTGCGCCATCGGGGTGGAGCGGCTGGCGCGCGCGGTGGCCGAAAACGCGAAAGGAGCGGGGCGATGAGCGAGAAACTGATTATCGGCCTGCCTTCCAAGGGGCGGCTGCAGGAAAACGCCAATGCGTTTTTTGCCAGCGCCGGGCTGAAGGTAAAGCAGAAGGACGGGCGCGGTTATACCGGCGTTCTGAAAGGCGTCGGCAATGTCGATATCGCCTTTCTCTCGGCCTCTGAAATTGCGGGCAATCTGGAAAGCGGCGCCATCCACTTTGGCGTGACGGGTGAGGATCTCATCCGCGAGAAAATCGTGAACCCGGAAGAAAAGGTGGAGCTTTTGCTGCCGCTCGGCTTCGGTCATGCCGATGTGGTGGTGGCGGTGCCGCAAAGCTGGATCGACGTGCGCGCCATGGCCGATCTTGACGATGTGGCGCGCGGCTTTCACATCCGCCACAAGCGCCGTCTGCGCGTTGCCACGAAATATCTCAACCTGACGCGGCTTTTCTTCGCCGAGCACGGGATTTCCGATTACCGCATCGTGGAAAGCCTGGGGGCGACGGAAGGCGCGCCGGCGGCAGGTTCCGCCGAGGCGATTGTCGACATCACCTCGACGGGCGCAACGCTGGCGGCCAATAATCTGAAAGTGCTCGATGACGGGGTGATGCTGAAAAGCCAGGCGAACCTCGTTGCCTCGCTCACCGCCACCTGGTGCGACACGGCGCTGCAGGCGGCAACTCATGTGCTCGACATGATCACGGCGCGCACCGAGGCGCAGCGGATGAAGGAAATCCGTTTCGCCGCGCCCGCGCTCGATCAGACATTGGTGGATGAGCTGCTTGCCCGTTTCGACGTGCGTGTGCCGCAGGAAGCGCGCGCCGCTTTGCCGGGCAGCGGCGAGCTTGCCGCCTATTGCCCCTCGGCAAAGCTTTATGACGCCGTCAGCTATCTGCGCGAGAACGGCATCACCACCGTCACGGCGCGGGACGTGGATTATCTTTTCGAGCCGGAAAACGCGCTGCTAGCACGTCTCAAGGCCCGGCTCGGGAACTAGGTCGTTTACAAAAGTTACAGAATTTCTGTTCCTTTACAGAAGTTCTGTAACTTCTCTCACTTTAATAAGCTCTTGCCTCTATTGATTTTTCTCCGCCGCGCGCGCAAATTCGCGCCGCCTTGTAAAGGAGGAAAGCATGAGCGCGCTGCTTGTTATTGCATTGGGGCTGGTCGTCGTGGCGACCGCCATCCTGTCGGGCATATTCGGCATGGCGGGCGGCATCGTGCTGATGGGCTTCCTCGTCTCCGTCCTGCCGGTGGGCGCGGCGATGATGCTGCACGGGGTGACGCAAGCCGCTTCCAATGGCTACCGCGCCTGGCTGAACCGGGCTCATATCCGCTGGGAAATCTTGAGCCTTTATGGCGCGGGCGCAGCGGTAGCGCTTGCCGGGCTCACCGCGCTTTCCTTCGTGCCGGACAGGGAGATCGTCTTTCTGGCGCTCGGGACCGTGCCCTTCATCGCTGCAGCATTGCCCGAGGGTCTTGCTCTCGACATAACGAAAAAAGGCATGGCGGCCGCGGCGGGATTTATCATTACCCTGATTAATCTTGTGGCCGGGGTGGCGGGGCCGCTTCTCGATGTGTTTTTCGTGCGCACTAGTCTTACCCGCCATGAGGTCGTCGCCTCCAAAGCGGTGACGCAGACGGTTAGTCATTTGCTCAAACTCGTCTATTTCGGTCTTCTCGTCCGCGAGACGGTGAGGATGGAAAGCGAGGGCGCGTCCGTTTCCTGGTGGGTCTTTCTCATGGTCGTGCCCCTTGCCATGCTGGGCACGACGCTCGGCAAGAAAGTGCTCGACCGGATGAGCGACACGAATTTCCGCAAATGGAGCCAATGGGTGGTGCTGACCATCGGTGCCGTCTTCATCGCGCGCGGGCTTTGGACGCTTTACGCAGCTTAGTTACGGGCAATGCCGAGCGAGGCGAGATAGGCTTTCTGCTTTTTAAGCCCCTGTTTTTCGAGATAGCGGAAGACGGGGCCGAGCAGCGCCGGCCAGGTCATGACGAGACCGGCCATGAGGCCGTCGCTCACCGGCAGCCAGGTTTCAAGCTTGCCGTTTTTGAGCGCCTTCATGACATGGTGCGCCGTTTCTTCCGGGCTGAGCGGTTTGGCATTGCCCGCGAAATTGAGCGGCGAGCCTTCCGGATGGGCCATTTCCGCCTGGAGCATGGGCGTGTCGATCGCATTGGGATAAAGCCCGCCGACCTTGATGCCGTGAGGGGCAAGTTCGAGATGGAGCGCGGCCATGAACCCGCGCAGCCCGAATTTCGAGGCGCTGTAAGCGGCGCTGTCTTTCAGCGGAAAGAGTCCGGCAAGAGAGGCGATAGAAAAGATCTGCCCTGTGCCCCGTTTCAGCATGGCGCGGGCAGCGGCCTGGGAAAGATGCATCGGCGCGCGCAAATTGATGTCGAGATGCTTATCGAGCAGGGCGCTATCGGAGGCGGCAACGGAGCCGGGAAGGCCGATCCCGGCATTGTTGATCAGAAGCTCGATGCCGGGCGCCGCGTCAAGCCGCGCGCAAAGGGTTTGCAACCCTTCTGCTGCGCAAAGATCGGCGGTGATGCGCTCCGGGGCGCTCCCCAGCGCGCCTGCCGTCTTTGCCAGATCCTCTTCGGAAATATCGGTGAGGACAAGACTGTAGCCTGCTTTTTCAAGCGCGAGCGCAAGCGCGCGGCCAAGGCCGCCGCCTGCGCCCGTGATCAGGGCAAGGGGCCGGCTCATGCCGCCGCCTTCGCCCGCAGGCTTTCATAATGGCCGTCCGGAATCTCCGGCCAGCGCATGGTTTTGCGCAGACCCTTCATCGCCTTCTGGTAGGCATCGATATTGACGTAAGTCGCATGGCGGTCGGAGCCGACATATTTCACGCCGCCGGAAAGGTCGGGCCGCAATGTCGTGAGCGCCTTTTCCCAGCGCGCCGCTTCCTTGCCGCCTTGGGCCTCCGCCAGGATCGCCCGTGCGATGAGGTCGGCCATATTGTCGAAGAGCTTGTAGGCGCCGCCATTCGTTTCCATGAAACCGATGGCGAAGAGCTGCGGGTTCTCGCGGGAGAAAAGGTTCATGAAAAGATCGGGCCGCCCGCCTCTCCGGGAAAACTCTTTTTCCTCCACATAAGGAATGTTCCAGCGGTAGCCCGTCGCGCAGAGGATGAGATCGACGGTCTCGCGGCTGCCATCTTTGAAGACGACATCGGGCCCATCGAGCCGCGCGATATCTCCCTTGGCTTTGATGTCGCCGTGGGAGAGATAATGAAGAAGCTGCGTATTGACGATCGGGTGGCTTGCAAAAACCTTGTGATCGGGGGCGGGCAGGCCGAGCCGCGTCAGATCGCCATTGAGGAGCCGCAACATCGCGCCGAAGATGATCTGCGTCAGCCACATGGGCATATGCGGGCCTTCATGGGCAAAGACATCCGCCGGCTTGCCGAAAATATGCTTGGGAATGAAGTGATAGCCGCGCCGCAGGCTGATAAAGGCGGCATCGGCCGATTGCGCGGCATCGCAGGCAATGTCGCAGCCGGAATTGCCCGCGCCGATGACGAGAACGCGCTTACCTTTGAACTCGTCCGGCGAGCGGAACGTGTTCGCATGGCGGATCTCGCCGTCGAAACTGCCTTCGAACTGAGGCAGGCTCGGATGCCAGTTCGTGCCGTTGGCGCAGATGAGCCAGCGGTAGCGCCGCTTTTCACCAGTGCCGAGCGTCACCGTCCAGCCGCCATCTTCAAAGCGCGTTTCCTTCACTTCCGTGTTGAACGTGATGTCGCCGTAAAGGCCGAACTCGCGGGCAAAGGCGCGCATGTAAGAAAGGATCTGCCGGCCCGACGGGTAATCGGGATAATCGGCCGGCATCGGGAAACCCAGATAATGGGACTGGGTTTTGGAGGAAATGAAATGCGCCGAATCGTACATGGGCGAGCCCGGATTATCCGCATCCCAGATGCCACCCACATCGCTGTGCCGCTCGAAGCAGTCGAAATCGATGCCCAGCAATTTGAAGGTGCGCGCCAGCGCCAGCCCGCCGGGCCCCGCGCCCACGATGCAGGCTTTGTTATTTACCGTCATTCCTCTCTCCCATAACATGAGGATTCCTCAGATTTGAATAATTTGATAAACCCTCATATTTTCCGGCGCAAGCAAAAATTGGAAACCCGCCCCATGACCGACAGCGCTCTTCGCAAAAAACCGGCTCAGGCCCGCTCCCGCGCCCGTTATGAAGCCATTCTTGCCGCCGCCAAGGCGCTGATCGCGGAAAAGGGTTCGGACACGGTGAAAATGAGCGAGGTGGCGGAGCGGGCGGGCGTGCCCATCGGCTCCGTCTATCAGTTCTTCCCCGACAAGGGCGCCATCATCCAGACGCTGGCCGAAGACTATATGGAGCAAGTGCGCGCGGGCCTGCGCGAGGAAGTGAAATCCATCACCGATAAGGAAAGCGCGGGCGCGCTCATCGCCCGGCTGATGGATAGCTATTACGCTTTCTTTTTGATGGAGCCCGTCGCGCGGGATATCTGGTGCGGCACCCAGGCCGATAAACGCATGCAGGATATCGATATCGAAGACAGCCGCCTCAATGGCGAGATTTTCTTTGCCGCCTTAAAGCCGCTTGCCCCGCGCGCCGCCTGGAAAAGCCTCAAGACCGATTGCTTTTTGATGATGCAGCTCACGGGCGCCGCCGTCCGCCTTGCGGTCGCGCTGGACCGCAAGGAGGGCGACAGGATCATCGATGCCTATAAGGGCATGCTGCTTTCCAAGCTTATGCAGAACTTGGAAAGCTAAGCCGCTTAAAGCCCCGGCACGGGAAAGCGCGCGCAGAGCGCCTCGGCTTCCGCGGCAAGGGCGGGCAGCATTTCCTCGCGCTTGCCCGCATCGGCGCTGAGGGCACTTGCAATCATCGCGGCAATGCTTTCCATCTCGCTTTTCCCCATGCCGCGCGCGGTGGGCGCGGGCGTGCCTAGGCGGATGCCGGAAGGGCGCATGGGCGGGCGTGGATCGTCGGGGATCACCTGCTTGTTCGTCGTCAGGCCTATTTCATCGAGAAGACGCTGCGCCTCATCGCCGCTCATGCCGAAGCTCGCCTCGGTGTCGATGACCATGAGGTGGTTTTCCGTACCCCCCGTCACGAGTTTGATCTGCCGGGCGGCAAGGGCATTGGCGAGCGCCTTGGCGTTCTCCAGCACCTGGCGGGCATAGGCTTTAAAGGCGCCCTCGCCCACGAGCTTCAGCGTCGTCGCCGTGGCCGCCACCTGGTTCATATGCGGGCCGCCCTGAAGGCCGGGGAAGACCGAGGCATCGAGCTTCTTGGCATGGGCTTTCTGCGTCAGGATCAGCCCGCCGCGCGGCCCCCGCATCGATTTATGCGTGGTCGTCGTCATGAAGTCGAAACCGGCTTCCATCGGGTTGTTGAGTAGCCCCGCCGCGATGAAGCCTGCCGTGTGGCTGACATCGGCCATGGTTAGCGCGCCCACTTCATCGGCAATTTCCTTGAAGGCGCGGTAATCGATATCGCGCGGATAGGAAGAATGCCCGCAAACGATCATTTTGGGCCGGGTGCGCAAGGCCGCCTCCCGCACGGCGCCGAAATCGATATGACCCTCGCCATCCGTCTTGTAGCGGGTGAAATCGAACAGCTTGCCCATATGGCTGACCGGCGCGCCATGCGTCAGGTGCCCGCCATGGGAAAGGTCCATGGCAAGGATCGGATCGCCCGGCTCCAGAAAGCCGAGATAGACGGCCTGGTTCATGGGCGAGCCGGATAGGGGCTGCACATTGGCGTGTTCCGCGCCGAAAAGCGCCTTGGCCCGCTCCCGTGCCAGTTCTTCGACAATGTCGGTATTTTCCTGCCCGCCATAATAGCGCCGGCCCGGATAGCCTTCCGAATATTTGTTGGTGAAGACTGAGCCGAGCAGCGCCAGCACTTCCGGGAAGGCGTAGTTTTCCGACGGGATAAGCTCAAGCCCGCGCCGCTGGCGTTCTTCCTCGCGCAAAAGCGCGGCGGCGATCTCGGGGTCGGACTGGGCAAGCCCGTCCCGCAGCGCGTTCATGTTGGCCGCGCTTTGCGTTTCCTCGGGGAAACGGGCGGTGGGGGCGGAAGAAGAAAAAGAAGGCGTGATCGTCATGAGGCAAGCTCCTGTTCAAAACAAAACCCGGCCAGCTTTTCAAAAGCTGCCCAGGCGAACGGCTTGGCCCTATGGCCCGATATGGTTCCGCGCTCCCTCGTGGTTCCCCACGCCCCGGTAAGACGATTGCCGGGTTTTCGCCAGTCACGCGGAATGCGACCGGTTTGATCACCATAAGAGATAGGATGCGGCAAGAGGGCCGTCAACCCGCCTTTTCCGCCACTCACGCCGTGCACGGAACATGGGAGCGCGTCTCTCGTTCGTTACCCGAGTGAGTAAAACGCGTGAAACCAACCAAAAAGGAGGAAGACATGCGTATCAAATCTCTGACAGCCACGCTGGCTGCCTCCGCCTTTGCTCTGGCCGCGGGCGCCGCACAGGCCGAGGATATGGAAACCGGCCCATCCTGGAGCCCGAAGGATCAGGAAGGCCTTTATGAAAAGCATATGGAATTGACGCGCTTGGCGAACAGCAAATGCGAAGACCTTGGCGGGTCCGCCTCCGCCAAGGCGCAGACGGATGACCTGCTTGCCGACCGCCGCGATGCCTGCGTGCGCCAGACGCTCGACAGCATGGCGGTGCAGACCGGTAATACCGGCGTCGTCCTCGTCCACATGGCCCTGCCCGCGGACGTGCGCTACAACGAAAGCCGCACGGAAGCCTGGAAAAAGCAGGCGATGGAAGGCACGCTCGTAACCATCCGCGAGGACAGCGAAAGCTAAGCGCGTCTGAGCGGCGCATAGGAAAGAAGGACCGGCCTCCCGGCGTTGGGAGGCCGGTCTTTTCATGTCTCTTTGGTGGTTTCAATTGCGCCGATTCTCATTAAGCTGCCGGGCGGCTTTAGGCAAAGGCGAGTGAAAGGTGATGGCAGTCAGGTCGGCGTTCGAAATGGGCGGGGTGGATGTAGCGCCGGGCACCCGGCAGACCGTGCAATTGCCGCTTGGCGTCTTGTCCAATCACACGCCCATGGCGCTGCCGGTGCAGGTCGTGCATGGCAGGCGGGAGGGTCCGGTGCTTTTCGTCAGCGCGGCGGTCCATGGGGACGAGATTATCGGCGTCGAAATCGTCCGCCGGCTTTTGCGCCAGCCCGCTTTGAAGCAGCTGCGCGGTACGCTTATCGCCGTTCCCATCGTCAACGCTTTCGGCTTCATCAATCATTCGCGCTATCTGCCCGACCGGCGCGATCTCAACCGCTGCTTTCCCGGTAGCGGCGACGGCTCTTTTGCCGGGCGCCTGGCGCATCTTTTCCTGAGCGAAGTGGTGGCGCGCGCCGATCTCGGCATCGATCTGCATTCGGCGGCCATTCACCGCACCAACCTGCCGCAGATCCGCGTCTCTCCCTCGAAGCCGGAAACCATGGACCTTGCACTTGCCTTCGGCGCGCCGGTCGTCATCACCTCGAAACTGCGCGACGGGTCCTTGCGCGAGGCGGCCAAGGAAAAAGGCGTCGATGTGCTTCTCTATGAAGCAGGCGAGGGGCTGCGCTTCGATGAAATGGCAATCCGCACCGGGGTGGCGGGCATTTTGCGCATCATGCACGGCCTCGGCATGGTGGCGCGCCGGGCGATCGCGCCGGCCCGTGCCACCTCCATCCTCTCCTCCAAAAGCAGTTGGCTGCGCGCACCGGAAGGCGGCATTCTGCGCGCCTATAAAGGCATCGGCGCCATGGCGGAAAAGGGCGAGGTTGTCGGCGTTATTTCCGATCCTTTCGGGGAAACGGATATAGAGATCGAAGCGGGTGAGCCCGGCCTTGTCATCGGCCGCACCAACCTGCCCATCGTCAATCAGGGCGATGCGCTCTTTCATATCGCCCGGGTGCGCAAGCCCGATACGGCGGAGGCCCGGATCGGCGCCCTGGCCGAACAGCTCGGTGAGGCGGCGATTTTCGATGAAGACGAGATCATCTAATCTCCAGACTAAAACGTCACGTTTTTGCAACAAATGCGTGCAAAGCGTCCTTTTTGGCACCCTCCAGGCCGCGCAGACCGTTTGAATCCGCCTTATCGCCGCCTAGACTGTCCCCAACCGGCACATAACAACCTTGCCGGGTCTGGGGAGAGAGATATGAAAAAGCAGCTTTTGAAGACGGCGGCGCTGTCCGCCTTGCTGGCCAGCGGCATGAGCGGCGCCGCGCTTGCCGATGCCGCAACGCCGGGCCTTTATGTGAGCCTCGGGGCGGGCATGAACTGGCTGGACGATGTTGAAAGCGGCGGCCAAACCACCTCCTTCGATGAAGGCTTCATCATCAACGGCGCGCTCGGCTATGACAGCGGCGATATTGCGGAGATGGGTAAATACCGCCTCGAAGCGGAAATCTCCTGGAGTGAGAACGACACCGATACAGTCACCGCAGGCGGCGTGACGGGTAATGCCGGCGGCGAGATCGAGCAGTTCGGCTTCATGGTCAACGGCTATTGGGACTTCCTGCCGGGTGAACGGCTGCGTCCTTATGTCGGTATTGGTCTTGGCTTAACCGATCTCGACCAGACCCTCACCGTGGGTGGTCTGACGGCGAGCGCGGACGGCACGGAATTCACCTATCGCGGGGCGCTGGGCGCGAGCTACGCGCTTGATGCCAATTGGGCGATCGATCTCGGCTACCGCTACACGGTCGTCAATGCCGACAATGACGACGCGGAAAACCATTCGGTGCTGACGAGCTTGCGTTACAAATTCTAACCGGCACGCTTTTGTCCCGGCGAAAAGGGCGCGGAAACCTCCGCGCCCTTTTTCATGCGCCGGTTCCGCCCAAAGAAAAACCCGGCCCTCTTGCGAAGGCCGGGTTCTTTGTTCCGTGAGCGCGGGGCTCAGGGAGCATGAGTGCATCATGCCGCCGCCTGAAACCGGCATGTCCGGTTCAGGCAGTCAACATGATGGGGGCATGATTACATCATGCCGCCCATGCCGCCCATTCCGCCCATGCCGCCCATATCGGGCATGCCGCCGCCGGCGCCTTCTTTCTTCGGCTTCTCGGCGATCATCGCTTCCGTGGTGATCAGAAGTGCGGCAACGGAGGCTGCGTCCTGAAGCGCGGTGCGCACGACCTTGGTCGGGTCGATAATGCCTTCTTCGACCATATCGACATATTCTTCGGTCTGCGCGTTGAAACCGAACGTGATCTTTTTGCTTTCCAGCACTTTGGCCACGACGATGGAGCCTTCCACGCCCGCGTTTTCCACGATCTGGCGGATCGGGGCTTCGAGCGCCTTGCGCACGATGTTGATGCCCGCCTGAATATCGGGATTGTCATCGCTGAGCGCGGCAACGGCTTTCGTTGCCTGCAGAAGCGCGGTGCCGCCGCCCGGCACGATGCCTTCTTCAACGGCAGCGCGGGTTGCGTTCAGCGCGTCGTCAACACGGTCTTTACGCTCTTTCACTTCGACTTCCGTCGCGCCGCCAACCTTGATCACCGCAACGCCGCCGGCGAGCTTCGCCAGGCGTTCCTGCAGTTTTTCGCGGTCGTAATCGGAGGTGGTTTCCTCGATCTGACGGCGGATCTGCTCGGTGCGCGCTTCGATGTCTTTCTTCTTGCCCGCGCCATCGACGATCGTCGTGTCGTCTTTCGTGATGTTGACGCGCTTGGCCTGGCCGAGCATGTCGATCGTCACGTTTTCCAGCTTGATGCCCAGATCTTCCGAGATCACCTGGCCGCCCGTCAGGATCGCGATATCCTCGAGCATGGCCTTGCGGCGATCACCGAAGCCCGGCGCTTTCACGGCAGCGATCTTCAGGCCGCCGCGCAGCTTGTTGACCACGAGGGTCGCCAGCGCTTCGCCTTCGATGTCTTCCGCGATGATGAGCAGCGGACGGCCCGACTGCACGACCGATTCCAGGATCGGGATCATCGCCTGCATGGAAGAAAGCTTCTTCTCGTGCAGCAGAATGTAGGGATCGTCGAGCTCGGCGATCATCTTTTCTGCATTGGTGATGAAGTAAGGCGAGAGATAACCGCGGTCGAACTGCATGCCTTCTACAACTTCCAGTTCGCTTTCCAGGCTCTTGGCTTCTTCGACCGTGATCACGCCTTCATTGCCGACTTTCGACATGGCGTCCGCGATCATCTGGCCGATTTCGCGCTCGCCGTTTGCCGAGATCGTGCCGACCTGCGCGATTTCCGAGTTGTCTTTGACTTTCTTGGAGCGCTTTTTCAGGTCTGCGACGGCGGCGAGAACCGCTTTGTCGACACCGCGCTTCAGGTCCATCGGGTTCATGCCGGCGGTAACGGCCTTTGCGCCTTCGCGCACGATCGCCTGGGTCAGAACCGTTGCGGTGGTGGTGCCGTCGCCAGCCGTGTCGTTGGTCTTGGAGGCGACTTCGCGCACCATCTGCGCGCCCATGTTTTCGAACTTGTCTTCAAGCTCGATTTCCTTGGCGACCGACACGCCGTCTTTCGTGGTGCGCGGGGCGCCGAAAGACTTTTCGATCACCACGTTGCGGCCTTTCGGGCCGAGCGTGACTTTTACCGCATCGGCCAGAATGTCCACGCCTTTGAGCATACGCTGGCGGGCGTCATTGCCGAATTTAATTTCCTTAGCCATAGTCCTCAGATCCTTCTCTCAAGGTCTAATCTTGAGCGTTATCCTTAAAAGCGGTGCGCGGCAGACGGCATGAAAAAGCCGTCCTGCGAAAGCAGCACAGCTTCTTATTCGATGATGCCGAGAATGTCGGATTCCTTCATGATCAGCAGGTCTTCACCGCCGACCTTCACTTCCGTGCCGGACCATTTGCCGAAGAGCACCTTGTCGCCCTTTTTGACATCAAGCTTCACGGTCTTGCCGGTTTCGTCTTTGGCGCCCGGACCAACGGCCACGACTTCACCCTGAGAGGGCTTTTCCTGAGCCGTTTCGGGAATGATGATGCCGCCAGAGGTCTTGGTGTCCTCTTCAACCCGGCGAACGAGCACGCGATCGTGCAAAGGACGGAACTTCATCTGAATGTCTCCCTTGAACCCCGTCTAAGAGATTGGAATTCATAAATTTTTTGGATTGTTAGCACTCACCTAAGGTGAGTGCTAACAAAGGTCGTCGCACAAATAGGCACATGCCCGGTCCCTGTCAAGAGACCCCAGGGCCGGGCGGGATGATTCTTTTATGACACGCGTGGCCGGACCGGTTGCGGCGGCGCGGCGGGCTGGGAAAAGCTCAGAACGGGATGTCCGGCACCTTGCCGGGCAAGATGGTCGCAAAGGGCGCCGGTGAAAAGGGCAAGGCCCAGCATTTCCAATGTTTCTTCGCAAATCGCCAAGAGCGCGACGAGCGGTGCCTCTTCACCTTGAGCCGTGATGACCAGGCCTGAGAGCATTTCAAACCCGAGCGCCCCGCCCACGAATAGCGCGCCGGAGAGCGTAAAGAGCAAAGCGCTGCGCCGGGGCAGGGCAAGAAGAAAAGGCACCATGGCAAGGGCGAAGCCGCTCACAAGCACGAGCGCGGGCAGCACCCAGGCCCAGTAGAAGATGCCGCTTAGCCCCAAGGCGCCGCGCAGGGGCTCGATGAAAACTTCATGGATGCCCGTTGCTTCATCGAGCGAGAGATAGGCGAAGGCTGCCGCCAGCACCAGCCAGTAGCGGGCCTGCCGGCGCGCTTGCCCATAGGCGTGATGGGCCGACAAAAAGAGCAGGCCCGAGGCGGCCATCATCATCGATGAGGAATACCAGGCACCGAAATTCATCTCCGAATCGAGATTGAGATGGCGCAGGTCTTTCAGCGCCGTGTCCTCGCCGATGATGTTCAGGACAAACTCCCGCACCACGGCAAGCGCGCCGATCACCGCCGCACCGGTAAAGAGCAGCCGCCATACGGCCCGCGCCTTGATCGTCAGCATGTCTCATCCCTCCGCTGTCTGGTCCCGCCCTTGCAAGACTTGGCTCAATTATCGGCCAGCAACCAAAGAGGGGGATAAGTGGTCATGATTACGGGTGATTTCAGGCAAATACGCACGGGCGCCTTGCGGCGCCTCGGGCGCGAATTGTCCCAAAATAGGAAAACGGGCCGGGGCAAGGGGTTCAGCCTGTTTCAAAACGGGCTGAGAAAGCTCCTGGTGCTTTTATTGTCGATGCGCGACGACGGCCCACTCGGAATTTTGGGTTTTGCGCGCATGGGAGCCGAAAAAGCGCTGATGGCGCCGCAGGGCTTTTTCCAGCGCCGCCCGGAAAACGCTTATGCCCATCCCGACGGGCTGGTGGATCTTGGCGGCTCGATGAACGCGGCCCGCCTGATCGGGGCTTATGCGCAAGGGGTCTATCCCTGGAACCATGCAAGCCCCTTGAAATGGTGGTCGCCCTCGAAACGCGCCGTTCTTTTCTTCGGCGATCTGCGCATTGAAAAGAACCTGCGCCGGCTTCTGCGCCAAAAGCGGTACAGCGTCACCTTCGATGTGGATTTTGAAAGCGTGATGCGCGGCTGCGCCCGCCCGCGCCCCGGCCATCTGCCCGTCACCTGGATCGATGAGGATACGGTGCGGGCTTACCGGCGGCTCTTTGCGCTCGGCCGTGCCCATTCCGTCGAGGTCTGGGACAGGGACGGCACGCTGGCCGGCGGGCTTTACGGCGTGGTGCAAGGCGGCGTTTTCGTTATCGAGTCGCAGTTCGCTGAGATGCGCGACGCGTCCAAGGTCGGTTTCGTCACCTTGATGCGCCATTTGAGGGAATGGGGTTTCGTCGCCGCCGACGGCAAGGTGATGACGGGACATCTTGCCAATTTCGGTATGAAAGACATTTCCCGCTCCGCCTATCTCGGGCTCTTGCACGCAAGCCGCGAGCATCAGGTCCCGCAGATCTGGCTCGCCGATCCGGCGCTCGATCCGGCGGAATGGAAACCGGAAGACGATTATCTGACGGTTTGAGGTTCCTCTCTCTTTGGCAAACGCCCCGGCCTCACCGCCGGGGCGTTTTTCGTTTTTGCCCCATGCGTCTATAGTCTGGCGCAAGAAATAAAGGGGGAGAGAGATGGCAGGCACATTCGTCAACGAAGCGCTGATCGGCAAGAAGGATGGTGCGGGAGAGCTGGCAACACCGGCGCTCGTCATCGACCTGCCGGCCTTCGAGCGTAATATCAAAACCATGGCCGAGCATTGCGCGCGCGCCGGCCTCACGCTGCGCCCCCATGCCAAGACCCATAAATGCGCCGAGATCGCCCGCCGCCAGATCGCGGCCGGGGCGGTAGGCATTTGCTGCGCAAAACTCGGCGAGGCCGAAGTCATGGCCGATGCGGGCATCGAAAACATTCTCCTAACCTCGCCGGTCGTGCTGCCGCGCGCATTGGACCGGCTCATGGCGCTGAATGACCGCATCCCCGATCTTCATGTCGTGATCGATAGCGAGGAAAACGCCCGCGCGCTTGAAGCGGCGGCGGAAAAGGCGGGCCGCCCGCTCAACGTGCTTGTCGATCTCGATATCGGGCTGCACCGCACCGGTATCGCGCCGGAGGCAGCCCCTGCGCTTGCCCGCTTCGCCGATGGCGCTAAGCATCTGCGCTTTAAAGGGCTGCAGGCCTATGGCGGCCATCTCATGCATATCGAAGGTTTTGCCGAGCGGCGCGAAAAGTCCCTGGCCGCCATGGACGTCATGAAGAGCGTGAAAGACGCGCTGGAAAAAGAGGGTATTCTCTGCCCCATCATGACGGGCGGCGGCACCGGCACCTTCGATATCGACCCGGAGGCAAATGTCCTCACCGAGCTGCAGGGCGGCTCCTACATCTTCATGGACAAGCAATATAACGACGTGGAAGGGGCGAACGGCAACGTGCCTTTTGAGACCGCGCTTTACGTGCAGATGTCCGTCATCTCCAACAACACCCCGCGCCTTGCGACAACGGATGCGGGCTTCAAATCCTTCGCCACCGACGCCGAGCCGCCCCTCCTGCGCTCCGGCGCGCCGGAGGGGGCAAGCTATTTCTTCTTCGGGGACGAGCAGGGCGGCATCCTCCTGCCGAAAGGCGAGAGCCTGCCACTCGGCGCGGTGCTGACCGCCGTCACCCCCCACTGCGACCCGACCGTCAATCTCTACGACGCCTATCACGTCGTGGAAGAGGGCGTCCTCACCGCCATCTGGCCCATCGAAGCGCGCGGACGAAGTGCTTGATACAAAACAGAAAAATTATCTCCTCGGCAAAAATATCGGAAAGTTGCGAGAATTCTTGTTGACCCACTATTGTTTATTGTTATTGTGAGTAAATGATCACTCAACGAAACAAAGCGACTGGTGAAACGAGAAAGCGGCTGGTGGCCGCCGCCCTGCAACTCTTTGTTGAGAAGGGTGTGGCGGCAACCACCACGCGGGATATCGCCAAACAGGCCGGTATTTCGGAAGGGGCAATGTACCGCCACTTCGAAAGCAAGGAGACGTTGGCGCGCGAGCTGTTCATGAGCGAGTTTGCTCCGTTCTCGGATGCGCTGGCCCAGATCGAAAATATGCCGGTCAGCCTGATCGAGAAAGTCGATCATATGGTGCGGTACTTCTATCAGGCATTCGACGCCAATCCCGCGCTGTGGCGCTACATTGTGACGTATCAGTCGGGGCCGTGGTCTAGAGTGTCGGATGATATGGAGACGCCGGTTTCCGTTGTCTTCAAGGCGCTGCGCAAGGCGGAAGAGCAAGGTAAGATCAAGCTGAACGATACCGCCTTGCAAGTGCAATTGGTAATCGGCCTGGTGACACAGCCGGCCATTGGCGTTGTGTTTAACGAGATTGAACTTCCGCTGAGCCCCAAGCGCGGGCAAGTGGTCGAGGCGGTGGCTGCGGTACTTGGTATCGAGCCTTAAGCTGCCTAAGCTGGCAGAGTGATGTGAAGGATCACTCTGCTCCTACCCACACCCGATATCGGGTAATAATGTGAGTGAATGATCACTCAAAATGGAGATGATGATGAAAAAGCTACTTCTTTCTGCTGCCCTGTCCGCCGTCATTTGCCTGCCGGCGACGGCCCAGGCTTCCCGCTCGGGACTGACCGATTCTGAAATCGCTTTGCTTTTTGTAGGGGTGCCGGTCGCTAGCGGTGCTGCGGTAGCGGCTGCTGCCAGTGCCGCGCCGGTTGCAGCCGCCGGCTCGGGCGGCGCGGTGCTGTTGATAAACGGGGCAAACAGTCTCGACAAGGCGATCAAAGAAGACGCCAAACGGGAAGCACTCGAAGTCGACGATGTGTCGATCATCACGGACAGAAACGGGACCGCAACGGCCCAGTAATTTCAACATAGTAGTGAGTAATTGATCACTCAGGAGATTGTTATGTTTGATACCCGCCTTCGTTCCAATTTTGTTGCTGCTGTTTTTGCTCTGCTTGTCAGCGTTGTCTGTGCGCTTCTGCCCGATGTGGCGTCTGCCAATAGTTCTGCTGCGCCGGAGGGCATTAAAGATCCGGAGCGTGTCTTGCCGTTTGCCAAGAAGGTCGAGCGGGAACTGGCCGCGCGCGGCGCGCGCGTTGCCATTGTCGCCCGCGTTGGCCGGGACCCTGAAAGCCTGCCGGACGGGATTGATTACACACATGTCGGTATCTGGATCTATTCCGACATCGAGACGGAAGATGGCCGGACCGTGCGAGGATATGCTGTGCACAATCTTTATCAGTTCAACGATGATTTGAGCCGCTCTTCGCTCCAGCAGGATTTCCCGCCGGATTTCTTCGCAGACGTTTTCGCGATGCGGGCAGGTATCACTATTCCCTCGCCCGAACTGCAGGACCGGCTTGTCGCGTTCGTCTCGAGCCCGTCATATGCCAAACTTCATGTCCCCAATTACTCGCTCGTCGCAAATCCCTATGACACCGCTTACCAAAACTGCACGAACTTCGTTCTGAGTACGCTGATCGGGGCGATCCATGGCACCGATGATCTCAGCAAGGTAATAGAGATTGCCGCAGAGAGCGGGTATGAACCGCAGAAAGTCGAGCTGAACGGGCTGCAGCGCGCATTCGGTCCCCTCTTCGTGGCCGGCTTTGAAACGGACGATCATGATGGAGATATCCGTACGTCCACCCTGGGATCGATAACGAAATATCTTCAGGCCCAAGAGCTGGTGGATGCCAGTTTTGTTATCGAAGAATGAGGACTGAATGGAATGAACGCGCTCTTCCCTCAAGATGCCGGGAAGAGCGCGTCCGTTTTGCCGGTGAGGTAATAGGCAGTCAGCCCGAGCCATTCCTTGACGGCGAAATCGGTGAAGGCGATGCCGTCGGACGAAAAATAGAAGAAGGAGAAGGTATGCTCGCCGCCGGTTTGATAATCGGCGGGATAGGGCAGAACCTCGAAACCTGCCGCGCGGAAGGTGCCGAGCGCGCGGGGCATGTGATAGGCGGAGGTGATGAGGAGCCAGGGCGCTGCCTCGCTTGCTCCGAGCCCGGCGGCCATCGCCTTGGCTTTCACCGCGTTCTCATGGGTGTTGCGCGAGTGTTTTTCGAGAATGAGCCGTTCCGGCGCAACGCCGATCCCGGTCAAAACCTCCGCCATGATTTCCGCTTCCGAGGCAATGGCCTCATCGCCCGGCAAGAGCGCGTTGTTGCCGCCGGAAAGAAGAAGCGGGATTCCGGGATAGCGCTCAGCGAGCTGGCGGGCTGCCAGCAGCCGTTCGCCGCCAGAGAGAATGGCAGGCTCGCCCCGCGCCGCGCTCACTTCCATATGAACCGCGCCGCCAAGCACGATGATGCCGGCGGGTGTGCCGGTTATTTCCGCTCGCGGAATACGGTCTTCGAGCCCTGCCGTCAAAACCCGGCCGAGCGGCGAAAAGGAAATCACGAAAAGCCCGCAAAGCCCGATGGCGAGACAAGCGCGCCCGAGCCGCCGGAATCTGGTCAGCGAGAGCGCAAAACCGCCCGCACTTAAAAACAGAAAAGCGGCGGAGGGCTGCAAAAAGAACCAGACGATCTTGGACAGCGCGAAAAACATGAAGCTCCTTTAAACGGTCTTTGCGCAGCCTAACGCCAAGCCCTCGCCAAACTCTTAAGCGCCTCCAGTCTTTCAAGCGCGCCCGAGCGCCGCGTGAAGCCGCTGCCAGAGCGGCGCGCAATCGACGATTTTACCCTCCCGCATCGCTTCATCCGCGGCCATGACGGTGAGGCCCGCCACCATGGCGTCATAGACCTGCACGGGGAAGGGTGCGCCTTCCAGTAAGTGGGCGGCAAGATCCCGTCCCATTTGCGGGTCCGAGCCGTAATGCTCATGAAGATTGCCGCCTACGGTTTGTTCCTCGCGCGGGCGGCGTCCGAAGGCTTCTGAATAGGTGAGCGTATTCGTCACAAGATCGGCTTCGAGCGCGCCTTTCGTGCCCGCGAAATACCAGCGCCGCTGCAGGATGCCCGCATGGGTGTTGGTATGGAAGGCAAGCTGTACGCCGTTTTCATAATGGATGAGCGCGGTTTGATGATCCACGGCATCGCCCTTGGAGCGGAAGACATCGCTCGCCCCGTTCCAGCCGCCGGGCCAAAGCGAATAGGCCGCCTCGCCGCCCGGATATGTCTCCTCTTTAAGCGCTTCATGCTCGGGCGTGAAAATGCGCCTGCCGCCGAAACTTGCAACCCGCGCGGGCAGCGCCCCGGCGAACTGCCGGTAAAGGTCGAAATCATGGCAGCATTTATCGAGCAGATAAGAGCCGCCATGGGCGCTGTCCCGCCGCCAGTCCCGCATCAAAAAGCCGCCATGTTCGGGATGAAGATGCTCGTTGCCTTCGAAGCTGATAAGCGTGCCGAGCTTTCCTTCGTCGAAATAGCGGCGCACTTCGCGCACAAGCGGGGAGGAGCGCAGCACGAGGCCGACCAGCACCGACGCTTCGCCATGGTCGCGCAAGAGTTCGGCAAGCTCGAAGGTTTCTTCCGCCGTGCGCACCACGGGCTTTTCGGTGAAGACCCGCACGCCTGCCTCAAGCCCTGCCTTGATATGGGCAAGGTGAAGGTGGTTGGGCGAGCCGACCATCAGAAGGTCGGGCTCGGTTGCGGCGATGAGCGCCTCGACGCTCTCGAAGGCCGTGCCCGCCTCAATCCCGTGCTGCTCGAGCGAGGCAAGACCCGCCGGGGCAGGGTCGGCATAGCCGGCGATCTTCATGGATGGGGCGGCAGCCATTACATGGCGCAGCACGGTTGCGATGCGGTGGCCGAGCCCGGCCACGGCGATACGGAATTCTTTTTGGGATTTGCTCATGGGTGATGCGGGCGGGTCATAGTCTTGCAGATTATTTGTTCTATGCTTTCATGGAGCATATCAGAGCAGCTTCAGGCGGAGTAGCGCATGCGGATCGGAATTTTGACGGGCGGCGGCGATGTGCCGGGCCTCAATCCTTGCATCAAGGCAGTGACGCGGCGGGCGGCGGAGCTCGGCTGGGAGGTTGTGGGTTTCCGGCGCGGCTGGGCGGGGCCGTTGAACGTGGACCCGGATGATCCGGAAAGCCTGGAAAAATGGACCCTGCCGCTCACCCCTAATGCCGTGCGCACGATCGACCGGACGGGCGGCACGATCCTCCATACCTCCCGCACCAAGCCGAGCAAGGTGAAGCCTGCGGATCTGCCGGAGCGCTTGCAGGGAAAGCTGCAGCCCGGTAAAGACGGCACGGTGGATTGCACGGCGCCTATTCTCGCGGCGCTGGAAAAAATGAAAATCGATGTGCTCATCCCGATCGGGGGCGATGACACGCTCTCTTATGGCGCGCGCCTCCACCAGGAAGGCATGAAGGTCATGTCCATCCCGAAGACGATGGATAATGACGTTTACGGCACCGATTATTGCATCGGCTTTTCGACGGCGGTCTCCCGCTCCGTCGAGCATATTCATGCGCTGCGCACCTCCACGGGCAGTCATGAGCGCATTGCGGTGATCGAGCTTTTCGGGCGCAATTCCGGCGAGACCGCGCTCATCGCGGGGTATTTGGCCGATGTCGACCGCGTGCTCATCGCCGAGGAGCCTTTCGATGTGCAGCATTTAAGCGAGCTTGCGGCAAAAGACCGGGCGGACAATCCCGCCAATTATTCCATGGTCGTCGTTTCCGAAGGCGCGCAGATGCAGGGCGGGGAGATCATGGAGCGGGGCGAGGCGGATGCCTACGGGCACCGCAAGCTCGGCGGGATCGGCCAGGTGCTGGGCGAGGAGATCAAGCAGCGCACGGGCATCAACATCATCTCCCAGTCGCTGGGCTATATGATGCGGGCGGGCGCGCCCGACGCGCTCGATGTGATGGTCGCCAAAAGTTATGGCACCATGGCCGTGCAGCTTATCGAAGAAGGCAAGTCCGGCCTGATGATGGCGCTGCGCGATGGCAATTACACCGCCATGCCGGGCGATATCTGCATCAAGGGCGAGCGGCGGGTGGATGTCGCCGCTTTTTACGACAAGGAAAATTACCGTCCGCGCATCACCCGCGTCTCGGGCCTGCCCATGTTCCTTTATTGAGGCGCGCTACTGGTCCTTGTAAGGGCTTTGCGAGGCCGGGGCGGGCGGCGCGGCTTTAAAGCGGATGGCGGGCTCGCCATCGGCATCTTTGAAGAGCAGGACGCCGTCTTCCGCTTCCCAGGTCTTGGTTGCGGCAAGCGCGGCAATGACAGCCTGCTCCTGCGCCATGAAAGGGTCGGGGCAGGCCATCTTGGTCATGGGGCCGGGGTCGAGCCGCACCTCGGCACCGTCGAAATGTGCCTTCCCGCTCAGTGAATTACAGCCCGCATTGCCGCCATAGCGGCCGCTTTCGGTGAAGGTGAAAGCGGCCTCGCTTTCCTCGCTTACCGGTTTGCCGTTCACATCCGTGACGAGCCATTTCTTCTCGTAAAGCACGGAAGGGTCCGCGCCGTTTTCAGTTGACGCGGAAGGCTCGCAGGCGGCAAGCAAGAAGAGGGCGGCAATAAGCGGGGCGTATTTCATATCGGGTCTTTCCGTCAGGGGCCATCAGGCGTTTGAGCGCAAACGTTCAAGGCGCGCTTTTGTTCCCTTCGGAAATGATATCAAGCGGAAAGCAGACGTTCCACGGCGCGCGCTTTCAGCACCAGTTTGCCCTCATCATTCGTAAAGGTGGCTTCCACATAAGCCTGGCTCTTGCTCATGTTGAGGACACGGCCCTCGCAGCGGAGCGTGCCTTTCGTGACCGGGCGGAAGAAATGCATTTGCAGATCCGAGGTGGTGAAATTCTGATCATCCTCAAGCTGCGTCATCAGCGCAAAAGAGCAGGTCTGATCGGCAAGCGTTGCCAGATACCCGCCGAACACCGCCACGGGGTTCATATAGTCGGGATTGACGTCCCATTCGTAAACGATGTGCCCGTCGCCCACTTCCGTCAGCCGGCCCGCATAAAGATTGAGCGCGGCGACATGGGGCGGCGCTTTTTCCAAATTCTGTTCCTGAATGCGGGTGAGAATATTCTTCCAGCTCGGCATCGCCCCCATCGGCTCCTTTACTCGGTCTTGAACTTTGCGGCATCGGCCAGCATTTCGGGCAGGCCGACGATCTCGTTATAGCGCTGGAAGGTGACCCGTTCCTGGGCCTCTGGCAAGCGGCCTTCCTTCAAAAGCCCGCCATAGACGTTTTCAAGCAGCCGGGCAGCGCAGAGAAGCGCGGAGACGGGAAAGAGCGCAAGCTTATAGCCCATCGCCTCGAGCGTGCCTGTATCGAGATAAGGCGTCTTGCCGTCCTCGACCATATTCGCGGTAAGTGCGGCGCCTTTGAAAGTGGCGGCGATCTTTTCCATCTCCTCAAGGCTTTGCGGCGCCTCGATGAAAAGAATATCGGCGCCCGCTTCCAGAAAAGCCTCCCCCCGGCGCAAAGCCTCATCGAGGCCGAGCGGGGCGCGCGCATCCGTGCGCGCCATGATCTTGAAGGCGGGGGAGCGGCGCGCTTCAACCGCCGCGCGGATTTTCGCCGCCGCCGCTTCCTTGCCGATGACTTCCTTGTTTTCCATATGCCCGCAGCGTTTGGGCAGCGCCTGATCTTCCAATTGAATGGCGGCTGCCCCGGCCTGCTCATAGGCCGCCGTCAGCCGCGCGGTCTGCAAGGGCCCGCCATGGCCGTTGTCCCCGTCGGCGATCAGCGGGGCGGGGCCTGCCGCCGCTGCCATGGCGCGCACGCGCTCGGTCATTTCCGAAGCGCTCATCAGCCCGATATCGGGCAGGCCGAGAGCGGAACCTGCCACCGAAAAGCCGGATAGATAAACCGCCTTTGCCCCGGCCTGCCGGGCGATGCGCGCGGAAAGCGCGTCATAAGCGCCGGGAGCAAGAATGAGGCCGTCTTCTTTTAAATGGGCGTCCAGTGTTTTGGTCATGTCATCTCTCCCCGGCGCGGGCCTTGGCGCGCGCGGCCTTAGTGCCCGGCTCGCCCCAATCGGCATTCAGTATGGAGCGCAGCTCGCTGAGCGCCGCTGCGCCCAGATTCTCTTCCAGTCTTTTTTCAAGCCCGCTCAAAATGGAAGCGGCTTCCTCGCGCATCGGCGCGCCCTCCGGGGCAAATTCCACGATCTTGCAGCGCTTGTCTTCCGGGTCGGGCACCAGGCGGATGAGGTTTTTTTCTTCCAGTTCCTTCAGCGCCGTGTGCATGGACTGGCGCGTCACGCCGATCAGCCGGGCAAGGGCGCTCGGGCGCTGCACACCCGATTGCACATAAATCATGGTCATGGATTCAAGCCGCCGCACACCGCCCCAGCCGCGCGCTTCCAGGCTCTCCTGCAAGGCGCCGTCGAACCACATGAAGCGGGCAAGCAGCAGCGCCATCAGCATCCCAGGCTGTCTTTCTTCCGGCTCGGCCTGCAACATAAATTTCTCCGCTTGAGTCAATCGTCAGTTTATCTTACGTTTTTCGAGAGGATGCAATGGGCCCCGCACCAAAAGCGGGGCGGGGAGGAAGAATGCCGCGTCTCAGGCAAGTGGCAAAGGCGGATGCAGATCCCCTTGCCCAAAAACTCTATGAGGTTCTGTTCGGCAAGCGCGACCCGGTGAAGGAGCCGGGCACCGCCACGGGCACGCCCGGCAATTGGTGGACCGTCTTCGCGCTGGTGCCCGATGCTTTCAAGCACACGCTGGAAGGGTTTCAGTTCTACCGGAGCCCGGAGCGCAAGATCGATCCGAAGCTGCGCGAACTTGGCCAGATCCGGGCGGGCTTTGCCCGGGGTTCGCAATTCGTTTTCTCGCAGCATTGCAAAGCTTGCCGCGATGTGGGGCTGACGGAAGCGCAGATCGAGGCGATCCCCCACTGGCAGATCGCCGATGTCTTCAGCCCGCTTGAGCGGGCGGTGCTTGCCTATACGGACTGTCTTGTCCTGCAAAGCGGGCGCGTGCCCGAGGCGATATTCGAAGCGCTGAAAGCGCATCTTTCCGATGAGGAAATTCTGGAGCTGACCTACATCACCGCGACCTATGACATGCATGCCACCATGTCCCGCGCGCTGCGCCTGGAATATGACGACGTGGATGAGCGCGTGGTGGAGATCGCCGCGCCCGAAGGCGCTTCCAACGATGTGATGAGCATGGCCGATCACGGCAAGAAGGAGTGAGGAAATGGGATATCACCATCTGGCGCTTGCCGCCCGCGACATGAAAGCCATTCACGCCCTTTACGAAGGGGTGATGGAATTTGAGCTGGTGAAAGTCGAAATCGGCCCGGCGCCCGAAGGCGGCTGGGCGAAACACTTCTTCTACCGGATGGAAGATGACAGCAAATTCATCGCTTTTTGGGAGCTGCATGACGTGCCGGGAACGGAAAGCTTCGAAACGAGCCTGTCGAAAGCCGCCGGCGTGCCCGATCACATCAATCATATTTCCTTCGATGTGAAGGACAGGGCGGAGCTTGAACGGCGGCGGGAGAAATGGCGCGCTGCCGGGCTCGACGTTCTGGAGATCGACCATAATTGGTGCCACTCGATCTATACCAAAGACCCGAACGGCAATTTCGTCGAGTTCTGCCTGACGACCGGCGCCTTTAGCAAGGCGGATCGGGAAGAAGCGCTTGCCGCGCTCAGCGCCGACGAGCCTGCCTTTTCAAAGCCGCCCGCTTCCGTGAAGGTGCATCAGGCAAAAGCGGCTTCTTAAGCAGGGGGAGTCTCTTGGGGGGAGCGCCATGCAGGATTTTCTGTCGTCCTGTTATGCGGAAATAAAATTCGTCTGTATGTTTCCCGATGCGCTATTATTAACTTGCCCGTATCCAACGCCTTGCAAGCAATACCACTGTATCCATTTGGTGGCGACACAGACTTAGCAATGACTTCGTACCATCTCACGAGTGGAAACCTGTAACGTGTCCCCGCGCATCAAGGCATTGTCATACGCAAACCTAGCAAGCTCTGCATCGGAGAGAAGATTAGTCATTGCAGCTACCTTCCAGGTTCTTCATCGGAATATCCAAAATTTCATCCACAGAGCACCAAACGTCATTCGGGATAACGAAAGCATATTCCCCTCCGGGACTATTCCAGCTCTCTCCCCCGACCGCAGGGAGAGAAAGAACAATTTGAGCACGCGATGACTGAGCCACCTCAAGCATTTTTTCCAACCACCTTTTGCTGCCAACGAAGATTCTCAGATAGACGAATTCAGGAAAGTAATTCGGATCGATCTCTATTAAACTTGCCGAATTCCAAAATCCCCGAAGAGCCTCAGGATCTCTTGAAAAGTTTGTGGAGCGGAGATGCACTGGGAATATTTTGTCGCTGCGATATGGAAGTGGGCGGGCAGCACTAGGCGGAAAATGCATGCGCGCTTGAAAGCCTGCCCTTCCGACCCATTGTTCATGCGGCAGATCAAGCTGCACTTTCTTGGAAACAAGAATGCGCAGATCAAAAACATTTGCACTGCCGTAAGAGTACCCATTTAACTGAACCGCACCTATCCAATCGGGGAGAGCAGAAGTGAGATGCCTTCCTTCTGTTGGAAAACGGAAACGTTTGGCAAAACTCGGCGAATAGAACAATGCTCTAAAATCAATGCGGTCCTCGCACAAACTCGTCTCGCGGATAGAACTCTCGTTTGTACCCTTTGAAAGCAAGCGTGTAGGAACACTCCCTTCTGAGCACTGCTCACCTGCGATATCAGCATGCAGAGCCACAGGAAACACCACCCCCAGCAGCAGCACGGCGCATTGTAAAAGTAGGCGGTCTTTCCAGTTCAGCATGCCAAGCCTCACGTTTTTTAAAAATAAAATTTTTCTTTTAAATAATCAAACTCAATGAAAGCACGATGTGGGCGAAATGGCGTGTTTTTTAGTGCCCGCATGCACAGCACTCCCAATCGAGAGACTTGCTAGATGACCAAAACCGCGAGCCGCCGGGCTCGACGTTCTGGAGATCGACCTTTTTAAAGCCGCCCGCTTCCGTGAAGGTGCATCAGGCAAAAGCGGCTTCCGCCCAACCCTTTTAAGGATCAAAAGCTCGGCGGCGTGCAGGCGGAAATGATCACGCATTCGGCTTGACCCAGATTGCGGAAGCGGTGGGGCAGGCGGCTGTCGAAATAATAGGCCTCGCCGGGCCCGAGCACCCGGGTCTCCCCGCCCACGGTCAGAACGATCTCGCCGGAAACGACGATCCCGGTTTCCTCGCCCATATGGGAGAGCATTTCCTCACCCGTATCCGCGCCCGGCTCATAGCGCTCATGCATCATCTGGATCGAGCGGTCGCTCGTGTCCTTGCCCACGAGCTTGAAGGAAATCGGCGCGCCGCCCGCAATCTCCTTCAGGTCTTTGCGCTCGTAAAAGACCGGGCGCTTGGGCTGAAGATCGACGGTCAGAAAATCGGTGAAGGAAATCGGGAAGCCGTCCAGCACCCGCTTTAAAGAGCCGATGGAGGGGCTGATGCGCTCCTGCTCGATCAGCGAGATCGTGCCATTCGTCACCCCGGCCCTTTTGGCGAGCTCGCGCTGGGAGAAGCCGTACATTTTTCTCAAAGCCCGAAGGCGGGGGCCGACTTCCGGAAGGGATACCTCTTCCCGGGCTTGCTGTGCGCCATGCGCGATACGGTGGTCTTTCTTCATACCGGTTAATATACTAAGCGTTGCGGATAAATTTCCAGTCCCTTTTCCTTGCGGGAAGAGGAGCTGGGGCGTTCAATTGTTTAAGTTAACCTATCAGTCCAGGGAGCCTGCCCCATGTCCCAAACGGAGGCTGCGGCCAGCCACGCCAAAGCGCCGAACGATCTTGAATCGCTCTGGCTGCCATTCACCCCGAACCGCCATTTCAAGCGTGACCCGCGCCTCGTCGCCCGCGCCAAGGACATGCATTATTTCAAGCCGGACGGCACGCCGGTGCTGGACGGGACCGCAGGGCTTTGGTGCGCCAATGCCGGCCATTGCCGGGACAAGATCGTCTCCGCCATTCAGGCCCAGGCCGCCGAGCTCGATTTCGCGCCCTCTTTCCAGTTCTCCCACCCGAAAGCCTTCGAGGTGGCGAACCAGCTCGTCGCGATGACGCCGGAGGGGCTCGATTACGCCTTCTTCTGTAATTCAGGCTCGGAGGCCGCCGACACCGCGCTGAAAATGGCGATCGCTTATCATAGGGCGAATGGCGAGGCCTCGCGTACGCGCCTTATCGGCCGGGAACGCGGCTATCACGGCGTCGGCTTCGGCGGCATTTCGGTGGGCGGCATGTCGCCCAACCGCAAATTCTACGGCTCGCTTCTGCCCGGCGTCGATCATCTGCCCCATACCTATAACCGCGCCGAGCAGGCCTTCACGCGGGGCGAGCCGGCATGGGGCGCGTATCTGGCCGACGAGCTGCAGCGGCTTGTCGATCTGCATGATGCCTCCACCATTGCCGCCGTTATCGTCGAGCCCATGGCCGGTTCCACCGGCGCGCTGCCGCCGCCGCAGGGCTATTTGAAGCGCCTGCGCGAGCTTTGCGACAAGCACGGCATTCTTCTCATCTTCGATGAAGTGATCACGGGCTTCGGCCGTCTTGGCCATGCCACGGCGGCGGAGCGCTTCGGCGTCACGCCCGACATCATGACCTTTGCCAAGGGCGTCACGAGCGCTGCCGTGCCCATGGGCGGGGCGATGGTGGGCCGCCATGTCTATGAGGCGTTCCAGTCCGGCCCCGATCACATGATCGATCTTTTCCACGGCTACACTTATTCGGGCCACCCGCTGGCCATGGCCGCAGCGCTCGCCACGTTCGAGCTTTACCGCGAAGAGGGGCTCTTCGAGCGGGCGCGGGCGAACGAAGCGGCCTTTGCCGATGCCGCCTTCACGCTGAAAGGCCATCCCCTCGTGCTCGATATCCGCACCATCGGCATGGTTGCCGCGTTCGATCTTGCCCCTGTCGAAGGGCTGATGGGCAAGCGCGGCTATGATGCGATGTGCAACGCCTTCCATGAGCAGAACATCATGGTGCGCGTTTCCGGCGACACGATCGCCTTCTCGCCGCCGCTCATCATCGAAGAAGCGCAGATGGGCGAGCTTTTCGAGCGCTTTAAAAAGGCGCTCGACGCGGTGGCATAACGCGGAAAAACCGGCCGCGCGGGCTGCGTCAACTTGTCATAGCCCGCGCGGTTTCAGCCGCTTGTAACGGCAATGGGAAACACCATATCGAAGGCGTTCCCGGAGACGGGGATAGACCGCAAAGATGCAGGCCCCCCTCCCTGCATATTCCCTCCCCCTCGATGCGCGGTCTTAAAAAGTCTTGAACCCCCGGTCATCTCCCCCCGCCGGGGGTTCTTTTTTGCCTGATTGGCCCTTCCCCGCGCAAAGACGTATAAAGCCCGGCAACAATGCCTGCAGCTAACGGCCTCTTAGGCATGGAAGGTTATGTTGACCGGCAGGCAGCAGGGGAAGCGCAATGGGCATCGGGCAGAGAAGTTACAAAGCGGCAAGGTTTTCACTCAGCCTGCTAAGCGCGGGCATTTTTTGCATTCTTGCAGCGGGCGCGCAGGCGCGCGCTGAAGCGCCGGTGCCGCTTGGCGGCATTGCCGTGGAGGAGCCGGGCCCGGTGCACCTTTCCCGTCTCGATCTCATTCTGACCCCCGCCATTATCGAAGCGCGCTACCAGTTCCAGAACATGAGCGGGGAGGCGGTGGAAAAGGATGTGCGCTTTTCCCTGCCGCCGCAGCCGGTGAAAGCAGCCCAAGGGCAAGGAGGGGCACTGAACCGGAACGCCATCGGCTTTACGCTTTCGGCGGACAAACGCTTCCCAGACCTTGAAGCGCGCCCGAACGCCATCTTGAAAGACGTGGACGGCACCGTGCTCGATGTGACGGACGATCTAACGCGCGCCGGAATTCCGCTGACCGCCGATCTTGCCGCGATCGGCAAGGCCGCCGAAAAACTGGACCCGTTGACGCGCAAGTCCCTGGTCTCGAGCGGCATTCTGGGCCGGGAAGGGACGGAAGATGCCGGGCCGCGCTGGTCGCTCGCGCGGCATTATGTTTACCGCCAGCGTTTTCCGGTCAATGACATCGTCAAAATCGAGCACAGCTACCGGCCCATTAGCGCGCAAGGTTATTTCCAGGTCAGCGGCCTGCTGGCGGAAAAATACTGCATCAACGATGAAAGCATGGGGATGCTGGAGGGCAAGAACACGCGCTCGCTGCGCAAGCGCCGCCGCCCGCTCTTTGCCCAGGAAATCGAATATGATCTTGAGACAGCCAATGCCCCCATCGCCATGTTCAATCTGGTGATGAACCCGGCCGACAATGAAGCGGCACTTTTCACCTGCATGAAAGGCGTGAAAGACAACGGCAAAGGCACCTATGCCGCTGCATATGAGAATTTCACGCCCTCAGGCCCCTTGAAGGTGCTGGTGGTCTACTGACGCGCCAGGATTTCACCTTTCAGGATTTTGCAGCGGGCGTGAGGCCGAGCTGCTTGGCGATCAGCTTGTCGAGCGCCCGGCGCGGCAACAGCGCGGTGACGAGCTTTTCCACAAAACGGCCTTTCACCGCCGCATAGCGGGTCTTGGGTTTCGGCGTCGTCAGCGCCTCGTGAATGAGCGCGCCGAGTTTTTCCGCGCTGAGACCGTTTCGCCCCTGGCCGATGAACATTTTCTGGAACTTCTGCAGGATCGGCAGATAGGGCGAGTTGCTGTAGGGGGTGATGTCGATTTCCTCGGCCTTGTCCCAGATCGCGGTTTTGACCGGCCCCGGCCCGATAATGACGACATCGATGCCGAAGAGCATCATCTCCCGGCGCAGCGCTTCGGAATAGCCTTCGATGGCGAATTTCGAGGCCGAATAAGGCCCGAGGAAGGGCATGGCGCGCACGCCCGCCGCCGAGCTGATATTGACGATGCGCCCCGGCGCGCCTTTTAGCGTTGGATCGGCGCCGAGCAGCGGCGCGAAAGCCTGGGTGACGAGGAAGGGGCCGGTGACGTTGATTTCCATCTGCCGGCGCATTTCTTCCACATCGAGTTCCAGCAGCGGCCCGGAGACGGCAATGCCCGCATTGTTGACGAGCCCGGCAAGGGTCTCGCCTTTGAGCGCCGCGCGCACCTGATCGGCGGCCCGCCGGATGGCCGCTTCATCGCAGACATCGAAAATGAGCGGCGTCACCTTGTCGCCGAACTCGGCCTTCAGCGCCTCGGCATCGGCTTCCTTGCGAACCGAGCCGAAGACGTGAAAACCCTTTTGGGTGAGAACCCGCGTCGCCCCGCGGCCGATGCCGGTGGAGACACCGGTGATAACGACAGATTTCATTTCTCTTATCCTTGCTTTTAGTGCGCAAGCCGCGGCACGGCGGGAGGCGATGGCGGCGTCAGGAAATCATGACCCCGCCATCGATCACCATTTGCTGGCCGGTCATGAAGGCCCCGGCCTTGGAGGCAAGGAAGACGGCGGCGCCGGCAATCTCGTCCGGCTGGCCGATGCGCTTTAAGGGCGCGGAGGCGGTGGACTGTTTCAGGATATCCGGATCGTCCCAGAGCGCCTTGGCGAAATAGGTCTGGATGAGGCCGGGCGCGATGCAATTGACGCGGATATTGTCCTTGCCGAATTCCACGGAGAGATTGCGTGCGAGCTGGAAGTCGGCGGCCTTAGAAATGCAATAAGCGCCGATGATGGAAGAGCCGTGCAGCCCGCCGATCGACGAGATGATGATGATCGAGCCGTCTTTGCGCTCCTGCATCTGCGGCAGCACCATGTGGCAGAGCCAGTGATTGCTTTTCACGTTGGACGACATGATCCGGTCGAAAGCTTCATCGGGAATGTCTTTTGAAGGACCGAAATAAGGGTTCACCGCCGCGTTGCACACCAGCACATCGATCTTGCCGAAGGCTTCGTTGGTTTTATCGACGAGGTTCTGAAGCTGCGCCTTGTCGGCGATGTTGCAGGGGACGGCGATGGCCTGGCCCGGATATTTGGCGTTGATTTCGGCGGCCACCTCATCGCAGGCATCGGCCTTGCGGCTGGAGACGACGACCTTCGCGCCATGTTCGGCCATGCGCGTGACGATGGCTTTGCCGATGCCCTTGGTCGAGCCGGTGACGAGCGCGACCTTGCCCTTCAAATCGAAAAGTTCCATGAGATATCCTCCCTATCCGTTTGTTTATCCCGCGCCCCGCGCTTGCCCGTTACGGTGTTAAGTCCATGGAGAAAGCGCTGTTCTCCTGCACGGACTTATCTGCTAGGCTTTACGCAGGGTACGTGTTTGGGCTGTTTGTACACCAGAATTGCCGCCGCTGACAGATTTTGCGTGGGCTGGATGGGGATGAGCGGCCCGGTTTTCAGAAAAAACCTGAGAGGGAAACAATGAAGCGTTTGTCCATTATGCTGGTTGCGGCGGCTTTCGCCCTTACCGCGTGCACGTCCCAGGACCCTTATACCGGGGAAGAAGGCGTCAACAACACGACGATCGGCGCAGGCATCGGCGCGGTGGCAGGCGCCCTTGGCGGCTATCTCATCGGCAAAGGCAGCTCCGATGACCGGCGCAAGCGCGCGCTGATCGGCGCAGGTGTCGGCGCGCTCGGCGGCGGTGCGATCGGCTATTACATGGACCAGCAGGAAGCGGCGCTGCGCCAGAAGCTGCGCGCCTCCGGCGTCTCCGTCACGCGGGTGGGTGAGAACATCATTCTCAACATGCCCGGCAACGTCACCTTCGCCACCGATTCTTCGGATGTGAATGCGCGCTTCTATGAAGTGCTGAATTCCGTCGCCCTGGTGCTGCAGGAATATGACCGCACGCTGGTCGATATTTACGGTCACACGGACAGCACGGGCTCGGCGCAATATAACCAGCAGCTTTCCCAGCGCCGAGCGCAGTCGGTTGCGCAATATCTCGTCGGCCAGGGCGTGAACGGCCAGCGCTTGCTCGTGCAGGGCATGGGCGAAAGCCAGCCCATCGCCACCAACGACACGGCGGCGGGCCGGGAGCAGAACCGCCGCGTGGAAATCAAAATCTCTCCGCTGACGGCGTAACGCCTCGCTCTCTGCTGACGGCGTAACGCCTCAGGGAAAGAACGGTTAAGGAAACCGGCGCCGCGCTTGCGGGGCCGGTTTCTTGCTTTTCGTTCATCTTTCTCACGGATTTTTCACCGAGGCTTGAACCGGTGTTAGCTGATCTTTCGGGCAGGAGGTTTATCTCAAGGGGGTCTTGAGAAAACCCATGGTGCCCCGATGCAACGATCCGCCTTTGCGCTCCCCCGCACGAAACTTCTGGCAGCGCTGCCCTGGACGGAGCGCAATGGCAAACTGTCGCTCCTTAAGCTGACGGTCTTTCTCGGTCTTTGCGCGCCGGGGCTCTGGCTTGCCTTCGGGTTCTCGCAGGATCTTCTGGGCACGAAGCCGCTTTCCCATGTGCTCCATGAAACAGGGCTCTGGACGATCCGCTTTCTGTTTCTCTCGCTTCTCGTGACCCCCGCCCGGCGCATCTTTCATTATTCCAAGCTGATCAATCTGCGCCGTATGCTCGGTCTTGCCGCTTTGGCTTACGGGCTTGCGCATCTCGGGCTTTATGCGGCCGATCAAGCCTTCGATCTGGGAAAGGTCGCAAGCGAGATCGTGCTGCGCATTTATCTCACCATCGGGTTTTTGGCGCTGCTCGCCATGGGCGCGCTGGGGCTCACCTCGACCGATGCCATGATCAAGCGCATGGGCCCCAATTGGAACCGGCTCCACAAGCTTACTTACGCCATCGCCATTCTGGGCGGGCTGCATTTCTTCATGCAGGCAAAGTCGGATGTGTCCGAAGCCGTGCTCATGGCCGGGTTCTTCGTGCTGCTGATGAGCTACCGCCAGGCGCTCAAATGGAAGTTCGATCTGACCTCGCCGCTTGTCCTTGCCGCGATTGCGCTTATCGGCGGGCTCGGCGCGGCGGCGTTGGAATTTGCCTGGTACGCGCTGGCAACGGGCATTCCGCCGCTGCGGGTGCTGGAAGCCAATCTCGACTTTACTTATTCGGTGCGCCCGGCCTGGTGGGTGGCGGCGACGGGGCTCGGTCTTGCCGCCGTGCCGCTTGTCCGCAAGCTTGACCGGCGCGCGGTGTTCGCGCGGCTGCGCGCCCGGCCTGCTGCTTAAAGATCTATTTCAGCAGCGCTTCGATTTCCTTGACAAGGGTCTCGCTAAGCGGGCTCACCTTGCTTGGATAGGACTGGGCCAAGCTGCCATCCGGCGCGATCAAATATTTGTGGAAATTCCATTTCGGCAGCGCGTCCTCGCCTGCCTGCTCGCGCACCCAATTGTAAAAGGGATGGGCATCGGCGCCGATAACGCTTTCCTTGGCGGTGAGCGGAAAGGTGATGGAATAATTCACTTCGCAGAAACTGGCGATCTCCCGCTCATTGCCCGGCTCCTGCCCGCCGAAATCGTTACACGGCACACCGATCACCGTCAGCCCGCGCCCCTGATAGCGCGACCACAGCCCTTCCAGCTCTCTATATTGCGGGGTAAAGCCGCATTGGCTTGCCGTGTTCACGATGAGGAGCACGTTGTCTGCATAATCCGAGAGCGGCAGGGCGGCGCCTGTAATGGTGCGGAATTCAAACTGATGGGCACTCATGGGAAGCCTCCTGATGACTTTTGATTGGGCCCAAGTCTAACAGGCGCGTGCCGGGAGGGAAGGGGGCTCAGCGGGGTCCGGCAAGGCGCGCCAAAAGCGCATGGGCGTCGGTGCGGCCATAGCCTTTGGAGGCGAGCTGGCGGGCGGTCTCTTCGATATAGAAGCGCGTGCTCCCAAGCGTGCCTTCCCCGGTCAGGTAGCGCCGGCGGGTTTCCTCAAGCGATAGATCGGGCAGAAAGGCGCCGGAATTCGGGTGGGCAATGTAAGTGAGGGCCCGGTAAAGCCGCCCGTCCTGCCCGTGCAGCGTCACCCAGCGGCGCAGGTAATGACGCTCGCGGTAATCGAGCGCGGCTTCCGCCTCCGCCCAGTCCTTCGCCGCAATTTTTATGCCGAAGCCGGTGGTAAAGCCGCCCGGATGAAGACCGGCAGCAAGGCCCGGTTTTTCCGGCGAGCCCCAGGTCGTGGTTTTGACCATGGAAAAGCGCCGGTGCCAGCCTTGCACGGTGCCGGCCAGCATTTTCTGCACCGGTACGCGCGGGTCCCACATCAAGGAGCCATAGCCGAAGACCCAGTAGCTGCCGCTCTTTTCCGGTGGGCTTCCTGCCGCGCTATCTTCATTGTGTTGTCTCATGGCTTGCTCTTTGGCTCGTCCTGCAGTCTATCTATCCGGGGCAAGGGAGGATCTTATGTGTGACACGATGGTAGCGCGCCCGCCAGTCACGAAAAACGGCACGCTGATATTCGCAAAAAACTCCGACAGGGAGGCGAACGAGGCGCAATATCTCTTTCATGCGCCCGCGCAAACCCACGCGCCGGGTAGCGAGCTTGCTTGCACCTATATTTCCATTCCCCAGGTGGAACGCACGAATGCGGTGCTGCTCTCCCGGCCCTATTGGATGTGGGGCGCGGAAATGGGCGTCAATGAGCATGGGGTCCTGATCGGCAATGAGGCGGTCTTTTCCAAACTGAAACCGCAAAAGGAACCGGCGCTGATCGGCATGGATTTGCTGCGCCTTGGCCTCGAACGGGCGGCGAGCGCGCAAGAGGCGGTGGAGGTGATCACCTCGCTTCTTGCTCAATACGGTCAGGGCGGCAATTGCGGCCATAACGGCCATTTCGAATATCATAACGCGTTTTTGATCGCCGATGCCGGCGGCACCGCCTTCGTGCTGGAAACCGTAGGCCGCGAATATGTGCTGGAACGGGCAGGGGACGTGCGCACCATCTCCAATGCCTATACGGTCGGTACCGAATACGAGCGGGCAAGCGACGGGCTCATTCCCCAGGCCCGCGCCAAGGGCTGGGCCGGGGAAAAGGCCCCCTTCGATTTTGCCGAGGCTTATGGCGACCGGTTGCGCTCGCGTTTCGCGACGGGCTATGAGCGCGGCTGCCGCACCCGCGATCTCCTCGGCCCCAAGGCGCCCCATATCGAGGCCCGCCATGTGATGGGCGTGCTGCGCGATCACGGCCCCCGCGCCGCGCGCCAGCGCCACTGGCAGCCGGACGGGCTCTTGGGCGGCAGCGTCTGCGCCCATGCCTCTTTCGGGCCGGTGCGCAAATTCGGCCAGACCACGTCGTCCTGGATCACGGAAATCCGGAACGGGCGCATGCTGCATTGGGTGACGGGCACCTCCGCCCCCGACACGGGGATTTTCAAGCCGGTCTTTTTCGGTCCGGGCTGCGAAGGGATCGGCCTGCCGGATTTCGGCCCGGTGCCCGGCGGGCGTTATGAGGAAGCGGCGCTTTGGTGGCGGCATGAAAAGCTCCACCGGGCGGTCCTGGAAAATTACGGTCCCCGCCTTGCCGCTTACGCCGGGGAGCGGGACCGGCTGGAAGAAAGTTTCATGACTGAGGTAGCCGGCGCGCTTGAGCGCGGGGCGGATGAGGGCGCTCTTGAAGTGTTAACGGGGCGGCATTGGCGCCGCGCGGAAGAGGCGGAAAAAGCCTGGCTGAAAGCGGCCCTCGCGGTGCCCGTAAATGCCCGCCAGATGCCGCCTCCGTCGCATTTTTACCGGTTTCACTGGAAGCGGCTCAACCGGCTCGCCCATATGCCGGAAATCTCTTAACCGGGCTTTAGGGTTAACTCTTTGTCAACCGGGTGCTGGCATCTTAGCTACAAGCGAAGTCCTTCTTGCCGCGACCCGTCTAACAGAGAGCCACACGCCCATGCCCAGGTTTGTCGATGTGCTTTTGATCGCCATTTACGCGCTTGTTGCCGCAGCGTCTTCTGCCGCCCTTATTCAATATGGCGGGCTGCAGGGACCTTTCGCCTGGCTGGCGGGCTTTCAGGTGTTTCTGGTGATGGGGCTCATCCAGACCATGACCGCGCGCCGCGTCGAGCAGCGCCGGATGGACGAGCTTATCGCCTATACGAACAGCATCAGCCGCGATCTTGAAATCACCGAAGAAAAACTCGCCGAACTTCTGGAAGTAGGCGTCCATTCGGAAGAAGGCGAGGGCGAAGCCATCAGCTTGAATGTGCGCGGGCTGCAGGAGCGTGTCGCCCAGCTTGCCGAAGAGCTTGAGCGCCGCCCTGCCGTGCAAAAGCCCGCCGCGCAAATGGAAGAGCGCGCGGAGGCGCAGGCCCCGGCCGAAGAAGCGGCCGGGAGCGCCGCGGTGCAGAAAAGCACCGGCCCCGATTTTTCCAAACTCGTGCCGGGCAAGCCGGAAGAATCCCAGACCCATTTCGATCTCGGCGCCAAACTGCAAGGGCATGAGCGTCCCTCGCTGCAGCTTGTCAGCAACGATACGCAGCCCCCGCTTTATACGGATGCCGAACTGCTCGACGTCATCAAGGAAGCGCTGGAGAAAAACCGGCTCGATCTTTACCTCCAGCCCATCGTCAATCTGCCCCAGCGCCAGACCTGCCATTATGAAGGCCTGACGCGGCTGCGCGGCCCGCGCGGCGAAGTGATCATGCCGGCCGATTATATCCGCGTGGCAGCGCCTGCCGGTCTGATGCCGATCATCGACAACATGCAGCTCTTGCGCTCCGTGCAGGTGGTGCGGCAAATGTCGAAGCGCGGCAAGGACACGCCCATCTTCTGCAACATTTCCTCCGACACGCTGTCGGATACGGAATTCTTCCCGCAATTCATCGACTATCTGCGCAGCACGCAGGAGCTGACCGGCAAGCTGGTCTTCGAGATTGCCCAGGACACGATGCTGAATGCCGGTGTCATGGAAATGGAAAATCTGCGCGATCTGGCAAGCGCCGGGTTCCACCTTTCCATGGATAAGATCGAGCATCTGCGCATGGATTTTCACGAGTTGCACGGCCTCGGCTTCCGCTTCGTGAAAGTGGGCGCGGAGCTTCTCTTCAATGCCTCGATGAACGAGACGGAACTTTTGGGCGACATTCACCCGGAAGACCTGAAAGAGCTGCTGCGCCGCAACGGCCTCTCGCTCATCGCCGAGCGCATCGAGGACGAGCGCACGGTGATCGACCTGCTCGATTTCGATATCGACTACGGCCAGGGCTATCTCTTCTCCCGTCCGCGCCCCGTGCGCCGGGACATGATCGCCGCTTAAACGCGGGCGTCCTAAAGGTTTCAGGAAAAGGGCGGGGATATCCCGCCTTTTCTCTTTGGGCCTTTTCGGTTGACCTTTGGCCTTGGGCCGCTTAACTCCGGCGCCATGAGCAGGCAGCACGCATCTTTATCCCTCATTCCCGGGCTTTCGGCATTGGCCGGGCGCTACAGCGCCCTGCTCTGCGATGTCTGGGGTGTTCTTCACAATGGCCGCGCGCCCTATCCGGGCGTCTGCGAGGCGCTGGAGGCTTACCGGAAGGCGGGCGGCATCGTGCTCTTTCTCTCCAATGCCCCGCGCCCTCACGGGCCGGTCGTCAAGATGTTCGAGGCAATGGGCGTGCCGGACGCAGCTTACGATGGCATCCTGACCTCGGGCGATGCGACGCGCGAGGCGATGGCGAGCGGCGGTCTCGGCAAGCGGTTTTTCCATGTCGGCCCGGACCGCGACCATCCGCTTTTCGACGGGCTGGCGCTGGAAAAAACGACGCTGGAAGAGGCCGATTTTGTGCTGATGACGGGGCTCTGGGACGATGAGACGGAGACCCCGGAGGATTATGCCGGGCTGATCGGCGAGATGAAGGCGCGCGGCCTTAAAGTCATCTGCGCCAATCCGGACATTATCGTCGACCGGGGCGAAAAGCAGATCTACTGCGCGGGCGCGGTGGCGGAGAAATACCGTAAGGCGGGCGGCGAAGTGCTTTATTTCGGCAAACCCCATCCGCCGATCTATGAGGCCGCGTTCCGGCATCTGGAAGAGCTGGCGGGCCGCGCGCTCGATAAAAGCGAGATCCTGGCGGTGGGCGACGGCATTCACACCGATGTCGCCGGCGCTAACAAGGCAGGGGTGGATGTGATTTACGTGACGGGCGGCATTGCTGCCTCGCGCTTCGGCGATGTCATGGAGCCGGAGCTTGCCCGCATCGCCGAATACATGGAAGAAGAGGGCACGCACGCCATCGGCGCCATGCCCCGCCTCATCTGGTAATGCGCAAAGCCATGCCCGGCCCCGGAGGGAGGCAGGGCTCGGACATGGCGGGGCCCGCAGGCGGGAGGCCGTGACTTAAGCAGCGTCCTAGCGTCCGGAATGCTGCGCAAGATGATCCAAAATTCTTTGATTCAATCCCTGGTCTTGCTGGGCGGCCATGGTGATGGCGTTGTATTCTTCCACGCTCAGGCCGTTGTTCTGCACGATGGTTTCCATTTCACCGAATGATTTTTTGCGGATCTCGTCGGCTTCCGCCTGAGTTCCGGCTTCGCCCATTTTCGATTGCCATTTTTCGTTGGCTTGCCGGATCTCCGTGACCGTTTTGGCATAGGCTTGCAATTGCGCCTCGCTATATTCAGCGGCCTTTTGCTGCTGCGCCATTTTCTGATGCGGCTCTGCAGCCATGGCGCCAGCGCCCATGGGCGCTGCAGCAAGAAGGCTTGCAAGGGCGAGGTGAAGGGTGGTTTTGGCGCGTAGCTTTGTCAGCATGTCGTCCCTATCCTTTTCCGTTTTCGCATTTTGCCCATCTCGCAGATGGACATTCGGAGAAAAGACAGCGCGGCGCAGGTGGAAGTTCCCCGAGCCTCCAAAAAAAGTCGCCTCCAAAAAATTCGTCTCCAAAAAATTCGCCCCCAAAAAATTCGACCGAGAATATTTCTCTTTCCGTTGGAACTTTTTTCCGGCGGAGGTGTCTCTTGAAGGTAAGGAGAATTGCGGCCAGGGTGATCGGATGGACGAATTGAAATGGCGGGTCGCCCGCGAGGTGCCGCATTTGCGCCGCTTTGCTTTTGCGCTGACGGGAAGGCGGGAGGCCGCGGATGATCTTGTGCAGGATGCTCTGGAGCGTGCCTGGAAGAAACGGCATCTGCGGCGGCAGGGCGGGGCGCTGCGCCCCTGGCTCTTTAAAATTATGTACCGTGTTTTTTTGAACGGACGGCGCCGCGCAGTAGTGGCGCAGGAAGAATTTCAGGACGAGGTGCACGGGCTGGAAGAATGCAGCGGCCTGCCCGCGCAGGAAATGAGATTGCGCATGGATGATATGCGCCGCGCGCTCGATGCATTACCCGGCGAACAACGCGCAGCTGTGGTGCTGGTGGCACTGGAAGGGGTCAGTTACGATCAGGCGGCGAATATGATCGGCGTTCCGGTCGGCACCTTGCGCTCCCGGCTTTTCCGAGGCCGGGAAAAGTTGCAAGGCTTGATGCGCGGAGAAGGCCGGATGGCGCCGCGCCTGAGGAGAGTGAAATGACCGGCAGGGACGAGATGACGATGATCGATCTGCATGCCTATGCGGATGAGCTGCTGGAGTTGGAGCCTGAGCGTAAGGCGCGGGTGGAGGCTTGGTTGGAAAGCAACCCGCAGAAACGGGCTTTGGTGCAAGCGATCAGGCGGCAGAATGAGGAAATCGCCGCTCTGTTCGATGCCGGTGATGAGCGGGCATCGGCGCGCCTGTCTGAGGCATTCGGTCCGCGTGAAAGCGGAAAGAAGTTGAGGCCCGCCAGCGCAGGCATGATCGCTGCTTCACTGGCCGCCGGGGTGCTGGGAGGATATCTTTTCGCCGGGGTTGTGGAGCAAGACGCCCCCCGGGCGGTGAGCAAGGCGGAGACGGGCGCGCAACTTTCCGTCAGCGCGGCGGAAGGCGCATCTGCGGCGATGCAAGGGGCGCCCGCATTCGAGCTTTCCCGGCTTGCGCCGGATTTATCGGCGGCCGGTTTTATGTATGAAGGGCATGAAGCCCGGCGGGACACCAGCGGCGCGCTGCGGGAACTGCGTCTCCTTTATAGAGCGCGCCAGGGAACTGTCGCCGAGCTTTCCGTGAAAGCCCGCGCGGTCCCGGCGGAGAGAAAAGTGACGGAGACCGGGATTGGCGGCAGAACCCGGCTCGAATGGACGGACGGCGTATTCGACTACCGGCTCGTTTCCAATGCCGCGGCCGCTGAGCTGGAAAACGTAAAGCGCACTCTGGGCACACAGCCTGCGGGCATTCAATTGCATCTGGATGCGCCCGAAACCATGCAGCAGGTCGATGCGCAGGAGCCGCCTGTAACCCAAGGCGCCCCAACCGCACCTGAACTTCTGCCTGAGGCCGTACCGCAGCCGGTCAACAATTTCAGCTCACAAGGATAGGCCGAATATCGGGCTGACCAGGCAATTCAGTCGAAAAGCGAGTCGATATCTTCCTGGCTCACGCCACTTTCATTGAGGAGCTCGTCGACCGACGACTGGTCGATGCCTTCCCCCTCGAGCGCGGGGCCGTTAAGCAGCAATTCGCGTTTGCGTCGCTCCGCCGCCGTTTCTTCATGCGGCTCGCTCTCGCTCATGGCGGAGCCGAGCGTGGTGGAAAGCGCGCCGATTTTTTCTTCGATGATGTTCAGCGTTTCCACGACCTTGCTGATGCGCTGGCCGGTAATATCCTGGAACGAGCAGGACTGGATGATTTCCATCATCGCATTGGTCACGGTTTCCGAATAAGCATCCGCGTCCGACGGATCGGCGGCCAGCACCGCTTCGGCATTTTCCATGATGGAATTCGTGGCATCTTCCGTGGCGCGCACGATCGCCTCGAGCTCGCGCCCGGCCTGCGGAATATGCGTGCTTTGCAGATGCGCGGGCTGCAGCCGGCTGATCTCGGTCTTGGCATTGTCGATGAAGGCGGCAATGTCCTTCAGCTCGCGGTAGATCGCCGTGTCGAGATGGGCAAAAAAGCCCTGCATCGAGCCGACCATGATTTCAGCAAGCTTGATAACGTCGGTAAGCCCGGCCGTATCGGGCCGGACGCGTTTGATCTCTTCGACGAGCTTGTCGAAGGTTTCATCCGCCAGGCGCGCGGTCTTCGCCATAACGAAGCCCCCTCCTCTTATGTAAGCAACTACTCCCCTCCCAAACCTTCCGGCCCGGAAAACCGGGCCGGTCAAGGTTTAGAAGTCGCCGAGAACGGCGGCGATTTTCGTCTTCAGCGTGGCCGCGTTGAACGGCTTGACGATGTAGTTGTTCACACCAGCCTTTTTGGCGGCGATCACGTTTTCCGTCTTGGATTCGGCGGTGATCATGATGAAAGGCACCGCGGACAGATCGCCGTCGGCGCGCACTTCCTTCAAGAGCTCATAACCGGTCATGGGTTCCATGTTCCAGTCGGAAATCACGAGCCCGTATTTCTTGGAGCGCAGCTTGGCGAGCGCTTCGGAGCCGTCGGCAGCATCGTCCACATTTGTGAAGCCCAGCTGCTTGAGCAGGTTGCGAATGATGCGGATCATGGTCTTGTAATCGTCGACCACGAGAACAGGCATCGACAGGTCCACGGCCATGTCTGTACTCCGTTAATTCGGGGCAGACCCATTCCAAGCCCCGCAGTAATCCCTCAAGAAAGCGGATGGCCGAGCGGCCTGCCGTTTTCTCTCTTGAGCCTGAAAGTAGAGAAGGCCCCCTAAAACTTGGTTAAGTGGCGCCGCTCTGGCGCGCGGGACATTGCAGGCGCGGGCAAAGCGGCGCGAATTTGCGATAAGTTTTGCGCAAAAACCCTTGTTTACGGGCCTTGACGGGTGCGGCGGGATGGGTAACACCCATGAGCAGCCAGTTATTATTATAGTTGATCCTGGGTTAAAAGGCGCCGCTCCGATGCATATCCTCCGCCATTTCGATGACATTGCCCCCGCCCTGAAAGGGGCGGTCTATGCCATCGGCAATTTCGACGGGGTGCATATCGGCCATCAGCAGGTGATCGCCCGCACCGCAGCGATCGCCAAGGAGCTGGGCGCACCGACCGGGGTTTTGATGTTCGAGCCGCATCCAAGGCAGTATTTCTTCCCCGATCAGCCCTTCTTCCGCCTCATGTCCTTCCGCGCGAAGACCCGCACATTGGGCGAAATCGGCGTCGACCAGATCGCCGCGCTCCCCTTCGACAAGCGCATGGCGACGATGGAGGCGGAAGATTTCGTGCGCAACGTGCTGGTGGAGGGCCTGGGGGCGGCCCATGTCGTGGTCGGCTATGATTTCTGCTTCGGCAAAGGAAGGCGCGGGGACGGGGCGCTTTTACGCCGGATGGGCGAGGAGCTCGGCTTTGGGGTGACGATCGTGGACGAAGTCAAAAAAGGCGGCGATACCTATTCCTCCACCCGCATCCGCGAATTGCTGGCCAAAGGCGACCCGCGCGGGGCGGCGGACCTGCTCGGCCATTGGTGGACCATCGAGACCCATGTGATCAAGGGCGACCAGCGCGGGCGCACCATCGGCTTTCCGACCGCCAATCTGTCGTTGGAAGGGCATCTGGAGCCCGCTTTCGGGGTCTATGCGGTGAAGGTGGAAATCGAGGACGGGCCCCATAAAGGCACTTATGACGGGGTGGCGAATGTCGGCCGCCGCCCGACTTTCGACAAAGAGGACGTGCTGCTGGAAGTGCATATTTTCGGCTTCGAGGGGGATATTTACGGCGCCCATCTTGCCGTTTCCTTCATCGATTTCCTGCGCCCGGAGCAGAAATTCGACGGGCTGGAGAGCCTGAAGGCCCAGATCGCCGCCGATAGCGACAAAGCGCGCACGCTGCTGGCCGCCCTTTGAGGGCGGCGGGCCCCGGCAATGGCGTGCCGGGCGAACTGGACGGCGCTTTAAGCCCCTGATATGAAACGCCCATGAAACGGACGCATACCATACTCATCGCCAGGGCGATTGGCGGGCGGCTTATAGGCGGGCGAATTACCGGCCCGGCTTGCCGTTAGCGCCGGCCCTGAGATAAGGGGCCGAACGGTAAGAACCGGGTAAGAACACCGCCGGGAGCTCCCCGAAAGGCCCCATGAGAGGCCGGTGCGGCTCCTACCGTTAAAAGAGACGTCCGAGGACCCCTAAGATCATGTCCAGCGATAGCAACAGCAAAACCTCTTCTGCCAGCGGCGCCCAGGATGAGGGCGGGCGCGATTACCGCGAGACCCTGTTCCTGCCCGAAACCGACTTTCCCATGCGCGCGGGCCTTCCCCAGCGCGAGCCGGAATGGCTGGAGCGCTGGAACAAGATGGACCTATACGCCCGCCTGCGCGAGGAAGCGAAGGACCGGCCAACCTTCACGCTGCATGACGGCCCGCCTTATGCGAATGGCGACATTCATATCGGCCATGCGCTCAACAAGACGCTGAAAGATATTGTCGTCAAATCCCAGCAGATGATGGGCAAGAACGCCGCTTACGTGCCCGGCTGGGACTGCCACGGCCTGCCCATCGAATGGAAGATCGAAGAAAAATACCGCAAGAAGGGCAAGAACAAGGACGAGGTGCCGCCGCTCGACTTCCGCCGCGAGTGCCGCGAGTTTGCACAAGCCTGGGTGGATGTGCAGCGCGAACAGTTCAAGCGCCTCGGCATCATGGGCGATTGGGACAATCCCTACCTCACCATGTCCTTCGATGCGGAAGCGGGCATCGTGCGCGAGTTTCAGAAATTCCTGATGAACGGCTCGCTCTATAGAGGCTCGAAGCCGGTCATGTGGTCGGTGGTGGAAAAGACCGCGCTCGCCGAAGCCGAGGTCGAATATCAGGACCACACCTCGCCGACGATCTGGGTGAAGTTTCCGGTGCGCAAGGGATCGGCGGCTCTTGAAGGGGCGTTCATCGTCATCTGGACGACGACGCCCTGGACCATTCCGGGCAACCGCGCCGTCGCTTTTTCCAAAGACATTGCCTACGGGCTTTATGAAGTCACCGATGCAGGCGAGGCGCATGGCGCAAAAGCCGGCGACAAGCTGGTGCTGGCCGATGCGCTGGCCGAAAGCGTCTTCGCCTCCGCCAAGGTCGCTGCTTTCGAGCGCAAGGGTGATGTAAAGGCAGACGATCTTGAAGGGCTTGTCTGCGCGCACCCTTTTGCAGGACAGGGCTACGAATTCGACGTGCCGGTACTGGCGGGCGATTTCGTCACCGACGATACGGGCACGGGCTTCGTGCATATCGCGCCGGGCCACGGCCAGGACGACTATATGCTCTGGGTGCAGAATTTCGGCTATAAGGGCATTCCCGAAACGGTGAACGAAGAAGGCACCTATTATGACGACGTGCCGCTTTTCGCCGGCTGTTTCGTGCTCAACCGCCAGGGCAAGGACGGCAATGCCAATAAGCGCGTCATCGAAGAGCTGATGAATGCGGGCCGGCTGCTGGCGCGCGGCAAGCTCAATCACTCCTATCCCCATTCCTGGCGCTCGAAAGCGCCGCTCATCTTCCGCAACACCGCGCAGTGGTTCGTCTCCATGGATGCGCAAATCGAGGCGGCGGGCGGCAAGAAACTGCGTGAGGTGGCGCTTGCCGAAATCGACAAGACGCGCTTTGTGCCCGCGCGCGGGCACAACCGTATCTATTCCATGGTGGAAGGGCGCCCGGACTGGGTGCTCTCGCGCCAGCGCGCCTGGGGTGTGCCGCTCACGCTTTTCGTGAAAAAGGACGACGGCTCGCTTCTGCGCGATGAAAAGGTGAATGAGCGCATTGCCCTTGCGGTGGAAAAAGAAGGCGCGGATGCCTGGTTCGAGCGCCCGGCCGAAGATTTCCTCGGCAATGATTACAAGGCCGAAGACTATGAGAAAGTGACGGACATTCTCGATGTCTGGTTCGATTCCGGCTCGACCCACGCTTTCGTGCTGGAAGCGCGCGGCATGCCCGTGCCCGCCGATCTTTATCTCGAAGGCTCCGACCAGCACCGCGGCTGGTTCCAGTCCTCGCTTTTGGAAAGCTGCGCAACGCGCGGCCATGCGCCTTACAAACAGGTGCTCACCCACGGCATGACCTTGACCGAGCAGGGACACAAAATGTCCAAATCGCTCGGCAATGCCGTGGAGCCGGAAAAAATCTTCAAGCAGAACGGCGCCGACATTCTGCGCCTTTGGGTGGCGAGCACCGATTATTGGGATGATCACGGCATCGGCGACACGATCATCAAGTCGAATGTCGAAGCCTACCGCAAGCTGCGCAACACGTTCCGCTATCTGCTCGGCAATCTCTCCGGCTTCAGCGAGGAAGAGCGCGTTGCACCGGACGATATGCCCGAGCTCGAACGGGTGATCTTGCATAGGCTTGCCGAACTCGATGAACTGGTGCGCCGCGCTTACAATGAGTACGATTTCAAACGAGTCGTTCATCAGCTTACGAATTTCATGAATGTGGAACTTTCCGCCTTCTATTTCGATATCCGCAAGGACACGCTTTATTGCGATGCGCCCTCCTCGCTGCGCCGGCGCGCCTGCCGAACGGTGCTGGATGCGCTCTTCATGCGCCTGACGGTCTGGCTGGCGCCGGTGCTGTGCTTTACGGCGGAGGAAGTCTGGCTCTCGCGCTTCCCCTCCGAAACGGATTCGGTGCATTTGCAGCTTTTCCCCGAAACGCCGGAAGGCTGGCGCGATGAAGCCTTGGCGGAAAAGTGGAAAAAAATCCGCGAGCTGCGCCGCGCGGTAACGGGCGCGCTCGAGGTCGAGCGGCGCGAGAAGCGTATCGGCGCGAGCCTGGAGGCGGCTCCGGATGTCTATGTCTCCCGCCCCGAACTTATCGAGGCGATGAAGGGCATCGATCTTGCCGAAATCTCCATCACCTCCCAGGCCCGGCTTCTGGAAGGCGAAGGCCCGGCGGAGGCGTTCCGGCTCGAGGACGTGCCCGGCGTTGCCGTGGTGCCGAAACGGGCGGAGGGGAAAAAATGCCAGCGCTCCTGGAAGATCCTGCCCGAAGTCGGCTCCGTGCCGGGCTATCCCGATCTCAGCCCCCGCGATGCCGAAGCCGTGCGCGAATATGATGCGCGGGCGCAAGGCAAGAAGGTCGAGGCATGAAGCTGCCGCAAATTAGGCCCCTTTGGGGCCGGCTCTCCGCCCTCGGCTTTGCCGTGGCTATTGCCGGGTTTCTGAGCGACCGGCTCTCCAAATGGTGGCTGCTCGATGTTTACGGCATCGGAGAGCGCGGCATCGTCGAGATAACGCCTTTTTTCAATCTGGTCATGGCCTGGAACAAGGGCGTGAGCTACGGGCTTTTTACGGCGGAAACGGCGGCAGGGCGGGCGATTCTCATCGGCTTTGCGCTGCTCGTCACGGTGCTGCTTGGCCTGTGGCTTGCCCGCGTCACCAAGCCTTATATGGCCGTGGCGCTCGGCCTGATCATCGGCGGGGCGGTGGGCAACGTCTATGACCGGGTGAAATTCGGCGCGGTGGCGGATTTCTTCAGTTTTCATATCGATGACGTTTTCTACTGGTATATTTTCAATATTGCCGATGTCTGGATTGTCGCCGGTGTGGGGCTTATGCTTGTGGACGCCGTTTTTCCCGGCAAGGAGCCGGATTCGGCGCAAAAATAGCCGCGGCATGTGGCGCGTTGCCGTAAAGCCGCCACTCTTATAGGGTTAGTCTGTATTGAGGGGGAACCGGCGGGCCCGAAGGGCTGCCGGAAATAATTGGAAGACAGTGATGATGCTTATCTCGAAATCCCGTCTTTTCAGCTTGAGCCTGGTGAGCGGCTTGGCGCTTGCGCTTGGCGGCTGCGGCGGCTCGTCGATCACCGAGGCGCTCGGCTATTCGAAAGACGCGCCGGACGAATTTTCCATCGTCACGAAAGCCCCGCTTTCCATCCCGCCGGATTTTTCGCTGCGTCCGCCGCGCCCCGGCGCCCAGCGCCCGCAGGAACTGCGCCCGACGGAAGCGGCCGAACGGGCCGTTTTCGGGCGGACGACGGTTTCCGCCGATGAGCTGAGCGGCGGGCTGCGCTCTACGGGCGAGCAGGCGCTGCTGCAGCGCGCCGATGCGGTGGATGCCAGCTCCGAAGTGCGCCAGCTGATTGCCGAGGAAGGCCGCGCGCTGGTCGCCAAGAACGAAACCTTCGTCGATCAGGTGGTTTTCTGGCAGGAAAACCCGGCCCCCGATGAACGCCTGGTGGATGCCGCCGAAGAAAGCCGCCGCTTGCAGCAGAACGAAGCGCTGGGCAAGCCGGTGACGGAGGGGGAAACCGCCGATATCGAACCGCGCAAAAAAGGCTGGCTGGAAGGCATTTTCTAAGCCGCCACGTCTATCGAAGCCGCGTGTCCCTCTCTCCCGATCTGGGCTTAAGGGCGGGCCGCGGCTTTTTCGTGCCCATTTTATGGCCCAGTATTTTTGGTATCGTGCTGCGGCAGCTATCTTTCCTAATGTTCATTTGCTGTGAGGGGCAGAATCCGGGCATCCTCACGGGCATGCAAGGAAATGGAGTTTCCCAATGACAAACGGGGCCTTGACGCCCGCGCGCGCCGCACGGTTTTTAACGGCCCCTGCCGTTAGACATGCAGGCGCTGCGCTTCTTCTCGCCTTTGCGCTGAGCGCATGTGACGAGGCGCCGGAAGAAAAGGCTGAAGCCCCGGCGCAAAGCGAGGAAACGGGCGCTGCCGAAAGCGCGGCGCAGCCGCTACCGGCGAGTACCGAGCCCCGCCGGGCGGGCGAGGGCCCGCTTGCCCCTGAAATTTTCACGCTGGCCAATGGGCTCGATGTGGTGGTCATTACCGACACGCGCGCCCCCGTCGTCACGCATATGGTCTGGTACCGGGTGGGCGCGGCGGATGAAGCGCCGGGCAAATCCGGCATCGCGCATTTCCTCGAGCATCTGATGTTCAAGGGCACGGACGAATTGCAGCCCGGCGAGTTTTCCCAGATCGTTGCGCGCAATGGCGGCCAGGAAAACGCCTTTACCTCTTCCGATTACACCGCTTATTACCAGCGTGTCGCCAAGGACCGTCTGCCCATCGTCATGAAGATGGAAGCGGACCGGATGAGCGATTTGCAGCTTTCCGACAATGTGGTCATGCCCGAGCGGCGCGTCATTCTGGAGGAGCGCCGGGCGCGGATCGAAAACAATCCGCAAAGCATTCTGACCGAGCAGATGGAAGCGGCGCTCTACCAGTCCCATCCTTATGGCATTCCCGTGATCGGCTGGCGCCATGAAATCGCCAAGCTGACGACGGAAGACGCGATCAATTTCTACAATCAATATTACAGTCCCGATAATGCCATTCTGATCGTCGCAGGCGACATCACCGCGCAAGAGCTGCGCCCGCTCGCCGAGAAATATTATGGCGCGGTCGCCTCGCGCGGCCTGCGGTCCGAGCGCGTGCGCCCCGGCGAGCCGCAACCTGTCGCCGCCCGCCGCGTCGATCTGGTGGATGAGCGCGCAAGCCAGCCGGTGCTGCAGCGCTATTATCTGGCCCCTTCCTATGCGCGGGCCGAAAAGCGCACGGGGCCTGCCATCGAGTTGCTGAGCACCTTGCTCGGCGGCGGCACGACGAGCCGGCTTTACAAAAATCTCGTGGTCGAACAGGGCATCGCCGCTTCGGCGGGGGCCTGGTATGTGGGCTCGACCCTCGATGACGGGCGCTTCGGCCTTTATGTTTCCCCGCGCCCCGGCGCCTCGCTGGAAGAGGCCGAAGCCGCGCTCGATGCGGAGATCGAACGGCTCTTTGCCGAGGGCTTTAGCGATGAGGAGCTGGAGCGGGCGCGCACCTTGCTGCTTGCCGAGGCGACCTATGCCCGTGACAGCCAGGAAGATATGGCCCGCATTTTCGGCACGGCTCTGACCACGGGCGGCACGGTGGAAGACGTCATCGACTGGCCGGCACGCGTGCGCGGGGTCACGAAGGAAGACGTCATGGCGGCAGCCCGCCTCATTTTCGATAAACGCCGGTCCGTTACGGGCACGTTGCGGCCGGGGAGTGATACATGATCCAGGTTTTTTCCCGGCTGCTGCCGGCGCTTGGCGCGCTGGCGCTGCTTCTTGCCTATGCGGTTCCGGCATCCGCCCTCGATATTCAGCGCGTCGTCAGCGACAAAGGCATCGAGGCCTGGCTCGTGGAAGAACATGCGGTGCCGCTGATCGTCATGGAAGCGGCCTGGGACGCTGGTTCCGCCCAGGACCCGAAAGGCAAGGAAGGTCTTTCGGTGATGCTTGCCTCGCTCATGGATGAAGGGGCGGGGGAACTGGACAGCCAGGCCTATCAGCGCGCCTTGGCCGAACTTGCCGTGCAGCTTGGCTTCAATGCCAACCGAGACACGTTGGATGTGAAGCTGAAAACGCTGAGCGAGCACCGGGACGCGGCTTTCGCCCTGCTCAAAAAAGCGCTGGAAGAACCGCGCTTCGATGAAGATGCGGTGGCGCGCATTCGCGATCAGCTGAAAGTCGCGGTCGCCCGCGATCTCGATAATCCGGGCGATATTGCCTCGCGCGCCTGGTATGAAGCAGCGCTCGGCGGTCATCCTTATGCCCGCCCCACCAAGGGCACGGAAGAAACGCTTTCCACCATTACCCGCGCGGATATTGCGGATGCCCATAAAAGGCTTCTTGCGCGCGGCAATCTGCATGTCGCCGTTGTGGGTGATATCGATGCGGAAACGCTGAAAAAGCTGCTCGATGACACGTTCGGCAATCTGCCCGAAAGCCGTGACGGGCGCGAGATTGCCGATGTGAAAGTGAACGCGGAAGGGCGCACGGAAGTCATCCGCCGGGACATTCCCCAAAGCGTGGCGATCTTCGGTCATGGCGGGATCAAGCGGGACGACCCGGATTTCATTCCCGCCTTCATCATGAACCACATTCTGGGCGGTGGCAGCTTTACCTCGCGGCTGATGACGGAAGTGCGCGAGAAGCGCGGCCTTGCCTATTCCGTGGTCAGTTACTTCTACCCGCTCGATCATACCGGCCTCTTTGTCGGGCAGGTGGCGACGGAAAACGCCCGCGTTGCCGAATCTTTGGACATTATTCGCGCCGAAATCGCGCGGATGGCCGAAGAAGGCGTCAGCGAAGCGGAACTGGAAGATGCCAAGACCTATCTGACGGGCTCTTATCCGCTGCGCTTCGATTCGAACGAAAAGATTGCCGCGCAGCTTATCGGCCTGCAGCTTGGCGGCCTGCCCATCACTTATGTCGATGAGCGCAATGAGATGATCAACGCGGTGACGAAAGAGGATATTGCCCGCGTCGCAGAGCGTCTCTTACATCCGGGCGAGCTTATCGTGACGGTGGTCGGCCAGCCTGAAGGCATCGAGCCTGCGGCTGCTACCAGCGCACCCGCTGCCGGGGCGGCGGCCGAGTAAAGCGTCTGTTCCGGGCTGGTTGCGCGCGGGTCTTTTGGGTAGGATTTTGAGGAGCGGCGTCTGGGGCCGTTGCGCAAGATCATACCGGGATGAGTTTTTTGCCATATCATCATGAGATCACTCGCTGCCTTGAAAGCGCAGGCCTGCCGGAAATCGTTTTCAAGGATCATCTGGCGCGGGCAAGCGAGGCTGCCAAGCGGCTGCGCGCCGAGGTAAAGCAGGGCGGCCTTGCCATGCTGACCATCGCGCGCGAAAGCACCGATCTTGCCGCGATGGAAGAGGTGGCCGCCCATCTTTTGAAAAACACCTCCGATCTTGTGGTGCTGGGCACCGGCGGCTCCAGCCTCGGGGCGCAGGCGCTGGCGCAGCTAACGGGCTGGAATGTTGCTGGGCACTTGCCTGCGGCCAGCGGCGGCGAGGCGCCGCCGCGGTTTCATTTTCCCGACAATCTCGATGCCGGGTCCATGGAGGCGGTGCTTAGCGGGCTCGATTTGCGCAGCACGCGGTTTCTCGTTATCTCCAAATCGGGCGGCACCGCCGAAACGCTGATGCAGATGCTTGCCGCCATGAGCGCCATCGAAGCGGCAGGCGGCGGCAAATATATGAGCCAGCATTTTGCAGTGCTGACGGAGCCGGCGAAACCCGGCAAGGAAAACCCGCTGCGTAAAATTGCCGAAGCGCGGGGCTTTCCGCTTCTGGATCATCACACCGGCATTGGCGGGCGCTTTTCGGTTCTCTCCAATGTTGGGCTTCTGCCCGCGCAGCTTATGGGCCTCGATGGGGCCAAGGTGCGCGAAGGGGCACTTGGCGTGCTGAACGGTGTGCTTGAAAGCGATGACGCCGCGCCCGTTCAAGGCGCCGCGCTTTGCGATGCGCAGGTTTCCTTTCAGAAAACCGCGATCCATATTCTCTGGCCCTATGTCTCCCGGCTTGAAAAATTCGGCCTCTGGTACCGCCAGCTTTGGGGAGAGAGCCTTGGCAAGGAAAGCTGCGGCACATTGCCGGCCTTCGGCCTCGGCCCGGTCGATCAGCACAGCCAGCTTCAGCTTTATCTGGCAGGCCCGAAAGACAAGGCCTTCACGATCATCACCGCCCCGGCGGCAGGCACAGGGCCTGAGGTTTCTGCCGCCCTTGCCAGGGAGTGCGGGCTTGAGCTTTTTGCCGGGCGCCGGATCGGCGATTTGGTGGAGGCCGAGCAGCGCGCCACCATAGAAACCCTGTCGCGGGCAGGGTGTCCGGTGCGCGAAATCGCGCTTTCCGCCCTCGATGAGCGCGGGCTCGGCGCGCTTTTCATGCATTTCATGATTGAGACGATCTTGACCGGCTATATGTGGGGCGTCGATCCCTTCGATCAGCCGGCTGTGGAAGAAGGAAAGGTTCTGGCGCGCGAATATCTGGCTACAATGGCCACATGAGTCGCATCCGCAAGCTTTCAGAAGGCACGATCAACCGCATTGCCGCGGGGGAGGTCGTCGAGCGCCCGGCCAGCGCCGTCAAGGAGCTGACCGAAAACGCCATCGACGCCGGCGCGCGCCATATCGACATCACCATTTCGGCAGGCGGCAAAAACCTCATCCAGATCAGCGACGATGGCTGCGGCATGAATGCGGAGGAACTCACGCTTGCCGTGCAGCGCCATGCGACTTCCAAGCTGAAACTGGACGGGGCGGGCCGCGAGGATTTGCTCAATATCGCAAGCCTCGGCTTCAGGGGCGAGGCCCTGCCTTCCATCGGCGCGGTGGCCCGGCTTGCCATTACCTCGCGCCCGAGCGCGGATGAAACCGCCTGCCGCATCGAGGTGGAAGGCGGCACGGTGGGGGAGGCCGAACCGGCTGCAGGGCCCATCGGCACGCGGGTGGAAGTGCGCGATCTTTTCTTTGCCACGCCCGCCCGGCTGAAATTCCTGAAGTCGGACAGGGCCGAGACCCAGGCCGTTTCCGACGTGGTGAAACGCCTTGCCATGGCGCATCCGGAAATCGGCTTCACCCTCGTCAGCGAAGGGCGCCATTTGCTGCGCCTGCCTGCCGAAGCGCCGGGCAAGGAGGGCTGGCTTGCCCGGCTTGCCGGGATCATGGGCGAGGAATTCCGTCTCAACGCGCTGCCCATCGAGGCGGTGCGCGAAGGGGTGCGGCTGGAAGGCTTTGCGGGTTTGCCGACATTCAACCGCGGCACGGCTCAGCATCAATATCTCTTCGTCAATGGCCGCCCGGTGCGCGACAAGCTGCTTGTGGGCGCGGTGCGCGGGGCCTATGCGGATTTTCTTGCCCGCCAGCGCCATCCCGTCGTCGCGCTTTTCGTCGATATCGACACGGCGGAAGTGGATGTGAACGTTCATCCCGCGAAAACCGAAGTCCGCTTCCGCGATGCAGGCCTGGTGCGCGGGCTGATCGTGGGCGCCTTGCGCCTGGCGCTCACCGAAGCCGGCCATCGCGCCTCCACCACCGTTGCTGAGACCGCGCTTTCGGCGCTGCGCCCGGAGCCATTGGCGCGCGATGACGCGGGCTTCAATGCGCCGGGGGCGGCGCCCTGGCAGGGCCATCCGCTCTCGCCCTCCTCTTTTTCCGTGCCGCCTGCCTCTTACGCCTATGCCGGCCGGCCGGGCGCTGAGGCGCAAGCCGGTTTTGCCGGGCTCGGCCAGAGCGCCCGGGTGGAGCCCGCCCTGGCGCAAGAACAGCAGCAAGTGCCCGGCAGCGCAGATTATCCGCTTGGGGTGGCGCGCGGCCAGCTCCACGCCACTTACGTGATTTCCCAGACGGCGGATGGCATTGTCATTGTCGATCAGCATGCCGCCCATGAACGCCTTGTCTATGAGCGGATGAAAAAGGCCATGGCGGCGCGGGGCATTCCGCGCCAATTGCTGCTCATTCCCGAAGTCGTCGATCTCGACGGGAACGGCGCCGAGCGCCTTTGTGCGCGGGCCGAAGAGCTTGCCGAACTTGGCTTTGTATTGGAACCGTTCGGCGAGGGGGCGGTCGTGGTGCGCGAGGTGCCGGGCATTCTCGGCAAGCTCGATGTGCAGGCGCTGGTGCGCGACCTTGCAGACGATCTGACCGAACTTGATGAGGCGCTTTCCCTTAAAGAGCGGCTGGAAGATGTCTGCGGCACTATTGCCTGCCACGGCTCGGTGCGGGCCGGGCGGCGGCTGAGCGGGGAAGAGATGAATGCGCTCTTGCGGGAGATGGAGGAAACACCCCATTCCGGTCAGTGCAACCATGGCAGACCGACCTATGTCGAACTTAAACTATCCGATATTGAACGGCTTTTCGGGCGGCGCTGAAACCCAGACCCGGCAAGGATTTCCCATCGATCCGTAATCGGATCACGTTTCTGTTATGCCTCCTCAAAATTTACGAAAGGACAAGAACCCCCGGCGGAAGCTGGCGGCTAGAGGTTCTGCCTTGCCGTCTTTCCAGGCGCGCAGGGCACAAGGGTGGGGGTTTTGATGCCAGGAAAATTTCTGACACGTCTTCTTGTGGCGGTAGCCATGGTCTGCGCTGGCGCGGGCGCGCTTCAGGCGCAAGAGGCAGCCGTGCCGGAGGCGCTCAAGGCGCAATATAAGCGCCCGGAGGCCATTCCTTTTCCGGCCCGCGCGCCTTACAGCCCGCAGCTGGCAACGCTCGGCAAGATGCTGTTCTTCGATCCGCGCCTTTCCGGCGCGAAGAACATGAACTGCGCGACCTGCCACAACCCTTCTTTTGGCTATGAAGCGCCGGTGGACCTGTCGGTCGGGGCGCTGCGCACGAAATTGCCGCGCCATTCCCCGACGATTTTGAACGCCGCCTGGGTGAGCCCCAATTTCTGGGACGGGCGCGCGGCGAGCCTTGAAGAGCAGGCCGCCGGGCCCATCAGCACACCGGCGGAAATGGACGGCAAGTTTCACGACATCGTGCCGGATCTTGAAGCAGTGCCTGAATATCAGCATTGGTTCGGCGTGCTTTTCCCGAATGAGGGCGTGACCCGCGAGAATATTCTCACCGCCATCGCCACCTATGAGCGCACGGTTGTCTCCGGCTGGGCGCCTTTCGACCGCTGGGTGGACGGCGAGGAAAATGCCATCAGCGAAGAGGCGAAGCGCGGCTTCCTGCTTTTCACCGGCAAAGCCAATTGCGCGGCTTGCCATACGGGATGGAATTTCACCGACAACAAGTTTCACGATATCGGTCTGCCGACGGAAGATGAAGGCCGCGCGGCGCTCGAGCCGGCAAATTTGAAAGCCAAGCATGCGTTCAAGACGCCGGGCCTGCGCAACCTGACCTACCGCGCGCCCTTCATGCATAACGGCTCTGTGCCGGACCTTGAAAGCGTCATCATTCATTACATGTCCGGCGGTATTCCCCGGCCTTCGCTTGCCAATGAAATGCAGCCTGTTGACCTCAGCGAGGACGAACAGAAAGAGCTCATTGCCTTTCTGCTTTCGCTCACCGCCGACCGTACGGTCAACACAACCCCGCTTCTGCCGAATTGAGGTCTGCCATGCTGGACACGAAATCCGTTCGATTTAAAATTCTGATGCCCGTTCTCGCGGTCATCGCGCTGGCGGTCGTCTCCGCCGCAGCTCTCGTCTGGACGGCGCAAAGCGGCTTTTCGAGCCTGGCTGAAACGGCGGAGAAGGGGCTTTCGAGCTCCCGCCAGAGCCTTTCCCTGCTCGGCCAGTTCGAGCGCGCGGATGCGACGGTCGCCGATGTGCTGGCCATGAACACGATCCAGAGCGCGCAGACGATCCGGCAGAATTACGAGACGAAAATCGCGCCCTTGAGCGGTGCCATCGACGCGCTCAAAGCTTTGACGGTCTCCAGTGAGGCGCGCGCAAAGGCGGATGTGCTGGCCGGTCTTGTTTCTGCCTGGCAGGCCAATGTGCGCATCGTGCTCGGGCTCGATCAGAGCGGGCAGGTGCCGACCTCGCATCTCATCGACCGGCAGCGCGGCGAGATTCATACCGCCATTGAAGAGTTCCGCCAGTTGATTGCCGCCGACGTGACAGACGAAATGAGTGCGGCGGAAAGCGCCTTTACCCGCTCCATTCTGATTGCGCTGGGGCTCGGCGGTCTTCTCTCGCTCGGCTGCGGCGTCATGGCCTGGCGCACGGCCCATAATATTTCCTCGCCCCTTATTGCACTTGGCCGGGACGCTGACGCGCTTTCCAAGGGCGATCTTAATGTAGCGGTAGGCACGCTCAAACGCGACGATGAGATCGGCCTTCTCGATGGGGCGATGGGCCGCTTCAAGGCGGCGCTTGTCGAGCAGCGCGAGATGCGGGAGGAGGCGGACCGCGAGCGCGCGCAGAAGGAAAAACGCGCCAATCAGATGGACGCGCTCATCAAGGATTTCCATGGGCAGATTGCCGATGTCCTGAAATCGCTGTCCTCCGCCGTTCATGAAATGGAGGCAACGGCGCAGGATATGTCCCATTCGGTGGGCGATGCGAAAGGGCGTTCGGAAGAAGTCGTCTCCGCCGCGCGCGCGGCGGGCGATAATGTGCGGGAGATTTCAAGCTCCTCGGACGAGCTTTTGACCTCCATCACCAATATCGGCAATCTGATGCGCGGCACCAACGAGACCGTGCGCAAGGCCGATGCGCGCACCCGGGAAATGGAAGAGCAGGTGGAAGAGCTCACCCGCGCGGTGGACCGGATTTCCGAAGCGATGGGGCTCATCACCGAAATCGCGAATCAGACGAACCTTCTGGCGCTCAACGCCACGATCGAAGCGGCGCGGGCGGGCGAGCTCGGCAAGGGCTTTGCCGTCGTCGCCTCCGAGGTAAAAGCGCTTTCGACACAGACGCAGAATGCGTCCGATGAAGTGCGCGCGGTGATCGACCAATTGCAGAAGGTGCTCGGTTCTTCCGTCACCAAGATCACCGAAAGCCGCGAGGCGATGCAGGAGCTTGGCAAGGTCTCGACGGAGGTCGAGGCGGCCATCGAGCAGCAATCGACCTTCACGAGCCATATCACGAGCTCCGTGCATGATGTGGCGCGCGGCACGCAGCAGGTCGTCAGCGATCTTGCGCAAGTCAATGACAGCGCTTCGAAAGCAACCGACCTTGCCGGGCGCACCCATGAAAGCGCGCGCCAGCTCATGGTCCGCTCCGAGGAGATCGATCAATTCGTGAAAGTCTTCTTGGACAAGATCCGCGCGGCTTAAAGGTTAGTCGCCGCCGCCGGGATCAAGAGGCGCGCGCAAAAAGAAGAGCGACGTGTCGCCGTAATCGCGCCGGTCGAGAAACGTGAAGGGGGCGGGCGGGCTAAAATCCGCCCGCTTGGCTTCCTCCAAAACGATGAGCGCGCCGGGGGCGAGCCAGCCGCCTTCCAGGGCGCTTAGAAGGGCCTCTTCGCCAAGCCCCTTGCCATAAGGCGGGTCGGCGAAAACGATATGAAAGGCCGGGCCCACGCTGCCGGGCCGGGGGCCGAGCTTTGTGGCATCGCGCCTATAAATCTTCGAGCAGCCCATCAGGCCGAGCGTATCCGCGTTCTCGCGGATGAGGCCGCGCGAGGCGGGGTGATCGTCCACGAAAAGCGCGAAAGCCGCCCCGCGTGACAGGGCCTCGAAGCCGAGCGCGCCGGTGCCGGCAAAAAGATCTAGCACCCGTAATTCCTCGAAATCGGTTTCGATCGCTTCGGCATGGGCGAGGATGTTGAACAGGGATTCGCGGGTGCGGTCCGTGGTCGGGCGGATACGCGTGTCTTTCGGCGCCGCCAGGGACCGGCCCTTAAGGGCGCCGCCGACGATGCGCATCCGGGCGTCCTTTCTTATCGCTGCCGCCTTGCCCGTCTTTGGCTCTGGCCGGGGCTCTCGCCGGGCGTTTGGCTTGCGGCTTGCCTTGAGATTTCAGGCGGGATGGGGACTTGCCGCGCGGGGTTTCCTCCAAAAGCGCATCCATCACATGAGAAGGCTTGGAGGCGCGGCGCGGGCGCCCTTGCCCTGCCGGTTTGCCCGTGTCTTTACCCGGTGCATTTTTTGCGGGGGCTTTACCGGCAGCCGCCGGATTCTTGCCCTTATAGCCGATGCGGTAAGGCTTGCCTTTGGAGGGCGCGCGGGCGGGCATGCCGGGACGGTGGGCGGCGCGGGTGGCGGCAGGTTCCTCGTCCTGGATCATGGAGACATCCGCCCCTTCCGCGCCCATCTGCTCGCGCAGCACCTTGGCGGGGATTTGGCGCACCGTGCCTTCTTCCAGATCGCCGAGTTGGAAAGGGCCGTAGGAAAGGCGGATCAGCCGGTTCACGGTGAGGCCGAGGGCGCCGAGAACGTTTTTCACTTCCCGGTTCTTACCCTCCTTCAGCTTCATGGTGATCCAGACGTTGGAGCCTTTTTGCCTGTCGAGCACCGCCTCGATAGGCCCGTAGCGCACGCCTTCCACCTCGATGCCGTCTTTGAGCGCATCGAGGGCCACCTGATCGATCTTGCCGAAGGCGCGCACCCGGTAGCGCCGTGTCCAGCCGGTCGAGGGCAGTTCCAGGTGGCGGGCAAGCTCGCCGTCATTCGTCAGAAGCAGAAGGCCTTCGGTGTTCACATCGAGCCGGCCGACGGAGATGACGCGCGGCAGCGTTTTGGGCAGCGCGTCGAAAACGGTGGGCCGTCCTTGCGGATCTTTGTGGGTCGTCACGAGGCCGCGGGGCTTGTGATAGCGCCAGACCTTGGTGGGCTCGGCGCCCGCGATGGGCTTGCCGTCGACCTCGATGTTGTCGCGCCGGGTGACATTGATCGCGGGGCTTGCCAGCTTTTGCCCGTTCAAGGACACTCGCCCCGCCTCGATCAGCCGTTCCGCTTCCCGGCGCGAGGCAATGCCGGCACGGGCCAGCACCTTGGCGATGCGTTCACTCTTCGGAGCGCCTTTTGCGGCGGTGGAGGCGGCAGCGGCAGGCGCGCCTTTGGCCGAAGCCGCTTTGGGCCCTGCTTTGGATGCGGGGCTGGACGCAGCAGGGCGGCTGGAGAATGTGCGGGGGCTGCCCCGGGAAAAGCGCTTCTTGTCTGTCATGGGCTCTTCATAGCAGGAAGCTTGACGCCAGACGAGAGAGGACGGCAGGGTCTTTGAATGTTTCGTATCGTGAAAAAGAAGGTGCGCGCGTGAAGCCTCCGGTAAGCCCCCCGGTAAGCCCCCCGGTAAGCCCCCCGGTAAGCCCCATGCAACGGGCCCTTCAAGAGGCAAGGGCGGCGGCGGCGCGCGGCGAGGTGCCGGTGGGCGCCGTTATCCTGGGGCCGGAGGGCGAGGTTCTGGCGGCGGCAGGCAACCGCACGCTGGAAGACAAGGACCCGACCGCTCATGCCGAAATTCTAGCCATCCGGGCGGCGGCCCGCGCGCTCAGCTCCGAGCGGCTGACCGGCTGCGATCTTTATGTGACGCTGGAGCCCTGCGCCATGTGCGCGGGCGCGATTTCCTTCGCCCGTATCCGCCGGCTTTATTACGGCGCCGAGGACCCCAAAGGCGGCGGCGTCGACCACGGGCCCCGGTTTTTCACCCAAGCGACCTGCCATCACCGCCCGGATGTTTATGGCGGGATCGGCGAGCGGGAGGCGGCGGAGCTCCTTAAGGCGTTTTTTGCGGATAAACGGGGCTGAAATCTGCCTTTTTTGCCCTTTTCCACAAGGATTGAATCCGCCTTTTGCGTGATTTGGCCGGGCAGAAGGAGTATGGTCGGCCCATCGACATTAGCAACAGGGCGGGTAACGCCCGCCATAACCAAAGGGGAGACGGAATGGAATTCGCTTATTCCGATAAAACCAAGGAACTTCAGGACCGGTTGAACCGGTTCATGGATCAATACGTCTATCCGAACGAGAAGACGTATAACGAGCAGATGGAAGCTTTCGGCCAGAACCGCTGGCAGGTGCCGCAGATCATCGAAGATCTGAAGGTCAAGGCGAAGGAAGAGGGCCTGTGGAACCTGTTCCTGCCCGAATCCGAGCGTGGCGGCGGGCTGACGAACCTCGAATACGCGCCGCTTTGCGAAATCATGGGCCGTGTCGGCTGGGCGTCCGAAGTTTTCAACTGCGCCGCGCCCGACACCGGCAACATGGAAGTGATCGAGCGTTACGGCAACGACCGCCACAAGAAAGAATGGCTGGAGCCGCTGCTCGAAGGCAAGATCCGCTCCGCCTTCCTGATGACGGAACCGGCTGTGGCTTCTTCGGACGCCACCAACATCGAAACCCGCATCGAGCGGGACGGCGATGAATATGTCATCAATGGCCGCAAATGGTGGTCCTCGGGCGTCGGCGATCCGCGCTGCAAAATCGCCATCGTGATGGGCAAGACCGACCCGAATGCCGAAAAGCACCGTCAGCAGTCGCAGATTCTGGTGCCGCTCGACACGCCGGGCATCAAGATCGTTCGTATGCTGCCGGTCTTCGGCTATGACGATGCCCCGCACGGCCATGCCGAAGTGATCCTGGAAAATGTTCGCGTGCCGGCAGAAAACCTGCTGCTCGGCGAAGGCCGCGGCTTCGAGATCGCGCAAGGCCGCCTTGGACCAGGCCGTATTCACCACTGCATGCGCACCATCGGCGTTGCCGAGCGCGCGCTGGAGAAAATGTGCCAGCGCCTTCTCACCCGTACCGCTTTCGGCAAGAAGATCGCCGATCACTCGGTTTGGGAGCAGCGCGTTGCCGAAGCCCGTATCGACATCGAAATGGCCCGTCTTCTGACGCTGAAAGCGGCCTATATGATGGACACGGTGGGCAATAAGGTGGCCCGCGCCGAAATCGCCATGATCAAGGTGGCCGCGCCGCGCGTGGCGCTGAAAGTCATCGACGATGCGATCCAGGCCCATGGCGGCGGCGGCGTCACCTCCGACTTCGGCCTTGCCAAGATGTATGCGGGCATGCGCACGCTGCGTCTGGCTGACGGTCCGGATGAAGTGCATAACCGCACGATCGCACAGCTTGAATTCAAGAAATTCCGTGAGCAGCTGAAAGCCGCTGCCGAGTGAGTGCGGATTGCTATTGAATGACAGGACGGCCGGGCCCACATAAGCCCGGCCGTTTTGGCGTCAGGCTGTATTCGGGGATAATGCAGCGCTCTTGAGGAACGAGCCGGCACAAGCCCTGCCGCGCCGTTCAGGAGGACCCGATGATCCTTAAACTATACAATGCCCAGCTCTCGCCTTATGCCGCGCGCTGCCGTATGCAGATTTATGCGAAAAATCTGGACGTGGAATTGCTGGAAATGCCGGGCACCATCCCGCCCGAGGAATTCGCCAAGCTGACGCCGATGCATAAAGTGCCGGCGCTTGATGCGGATGGAAAAATCATCCCGGAAAGCCAGATCATCTGTGAATATCTGGAAGGCAAGTTTCCCGAGCCGCCGCTTCTGCCGGCGGCGCTCGAGGCAAGGGTGGAAATGAGCCTTCTGTGCCGCCTTGCCGATCTTTATGTCATGACCCCGATGGGTCATCTCTTCGGGCAAATCAATCCGCAGGCGCGCGATGAATGCGTATGCGATCAGTTCTGCGGCGATCTGGAAAAAGGGCTCGGCTGGCTGGATGCCTATCTCGACGGCAGCGCCTATGCCGTGGGCGACACGTTGACGCTTGCCGATTGCGCGCTGGTGCCCGTACTGTTCTTTGCCGAGCGCATCAGTCCGATGTTCGGTTATGAGGATATTCTGGCGCGCGCTCCGAACATCAAAGCCTATTATCAGGCAATGCAGAAAGACCCGATTGCCGCCCGCGTCATCGGTGAGCTCGACAGCGCGCTCAATCAGATGCAGGGACGCTGATCCCCAATTCCTCAAGGAGATCGAGCTGGCCGGTCGGCGCGAGCGGCAGTGTCACGCGCACTTTCGTGCCTGCGCCTTCCTCGCTTTCGATGGAAAGTTTCCCGCCATGCAGATCGGTCAGCGCTTTGACGAGCGCAAGGCCGAGGCCGGACCCTTCATGGCTGATATGGGATTCGGAGGCGACCTGCTCGAAGGGCCGCGTCAGGCGCGGCAATTGCTCCTGAGGAATACCGATGCCGCTATCGGCGACTTCGATGGCGATGGAGGAACCTTCCCGCACCACCTCAACGGCGATATTCCCGCCTTCCGGCGTGAATTTCACGGCGTTCGAGAGAAGATTGAGCAAAATTTGCTTCACCGCCCGCTCGTCGCAGACAAACGGCGTTTCTTCAACCACCGGGTGAATGGTCAGCGTGACGTTCTGTCCTTTTTCCTCTGCCCGCGCGCTGATGATGCGGATGGAGGCTTCCGCCAGATCGGTGATCGAGGTGGACTGCATATGAAGCTGCATCTTGCCCGCTTCGATCTTGGACATGTCGAGAATGTCGCTGATCAGCTCCAAAAGCAGTGAGCCGCTATCATGAATGAGGTCGATATATTCGCGGTATTTTTCGTTTTCGATGGGCCCGAAAAGCTGCTGACGGATGATATCCGAGAAGCCGATAATGGCGTTGAGCGGGGTGCGCAGCTCATGGCTCATATTGGCCAGAAACTGTGATTTCGTGCGGCTGGCCGCTTCCGCCCGCTCGCGGGCGCGCAAAAGCTCGCTTTCATAGCGCTTGCGCTCGCTCACATCGCGGGAAATGGCCAGCACTTCATGAAGTTTCCCGCTTTTGGTGTCGCGCAGCGGCTGGAGCGTCGTTTCCAGCCAGACATAGTGACCGTTCTTATGGGGCAGGCGGAACGTCAATGTGACGCTCTTGTCGGACTTCGTCATCTCCTCCAGCCCGGCAAAGAAAGACGCCCTGTCATCGGGATGCACTTTGGCCAGAATGTTGTGCTGAACGGCCTCTTCCGGCGTAAAGCCGAGCGTGCGCTCGACGGAAGGGGAAATAAACGTCAGCGCGCCTGATGGGGCATGGCGCGCAATCATGTCGATGGCGTGCTGGGCAATGAGCTGGTTCTGCTGCTCGTTTCGCAGCAGCGCTTCTTCTTTGCCCACCATGTCGGTCGCGTCGGTAATGACGCCGGCCGCCGCCACCACCTCGCCGGTCAGGTCGCTTTCATAATAGGTATGAATATCGAAATAGCGGTAAGTGCCGTCCGCGCAGAGCATACGCTGGCGCACGAACCAGGCGCGTTTTTCTTCTGCCGCTGCTTGGTATTGCGCGAGCGAGCTTTCCCGGTCTTCGGGGTGAATGAGGTGGATATTCCAGCGCCCATCCGCGAAATAGGGCGGCTTTTCATAACCGAACATACGCGCCAAGGTCGGGGTCCAGAAAGGGGCGGGGTTGCCCTTCTCCCAGCGCCATAAAGCGATTTGCGCTTCCGACTCGATATGCTCGATATGATCGCGCAGGCGCACAAGTTCGTTGACATCCCGCGAGACGATCAACAAGCCCTGAATATTCGGCTCATGCATCAGGTTACGGGCACGCCCTTCCAGCCAGTGCCATTGGCCATTGGCATGGCGCAGGCGGAAGCGTTCGATAAAAGTGCTATGAGGCGTGGCCAGGCATTCTTGTATGCGGGTCTCTATCTTTTTCCGGTCGTCTTTGTGCACGATGTCGGCAACGGCGACGCCAAGCCCCGCGTTTTGCGGATAACCGAGAATTTCCGCTATGGCCGGGCTGTGATAGCGGATGACACCGTCCTCATCGAGGATGGTGCACACGTCGCCGCTATTGGCCACGAGGGTTTCATGGAACCCGGTTTGCCGCCGGCGCTCCTTACCGTCCGGCGGTATGGGAAAATTCCTCCGCGACACGCGATTGCCCCTTTCCGCGCGATGCCCGAATAATTCCGGGTCTCATGGAAGCTTACGGAAAGAGCGGTAAAGGAATCTTGAAAACTTCGTGAGCGGCATTAACGCGGTTTTAACGCTCCTCTAGCGTTTGGCTAAATCCCAGGCCGTGCGGGCGAGATAGCCTGCAACTTCGCCATATTGGGTGGCTTTATCCGAGCTCGCATTGCCGTCGAGGCCGCGCTTGTAGACCCCCTGGACGATGGAGGCGAGGCGGAAAATCGAGAAGGCGAGGTAAAAATTCCAGTTCTCGATGCCCTCCCGGCCCGTGCGGCGGCAATAATCGGCGACATAGTCTTGCTCCGCCGGGATGCCGCTTTCGGCAAAATTCACATTCATCAGCGTGCCCTGGGAAAACGTCTCCATGTGATAGAGCATACAATTATAGGCAAGATCGGCCAGCGGATGGCCGATGGTGGCCAGTTCCCAATCGAGCACGGCGATCATGCGCGGCTCTGTCTTGTGGAACATCGTGTTTTCGAGCCGGTAATCGCCATGGGCGATACTCACGCTGTCATCGGCGGGGATGTTTTGCGGCAGCCAGTCGATGAGATGTTCCATCTCTTCGATATTGTCCGTCTGAGCGGCGCGGTATTGTTTCGTCCAGCGCCCGATTTGGCGTTCGAAATAATTGCCGGGCTTGCCGAAATCCTCAAGCCCCGCCGCTTTCAGATCGACGCTGTGAAGGCGCGCCAGCACATCGTTCATCTGGTCGTAAATGGCCGCCCGTTCACCCGCGCTCATGCCGGGCAGCGTCGGGTCACGCAGCACGCGCCCGTCAAGATGTTCCATGATGTAGAAATCGGTGCCGATGACCTCCGAGTCCTGGCAGAGCGCATACATTTTCGGCACCGGCACATCGGTGGCGGCGAGTGCTTTCATGACTTTGTATTCGCGGTCCACCTGATGGGCGCTGGCAAGCAGTTTGCCCGGCGGCTTTTTCCGCAAGACATATTTTTTGCCGCCGCCGGTGCCGCTGGTTTCCAGCAGAAAGGTCGGATTGGATTGGCCGCCCTGGAATTGGCGCACGCTTAGCTCGCCGCCGAAGCCTTCCACATTCTCCCGGCAATAGGCCTCCAGTTTCTTTTCGTCGAAACGGTGCGCCTCGCGCACCTCGACGATTTCACCGGCGGCGGCCTGACCCTTTTGCGTCATAGTCTCATCTCCAAGGCTGAAATATCGTTAGGGGACAATTAGCACGCGCGAGGACGAGGCGAAAGCCGTTCGCCGGAACCGGCCCCGCGCTTTTGCGCGAAACGAGGGCGCCCTTGCGGCAGGAAGAGCCCGGCCTGGCGGCGGTGAAGGGCTCGACAGTGCCCTTTTCTCATGCTCGACTGGAGCTATGGAAAATATCGACCAGGAAACCTTGAACGCATTCGCGGGTAAGGCAGAGACGTGGCTGGAGCGCCTGTTGCTTTGGGGGCGGGAGGAATTTCTCAGTCTCGATATGGCCGCCGCGCTCGGCGCCGTGGCCGTGGCCGCAGCCGTTTTCTGGGCCATGCGCAAATGGGCGCTGCCGCTGCTTTATACCGCCGCCGGAAAGATCAAAGCCGGGTACTGGGTTCATATGCGCTTGCAGCGGCTTGCCGAACTTACGCCCGCTCTTGCCGCCTTGCTGTTGCTGGGAACCATGAATGCCGGCCTGTTGCAGGCCGGTTTCTCACCCGATGTCTCGCGCATCGCCGCCCAGCTCTTGACGGCGTGGATCATCATCAAATTCGCCGTCCTGATCCTGAAGGATTCCGCCTGGACGCCGGTGCTGGCAGGCTTCGTGTGGACAGTGACGGCGCTGGCCATTGTCGGCTGGCTCGATCCTCTGATGATGGTTATGGACCAGGTGGGATTTTCGATGGGCGAGTTCCGCCTGTCGCTGCTGGGCGTGGTGCAGGCAGCGCTGCTCTTTGCCGTTTTGATGTGGGTGGCCGCGCTGATTTCCCGCGTCTTGGAAAACCGTCTCGGCCGGCTTGCCGGGGTGACGCCCTCCGCGCGTGTGCTGGTCGGCAAGATCATCCATATTCTTTTCCTGGCTTTCGCCGTGATGGTGGCGCTGACCAGTGTCGGCATCGATTTTACCGCCATCGCCGTCTTTTCCGGGGCTGTTGGCGTTGGCATCGGCTTTGGCTTGCAGAAAGTCGTTTCCAACCTCATCAGCGGGATCATTCTGCTACTCGACCGCTCCATCAAACCGGGCGATGTAATCGAGATCGGTGACGCCTATGGCTGGATCGAAAAACTGGGCGCGCGCCATGTCGCGATCATCACCCGTGACGGCAAGGAATTTCTCATTCCCAATGAAGATCTGATCACCCAGCAGGTAATCAACTGGTCTTATACGGACAAGATCGTGCGCTTTAAAATCGGGGTCGGTATTTCCTACCGCTCCGATGTGCGCAAAGCCATGGACTTGATGCTGGAGGCGGCAGACGGGATCGACCGGATATTGAAAGACCCGCCGCCGGCCGTGCGCCTTGTCGGTTTCGGGGACAGCTCCGTCGATCTGGAACTGCGCATTTGGCTGAAAGATCCGGAAAGCGGCACGGTCAACGCGATGAGCGACGCGCGGCTGCGCATCTGGGATCTTTTTCATGAAAACGGGATCGAGTTTCCGTTTCCGCAGCGCGATTTGCATATCGTGTCTGCCGAAGGACTGGAGACGATCATGCAGCGCGCCAGGCCCAGTGCCGGAGAAGATGCCGGAAAGCGCTAGGTGTTGAAATTCCAGCTGAGGCGGATATTGATCCGCCCGTCCCGCGTGCCCGTTTCGATATCGGCATCGCCCAGCGGATAGGCATATTCGATCCCGAGCCGGTAGTGCTTCGTGTCGGATATCTCGAAACCGGCAACCGCGGATGTCAGATCGTGCTCGATCGAGATGTCGTTGAAGCGTGTATGAGCGGTATCGGCCAGGACATAAGGTTCGAACGTTTGCAGCCAGGCGATACCGAGCGGCTGGATATAGCGCAGCTCGAGATCGCCCGCATAACCGTAATCCCCTTCCGCCTGACCGTCCGGATAAGCGCGGCCGAAACGGGCGCCGCCATAATTGCCCCGTTCCGGGCTCGGTAGCCTGTCATTCGACCAGAACCCAGCCGCCCGCGCCGTCACGCGCCAGCGCTCGGCAATTTGCTCGGCCCAGCGGCTATTGGCGGCAAGGCGGGTAAACTCCGTGTCCTCTGCCTGCTGACTGGTGACGCCGCCAAGGGAGACCGTGTTGCGGTTCTCGCCGAGATCGACGCCTTGGCGGATTTCCCCGCGCAGTTCCACCAGCCGCTCCTTACTGATGAGGCGCAGCGCGCTGTTGAGTTCCGCGGCGGTATACCGCAGCTCCTGCTGCGCGCGCACCGATGGCTGGCCGGGAAGCGAGAACGTGTAATTCGATTCTTCATCGTAATAATCGATACCGCCTGCTACGTCCCAGGTCTTCTCGCGCCTAAGGACCAGGGGATAAGCAAGGCCGATATGATATTTGTTGCGGACCTTATCTTCATTGACGTTGATGGCCTGTCCCAGCACGAAAACCTGATCGTCGTCCTCGCCTTCAAAGCGGTTGGCATTGAGCGTGATGCGCAGCCCGTCCGTACCGATTTCCTGTTGGTATTCGGCGGCGTAATATTCTTCGTCTTCAATAGGGGCGAGCGCGGCGAGCGACAACTGCTCCCCGAAAGGTGTGTGCCCTTGCGTGCTGACATTGGCAAGCAGAAGAAAGTCGTCTTCATCCCCGCCATCGAGCGAGCCGCCGAATCCGAAGCGCTCGATCTCTTTTTCTTCCACCCTTAAGGTTGTCGCGCCATTGGCCGTGCGGGGAACCGGCGCGCGCATGGTCAGCTTTGCGCCGGGAATACGCTCCATAAGCTGGGTATAGCGCTCGAAAGTGGCGCGGGTGAGCGGCACTTCGCCGATCAGCCGGTCCGCAAGATCGGCGACACGCTCTGCCACCGCTTCGTTTTCGATCTCGATTTCCGTGCGCACGATATGGCCTTCGACAATGACGATGGTGACGACACCGTCGGCAAAATTGTTTTCAGGCAGATAAGCGTAGGAGAGCGGGTAGCCGGCTTCCTGATAGCGCTGCGTGATTTTGCGCGCGGCAAGGGCGAGGTCCGCCAGCCGGGCTTCTTGCCCCACCAGGTGCTTGAGGTCCTGGGCAAGCAGTTCGAGATCGAACACGCTGCCGCCGAGAAACTTGATATGAGAAACGGGGATAACCGTGTCTGGATCGAGCCCTCCTTGGGCATCCGGCAGATTGATTTCGGCTCCCTCGCGGTCGAGCGGAATATCGAGCGCATCGCGCAATTGCGGCGATGTCGTCGGCTGTTTCTCATCGATGACGGCGGGCAGGTCGTCGGCAAGAACGGGCGTGTTCAACCCGCTAAGCAGCAATCCTGCAATGACGGTGCGCGCGCTTGCATTGACTGCGCCGCGCAGTTTCATAGGCCTATTTGGCATACCGGTCCCCCCTCCCAAGGTCGCCGCGTCCAGACCATTGTGCCGGTTATGGCTGGATTTACAACAATACAGATTTTACGAAAGGGGCGCCGGCTCCGCATGCAGAGCCGGCGCCTTCAGGATGTGTGATACGGAGAGCGTCACGCGTTTAAAGCCCGCCGGTAAGACCGCCGAGCAGGCCGCCAAGCAACCCGCCAACGGCGCCACCGTCTTCACCGTCTCCTGTGCCGGTGTCGCCGGCAAGGCCGCCATCGAGCCCGCCGCCGAGCAGCCCGCCGCTCTCATCGCCGCTGCCGCCGGTTAGGGCCCCGGTGAGCCCGCCGGTAAGACCGCCAAGCAGTTGCGTGCCGCCATCGAGCCCTGTGCCGCCGCCCGAATCACCGCCGGATAGGCCGCCAGTCAGGCCGCTCGTCAGATTGCCGGCCAGGTCGCCCGAAAGCCCATCGGAGAGCCCGCCGGAGAGCAGGCCGCCGCCGCTCTCCCCGCTGCTCAGCAAGCCGCCGGTTGCCGAGACAAGCTGGCCGCTGCTCTCAAGCGTGGTCCCCAGACCTGAAAGCGCTGCATGCTGGCTACCCAGTTCGCCGCCAAGCGCAACGACCGCGCCGCCGCTTTTATCGAGAAGGCCGCCAAGCGCAGGGCCGATGACCAAAGCGTCGCCGACCGACTGCGTGGTGTCTTCCGTTTTGATGACAAGCGGGCGGACAACGCCGGTCAGCTCGGTTGTCAGGCCGGCAAGCTGTGCATCTTCGGCGGTGAACTCCAGCGCGAGACCATTGCCGGTCTGCGTGATCTTGCCGCCCAGATCGCCGACCGTGCCGCCGAGTTTGGTGAGCGCGCCGGTTGTCTCATCGACTTGCATGAAGACGGGCAGGGTGTTGAGCGCAGTCACGGTGTTGCCTGCTTCGCTTACCGCTTCGCCGGTTTCGGCGACGGTGCCAGCCGCGCCGGCAAGTGTTGTACCGATTGCGTTGTCGTTCTCGCTGAGGTTTCCAAGGCCGTCATTGAGACCGGTGCTCAGCGCGTTGATGCCTTCGCCAAGCTCGATAATGATGCCGCCCGTGCCGCTTGTTACGGCGCCGATTAGCGGAACTTCCTGCTGGCTGATGCCTTCGCCGATCACCGTAACCGTATCGCCGATGCTTCCCGTCGTGTCGCCCGCAGATTGGATAAGGTTTTCGGTGGCGAGTGTCTCAGCTTCCGCGCCGCCGGATCCGCCGTCTGGCAGACCGCCGGACCCATCACCGGACCCGCTGCCATTGTTGTTTGACCCGCTGCTGTCCGTACCAGATCCGCCCAGGGCGTGGCTTGAATCGGTACTGCCAGCGCAGCCTGCAAGAAGAAAAGGCAGGCTGCATAAAGCAGCAAGAAGGGGGAAGATCGGAAAACTTGCTTTCGTTCAATCATGGCCGACTCCTGCATCACTAATGATCAGAACAATCAGCATCCGGAGCAGAGCACTTGCTTGCCGGTGCTGACCCCCTAACCGCCTCAACAGAAGCAGCCGAACCCGGAAAAATCGTGCGGTGATAAATCGCGAAGATCAATCTCTTTGATAAATCACCTGTTTCATTTTTGCAAATGGCAAAACCCGAGCGCTCAATGCCTGGTTTTGCCGGAACGCCTTCTACTGATTTGCAACCGGGTACAACGGGAAGGGGCAGGCAGGCGGTGCAGGCGGCGTATCGCCGCCTGCACCATCTTCATTATTGGTCGCTGCCGCTAAGTCCGCCGGTCAGCCCGCCGATCAGACGGGTCACCGGATTGGCTTCCTCACCGTCTTCGCTGCCGCCGCTGAGGCCGCCCGTCAGTCCGCCGACGAGGCCGGTAACAGGATCAGCGCCTTCGCCGCCGACAAGGCCGGTCAGCTGGTCGGTGGGAAGACCGCCTTCCGTCAGGCTGCCCAAGAGATCGTCCGTCGGCAAGCCGCTATCCGTCAGCTGGCCGAGCACGGCGTCGGTGGGTAGGCCCGCACCCTCCCCGCCGCTCAGCGCGGCCAACAGCGTATCGGTCGGCAAGCCGCCGCCGGTCAGTCCGCCGCCCGATCCCTCGCCGGAGGAGATGAGGCCGCCTGTGTCACGGACCAACGCGCCGGCACCACCGACGGACCGCGCGACGCCCGTGAAGGCTGCATTTTGATCGGCAAGTTCATCACCCGCCATTGTGATTGCGCTGCCAGCTTCGGAAAGAAGCTCACTACCCATGGGACCAATGACGATTGCATCCCCGACTTTCCGCGTAGTGCCTTCCACGTTCGCCACTATCGGACGAATGGCAAGCGTGAGCTGTCTGCTTGCGCTGCCGAGGGGGCTATCGGGGTCTTCAAATTGCAGGGCGACACCTTCTGCGCCTTCCGATATCTGAAGACCGAGTTTACCGATATTCTCACCTACCATCGTTAACGCGCCGGAGTTTTCCTCAACTTGCAGAAAAACGGGCAGGCTATCGAGTGCGGCAACGGCTCTCCCAGACGCGGACACAGCATCGCCTGTGCTCGAAACGGCTTTAGAAGTTCCTGCCGCGGTAGTACCGACCGCATTATCGTTTGTTCCCAGAGAACCCAGTCCGTCATCCAGCCCCTTGCTGACTTGGTAAACGCCCGAACCCGTCGAACCGAGCATATGGATTGTGTGGTCTTGCAGTTCCTGATCGAGTGGCAGATCTTCCTGGCTGACGGCTATTCCCGCAAGGAATAGGGTTTGGCCAACGCCTTGAGTTATGGTCGCTGCATCCTGAACGATATTCTCTGTCGCTTGCGTTTCACTCGCAGGCTCGGCACTGCCACCGCCGCCCCCGCCACCATCGCCAAGTCCAGCGCCGGGGCCGTCGGAGCTGCTGCCGCAGGCGGCAAGCGTAAATGAAATTGCAAAGGCCAATGGCGCGGCGCGCCAGAAAGGGTGCCCAAGTGGGGTAAAGGTCGTGCGCATGGTAATCTCCTCCGCTGCGTACCGTGAGTTCGCCGTGCCTCATGGCAGGGCGGTCCCGTACGCCTCACGTTACGCTTCCATCTCTGGAAGCTTTTCCATGCCCCAGCTGCACCGTGCAGCTCCCCTCATGGAAGACTCTTTAGCAGGAAAATTTTGTTGGCTACAAGATTGTAGGTGCCGAAAAAATTCCCTGTGCGGAGGGTCTGGAACTTTCGCGGATTTGCGGCGTTTGTTGCGTCTTGCAAATTTTCAGATCGCAAACTAAATGTCTGATTTTTATTACAGATTCAGAATCTATTAATCTTTGTAGAGATGAAAAAATGCCCTCGAAACGCACGCTTCGAGGGCAAATTTTTTGCGATCTGCGATTTTTGGTTTTACTTTGCGCCGGCTCGCTGCGCGTAATGCCAGCCAAGTTCGGCAAGCGGGCGCACCTGCGCCGCATTCTGCGCGGCGTTCTCATTCGAGGCCGTGCCGTCGCGCACGCGCCCGACAATGCCCTGCAGGATGCCCGCAAGGCGGAAGAAGTTATACGCGAAGTAATAATCGATATTCTCGATATTCTTGCGGCCCGTGCGCTCGCAATACATCTGCGTATATTCCTCGCGTGTGGGAATACCGAGCGCGGGCAGGTCCGCATTCGAAAGGCTCTGTGTGCCGGGGCTGTTGCCGCCGCTTGGCATCACCCATTGCATCAGGTGATAGGTGAAGTCACCCAGCGGATGGCCGAGCGTCGAAAGCTCCCAGTCCAGAACGGCGATCACTTTCGGCTCGGTCGGATGCAGGATCATATTGTCGAGCCGGTAATCGCCATGGACGATGCTGGTTGCATCGTCATTGGGGATGTTCTCCGGCAACCATTCCATCAGCTTGTTCATCTCCGTCACCGTTTCGGTTTCGGAGGCGACATATTGTTTGGACCAGCGGGAAATCTGCCGGGCGAAGTAATTGCCGGGTTTGCCGAAATCGCCAAGGCCGATCGCTTCGTAGTCGATCATGTGCAGCTTGGCGAGCGTGTCGATCTTGGCTTCGTAAATGGCGCGCCGCTCAGAAGGCTCATAGCCCGGCAGAAGCGGTTCCCAGAGGATGCGCCCTTCCACCATGTCCATAATGTAGAACATCGTGCCGATGACGCTTTCATCTTCACAAAGGCAATAGGTGCGCGCGACGGGAAAGCCTGCGCCGTAAAGCGCGCTGATGACTTTATATTCCCGGTCCACGGCATGGGCGGAAGGAAGCAGCTTGCCCGGCGGCTTGCGGCGCAGCACATATTTCTTTTTCGGTGTGACGAGCTGATAGGTCGGGTTCGATTGCCCGCCCTTGAACTGGCGCACCTCAAGCGGCCCTTCATAGCCCTCTACATGGGCCTCCATGTAATCAGCCAGGCGCTTTTCATCGAACTTGTGTTTGTCCAGTACTTCCTTCGTGCCGGAAAACATTTCCTGACGGCTTGCTGCCCCTTGCTCGCTCATGTCTCTCTCCCTGATGTAAGCGTGACGTATTTTTATTTATTGGATGCTTTTTCCCGTTCGATGGCCCGCCAGCCGATGTCGCGCCGGCAAAAACCGTCCGGCCAATCGATCTTGCCGATGGCTTCATAGGCCTTGTCCCGCGCCTGCGAGACGCTTTGCCCGCGCGCGGTGACGTTGAGCACGCGTCCGCCGTTCGCCAGGATCTTGCCGTCCTTCAACTGCGTGCCCGCGTGGAAAATCTCGACATCCTTTTCCGCGCCCGCTTCGCTCAGCCTGCGGATTTCCGTTCCCTTGGCATAATCGCCCGGATAGCCCTTGGCCGCCATCACCACGGTCAGCGCCGCTTCATCATGCCAGTCGAGCGAGATACCGCCCAGTGTGCCGTCATGGCAGGCGATAAGTGCGCGCAGAATGTCGGATTTCAGACGCAGCATCAGTACTTGCGTTTCCGGGTCGCCGAAGCGGGCATTATATTCGACGAGTTTCGGACCTTCATCGGTCAGCATCAGGCCGGCGAAAAGCACGCCTTTGAAGGGCGTGCCGCGCTTGGCCATCGCATCGAGGGTCGGTTGCACGATCTCGCGCATCACCCGCTCGCACATCTCAGGCGTCATGATGGGGGCGGGGGAATAAGCGCCCATGCCGCCGGTATTGGGACCGGTGTCGCCGTCGCCCACGCGCTTGTGGTCCTGAGCGGTGGCAAGCGGCAGCGCCACAGTCCCGTCCGCGAGGACAAAAAAGCTCGCCTCCTCGCCGGTCATGAATTCCTCGATCACGACCTGCGCGCCCGCGTCGCCAAACTTGCCGCCGAAAATTTCTTCCAGCGCCTGTTCCGCCTCTTCCATGGTCTCAGGAATGATCACGCCTTTGCCCGCGGCCAGTCCGTCCGCCTTGATGACGATGGGAAGACCTTTTTCTTTGAGATAAGTACGGGCAGGTTCCAGCGCCTCGAAGCGCGCATAGGCGGCGGTGGGGATGCCGAACTCCGCGCAAAGGTCCTTCGTATAGCTTTTCGACGCTTCAAGCTGGGCGGCCGCCTTGCTGGGGCCGAAGCTTTTGATCCCGGCCTCATTCAGTACATCCACCAGCCCGCCGGCAAGCGGGTCTTCCGGGCCCACCACCACGAAGTCGATCGCCTCTGCCCGGCAGAAATCTAAAATGGCGGTAAAGTCCATCGGCTTCAGGTCCACGCATTCGCCGACCCCGGCCATGCCGCCATTGCCCGGCGCGCAATAGAGTTTGGTCAGGAGGGGGCTTTTGGCAATCGCCCAGCTAAGCGCGTGCTCCCGCCCGCCGGAACCGATAACGAGGACCTTCATCTAAGGGACCTTTTCTTCTTGAAGGAAGGCGCGGAGCCTCTTCTTTTTGGCTTCTGTGGGCTTCCTTGTAACATGGGGTGCGATTCCGGCAAACAAACCAGCCGGTATCATGTAAGAATCTGATAATATTAGGATTTTCCGTGTCTCAAGCCTCCGGCCCGCCGCCCGCCAGCAACCTGCTCGAATTGACAATCTCCGAGCTTTCGGCCGCCATCAAGCGGACGGTGGAAGACACGTTCGGCCATGTGCGCGTGCGCGGCGAGGTGGGCCGGGTCAGCCGGCCGGGCTCCGGCCATGTTTATCTGGACCTGAAGGACGACAGGGCGGTGCTGTCCGCCGTCATCTGGAAGGGTGTGGTGCCGGGGCTCAAAATCAAGCCGGAGCAGGGGCTGGAGGTGATCGTTACGGGCCGGCTCACAACCTTCCCCGGCCAGTCGCGCTATCAGATCGTGATCGAGCAGATGGAACCGGCTGGTGTCGGCGCGCTTATGGCGCTGCTGGAAGAGCGCAAGAAAAAGCTCGGCGCCGAAGGGCTCTTTGCGCCGGAACGCAAGAAACCGCTGCCCTTTTTGCCGGATGTGATCGGCGTAGTGACGAGCCCATCGGGCGCGGTGATCCGGGACATTCTCCACCGGCTGAACGACCGCTTTCCCCGCCATGTGCTGATCTGGCCGGTGCGTGTGCAGGGCGAGCAGTCGGCAGGGGAAGTGGCGGCGGCGATTGAAGGTTTCAACAAGCTGGAACCCGGAGGCCCCGTGCCACGGCCCGATCTTTTGATCGTCGCGCGCGGCGGCGGCTCGATCGAGGATCTGTGGTCGTTCAATGAGGAAAATGTGGTGCGCGCGGCAGCGGCAAGCCGCATTCCGCTGATTTCTGCCGTCGGCCATGAGACGGATACGACGCTGATCGACTATGCCGCCGACCGGCGCGCGCCGACCCCGACGGCAGCGGCGGAAATGGCCGTGCCCGTGCGCGCGGAGCTTCAGGCACAGGTGATGGAGCGGGCGCAGCGGCTTTTTCGCGCGCAGACGCGCATTCTCGAACAAGGCCGCGCACAAGTGGAAGGGCTTGCCCGCGGGCTGCCCCGTCTGCAGGACCTTTTTGCATTGCCCGAACAGCGCCTCGATCATGCAAGCGAGCGCCTGACCCGCAGCCTGATGAGTGCAGTGGCCGCCAAAGAGGCGCTGTTTCACAAGACCGAAGGACGGCTCACGGGCAAGCTCATCGAGATGCGGCTTCTGGAAGGCACGCGCCGCACGGCAGATATGAGCCAGCGGCTGCAAAATGCCGAGACGCGGCGGCTGGAAGACCTGCGCCGCAAGCTGGATCAGACGGGACGGCTGCTTGAGTCCTTTAGCTATAAGAATGTGCTCGGCCGCGGCTTCGCGCTGGTGCGCGACGGGGAGGGCAAGCCCGTGCGCGGCTCCGCCGGGTTGAGTAGCGGCGTGCCGCTCGAGCTTGAATTTGCAGGTGATGACCGCCTCGGCGTGATCGTGGCGGGCGAGGGGGCGGCGCCCAAAGTGAAAAAGGCGCCGGCTCAGAAGAAATCCCCGCCCAAAAAGCCGGAACCCAAAAAGCCGGAACAGGGCTCGTTGCTTTGACGGCGCCTCTCATGGGATAGAGGTTGAGTTATATTAAGGAGTGCGTATGAGCGGCGCGCCGGACAGGAGATGAAGAGATGGACACGCAAGGCGAAGCGGAACTGGTTTACGGCGACGGTGAATTCCGGATCGTGCGGCGCGGCGCATTCGTCACCTGCAAGGTGACGGGCCGGAAAATTCCCTTGTCCGAATTGAAGTACTGGAGCGTGGCGCTGCAGGAACCTTATGCCGATGCCGAAGCCTCGCTGAAACGGCATCTGGAAGTGGCAGGCACCGAAAAATGAGCCGCACTGCGCTCTTGCCCAAAATCCTGCTTGCTACGCTTTACGCTTTGGCCGGCATGTCCTCTGCGGGTGTTGCCGGTGAGCTGACTTTACGCGGTGAACGGATGCAGGGTGGGCTCATTGTCGGACAAGCGCCGGCGGGCACCATGCTCAGCCTTGACGGGAACCCCATCCCCATAACACCGGACGGCAAATTCGTTTTCGGTTTCGACCGGGACCGGACGGAACCTGCGATATTGGAAGCCAGTTTTGCCGACGGCACCGCCGCGCGTGAAGAGATTGCCGTCGCGCCGCGCGATTATGACATCCAGCATGTAAACGGCGTGGCGCGCAAATATGTGAGCCCGCCGCCCGAAACGCTGGCCCGCATTCGCGCCGATGCCGTGAAGAAGCGCAAGGCGCGGGTCAAGGACACGCCGCTCGATTATTTTGCCGGAGATTTCATCTGGCCGGTGACCGGGCCCATTAGCGGGGTCTATGGCAGCCAGCGCTTTTATAATGGTGAGCCGCGCCGTCCCCATTACGGGCTGGACATTGCGGCGGGCGAGGGGGCGCTGGTGCGCGCACCGCAGGCCGGTACCGTGCGCCTAGCCGAACCTGATATGTATTTTGAAGGCGGGCTTATCTTCATCGACCATGGCCATTCGCTCATTTCCGTGCTCATGCATTTAAGCAGCGTCGATGTGAAGACCGGCATGAAGGTCGAGCGGGGCGACGTGGTCGGCAGGGTCGGCGCGACGGGGCGCGTGACGGGCCCGCATCTTGATTGGCGCATGTATTGGCGCAATGCCCATGTGGACCCGCAGCTGCTTTTGGGTCCGCAGCCGGAAGAATAAACGCCTTTAAGCTTTGGGGTGTTTCGGCCAGCGGTTATGCAGCCAGAACCATTGCTCGGGATGCGCGCGGATTTCCCCTTCCAGAAAATCGTTCATGGCCTGCGTGATGCGGGCGATCTCCTCGAACGTGTCGGCTTTTTCATCGGCAAGGATCGGCGGGTTAACCTTCATGGCAAAACCCGTGCTCTCGCCCAACCGGCGGAAAGAGATGGGATAGATCGGCACGCCGTAGCGCACGGCAAGCCCGGCCGGCGCGGCGGTGGTCATGGCTTTGTGCCCGAAAAACGTCGTCTCCAGGCCTTCGTTCATTTTCTGATCGACGAGCATGTAGAGCGACTTCTTTTCTTTCAGCGCTTTCAGGATTTCCCGCGCGCCTTTCGCGCCTTTGGGAATTTGCAGCGGCGTAATGGCGCGCGCTCTTAAACCGACCATCCATTCATCGACATAAGGATTGTTGGCGTGACGGTAAATCTCCGCCCCTTCCAGCCCGTAAAGCCGGCCGATCAGGGGGGCGATTTCCCAATTGCCGAAATGGCCGGAAATGAAAATCGCGCCTTTGCCGCGCTCTTCCATGACGGAAAGGTTTTCCGTGCCCGAAAGGCCGAGCTTGTCGCGGCGGGCGGGCAGCTGAAATTCATGCAGATGCGCGTATTCACCGATCGTGCGCCCGAGATTGCGCCACATCTTTTTGATGATCACCTCGCGCTCGGCAGGCTCAAGCTCCGGCATGGCGCGGGCCATATTAGCGCGGGCGCGGTTCGTCACGCCGAGCCTCGGGCCAAGCGTACCGGCAATGAAGGCGCCTAAACCCGAAGCGCGTTCAAGCGGCAGGGCGCCGAAAAGCCCGAGCGCGGCTTTCAGTGCCAACGCTTCCAATTTATGCCTGAATGCCTTGCCTGCCACGCGGGCGCTCCTCCTCTTTCCTGGTGAATGAGAGCTTATAGCAAGTTCGCCAAGCGAAGGCGATTGTCCGCGTTAAGCCGGATCGCCAGGCGCGGCGAAAGGCACGTAAGTGTGATCGGTGCGCGCCTTCTTCAGCGCCGCGTCGAGCAGCGCGTCGATGCCGTCTTCGCCCGCCACTTCAAGCCGGACGGGCAAGGTCATGAGCCGGGAAAGGGAAAGGCCGCGGCAGCGCACGGCGTCTTTCTCCGTCGTCACCAGCACGGCCTCGAGGCGCGCGGCTTCCTTAGAAAGCCCGTCCAGGTCTTTCTGGCTGTAGGGCGCGTGATCGGGAAAGCCATGCCGGCTCTGAATGTCCGCGCCGATTTCCTCCAGGGTGCGGAAGAATTTTTCCGGCCGCCCGATCCCGGCAAAGGCGACGGTTTTTTGGCCCCGAAGCGCGGCGGCTTCTGCCTTGCCCGGCTGCAGCTTTGCGCTGAAAACGGCAAGGCCCGCACGTTCCGCTATTTCTGCCGGGCCTCTGCCGGGCTCGCCTGCGCCGATGATGATGACGGCTTCGGCGCGCGCGAGCGCCGCTTCATAGGTTTCGCGTAAGGGACCGGCGGGCATCACCTTGCCGTTGCCAAGGCCTGCGTCCCCGTCGATGACGAGAAAGGAAAGGTCTTTTTGGAGAGAGGGATTTTGAAAGCCGTCATCCATGATGAGGACGCTTGCACCTTGCTCTTCGGCGGCCCGCGCGCCCTTCACCCGGTCGGCGGAGATCCAGCAGGGTGCTTCGTTTGCAAGGAGCAGCGGCTCATCGCCCACCTCCGCTGCATTGTGGCGGGCAGGATCGACGCGGAGCGGGCCTTCAAGCGTGCCGCCATAGCCCCGGCTGAGAAAATGCGGGTGCTCGCCCATGGCTTTCAGCCGTTCGGCGAGAAAAAGCGCTGCCGGTGTTTTGCCCGCCCCGCCCGCCGTGACATTGCCGACGCAAATAACCGGAATGCCGATGCGCTCACCCGCGCTGAAACGCTGTTTGAAAAAGGCGGCGCGGGCGTAAAGCCAGCCGAGCGGGGAAAGAAGCCGGGCGGCAAGAGGCGTAGCGCCCTTCGGCGGATACCAGAAGGAGGGGCTACGCATGAGGCCGCTCCCGCGCCGACCCCTCCGGCATCAAGGCAAGTAACTGGTGCGCGACCCGCATGCTTGCCCCGCCCAGAAGCGAAGCGGCATTATGCGCCTGCTCGGCCCGCGCGCCGACTTCATCCGGCGCTTGCAAAAGATTTCCGAGTGTCTCCGTCAGCGCCGTGCGGTCTTGGACTTCGAGCGCCCCGCCTTGCGCCAGCAAATGCCCGGCGAGCACCGTGAAGTTGAACATATGCGGGCCGAAGAGCAGCGCCGCGCCGAGGCGCGCCGGCTCCAGCGGATTGTGTCCGCCATGGGGGATTAAAGAGCCGCCCATAAAGACGAGCGGGCAGAGCCGGTAAAACAGCCCGAGCTCGCCCATCGTATCGGCGAGATAAATGTCGGTTTCCTCGCGCGGCAGCCGCTCGAGGCTGCGCTGGGCAACGCTGAGCCCAAGCGCTTCAAGCTGGGCGCGGATCTCATGGGCGCGGGCGGGATGACGCGGCGCGATGATGGTCAAAAGATCCGGGAAAGCGGCTTTCAAATCGAGATGCGTTTGCCCGGCTTGAAGCTCTTCATCCTCATGGGTGCTGGAGGCGAGCCAAAGCGGGCGCTCGCGGGTTGCCTCCTGCAGTTTTTCCAGCTTCTTTTCATCGAAGGGCAGGGGCTGCGCATCGAACTTCAGATTGCCGGGCTGCGTGACATTCCCCGCGCCAAGAGCGGCGAAGCGTTCCTCGCTTTTTTCATCCTGCGCCATGATGGCGGCAAAGGCGCCAAGCAGCGTTTCGGCGCTTTGCGGCGCGCGCTGCCAGCCTTCCAGCGACTTCTGCGACAGCCGCCCGTTGACCAGGGCGAGCGGAATGTCGCGTTTTGCCGCTTCGCGGATGAGGTTCGGCCAAAGCTCCGATTCGACGAACGCCGCAAGATCCGGCTTCCAATGATCGAGAAACCGGCGTGCATAGGCCGGGGCATCGAGCGGCACGAATTGATGGATCGCCCGTTCCGGCAACCGCTCGGCCAGCAGCTGCGCGGAGGTCAGCGTGCCGGAGGTCACAAGGATTGTGAGATCCGCGCGGCTTGCGAGAAGAATGTCGATCAGCGGCAGAATGGAAAGAGATTCGCCGACGCTTGCCCCATGCAGCCAAAGCAATGTGCCCTCGGGCCGCTTCGCCGATGCGCGTCCGCGCCGCTCGCCGATGCGCGTGCTGTCTTCCTTGCCGCGCGCGGCCCGGCGCGCCAGTAAAAGCGGGGCGGCAGGACGCAGGGCGGTTGCAGCGGCGCTGTAGAGCCTGAGCGGAAAAGGTGTCGTCATGGGCAGCTATCCGGCGCTGCGCGGGGAAGAGGGCGCGCCGGCCGCGGGCTGTGTTTCGCTGCGGCGGCCGACCAGTCTGTCCGCTTCTTCGGTGACGGCATTCAGCGCTTCTTCCACTTTCTTTCTGGCCTCTTCCAAAGCCTCGCCGCTCGCATCGCCCGGCACATAGATCGGCTCGCCCCACACAAAAGCGCCTTTGGAAAAAGGCAGGTTGATCTGATAGCGGTCCCAATTGTTGAGCACGATGCGCGCTTTTGTCGTAACGGCGATGGGCACGATGGGCCGGCCGGAAAGCCGTGCCAGCGCCACGATCCCTTCGCCTGCGCGGCGGGCGGGTCCGGGCGGCAGGTCCGCCGTCATGCCGATGGAAACATCGTTTTGCAGCGCCCGCACCATGCCGCGCAAGGCAACCGCGCCGCCTTTGTCTTTGTTCTTAGGTTTTTTCTTTGCGCCTTTCGGCACGCCCGCCCCGCGAATGGTCGAAAGGCCGAGGCGGTGCATCAGCCGGGCGATAATTTCCCCGTCGCTGGAGCGGGAGACGAGGATCGCAAGCTCGCGCCAATTGTGCCAGAAGGGCGGCGTGAGCATGTTCTGCCCGTGCCAGGTGGTGCAGATAAAGCTCTCATTGTTCTTCCAGAAGCGTTCGGGCACATCCGGGCGGCGGATGATGAAGCGGCTCGTATAGCGCACGAGGCGGATATAGAACGCGGCGATAAAGGCCGCCGTGCTTTGGAAGGCACTGCTTTTTACAAGGCGCTTCAAGGGAGACATGCTCATTCTCCGGCAGCAGCTTGTTCTGTGCCTTTCAGCGGCACGTCTGCGGGCGTTTGCGTTTCACTGCCGTCATCCTGCGCGAATTGCGTCTGATAAAGCTCCGCATAAAGCCCGCCTTTGGCAAGCAGCTCGCTATGGGTGCCTTGCTCGAGCACGCGCCCGCCATCGATCACATAAATCCGGTCCGCATGCATGATGGTGGAAAGCCGGTGCGCGATGACGAGCGTCGTGCGCCCTTTCATCAGCGTGCTCAAGGCTTCCTGCACTTGCTGCTCGGAGGCGGTGTCGAGTGAGGAGGTTGCTTCATCGAGCAGCAGAATGGGCGCATTTTTGAGCATGGCGCGGGCAATGGCGATGCGCTGGCGCTGGCCGCCGGAAAGTTTCAAGCCGCCTTCGCCGACCACGGTGTCATAGCCGTCTTTGAGGGCGAGAATGAACTCATGGGCGGCGGCGGCGCGGGCAGCGGCCTCGATCGCCTCTTGTGAAGTATCCGGCACGCCGTAAGCGATATTGGCGCGGATCGTATCGTCGAAGAGGAAGGGTTCCTGCGTGACGAGCGCGCTCGCGTCCCGCAGGCTTGAAAGCGTCACATCGCGCACATGCTGCCCGTCGATGAGAACCCGCCCGCTTGAGGTGTCATAAAAGCGCGGCACGAGATTGAGGATCGTGCTTTTGCCCGCCCCCGAGGGGCCGACAAGCGCGACGGTTTTGCCATGGGGCACGTCGATATCGACGGCGTGAAGCGCCTCGGTCCCGTCCCGGTAATGAAAGGAGACATTCTCGAAGCGGATTTCCCCGGAGCTGACTTTCAACGGCGCCGCGCCCGGCATATCGGCGATTTCGGCTTTTTCATCAAGCACGGGGAAGATGCGCGAGGCAGCCGCCGCCCCTTCCTGCATCACGGTGCCCTGGTTCGCCACGGCTTTGAGCGGCTGATAGGCGAGCAGCAGCGCCGAGCCGAAACCCATGAACTCGCCCGAGGTCATGGCGCCCGTGCCGCCCTGATAGCCCGCATAATAAATGACGGCGGCAAAGCCGAGACCGGAAAAGGCTTCCGTCAGCGGGCTTGCGGCGGCGCGCGCGCGTACCGCTTTCATCCGGTGTTCGAGGACTTTGAGGATCGTTGCCTGCGCCCGGTCCGTCTCATGACTTTCCTGGCCATAGGCTTTCACCACGCGGATGCCTTTCAAGGCTTCGGAAATCAGCGAGGAAAGCGTTGCCGTCTCATTGAGGTTCTTCGTCGTCGCTTTGCGCGTGCGTTTGCCGATGCGGCGCAGGAAGACGACTATGAGCGGGCCGACGCAGGTGGCAAGAATGGTAAGCAGCCAGTCGAGATAGATCATGTAGGCCAGAAGGCCGACAAGCATGATCAGATGGCGCGTCATGTTGACGATGGTCTGCGACATGGCGGACTCAAGCCGCGTCACATCGTTCAGGAAGATCGAGATGAAACGGCCCGAATGGGTTTGCTGCACCCAGCCGAGATCGGACCAGACGAGCTTTTGAAAAAGATTGCGCTGCAAAGCGGCAATCATGTTCTGGCTCATCGTCGCCATGAAGATGTTGGAGATGTAGGTCGCAAAGGCGCGCACCACCATGATGAGAGCGGCGGCCCCGGCGATATAGGGAAGCACATCCATCGAGGAGCCGAAGGACATATCCTCCGTCAGCCCGCTATCTGCGAAAGGCACGTCGATCTTCAGATCGGTGGAAGGATCGGCGACGAAAAGCAGATCGATGGTCTGCTGCAGGAGAAAGGGCAGGGCCGGGCCGACGGCGCCCACCACGATATTGGCGGCAACGGCGGTCAGGATGTGCCAGCGGTAGGGGTAAAGATACTGGGCCGCGACCCGGCGGGCGGCGGCGAAAGCCGAAAGCTCTTTTGCCTCGTCCCTGCCTGCCGTCTTGCCGGCATTCTGGCCCGCATTCTCAACCACGTCGTTACCCACGTTCGTACCTGCGTCTTTGCCCGTTCGCGCTCTCTGCCGGGCCGGAAAAGAGCCCTTTCAAGGTGCGCGCGACCATATCACGGGGCTTTGGGGCCGTCACCCGGCATGGACCTTAAGATCAGGCAGCATAATCACTTTTTGGTGCCGCCGCTTGTCAGTGCCGGGCGGTTTAATGGTCGTTTTCCGGATCGAGCAGCTTATGCAGATGCACGATGAAATAGCGGGTGCGGGCGCTGTCCACGTTTTTCTGGGAAACGTCCTTCCAGGCGTTATAGGCGCTGGCATAATCGGGATAGATGCCCACCACATCGAGCTTGTTCACATCCTCGAACGTCACCCCTTGCAGGTCCGACAACTCGCCGCCGAAGACGAGATGGAGAAGCTGTTTGTCGTCGCTCATGAAAGAACCTCGCCGGTCATCTTAAGGGGAGCGCTGAATTTACCATGTTTGCGCGGGACTGGCATCCGGCATTCGCCTGAGCCTTGCACTCTTGGAGGGATAAGCCCTTCGCCTTAAGGAAGCGTGATCTTGCCGGTCCGCGCGATGATCGCCTGATAAAGGGCGGGGCCCGCGGCAATGAAGCTGCGGTGCTTCGTGTCTTCCCGGTTATAGATGAGCGGGGCGCCCTGATGATCGGTGACCTTGCCGCCTGCTTCGTGGATCAAGAGATCGGCGGCGGCAATGTCCCAGTCGTTCTTGCGGTTGAGCGCCATGGCGGCATCCGCCTGCCCGCAGGCGACAAGCGCGAGGCGGTAGGCAACGGAATTGCGGTCCACGATCTCCATCTCCGGCCAGGGCTCGCGCCAGGCCGGGTGCTTGAACATCGGTCCGAAGGCGGCCATGCGGCAGCCATCTATCGCGTCGCAGGCGCTCACCTGAATGGGCGCGCCGTTGAGCCGCGCACCGCCGCCCGACACCGCTTCGAAAAACTCGTCCATCGCCGGATTGAAGACCGCGCCGAGAACGGGCCGGCCTTCTTCCACCAGCGCGCCGCAAATCGTGAAATGCGGTTTGCCTTTGATGAAGGCGCGGGTGCCGTCGATGGGATCGATGACCCAGACGCGGGTCCGCGTCAGGCGGCGCGCATCGTCTTCGGTTTCCTCCGAGAGCCAGCCGTAACCCGGCCGTGCGTCTTGCAGCCGCTCGGCAAGGAGCGCATTGACCGCAAGATCGGCCTCGCTGACCGGATCGCCCTTGCTCTTTTCCCAATGCTTGGCATCGGCCTTGTAATAGGTCAGCGCCAAGGCGCCGGCCTCGCGCACGGCCTTGCATAAAAGCGCGTGATCCTCCGCCCGCTCATTAGGGGCGGTGTGCTGATCAGTTCCCGGCAACGGTCATTCCTTCGATGCGCAGAGTCGGCGCGTTCATGCCGTAGCGGAAGGTGAGATCACTGGCAAGGGTAAGGTGCGCGAACATCTCTTTCAGATTGCCGGCAACGGTGATCTCGCTCACCGGATAGGCAAGCTTGCCTTTCTCGATCCAGAAGCCCGACGCGCCGCGGCTATAATCGCCGGTGACGCCATTGACGCCCATGCCGATCATCTCGGTCACATAAAGCCCGTTTTCGATATCGCCGATCAGCTCTTCGGGCGAAAGCGTGCCCGCTTCCATATAAAGATTGGTGGGGCCGGGGGACGGCGGGGCGCCCGTGCCGCGGCTTGCATGGCCCGTGCTTTTCAGCCCGAGCTGCTTGGCGGTGGAAATGTCGAGCAGCCAGGTTTTCAAAACCCCGTCTTCGACAATGGCCTGCCGCGTGGTTTGAACGCCTTCACCGTCGAAAGGCTTGGAGCGCAACCCGCGTTTTTTCAAGGGATCGTCGATAATGCGCACACCCTTGGCAAATACCGCCTCGCCCATCTTCTTTTGCAAAAAGCTCGTGCCGCGCGCAACGCTTGCCCCGGAAATCGCCCCGGCGAAATGGCTGAGCAAACCGTTGCTGACGCGCGGATCGTAGATGATGGGCACGGCTTGTGATTTGACCTTGCGCGCACCGAGCCGACGCACGGCTTTTTCACCCGCGCGCCTGCCGATTTCTTCTGCCGCTTCCAGGTCTTCCAGAAACCGGGCGGAGGAAAAATCATAATCCCGCTCCATCGCCGTGCCTTCCCCGGCAAGGACGGAAGCGGAAAGCGAATGCGTGCTGCCCGTATAAGAGCCGGTGAAACCCGCGCTTGTCGCAAGATAGACGGAGCCGCGCCCGAAGCTTGCCCCGGCGCCGCTCGAATTCGTCACGCCTTTTACGGCAAGGGCGGCCTCTTCCGCGCGCAGCGCCGTCTCCATCAAGGTTTCGGCGGGCACATCGCTGCCATCGTCAAGCTCGAGATCGGGAAAGGCGGTGGCCAGAAGCTCCTTGCCCGCAAGCCCGCAATAAGGATCGGGCGGGGCGACCTTGGCCATGGCGACGGCGCGCTCGGTCAGCGCGCTCAAGGTCTCGGGCAGAAAGTCGGTGGAGGAGACAACCGCCTGGCGCTCGCCCACGAAAACCCGAAGACCGAGATCGCGCCCTTCCGAACGCTCGATGTCTTCTGCCTTGCCGAGACGGCAGGAGGCGGAAAGAGATGTGCTTTCGAAGAGAACGGCCTCGGCGGCATCCGCGCCGGCCGCGCGGGCGGCTTTGACCAGATGGTGAACGATGTCGAGAGGTTGTGTGGACATGAAAGCTCCTGAGAAGGGGGCCGGACGAAATAGCCCCCGTCCTTATATAGGGCGGGGGCCGGGTTTCAAAATCGGGCGCTTGAAATGCCGCTATTGCGCGCTGGTACTCAAATAAAAGCGTAATAAAGGCAGCCGAGCCCGGCGACGAGCAGCGCCACCCAGGTCAAAAGCGTGCCGACAAGGCGCGGCGGCGAGCTGTCGGAGGTGCGCGAGACGCCGATTGCGTGAAGAAGACGGCCGAGGGTCAACAGCACGCCGATCCCGTGAATGACCCAGATCGAGGCGCCGAGCGAGGCGACGACGAGAAGGCCGATCAGGCCGATAGGCGTATATTCCACATTCGTGATGTGGGCGCGGCTGGCATTGTAAAGCCCGCTATCCTCGCCCGTGCCGGTCATGACTTTCGCGCGCACCCGGTTCGATGAAACGCGGTAGGCCAGAATGAGATTGAGAAGAATGTTGAGCCCGGCATAAAGGCCGAGCATCTGCAATGCATAAGCTGTCATTTTGTCCCTCCCGGAGAAATCTCCGTCCCCTTGCGCCCGGCGCTTTCACCGGGCTGATTCGTTTGTGCCGGATAAAAGTTTATCACGGCCCGGCCCGGGGCGGGGCGGCGGACGATGGCGCGGCTGTTTTCCAGGTTCCCGGCAGGCTCCCGGCAAATCCCCGGCAAATCCCCGGCAAATCCCCGGCAAATCCCCGGAAAATCGGGAGAAATTTGCAAAGCGGCGAAAAAGTTAACTCCTCGCAAACCTTGCCCGCCTAGGCTGGAGGCATGAGCGATTGGTGGACGAAAAACATGACACGGGCCGGGGCCCGCCGGAATTGGCGCGATGGCGAAATCGACGCCGATCCCTATCTCATGCCCGCTTACACGGCAGGGCCCGCGCAGGATCTGCCGCGCCGCGCCGCCGGCTTCATCCGCTATGCCGCGATCTACCGGGACATGGTGGTGGTGAACGATTCATCGCCGCTTTTCGGTGTCTGGACCTGGCGGGAAAGCACCCGCGGCTATAAGGGCGTCTCCATCCGCGTGGCCTACCGGCGCGGGGAGACGAAAGAGCCCGTCATCATCGTCGAGCTTATTCATCCCGATGCCGCCAAAAACGTGCTGCTTCATGTGTCTTTCGACGGGGCCGACGCTTCGGCGCGCTGGCGTTCCTGGTCGAAGGAGCTCGGCCTTCCCGCCCTCGTGGAAGACAGAAGCGGGGAAACCCGCCTGGCCGATCCCAAACTCGGGGGCGTCTTTCTCGGCGAGCCCCAGCCGCATAAAAGGGCAAGCGCGCTTTCCGCCCGCCGCCCCCTTTCCTTCGGCTATACCGGCCGCGGGCGCTATTGGCCCGACCGTTTGGTGACCGGCACCCGCCCGCACGCTTACTGAGCCGATTTGCGCCTTACGCGACCTTCGTGAAATCCGGCGCGCGTTTTTCCGCGAAGGCTAAGGCCGCTTCGGCGAATTCGGCCGTTTGCAGCTGCGCGCCGAATATCTTGCTTTCGCCGTCCATGCGCGCGGCGATTTCAGCCAGTTCGCCGCGGGCAAGTTTCTTTGTGGCTTTGACCGCGCCCGGCGCTTTGGCGGCAAGAGCGCTGGCGGCGGCGCGGGCGGTTTTCATCAGCTCCGCGTCCGGCACCGTGGCCGCGACAAGGCCGATGCGCTCGGCTTCTTCCGCCCCGACTTTGCGCCCGAGAAGGAACATCTCATTTGCCTTTTGCGTGCCGATGGCGCGCGGCAAGAGGAGGCTGGAGGCCGCTTCCGGCACAAGGCCGAGATTGACGAAAGGCGTCTGGAACGTCGCAGCTTCACCTGCATAAACAAGATCGCAGTGCAAAAGCATGGTCACGCCGACGCCGATGGCAAGCCCGTTCACTGCGGCGATGAGCGGCTTTTCACAATAAAGAATGGCCTTGAGATACCGCGCGACCGGCGGCTCGCCGTCGCGCGGCGCGCTGCCCGCGCCGGCAAAATCGGCAATGTCGTTGCCGGCCGTAAAGGCATCGCCCGCGCCGGTCAGCAGAATGACACGCACATTCTTGTCGTCCTGCGCGGCGTTGATGGCATCGGCGGCCGCGCCATACATCGCCTGCGTCAAAGCGTTTTTCTTTTCCGGCCGATTGAAGGTCAGGGTCAAAATGCCGTCGCTGAGCTCCTGGCTCAAATGCTCGCAAGCCTGTGTCATGGGGCGTACTCCTTAAGCTGAGGGGGAAGAGAGAGCGGCAGGCAGCGGCGCGCTTTTGCCGCCGCTCCCGCGTTCGATGATGGACAGAAGAAAGGTTTCGATGAGCCGGGCTTCCTCGGCGCTGAGGCCTGCCAGAAGCTCCGCATTGGCTTTTTGAACTTCCGGCCCGCCTTTTTTCACGAGCCGCTTTCCTTCGGCGGTGATGAAAAGCCGCGTGGCGCGCCCGTCTTCGGTATCCGCCATACGCCGCACGAGGCCGGCTTTTTCCAGCCGCTGCGCGAGTGTCGTTACCGCCGAGCGGTTCATGCGCATGGCACCCGCCAGATAGCTCATCAGGCAGCCATCGTTTGCCTTGATGATGAAAAGCGCGCTCATCTGCACCGAACTGATGCCGAGCTTTTCCATCAGCTTTCGGTCCGCTTCCTTGAAAAGCGTGTGATGGGCGAGATGCATCAGATGAAACAGGCGGGGCGGGCTCAACCGGCGCTCCATTTAATTCACGTATGAAGTAAATTGTACATAGGTGAATTAAATGGAGGAGTCAATGGGCGCCGAAAAGATCAGGGGGAGCAGAATGAATCAGTTCCACCGCACCCAGCGCCCGTGGAAATCGGCGCGGCCGATTTCGGTGTCGGTACCCTGCGGCCAGAGGCGGAGGCGAAGGGCGGCGGAGCTTGCGTCTTTCGCATCGGCTTCCATGGAAAACCAGGCAAGAGGCGCGTCATTACTTGTCTGCTCTGCGGCGCCTTTCATGATCTTTTCGATCTCAGCTTTCGTTTTCTGCGGCAGGTATTGCCAGACAATGGTGTGAAAGAGAAGCCGCACGCGGCCGCTCTCACCGGGCGTTGAAAAATACTCTGCGATCCATGCCGCTGCATCCGCTCTGTCCGCCTCAAGGCCCGCTTCAGCGGTCGCTTTCAGCGCGGCTTCTATCCGTGCAAGGCGTGCCGTCTGATCCGGCCAAATGTAGGAGAGCAGGCGTTCGCGCGCCTTAACATCCGAGGCGGGCAGGGGATTGAGATCGCAGCCCCGGCGCGCGCCGATTTTAAGCGGGGCGCCGAGCGGCGGCAGCGGTCCTTCCCAGCGCGAGGTGATGGTAACGGGCAAGGCGCCGTCCCGGCGGTGCATGCCTTCCGGCGTTTCAAGCTCGTAAGCATAGCGGTCGAAGGAAAGATTGAGCGACGCGCTGGCACCGATCTCGTAAATGTCGAGGGGCAGGCGGGTTTTCTCGGCGATATGAAGCGCCCCGCCAAGCAGCGCGCTCGACCGGGAGACTTCATTCGTCTGCGGCGCGCTTTCGAGCCAGGCCGTGAGGAAAGCGTCTTCCGCTTCTATCGCCGCCTCAAGCGCGGACTTGAGCGCGGCATCGTCCGCGCTCTTCGGCGGATAGACCTCTTGCAGCACGGCGCTGCCCGCCCGCCGCAGCGCATGGAAAGCCCCTGCCGCGCGCAGCGCCAGAGCATCGGCGGCAGGATCGCGTCCTTCTTCCGCGCTCCAGCCCAGCACTTTAGTGCCAAAGGCGCTCTTGCGGCTCAAAAGAGAAGGGAGCAGGCGGCAGACCCGCCCGGTGAAGGGCGAGCCCAGCGCCTCGCAAGCCGCGGCCTGCTTGGCAAAATGTTCCGGCACGGAAAGGCGCTCTTTGTTTTTGTTGGTTTCCAAAGCCGTACTCATGCGGCCTCCTCTGGTTCCCGGCCGGTGTAAAGCGAGGCGGGGCGGATGAGGCGGCCGATGCGCTGCTGCTCCATCGCATGGGCCGTCCAGCCGACGATCCGGCCCATGGCAAAGAGGGGCGTGAAGGCGCTGCGCGGCATGGCAAGCCCGTCGAGCAGCATGGCCGTGTAGAACTCCACATTCGTTTCAAGCGGCCTGTCAGGCTTGCGCGCTTTGAGGGCGGCAAGGGCGGCTTTTTCGACGGCCCGGGCGAGCGCCAGTTTCTCGCCCGATGGTTTGAGTTTTTCAAGCGCGGCTTTCAGCACATCGGCGCGCGGGTCGCGCACTTTATAGATGCGGTGGCCGAAGCCCATCAGCCGTCCGCCCTTGCCAAGGGCCTCCGCGATCCAGCTTTCCGCCCGCTCCGGCGTGCCGATCGCATCGAGCATATTGAGAACGGGTTCGGGCGCCCCGCCGTGAAGCGGCCCGGTGAGCGCGGCATAAGCGCCGAGCGCGGCCCAGTCGATGCCGGCCTGTGTGGAGGCGATGACGCGGGCGGTGAAGGTCGAAGCATTCATGCCGTGATCCATCACCGTGACGAGATAGGTGGTGAGCGCTTCTTCTCTCGCAGGCGCGGGTGTCTCCCCTGTCAGCATACGGAGGAAATCGGCGACATGGCCGCTACCCGCATCGGGGGCAAGCGGGGCTTTGCCTTCCTGCAGACGCAAAGCGGCGGCAAGAATGACGGGCACCGCGCCGGTGACGGCAAGATGCGGCGCGCTCTTTTCGCTGCCTTTCATCGCGGCAAGGCCGAGGCGCAGCGCTTCAGAGGTGCTCAAGCCTTCAAAGGCGGGAAGGAACGGGGCAAGGCGCGTGAAAGCCTCCTCCCGCGCGCGTCCAAGCGCGGCGCGGACGGCTTCGGCGCTTTCCGCCGGGCGGGCCTGAGCCTCCCCCCAGAAAGTTGCTGCCGCGCTTTCGAATGTGTGGGCGGCGGTGAAATCCTTCAGATGCGCGCCGCAGAGAATGAGCCGGCCCGCCTGGCCGTCGACGCGGCTCAGCGCCGTTTCGGCGGCGGGAATACCTTCAAGCCCGGTAAGGGGGGAGGCAGATGAGAGGTGCGTGTTCATGAAACCCTCCATAAGTGGCGATGTGGCGAGGTGTTGGGGCGCCGGAAAGACCGGCCGCTTGCCATCGAATCTGGGAGGGTTTATGGGTATGATCAATCTTGATTAAGCTAATCAATATAAAGATTTCTGCGATGAGCGCTGACAGCTCGGAAGACTCGGTCCTTTATCTCTCTGCCCGCGAGGCGGCGGCGGAGCTCGGCGTCTCACCCGCCACGCTTTACGCTTATGTGAGCCGGGGGATGATCCGCTCCGAGCCCGTGCCCGGCGCCCGGGCGAAGCGCTACCGCGCCGAGGATGTGCGCGCCCTTGCCGAGCGGCGCGCCCCGCCCGGCAAGGCGGAAAAGCGCCCGCGCCATGTCACAGCTTTCTCCGCGGCCCAGCCGGTGCTCGCCTCCGACATTTCGCTCATCGCGGAAGGCGGGCTTTATTACCGGGGCGTCGATGCGGGCGAGCTTGCCCGCCATGCGAGCCTTGAAAGCGCGGCGGGCCTTCTCTGGCAGACAGCGGATTACGATGCTTTTGCCAAAGACAATCTGCCGCCGCAGGTGCCGGTGCTGAAGCTGCTGGCCGATGAAGCAAAAGACGCTCATCCCATCGACCGCTGCATGGCGGTGCTGGCGCTGGCCGGCGCGGCGGATGAAGGGGCCTATAACCGCACCGACCAGGGTCTTGCCCTTGCCGCCGCCCGTATCACGCGGCTTATGGCGGCGCTTGTCTCGGGCGGGCCGCTTTCAGCGCGGCCCATTCACGATCAGTTCGGCGATGCCTGGGGGCTCGATGAAAAAGGCCGCGCGCTCGTGCGCATGGCGCTGGTGCTGCTCGCCGATCATGAGCTCAATGCTTCCACCTTCACGCTGCGCTGCGCGGTTTCCACGGGCGCGAGCCTTTATGACGGCACCATTGCCGCGCTTGCCGCGCTCAAAGGCCCGCTGCATGGCGGGGCCTCGGCGCGCGCCGCGCTGCAATTGCAAAAGCTGATGAAGAGCGGCGAGGTCTTGAGCGAGATTCGCGAGCAGGCGGCGGCGGGCGAGCGCTTTGCCGGTTTCGGCCACACCATCTACCGGGGCTGGGACCCGCGCGCCAAAGTGCTGCTCGAGGCGGTGGAAGAAAAACTCGGCGAAACCTTCTTCACCCGCGAGGTGCCCGCTTACGTGCAAAAGGCCGTGGGTGTTGCGCCCAATATCGATTACGGCCTTGCCATCCTCACCCATCTTTTGAAACTGCCCGCTCTTGCCGGCATCGGCCTTTTCGCGGTGGGCCGCTCCATCGGCTGGGCCGCCCATGCGCGCGAGCAGATGCGCGAGCGCACCCTCATCCGCCCCCGCGCCCTTTACACCGGCCCCGCGCCGAAGGGGTGAGCGTTCACGACGCCCCTTCCACCAGCTGCCAGACGGCGGTGTTTTTCACATCGAGGTCTTCTAGGCGCCGGTCGGTTTTGACCGCATAGGAAATGAGCTTTTCGATGTTTTCTTTGGGCAGGTACGTGCGGCCCGGATCGCCGATCAGGACCTGCTTGCCCTCGCGCATCAGCCCGCGCAGCCAGACCTCGATGCGCCCTGCAAGCGGCTGCTCGTAGCACATGTCGCCGACCAGCACTGTGTCCCAGTCCGCGCAGGGCGTGCCGACGAGATCTGCGCGAGTGGCGCTGAGCGTAACGCCGTTCGCTTTTGCATTAAGGCGGATCGCTTCATAGGCAAAGACGTCAATATCGGCGGCGAGCACCTCCGCCGCCCCCGCCTTCAGCGCGGCAATGGCGCAAAGGCCGGAGCCCGAGCCGAAATCGAGCACGCGCCTGCCGCGCACGGTTTCCGGATGATCGAGAATATAGCGCGAGACCGCTTGCCCGCCTGCCCAGGCGAAGGCCCAGAAGGGCGGCGGCAGGCCTTGTTCCAGCAGCTCTTCTTCCGTCAGTTCCCAAAGCGGCAGGCAGTCGCTTGCCAGATGCAGCGTGACTTCCGGGATCAGCGGCGGGGTGAGCAGTTCCGTCTCGCGTAAAATAAAAGCGGCGGGATCGCCAATCCGTCCCGCCGCTTGTTCTGTGTCTTGTTCGGCCTCAATTGGCACTTGAAAATCCTTCATCGAACGTGCCGGCCACCCGGCGGCGCGCATTATGCACGAGTTTGCCCGGCCCGTCTTCGTCATCCGGGCGCGAGGTCGCCATGCGCAGCACGTCCAGGTAGTTCTTTTTGCTTTCCATCTTATCGCCATAGCCATTGGCGATGAGATAGGCGCGCGTCTTGGGCAGGTTGTAGCAGGGCACCCACATCAAAAGGTGATGCTCGACGTGGTAATTCACCCAGTAAGGCGCAATAAAGGCGCGCGCCAGGGGGCCTGCCAGCGTCGTGCGGGCCTGGCGGAAAGGATCGTCATTGTCCGGCACCATGGCGTGCTCGGCAATGTTGCGCACCCGCGTGATTGCCATATGCCAGGTGAGAAGCGGCAAGACCCAGAGCGCGAAATAAAGATACCAGTGCCCGCTTGCCGCCAGAATGGCAAAGAGGATGACTTGAGCGAGCGTGGCGCGGCCGAGCTTGTTCCAATAGTGGAGGGCGCGTTCCTTGGCGCTCATCTCCTTGCCTTGGCCGCCGAGGGCGAGCGCATTCATGATTTGCGATTTGCGCTGCTGGTAGCCCGTCTGACCCGTCAGGTCACGGATCATTTTGCGCCGGAAGCTCTTCTTCGTGATGGGGAAGGGCGCGGAGAGAATGAGGTCCGGGTCGTTTTCCTGCTGCGTGTTCATATGGTGCTGCAGGTGATAGCGCCGGTAGGCCATGGTTTCCGCGCCCATGGGGTAAGCGCAGAGCCATTGGCTGAGAAACATGTTGAGCTTCGGGTTTTCCGTCAGGTTCCCGTGCGCCCCGTCATGCATGAGGATGGCAAGGCCGAGCTGGCGCGCGCCGATCAGCATCACCGCAAGGAGGAAGGTGAGGGGATTGGGCATCCAGACGAAAAGCGCCATGGAGCCGAAGATCACACCCCAGGCGTGAAGGACGAGCCAGATGCCGCGCAGGTTCGAGCGCTTGCGCACTTCGGCAAGCTGGGAGGGGCTCAGAAGCTCGCTTGTATTGATGCGTGCCGTGCTCATGCTGTCACCCTTTGATCCTTGGCAAGACCCTGGCCGGTCATCTTGCCCTGATAGCCGACCGCCTGCAGGCAGAATTGTACGATAGCGTCGATAACGTGATCGCCGTTGCCGTCAAGCTCGTGGCTTTCAGGGGCGAGCGGGCCGATCAGTGCGGAGGGCACCGCGCCGGCAATGCAGGTTGCGGCAAGGCGCGCATCGGCCACTTCGAAGCTTCCCTCTTCCAGCCCGTCTTGTATCACACGGGTGAAAATATCGGCATGGGTGCGCCGGAAGCGCCAGCGCTCTTCGGCAATGGCATTGTCCACGGGCTCGGCGAGGAGCGCATAGGCAAGCCGGCGCCCGCGAATGGCGCGGGTGGCGAAAGTGCGCACCACTTGCTCAAGGCGCGTCGGGGCCGGGGCGGTTTTGGAGGCGATGGCGTTCAAAATGCTCATCTCGCGGGCAGAGACCTCGCGGAAGACCTGCAGGCAAAGCTCGTCCTTGGCGGAGAAATAGCGGTAGAGCGTGCCGGTGGCCAGGCCCGCCCGCTCGGCGACCGGCGCCATCTGGGCACTGGCAAAGCCGCCTTCCAGCACGAGTTCGCGGGCGGCATTGATGATCCGCCGCCGGTTTTCCGCAAGCCGCTGGGCGACCGCCTCGGTTCTGCGATAAGCCAAGACTGAACCTCCATTCACCTGAAATCCGGTGAATGGTAGTTCGCTTGAATAAAAATGGCAATGAATGAAACAGCGTTCACTGCCCGGGCACGAAAAACCCCGGCTCAGATGTGAACCGGGGTTCAGGATTATATGCCCATGGGGCGAAGGCAGCCCGGAAAGGGCAGCGATCAGTCGGCGGCAAGGGCGGGGATAAACCCGGCCCCATCTTCGCGCTGGGGCGCTTCGGTTTTGCCTTTGGGCGCGGCGCCGCGGTCTTGGGTGTCCGCAGCGGCCTGCCAATAGGGAAGGCCGGCAAAGAACCCGGCGGCGATGGCGGCGCCATGGAGCCATTCTCTGAACATGGCACACCTCTCTCTGTTTGATGTCTCTAAGCCGCTGGCTAGAGCGGCATGTTGCAATGCAGCATATAAGATGCGCCGCAACATACCGCAAGGGCGGGCGCCTGCGGCATTTTTGCCGGAATAGGCCGAGCGTCAAAGAAGCGGCGGGCCGAGACTGCCCGCGATAATGGCAACGAAAACGATGATGCCGAGATCGCGGTTGGAGCGGAAGAGCGCCAGGCAGCGCGCGCCGTTATTGATGTCGAGCCGGGTGATCTGGCGGAAGAGATGCCAGATGGCAAAGCCGATCACGAGATAAAAGCCGGCGCCGAGCCCGGCCAGAAGTCCCGCCCCGATGAAGGAAAGCGCGGTGATGCTGTAAAACAGCCAGAGCCAGGGTTTGGTGCGCGCGCCGAATTTCAGCGCGGTGGATTTCAGCCCGAGCAGCGCATCGTCCTCCCGGTCCTGATGCGCATAGATCGTGTCATAGCCGATGGTCCAGGCAATCGCCCCGGCAAAAAGCACGAGCGGGGCAAGGGCGAGCGAGCCCGTCACCGCCGCCCAGCCCATCAGCGCCCCCCAATTCATGGCGAGCCCCAGCACGATTTGCGGCCAATAGGTGATGCGCTTCATGAAGGGATAGACGGCAATAATGCCGAGCGAGGCGATGCCGAGGCCGATCGTGAAGGCATTGAACTGGATGAGTACGAGAAAGCCGATAAGGGAGAGAAGCACCGCAAACATGAAGGCGGCTTTCGGGCTCACCGCGCCCGAAGGGATGGGCCGCGAGCGCGTGCGCGCCACCGAGCCATCAATGTCCCGGTCCACAAAGTCGTTATAGGTGCAACCCGCCCCGCGCATGACGATGGCGCCGAGGGCAAAGAGAAAGAGAAACCAGGGATCGGGAAAGGTGCCGAGCGGGCGCCCGTCCTGCAATTGGCCCGTCGCCTGCGTCGCCAGCGCCGCCGACCACCAGCAAGGCCACATCAGAAGCCAGGAGCCGATAGGCCGGTCCGCCCGCATCAGCCGCAAATAGGGCCGGGCCGCGCGCGGCGCCCAGCGGTCTACCCAATTGGCGGGCATGGCATCGGCGACGGCCTGATCGGCGTTTCGGGAAGGCTCGGCATTCTGCGTCATGGCGTGGGCAGGTTCCTGTCGTTGCAATGCGCCCCGATCTATAGCATGCCAGAGAAAAGAAACGAGTGTTGCGGGCCCGCCTGGAGGTTCTTTGGGCGCGGAAGGATGGCGATGGAAAAAAGCGAAGGCATTGAGCGCGCGGCGGAGCGCTGCGCCACCGGTAAGACCCGGCTCTATGTGACCGCGGATCTGGCCGCAGGCGTGCCGGTCCAGCTCGGCCGCGATCAGGCCCATTACCTGTTGAATGTGCTGCGCCTCAAAGAAGGCGCGCCTATTCTCGCCTTTAACGGGCGGGACGGGGAGTGGCTCTGCACGCTCTCGGAGGTGCGCAAGAAGGCGGCAAGCCTTCTGCCGGAACGGATGACCCGCGCCCAGGAAGGCCTGCCCGATATCTGGCTGCTTTTCGCGCCGGTGAAAAAAGCCCGGCTCGATTACATGGTCCAAAAGGCCGCCGAAATGGGCGCCGGTGTCATTCAGCCCGTCATGACCCGCTTCACGAATGTGGCCCGGGTGAAAGAAGAACGCATCGAGGCCAATCTGATCGAGGCGGCCGAGCAATGCGGGCTGCTTACGGTGCCCGAATTCCGCGAGCCTCAATCGCTTGAAAAACTGCTGGATGGCTGGAGCGGGCAGACCCCGGCGCGGCGCATTCTTTTTTGCGATGAAAGCGCGCCTCCCGGCAGCGCGCTGGCCCAGCTTGAAGGCGAGCGCGGCAAGGGACCCTTCGCGCTTCTCATCGGCCCGGAAGGCGGCTTTGCCCCGGAAGAGCGCGAACGGCTTCTGGCGCGGGACGATACTTGCGCCCTCTCGCTCGGGCCGCGAATCATGCGGGCGGATACCGCCGCCGTCGCCGCTCTTGCCGCGGTGCAACTTGTCCTTGGCGACTGGCGCGGCGATGATGGTTAGGGGCCGGCAGCACGCAGCGCTCACCGCAGGGTTCACAATTCCCCGAGGCCGGGCGATTTAACCTTGTTTCGTGTAGGGGCTGGCCTTACATGAGCGCAATTGGCCGGAAGGGGCAGAAAGACCCCGCGGCGCTTCACGGTGGAAGGGCGTTCAGATGAGCATTTTGGTGGCAGGGCCCGAGCCCATTACAAGCCGTGATGATTTGGTGAATTACCTCGCCTCCGGCGAGAAGCCGAAAAGCGATTGGCGCATCGGCACCGAACACGAGAAATTTTCCTTCCGCCTGAAAGATCATACAGCCGTGCCTTATGGCGGTCCGGACGGTATCCGCGCCATGCTGGAAGGCCTGCAGCGCTTCGGCTGGAAGCCGGTCATGGAGGGTGAGACGCTGATCGGCCTCGTTTGCGAGGAAGGCTCGGGCGCCAATATCTCGCTGGAGCCCGGCGGCCAGTTCGAGCTTTCCGGCGCGCCGATGGAAGTGCTGCATCAGACCTGCGGTGAAGTGCATGATCATCTCGCCCAGGTGAAGGAAGTCGGCGACGAGCTCGGCATCGGCTTTCTGGGCCTCGGCTTCACGCCCGACTGGTCCCGCGCCGACATTCCCCAAATGCCCAAGGGCCGCTACGGCATCATGACGCGCTATATGCAAAAGACCGGCAAGATGGGTCTCGACATGATGTACCGCTCCTGCACGGTGCAAGTGAACCTCGATTTTTCCTCCGAAGCCGACATGGTCAAAAAGCTGCGCGTCTCGCTGGCGCTGCAGCCCATCGTCACTGCGATTTTCGCCAATTCTCCGTTCACGGAAGGAAAGCCCAACGGCTTCCTTTCCATGCGCTCGGAGGTCTGGAAAGACACGGACCGCGACCGCACCGGCATGCTGCCTTTCGTTTTCGAAGACGGGTTCGGCTATGAGCGCTATGTCGATTACGCCCTCGATGTGCCGATGTATTTCGTCTACCGGGACGGCGCCTATCACGATGTGGCGGGGCTTTCCTTCCGCGATTTTCTGGACGGCAAGCTGAAAGGCTTTGAAGGCGAAGTGCCGACCATCGGCGATTGGTCGAACCATCTCACGACGATTTTCCCCGAAGCGCGCATCAAGAAATATATGGAAATGCGTGGCGCCGATGCCGGGCCCTGGAGCCGCATCTGCGCGCTGCCCGCGATCTGGGTAGGTGTGCTTTACGATGGCGGCGTGCTCGATGCCGCCTGGGACATGGTGAAGGATTGGAGCGCGGAAGAACGCCAGCGCCTGCGCGATGAGGTGCCCAAGCTCGGTCTCAAAACCCCGTTCCGCGGCGGCACGGTGCAGGATCTTGCCCGCCAGATGCTCGATCTGGCGCAGGAAGGCCTCAAGCGGCGCGGCGCAGGGGACGGCACCGGCGCGGATGAGCGCATCTTCCTGTCATCGATCGAAGAGATCGTCGAGAAGGGCAAGACGCCCGCGGAAGAATTGCTCGATCTTTATCACGGCCGCTGGAACGGCACCGTCGCCCCCATCTATGATGAGTTCGCGTTTTAAGCGCAGGGGCGCTTAGCCCGCCGCTGTGCCGCCGACGGTCAGGCCGTTGAGGCGCAGGGTCGGCTGGCCGACGCCGACGGGCACGCCCTGGCCGGCCTTGCCGCAGGTGCCGATGCCGGGATCGAGTTTCATGTCGTTGCCGATCATGGAAACTTTCGTTAGGCAGTCCGGCCCGTTGCCGATGAGCGTTGCCCCTTTCACCGGCGCGCCGATCTTGCCGTTCTCGATGAGATAGGCCTCGGTGCAGGAGAAGACGAACTTGCCGCTCGTGATATCGACCTGCCCGCCGCCGAAGGAAACGGCATAAAGGCCTTTCTTCACGGAGCTAATGATTTCGCCCGGGTCCTTGTCGCCGCCCAGCATATAGGTGTTGGTCATGCGCGGCATGGGCTGGTGGGCGTAAGATTCGCGCCGCCCGTTCCCCGTCGCCGCCATGCCCATGAGGCGGGCATTCATACGGTCCTGCATATAGCCTTTCAGGATGCCGTCTTCGATGAGCACGGTCTTGGAGGTGGGCGTGCCTTCATCGTCGATGGTAAGCGAGCCGCGCCGGTCCGAGATCGTGCCATCGTCGACAACCGTCACGCCGGGCGCTGCAACGCGCTCACCCAGCAGTCCGGCAAAGGCGGATGTCTTTTTGCGGTTGAAATCGCCCTCGAGCCCGTGGCCGATCGCTTCATGAAGGAGAATACCCGGCCAGCCCGCGCCCAGCACCACATCCATTTCGCCGGCGGGGGCGGGCACGCTCTCAAGATTGACGAGCGCCTGGCGCAGCGCCTCATCGACGTTGGCCTGCCAGCTTTCGGGCGCAAGATAGGCGGCATAGCCCGTGCGTCCGCCCACGCCGTAGGAGCCCGATTCCTGGCGGTCCCCGTCGCCCACGACGACGGAGACATTCATGCGCACGAGCGGGCGCACATCACGGATCGAGGTGCCGTCGGCGCGGATGATTTCCACCACCTGCCATTCGCCGGCCAGCGAGCAGGAGACCTGGCGCACGCGCTTGTCCTTGGCGCGGGCATAGGCATCGACTTCCTGGAGGAGTTTCACTTTCTCCTCGAAGCTCTGTTCACCGAGCGGGTTGCCGTCGCCATAAAGTTTGACGTTGGTGGCTTTCGGCCCCTCGGCGAGCGTGCCGGTATAGCCGCGTTTGACCGCCTGCACGGCGTCGGCGGCGCGGGCAAGCGCGTCTTCTGAAAGATCGGCGGAATGGGCATAGCCCGTTGCCTCGCCCGCCACGGCGCGCAGGCCGAAGCCCTGATTGGTATCGAAATTGGCGGTCTTGAGCCGCCCGTCATCGAAGCCCAGTGCCTCTGAGACTTTATATTCAAGGTAAAGCTCGCCGTCGTCGCTGCCCGCCAGCGCCTTGCCGACCGTGCTTTCCACTTTCGCGCGGTCGAGGCCGGTCTTCTGGAAGAAAAATTCACTGTCGGTCATGGGGCGTCTCTTTAATTTGAAGGGGCGTTAAGGGGCACTTTGCGGGATATCAGGCTTTCAGCCATTCTTCCACCGGCACCAAACGGCCGGGCAGGCCCGAAAGATCGCAGGGCACGATGAGCGGCGCGCAGCTGTAGAGCGGGTACTGCTTCACCTTGAGCGAGCGCAGATCGACGAGATAGACCCCGTTGATGCGCCCGAACCAATCGTCCCACTCACCGAATCCCCAATTTTCCCAGCCGCGCGGCGGGGCATTGGTGATGTCGTCGACGGCTCCGGGATGGGCGCTGCAAAAGCCGACGACGCAGCGGCCGGGATGTTTCGGGTCGAGATATGGGGCAGCCTCGCTGACCAGATCCGGCGCCGCCGCCCCTTCATGGGCAAGATGCACCCCTGCCGAGATGTGGCGGCCATAATGAAAATGTATCAGCGCTTCGTCCCGCATGCCTGCCGCTCCGCTTGGCTCTTATCTGTTACGAATGAGTCTAGAACGGATCGGGGATAAAAAAACCCCCGTTATTTTAGGGGTTTAGGGAGATGCAGGGTGAGCGTGCCGGTTCACGCCGGGCACAATTGTGGCAAAAGGTCGCGGTGGGCGGTGCCCGTGTCCTCTGTCTCTTTCAGCGGACTATACTCCTCTCCGACTCAAGGGGTGCTATAAGCACGGGGAAGATGAGGCGTGCGGGCGGCCTGCCCGGGCGATATTTTCTGTCTCATGGCTTGCGGCGCGCCTCGGTTTGTGATTTTTGACGCATAAATGCGCCGTAATCCGGCGGCAGGTCCCTTTGGCAATGGCCGGGCGGACCCAGCCGGGGCAAACGGCGCACCCGCGCGGGAACCGGCGGCAGACCGGCAACTCGCGGCAGACGGGTGAGACGGGAATCGACTGTCCGCCCCCGTTCGCGGGGTGGGGCAAACAAGGAATGGGCATGAGGATGCGGGTTTTAACTCTTCTCGGGGCACTTGTGGCAGGCGCGCTGGCACTGGTGGATATGGGGTCCATGGCGGCGTTCGCGGGTCAGCCCCATGAATGGCAGATGGGATTTCAGCAGTCGGCTACGCCGATCATGGATCAGCTGACCTGGTTCGATAACATGCTGCTCTACATCATCACCGCGATTTCGCTCTTCGTTCTGGCGCTTTTGCTGATCGTGATGGTGCGCTTCAACGCCAAAGCGAACCCGGAACCCTCCACGACGACGCATAACACGCTGATCGAAGTGGCTTGGACGATCATTCCGGTGCTCATCCTCGTGACGATCGCCATTCCCTCTTTCCGCCTCCTTTACAACCAGGTGGTGGTGCCGGAAGCGGATGTGACGATCAAGGCGACGGGTTATCAGTGGTATTGGGGCTATGAGTACCCGGACCATGGCGGCATGATCTATGACGCGCTGATGGTGGAAGACGCCGATCTGAAGGAAGGCCAGCCGCGCCTTCTGGAAACCGATACCGAAGTCGTCGTGCCGGTGAACAAGGTCATCCGCCTGCAGGTGACGGCAGCGGACGTGATCCATGCCTGGACCATCCCGGCCTTCGGCGTGAAGATCGACGCGGTGCCCGGCCGCCTCAACGAAACCTGGTTCAAGGCGACGAAGACCGGCACCTATTACGGCCAGTGCTCGGAGCTTTGCGGTATCCGCCACGCTTTCATGCCCATCAAGGTGCGTGTGGTGACGGAAGAAGAATTCGCGTCCTGGACCGAATGGGCGCAGCAGGAATATGCAGGCGTGGACACGAACGTGTCCGTGGCGTCCGCAGAACAATCGTCGGACGCGCGGCGCTAAGCCCGGGCCCGGATAACATCAGTATTTGAGAGAGAAACGGAAGGGATCGAGAGATGGCAGGTGAAGCAGCTGCGCACGCTGGTCACGAAGATCATCCGACGGGGTGGCGGCGTTACGTCTATTCCACGAACCATAAAGACATCGGCACGATGTACCTGCTCTTCGCCATCATGGCGGGGATCGTGGGCGGCGCGCTGTCGATCGGCATCCGCATGGAGCTCCATGAGCCCGGCATGCAGATCTTCTCCAACCCGCATACCTTCAACGTCTTCACGACGGCCCATGGCCTTGTGATGATCTTCTTCATGGTCATGCCGGCCATGATCGGCGGTTTCGGCAACTGGTTCGTGCCGCTGATGATCGGCGCGCCGGACATGGCCTTCCCGCGCATGAACAATATTTCGTTCTGGTTGCTCCCGGCTTCCTTTGCGCTGTTGCTGATTTCGCTTTTCGTCGAAGGCCCTCCGGGCAATGACGGTGTGGGCGGCGGCTGGACGATCTATGCTCCGCTTTCAACGAGCGGTCAGCCGGGACCGGCCATGGACTACGCGATCCTCTCTCTGCATATTGCAGGCGCTTCCTCGATCCTCGGTGCGATCAACTTCATCACCACGATCTTGAACATGCGCGCGCCGGGCATGACGCTGCACAAGATGCCGCTCTTTGCCTGGTCGGTGCTGGTCACCGCCTTCCTGCTGCTGCTCTCGCTGCCGGTTCTGGCGGGCGGCATCACCATGCTTCTGACCGACCGTAACTTCGGCACGACGTTCTTCGATCCGGCAGGCGGCGGGGACCCAATCCTCTTCCAGCACCTGTTCTGGTTCTTCGGCCACCCGGAAGTTTATATTCTCATCCTTCCAGGCTTCGGCATCGTCAGCCACATCGTCTCGACCTTCTCGCGCAAGCCGATTTTCGGCTATCTCGGGATGGCCTATGCGATGGTCGCGATCGGCGTGCTCGGCTTCATCGTCTGGGCGCACCACATGTACACGGTCGGCCTCGACGTGAACACGCAGGCCTATTTCGTGGCGGCGACCATGGTGATCGCGGTGCCCACGGGCATTAAGATCTTCTCCTGGATCGCCACCATGTGGGGCGGCTCCATCACGTTCCGCGCGCCGATGCTCTTTGCCATCGCCTTCATCTTTCTGTTCACCGTCGGCGGTGTGACGGGCGTGGTGCTGGCGAATGCGGGCGTCGACCGGGCCTATCACGACACCTATTACGTGGTGGCGCACTTCCACTATGTGTTGTCGCTGGGTGCCGTCTTCGCGATCTTCGGTGGCTGGTACTACTGGTTCCCGAAAATCACCGGCTACATGTACAACGAGTTCTTCGCCAAGCTGCAGTTCTGGATGATGTTCATCGGTGTGAACCTCGTGTTCTTCCCGATGCACTTCCTCGGCCGTGCCGGCATGCCGCGCCGCTATGCGGACTATCCGGATGCCTTTGCCGGCTGGAACGAAGTGGCTTCCTGGGGTTCCTACCTCTCTGCTTTCTCCGTCCTGGTTTTCCTGGCCGGCATGGCCGTCTCCTTGGCCCGTAAGCAGAAAGCCGGGGACAATCCTTGGGGCGAAGGCGCAACGACGCTGGAGTGGACGCTTCCCTCTCCGCCGCCGTTCCACCAGTTCAGCGAGCTTCCGCGGGTTAAGTAACCCGCGGGGCTTGCCCCGAACCGGAACCTGAATTTTCAAAGCGACGGGATATATGTCGGATCTGTCTGTCACGAATGAACGTCTTGAGGCCGAAGCCCGCCATAATGGCGGCTCGGCCCGGGACTATTTCGAGCTCCTGAAACCGCGGGTGATGTCGCTCGTGATTTTCACCGGGCTTGTCGGCATCGTCGTGGCGCCGGGCACGATCCATCCCGTCATCGCTTTTACCGCGCTGCTGTGCATTGCGGTGGGGGCGGGCGCTTCGGGCGCTTTGAACATGTGGTACGACGCCGATATCGATGCGCAAATGTCCCGCACCAGCTCGCGCCCGATCCCGCAAGGGCGGATCGAGCCGGGCGAGGCGCTGGGCTTCGGGGCGACGCTTTCCGTCGGCTCGGTGCTTGCCATGGGCGTCATGGTCAATTGGACCGCCGCCGCGCTTCTGGCGCTGACCATCGGCTTTTATCTGTTCGTCTATACGATGTGGCTGAAGCGCTCGACGCCTCAGAACATCGTCATCGGCGGGGCTGCGGGCGCCTTTCCGCCCATGATCGGCTGGGCCGCAGTGACGGGCTCCGTCTCGCTGGAATCGATCGCGCTCTTCCTCATCATCTTCATGTGGACGCCGCCCCATTTCTGGGCGCTCGCGCTTTACCGGGCAGGCGATTATGAAAAAGTTTCCGTTCCCATGCTCCCCGTTATCGCGGGCAAGCGGGAAACGCGCAAACAGATCCTGATTTATTCGGTGCTTCTGGTCGCAACGAGCCTGGCGCCTGTGGCGCTCGGCTTTGCCGGGCTCGTCTATGGCGCAGCCGCGCTTTGCGCCGGCATCTTCTTCCTCGTGCTCGCCGCCCGTATCTGGACGGAAGGGGACGGGGAGAAGGCCGACGGGCGGGCCAAGGCGCTGTTCGGCTTTTCCATCCTTTATCTGTTCCTGCTTTTTGCAACCTTGCTTGTGGAACATGCGGCCGGTCTGAAGATCGCCGTTCCGGGCCTGGGGGCATAAGGGGGAGCAATGGAAGGCGAAGAAAAGAAAAGCGAGGGGGAAACGAACCCAAGCGAGCGCCCGGATGCGTCCGGCTGGACGCCAGAGCTTTACGCCCGGCGCAAAGCGCGGGCAAAGGCCATGGCCTGGGTGCTTGTAGCGATGATCGCGCTTTTCTTTCTGGTGACGGTTGTCAAACTCGGCGGGAACATCGCCGAGCGGTCGATATGAACGGTGCGCAAGGTATGACGGCAGCGGCATATGAAAACAGAACCGGCGGCTTGAAGATCGCTTTGCTCTGCGCAGGCGTGGCAGCCGGCATGGTCGGCCTTTCTTATGCGGCCGTGCCGCTCTATCAGATTTTCTGTCAGGTAACGGGCTATGGCGGCACGACGAACCGGGCGGATACCGCTTCGGCCTCCGTGCTCGACCGGCAGATCACGATCCGCTTCGACGGCAATGTCTCGAAAGACATTCCCTGGGATTTCAAGCCGGTCAGCGAGCCGGTGACGCTGAAAGTGGGCGAGACGGGGCTGGCTTTCTACGAGGCTTACAACAATTCGGACAAGCCCATTGTCGGCACCGCGACCTTCAACGTGACGCCGCAGCAGGCAGGCTACTATTTCAACAAGATCGAATGCTTCTGCTTTACCGAGCAGCGGCTGGAGCCGGGCCAGCGGGTGGATATGCCCGTGACCTTCTTCATCGATCCGGAAATCGCGGACGATCCGCAGCTCGACAGCATCAAGACGATTACGCTGTCCTATACGTTTTTTCCGAAGAAAGAGGCTTCTTCGGAGTAAACTGGTTGGAACTTGAGAGAAAGAGCGGGCTAGCCCCGCGAGAACGGAGTGAGGGGAAATGGCAGACGCCCACGCCAAACATCATGACTATCACTTGGTCAATCCAAGCCCGTGGCCCTTCGTGGGCTCGCTTGCCGCTTTCGTGCTCGCGGTCGGGGCCATCATGTATATGCATGGCGGCGCGCCCTGGGTCATGTTCATCGGCTTTGCCGGCGTGATCTACACCATGATCGGCTGGTGGCGCGATGTGGTGAAGGAAGCCGAAGGCGGCGACCACACGCCCGTCGTGCAGCTTCACCTGCGCTACGGCATGATCATGTTCATCGCCTCGGAAGTGATGTTCTTCGTGGCCTGGTTCTGGGCGTTTTTCGACGCCAGCCTTTTCTCGAACGAGGCGGCGCAGTTCGCGCGTGTCGAGGCAACGGGCGGGCAGTGGCCGCCGGTGGGTATCGAAACGTTCGATCCCTGGCACCTGCCGCTGATCAACACGCTGATCCTGCTTACCTCCGGCACGACCGTCACCTGGGCGCACCATGCGCTGCAGCATGGCGACCGCAAGGGGCTGAAAATGGGCCTGGTGCTGACCGTGGTGCTTGGCATGCTCTTCACCGCGCTGCAAGCTTATGAATACAGCCACGCCGCTTTCGGCTTCTCCGGCTCGATCTATGGCGCGACGTTCTTCATGGCAACGGGCTTCCACGGCTTCCATGTGATCATCGGTACGGTCTTCCTGGCCGTGTGCCTGGGCCGTGCGATGGCCGGCCATTTTACGCCGCAGCATCATTTCGGTTTCGAAGCTGCTGCCTGGTACTGGCACTTCGTGGACGTTGTGTGGCTCTTCCTCTTCGCCTCCATCTATGTGTGGGCGGCAGGAACACCCGCCGCGCATTAAGCGCCCGGGGATCATGCATGCGGGGGGCGGCGCCATCTGGCAGCCGCCCTTTGCTTTTCCGGCCATAGAGCCAGGGCCGGAAGGACAGAAAGAGCTGAAAGGAAAGAGCTATGGATGAGCGTTATTTTCCCCCGCAAAGCTCGCTCGGGCTGGCGCTGCGGGGCAAGTGTCCGCGCTGCGGCCATGGCAAGCTCTACAAGAGCTATCTGAAGCTCGCCGATAAATGCGATTATTGCGGGCTCGATCTGGCCAAGATGGATAGCGGCGACGGCCCGGCGGTTTTCATCATCCTGATTGCCGGGTTCCTGATCGTCGGCGGGGCGCTCTTCGTCGAGGTGAGCTATCAGCCGCCTTACTGGGTGCATGGCGTGCTTTGGGGCACGCTCGGCATTCTTATTCCGCTCCTGCTGCTGCAACCCTTCAAGACCTGGCTGATTGCCCAGCAATATAAGCACAAGGCTCAAGAAGGCCGGCTGGACCGGTAAGGAGGCGGCATGTATTTCAGACCTCTTTTATGGCCCACGGTTGCGTCCCTGATCGCGCTGGGCATTCTCCTTGCGCTCGGGCAATGGCAGCTCGAGCGGCGCGACTGGAAGCTCGATCTCATTGCCCGCATGGAGGCCCGCCTTTCCGCCCCGACGATTTCCGTCAGCGATATCGAGGCTGCCCGCGCGCTCGATCTTACCTCCCACGAGTTTCGCCATGTGGAGGTCACGGGCACGTTCCTTCATGAGAAGGAGATGCACTGGTTCACGCAGGCTCCCGATATCGGCCCCGGCTATGACGTGATCACACCGCTGCGCCTTGCTGACGGTTCTTATGTGCTGGTCGATAGAGGCTTCGTTCCGGAGCGGCTGAAAGCGCAATCCGAGCGGCGCGAGGGATTGGTGGACGGCCGGGTGACGCTGTCGGGCATCGTGCGCGCGTCCCATCAGGCAGGTGCGCTCGATGCGGAGGACAATCCGGAAACCAACACCTGGTTCACGCGGGATGTGGAAAAAATGGCGGCTTACGCCGAAGTGGCGCCCGTTGCCCCCTTCCTTCTCATTCAGGACCGGGGCGAGGTGCCGGGCGGCTGGCCGAGGCCCGGGGCGTCCGTCGTGAAGCTCAAGAACGATCACCTGCAATATGCCCTGACCTGGTTCGGCCTTGCAGGCTGTCTGATTGCCGTTTACTTCGCTTATCACGTCTCCCAGGGCCGTTTGGGCTTTGGGAGACGGCGCTAAGGGTGCTTTACCCCCCTTTGCCTTGGGATTAGGGTACGCCCCTTCACTTGAGCCGGGAGACAGAAGGCGTGAAATACGTCAGCACGCGGGGTACGGCCCCGGAACTTGGATTTGAAGAGGCGCTTTTGACCGGGCTTGCCCGGGACGGCGGCCTTTATGTGCCCGCCGAATGGCCCTCCTTCAGCGAGGCGGAAATCCGCGCGCTTTCCGGCGCAAGCTATGAAGAAACCGCCTTTGCAGTGATGAAGCCTTTTATCGGCGGGGCGGTGCCGGATGAAGATTTGAAGGGCATGATCGAGGCGGCCTATGCCAGTTTCGGCCATAAATCCGTCGCCCCGCTTTCCCAAATCGGCCCCAATGACTGGCTGATGGAGCTTTATCACGGGCCGACCCTTGCCTTTAAAGACGTGGCGATGCAGATCCTCGCCCGGCTTTTCGATTACGCGCTGGCGCGGCGCGGCGAGCGCATCACGATCGTGGGCGCAACCTCGGGGGATACCGGCTCGGCGGCGATCGAGGCCTTCAAAGGCCGGGAGACGACGGATATTTTTATCCTCCATCCCAAGGGCCGTGTCTCCGACGTGCAGCGCCGCCAGATGACGACGGTGCTCGACGCTAACGTCCATAACATTGCCATCGAAGGCAGTTTCGACGATTGCCAGGCGCTGGTGAAAGCGCTCTTCAACGATCACGGCTTCCGTGACGAGATACGCCTTGCCGGTGTGAACTCGATCAACTGGGGCCGGGTGATGGCGCAGATCGTTTATTATTTCACCTCCGCGATTGCGCTGGGCGCGCCCGCGCGCACCATCTCCTTCTCCGTGCCGACGGGTAATTTCGGGGATATTTTTGCAGGCTATGTCGCCAAGCAAATGGGCCTGCCCATCGAGCAGCTCATCATCGCGACGAACCGCAACGACATCTTGAGCCGTGTCATGACGAGCGGGCGCTATGAAGTGGGCGAGGTGATGCCCACCATGAGCCCCTCGATGGACATTCAGGTATCGAGCAATTTCGAGCGGCTGCTTTTCGATATGTATGAGCGGGACGGGGCGAAGGTCGCCGGCCTGATGAATTCGCTTTCCCAGTCGGGCGGCTTTTCGGTCGATGAGGAACGCCTTGCCCTGACGCGCCGTCTTTTCGGCGCGGCGCGCGCAAGCGAGGAAGAAACCGCGGCGACCATCGAGCGTATCTTTAAAGAAACGGGCCGCCTCATCGATCCGCATACCGCCGTCGGCGTGAAAGCTGCCGAAGAAAAGCGCCAGGGAAAAGACGTGCCGATGGTTACGCTTTCGACCGCGCATCCGGCGAAGTTCCCGGCCCCGGTCGAAAAGGTGACGGGCCAGCACCCCGCCTTGCCCGCGCGCATGGAAGGGCTCTTCGAGCGGGAAGAGCGCTGCGCGACGCTGGCCAATGACGTGAAAGCGCTGAGCGCCTATATCCGTGAAAGGGCGCGGGTGGTTGCCGCATGAGCATGGACCCCAAGGTCACGCGGCTGGATAACGGGCTGACCGTCCTTTCCGACGAGATGAGCCATGTGGACAGTGTCTCCGTCGGCGTCTGGGTCGATGCAGGCGCGCGCCACGAAACGCCCGCCCGGCACGGCATTTCCCATATGCTCGAGCATATGGCGTTCAAAGGCACCGCCTCGCGCTCTGCCCAGCGCATTGCCGAGGAAATCGAGAATGTGGGCGGGCATATCAATGCCGCAACCTCACATGAGACGACGGCCTATTACGCCCGCGTCCTGAAAGAAGACACGCCCCTGGCGCTCGATATTCTGGCCGACATTCTTCAGCGCTCGGCCTTCGAGAGCGAGGAGCTGGAACGCGAGCGCGGCGTTATCCTGCAGGAGATCGGGCAGGCCGCCGACACGCCGGACGATATCGTCTTCGATCATTTGATGAGCGTGTCTTATCCCGGCCAGGCGCTGGGCCGGCCCATCCTCGGCACGCCGGAGACGGTGGGCGGGTTTTCTTCCGGCGATCTGCGTGCCTATATGGCCGACCGTTATCACGCCCCCTCCATGGTTGTGGCGGCGGCAGGCGCCGTCGATCATGAGGCGCTTGTGGGCGAGGTGGCGGAGAAGTTTGCCGCGCTGCCCGCAGCCCGGCCGAACGAGCATGAGCGCGCGCGCTTTGAAGGGCGCGAGCTGCGCGATGATAAAGCGCTCGAACAGGCGCATGTGACGCTGGCCTTCGAAGGCGTGCCTTACGGGGACCCGGATTATTACACCGCGCAGGTTTTTGCCAGCGTGCTGGGCGGGGGCATGTCGTCGCGGCTTTTCCAGGAGGTGCGCGAGAAGCGCGGGCTTTGCTATTCGGTCTTTTCCTTCAACTGGTCTTTTGCCGATACCGGCCTTTTCGGCGTTTATGCGGGCACCGCGCCTGAGGATTTAGCCGAACTGATGCCCGTCATGGCCGATGAGATCCAGCGTCTCGGGGAAGATGCGAGCGAGGAGGAAACCGCCCGCGCCCGCGCGCAGCTGAAAGCCGGGCTTCTGATGGGGCTCGAATCGTCCAGCGCCCGGGCCGAGCAAATGGCCCGTCAGATGATGGTTTTCGGCCGTTTGTTACCTACCGAACATGTGATCGGCGAAGTGGAGCGGGTGGATGCCGGGGCACTGAAAGCCTATGCAAAACGCCTGCTTGCCGGGCCCGCGCCCGCCCTTGCCGCTGTCGGCCCCCTTGGCGGACTTGAAAAGCAGGACCGGATCGCGGCAAGATTCGGCTAATGGCGCGCCCGGCCTTTACCGGGCCGGAACAAAAAACGGCAAGGTATGGTCTTCCTGAAATCTATGACGCGCCCGGAGGTGGCGCCGCTTGTAAGGGGCAGGGGCGTTTATCTGCGCGGGCCGATGATGAGCGATTACGGCGAATGGGCGGAGCTGCGCACCCGCTCGCGCGCCTTTCTGACACCCTGGGAGCCGACCTGGCCGGCGGACGATCTGACCCGCGCCGCCTTCCGCCGCCGCCTGCGCCGTTATATGCGCGACGTGCGCGAGGATGCGGCCTATCCGTTTTTCATTTTCCGCGCCGAAGACGATGCCCTCGTTGGCGGCTGCACGATTTCCAATGTACAACGGGGCGTGCAGCAATCTTGCGCGCTGGGCTATTGGGCGGGCGAGCCTTATGCGGGCAATGGCTATGTCACTGCGGCGGTCAAAGCCTTGATGCCTTTCGTCTTCGACGAGTTGCGCCTGCACCGGGTGCAGGCGGCCTGCCTGATCGATAATGAGCGCTCCAAGGCGGTGCTCAGAAAATGCGGCTTCAAGGAAGAGGGAATTGCGCGTGAATATCTCAAGATCAACGGCCAGTGGCACGACCATGCCGTCTTTGCGCTGTTGAGCGGCGATCCGCGCTGATGATTTTTTCTGTTTCCCTAATCCGCCGGGTTTTGGTTGTTTGCGGCCTCCTCCTGACAGGCGCTGCTCATGCGCCGGGCGCCTGGGCGCTGGACGCGATTGCCGTGGAAGAAGGCGCAGCGGTCACGGAGCTGACCGATTTTACCGAACGCTATGAAGCGGCAGGCCGGCGCCTTTCCATCGAGACGCCGGAAGGCGGACAGCTGGTTCTCTCTGCTGGCGAAGAGGCCGAAGGCGGCGGTGAATGGTGGCTGCTGGCGCTGCGCAACCGTTCGGATGCGCCTGTCGAGCGCGTTCTTCTCAACCGGCACGGGCTTTTGGCGGGCAGCGGACTTTTCTGGCCCACCCCTGCCTCGGGCCGTATTGAGCGGGCCGAGTTTGTCGGCGGCGGACCTTTCGGCATCGAAACCCGGCTTCACAGCCAGCGCATTGCTCTTACCATCCCCCCGCAAACGACATTGACGCTGGCGCTGCATACGCAAGAGGACACGCCCGCCGATCTGCAGCTTTGGCACCCTGAGGCGCTTTTCTTGTTCGAACAGCGCCTTGCATTGCTCAACGGCGTCTTTCTTGGCATTGGCGGCGTGCTTTTCGTTTATCTCACCACCCTTTATCTGCTCACCGGGGCACCGCAAACGGCCCGCGCCGCGGCCCTTATGGCGGCGGGCGTTTTCACTCTTGCGGTGAGTTTCGGCTATCTTGGGTCCATTCTCGGGGTTTCGCCGGTGCTTGAAGGGCGCGTCAGGTTTTTCTCGCACGGACTGCTGCTGCTTACCGGGCTCTATTTCGGCCTCAATCAGCTCGCCCTCAAGCATCATGCCCCGCGCCTTGAGCAGGCCGTGCGCTATGCCTGTTACGGGCTGGGCGCTGTGCTGCTTATGACGCTGGCCTGGCCGGAAGCGGGCGGCGGGTTCATCCGCGCCGGTTTTGCGCTGGCGTTGATCGGGGGAAGTCTTGCCGCCTTCCGTCTGGCCGAACACGGTGTGCGCGCCGCTCAGCTCTGGCTGCCGGGGCTTTTCTTTTTCGATTTGGCCGCGCTCCTTGCCGGGATAACGGCGCTCAGTTCCGCCATGAACGGGATGATGATGGAGCCCGTCATCGCCGGTCTCTTCATTATTGGCGCGGCGCTTACCGCCTTTGCCATCGCCTACCAGGTGCAGACCCAGCGCCGGCGCACCGACCCGGTTATTTTGCAGGCCGAGCAGCGTCATGCGTTCGCATTGGCCGGCGCGCGCACCAGCGTCTGGGACTGGGATATTCTGGAAGACAGGCTTTATGTCTCCCCGCTTCTGGAGGCCGAGCTCGGTCTTGAAACGGGCGCGCTCTGCGGCTCGGAACTCATCTGGCGCGAGCGTATGCATGGGGAGGATAGGGAAACCTACCGCAACATGCTCAATACCTATATTGCGCAGGGAGATGCGTTTTTCCGCATGGAATTCCGCTTGCGCAACGAAGCGGACGAGTACGGCTGGTTCGCGCTGCAGGCAACCTGCATTGCAGGCGAGGAAGGCTATGCCGTGCGCTGCACGGGCACCGTGGAAGATGTCACGATCCAGCATATGAGCGAGGACCGGCTGCTCTACGATGCCGTCCATGACAATCTGACGGGCCTGCCGAACCGGGTGCTTTTTCTCGACCGTCTGTCCCGCGCCGTGCGCCGCACGGATGTGCTGGACCGCCCGCGCGCCGCATTGATCGTGATCGATCTCGACCGCTTCCGCTCGGTGAACAACGCTTTCGGGCACGGGGCAGGCGATATGATGCTCATCACCCTTGCCCGGCGCCTGGAGGCGCTGGTGGGCCCGGAAGACACGGTTGCACGCACCGAGGGTGATGAATTTTCCATCCTGCTGGTCGGCGACACGGCGCCTGAAGATGCCTATCAGCGGGCCGAGGCCATTTTGGATGTGTTGGGCCAGCCCATCGACATGCAGGGGCGGGAGGTCTTTCCGGCGGCCAGCGCCGGCATTGCGATTTGCGAGGACCGGCACGAGCGGCCCGAAGATGTGCTGAAGGAGGCGGAACTGGCGCTCTTTCACGCCAAACGGTCGGGCAAGGCGAATATCGAGCTTTTCACGCCGGAGCTGCGCGAGGAGTTGCGGGATCAGGTGCCCCTCGAACACGATCTGCGCCGCGCGCTCGAACGCAAAGAGCTGGAGGCCTATTACCAGCCGATCATGTGCTTGAGCGACGGGCGGGTGGCCGGTTTCGAGGCGCTGTTGCGCTGGCATCACCCTGCCTATGGGCTGCTCACGCCGGACGATTTCATTCCGCTGGCGGAGGAAACCGGCCTTATCGTGGAGATCGGGCGGTTCGTGCTGGGGCAGGCCGCGCACGACCTGGCAGGCTGGCAAAAGCTCTTTCCTTTGCAGCGTCCGCTTTTCGTCAGCGTCAATGTCTCCAGCCGGCAATTGCTGCGTCACGATCTCATTCAGGATCTGGAAGAGTTTCTCTCCAAAACCAGCATCGCGCCGGAAAGCCTGAAACTGGAAGTGACCGAGAGCCTGGTGATGGAAAACCCGGAATTGGCCGCGCGCATGCTTCACCGGGTAAAGAAAAAGGGCGCAGGCCTCTCGCTCGACGATTTCGGTACCGGCTATTCCAGCCTTTCCTATCTGCAGCGCTTTCCCTTCGATACGCTGAAGATCGACCGCAGTTTCGTCTCCGAAAGCCTGCATAACGAGGAGACCATGGTCATTGTCAAAGCCATGGTGACACTGGCCAAAGGGCTGGGGCTCGATGTCGTTGCCGAAGGGGTGGAGACGGACGAGCAGGCGGCGAAAATGATGTCGCTGCGCTGCGATTTCGCGCAAGGCTTCCGCTATGGCAAGGCGATGACGTCGAGCGAAGCGGTAAAGTTCATCGCCCATCACTGGCAGCATTAAAGGTCAGGCGTGTCCCGCATCGCCCGACAATAAGGACAGATCGACGCCGAGCGTTGCCAGCGCGCGTTCATATTTCGTCTCGACATCGGCCCCGTAAAGCAGCTCTTCGTTCATGTCACAGATGAGCCAGCCGTTTTCCTGAATTTCCATTTCAAGTTGGCCGGGCCCCCAGCCGGCATAACCCAGCGCCACGATGGAGCGGGAAGGGCCAGTGCCGCGCACGATGGCGCGCAAAATATCGACCGTCGCGGTCATGGCCACATCGGGTGAAACGGCAAGACTGCTGTCCTTGGAAAGATAGTCCTGACTATGAAGCACGAAGCCGCGCCCCGGCTCCACCGGCCCGCCGAAGAGAATGGGGCGCTCTTCCGCCTCCAGCAAGGGAGACAGATTCTTGTTTTTTTCTTTGTCTTTTGCGGTTCCCGGCGCCGGGTCGATGCCGACCTGGGCCAAAAGCCCGTTGAAGGTGATGCCGGGGGCGGACTTGTTAACGATAAGCCCCATCGCGCCTTCTTCACTATGCGAGCAAATATAAACAAGGGCGCGTTCGAAGCGCGGATCGCCCATCGTCGGCATGGCAATAAGAAACTGGCCCTGCAGATACCCTTCCACAGTCGGACCCGGCTTGCCCTTGGGAATACTCTGAACCATGATGAGATGGTAGCGGGTTCGGGGGCTGGGACTCAAGGAGAATGCGCTCACGTGCATTTGTTGGAGTGTTAGTTCCATACGGGAAATTTTATGCTGTTATGGGCGCATGAGTGATCTTCGCAAAAATCCGTTCTTTCATCCGGTGACCGGCGGTTTGACGCTGGTGGCTGCCTTGGCCTTGCTGGGGGTGGGGGCGTTTGTGAATGCGCCTGAACCTGTTGCCGCGGCGCAGACCCCGGCGCAAAGCGCGGCGAGCGATTGGGTCGATCATGATTACGCGAAAGTCAGGCTGGTTTCGGCGCAAACGGAACTGGGCGATGGCAGCTTGATGCTGGGTGTCGAAATCGCGCTCGCCAAAGGCTGGAAAACCTATTGGCGTTATCCGGGTGATTCCGGCCTGCCGCCGCGCTTCGACTGGTCGGGCTCGCAGAATTTGAAATCCGCCGAGCCGCTCTGGCCCGCGCCGGAGAAATTCACGAAACCCGACACGACTTATGGCTATAAGCAGCATGTCATCCTGCCGCTCAAGGTCGAAGCGGCGGATGAGGATGAACCGCTTAACCTGTCGCTCACTTTCAATTACGGGTTCTGCGATGATATTTGCGTGCCGGCGGAAGCTGTCTTTAACATGACGCTGGCGCCGGGGGAGGGCGAACGCAGCGTCGAGGCGGCGCAGATCGAAACGTTTGAGGCCCGTGTGCCCGAAGCGCTTTCCGCGCGCGGCAGCCGCGCTGCGGCCCGGCTTGAAAACGAAAACAAGCTGGAGCTGCTTTTGGAAGGCGGCGATGGCGCGCCGCCCGTCCTCATCGTCGATGGGCTGGAAGGGGTTTATTTTTCCGAAGCCGAGCTTGTGCATATCGGCGAACCTTCACGCTATGAAGTCGAGCTCGATGCGGGCCGCGACATTACCGGCGAAATGCTGAACCTCACCTTTCTTGCAGGCGGCAAAGCCTGGGAAGAGCGCGTCGAAATCCGCTAAGGGTTTCTCTTCCTTTGTTTTCGGTGTTCTCCTTGGCCTTGGCGGCGATAAAGGGTTAAATGGCGCATCGGAATTTTCCGGGCGCTGGCCCGATAAAGTTCATACGCCCGAACACCACCTGAAAGGAGGCCCCTCTATGACGATCGCAGTAGGAGAGAAGCTGCCCGACGTGACGCTGATGCAACTGACGGACAAAGGCCCTGCGCCGGTCAAAACCTCGGAGCTTTTCGCGGGCAAGAAAGTCGTGGTCTTCGCGCTTCCCGGCGCCTTCACGCCGACTTGTTCCAACCAGCACCTGCCCGGTTTCATCGAGAAGGCCGCGGATATCAAAGCCAAGGGCGTGGATACCATCGCCTGTCTTTCCGTCAATGACGCCTTCGTCATGGGCGCCTGGGGCAAGCAGCAGGGCGCGGGCGATGCGGTCCTGATGCTTGGCGACGGCAATGGCGATTTTGCTGCCAAGACCGGCCTAGATTTCGACGGTTCAGGCTTCGGTATGGGCCGACGCTCGCAGCGCTATTCCATGATCGTGGAAGACGGCGTGGTCAAGCAGCTGAATGTCGAGCCCAATCCGGGCGAGGCGAAAGTGTCGGGCGCCGACACGATCCTCTCCCAGCTTTAAGACGCAGCTTTGGAAAAAGCAAAAAGGCCGCCTTCCGGGGCGGCCTTTTTCTTGGGGTCAGCGATAAGCCTCGATGCCGGAGCGGGCCAGCGCATCGGCGCGCTCGTTTTCCGGGTGCCCGTCATGGCCCTTCACCCAGTGCCATTCGATCTCGTGTGTGGCAAGGGCCGCATCGAGCCGCTTCCACAGGTCTTCGTTTTTGACCGGCTTTTTGGCGGCGTTCTTCCAGCCATTGCGTTTCCAATTATGGATCCATTTCGTGATGCCGTCGCGCACGTAAGTGGAATCCGTATAGAGCGCGACTTTCGAGGGGCGCTTCAAGGCTTCAAGCGCGCGGATCGCGGCCATCAGCTCCATGCGGTTATTCGTCGTCTCCGCCTCACCGCCGGAAAGTTCTTTTTCCGCGCCGTTATAGATCATCAACGCGCCCCAGCCGCCGGGGCCCGGATTGCCCGAGCAGGCGCCGTCCGTATAAATCTCGACTTTACTCATTCATCTATTCCGTAGGCGGCGGCGGATTTGACATCCCGGTGAAAGCGCAGCCGCTTCCAATAATCGCGCGGGTCCTTCGGCTTGACGAGCGCGCCGGGCGGCTGGTTCAGCCAGTCGTAAAGCCGGGTGAGCAGAAAACGTAACGCGCTGCCGCGCGCCAAAAGGGGGAGTGCTTTAAGTTCGGCGTCCGTCAAGGGGCGCACCTGTTGATAGGCCTGAAAGAGCGCGCGCGCCTTGGTGGCGTTGAAGGCGCCGTCCTTTTCAAAGCACCAGGCATTGAGGCAGATCGCCAAGTCATAGGCAAAGGCATCGGTGCAAGCGAAGTAGAAATCGATAAGGCCGGAGAGCTCGTCATGAATGAAAAAAACATTGTCGGGAAAGGCATCGGCATGAATGACGCCGCGCGGCAGATTCTGCGGCCAGATCTTTTCCAGCGCATCCAGTTCGGCTTCTATGTCGCGGGCAAGGCCTTTTTGCACTTCATCCGCGCGCCCCTCGCAGGAAAGATAAAGCGGGCGCCACTGATCGACGCTGAGGCTGTTGGCGCGGGTGAGGGGAAAGTCTTGGCCTGCCAGATGAAAGCGGGCCATGGCCGCGCCAAGCTCGCGGCAATGTTTAGCTTGGGGCCTATGGACGGACATGCCCTCCAGAAAGGAAATGATGGCAGCAGGCCGCCCGGCAAGCGCGCCCAGAAATTCGCCGTCCTTGCGTTTGATGGGCACCGGGCATTTCAGACCCTTGGCGGCCAGGTGGTTCATGAGACCGAGAAAGAAAGGCAAATCTTCGGCATGGACGCGCTTTTCGTAAAGCGTGAGGATGAAGCTGCCGCCATCGGTATGGAGCATGAAGTTGGAGTTCTCCACACCCTCCGCGATGCCCTTGCAGGAGAGAAGGCCGCCGATTTCATATTCCGCAAGGAACGCTTCGAGCGCTTCGTCGCTGACTTCCGTGTAAACCGCCATGCCCCTGCCTATCCCATCAATGCGCGGGGCAGTTTAAAGCTCACATTCTCTTCCGTCACGGAGAGCGTTTCCACGGTGACGTCATAATGCGCGCGGAAAGCATCGATCACTTCCTCGACGAGGATTTCCGGCGCCGAGGCCCCGGCGGTGATGCCGACCCGGCTGGCGCCGGCAAGGCGCGGCCAGTCGATGTCGCCCGCCCGCTGCACCAGCATGGAGCGCGTGCAGCCGGCCCGTTCGGCAACTTCCACAAGGCGCATGGAGTTCGAAGAATTAGGGGCGCCGATGACGAGGAGCGCATCCGCGCGCCCGCCATCGCGCGCGGTCATGGCCTTGACCGCCGCCTGCCGGTTCGTCGTCGCGTAGCAGATGTCTTCCTTATGCGGCGCGGCGATCGCCGGGAAGCGGCGCTGCAGCACGGCGACGATGGAGGCCGTATCATCGACGGAAAGCGTCGTTTGCGTGATGAAGGCGAGCTTGTCCGGGTTCTTGGGCTCGAAAGCTTCGGCATCCGCCACCGTTTCGATCAGCGCCACGGCGCCGTCGGGGAGCTGGCCCATCGTGCCGATGACTTCCGGATGACCGGCATGGCCGATCAGCACGATCTCGCGTCCCGCCTCGAAATGGCGTTCGGCCTCCACATGCACTTTGGAGACGAGCGGGCAGGTGGCATCGAGATAAAAGAGATTGCGCGCCTCGGCCGTGGCCGGCACGGATTTCGGCACCCCGTGGGCGGAAAAGATCACGCGGGCATCGTCCGGGATCTCGTCGAGTTCCTCGACGAAGATCGCGCCCTTGCGCTCCAGGTCTTCCACCACATAGCGGTTATGCACGATTTCGTGGCGCACATAGACGGGCGGGCCGTATTTCACCAGCGCCTGCTCGACGATCTGGATCGCCCGGTCGACACCTGCGCAAAAGCCGCGCGGATTGGCGAGCAGCAGCGTGATTGGCGGGAGGTCGTTGGGGGCCTGATCCATCATCTAAGTTTCAATTCGCGTGAAGAGGGTTTCGGGTGCCGCCGGCATGAAAAGCTTTCACCGCAGGGTGCCGCACCTTGTGGGGCCGCTGGCCCTTCGGTAAAGTGCACGGGCTTGGCCGCGCCGGCCGCCAACAGGCGAATCTGAGGGTAATAGAGGGCCGAGGCCTGATAAAGTCAAGGAACGAGCACGCGCCCGGCCGGGCAGGTGCCGCCAGCAAGAGAGAGCGGATATGGGAATGAGCGGTCTAGCGCCGATCCGGAAGCGTGAGAACACCCTGAAGGGCCGCCTGGCGGCATTTGCCGCGATGGGCGCGCTTGCCGCCGCTCTGGCAGGCTGCGCCTCCGAGGCGGAGCGGGAAAAGCTCGCAAGCCTTCCGTGCCCGAGCGTAGGCATTCTGGCCAATACCGAAACCCTTACCGTTTATGAGGGCAATGGCCGCGATATTACCGATGTGGTGGTGAGCGCGGAGATCGAGGAGGCAGTGACAGCCTGCGAATACGATCTCGATGACGGTATTATCTATGTGGATATTGCCTTCCGCGGCACGGCGGATTTGGGGCCCGCGGCAACCTCGCGCCAGGTAAAGGTGCCGGTCTTCATTGCGCTGACCGAAACCTCCTCGCGGGTTTTGCGCAAGGAAGTGCGCGAGCTGACCCTCTCTTTCGGCGGAGCGAGCCGGAAAGTCGGTTTCGTCCATTCCATCGAGGAGACGAAAGTGCCCTATGTGCCGCCTTTCGACGGCTCGGCCTATGAGATGCTGGTGGGCTTTCAGCTGACGAAAGACCAGCTGGAGGCGAACCGGGCCGAGGGCCGCTAAAAGCCCCGGAAAGCCGCTTTTCGGAGCCGCTGACGCCGATTCGGGCCGCACGATGGTGCCTACAGCCTGGGCATTCCCCGCGGAATCTCAGGGGCTTTTGCAAGGCGCGCAGGCCCGGCCCGGAAGCAATTGACTCCTGCCGCTTGCCGCCTATCATCCCGGCACATACAGAAGATCTCTGCGGGAGAGACCGGCCCTGCCCGAAAGGCAGCCCGGCGCCGAAGGAGCAACCGCCCCGGAAACTCTCAGGCAAAAGGACCGCAGAAGGATGGCACTCTGGAAAGCAGGCCGCGCCTTTTAAGCTGCGCGTGGGCCTCACCGAAGGAGTAAGCCCGGCGCGCCGCGTGAGCCGGGTCAAATCTCTCAGGTAGATGGGACAGAGGGGGCACTGCTTTAAGCCGCAAGGTTTGGGGCGGTCCCGCTCAATTACCGTGAAAGGTGCGTCCCATGGGTGAGAGTTCAGCCGCGGCAACTCCTGAAGATTTGAAGACATCAGATTTGAAGATGACGCCGCTGCATGGCCTGCACCTGGAGCTGGGCGCGCGCATGGTGCCTTTCGCGGGCTATGACATGCCCGTACAATATCCCAAAGGCGTGCTCGCCGAACATGTGCACACGCGTGAGGCGGCCGGGCTTTTCGACGTTTCCCATATGGGCCAGGCGCGCCTGAAGGGCCCGGACCATGAAACCGTTGCCGCCGCGCTTGAAGCGCTGGCGCCGGGCAATTTCAAAGGCTTGGGCGCGGGCCGCCAGGTCTATTCCCTGCTTTTGACGAACAAAGGCACGATCGTGGACGATTTCATGGTCGCCCGCCCGGCAGCGCCGGAAGAGGAAGGCTCGCTCCTTCTCGTCGTCAATGCCGCCTGTAAGGAAAAGGACTACGCCTATATCGCCGCCCGCCTGCCGGAAAACGTGACGCTGGAGCCGCTGGAAGATTTAGCCCTCCTCGCGCTGCAGGGCCCGCGCGCAGGCGAGGTGCTGGCTCGCCATGCGCGGCAAGCCGCCGAGATGATTTTCATGGATGCGCGGCGCGGCAGTTTTGACGGGATCGCCTGCCATCTGACCCGCGCCGGCTATACGGGCGAGGACGGGTTCGAGATTTCCGTTGCCGCCGATAAAGCCGAGGCGGTGGCCCGCGCACTGCTTGCCCACGACGAAGTTGAGCCCATCGGCCTTGGCGCCCGCGATTCGCTGCGCCTTGAAGCGGGACTCTGCCTTTACGGTCATGACATCGATGAGGCAACGACGCCTGTCGAAGCGGCGCTGAATTGGGCGATCCCGAAGCGGCGGCGCGAGGAAGGCGGCTTTCCGGGCGCCGAAACCATTTTGGATCAGCTTAAAAACGGCGCGCCTTCAAAGCGCGTCGGCATTCTGCCCGACGGCAAGGCTCCGGCGCGCGAGGGGACGGAGATTTTCTCCACCACGGGCGAAAAGCTCGGTGTTGTAACGAGCGGGGGTTTTGGCCCCAGCGTCGGCGGGCCCATTGCCATGGGCTATGTGCAAACGGCGGCAAGTGACGTGAGTACCGAAGTCGTGCTGATGGTGAGAGGCAAGGAGCGGCCCGCGCATATCGCGCCGCTTCCCTTCGTTGCCCAGCGCTATTACCGCGGAAAAAAGTAAGCAGAAACGGCCTCATAGAGGCAGGACTAACAAGGGACTGAGGGCAATGAGCGATATTCGCTTTACGAAAGATCACGAATGGGTGCTGGTCGACGGAGACACCGCCACGATCGGTATTTCCGATTACGCGCAGGAGCAGCTCGGCGATGTCGTTTTCGTCGAATTGCCCGATATCGGCAAGACCCTGGAGCAGGGGGACGAGGCGGCGGTGGTCGAATCCGTCAAGGCGGCGAGCGAGGTCTATGCGCCCGTTTCCGGCGAAGTGATCGAGGTGAACGAAGAACTGGAAGCTGCCCCCGGCCGCGTCAATGAAGATGCAACGGGTGAGGGCTGGTTCGTCAAACTCAAGCTGACGGACGAAGACGAGCTTGACGATCTGATGGACGAAGCCGCTTACGCAAAATACATCAAAGAGCTGGACTGATCACATGCGTTATCTCCCCCTGACGACGGACGACCGGGCGCAAATGCTCGCGGCTATCGGCGCCAAAAGCGTCGATGAGCTTTTCAAGGATGTGCCGGAGGCCGCGCGCCTGGACGGGCTGATCGATCTGCCGCGCCGTCAGGGCGAGATGGAAGTCGAGCGCCAGCTTGCCGCCATGGCGGGCAAAAACATTCCGGCAGGCCAGGTGCCGTTCTTCGTCGGCGCCGGCGCTTACAAGCACCATATCCCGGCGACGGTGGACCATCTTATTCAGCGCTCGGAGTTTTTGACCTCCTATACGCCTTATCAGCCGGAGATCACGCAAGGCACGCTGCAATATCTCTTCGAGTTCCAGACCCAGGTTTCGATGCTGACCGGCATGGAGGTGGCCAATGCCTCCATGTATGACGGTTCGACGGCCTGCGGCGAGGCGGTGCTGATGGCGCACCGCGTCACCAAGCGCAAGAAAGCCGTGCTCTCCGGCAATCTGCATCCGCACTACCAGGATGTGGTGGCAAACCTTTCCGATTTCGGCAGCTACAAGCTCGTCACCGAGCCGCCTTGCCCGAAAGGAACCGAGGGCCTTGCCGGTGAGATCGACGAGGAAACCTCCTGCGTCGTCGTGCAGAACCCGGATATCTTCGGCCATGTGCGCGATTTGAGCGCGCTTGCCGAGGCCGCCCATGCTAAGGGCGCGCTGATGATCGTCGTCGTGCCGGAAATCGTCTCGCTCGGCCTCATCACGCCGCCCGGTGAAATGGGCGCGGATATCGTGGTGGGCGAGGGCCAGTCGCTCGGCAACGGGCTGAATTTCGGCGGGCCTTATGTCGGGCTTTTCGCGGCGAAGCAGAAATTCGTGCGCCAGATGCCGGGCCGTCTGTGCGGGGAAACGGTGGATGCTGAAGGCAAGCGCGGCTTTGTGCTGACCCTTTCCACCCGCGAGCAGCATATCCGCCGCGAAAAAGCGACGAGCAATATCTGCACGAATTCGGGCCTTTGCTGTTTGGCCTTTACGATCCATCTCTCGCTCCTTGGCGAGGAAGGCTATACGCGCCTGGCGCGGATCAACCATGCGAATGCCGTGAAACTGGCCGATGCGCTTGGCGCGGTGCCGGGCGTGAACGTGCTGAATGAGGCATTCTTCAACGAATTCACCATCGAAACGCCGAAACCGGGCGCCGAGGTGATCGACGCGCTGGTGGAAAAAGGCGTGCTCGGCGGCGTACCGCTTTCCCGCCTGATGCCCGGCAATGATGAGATGAAAAATCTGATCGCCGTTGCCTCGACCGAAGTGAACAGCGATCAGGACCGCGCCGCCTATGCGCGCGCGCTGAAGGAGGTGCTGGCATGAGCAGCATGAATGCAAAAGGCCGGCCCACCGGCACGGGCGCGGAAACGGGCTTCGCGCCCCATGAAACCTTCACCGGCAATCGCGGCCTCGTGCAGGAAGAGCCGCTGATTTTCGAACTGGACAGTCCCGGTGCCTCTGGCGTCGATCTGGACGAGCCGGAAGAATTTGCGCCGCGCCTCGGCGGGGTGGCGCGGCAGGGCCGGATCGGCCTGCCCGGTCTCTCCGAGCCGGAAGTGATGCGCCATTATGTGCGTCTGTCCCAGAAGAACTACGCGATCGATAGCGGGCTTTATCCACTGGGCTCCTGCACCATGAAGCACAATCCGCGCCTCAATGAAAAAATGGCCCGCTTGCCGGGCTTCGGCGATGTGCACCCGCTTCAGCCGCAGCAGACGGTGCAGGGCGCATTGGAGCTCATCGACACGCTTGCCCATTGGCTGAAAGAGCTGACGGGCATGCCCGCCGTTGCCATGTCGCCCAAGGCCGGCGCACACGGCGAGCTATGCGGGATGATGGCGATCGATGCGGCGCTGCGCGCGCGCGGCGAGGAAGGCACGCGCAAACGCGTGCTGGTGCCCGAATCGGCCCATGGCACGAACCCGGCAACGGCGGCGCAGATCGGCTTTACCGTCGATTCCATTCCCGCCACCGAAGACGGGCATGTGGATGTGAAAGCCTTCAAGGCGAAGCTCGGCCCCGATGTTGCCGCGATCATGCTCACGAACCCCAATACATGCGGGCTTTTCGAGCGGGACATTATCGAGATTGCCGATGCGGTGCATGAGGCGGGTGGCTATTTCTATTGCGACGGTGCGAATTTCAACGCCATTGCAGGGCGCGTGCGCCCCGGCGATCTCGGCATCGATGCCATGCATATCAATCTGCACAAGACCTTCTCGACGCCCCATGGCGGGGGCGGGCCGGGGGCCGGGCCCGTCGTCTTCTCGCAAGCGCTGGCGCCCTTCGCGCCGCTGCCCTGGATCGTGCATGAAAAGGGCGCCTACCGCGCCATCGAGCATGAGGGTGAAAGCACCGGCCAGCCTTTCGGCCGCATGACGGCCTTTCACGGCCAGATGGGCATGTTCGTGCGGGCGCTCGCCTATATGCTCTCGCATGGTGCGGACGGCATCCGCCAGGCATCGGAAGACGCCGTGCTTTCGGCCAATTACATCCTGGCATCGCTGAAAGACGTGATGAGCGCGCCTTATGAAGGCCCGTGCATGCATGAAGCGCTTTTCGATGACAGCTTCCTGAAAGGCACGGGCGTCGAGACGCTGGATTTTGCAAAAGCGATGATCGATGAGGGCTATCACCCCATGACTATGTATTTCCCGCTGGTCGTGCATGGGGCGATGCTGATCGAACCGACGGAATCGGAATCGAAAGACAGTCTCGATCTCTTCATCGCAACGCTGCGCGATCTTGCCGAAAGCGCCAAGCGCGGGGAGACGGAACGGTTTTCCGGCGCGCCTTATCTTGCCCCGCGCCGCCGCCTCGATGAAACGCTTGCGGCCCGCAAACCCATCCTGCGCTGGCAGCATGGGCGCAATGAACCGGCCTCGAAAGCGGCAGAGTAATGGAGAAGGCGGAGTTCACGGCGGCTGTATGTCAGAACCCTGTGAACCGCGCCATTCTCGAAAGACTGCCCGATTTGAAAGCGCCCGATGCCTGGCTGGTGTCGGGCGCTTTGTTTCAGACCTGCTGGAACGTTAAAACTGGGCGGCCCGTCGCTCATGGCATCAAGGACTACGACATTTTCTATTTTGATGATGCCGACCTTTCCTGGGAAGCGGAGGATGAGGTGATCCGCCGGGCAGAGGCGCTCTTTGCCGATCTTGGCGCCGAGATCGAGGTGAAAAACCAGGCGCGGGTTCACCTTTGGTATGAGGAGCGTTTCGGCCTGCCTTATGCGCCGCTCAAAAGCGCCTGCGAGGGCATCGACCGGTTTCTGGCAGTCGCTTGCAAGGTCGGATTGAAGCCGGACGGGGAAGGCGGGTTCGAGCTTTATGCGCCGGATGGGCTGAGCGACATAGCGGATATGCTGATCCGCCCGAATGTCACGGCGAATTTCGGCGCCGCCGAATATGAGCGCAAAGCGGCGCGCTGGAAAGCGGCCTGGCCGGAGCTGACGGTCGAGCTGACGGTCGCCGCGCCCGGCTAAAGCGCGTCTCTACCGGCGTTTTCAGAGTATGTGCGTTTGGGCGCGGCCCCGAGAAAGAAAACCCCGCGGGGCCGGAGCCTCGCGGGGTTTGATTTGTTTGAAGCTGTAAGGCTTAGTGAAGTTTGTCTTTAACCTCGGAAATCGCCTTATCGAGCTGCCGGGCGGCGCCGCCGCTGGCCAGTTTCGAGCCGATGACTTCCTGTGCGGCGCTGACGGCGATTTCCGCTGCCAGGGACTGCACTTCCTTGACGGCCTGCGCTTCGGCCTGAGCGATTTTGTCTTCCGCCATTTTCGTGCGCCGGGCGACCTGTTCCTGCAGCTTGCTGCGGGTTTCTTCGGCCAGACGTTTGGCTTCCGCTTCCGCTTGCTCGATAATCGCTTCGGCTTCCGCTTCCGCATCGCGCTGCTTGCGCTGATAGGAGGCCAGCAGCTGCTGGGCTTCCTCACGCAGGCGGCGGGCTTCCTCAAGCTCGCGCTTGATGTTCTCCGCACGCTCGTCGAGCTTCTCGCCGATCAGCTTGTGCACTTTCGCGCGGCCGATAATGACGAGGAAGATGACAAGGCCGACGGCAACCCAGAAAGAGGAATCAACGAGAAGAGCCTGCATCTGTTGTCTCCCTTATCCGAGTTTGGCGTCGACGGCTTTTTCCACCGCCGCTTTGTCCGCATCTTCGCCCAGAAGCTGCGTGACGATGGAAGAAGCCACATCGGTCGCCACGCCGCGCACATGCGCAAGAGCGGCTTCCTTGGTGGCGGCAATCCGCGTTTCCGCATCCGCGATTTTCTTGTCCAACTCGTTTTCGAGTTTTTCGCGGTGCAAGTCCGTTTCGGCAGAGAGGCGGTCGCGCGTTTCCTGGGCGATGGCATGCGCCTTCGCCCGGGCTTCGGCAAGCGCGGTCTCATAGGACTGGATCGCGTCCTCGGTCTGGGCCTTGAACTGGCCGGCCTGATCGAGGTCGTCTGCAATCCGGTCCCGCCGTTCCTCGATCACATTCGCGATGCGCGGCAGCGCCACTTTCGACATCAGATAGTAGAGGATGCCGAAAGTGATGACGAGCCAGACGAGCTGCGCTTCAAACGTTTCCGTATTGAAGGGCGGAAACCCGCCTTCATGACCCGCCTCGGGAATTTGGACTTCGCTTTGCAGGCCGAGATTGTCTTGACCGATTACAATCTCGTTTTGCGCGTTCTCGGGCATTAAACCCTCCTGATCATATGCCGGCCACCGAAGCGGCCGGCCACGTCACACCTAAATGGAACTTAGGCGAACAGCAGGATCAGCGCGACGAGCAGCGAGAAGATGCCAAGTGCTTCCGTCACGGCGAAGCCGAAGATCAGGCGGCCGAACTGACCGTCCGCAGCCGACGGGTTGCGCAGAGCGCCCGCCAGGTAGTTGCCGAAAATGTGGCCGAGGCCGATGCCTGCACCGCCCATGCCGAGGCACGCGATACCGGCGCCGATGAATTTAGCTGCTTCCGCTTCCATAGCCTTATGCTCCTTCTGCCTTAAAGTTCCTGACAGCCATAAATCGTTCGGTCCCCATGACCAACCGAAACTTGTTTCCATAGGGCGCGCCCCGGAAGGCGCGGGATAACTCGTTCAAGGGCGCTTAGTGGCCCGGATGCAGGGCGTCGCCCAGATACATGCAGGTCAGAACCGCAAACACATAGGCTTGCAGGGCGCAGACCAGGAATTCCAGCGCCGTGATGGCGACGATCATGGCAAGCGGCAGAACCGCGCCGAAGATGCCCGCAACGCCCGCGCTGCTCAGCGCGATCACGAAGCCGGCGAAAACCTTGAGCGTGATGTGACCGGCCAGCATATTCGCGAAAAGACGAACCGAGAGGCTGAGCGGACGGGAAAGATAGGAAATCACCTCGATCGCCACGACGAGCGGCAGGATCACGGCGGGCACGCCGGAGGGCACGAAAAGCCGCAGGAAGCCGAGGCCGTGCTTGGCGAAGCCGATAACCGTCACGCCCAGGAAAACCAGCGCGGCAAGCGCGAAGGTCACGATGATGTGGCTGGTGACGGTGAAAGAATAGGGCAGCATGCTCAGGAAGTTGGCGAGCAGGATGAACATGAACAGCGAGAAGATGAAAGGGAAATAGCGCTGCCCGTCATTGCCGGCATTGTCCCGCACCATATTGGCGACGAACTCGTAGGACATTTCGGCGATGGACTGCATCCGCCCGGGGACCATGTTGCGCCCGCGCACGGCAAAAACCGTCAGGAAGGTGACGGCGAAAACCGTCAGCACCATCCAGAGGCTGGAATTCGTGAAAGAGGCGTCGATACCGCCAATGTTCAAAGGAACCAGGGTGGTGATTTCGAATTGATGCAACGGATCGACTGGAAAACCGCCGTCCTGTCCATTTTGTGCTGCCACAGCTTCCGCCTTACATCTTCGCGGGCGGCGAGCCGCCCTGATCATTTCCCTTATCCGCGCCCGCATTCGTGCTCAGCGCGTTTGCCGCGCGGATAATATTGACGACACCTGCCGCCGTCCCCAGCCCTAGAAAGATGATCAGGAAAAGCGGCATCGTCTCGAACCACTTATCCAGAAACCACCCAAGACCCCCGCCGGCAATTACGCCCGCGATAAACTCCGTCGACATGCGGAGCGCCGGGCCCATATCGGAGGGGCGGCCAGAAGACGCCCGGTTTCCTTGGCTTTTGCTGCCCCCTTGCGCATGCTTCAATCGTTCCCCTAAGGATCGGAGCTGATCTAGATCGCTCTGATCCTTGGATCCCGATCGAGTTTTGCCGTCATCGTCCGTCAAAACTCGTGCTCCTTCGCGCGGGAAATCCCGCAGGAAACTGCGGGAAAGCTGCCTCAAGCCGCGCGCACCCTACTTCGGCCCCCATAGGCTGTCAAGAACCTCTGAGCCAGTGTCAACTTATTGAAATAATTGAAAAATCTTGCGTTGAGGCAAGGTGCGGCAATTGGCCCCGGCAAGGGGGTGATTCCTCTTTGTCCGGGGGCTTGGCGATGATGTGTGAAATTGCGGGAAGATTCCCCGAGAATGCCTTGCTTAGCTGGCTTCGCGCAGCTGCTCGGCCGCCTCCAGATCCACCGACACCAGGGTCGAGACCCCCCGCTCCTGCATGGTCACGCCGAAAAGCCGGTGCATCCGGGCCATGGTGAGCGCGTGGTGCGTGATGATCAGGAAGCGGGTATCCGTCGTGCGGGCCATTTCTTCCATCAGATCGCAGAAACGCTCCACATTGGCATCATCGAGCGGCGCGTCCACCTCGTCCAGCACACAGATGGGCGAGGGATTGGTGAGGAACACAGCGAAAATCAGCGAGGTGGCGGTCAGCGTCTGCTCGCCGCCCGAAAGCAGCGACATATTCTGCAGGCGCTTGCCGGGCGGGCGGGCCATGATTTCAAGGCCGGCTTCAAGCGGATCGTCTGATTCGGTAAGTTTGAGATGCGCTTCCCCGCCGCCGAAAAGATGCGTGAAGAGCTTGGCGAAATTCTCGTTCACCTGCTCGAAAGCGGCCAGCATGCGCTCGCGGCCTTCCCGGTTGAGGCTGGCAATGCCCTGGCGGAGTTTGGCGATCGCCGCTTCCAGATCCTCGCGCTCGGTCTGCATGGCGGTGAGCTGTTCTTCGATCTCCCGCGCTTCTTCATCGGCGCGCAAGTTGACACCGCCCAGATTCTCGCGCTCGCGCTTCAGCCGGTCGAGTTTCTGCTCGATGGCATCGACGGCGGGCAGTTCTTCGCCTTCTTTCAGTTCCGCTTTTGCCAGAGCTTCTTCGGCGGCGCAGTTCAGTTCCTCGCGGATGCGCGCTTCGGCCTCGGCCTTGCGCTCGCGGGCGCCGTCCACCAGCCCGTCGATGCGGGCGCGTTCCTCGCGCACCTGGGAAAGGGCGGATTGGGTTTCGCGGGCAAGCTTGTCGCATTCGGAAAGGTGGCGCTCGGCCTCGGCCAGCGCGTCGGCCGCTTCCCGCCGCTCCGTCTCGGCCTGCGAGATGAAGCTGAGCAGCGACTTGCGCTTTTCCTCGATGGCGCCAGGCACATCTTTCAGCTCTTCAAGCTCGGCTTCGGCTTCCTGCTTGCGCTGGCCCAGCGTTTCGATCTGCTTGCGGGCGTTTGCCGAGCGCAGCTCCCAGGCACTGCGCTCCTGGCCGATCACGGAAAGGCGGCGGGCACGGGCCTGCGCCTCGCGGTTGATGCTTTCAAGGGCGGCGCGCGCTTCGGAAAGTTCGATGCGCAGCGCGCCGACTTCCTCGCGTTTCGCGGCGACTTTTTCTTTCAGCTCGCCGTCCGGGCGCAGGCCCTCGAGCGAGGCCGTGCTTTCTTCATGGGTGCGGCGCGCTTCGGTCAGATCGCCGGAAAGACGTTCTTCGGCTTCCGCCAAAGCGGCAAGGCGCGAGAGCTGCGCGGACGCCTGGCGCTCGGCGGCGGTCAGCTCGGCCCGAAGCTGGCTTTCATGGGACTGAGCATCGCGCAGTGCGCGGCGCAGTTCCTGTTCTTTTACCTGAGCTTCCTGCGCGGCAAGGCGTGCGGCCTCAAACGTGTCGCGGGCGGCGCGGGCCAGCGCCTTTTGCTCGGCAATCTCTTCTTCCAGATCGGCAAGGCGGTTGCGCTGTTCGAGCCGCTTGGCGGCGGCGGTCGGCGCATCGGCTGCGGCGGTAAACCCGTCCCAGCGCCAAAGATCGCCTTCTTTCGTCACCAGCCGCTGGCCGGGTTTGAGCTGCTTTTGCAGCTCGCTGCCTTGGGCAGCTTCCACCAGACCGATATGCGAGAGGCGCCGGCCGAAGGCTGCCGGGCCGCGCACGAACTGAGAAAGCGGCAGGGCGCCATGGGGCAGGGGCGCGGGCGCTTCAAGCACCGGTAATTCGTCCCAATGGATGGGCGCGGCTGTGTCCGTCGGCACGGAAAGATCATCGCCAAGGGCTGCGCCGAGCGCCGTTTCATAACCCGGCTCCACCGTCACCGCGTCAATGAGCGGCGGCCAGAGATCACCTTCGCCGATGGCGAGCATGTCGCCAAGCGCCTTGGCTTCGGCGAGCATGCGCTCGAGCTGCTTTTCGGCTGCGTTCATCGGCTCGCGCGCCTGGGCTTCGCTGGCGCGGGCGGCCTGCAACGTTTTTTCCGCTTCCTCGGCTGCTTCCGAAGCTTCGAGGACTTTGCCGACGGCGGTTTCAACTTCTTCGGTCTGCTGGGCGATGGCGACCTGTTTGGCCTCCGCATCGGCCAGCGTTTCGCGCTCATTCGCAATGGTTTGAAGCTGCTGGATCAGCTTTTCGATGCGCGCGGCGCTTTGTTCGATCGTGCGCTCAAGGCTCTGGCGCTGGGCGCTGAGCGCGGCAGCTTCATTTGCCAGCGTATCAAGCTCGCTCTCGCGCGCTTTCAAGGCGTCTTCCGCCCTTGCAACCCGGGCGCCCGCTTCTTCCTGGGCGGAGCCCTGGGCTTCGTTTTCGCTGTTAAGGGCGGCCTCTTCCTCGGCGAGCTTGGCAATGGCTTCGTCCGTGTCGGCGATAAGGCCGCTTTCACGCTCAAGGTCGGAGGAAATTTGCGCCAGCCGCGCGGTCAGCCGCTCGGCCTGTTCGCGGGCGCGCTTTTCTTCCGCATCGAGATTTTCCCGTTCCACCGTCAGCCGGTGCAGTTTGGCGGCGGCAACGGCTTCCGCCTCGCGCAGCGCCGGGATTTTTTCCGATGCCTCGGCCTGCGCGGTGGAGGCGACGGCGGCAGCTTCCGTATATTCGGCAACCCGCGTGTCGGTCTCGGCGAGGCGCTTTTCTTCCGCTTCCAAAAGCTCCTTGGCGTGGTTCCAGCGCAGGTGGAAGAACACCGCTTCCGCCTGCCGGATGAGGCCGGAAAGGTTGCGGTAGCGCGTTGCCTGGCGCGCCTGGCGCTTCAGGCTGGAAAGCTGGCTTTCAAGCTGGCCCACCACATCGTCGAGCCGCGTCAGGTTCGTTTCCGCGCCTTTCAGCCGGAGCTCGGCTTCATGGCGGCGGGTGTGAAGGCCGGTAATGCCGGCGGCTTCTTCCAGAATGCGGCGCCGGTTGATCGGCTTGGAATTAATGAGCTGCGTGATCTGGCCCTGCTTGACGAGAGCGGGCGAGTGCGAGCCGGTGGAGGCATCGGCAAAGAGCAGCTGCACGTCTTTCGCGCGCACTTCCTTGCCGTTGATGCGGTAGGTCGAGCCTTTGTCTTTTTCGATGCGGCGACCGACTTCCAGATGCTCGCTGTCATTATAGGCGGACGGCGCGGAGCGGTCCTGATTGTCCATATAGATCGTGACTTCCGCATGATTGCGGGCCGGGCGCATATTCGTGCCCGCAAAGATCACGTCTTCCATGCCCGAGCCGCGCATGGATTTGAAAGAGTTCTCGCCCATGGCCCAGCGCAGGCCTTCCAGCAGGTTCGACTTGCCGCAACCATTCGGCCCGACAATGCCGGTGAGGCCCGGTTCGATCAGAAGATCGGTCGGCTCCACGAAGGATTTGAAACCTGAAAGACGTAGGCGCGTGAACTTCACGAGATAACACCGCTTTCTGTTGACTGACGATACCGGCCTGCCCGTGCGGAGCAGGCCGGCGTTAAATCACGATTCGGACAGGTGCTTGAGGATAATTTTTTCAAAATCCTCGAAAGGCATGGCCCCTTCCACTTTTTCCCCGTTCACGAAGAACGTCGGCGTGGAGGCGATTTTCAGCTCCTCATAGGCCCGTTTTTGAACCTGGCGGATATGGTCGAGCAATTCGGGATCGGCGAGGCACTGCTCGAAGCTTTCATCCGAAAAGCCGCCCTGCTTGGCGATGGCTTTCAGCTTGTCGACCGGGTTTTCCTGAAAGGCCCATTCGTTCTGCTTGGCAAAGAGAATTTCCAGGAACTTGAAATAGCGCTCATCCCCCGCGCAGCGCGAAATCATGACCGCTGCCGTGGCGATGGGGTCGAGCGGGAAGGCGCGGGCCACGAAACGGACCTTGCCCGTGTCGATGTATTTTTCCTTCAGCTCCGGAAAGACCTGAGTGTGGAAGGCGGCGCAGTGATTGCAGGTCAGCGAGGCGTATTCGATGATCGTGACGGGCGCGTTTTCATCGCCCAGCGCCAGATCGCCGAGCGGGCCCGGCGTAACGAGCGCTTCGGGCGCATCCGCCATGCCGTTCGGGGCTGTGCCGGCGCCATTGCCCTGGCTGCTGAAATAGAAAATGCCGGCGGCAATAAGCACGAGGGCAGCGACGGCAACGCCGGCGATGATGCTCTTATTTTGTCCCACGGTCCTGGTTCCCTACTAAATATGGTTGGATTGTAGGCACGCCCTCCAGAGCCCCGCAACAGAACCTTTCTCTTGCAAGGCTTTCAGAATCGCTGTTAGGCGCGCGGTTTTATGGTGCCCATGACGAGCCGTCCAAGGTTGAGAAGTGACTCTCTAAGCTGCTGGTTTTCGACTGCTTTTACCTCTGCGTTCAGGCCTTGTTCTTCTTCCGGCGTGAGCCCCCGGAAGCTCTTGCGCCGTTTGCGCGGCGCCATAGGCAGCGGGCCTTGAACGAGTTTGAGGCGCTGTACCGCGCCGTAGCCGTAATAATTGTTGATGCGCTGGATAATCTGCGGTTCGAGATGCTGAAATTCCAGCGCCGCGGCGCCGTCGATTCGCACCGTGAGTATCGCCCCTTCCGGCCGCGCGCGCTTGCGCCCGTCCGAAGGTGCGCGCCCGCGCGGAAAAGTGAGCTTTTCCGGGGCGCTGAGCTCGGCCAGGCTGCGCCCGACGATTTCCGGCCAGTGCCGGAGAATATGCATATCGGCAAAACCCTGGCGTTTGAGCACCTCGCGCGTTGCCATGGAAAGCCGCGCCGACATGGGCGGCGGGCCTTTCTTGCGGCGGCGGGGCAGGGTCTGGATCATCGCGTGCCGATCGTCTTCTTTGGGCCGGCTGGCGGCGGCTGAATGCGGGGTTTTTGCCGTGCGGCGCTTCAAAGGCACTTCTAGAAGCCTGGCCGCGGCGGCGTTCACGCCTATAGTGTCGCGCAAATAAGTTCAAGTTGCGAGCCGCGAGTTGGCCGTCCGCCCCATGGGTCCGTCATAAAAGAGTGAGAGCACTTTGCCTGCCGCCCCGTCAGTAATAAGGCCCGAAGCCCGAGCTCTGCTTGCCTGGTATGACCGCCATGCCCGGGTGCTGCCCTGGCGCGCGCGGCGGGGGGAGGTCCCGGACCCTTACCGGGTCTGGCTCTCGGAAATCATGCTTCAGCAAACCACCGTGGCGACGGTCGGGCCTTATTTCGAAGCTTTTCTGGCCCGCTGGCCGGATGTTGAGGCGCTGGCCAAAGCCGATCTCGATGAGGTGCTCCATGCCTGGGCGGGGCTTGGCTATTACAGCCGCGCGCGCAATCTTCATGCCTGCGCGGGCGCGGTCTGCGCGCGTCATGGCGGGGCCTTTCCGGCGGATGAAAAGGAGCTTCAGGCGCTGCCCGGCATCGGGCCTTACACGGCAGCGGCCATTGCCGCCATCGCCTTCGGCAAGCGGGCGGTGGTGGTGGACGGCAATATCGAGCGAGTCATCGCCCGTCTTTTTGCCATCGAAACGCCGCTGCCGGCCGCCAAGAAAGAGATCAAGGCGCGGATGGACGAGGTGACGCCGGAAAAGCGCGCCGGGGATTTTGCCCAGGCGATGATGGACCTGGGCGCGGCCATCTGCACGCCGCGCAGCCCCGCCTGCAACCGCTGTCCTTTTGAAAGCGCCTGCGCGGCGCGCGCCGCCGGGATTGCCGAGAGCCTGCCCCTCAAAGCGCCAAAGAAAGAAAAGCCGGTGCGCCGGGGCGCGGCCTTCTGGCTGGAAGGGCCGGGCGGCGAGGTGTTGCTGCGCAAGAGAGACGCAAAAGGGCTTTTGGGCGGGATGACGGAGATCCCCTCAAGCGAATGGACCGCCGAGCCGCGCGAGACGGATGCAATACTGGCCGAAGCCCCGCTCGATACCGAGTGGCAGAAACTGCCCGGCCTTGTGCGCCACACCTTCACGCATTTTCATCTCGAGCTGGAAGTCTGGCAGGGAAAGGCGGGAGAACGCGCGGCGGTGGAGGGCATCTGGTGTGCGCCCGAAAGGCTGGGCGAACACGCGCTGCCCACCGTCATGAAAAAGATCGTCGCCCACGCCTTGCCGGAAGACGGCCCGCTCTTTGCCGCCACTCGGGGGAAGAGGGGATAACTTTCCTGGATGGCCCGGATAAACCGGGCCATGACAAGGAATGTAGGTGCAGAACGAGGAAAGGCGGCCTCAGGCCGTGCCCATTTCCGCGCGCACTTTCTGGCGCAGAAGGTCGATGGGCTTCAGCTTTCCATCCGTCTTGAAATGCCAGAAGGTCCAGCCGTTGCAGGCTTCAAGCCCTTGCACATGGGCGCCGATCTTGTGGATCGAGCCTGTCGCATCCTTGCAGACGAGCGAGCCGTCGGCGCGCACTTTCGCGGCAACCGAACGGCGCGGATCATAAAGCACGGTGCCGGGCTCCAGAAGCCCGCGCTCGACCAGCATGCCGAAAGGCACGCGCGGCTCCTGGCGTTTGGACTGCGTGACTTTCAGATCTTCGGCCTTGGAAGACTGCACGGCCTTGATGCGGGCTTTGGCGGCCTTGATGTATTTGTCTTCCCGTTCGAGCCCGATGAAATTGCGCCCGAGCTTCTTGGCAACGGCCCCCGTCGTGCCCGTGCCGAAGAAAGGATCGAGCACGATGTCGCCCGGATTGGTGGTGGCGAGCAACACGCGGTGAAGCAGCGATTCCGGCTTTTGCGTCGGATGCGCCTTATCGCCCGTTTCGTCTTTCAGCCGCTCAGCGCCGGTGCAGATCGGCAGCACCCAGTCCGAGCGCATTTGCAGATCCTCGTTCAGCGCCTTCATCGCGTCGTAATTGAACGTGTATTTTTTCTGATCCGCGCTCTTCGTCGCCCAGATCAGCGTTTCATGGGCATTGGTGAAACGCGTGCCGCGGAAATTCGGCATCGGGTTCGTCTTGCGCCAGACGATGTCGTTCATCACCCAGAAGCCGGCATCCTGCAGCGAGGCGCCGACGCGGAAAATATTGTGATAGGAGCCGATGACCCAGATCGCGCCCGTATCTTTCAGGATACGCCGCGCCGCCGCGAGCCATTCGCGCGTGAACCGGTCATAGGTTTCGAAACTGGCAAACTGGTCCCAGGCATCGGTCACACCATTGACCTTGCTTTGGTCCGGGCGCGTCAGATCGCCCTGAAGCTGGAGATTGTAGGGCGGGTCGGCGAAAACGAGATCGACCGACTTTTCGGGCAGGGCGTTCATCAGCTCGATGCAATCACCCTGGAGAATTTCATTGGCCGGAATCCGGCTGAATTGACGCGAACGCCCCACTGGAATGTCCCCTTCTTGTGTGAGGCGGGGATATTGGCGGGGGACCGGTTACAGGTCAATTAATTTATTGGAATCAATGGGTTAGCGAGTCATCGCCTACTATATCGAGTCTCTCTTAGGAATCCGGACTCAATATCTTGCGTATGGGAGCGAAGGAGCGGCGGTGGTGAATGGTGGGCCCGAGCGCTTCGAGTGCCGATTTATGCGCCGCCGTGCCATAGCCCATGTTGCGCGCCCAGCCGTAACCGGGATGCGCCGCATCGAGATCCAGCATCAGCCGGTCGCGCGTCACCTTGGCAAGAATGGAGGCGGCGGCGATGGAAAGCGAGCGCCCGTCGCCGCCGATCACCGCCTCGGCGGGGCAGGCGAGAGCAGGGGTAAACTTCCCGTCGATCAAAACATGATCGGGGGCGAGCGGCAGCGCTTCCACGGCGCGCTTCATGGTTTGCAAGGTGGCGTGATGGATGTTGAGCCGGTCGATCTCCTCGACCGCGCCGAGGGCGATGGCATAGCGGCTGGAGGCGCAAATTTCCTCGAAAAGCTTTTCGCGCTTTGCCGCGCTCAGCTTCTTGGAATCGTTGAGACCGTCGGGAATGGCGGCAGGATCGAGCAGCACCGCGGCGGCAACCACGGGGCCTGCCAAAGGCCCGCGCCCGGCTTCATCGACCCCGGCAACGCGCTTTGCCGGAAAGCCTGCTTTTTTCTCAAGCTCAAGCGTCGGGCCTTTGGTTGTTCCTTCGGGCACGGGCATCTTTTCGCGCGGCTCCATCTCAGCTTCCACCCTCTCTGGATAGGCTGTCGCGGCGCTTATGTACAGACGCTCCCCTGTCTGATCGCTTAGAAGAAGCTGAGCTGCTCGCCTTGTTGCGGGGGCGGCTTGAACTGGCTGCAATCGAGCTCGAAGCGCGGGCGGGTGAGGCCGTGTTTGCGGGCGGCGATTTCAAACCGCCGCTTCAGCATCCAGGCGAAGGGCCCCTCGCCGCGCATGCGTTTTCCCCATTCAGCGTCATAATCCTTGCCGCCGCGCATTTGCCGCAGCACCGAAAGCACATGCTTTGCTTTATCCGGCGCGTTTTCTTCCAGCCATTCCTTGAAAAGATCGCTGATCTCCAAAGGAAGGCGCAGTAGAATGTAATTGGCGGCCTTAACACCGGCGAGCGCCGCGCCCGTCATGATCTTTTCAAGCTCATGATCGTTGAGCGCGGGAATGACGGGCGCGATCATCACGGCGGTCGGAATGCCCGCCGCCGAAAGCATTTCCAATGCCGCCATGCGCTTTGACGGGGTGGAGGCGCGCGGCTCCATCGCCCGGGCGAGCTTAGCATCGAGCGTGGTGACGGAGACGGCAACCTTGGCAAGACCGCGCTTTGCCATGGCCGAGAGAATATCGATATCCCGCGTCACCAGCGCCGATTTCGTGACGATCGAGACGGGATGGTTATAAGCCTCCAGCACTTCGAGCACCTGGCGCATGATCCGGAATTCCCGCTCGATGGGCTGATAAGGGTCCGTATTCGTGCCGATGGCGATGGGCTGGCAGCTGTAATTCTTCGCGCGCAGTTCCTTTTCCAGAAGCTGGGCGGCGTTCGGCTTCGCAAAGAGCCGGCTTTCGAAATCGAGCCCCGGCGACAGGCCCATATAGGCATGGGTGGGCCGCGCAAAGCAGTAAACGCAGCCATGTTCGCAGCCCCGGTAAGGGTTGATGGACCGGTCGAAGGGAATGTCGGGCGAGGTGTTGCGCGTTAAAATCTTGCGCGGGCTTTCCGCCGTCACGCAGCTGCGCAGCGGCGGCAGGTCTTCCAGATTGTCCCAGCCGTCATCGACAGGCGCATAGGCAAGTTTTTCGAAGCGCCCGCTTTGATTGGAAAGCGCGCCCCGGCCGCGGCGGCCGTGCATCGGCATCTGGCGCAGGGGGGTGCCGGCCTCCAGATGCTGCGGGTGGGGATGCTGCGGCTGCCGCTCCGCCCGGGGGAAGGCGGGTGCAAGGCCGGGGCGTTTTCCAGGGTCCGTCGTCATAAAGAAAATATACACGGCAATAAGAACAAAACAAGAACATTTTTCGAAGTAGGAACACACCTGAAAACCGCGTGATTTTCCGCGCCTTTCCCTCGAACTGTGGCAAGGCTTCCCGCTATAGTCCGCGCCATGCTGAGTGTTGTCATACCCACTTTGAATGCCGAAAAGACGCTGACGCGCACCTTGAACTGCCTGATCGATGCGACGGTGCAGGGGCTCGTGCGCGAGGTGATCGTTGCCGATGGCGGCTCCACCGATAAGACGGAGGAGATTGCCGATGCGGCGGGCTGCCATTTCATCGCCGGGCCGCGCGGGCGCGGCACGCAGCTTGCCGCGGGCGCAAGGGCGGCGCGCGCCGATTGGCTGCTCTTTCTGCACGCCGACACGGTTCTCACCCCCGGCTGGGAAGACGAGCTGCGCAAATGGTTCGAGCATGTGGAGCGCGGGCGCTGGAAGGACGGGGAGGTTGCGGCGGCCTTCCGTTTTGCGCTCGATGATTTTTCCGGCAAGGCGCGTTTCATGGAAAAGATGGTGGCGCTGCGCTGCGCGCTGTTCCGCCTTCCTTTCGGCGATCAGGGCCTTGTCATTTCCAAGGCCTATTACAAGAAGCTCGGCGGCTTTAAGGAATTGCCGCTGATGGAAGATGTGGATCTGGTGCGCCGGATCGGGCGCAGTCGCCTCGTATTGCTGCGCTCACAGGCTGTGACGAGCCCCGAGCGCTATGTGCGCAGCGGCTTTTTTCTGCGCGCCTTGCGCAATCTCGGCCTCCTCTCGCTTTATTATTTGCGCGTGCCGCCGCGCGTTCTTGCCCGCCTTTACGGGTAAGCGTGCAGAGCCCATGCGCAAGATCGGGATAGATAAAGAGTGACACCGCAACTCGTCATTATGTCCAAGCTGCCGCGGCTCGGGCAGGTCAAAACGCGCCTGGCGCGCGACATCGGCGCGGTGGAGGCGCTGCGTTTTTATAAAACCGCCTCCGCCGCGCTCATGCGCAAGCTGGGGCGGGACCCGCGCTGGCAAACGCTGCTCGCCGTTGCGCCAGACAGCGCGGTGGACGAGCCGGGCTTCTTCCCGCCCCATCTGCCGCTTGTGGCGCAAGGTGGCGGGGATCTAGGCGCGCGGATGGGCCATCTCATGCGTTCCCTTGCGCCGGGACCCATCGTCATGATCGGCGGGGATATACCCGATATCGAAAGCCGGCACATTGCAGCGGCTTTCAAGGCGCTCGGCTCGCATGATGCGGTTTTCGGCCCGGCGGAAGATGGCGGCTATTGGCTCGTCGGCCTCAAGCGGTTTCCCCGCGTGCCGGAAATTTTCGGGCAGGTGCGCTGGTCGAGCGAGACGACGTTGAATGATACGCTCGCCAATCTGAAAGGCGCCCGCGTGGCACTGCTTGAAGCTTTGCCCGATATTGATACCGGCGCCGATTTTTACGCCTGGCGCGAGAAAGCGAAGCGATGAGTGATCTCGATCCGTTCAAAGTCTTCATGGAAATCCAGCTCGGCCTGCCGCGCAACGGCCCGGGCTCGCGGGAGGCGACGCGCGCCGCTTTCAAGCTGCTGCCGCCTTTGCCAAGCGAGCCTGAAATTCTCGACCTTGGCGCAGGCCAGGGTGCAGCCACGCTGGAACTGCTACGCCTGACGGATGGGCGCGTTACCGCCGTCGACATCATGAAGCCGTTTCTCGATAGGCTGGAAGCCAATGCGGAAGGCGAAGGCGTACCAGAAACGAGGCTGCGCACGCTTTGCGCCGATTTTGAAGACCTGCATCTGCCCCAAGGCGTTTTCGATCTCATCTGGTCGGAAGGGGCGATCTACAATCTGGGCTTTGAAGAAGGGCTTGCCCTCTGGCGCCCGTTCCTTGCGCCGGGCCGCTATGCGGTGATCTCCGATTGCATTTGGAAAACGGATGAACCCTCGCTTGAAATCCGGCACTTCTGGGATGAAGCCTATCCTTCCATGGGAACGCTTGCTGAAAACGCGGCGCGGGCGCAGCGGGCCGGTTTCGAGGTGCTTGGCACGCACTGGCTCACCGAAGATGATTGGTGGACGGAATATTATGGCCCCATGAAGGACCGTATCCGGGCACTGCTGCCCGATTATGCAGGGGCCCCCGAAGCGCTGGCCGTCTTCAAGGAAGAGGAAGAAGAGATGGAACTCTTCGAGCGCTTTCAGGATCAGTACGGCTACTGCTTTTTCGTCTTGCAGGCCAAGAGCTGAGCGCGCCGCTTACTTCCGCCGGTGCTCTTCGAGGCGCGGCATGATCTCGACGAAATTGCAGGGCCGGTAGCGGTAATCGAGCTGGTATTTCAAAATCCCGTCCCAGCCGTCCTTGCAGGCGCCGGTGGAGCCGGGCAGGGCGAAAAGATAGGTGCCGTGGGAAACGCCTGCCGTTGCCCGCGACTGAATGGTCGAGGTGCCGATCTTCTCATAGCTGATCTGATGGAAGAGTGCGGCAAAGCCTTCGATCTCTTTTTCATAGACCGAGTGAAAGGCTTCCGGTGTGACATCGCGCCCGGTCAGGCCCGTACCGCCGGTGGAGATGACGACATCCACATCCTTATCCGCGATCCATTTTTGCAGCTGGCTGGTAATGGCCGCCATGTCGTCTTTGACGATGGCGCGGTCCGCGAGAATGTGCCCGGCCTCCGTCAGCCGCGCCGCCAGCGTGTCGCCGGATTTGTCGTCCTCAAGGCCGCGCGTGTCCGAGACGGTCAAAACGGCAATGCGGACGGGAATGAACTCGCGGCTTTCATCGATACCGGGCATGCGGGGGCTCCTTTGTTTCCGGCCCCGAATATAGGGGCCGGGCCTGCCTCCTCAAAGGCCCCCGTCATCTCTATTGCGTGAGAGCGGTTTTAAGGCTGAAGGCTTGCCGAGCCGCGCGCGAGCTGTCCGCCCCGTTCCATCGGCTGATAAAGCGGCCAGGCGCCCGCCGCTACCGTGTCGAGCGAGGGGGAAAGCTGGCCGAGCCTGTCCCGGTACATCCAAAGATTGGTGATCACGCGTTCCACATAGCCGCGCGTTTCCGCCGCCGGAATGCTTTCAAGGAAAAGCAGCGGGTCTTCGCGGTAATCCACCTGCTTTAGCCAGCGGTTGAGATTGCCGGGTCCGCCATTATAAGCGGCGGCGAGCATGATGAGATTGCCATGGGGATCGCCCATATTCATCAGTTCCTGCAGATATTGCTGGCCGAGCGAGGCATTGAAGGAAGGCTCGAAAAGCTTGTCGCGGTTCGAGCGGCGCAAGGAGCGGTCCTGCGTAATGTGGCTGGCGGTGGCTGGCATGATCTGCATGAGCCCGCGCGCACCGGCATAGGATTTCGCCTGCGGCTGGAACTTGCTTTCCTGGCGCATGAAGGCAAAGAGCAGAGCGCGGTCGACGCGGAAGCCCTCGCTCGGCGCATAATCGGGTACGGGAAAAAGCCCCGCATTGACGACGAAGGCGCGGTGCCCGCTGCCGCTTTGCGCGGCGCGGTAAGAGGCGGGAATATGCGCGGCGCTTGCCACTTGCAGCTGCGTGGCGGGCAGTTTCAGCGCCTCGGCAAGCGCGATGAGCGCCGTATCGAGGCCTTCATCGACGCGGCCATGGGCGCGCATCAATTCTTCCTCGGCCATGTCGCGCCGGCCGATTTCGGTAAGCGCAATGGCGCGGCGCACGGCAGGTTCCGTGAGCAGCAATTTATAGCCTGCCTCATCGAGCGGCTGGCGCAGCCAGACGAATTCCACCTCATCGCCAAGCTGGCGGGCGGCGAGGATGCCGTAGAAGGTGGCGCCGGTGCCGGCGGCGATTTCCAGCATCTCGGCAACGTGCTCCGGCTGGCGGCTGGCAAGATAAGCCCGCGCCGCCCAGAAACCGCCCGCGGCCCGTGTCCAGTCGTTGACGTTTTGGGCGCGCGCCAGCACGGCGAAATAACCTGCCGCCTTTGCCGGTTCATCCATGCGCCAGGAGGCAAGACCTGCATACCAATAGGCAAGCGGTACGCCTTCGCCGGAGCGTTTAAGGGCGGTCAGTGCTTCTTCATAGGCCCGGTCGTTGCGGTCCTCGATGAAATAGGACCCGGCGATGCGCGTCAGGATCGTGTCATATTCAAGCGCGCTCAAAGAGCCGCGTACCCGGTTGAGATAGCCGAGCGCCTGGGTCGGGCGTTCGCGGCGCAAATAGCTGCGCACGCGGTAATTGGCTTTGCGGTAGCTGCTGGAGAAGCTGCGCTGGGTGGCGGCGACGGAATAAGCCGTATCGTTGCGCTGCCGGTAAACGCGGCGCAGCGGCTGGGCCGGATAGGCCGCACCGCGCGGACGGCGCTTCATGGCAAGCTTGTAAATCTTCGAGGCGCCCGGGTGGTCGTTGTAAAGATCGAGCCAGCTTTTCAGCTCGGAGAATTTGGAGCGGTAAGCGGTGGGGTGCATGTAGCGCTGGTAAAGCACATGGCCCATCAGCGCGCGTTCTTGCAGGTTGCCGATCAGCCGGTCCGCCTCGCCCCAGCGGCCTTGTTCCTGCAGCCGGAAAATCTGGCGGTAGCGGGCCTGATCTTGCTCGCTCAAAAGTGCCGGGGTGACGCCCGTCAACCCGCCCGCGCCATAGCTCCCGGCTTTGGCCGCACCGGTACCGAGCGCCAGAAACAGCGCCATTGCGATCAGAAAGAAGAATCCGGAGAAAAGCGCGGCCCGTTTTACGGTCTCCGCCTCGTTTCGCGCACAATATGCGCGTGCTGCGGCGGTTTTGGCCGCGGCGCCCTGCCTCATGCCCCTCATGTCGCAAGCGCCCCCCAAGCGCAGCTTTCGATACTCACGTTACTTTTCCCATCATGACAAGGCCGGCCCGCCGCCTCAAGAACGGTTTCGTGAAATGTTTAACGAACCGCGCAAAGCGGCGGAAAACCTAACTTTAGGGGGAAAAGATTAAGCTTCCGGGAGGGAGGAGAGCTTTTCGCGCAGCTTCAAAAGGTCGCGCCAGGCCAGCTGTTTCTGGGCCGGCTGGCGCAGCAGATAGGCCGGGTGCAGGAGGGGCAGGGCCGGGACCTCGCGCCCGGCAATGCTGTAAACCGCCCATTTTCCGCGCAGCCGCATAATGCCCGTGGTGGTGCCCAGCATCTGCTTGGCCGAAACACCGCCCAGAAAGGCAATGACATCCGGATTGACGAGCTCGATATGCCGCTCGATGAAGGGGCGGCACATGGCCAGTTCCCCATCCGTCGGGTTGCGGTTGCCGGGCGGGCGCCAAGGCAGGACATTGGCGATATAGGCGTTCTCGCGGCTATAGCCTATGGCACCCAGCATCCGGTCCAGCAATTGCCCGGAGCGGCCGACGAAAGGCTTGCCCTGAATATCTTCATCCCGCCCCGGCGCTTCGCCGACCAGCATCAGCCGTGCCTTCGGGTTGCCGTCGGAAAAGACGAGGTTCTTTGCGGTCTGTTTAAGGGCGCAGAGATCGAATCGCTCCAGCGCCTCGCGCAGTTCCTCGAGCGAAGCGCAGTTTGCGGCGATTTCCCGCGCCGTTTCCGCTTCCTGCAGCCCCTCGAGCGGAATGGCGGCGGGGGTGGAAATCGCGGGCTGGCTTTGGCTCTGGCGGGGCGGCAGGAGGCGTCCGCCCGTTGCAGGCGGTTCGCCGGGAGCGGCGCCCGGCTGCGCCGCCGCTTTGACGGTCTCGGGCAGGGAGTAATTGTCCACCGGCGTGTCCTGAACGAGCTCGCTCACCCCCGCCTCGGCGAAAAACTCCAGCAAAGCCAGGGCTTCTGCCGGATCAAGCGGGGTATCGGAAGAGGCGTTTTGCTCGTTCATGGTCCAGTGGGTGTTCATTGGCGGTCAAAGAGGCGCTGCCGGCATGGCCTGCGCACTTCCATGCCCTAAATCATGGTCACGAACCATAGTCCTCCCCCGATTGTGACCCAAGGGTCTTGTCACAGGAAGGCAGGGCGGGACGTCATTTTCTACGCGATTTCAGGCAGTTGTGGAAAAAAATGGGAGAATGAAGCAATGCGGAGAATGTTGACCTGAACGCGGCAACGCCTCATAAGAGGGCAATTTTGTGCCCCCGCACCGGATTCTCCCTTTATGTAGAAGGGTTTTGACGGCCAAGCGGCCGGGCGAATGATTTACTTCCCCTGGTGGGATGAGGAGGAAGGATGAGCGAAGACAATCCGGCGCTCGCCGAGCGCGAATACATGGACTATGACGTTGTGATCGTCGGCGGCGGCCCGGCAGGGCTTGCAGCCGCTATTCGCCTGCGTCAGCTGGCGATCGAGGAGGATTTCGATCTTTCCGTGACCGTGCTGGAAAAAGGCTCGGAAGTCGGCGCTCATATCCTCTCCGGCGCGGTGATCGACCCGGTTGCGCTGAACGAGCTGATTCCCGACTGGAAAGAAAAAGGCGCGCCGATCGACACGCCCGTCACGGACGACCATTTCATCTATCTGGGCCCGTCGGGCGGGCTGCGGCTGCCGAATTTCTTCATGCCGCCGCTGATGAACAACCACGGCAATTACATTGTTTCTCTGGGCGAAGTGTGCCGCTGGCTCGCCGCTCAGGCCGAAGAACTGGGCGTGGAAATCTACCCCGGCTTTGCCGCCGCCGAGATACTTTACAATGAAGACGGCAGCGTGCGCGGCGTTGCGACGAACGATATGGGCATCGGCAAGGACGGCCAGCCCAAGGACACGTTCATGCGCGGCATGGAACTGCGCGGCAAATACACGCTGATCGGCGAAGGGGTGCGCGGCTCGCTTTCCAAAGAGCTGATCCGCAAGTTCAATCTGGACGAAGGCCGCGAGCCGCAGAAATTCGGCATCGGCATCAAGGAGCTTTGGGAGGTCGATCCTTCCAAGCATAAGAAGGGCCTTGTGCAGCACACGATGGGCTGGCCCCTCGACAACAAGACCGGCGGCGGTTCCTTCCTCTACCATTTCGGGGAAAACCTGGTGTCGGTGGGCTTCGTGGTGCATCTGAACTACCAGAACCCCTATCTTTCGCCCTTCGACGAGTTTCAGCGGATGAAGACGCATCCGGTGATCCGCGAGACGTTCGAAGGCGGGCGGCGCATTGCCTATGGCGCGCGCGCCATTACCGAGGGCGGTTTCCAGTCCGTGCCGAAGCTCACCTTCCCGGGCGGCGCGCTGATCGGCTGTTCGGCAGGCTTCGTCAACGTGCCCCGCATCAAGGGCTCGCACAACGCCATGGCCACCGGCATGATGGCGGCGGAAGCGGCCTTTGAAGCGGTGAAGGACGGGCGTCAGGGTGATGAGCTTGCCGCTTATCCCGCCGCTTATGAAAAGAGCCACGTCTATAAGGACCTGAAGCGCGTGCGGAACGTCAAACCGCTCTGGTCGCGCCTCGGCACTGTGCTCGGCGTCGGCCTTGGCGGCATCGACATGTGGATGAACCAGCTCGGTATTGGTCTTCCCTTCACCTTGAAGCACAAGAAGCCCGACCATGCCTCGCTCAAGAAAGCGAGCGAGTGCAAGCCGATCGACTACCCGAAGCCCGACGGCAAGCTGACCTTCGACAAGCTGTCTTCCGTGTTCCTCTCCGCGACGAACCACGAAGAAGACCAGCCTGTGCATTTGAAACTGAAGGACGAGACGGTTCCGATCAATTTCAACCTGCCCACCTATGACGAACCGGCGCAGCGCTATTGCCCGGCCGGCGTTTACGAAGTGGTGCGGGACGATGACGGCTCCAATCCGCGCTTCCAGATCAATGCGCAAAACTGCGTCCATTGTAAAACCTGCGACATCAAGGACCCGACGCAGAACATCAACTGGACGGTGCCGGAAGGCGGCGGCGGGCCTAATTACCCGAATATGTAAACGGGTATCGCTGCCGGCGGCGGCTGGCGGGGCATCCGCGGGGCAATTGCAAGCTGGCGCGGGGCGGGCATTTCACTATGATGAAAATGCGCGCGCTGCCCGCCCGCGCCCCCGAAACCGGGAGTATTGCCGGGCCAAAGGCCTGAGTTCGCGAAGCCGGAGGAAAGCGTGGAAGTCCAGTCTTGCAGCGCCAGCCAATCGATGACTGTTAAAGGCGGGGCGGCCAAACGCTCTTTTGCCGCGGCTTTGGCCGTGACGGCGGCTCTGGCGCTGAGCGGCTGCGCGGGGCTGGGCAGTTCTTTCGGTCAATCCGCGCGCAATACCGACACGCCGTTCGGTAATTATCTGGCGGGCCGCTATGCCGGCGCCGAGCGCGATCTCGATGCCGCGTCCAGCTTTCTCGGCAAGGCGATGGAACAGGACCCCGATAATTCGGTCCTGATCGAGCGCGCCTTTATCGTTGCCATTTCCGCAGGCGATATGGATGAGGCGGCGGCGCTTGCCGAAAAGTCCCTGGAGACAGGCGGGGAAGAACGCCTCGCCCGTCTCGTTCTTGCACTCAGCGCGCTGAAATCGGGCGATTATGAGGATGCCGACCGGCATATCCGCGAGGCGGCGCCCGGGCCTTTTACCGCTCTGATCGGCACGCTCACCCGCGCCTGGGCCGCGGCGGGGCAAGGTGACGGCGATGCGGCAAACGCTATCCTCGACACGTTCAAGGGCCGTCCGGCTTTCGAGCTTTTCCGCGCCTATCATGCCGCGCTGATCGCGGAATATCTGGACCAGCCGGAAGCTGCCGATACCGCGTACCGGGAGGCGGTCTCTGCGTCTGCCGGCGCAAGCCTGCGGGTGGTGGAGGCCTATGGGCGCTTTTTGGAGCGCACGGGGCGGACCGATGAGGCTGCCAGTCTGTACCGCGATTATGAAGCGCTTTCACCTGAGCATCCGCTAATGAAAGCCAATCTTGCGCGCATCGCCAAGGGCACAAAACCGGAGCCGCTCGTCACCCATCCGGCGGAAGGCGCAGCCGAAGCGCTTTATGGGCTGGGCAGCGCGCTTGCGCAGGAAAGCGGGCTCGATCTTTCCATCGTCTATTTGCAGCTCGGTCTTTATCTGCGCCCCGATTTCGATGTGGCGCGCATTCTGCTCGGCGATATTTACGAGCGCGCGCAGGACTGGAAGACGGCCATCACGACCTATGAAGGCGTCGACAGCTCATCGCCGCTGCGCCCCAATGCCGATATTCAGATCGCCATCAATTACGACCGGCTTGAAAAGACGGATGAGGCGGAAGCGCGTCTGCGCGACCTGCAGGAGCGGATGCCCGGCAGCATCGATCCGGTGGTGGCGCTTGGCGATATTTTCCGCGCGCAGGAACTGTATGCGGAAGCGGCCAAGGAATATACGAAAGCCATCGGCATTCTGGGCGAGGTCGGCCCGGAAAACTGGTCGGTGCTTTATGCCCGCGGCGTCTGCTATGAGCGGTTGAAGCGCTGGCCGGAGGCGGAAAAGGATTTGAAGCGCGCCCTTGTGCTCTCCGATGAACATCCGCTTGTGCTCAATTATCTCGGCTATTCCTGGGTCGATCAGAAGCTCAATCTCGACACGGCCATGGAAATGATCCGCAAGGCCGTCGATCAGCGCCCGCAGGACGGGTTCATCGTCGACAGCCTTGGCTGGGCGCATTACCGGCTCGGCAATTACGAAGAAGCGGTCAAACATCTGGAGCGGGCGGTGGTGTTGCAGCCGGACGATCCGGTAATCAACGATCATCTGGGCGATGCGCTTTGGAAAGTCGGCCGTAAGATCGAGGCGCGCTTCCAGTGGCGCCATGCGCTCGAAATGAAGCCGGAAGAAGATCTCGTGCCGCAGATCGAAGCCAAGATCGAATACGGTCTTGAAGGGGCAGGCGCGCGCCAGCGCGGCGAGGCCGATTTGCCCGAGCCTGCAAACGGGACCGAAGACAAGGGCGCCTGATCTCATGCCCGCTGCTGTGCCCGATCCCGCCGCGATAGAAGAAGCGGCACCTGCCAAGATCAACCTGACACTGGAAATCCTCGGCCGCCGCGCGGACGGCTATCACGAGCTCGCAAGCCTTGTGGTCTTTGCAGAGGCGGGCGACCGGCTGTGGGCCGCGCCTGGCGAAGGCTTGAGGCTTGACGTGGAAGGCCCCTTCGCCCGCAGCTTATCCAGCGAAGACAATCTCGTTCTGAAAGCAGCAAAGCTGCTCCAGGAAAAAGCGGGGGTGAACACCGGCGCCGCGCTGAAGCTGGAAAAGAATCTGCCCGTCGCTTCCGGCATCGGTGGCGGCTCGGCGGATGCGGCTGCCGCGCTGCGGGCGCTGAATAGGCTTTGGGCGCTTGGGCTGTCGGGAGACGAGCTGGCGGGGATCGGCACGGAGCTTGGCGCGGATGTGCCGGTCTGCATCGAAAGCCGCAGCGCTTTCATGACCGGTATCGGCGAGCGCCTTTCCCCGGTCACCCTGCCGGAAGGGCTGAATCTTCTTCTCGTCAATTGCCGCGCGCCGCTTGCAACGGGCGATGTGTTCAAAGCGCTTGGCGCGGGCGCTTATGACGGGCGCAGGCAAGAAGCGCCGGAGCCTTTCGACACGTTTCGTGAATTTGCCGATTGGCTGGCCGAGCATGACAATGATCTGCAGGTGCCTGCGGTTTCCTTGCTGCCGGAACTGGAAGATGTGCTGGGCGCGATCCGCGTGCAGCCCGGCTGTCACCTTGCCCGCATGTCGGGATCGGGTGCGACATGTTTCGGCCTTTTCGATGATACGGGCCGGCTTGAAAAAGCGGTAGCGCGTCTTGCCGATGCCCGGCCCAACTGGTGGTGCCGTGCGGCGTCCGTCCTTTAAGCGGTAAAGCTGCGCGCTTAATGCGCTCTCTCGATGCAGAAATCGATAAGGTCGGAAAGTGCCTGCTTGATGTTCCCGTCCGGAAAAATGCCGAGCGCATCCTGTGCCATTTCGCCGTAATGGCGGGCCCGTTTGACCGTATCCTCGATCGCCCGGTGCTTGGCGAGAAGGTGAAGCGCATGGGGCAGGTCTTCTTCGCGCTGATCGCCTTCCTGCAGGCAGCGCTGCCAGAAAGCGCGTTCTTCTTCGTCCCCGCGCCGGTAAGCGAGCACGATGGGAAGGGTGATCTTGCCTTCGCGGAAATCGTCACCGACATTCTTGCCGAGCTTGTCTTTTTCGCCCGAATAATCGAGCGCATCGTCGATGAGCTGAAAAGCGATGCCGAGATTGCGCCCGTAAGATTCAAGCGCTGCGGCTTCCGCCCCGTCCTTGCCGGAAATCACCGCGCCGATTTCGGCAGCGGCGGCAAAAAGCGCAGCGGTCTTGGCGGCAATGACTTTGAGATAGGCGTCTTCCGTCGTTGCCGTGTTCTTGGCGGCGGCAAGCTGCATCACCTCGCCTTCGGCGATAACGGCGGCGGCGTTGGAGAGAATGTCCAGCGCCCTGAGCGAGCCCGTTTCCACCATCAGTTTGAAGGCGCGCCCGAGCAAGAAGTCGCCCACCAGCACCGAGGCCTGGTTGCCCCAAAGAAGACGGGCCGTCTTGCGCCCGCGCCGCAGATCGCTTTCATCCACCACATCGTCATGCAGCAGCGTGGCTGTATGCATGAACTCGACCGTGGCGGCGAGCTTAATGTGATCGGCGCCCTGATAGGCGCAAAGCTGGGCGGAGGCGAGAGTGAGCATGGGCCGCAGCCGCTTGCCGCCGGAATTGATCAGATGGCTGGCAAGCTCGGGGATCATCGGCACGTCGGACGCCATACGCGCGCGGATGAAATCGTTGACGTTTTCCATGTCTTCGGCCACCAGGGCCTGTAAAGTGGCGACAGCGTTTTGCTTGCCGCGCTCGCCCTCAAGTGGAACGACTATACCCAAGGTAATCCCCAGCTCTTATTTCCCGTTTCCAGGCGTGAAATGCCAATAAACACAGAATAGGGTGCGGGAGACGGTGCGGCAAGTGCGGCGGATGCGCGCTCAACAAGCTGTGAGGCATGGAAAACGGGGCCGCGCGTGGCAGTGAAGGACGGAAAGGCAGAATGAAAGAGATATTACGCACCACCGATCCCGTTCTCCTGTCGGCGCTGGATGACGCGCTGCGCCAGGCGGGCATCGAGCCTTTGCAGTTCGATACGCATATGAGCATCGTGGAAGGCTCGCTCGGCGTCCTGCCGCGGCGCATGATGGTGGCCGATGAGGATGCAGCCCAGGCTCTGCGCGTGCTCGAAGCGTTGCGCCGGGAGGCGGAGGAGAGCTGATGGGCGAGGAGGCGCACGCAAAGCCTGCCGATGGCGATCTCACCGATGACGGCTTTCTGGGCGAGCGGCTGAAAATATTGCAGCCTGCAAAGGGTCATCGCTCCGGCCTCGATGCGGTGATGCTGGCCGCTTCCATTCCCGCGATCCATGGGGAGCGGGCGCTCGATGTGGGCTGCGGGGCGGGTGTTGCCGCGCTTTGCCTTGCCCGCCGCGTGCAGGGGCTCGAAGTGCGCGGTATCGACATTCAAGCGGGTCTGGTCGCCCTTGCCGGTGAAAACGCGGCGCGTAACGGGCTGGAAGCGCGGGCCCGGTTCATCGAGGCGGATGTGGCCGCGCCCCGCGGCGCGCTTTCCGAAAAAGACTGCCCGCCCCATTCTTTCGATCATGTCATGGCCAACCCGCCTTTCTATGCGCCGGGCACCACCTGGACGCCTCCCGATGCCGCCAAATCCACGGCCCATATTGCGCAAGGCGCGAACCTCACCGTCTGGGTGGATTTTTGCTGCGCCATGGCGCGGCCCAAGGGCACGGTGAGTTTCATCCACCGGGCCGATGCGCTCGGCGAACTTTTGGGCGCCATCGGCACGAAGCTGGGCGGGCTCGTTGTCTATCCGCTTTGGCCGGCGCCGGGAAAAGCGGCGCGGCGGCTTCTCGTGCAAGGGATCAAAGGCTCGCGCAGCCCCCTTGCCATGTTGCCCGGCCTCGTGCTGCATGGAGAGGAGGGCGGTTTTGAGCCGGAGGCCGAAGCCGTGCTCCGCCATGGCGAGGCGCTGGATTTTTCCATCTTCTGAGCGGGGGCTTGAGCCGCCGCCCCCGAATCTTACTTATTGAAGAACGCAGAAAAGATAGAGAGCGCAATTGACCGAGAATACCGAGAAAACCGGCGAAGCCAATAACGAAGCCCCCAAGAAGAAGAAAAAGAGCCGCCGCAGAAAGCTGCTCTTCTGGAAAAAAGCTCCGCCGCTTGTCCCCGTTCTGCGCCTCACCGGCCCCATTGGCGCGGTCAGCCCGCTGCGCCAGGGGATGAGCCTTGCAAGCGTCGCCGATACGCTGGAGGCAGCGTTCACGGTGAAAGGCGCGCGCGCCGTTGCCATTCTCCTCAATTCGCCCGGCGGCTCGCCCGTGCAATCGGCGCTCATCTACAAGCGTATCCGCGCGCTCGCCAAGGAGAACCACGTCAAGGTCTATGTCTTTGCCGAAGATGTGGCCGCTTCCGGCGGCTATATGATCGCCTGCGCGGGAGATGAGATTTACGCCGATGAAAGCTCGGTCATCGGCTCGATCGGGGTGATCTCCGCGGGCTTCGGTTTCACCGGCCTCATCGAAAAGCTCGGCATCGAGCGGCGCGTGCATACAGCCGGCGAATCGAAAGCCATGCTCGACCCCTTCCAGCCGGAACGCGCCGAGGAAGTTGCCCGCCTCGAGGCATTGCAGCGCGAGGTGCATGAGCATTTCAAGGCGCTGGTCAAGGAAAGCCGGGGCAAGCGCCTAGCCGAGGAACCGGAGCTTTTCACCGGCGCCTTCTGGGCGGGGGAAAAGGCCAAGGAACTCGGCCTCATTGACGGACTCGGGGACTTGCGCTCGGTGATGCGCCATAAATTCGGCAAAAACGTGCAGTTAAAGAAGGTCGGCGGGACCCGGCCCTGGTGGCGCCGCGCTCAGGGCATCGGGATTGCCAGGAGCGGGGGAGAAGCGGATTTGCCGCAGATTTCCGCGCAAATTTCCGCGAGCTGGGCCGAGGATTTGATGGCCGCGTTGGAGGCCCGTTCCCTTTGGTCCCGTTTTGGCCTTTAATGGGGCGGTCCTTTTAAAGGGATGAAGAGACCCGGAGCGTCCAATGAGCGATTTCGTGATGACCGGCATTGCCATGGCAGCGGCGGTCGCGGCCTATAAAATCTGGGACGGCATCAAAGCCGCGCGCAAAGCCCGCCTCAAGGCGCAGGCCGAGATGCGCCGCCAAAAAAGCAGCGCCGAGCCGCGCGATCTCGGCCGGCTAACCCGCGCCGAAGACGGTACCTATGTGCCTGAAAAGCGGCCCTCGAGCTAAGCGCCGCCACCCCCTCTCACTGCCTTGACCGCCCGCAGCCCCGCCGCTAACGTGCGCGGGCCTGAGGCGCGGGATTCTGCGCTTTTTTGGCTTTTGGGCGGTTCCGCCCCAGCACGAACGTCAAGAGAGCTTCATGTCAGGTCAAGCCGGCCGCCCGCCCGCGAAGGATGTGTCCTTCCAAAACCTCATTCTCACCCTGCAGCGCTATTGGGCCGATTACGGCTGCGTGGTGCTGCAGCCTTATGACGTGGAAATGGGGGCGGGCACGTTCCACCCGGCAACCACGCTGCGCGCGCTCGGGCCGAAGCACTGGAAGGCGGCCTATGTGCAGCCCTCCCGCCGCCCGACCGACGGGCGCTACGGGGAAAACCCGAACCGCTTTCAGCACTATTATCAGTTTCAGGTGATCTTGAAGCCGTCGCCCGAAAACATTCAGGAGCTTTACCTGAACTCGCTTTACGAGCTCGGCATCGACCCCAAGAACCACGACATCCGCTTCGTGGAGGATGACTGGGAAAGCCCGACTCTCGGCGCCTGGGGGCTTGGCTGGGAAGTGTGGTGCGACGGGATGGAGGTTTCTCAGTTCACGTATTTCCAGCAGGTCGGCGGTTTCGACTGCAACCCGGTGGCGGGCGAGCTTACCTATGGGCTTGAGCGCCTCGCCATGTATATCCAGGGCGTCGATAATGGCTATGAGCTGAATTTCAACGGCAAGGACGGGGACGAGCGCGTGACCTATGGCGACGTCTTCAAACAGGCCGAGTTCGAATATTCCCATCACAATTTCAATGCGGCGAACACAGACATGCTCTTCCGCCATTTCAATGACGCGGAAGGCGAATGCATGGCGCTCCTGGAAAACGATCCGCCTTTGCCGCTGCCCGCTTACGACCAATGCATCAAGGCAAGCCATGCTTTCAACCTGCTCGATGCGCGCGGCGTCATCTCCGTGACCGAGCGCCAGGCCTATATCGGCCGGGTGCGCACGCTCGCAAAAGCCTGCTGCACGGCCTATCTCGCGACGCCCCAAGGCGGCGGCATCAAAGTGGAAGAGGAGGCCTGAACCATGCCCGATCTTCTGCTGGAACTTTTCTCCGAGGAAATCCCCGCCCGCATGCAGGAAAAGGCATCGGGCGATCTGAAAAAACTCGTGACCGATGCGCTTGCCGAAAACGATGTCTTCGGCGAAGCCGCCGTTGCTTTTGCGACGCCGCGCCGGCTGACGCTTTCCATCACCGGCCTTCCTGCCGAGCAGCCGGACCGGCGCGAGGAGCGCAAGGGCCCGCGTGTCGGCGCGCCGGAAAAGGCGCTGGAAGGGTTTTTGAATTCCGTCGGCCTCAGCCTTGATGAGTGCGAAACGCGCTCCGATAAAAAGGGCGAGTATTACGTTGCCGTGATCGAGAAGAGGGGCCAGCCGCTGCCCGGTCTCATCGGCGACATCGTGCCGCAGATCATCCGCACCTTCCCCTGGCCGAAGAGCATGCGCTGGGGCGAGGGGAGCCTGCGCTGGGTGCGCCCGCTGCACTCGATCCTCTGCACCTTCGACGGCGAAGTGGTGCCGTTCGAGGTGGATGGCATCAAGGCGGGCGATACGACCTATGGCCACCGTTTCATGGGCCCCGCGCCCATCAAGGTGAAGCGCTTTGAGGATTACGAGAAAAAGCTACATGACGCCAAAGTCATGCTCGATCCCGCGCTGCGCGCCCGCACGATCTGGGAAGACGCAAAAAATCTCGCTCATGCCCAGAACCTCGAGCTTGTGGAAGACGAGGCGCTGCTGCGCGAGGTGGCAGGGCTCGTCGAATGGCCGGTCGTGCTGATGGGCAAGATCGACGAGCGCTTCATGGATGTGCCGGGCGAGGTGCTTTCCCTTTCCATGCGCGAGAACCAGAAATATTTCACGCTGAAAAGCGCGGACGGCAAAATGGCGCCGCGCTTCATCCTCGCCTCCAACCTCATCGCCGAAGATGGCGGCGCTGCCATCGTCAACGGCAATGAGCGCGTGCTGCGCGCCCGCTTCGCCGATGCCGAATTCCTCTGGCAGGAAGACAAGAAGAAGAGCCTCGAAAAAGATTTCCTGCCGAAGCTGAAAGACGTGGTCTTCCACGCCAAGCTCGGCACGGTGGGCGAAAAGGCGGTGCGGGTCTCGAAACTCGCAGGTGAGCTTTCCGCTTTCATCCCAGGCTGCGACAAGGCCAAGGCCGAAAAGGCGGGCCTGCTCGCGAAAGCCGATCTCGTGTCCGGCATGGTTTATGAGTTCCCGGAGCTGCAGGGTCAGATGGGCCGCTATTACGCGCTTGCCCAGGGCCTCGACGCCGGCATCGCCGATGCCATTGCCGAACATTACCGCCCCGCAGGCCCGGCGGATGATTTGCCCGAAGGCCCGGTCGCTCAGGCTGTCGCGCTGGCCGATAAGCTCGATACGCTTGTCGGGTTTTGGGGAATTGACGAAAAGCCGACCGGCTCCAAAGACCCATATGCGTTGCGTAGAGCGGCGTTAGGCATTGTGCGTGTGCTCTTAGAACGGCATTTGCGAATGCCGTTAAGAGAAACAGCATTCGCAAATGCAATGACGATTTTCACTCATTCTGGTTTCGACTGGCGAGGGAAGGGGCCCGCAGCTGCAAAAGATCTCCTCTCTTTCTTCGCAGACCGCCTCAAAGTCCACCTGCGCGAGCAAGGTGCACGGCACGACCTCGTCGATGCCGTCTTCGCGCTGGAAGGCCAGGACGATCTCGTTCTCATCGTGAAGCGCGTCGAGGCTCTGGGCGAATTCCTGAAAACCGATGACGGGGCGAACCTGCTCGCCGGGTTCAAGCGCGCGGTGAACATTCTCAAGGCCGAGGAGAAGAAGGACGGGCGCAGTTTCGACGGCGCGGTGGATGCCGGGCTTTTGAAAGCGCCGGAGGAACAGGCGCTGCATGCGGCCCTTGAAAGCGCCCGCAGCGAGGCGGCAAGGGCCACAGAGGCGGAAGATTTTGCAAATGCCATGTCCGCTCTTGCGAAATTGCGTGCCCCGGTCGATGCCTTCTTCGATAAGGTGACGGTGAACGCGCCGGAGGCGGAGATTCGTGAGAATCGGCTTAATCTTCTCAGCGGTATCCGCGCGGCGACGGGCGCCGTGGCGGATTTCTCGCGGATCGAAGGGTAGGGCACCTGCCACATATAACGGGTGTCACCCCGGCTTTATGCCGGGGTCCATTCCGCCTCTCACCGCGATGCGAAGTTTCATGGCCCCCGGGACGGGACCCGGGGTGACGGTCTTCGGTTCGGGGAAGCGGTGCGCGCACCCGGCAGGGCGGAGCGCCGCCAGGTCAAAGCGTCAAACGTAGAAGCGTCAAAGACGGACAGCGAAAATGGCAGACACGCATAAATGGGTTTACGCGTTCGGCGACGGCACTGCCGAGGGGCATGCGGGCCTGCGCGATCTTCTGGGCGGCAAGGGGGCGAACCTTGCCGAGATGAGCAATCTGGGTCTGCCCGTTCCCCCCGGCTTCACCATCACGACGGAAGTCTGCACCGCCTTTTACGACAATAACCGCCAATATCCCGAAGGTCTTGAAGCCCAAGCCGAGGCGGCGCTTACCCATGTGGGCGAGATCGTCGGCGCGCGTTTCGGCGATCCGGCGAACCCGCTTCTTGTCTCTGTGCGCTCCGGCGGGCGCGCCTCCATGCCCGGCATGATGGACACGGTGCTCAATCTCGGCCTCAACGACGAGACGGTGAAGGGCCTCGCGGAAAAAGCGGGCGATGAGCGCTTTGCCTATGACAGCTACCGCCGCTTCATTCAGATGTATTCGGATGTGGTGATGGGGCTCGACCATCATTCCTTCGAAGAGATCCTCGATATCTTCAAGGAAGAAAACGAATATTATCTCGACACGGACCTTTCCGCCGAAGACTGGAAAGAAGTTATCACCCGCTACAAGCGCCTGGTGGAAGAAGAACTTGAAGAGCCTTTCCCCCAGGGTGTGACGGCGCAGCTTTGGGGCGCCATTGGCGCGGTTTTCGGCTCCTGGCAGAATGTGCGCGCGAAAACCTACCGCCGCCTCCACAATATTCCCGATAGCTGGGGCACCGCGGTCAATGTGCAGGCCATGGTCTTCGGCAATATGGGCACGCAAAGCGCGACCGGCGTTGCCTTCACGCGCAATCCTTCCACGGGCGAAAAGCTGATCTACGGCGAGTTTCTCATCAATGCGCAGGGCGAGGATGTGGTGGCGGGCATCCGCACGCCCCAAAGCCTGACGAAAGCGGCGCGCGAGGCGGGCAAGGAAACCAAGCCCTCCATGGAAGAGGCGATGCCGGAAGCCTATACCGAGCTGAGAGCCATTTTCGAGCGCCTTGAAGCCCATTACCGGGACATGCAGGACATCGAGTTTACCGTGCAGGCCGGTAAGCTCTGGATGCTGCAGACGCGGAACGGCAAGCGCACGGCCAAGGCGGCGATCAAAATCGCCGTCGATATGGTCAAGGAAGGGCTGATCAGCAAGGAAGAAGCGATCGGCCGCGTCGATGCCTCCTCGCTCGACCAGCTTTTGCACCCGACGCTCGACCCCGACGCCCCGCGCAACATCGTGGCAACGGGCCTGCCTGCCTCGCCGGGCGCGGCAAGCGGCAAGATCGTCTTTTCCTCCGATGAAGCCGCCGACATGAAGTCGCACGGCGAGGACGTCATTCTCGTGCGTATCGAGACGAGCCCGGAAGACATTCACGGCATGCATTCGGCCGCCGGCATTCTGACGACGCGGGGCGGCATGACGAGCCATGCCGCCGTGGTGGCGCGCGGCATGGGCAAGCCCTGTGTTTCCGGCGCCGGTTCCCTGCGCATCGATTATGCCCGTCAGACCATGTCCGTGATGGGCGATACGTTCCATAAGGGCGATCTCATCACCATCGACGGCTCGGCCGGGCAGATCATCAAGGGCGCGGTGCCGACGCGCCAGCCGGAGCTTTCCGGCGATTTCGCGCAGCTCATGGAATGGGCGGACAAGATCCGCAAGCTCAAGGTGCGCACCAATGCCGAAACCCCTCATGATGCCAAGACCGCGCGCAAGTTCGGCGCGGAAGGCATCGGTCTTTGCCGCACCGAACATATGTTCTTCGAGGATGAGCGCATCCTGGCCGTGCGGGAGATGATCGTGGCGGACGATTCCGCGGGCCGGAAAAAGGCGCTGGATAAAATCCTGCCCATGCAACGGGACGATTTCCGCCAGCTTTTCGAGATCATGAAGGGCCTGCCCGTCACGATCCGCCTGCTCGATCCGCCACTGCATGAGTTCCTCCCTCACACGGAAGAAGAGGTGGAGGAAGTCGCCGCCCAGGCCGGGCTCGACCCGGAAAAGCTGAAGCGGCGCTTGGGGCAGCTTTCCGAGTTCAACCCCATGCTCGGCCACCGGGGCTGCCGGCTCGGCGTTTCTCACCCTGAAATTTACGAGATGCAGGCCCGCGCCATTTTCGAAGCCGCGCTCCTGGCCGGTGAGCAGACGGGCGCCCCCGTCGTGCCGGAAGTCATGGTGCCGCTGGTCGCCACGAAAAACGAGCTCGATTTCCTCAAGCCCCGCATCGATGCGGTGGCCGAAGCGGTCATGAAGGAAAAGGGCGCCCGGTTCGATTATTCGGTCGGCACCATGATCGAGCTGCCCCGCGCCGCGCTCCAGGCCGGCAAGATCGCTGAAACCGCCGAGTTCTTCTCCTTCGGCACGAACGATCTCACCCAGACCGCCTTCGGCATCAGCCGGGACGATGCCGCCTCCTTCCTCAACGAGTATCTCACCAACGGTATTCTGGAGCAGGACCCCTTCGTCTCGCTGGACCGGGAGGGGGTGGGCGAGCTCATTGCCATCGCCGCCGAGCGCGGGCGGGCCACCCGGCCCGGCATGAAGATGGGCATTTGCGGTGAACATGGGGGCGATCCCGCCTCCATCCGCTTTTGCGCCGATCACGGGCTCGACTATGTTTCTTGCTCGCCTTACCGGGTGCCGATTGCCCGGCTGGCAGCGGCCCAGGCCGCCGTCGCGCAGGTCGAGCGGGACGCCTGAGGCCCTTTCGGTCAGTCTTATTGTCTGTTTACGGACAATATAACTCAGGCCTTTTGGGTTAGAATCCGGTTTCGCAAAACCTTAAAATTTATGTGGTCATAGGGTCGCATTTTAGCGGATGCGTTAACCTATTGAGTCGCCCCGGCTTTGCCCAAAATCAGCCCAAAATCGAACATAATCCTTTGAAATCAATAGGTTATAGTGCGTCACATAGGCACATCTTTTGTGTGTTGCCGCCCCAGATTCTTTATGTTACTCGCCCTCATCGACAGTTAGGGGGTCCCCGCCGGGCATCGGCCTTGCAGGGGAAAAGGAAAACCCCGGACGGACGTCTCAGAATGAGATCGCCGCCGGTATGACGCAACAAGCGTAACAACGCAGAAGCGCCTATAGACGGAAAGCGGTGAGACGATGCTGAGATTGCTCGACTTCGTGGATTTCAAAAGCTGGGCAGGTAATTTTGTCCACACGGGCCTTGGATTGGCCGGTGTGACGGCGCTCGCCCTTTCCTTCCATGCCGAAGCGCTGACGGGCGGGCCTGCGGATGCAGCGACCGCGCCTGAAAAAGGGCCGGTTCTGGCTCTTTCCGCCGAAGATAGGCCGCTGGCTTCCGCCGGCGCGGCCGTGGGCAGCCCCTTGACGCTGGCCAGCTTGTCCTCGGCCCTCAAAGCCGGGCCCGTGACGGATACGAGCATCCGCCGTGCCGCGCTCGATTTTGCCAAGGAGCGCAAGTGCCTCGCCACCGGCCTTTATTATGAAGCCCGCGGCGAGAGCTATGCCGGGCGTCTGGCCGTGGCCGAAGTGGTGCTGAACCGCGTCGCCTCCACCCGTTATCCCAATTCCATCTGCGAAGTGGTTTATCAGGGCTCCGAGCGGCTGACTGGTTGCCAGTTCTCCTTCACCTGCGATGGCATGTCCAAGGACCCGAGCGACAAGCTCGCCTGGCGCAAGGCCCAGCGCACCGCCCAGCATGTGCTGATGGGCATGATCCGCGAGCCGGTGATCGGCGAGGGCGTGACCCATTACCATGCCGATTACGTCAATCCGGTCTGGGCAGGGCAGCTTTATAAGGTCACGAAGATCGGCCGCCACATCTTCTACCGGAACACCACCTCCGAGGCCCGCTCCTAAGGCAGCGGCCTCGCGGAAAGAATTCCTGATCTGAAAATCGAAAAGCCGGGCATTGATACATCTCAATGCGCCGGCTTTTGTCTTTCGGCAGTTTCTTGCAGGATGACGGGCTGCATGCTTGGGATGCCTTCGGGCATTCCGGTCTCATTGGCCGACCACCCCGAGACAGGGCGGCGGTTCGTCATCCACCAATCCCTTTAGATTTGCTTCAGCAACGCCGCGATCGGTCCGGTCTTGGCAAGCTCATCGCGCGTGCCTTCCGGATCGAGCGCGGAGGCCTTGTCCAGATCGCCGATCTCTTTGGGCACGAACCAGTGCAGCCGCTCCGGCTCGTCGTGATAGGAGGCCCAAACGGCTTTTGCGACCTCGATGGGCGGAATGGCGCGGAACATGCCTTCCTTGGGCGCGGCGGCAGCCGTCCCTTCCGGCAGAATGGGCGTGTCGATGAGGCCGGGCAGCGTGTCTGCCGCCCGCACCCCGTAAAGGCGCAGCTCGATGGAAAGCGCCTCAGTCAGTCCTTTCACCGCGTGTTTCGTTGCCGAATAAACGGCAATGCCGGGCATTCCGTAGGTCGCGGAGGAAGAAGAGGTGGTGAAGCAAAGCGAGTTGGGCGTTGCTTTCAAAAGCGGCAGGGCGCCATGGATGCCGTTCAGCACGCCGATGAAATTCACATTCACCACGGCCATGATGTCTTCATAAGACATTTGATCGAAAAGCCCGCCGCGCCCGATCCCGGCATTGTTGAACATCAGATCGAGCGTGCCGCCCGTCGCTTTTCCGAATTCGGCAAGGGCGGCGTCGAAATCCGCCTTATCCGTCACATCGAGCTTGCGCGTGAGGCAATTTGCAGAGCCCAGCTCTTTTTGCAGCGAGGCAAGACCTTCTTCGTTCACGTCATAGGCGCCGATGAACCAGCCGCCTTCGGCAAAAAGCTTCGCGGTCTCCCGGCCCATGCCGCTTGCCGCCCCGGTAATGAAAATGGACTTGCGCCCTTTTGCGTCACTCATGACATCTCCCCTTTATATTTTTATGGGGAGCATCTTAAAGGCCCCCCGCGCCCTGTCGAGGGGCGGGGCGGCAAGGGCGCGTTGACGCAAGGGAACAAGAGGCGGGGGAAGCCTAAAGCGCCGTCTCGTAATCGAGGCCGATATCGAGGCAGGGCGCGGAATGGGTGATCCAGCCTGCCGAAATGATATCGACGCCGCTTTCGGCAATGGCGCGCACGCTTTCAAGCGTTACCCGGCCCGAGGCTTCAAGCACCGCGCGCCCGCCGGTCAGCGCCACAGCCTCTTTCAGTTCGGCCGGGCCCATATTGTCGAGCATGATGACTTCCGCGCCCGCTTCCAGCGCTTCTGAAAGCTGATCGAGCGTGTCCACCTCGATCTCGATCTTCACCATATGGCCGATATGGGCGCGCGCGCTTTTGATGGCAGCGGTAATGCCGCCGGCTGCGGCAATGTGGTTGTCCTTGATCAGCACCCCGTCATCGAGGCCGAAACGGTGATTGGCCCCGCCGCCGCAGCGCACCGCATATTTTTCGAAGGCGCGCAGATTGGGCGTCGTCTTGCGCGTGCAGCAAATGCGCGCGCCCGTGCCTTCCACCGCCTGCACCATGGCGCGCGTCGTCGTGGCAATGCCTGAAAGGTGGCCGAGGAAATTCAGCGCCACGCGCTCTCCCGTCAGGATCGAGCGGGCCTTGCCCTCGATCGCCATGATCGTATCGCCGGGCTCGACGTCCGAGCCGTCCGGCTTTTGCACCGCGCAGCGCAGCCCCGCATCGACAAGGCGGAAGGCGGTGCGCGCCGCATCGAGACCTGCAATCGTGCCGGCCTGGCGCGCGCGCATAACGACCATGGCCTCCGCATTCGCGGGCACCGTCGCCTCCGTCGTGATGTCGCCGGCCCGGCCGAGATCTTCCAGAAGCGCGGCTTTCACCGCTCCTTCGATAAGGAGCTGCGGCAAGGGGTCGATGGGGCGGGCACTCATGCCTTGGTTCCTTCTTGTGCGGGCATAGGATCGTGAGACGGGGTGAGATAAAGCAGACTGCGATGCGCCCAGCCGGGCCGCGTCTCGGGAAAATCGCTGCGGTAATGGCCGCCCCGGCTTTCCTCGCGGGCAAGCGCGGCGCGCGTCATGAGATGGGCGGCAATCGCCGGGTTCTCAAAGGCGCTGAGCGTGCGGGCGGGCCCCGCAGCTTCCGCGCGTAAAGCCTCGATCAGCTCCAGCGCTTGGCTAAGGCCGCCCGCCTCGCGCACCACGCCAACCTTGGCGCTCATGCGTCGGCGCAGACGCTGAAGGAGCGGCAGATGCGCGCTTTCGGGCGCTGCCATTTCCGCTTCTTGCGCGCTAAGGGCGGGGGAGGGAAGCTGCGCATTCATAATGTCTTCGGCAACGCGCGCGCCGAAGACCACTGCTTCCAAAAGCGAGTTGGAGGCAAGCCGGTTCGCCCCATGCGCGCCGGTGGAGGCCACTTCCCCGCAGGCCCAAAGCCCGGCAAGGGAGCTGCGCCCCTCTGCATCCGTGCGCACGCCGCCCATGTGATAATGCGCCGCCGGGGCAACGGGAATGGGCTCAAGCACCGGGTCGATGCCGAGCGCGCGGCAATGGGCATAGACGGTGGGAAAGGCGGCGGGGAATTTATCGCCCACGGCTGCCCGCGCATCGAGGAAAACTTTTTCCCCGCGCGTGATGCGCGCGCCGATCGCGCGGGCCACCTGATCGCGCGGGGCAAGCTCGTCCGTAAAGCGCTGCCCCGCCGCATCGGTCAGCACCGCGCCTGCGCCGCGCAAGGCTTCGGTCACGAGCGGGGCGGGGTCTTTATCCGCGGCAATGGCGGTCGGGTGAAACTGCACGAATTCAGGATCGGCGATTTCCGCGCCTGCGCGGGCCGCCATGGCAAGGCCCTGGCCGCGCGCTTCCGCCGGGTTGGTGGTCACGGCATAAAGCGCGCCGGTGCCCCCGGTGGCAAGCACCGTGGCCCGCGCGAGGAAAGAGACGCGCTTGCCGCTCACCAGCGCATGAACGCCTGAGATCCGCCCGCCCGCAGAGATGAGTTCATAGGCTTCGGCATGTTCGATGATGCGGATGGAAGGGGCGGCGCGCACGGCGGCGATCAGCGCTTCCATGATCGCTTTGCCCGCCTTGTCGCCTTCCACATGGACGATGCGCGCCTGGCTATGCGCGGCTTCCAGGCCCACGGCGAGCTTGCCTTCAAGGTCCCGGTCGAAGGGCACGCCGAGCTGCAGAAGATCGGCAATGCGCGCCGGGGCCTCGCGGGCCAGAAGCTGGGCAATGGCGGGATCGACGAGCCCGGCGCCCGCCGCCACCGTGTCGGCGGCATGGGCCTCGGCCGTGTCGCCTTCATGAATGGCTGCGGCAATCCCCCCTTGCGCCCAGGCGGAAGAGGCGCCATTGCCGATGGGCGCAGCCGCCAGCACCGTCACGCGCAAGGGCGCGAGCTTCAGCGCCGTGAAAAGCCCGGCAAGCCCGCCGCCCGCGATCAGCACATCGCCGGCATCGGAAATTTCAGGAAGTGCGGCCACGCGCGTGCCCCGCTTTTTCGCCTCTTTAAGAGCCTCCGCTTGAGAGGCCCTTAAAGTGCGCCCGCTCAGACGGGCAGATTGATCATCCGCTCGACGGCGGCCCGCGCCCGCGCGGCCAAAGCCGGATCGACCGTCACTTCCTCATGCATGTAAACCAGCGCATCGAGAATGTTCGGCAGCGTGATCCGCTTCATATGCGGGCAGAGATTGCAGGGGCGCACGAATTCCACCTCCGGCGTCTCCGCGGCCACATTGTCGCTCATCGAGCATTCGGTCACCATCACCACTTTCTTCGGCTTGTTGACCTTCACCCAATTGATCATGGCGGAGGTGGAGCCGGAGAAATCGGCTTCCTTCACCACATCCGGCGGGCATTCCGGGTGCGCGATGATGACGATGGACGGATCGTCCTCGCGGTAGGCGCGCAGCTCTTCCGGCGTGAAGCGCTCATGCACTTCGCAGGAGCCTGCATAGGTATGGATCTTCACATTGGTCTGGGCGGCCACGTTCATGGCGAGATACTGGTCCGGGATCATGATGACCTCCGGCACGCCGAGGCTTTCGACCACCTGCACCGCGTTGGAGGAGGTGCAGCAAATGTCGCTTTCCGCTTTCACCTCCGCCGTCGTGTTGACGTAAGTGACGACTGGCACGCCCGGATATTTCGCTTTCAGCGCGCGCACATCCGCGCCCGTAATCCCTTCGGCAAGCGAGCAGCCCGCCCGGCTGTCGGGAATGAGCACGGTCTTTTCCGGGCTCAGGATTTTCGAGGTCTCGGCCATGAAATGCACGCCGCACTGGACGATGACGTCCGCTTCCGCGCGCGCGGCTTCTTTGGCGAGATGCAGCGAGTCGCCCATAATGTCGCCGACGCAGTGGAAGATTTCCGGCGTCATGTAGTTATGGGCGAGCAGAACGGCGTTCCGCTCTTTTTTCAGCTCGTTGATCGCCTTCACATAAGGCGCATAGACCGGCCATTCGACGGCGGGGATGACGTGCTTCACCCGCTCGTAATAAGGCGCCATTTCTCTTGCCACTTCCGGCGTATATTCCAGATCGGGCATGGGGAGCGGCTTGAAACGGGGATTGCGGGGCGGCGTCGCCTCTTTTCCTTCCGGCGCTTTTTTGGCCGGCGCTTCTTGGGTCGGCGCATTTTGGGGCGCTCCCGCTGCCGGGGTTTCGCCGGACCGTTTATCCAGAACCAGGGCCATCGCTGCCTCCTTATACTCACTTTGAGTATAAATAATCGCTCAAAAAATACCGGTCGGGGCCGGCCGAGGGGCTTATGCTACGTTTGAGCATTAGCCGCGTCAAGCGAGATATGATGTTTCTGTGAAGGAGGTCAAGGGGCAATGAACCTTATCAAGGTCCATGGGAGAATTTGTGGCCGTTTAGGTTAAGCCTTGGCCATTTTGAGGTCTAGCGCGTGCTTCATGTCTAGTGATTTCAGCGCAATCTGCTTGATTCTTTCGTCTGAGAACTTGAGTTCTTTTAACAGGTGCAACTGGAGCAACGTCTCCATCTTCCGGCAAAGTACCCAAATTTGCATTCCCTTGGCAGCTTCATCTGCCAAGCCTTCATCGTAATGAGTTAAATAGTTTCTTGTGTTCACAATTTTCCAGCACAGTTTTCTTCGGGCGCTCTTATCTCCAAAGATGTCGCCGAAGTAATTTAATAAGAATCTGATTCGTTGACTGAGTGATATTTCGTTTCCATAGGTTAACCTGCTTAGGACCCAAGCTTTGTGCTGAGAGGGGATTGCTTCCTCAACTTTTGCCAAGGCAAGCTCGTAATCCTCATTACTCATCAGCGTGTCATTGTTTGTCCGGCGGTGATATGTCTCAAGGGCTTGAGTTAAAGCTAGGAAGCGACTTTCTAGATAGCTGTGGGA
>NZ_BBIO01000005.1 GCF_000739695.1 Tepidicaulis marinus
TTGCCTGCCGGCGGAAAGCGTGCCTTGGCTGATCGCGTATGGCCCGCCCGCCACGGTCTCCCCTGCCGTCCGGACAAGCGCGCCGGTGAAGATCGAGGCATCATCCCCGTTCGTCAGCCCGCTATGGGTGAAGGTGAGCGCGGGGTCCACCGCGCCATAGACTTTTGAAAGCGCATTCGCCATTACCGTCAGCGCTGCAGGCGTGATGGTCAGGTTCGCGCCATTGAAGCTGATCGTATAATTGCTGCCGGCCGACAGCGTGCCTTGCGTGATCGCATAAGGCCCGCCTGCTACCGTTTCGCCTGCGGCCCGCACAAGCGCGCCGGTGAAGACCGAAGCATCGTCCCCATTCGTCAGCCCGCTATGGGTAAAGGTGAGCGCCGGATCACGCTCCGCATAGACTTTGGAGACCGCATCCGCCGTCACGGTCAGCGCCGCCGGCGTGATGGTCAGATTGGCGCCGGTGAAGCTGATCGTGTAATTGCCCCCGGCGGAGAGCGTGCCTTGGCTAATCGCGTAAGGCCCGCCCGCCACCGTCTCCCCTGCCGCGCGGGTCAGCGCGCCGGTAAAGAGCGAGCTGTTATCCCCGCCGACAAAGCCGGAGAAATTGAAAGTGAAAGCCGGGTCCGCGTCACCGTAAGTTTTCGTCTGCGCATCCGCTGCCACGCTCAAACTCGCCGGTGTAATGGCAGCAGAGCTGCTGGCCGTCGGCGAAAGCGTATAGTTCCCGGCATCGGTGCCTGAAAGCGCAAGGCCTGTCACGTTGACCGTCTTGCCTGCGCCCACATTGGCATCGGTAAAGGCAAAAGTGCCGGAACCTGCCGCCGACACATCATCTCCGCCCACAATGCCGGTAAGGCCGAGGATCGTACCGGTCGCCGCGACGGTGGCATCGTAGACCTTATCGTTCGCGGCCAAATTCACGCTGAGTGCCCTCGGCGTGATCGTGAAATTCGCGCCCGTGAAATCGATGATGTAATTGCCGCCTGCCAAGAGCGTGCCTTGGCCAATCGCATAAGGCCCGCCCGCCACCGTCTCGCCCGCTGCCCGGACAAGGCCGCCGGTAAAGAGCGAGCTGTTATCCCCGCCGACGAAACCGGAGAAGTTGAAGGTCAGGCCGGGATCCGCATCGCCATAAGTCTTGGAGAGCGCATCGGCTGCAACCGTCAGCGTTGCCGGCGTAATCGTTGCCGTCGCCGCCACACCCGGCGCGAGGACATAATTATTGGAATCCGCACCGTTAAGCGCCAGGCCCGAAATCAGAATGTTCTTAGCGACGCCCGCATTGGGATCGGCAAAGGCAAAGCTGCCCGAAACCGTGACATCATCTCCGCCGATCACGCCCGTCACGACGCTGCCTGACACACGTGCCACCACCGTGCCGTCATAAACCTTGTCATCCACCGTCACGGTCACCGTCAGCGTTGCCGGGTCGATGGTCAGCGTGCCGTTCTGCCAGATGATGTCGGCGCCGAGCGCATCGGAAAAGAGCCCGCGGATTTCATAAGTGCCCGCATCCGTCACCCCGGCAAGATTGCCGCCCAGCGTGCCGGACAAGGCAGCCATCGGGTCGGAGATTGTCGCCGTGAAGCCGCTCGCTGCCTGCCCGTCATAGGTCTTGGTGATGTCGTTCACATCGATGGTGATGGGGGTGAGGAAGGAGCGCAGCACCGGGCGCGCTTCATCTTCGTAGATTCGCCAGGTCGTGCCCGTGCCGCCATCGCCGTCAATGTCCCAACCCGCATCGATATAGGTTTGCGGGTCCATCAGTTCGGCTGTCGTGTGGCCCGTCACCGGCGATCCGCCGCCGACACCGTCAAGCCCGATACCGTTTGCCTGGCCAGATGTGTCCGTATCCCAGAAGGACCCGGTAAGCGGCGCGCCGCTGCCGCCGGGGGCAACCCGGCCCGCATAACCGCCGACATTGGTGCTGCCCGTCACCGCGCCCGATGAATAGGTGTTGACGATGCGGGACTGCGCCGAGGCCGGGGCATAGCGCCCGGCAAAGCCGCCCACTTCGTCATTGCCGTTCACGGCGCCGGTTGCATAGGAATTCTCGATAATGCCCGACTGCAGCCCGACGAAGCCGCCGATGAGATCGTTCCCGCTTACGCTGCCCGTCGCAAAGGAAAGCGTGATCGTGCCATTCGTGCTGTTCGTGCCGGCAAAACCGCCCACTTCATCCGAAGCGCCGCCCGGCGTCACGTTCCCCGTCGCATAGGACCGCGTGATCGTGCCGCGGCTATTGACGCCGATGAAACCGCCGACCCCTTCGATGCCTGTGCCCGTTACCGTGCCGCTAGCAGAAGAATCGCTGACCGTGCCCAGAATATCGAGGACGTTCACGCCATCGAAGAACGAGAAGCCGTTCGAGCCGATCAATCCGCCAACGCTGCCGCTGATCGCATTGTTGACGCCCGTCACATTGACGGAAGAGCTGACATTGCGGATGACGCCGCCATTCTGCCCGACCAATGCACCCGTATCCGCGCCGCCCGTCACCGAGCCGCCCGCCAGATGCACATTCTGAATGGTGGAGTTACGCGTGCGTCCGAAAAGACCGATATAGCCGTCCGTTTCCCCGCCGCGGCTGATGAAGAGACCCGAGATCGTGTTGTTGAGCCCTTCGAACGTACCCTGGAAATGATTGTTCCGGTCGCCGATGGGATCGAACCCCAGCCCGCCATTCAGCCCGGACGTGGAGGACGCATCGAGATCGCCCGCAAGCGCATAGCGCCCGGTAAGGCCGGAACCGATGGCCTGCAGATCGCTGACACTATGGATCAACGTATAGGCCTGCCCGTCAATGCTCAGGCTGGCGCTTGCCCCGGCAAGCGTCACGCTGCCATTCGTGCCGAAAGAATAATCCCCGCCGAAAGTCAGCGTCAGACCGCCCGAGGTGCCGGTCGAGGTGATATCCGAATTGATCTCGATATTGCGCACCGCATCGAGAATAAGAACCGTATCGGCACTCCAGGTAATATCGTCATTGATGAAGATATCACCATTGCCCGCGCTGGCGCCATTGTCGCTGTCGAGCGTCACGTTGGTGCTGGCAAGATTGGCGGACACCGTCGCCCCCGTAATATCCTCGCCGGTGGCCGCCACGGTCAGATCGTTCGGGTCGATGAGCCAGGTGCCGGTCGTGCCGTTTTCGGCAAGGGTCGAAACGCGTGTGCTCCCGGCAATGTCGATATCGCCGCCGGAGGTTTCTATGAAACCGCCCGAAGCCCCCGCGCCGCCTTCGGCTTTCAACGTGCCCGAAACGCGCATGCGCCCGCTTGCGACAAGCACGGCGTCACCGCCGTCTTTGCCCGCGTTTGAGGCGGAAACATCGATGAGCCCCGAAACATCGATATCCGCGGCCTCAGCTGTTACCGTGCCGCCCGCACCGTCAAGACCCCGCGCTTCCAGCGTGCCGGAAATGCCGATCTCATTCGACGCGGTCAGAAGAATGCGCCCGTCCCGCTCGGCGCTGCCCGTGGCGCGCACCAGCCCTTGCGTGTTCCCGGCAAGCGCATAGACATTGCCATGGGCGGCGGCAAGTTCCGCCTGCGCCGCGCTGACAGCGCCCTCATTCGTCACATCGCCGCTGGTGCTTGCGCCCTGAATGAAAAGCCGCTGCCCGCCGCCTTGCGTTTGCAGCAGCACCTCATCGCCCGCGCCGAGCGCCGCCACACCGTTTTCCGCCTCAACCGTTCCGGAATTCTGCACCGCCCGGCCGATCAGCACCACATCGCCAGCCTGCGAGACGATGCGGCCCGCATTGACGATGGAACCATGCGAGGAACCGGCAAAGCGCATCGCTCCGCCATCCAGAAAATCTTCATTGGCAATGTCGCGGGTCGAGGCAACGAAGCTGCCTCCCGTGACGATTTCCCCGCCGGGGCCGACTACAATGCCGTTAGGATTGATGAGATAGGCCGAACCCGTCGCGGTCAAAAGCCCGTCGATCTGCGAGATGTCGCCGCCCGTCACGTGGTTCAGCGTGGCGCCGAGGCCGTTCTGGATCGCCACGCTATTGCCCGCGCCGATGGAAAAGCCGTCCCAATTGATGATCCCGGCGAGCGAGCTTTGCGTGATGGTGGCGCTGGCGCCGGAAAACTGGATATCCCCCTGCCCGGCAACGAACTGCCCGCCGCTCGGCAGCGCCTCGGCGCCCAGCGCCGGCATCGCATAGCCCTGCGCAATGATCGTTGCACCCAACAGAGCCTTGCGGCTCGTCCCGAACACACGGTCCCCAGTAGCCATGCCGATCACCTTTCTACTCACTCATGAAACTGCTGTTCTAGGTGAAGCAAAAAAGGCGGGTGAAATCTAGGCAATTATTGATATAATATTAAAAAGTGATCGACTATTCACACTATTTATATACCGATTTACTTTTTTGAATAGAGATATATTTAATGCACACAAATAAACGGACCCCATCTTAACACATAAGTAAGGATTTCACATTTCACCATAGCGTGAGTGAAATTTTGGCAGTTTTTCTGGGATTTCCGTACCCCCACACCCTCATCAACCAATCGCCCCGCCAACCAGCCAGCCGGGAGGAAGCCGCCGCGTCATGAATATCCGGCAATTAGATCTCAATCTGCTTCTGGTTTTCGATGCCGTTTACAAGGAGCGCAGCATCAGCAAGGCGGCAGCGCGGCTCGACCTTTCCCAGCCCGCCGTCAGTAATGCGCTAAAGCGCCTGCGCCACTTCACCGGAGACAATCTCTTCTTCCGGGCCGGAAACGCCATGATGCCGACCCGCACGGCCAATGCGCTTGCGGTGCCGGTCGCCCACGCGCTCAGCACGGTCGAGGAAAGCTTTTCCTCGCTGCGCGCCTTCGACCCGGCGGCATCGACACGCCTTTTCAAACTCACCATCAACGATTTTCTGCGCGTGACGCTCGTTCCCCCGCTCACCAACTTTCTCGAGCGCGAGGCGCCCGGCATCAAAGTGGAATATCAGGCCCGGACCGGCACGGCCGCTGCTCATATCGACGCGCTCCGGCGCCGCCAGACGGAAATGAGCATGCTGCCCCGCTCGGCGGTCGAGGGGCTTGAGGAGATTTCCTATCTGCCGGTAACGACCGACGGGCTGCAGCTTGCGGTGCGGGCCGGCCACCCCCTGCTTGCCGGGCCCGTGACCAAAGAGGCGCTGGCCGGCGCGCGCTATGTCGCAACGAATAACGCGCCCTTCGTCCGCGCCATCGTCGACGGCGCCTTCAAGGCGGAGGGGATCGAGCGCAACATCACCTGCTTCGTGCCCGACACGACGACGATTCCCTCCATCGTCGAAATGACGGACCTGATCGGCGTGATCGGCCAGAACAGCCTCGCCCGGTATCAGCGCGATCATGCGCTTGTCAAACTGCCCGCCCCCTTCACCTTCCCGCAAATCGAGGCAGGCTTCGTTTGGCTGCGCGAGGCGGATGAAGATCAAGGCCTGCAATGGCTGCGGGATAAAGCCGCCCGGATTCTCCAGACCGCGCTTGCCGTCCATCCGCAAGACACGGCACCAAAAGATTAGGGGGAAGCGGAACCGGAAGTGGTGGCCGCGGCCGGACTCGAACCGGCACTCGCAAAAAGCGAAGCAGATTTTAAGTCTGCTGTGTCTACCATTCCACCACGCGGCCAGCGGGACCGGACGAAAGAAGCCCGGCAGGAAAGCCAAGGATAAGGCCCCAAAGAGACGCGGATTTCAACACGCTTGTCGGAATAGCTGCGCCCTTTCCAAGAGTTTTCCCCAAACAAAAACGGCGGCCCGAAGACCGCCGTTTTGAAACTTTCGTCAAGACAGGCTTAGTTGGCCATGCCCTGCCACACCGGCCAGCAATTGTTGCCGGCTTTGGCGGCGAGCTTCGCCTGCGCGTCTTTGGCGTTGGAGCCATCCGCAGCTTCGACGTAGTCGTCCTTGCCCGTGCACCAGACATAGAACTGATGCTTGCCGGCTTTCGACATGGCATCGAAGCTGGAGTCGAGCGCCATGGCGCCTGCGCTCATCAGCATCGTTGCTCCCGCAGCCATCCCAAGAATACCAAAAACTTTTTTCATCTTCCTGATCTCCCTCCGGGTTTAAAACCCTTGTTACAGGCCAGTGCCTGTTTTCCCCCACATGGCTCTTTCTCACCCAGGAGCCAAATGCACCGGGCGGCGACTGACAAGCCTTTTTCATTCGGCAATTTAGTCGATCGTGGGGAAATTGTATCCGATTCCATAAGAGATTCGACTGAATTCTTCGTAATGTTCGCGGGGATGTTGCAGAAAAGCGACGGAAAACCAAGCTTTTCCGCGGGGTTTGTGCCCCACCCTCGTCTCTGCCATCCCGCTTAAGGTTAAGAGGCCGCCCGCACGTCCCCCTCGATCGGCACCGCCCCCAGTTCCCGCATCAAGCCCCGCACCTCTTCTTGCGTGCGCACCAGCGCCGCCTCGTCAATGGACCTGATGACAATGCTGGTGCCGTAGCGCTTGCCGATGAAGAAGGGATAGGAGCCGATGCTGACATCGGGATGCGCGGCCTGCAGCGCGCCCAGCCCCTCCGCAAGCTGCCCCTCGCCCATCTCGCAGCTCACCGTGGCCGAGAGCATTTTGCGCCCGCCTTTCAGGCGCCCGGCAAGCCCGTCCATCATCACTTGTACGATCATGGGAATGCCCGCCATGACGAAGACATTCTCCATCTGAAAGCCCGGCGCCTTGCTCACCGGGTTGGGGATGAGCGAGGCCCCTTCCGGAATCCGCGCCATGCGCTTGCGCGCCTCGGTAAAGGGATTACCGGTTTCCTCATAATGCCTGGTGAGAATCGCCATGGCTTCGGGGTGATGGCCGATGGGCACGCCGAAGGCCTTGGCCACACAGTCGGCAGTAATGTCGTCATGGGTCGGGCCGATGCCCCCGGTGGTGAAGACATAGTCATAATTTGCCCGCACCTCGTTCAGCGTCTCGACGATCACCCGCTCCACATCCGGGATCATCCGCGCCTCGCGCACCTGGATGCCCATATCGCCGAGATAGCGGGCAATATAGGAAAGGTTGGCGTCCTTAGTGCGCCCGGACAAAAGCTCATCGCCGATCAACAAAACGCAGGCCGTCACCGGACCTTCCGCCGCGCCATTTCCCATCAGGGCCTCCAAACTGCAAAACTTTCTCTAAGGATAATACGCCAGCGGGCGCAGGCAATGGCCGCCATGCCTGCGCCTGCGCAAGGGGTCCCGCGCGAATTGCAACGAAAGCCCTTCAGTTGCGGCTTTTCCCCGGACTGATTATGGTCCGCCCCCATGAAATTCGACCCGCCCCTCCTCTCCGGCCGGCTAATCAAGCGCTATAAGCGCTTTTTAGCGGATATCCGCCTCGATAGCGGCGAGGAGATTACCGCCCATTGCGCCAATCCGGGCTCCATGATGGGCCTTGCGGGCGAGGGCATGCGGGTCTGGCTCTCGAAAAGCGGCAATCCGAAGCGAAAACTCGCCCATTCCTGGGAAATCGTGGAACCGGAGGCCGGCTGCCTCGTCGGTATCAACACGGCCCATCCCAACAGGATCGTGGAAGCCGCCATCTTGGCAGGCGAGGTGCCGGAACTGACGGGCTATGAAACGCTGCGCCGGGAGGTGAAATACGGCCAGAACAGCCGCATCGACCTTCTGCTGGAAGATCCCGGCAGGCCGCCCGCCTATGTCGAGGTGAAAAATGTCACCCTCGCCCGGGAGCCCGGAATCGCTGAATTTCCCGATGCCGTTACGGCCCGAGGGGCGAAACATATGGAAGAACTCGCCCGGCGGGCAGTTGCGGGCGAGCGGGCGGTTGTGTTCTTTCTTGTCCAGCGCAGCGATGCGGAACGGTTCCGCCTTGCCGCCGATATCGACCCGGCTTACGCAAAAGCCTTTGAGGCCGCTGTTAACGCCGGGGTCGAAGCCCTATGTTATAAATGTGTGATCACGCCGGAGGAAATCCGGCTCGACCGGAAGCTGACGCTATGAGCCTGACCGACCAAGACGAGGATTTCGAATTCGGGGATTACGACCCGATGGGCCGGAATATTAAAACCCATGGCGCGGAAGCCTTTGAGGGCATGCGCGCGGCGGGCCAGCTTTCGGCAAGCTGCCTCGACATGCTGACCAAGGAAATCCGCCCCGGCATGACGACGAAGGCAATCGACGATCTCGTTTTCGAGTTCGGCATGGATCACGGCGCCCAGCCCGCCACACTCGGCTACAGAGGCTTCACCGCCTCCTGCTGCACCTCTATCAACCATGTCGTTTGTCACGGCATTCCCGGCGACCGGGTGATGCGCGAGGGCGATATCGTCAATGTCGACGTCACCTTCATCAAGGATGGCTGGCACGGCGACACGAACCGCATGTTCTTTGTCGGCCAGGTGCCGCGCAAGGCCGAGCGGCTGTGCGAGATTACCTACGAAGCGATGATGCGCGGCATTGCCGAGGTCAAGCCCGGCGCAACGCTCGGCGATATCGGCGCGGCCATTCAGGAATATGCCGAAGGCGAGCGCTGCTCGGTGGTGCGCGAGTTTTGCGGCCACGGCCTCGGCCTCGTCTTCCACGACGCGCCCAATGTGCTGCATTACGGCCGGCGCGGCGAAGGCGCGGTGCTGAAGGAAGGCATGTTCTTCACCATCGAGCCGATGATCAATGCGGGCCGCCCGCATGTGAAAATGCTGAATGACGGCTGGACCGCCGTCACCCGCGACCGCTCCCTCTCCGCCCAGTTCGAACATTCGATCGGCGTGACAAAAGACGGCGCGGAAATTTTCACGAAATCCCCTGCCGGGCTCGACCGCCCGCCTTACGCCTAAACTCCGTGGCAGAGGCGGGGCAGCAGGATAAAGCCTCCGGCACGCCGCATCATGCCGGCCACCGCCAGCGCCTGCGCGAGCGGTTCAGAAAGGCAGGCGCCGAGGCGCTGGCCGACTACGAGCTCTTGGAGCTTGTGCTTTTCCGCGCCATCCCGCGGCGCGATGTCAAACCGCTCGCCAAGGGCCTGATCGCCAGGTTCGGCTCCTTCGCCGCGGCGATTGCCGCCGAGCCCGCCCGGCTTCTGGAAACCAAAGGCATCAGCGAGGCGGTCGTGACCGAATTCAAACTGGTGCAGGCGGCAGCCCTTCATCTTGCCCAGGCAAAGGTGATGAAACAGCCCGCCATTTCTTCCTGGTCGGCGCTTCTCGATTATTGCCGCGCCGCCATGGCATACGGGACGACAGAGCAATTCCGCATTCTCTTTCTCGACCGCAAGAACATTCTGATTGCCGATGAGATTCAGCAAAAAGGAACGGTCGATCACACGCCCGTCTATCCGCGCGAAATCGTCAAACGCGCGCTGGAACTTTCCGCCTCCGCCATCATTCTCGTGCACAATCACCCAAGCGGCGATCCGACCCCCTCTCAGGCCGATACCGAGATGACGAAGAAGATCGTGGAAACGGCAAAACCGCTCGGCATCGCCGTGCACGACCATCTCGTCATCGGCAAGGACGGCCATGTGAGCTTTAAGTCACTCGGCCTGCTCTAAGAGTGCCGCCTGCCGCTTTCGGGAATTGACGCCGCGCCGCCCGCGGGTATTCTCAGGGCCGCCGGGTGAACCGGCGATCAGGAGACTTTATGTCCAGCAAGGAAATTGTGCGCTAACTGCCCCGCTCTTCTTGAGTGAGCCTGGGCAGTAATCAATCCGCCCCGCAGGCCGCGCGTGCGCCTGCGGCGCTCGTTGATGTGTAACTTGCTGGTTTCCAATGAACATCTCGAAGAAAGAGCAGCGCGTACTTCACGCGCTGGCTCAAGGCGGGCGCATCGTCATTGAACGCGATGGCCCCCGCAAACTCACCCGTGTCGATTGCATCACCCGCGACGGCTGGTTCCTGACGGACTGCACCGAACCGGTTTTCAAGAAGCTGAAACGCCGCCGCCTCATCCGCTCGCAAGGCGGCAAGCCCTATAGGATCACCCGCGAAGGGCTCGAGGCGGTGCGCGCGCAGCTCGACAACAGATGAAAAGAAAGGGCGCCTCACCGGGCGCCCTTTCCTATCCATTCTAGTTTTTACCGGGCTCAGGCATTCACCGCCGAGTAAGGCGCCCATTTGTCCATCCAGGGCTGGGCTTTTTCGAGCTCATAGGCAAGCTGCAGCAGCAGCCCTTCCTGGCCCTTGGCGGCGGCGAACTGGCTGCCGATGGGAAGCCCCGCCTCGTTCCAGCTCAAGGGCACGGACATGGCCGGTGTGCCCGCCACATTGTGCTGCGGCGTGTAAGCGACGTAAGTCGTCGTGCGCTCATAAAGCGTATCGAAATCGACCGTCGGTGCCTGCTCGCCGAGTTTGGGCGGCGCGCTCGCCAGCGTCGGCGTCAGCCAGACATCATAGCCGGTGAAGAACTCGGCAATATCCGCTTCCACCTTGGCGAAATAGGCGAGCGCGTTTTTCATCGCATCCGCGTCCTTGGCATTGAAGAAATCGGCAAGGCCGAGCGTCCAGGGCTCGAGCAGTCCGGTTTCGGCGGCGGGCTTGCCCGTCTTTTCTTCCACCAGCGCTTTGAGCTGCGCCGGGCCGGAGGCCCAGGCCGTCAGGAAATGATCGATGAATTTCGGCCCGTCGATGGGCGGCGTCACATCGACGATCTCATGGCCGAGCCCTTTGCAAAGCTCCGCCGTTTCCTCGATTGCTTTGCGCACATCGCCGTCCGGGTCGCTGCCGTCATAGCGCGCCATGCTGAAGGCGATCTTGAGGCGCTTCGTGCCCGCATCCGTCACATTGCCGGTCGGAGCAAAAGCGCCGCCCTCTTTCACTTCCGTCAGATCGAGCAGCGCCGCGCTGTCGCGCACCGAGCGCGAGATGACATGCTTCACGGAAATATCGCCCGGCATCGGGTCCTTGTTCTGCTCCAGCATGCGCCCGCGGCTGGGTTTGAGGCCGAAAAGCCCGCAGCAGGACGCGGGAATACGGATCGAGCCGCCCCCGTCGCTCGACTGCGCGAAGGGCACCATGCCCGCCGCCGTTGCCGCCGCCGAGCCGCCGGAAGAGCCGCCTGTCGAATGCTCGAGATCCCAGGGATTGCGGCAGGCACCGAGCAGCAAAGGCTCGGTCGTCGCCAGAAGGCCGAATTCCGGCGTGTTGGATTTGCCGAGCACGACAAGCCCCGTCTCCAGCGTCTTATCCGTGTAAGGCGACTGCCAATCGGACACATAATCGGCGAGCATTTTAGAGCCGGAGGTGCGGCGCCCCCCTTTCAGGTCGTTCAGGTCTTTGAGAAGATAAGGCACACCGGCGAAAGCCCCCTCGCCCGCGCCTGCCTTGGCTTCCTCACGGGCCGCCTCGAAGGTCTCGGTCACCACCGCGTTGACCTTGCCGTCCAGCCGCTCGATCCGCGCAATCGCGGCATCCACCAGTTCAAGCGGCGTCACTTCTTTCTTCTTCACCAGTGCCGCCTGGCCCAATGCGTCCAGCTTGACGAAGGGGTCGTTTGCCGCGCGCGCGGGCATATGGCGAAAACCGATGGCAAGGGCGCCGGCCGCAGCCGAGCCCTTCAAAAATTGACGGCGATCCATGTATTCCTCCCAGAATTCTGTCTTTTCCATCTCGGCCGATGGGTAGGAGGGCAGTATTGCGCCTCTTTTTGCCAAATAAAATGCAATATATCTGAAGGACCCGTTCAGATTATTCATCGATAGGCCCCTTTCCGGGCAGAATTGGTCCCCTGCCCGCCTGCCGGGGCAAGGTTCAACCGGGCCGGAGCGGGCCGGTTGAGCCTTGCCCCGCCATCTGCTAAAGCAACGGCCTCCACTCCACCTCATTAAAGGCGAATGCTCGATGATCCCGCGCTACTCCCGGCCGGAAATGGCCTCCATTTGGGACCCTGCCACGAAATTCCGTATCTGGTTCGAGATCGAGGCCCATGCCTGCGATGCGCTGGCGGAGCTCGGAGTGATTCCCAAAGAGGCGGCCAAAACCATCTGGGAGCGCGGCGGCAAGGCCGAGTTCGACGTGGCGCGGATCGACGAGATCGAGCGCGAGGTCAAACACGACGTCATCGCCTTCCTGACGCACCTGTCCGAATTCGTCGGCGAGGACAGCCGCTTCGTCCACCAGGGCATGACCTCCTCGGACGTGCTCGACACCTGCCTCAACGTGCAGCTCACCCGCGCCGCCGACCTTCTGCTCAAAGACCTCGACGCCCTGCTCGCCGCGATCAAGAAGCGCGCCTTCGAGCATAAAGACACGATCACCATCGGCCGCAGCCACGGCATCCATGCCGAGCCCACCACATTCGGCCTCAAAATGGCGCAGGCCTATGTGGAGTTCGAGCGCTGCAAGGAGCGTATGCTCGCCGCGCGCAAGGAAATAGCGACCTGCGCCATTTCCGGCGCCGTCGGCACCTTCGCCAATATCGACCCGCAGGTCGAAGAGCATGTGGCAAAAGCCATGGGGCTCGAGCCGGAACCCGTTTCGACCCAGGTTATCCCGCGCGACCGTCACGCCATGTTCTTTGCAACGCTGGGCGTCATCGCCAGCTGCATCGAGCGGCTGGCGACGGAAGTGCGCCATCTGCAGCGCACGGAAGTGCTGGAAGCGGAAGAATATTTCTCCGAGGGCCAGAAGGGTTCCTCGGCCATGCCGCATAAGCGCAACCCGGTCCTGACCGAAAACCTGACCGGTCTTGCCCGCCTCGTGCGCGGCATGGCGCTGCCGGCCATGGAGAACGTCGCGCTCTGGCATGAGCGCGATATTTCGCACTCCTCCGTTGAACGGATGATCGGCCCAGACGCAACTGTCACGCTCGACTTCGCGCTCGTGCGCCTCACCGGCGTCATCGAGAACCTGCTCGTCTATCCTGAGCGCATGCAGGAAAACATGGACAAGCTCGGCGGCCTCGTCTTCTCTCAGCGCGTGCTTCTGGCGCTCACGCAGAAAGGCGCAAGCCGCGAGGACGCCTACCGCTTCGTGCAGCGCAATGCGATGCCCGTCTGGCGCGGCGAAGGCAATTTCCTCGAGCTTTTGAAAGCCGACAAAGAGGTTTCCGCGAAACTCTCGGACGCCGAACTCGATGAGCTTTTCGACATCGGCTACCACACGAAACATGTGGATACGATTTTCAAGCGCGTCTTCGGCAAGGCATAACTTTTTTTGTCGTCCCGGGACTTGTTCCCGGGATGACCGAAGAGCGGTGCGGCGATGCGCAAAGCCGCCGACACATGCCACACAGCTGACACCTAAACATGTATAGTCCCCGGCAAAACAACCGGAGGACAGACATGCGCACCGCTTTCGACGGCTCCATCCGCCGCCGCATCCATTTTTTCCGCCACGGCGATGTTTCCTATGTGGACAAAGAGGGTAACCGTGTGCCGGACAGCCGCGCCGTGCCGCTGACCGATTGGGGCCGCGAGCAGGCCGCGCTGATGTGCGACTATGTAAAAGAGCTTTCCTTCGATAAAGCCGTCTGTTCCGGCCTGCCGCGCACGGTGGAAACCGCCGAAGGTATTTTGAAGGACCGCGGCCTCAAGATCGAGGTGATGAGCGAGTTCGAGGAAATCCGCTCCGACCCCGACCGTTACAAGAACCTGAAAAGCCTGCACGATGTCGCTTACGCCTTCGAAGGCGCGCATCTTCCGGGCGCCCGCTACGGCGAGGGCGAAACCTTTCTGGAATTCGAGGCCCGCGTCGTTACCGGCATGATGCATCTTGTCGCCGACAAAAGCTGGCAGAACCTCGCCCTTGTCGCCCATGGCGGCGTCAACCGCGCCATTCTGGGCTGGGCGAGCGGCGCCAGCCTCGGCGCCTTCCACGCTTTCGATCAGAACACCTGCTGCCTGAATATCGTCGATGTGGACACGCACCCCGATACCGGCGAAATCCGCCGCATGACCGTGCGCGGCATGAACATCACGCCTTACGATCCGGTCAAAAAGAACGTCGACAAACTGGCGCTCGAAATGATCGCCGAACGCATGCGTGCGAAATACGGGTGAGGCTCAAGCGGGCTTGATCCCCGCCCAGCGGAAGGAGCGGCGCAGGAAGGAAAGCGCGCCGTTCTCAATGCACGCCCCGTGGGCGAGGATGATTTTCTCCGGCTGCCAGGACAGTATCTTTTCGACCTTAGCGCGCAGATGGGCCTTTCTGCCGAAAAACGTCGCGCGCAGATCGCGCGGCGCGGCGCCATTGGGCGCCATGATGCCGGTGAGGCGCAAAAGAAGATGCGTCCAGAACCCGTGCACTTTTTCCGGCTCGAAATTCTCGATAAGGTCCGTGACGATCAGCGTGCGCGAGGCGGCATGAAAGAACACCGCTTCGCTGAGCACATGCCCCTCGACGACACAGAACGCGATCTCCCCCGCCCAGGGCGTGTCCGCGCCGTTCGTCAATTCGTGATCGAAACGCACGCCCTTCTCCGGCCATGAGCGCTCTTCGACACGCGGCGCGGCAAAGCTTTGCGCATCCGGGTAAGCCGCCATCCACTCCCCGATCCACCAATAATGGATCTTGTTCGGGGCAACGAGATAAGCAACCTCGCCCAGCGCATCGACTTGCGCTTTCAGCTTATCGGTCAGCGGCACGGGCGAATGCAGCCAGAGCTTACCGTCTTTCAGGCGCACGATGGTCATGCGCGTCGGATAAGGCACGGTCACGATGCCCGCCTTGAAATCGATCAGCGGACCATCGGCAAGCCATATGTCCGGCCCGAAGGGTTTCAGTTCATAAAGCGGCTCATACGCATCGATCTGCCAGGCCATATCTCCTCACTGCGGATTTTCCTCCGGCAGTGCAAAACCTATCACATAATCGCCAAGCGTCGTGGTGGAGCGCGAATGGCCGCCCGCCGCGATCACCACATATTGCCGCCCTTCCCACTCATAAGACATGGGCGTTGCCTGCCCGCCCGCCGGCAAGCGCCCCTTCCAAAGCTCCTCACCCGTTTTCGCATTAAAGGCGCGCAGGTAATTGTCCATCGCCGCGCCGATGAAAAGAAGGCCCGACTTCATGACGAGCGGCCCGCCAAAACTCGGTGTACCGAGTTTCAAGGGGATCGGCACGGGCGCCAAATCTTCCACCGTGCCGAGCGTTGCTTCCCAGGCGATGCTGCCATCGGAAAGGTCCACCGCGTGCAGCACGCCGAAAGGCGGCGCGTTGCAGGGAAGCGAAAGCGGCGAGAAAACGAGATCGCGCTTCATGCCCCAGGCCGTGCCGGTCTGCGGGCTGATCTCTTTGCCGGGCTCCGCCGCCTTTGCCGCCGCAAAATCTTGCCGCCGGATGAGTTTGACCATATGCAGCGCGCGGTTCGTGTTCACATACATGAGCTGACTTTCCGGATCGAACGCCATGCCGCCCCAATTCGCACCGCCGCCTGTGAAGGGGAACAGCAAAGTGCCCTCCTCGCTCGGCGGCGTGAACAGCCCTTCGGAGCGGTATTTCGCGATCTCCCGCGAACAGGCCCATCTGTCGAGCGGGGTGAGGCCCCAGGCTTCGTCCGGCGTGATCGTCGTCGGCACGAGTGGCGGCGGGGCAAGCGGGAAAGGCTGTGTCGGCGACAATTGTTCGCCCGCCACCGCCCCTTGCGGCACGGGCCGTTCCTCCACCCCGAAAATCGGCTCACCCGTCTCCCGGTCGAGCACGAAGACAAGCCCCGTCTTTGCCACTTGCACGACCGCATCGCGCGGGCCTTCCGGGCGCTTCAGCGTCACAAGGCTCGGCTGCGCGGGCAAATCGTAATCCCAAACATCGTGATGCACGGTCTGGAAATGCCAGCGCACCTTTCCGCTCTCCGCCTCGAGCGCCACAACGGAATTGGCATAGCGGTTATCTCCCGGCCGCTCGCCGCCGAAAAAATCCGGGCTCGGCGAGGAAGTCGGCAAAAAGACAAGGCCCCGCCTTTCATCCACCGACATGGGCGCCCAGACATTGGCATGGCCGGTGCGCGCGGCCCGCGCGTCCCAGCTTCCTTCCTGCTCCGCTGCCCCCCGCGCCACGGGATCGAAGTTCCAGAGCGCCTCGCCGCTGCGCGCATCGAAGGCGCGCACCGTGCCCTTCGGCGCATCGGCGCGGTTATTGTCGCCGATCGACGAGCCGGTAATGAGAACGCCGCGCGCCACAATAGGCGGCGAGGTGATTTGAAACTCGCCGGGATAGGCAAGCGCCATGCCCGGCGCGATCCGCACTTCACCTCCAGCCCCGAAATCCGCGCAAGGCAGACCGCTTCTCGCATCGAGCGCAATGAGCCGGGCATCGTTCGTGCCCATGAAAATGCGCGCCGCGCAGGCCTCGCCCCTGGCCGCCGCCTCGTCCTTCCAATAGGTCACGCCCCGGCAGACGAATTGATTGGCCGGCTGATAATCGGTTTCGATCTGGGGGTCGAAGCGCCACTTTTCTTCCCCCGTGCCCGGATCGAGCGCCACCACCTCGTTGAAAGGCGTGCAAAAGATAAGCGAACCTTCGGCGAGAATGGGCGTGCCTTCAAAGGCGCTGTTCTTAATCGCCTCGGGCCGCGTGTTCATATCGCCGGTCGAATAACGCCAGGCGATTTCCAGATCGTCCACATTTTCAGGCGTGATCTGCGCCGCGCTGACATAGCGCTGGCCGCCCGCATCCCCGCCATAATGGCCCCAGCCGCTTTCGGCCCCCGCTGGCCCGCCGCCCGCGAGCATCACGCCAACAAACGCAGCGAAAACCGCCAATCCCGCAGCCCGGTTTCCTGTGCCCCAGCTTCTCATCTTCCCGCCCATGCGCCGACCGGTCATAGCCATCTCCATAAATGAATGATTCATTCATATACTCACATCTACGCTCTCCCGGTCAAGTCTGATATATCGGCCTAGAGCAACAACACACCTCACCTGGCGGGGCCCATGCGCAAAAAATCACCGGACCGGCTGGAGGCCATTGTCGAAGCCGCCCTCACCTGCTTCTCCCAAGCCGGCTATGCCCGCACGCAAATGGCCGATGTGGCCCGCGCCGCCCATGTCTCCGCCGGCACGCTTTACCTTTATGCAGCGAGCAAGGAGGCCCTTCTTCATCTCGCGGTGCTGAAAGCCGCCGGCGAGCCGCTGGAAGGGCTGGAGCTGCCCTTTGCGACGGAAGGGCTCGACGCGGTCAATGCCACGATCCGCGGCATTGCGGGGGAAGAAGGGCTCTGGCCGGAGCTCGGCAAAGCGCTGGAAAGCGGCAAGGCCCCTTCCCGCGCCGGGCTTCAGGCCATCGGCGCCGAGCTTTACGACCTCCTCGTCCCCGTCCGCCGCGCCGTCTGGCTGCTCGATAAGCTGGTGCTCGACATTCCTGAGATCGACCAGACTTACGCTGACGTGATGCGCGGGCGGTATATTGCGGATCTTTCGGCCTTGATCGCCCGCCTGCCCGGCGCCGCCTCGCCCATGGAACAGCGGCTGAAGGCGCGCATGGCCATCGAAATCATTTCCTGGGCCGCCATGCATCGGCGCAAGGAAAGCGAGCGGCACAGTTTCGCGCCGCTCAGTGAGGAAGATATCCGCCGCGCGGCAACCGCCGCCTTCGCTGCCTCTTTTTTAAGCGCTTGAGGCGGCGTTACTCTTCCAGCGAACAGGCCAGCCTGCCTGTCCAAAATTCCCATATCGCAACGCTTTTTTGCAGCTTGAGCGTGCAGAAACCCGCGCGCCATTTACCCGCAGTAAAGGCGCGATCCTGTTTAATGAAAGGGAGATAGCGCCCGCACCGCGCCGGCGCCTTGGGGAGATGACATCGTGGCCCGGCCCGCATTGTTCGGCATCAAGAGGGACAAGTTCTCCCTCGACACGATCCGCCTATATACGCAAGTCCAGGTGTTGGAACACCCGGAGCACCAAGACGCCTGCTACCTGCTGGAAGCATGGCAAAAGCTGCGCGATGAAGACCGCCTCCTTCACGCCAAGGACTTGCCGTCCAAGGCTTTCGCCGCGCTTTTGCCCCGCCTTTACCTTCTCGAACCGGCCAACGAAGCGGCAACCGATTGGCGCTTCCGCCTGGTCGGCACCGACATCGCCAACGCGTTTCCCGCCGACCCGACAGGCCGGTCGATCAGCGAGCTTTACGCGCCGGATAAAGTCCTCTCCAACGCCGCCGTCTACCGTGATGTGCTGCGGTTCATGCGCCCCGTCTTCACCAAGGGCCAGGTCGAAGGGCTCGACCGGGACTACAAGATCATGGAGTTCATCCATCTGCCGGTCGCCATTGGCGAGAGAGATGACAAGGTGCTGCTCGGCGGCGTCTTCGAGCATGGCTATGGCCGCTTGCCGCCGCTTCCGCTCAAGAAAAAAGAGCCGCCCGCTTCCTGAACAGCGAACGGCCCCGCTTCAATATACCGCAGGCTGAAAAGCCCCGCGTGACGCTCTTTAAGCTTCTTTTTCGATCTGTTCGGCGGCGGCGACCAGCAATTCGGCCATCTGGCGGCGAATCTGATGGTCCGACTGATCGACACCGGCCGCATCGAAATCGCCGCGCACCTTGCGGAAGACATCCTCTTCGCCCGCCTCTTCCAGATCCGCTTTCACGACCTCGGCGGCATAGGCTTCCGCCTCCGCGCCCGTCTTGCCGAGCAGGCTCGCGGCCCACAAACCAAGGGCCTTGTTGCGCCGGGCCTGGGCTTTGAAGCGCAGCTCCGCGTCATGCGCGAATTTGTTTTCGTAAGCTTTCTCGCGATCGCTGAAGCTCGACATATCGGGGTCTCCTTGGGAACAACTTTGACACAAATCTGCAAATCGGCGCTCTTGGGCGGCCTCTCCGGGCAGATTAGCGTCAACCGGTTGATTTTCATATATATTTTGAGTGACAAGAGGGTCGTTGTGCAAGCCGGGGTCTTCGGGTACTTTCCGAGCCATTGAACGGGGCGGAATCGACGGCTGACCCGCCCCCGCCTTCCGGCATCCGCCGCCGTCGGACGGGTGCAAGTTGATTGGAATCACACATATGAACCGCCGCAGACGGGTTTATGAGGGAAAGGCCAAGGTGCTTTATGAAGGCCCGGAGCCTGGCACCCTCATCCAGCATTTCAAGGATGACACCACTGCCTTCGACAACACCAAGCACGAGTTGATCGACGGCAAGGGCGTTCTGAACAACCGGATCTCGGAATATATTTTCACCCGGCTGAACGATATCGGCGTGCCGACCCATTTCATCCGCTCGCTCAACATGCGCGAGCAGCTGGTGCGTGAGGTCGAGATCATTCCGATCGAGGTCGTGGTGCGCAACGTCGCTGCCGGCTCCATTGCCAAGCGCCTGGGCATCGAGGAAGGCACGCCCCTTCCCCGCTCGATCATCGAGTTCTATTACAAGGCCGACGAGCTGCACGATCCCATGGTCTCCGAAGAGCACATCACCGCCTTCGGCTGGGCGACGCCTCAGGAGATCGACGACATCATGGCGCTGGCGCTCAGGATCAACGATTTCCTGACCGGCCTTTTCCTCGGCGTCGGCATCCGGCTTGTCGATTTCAAAGTCGAGTTCGGCCGTCTTTATGAAGGCGACATGATGCGCATCGTGCTCGCCGACGAAATCAGCCCCGACAGCTGCCGCCTCTGGGACATCGCGACCCAGGACAAGCTGGACAAGGACCGGTTCCGCCGCGACCTCGGCGGCCTTGTCGAGGCTTATCAGGAAGTGGCCCGCCGCCTCGGTATTCTCTTCGAGAACGATCCGAAAAAGCGCTCCGGCCCCACGCTGGTCAAATCGTAAAAGCACCGGCCTCTTCCCCGACAGAAGAGGCCGGTCCGTTTCCGCCCATCCGGCCCTCCCGGCCCGCGAAGACCCCTAGAAGGCTCGTTCATGAAGGCTCGTATAATTGTTACGTTGAAAAACGGCGTTCTCGACCCCCAAGGCAAAGCCATCGAACATGCGCTCGGCCAGCTCGGCTTCGGCGGCATCGGCGATGTGCGCCAGGGCAAATATTTCGAGGTCACTTTGAGCGAACAGGACCCGGCCAAAGCCCGCGCCCAGCTCGAAGACGCCTGCAAGAAACTCTTCGCCAATACCGTCATCGAAAACTACGCGATCGAGCTCGACGTATGAAATCCGCCGTTATCGTTTATCCCGGCATCAACCGCGAACGCGACCTCGCACGCGCGCTGGAACTGGTGACCGGCACCGCCCCTTACATGGTCTGGCATGACGATGCCGAAATTCCGGATGTCGATCTCATCGCCGTGCCGGGCGGCTTTTCCTATGGCGACTATCTGCGCTGCGGCGCCATCGCCGGGCAGGCCCGCATCACGGCCGATCTGAAAAAGAAAGCCGCGAAGGGCGTGCGCGTCTTCGGTGTCTGCAACGGGTTTCAGATTCTCACCGAAATCGGCCTCCTGCCGGGCGCGCTCCTGCGCAATGCGCATCTGAAATTCGTCTGCAAGGAAGTGAAGCTGGAAGTGGTGAACAGCCGCACCGCCTTCACGAACGCCTATGCCCAAGGCCAGATCATCCGCTGCCCCGTCGCCCATCACGACGGCAATTATTTCGCCGATGAAGGCACGATCCGCAAACTGGAGGACGAGCACCGCGTCGTCTTCCGCTATGCGCAAGGCACGAACCCCAATGGCTCCATCAACGACATTGCTGGCATTATAAATGAAAAAGGCAATGTGCTCGGCATGATGCCGCATCCGGAAAATCTGGTGGAACCCCTTCATGGCGGCCTCGACGGCCGCGGCATTTTTGAAAGCCTGTTGGAGACTGTTGCGTGATCCCCAACGAGATCGAAATCACCCCCGAGCTGGTTGCCGAACACGGGCTGAAGCCCGATGAGTATCAGCGTATCCTCGACCTCATCGGCCGCACCCCGACGCTCACCGAGCTCGGCATCTTCTCGGCCATGTGGAACGAGCACTGCTCCTATAAATCCTCGAAGAAATGGCTGCGCACTTTGCCGACCAAAGGCCCGCGCGTCCTTCAAGGTCCCGGCGAAAATGCCGGCGTCGTCGATATCGGCGACGGGGAAGCGGTGGTCTTTAAAATGGAAAGCCATAACCACCCCTCTTACATCGAGCCCTATCAGGGCGCGGCGACGGGGGTCGGCGGCATCCTGCGCGATGTCTTCACCATGGGCGCGCGGCCCATCGCGGCTATGAACGCGCTGCGCTTCGGCGCGCCCACCCATGAGCGCACCCGCCATATCGTTTCCGGCGTCGTTGCCGGGATCGGCGGCTATGGCAATTCCTTCGGCGTGCCGACCGTGGGCGGCGAGGTGAATTTCGACCCGAGCTACAATGGCAACTGCCTCGTCAACGCCTTTGCCGCTGGCCTTGCCGACACAGATAAGATTTTCCTTTCCGAGGCCAAGGGCGTCGGTATGCCCATCGTTTATCTCGGCTCCAAGACGGGCCGCGACGGCATTCACGGGGCAACCATGGCCTCTGCCGAGTTCGACGATGACTCGGAAGAAAAACGCCCCACCGTTCAGATCGGCGATCCGTTCGGTGAAAAACTGCTGCTGGAAGCCTGCCTCGAGCTGATGGCGACGGGCGCCGTCATCGCCATTCAGGACATGGGCGCGGCAGGCCTGACCTGTTCGGCCGTCGAAATGGGCGCGAAGGGCAATCTCGGCGTCGAGCTTGACCTCGACAAAGTGCCCTGCCGCGAAGAAGGCATGACCGCCTATGAGATGATGCTGTCGGAAAGCCAGGAGCGCATGCTCATGGTGCTGCATCCGGAAAAGCAGGCCGAGGCCGAAGCCGTCTTCCGTAAATGGGATCTCGATTTCGCCGTGGTCGGCAAGACGACGGACGATCTGCGCTTCCGCATCTTCCGCCATGGCGAGCTGATGGGCGATTTGCCGATCAAGGAACTGGGCGATGAAGCGCCCGAATATGACCGCCCCTGGGTGGAGACGAAACCGCCCGCCCCGCTCGATCCTGAAAGCGTGCCCGCGCCGAACGATCTTGGCGCGGTCTTGCTGAAGCTTTTGGGCTCGCCCGACATGTGCTCGCGCCGCTGGGTCTGGGAACAGTATGACCATCTGGTGCAGGGCAACACCGTGGTACGTCCGGGCTCGGACGCCGCCGTCGTGCGCGTCAAGGACTCCAACAAGGGCCTTGCCTTCTCGCTCGATGTGACGCCGCGCTATTGCACCGCCGATCCCGTCCAAGGCGGCAAGCAAGCGGTTGCCGAATGCTGGCGCAACATCACCGCCTCGGGCGCCGAGCCTTTGGCCGTCACCGACAATCTCAATTTCGGCAATCCGGAAAAGCCGGAGATCATGGGCCAGTTCGTCGGCTGCATCAAAGGCATTGGCGAGGCTTGCGAAGCGCTCGCCTTCCCCGTCGTCTCCGGCAATGTCTCGCTTTATAACGAAACGAACGGCCAGGCGATCATGCCTACGCCCGCCATCGGCGGCGTCGGCCTCATCCCCGATCTCGGCAAAACCGCCACCACCGCTTTCAAGGGTGAAGGCGAGGCCATCTATGTGATCGGCGAAACGCTCGGCCATCTCGGCCAGTCCGTCTATCTGCGCGATATCGAAGGCCGCCGCGAGGGCCCAGCCCCGCATGTCGACCTCGGCGCGGAAAAACGCCACGGCGATTTCGTCCGCTCCCTCATCCGCTCGGCCCGCGTTACCGCAGTCCATGACGTCTCAGACGGCGGCCTCCTTATCGCCCTCGCCGAAATGGCGATGGCAGGCGGCATCGGCGCTGAGCTTGAGGCGGAAACGGACCTGCCGCTCCATGCCTGGGGTTTCGGGGAAGATCAGGCCCGCTATGTCATCACGATTGCGCAGGCCGGCGCCGGCGATCTTGAAAAAGACGCGGAAAAAGCGGGCATTCCGCTGACCCGTCTCGGGCGCACAGGCGGTCGTGAATTGACACTGAACGGGCAGATCACCATATCATTGGATAAGTTGGCCCAGGCCCATGAGGGCTGGTTCCCGGCCTATATGGCCGCTCCCGATACCAACGCCTAAGCAAGGCAGGCCCGGCAAAGGAGACGACACATGGCCATGAGCGCCAAGGAAATCGAAACGCTGATCAAGGACGCCCTGCCGGACGCGACGGTGGAGATTCAGGATTTGGCGGGTGACGGCGATCATTATGCCGCCGTGGTCGTGTCCAAGGAATTCGAAGGCAAAAGCCGGGTTCAGCAGCATCAGATGGTTTACAAGGCCCTGCGCGGCCAGATGGGCGGCGCCCTGCACGCGCTGGCCCTGCAAACCTCTGCCCCCAATGCATGAAATTGGCGCATAAATCTCAGAGTTGAAAAGGACCCCGACATGAGCGAGCCCGAAGTTTTCAGCGCAATCCGCTCCGACATCGAAAACAACGACGTCGTGCTTTTCATGAAAGGCACGCCCGTCTTCCCGCAATGCGGCTTCTCCAACACGGTGGTACAGGTACTCACTTATCTGGGCGTGCCCTTCAAGGGCGTGAACGTGCTGGAAACGGACGAGCTGCGCCACGGCATCAAGGAATTCTCGGACTGGCCGACCATTCCCCAGCTCTATGTGAAAGGCGAATTCGTGGGCGGCTGCGACATCATCCGCGAAATGTTCGAAAACGGCGAGCTGCGCGAATACCTCGCCGCCAAAGGCATCGAAGCGGAACCGGCGCAGCAGTAAGCACCGCCGGCTTAAAACACAAAGGGGCCTTCAAGGCCCCTTTTCTTTTGTGCAGCTTTCCCCCGCACCGTAGCTGTCACCCCGGGCTTGTCCCGGGGTCCATGCAGCGTTGCGGCAGGCGGAGAGGCCGTGTGGGCCCCGGCTCGGGGGCCGGGGTGACGAGTGGGTGCAGGGGCGCTGTGCGTCCCAAACACGAAGACACACCTCCTCGCATCGCAGGGACGTACTTCCTTAGACACATATGAGGCCGTCACCCCGGGCTTGACCCGGGGTCCATGCAGCCTCCGCATCCGGCACCCCTGCCCCATGGATGCTCAGGTCAAGCCCGAGCATGACGAGCAGAAAACAAAAAAGCCGCGGAGCGAACCCCGCGGCTTTTCCAATTTGCACTCGCGCGAAACTTAGCGCGAATAAAATTCGATGATGAGGTTCGGTTCCATCTGCACCGGATAGGGCACATCGGCAAGCGCGGGCACGCGCACGAAGCTTGCCTTCATCTTGGAATGATCGACCTCGATATAATCGGGCATATCGCGCTCTGCGCTCTGGCTGGCTTCCAGCACGATCGGGTGCTGGCGCATACGCTCGCGCACTTCGATGACATCGCCCACACGCACCCGGTAGCTCGGGATCGTGACGCGCTTGCCGTTCACGAGCACATGGCCGTGGCTGATAAACTGGCGCGCGGAGAACACGGTCGGCACGAATTTGGCGCGGTAGATCACCGCGTCGAGGCGGCGCTCCAAAAGACCGATGAAGTTCTCACCGGCATCGCCCTTCATGCGCGTGGCTTCGTGATAGGTGCGCTTGAATTGTTTCTCGGTGATGTTGCCGTAATAGCCTTTCAGCTTCTGCTTGGCGCGCAGCTGAATACCGAAATCCGACAGCTTGCCTTTGCGGCGCTGGCCATGCTGGCCGGGGCCGTATTCACGGCGGTTGACCGGGCTTTTCGGGCGGCCCCAGATGTTTTCGCCCATACGCCGGTCGAGTTTATACTTCGAAGTGATGCGCTTGCTCATCGCAGTTTCCTTGTCATGTCTTGTGTCAGGAAACGCGCCCTCCTCTGCCCTGCTTGAGGGCCGACAGGGAGACGGTGCCAAGGCGCCTGGCTCTCCCGCGGGTGCGTAAATGTCCTGCGGGCCCGGCTGCAAAAGCCAGACCCGCAAGGACGGGCTGGGTTTACACCGCCCTTCTTTCCAAGTCAATTGCCCAAGTCAATTGCTCAGAAGGGCGCTTAATCCCCGGATTTCTTCACGCCCAGCTCTTCGCGCGCGCGCCGGTAGGCATGTTTGGTGAGCGCGGAGATGATCCCCCGGAAGGTGCGCACCTCTTGCTCGGTCATGGCCGCTCTCTGGAATAGATTCCTAATATTGCGGATCATGGCCGGGCGCTTTTCTTCCGGGCGCAGGAAGCCCGTGTCATCGAGCTCTTCTTCCAGATGGGTGAAAAGCCCCAAAAGCTCGCTCTTGGTGGCTGGGCGCGTATCGGCCATGGGCAGTTCTTCGTCCGGCGTCTCATCCCCCGCCCGGTTCCACTCATAGGCCATGAGCAGCACCGCCTGGGCGAGATTGAGCGAGGAAAAGGCCGGATTGAGCGGCACCGTCACCACCGCATCGGCCAGCGCCAGATCGTCATTCGTCAACCCCGTGCGCTCCGGCCCGAAGAGAAAGCCGGGATTGCCCCCCGCTTTCAAATGCGCGCGCATGCGCCTCACCGCCTCTTCCGGCGTATAGACGGGTTTGACCATGTCGCGCGGGCGCGCCGTCGTCGCCAGCACGAAATCGAGATCGCCCACCGCTTCTTCAGTGGTCGTCACCACTTTTGCATTGTCCAAAAGCGAATCGGCGCCCGATGCCGCCTTCCAGGCGCGCGGGTTCGGCCAGCCATCGCGCGGCGCCACAAGGCGCAGGTCCGTCAGGGCGAAATTCAGCATGGCGCGGGCCGCCGCGCCGATATTGTCGCCGAGCTGCGGCACCACCAGCACCATGGCCGGCCCCTTGGGCAGGTTTTTCGCAGCGTCTGCCTTGCGTTTATCCGTTCCGGCCATGCGCCCTTAAAATTCCCGTCACAATTTTCGGTTTGCCTGGCGCCCGCCCGCCCCGCCTGAAGCGGAAAAGGGGCGGAAAACGAAGCCAGCGCCGCTGCTTAAGCGATCCGCGATCTTTTATCAATCACCGCCGGATGCTATAGGTTCTGGCGGCTTATATAAGACACGAATCCCGCCTGCGGCCCCCCGGCCGTCCCACCCCAAAGAGGCCAGCGGCCCGCCATGGTCCGCTCAATAAACGAGGTACGTATCGATGTCCAAGATCAAGGTCGAGAATCCGGTTGTCGAGCTCGACGGCGACGAGATGACGCGGATCATCTGGGCGCTCATCAAAGAGAAGCTCATTCTTCCCTATCTGGACATCAAGCTGGATTATTACGATCTGGGCATCGAGCACCGCGATGCGACCGACGATCAGGTGACCGTCGATGCGGCGAACGCCATCAAGAAGCATGGCGTCGGCGTCAAATGCGCGACCATCACCCCCGATGAGACGCGCGTGGAAGAATTCGGCCTCAAGAAAATGTGGCGCTCGCCGAACGGCACCATCCGTAACATTCTCGGCGGCACGGTTTTCCGTGAGCCGATCATCTGCCGCAACATCCCCCGCCTCGTGCCGGGCTGGACGGAGCCGATCATCATCGGCCGCCACGCGTTCGGCGACCAATACCGCGCCACCGACTTCCGCGTACCGGGCAAGGGCAAGCTGACGGTGAAATGGGAATCGGAAGACGGCAAGGAAACCATCGAGGAAGAGATTTACGACTTCCCGGGCTCGGGCGTTGCCATGGGCATGTATAACCTCGATGACTCCATCCGCGACTTTGCCCGCGCCTGCATGAAATACGGCATGGACCGCGGCTATTCGATCTATCTTTCGACGAAGAACACGATCCTGAAAGCCTATGACGGGCGCTTCAAAGACCTCTTCCAGGAAGTGTACGAGAACGAATTCAAATCCCAGCTCGACGCCAAGAAGCTGACCTATGAACACCGCCTGATCGACGACATGGTGGCCTCCGCCATGAAATGGAGCGGCGGCTATGTCTGGGCGTGCAAGAACTATGACGGTGACGTGCAGTCCGACTCCGTCGCGCAAGGCTTCGGCTCGCTCGGCCTCATGACCTCCGTGCTGATGACGCCGGACGGCAACACGATCGAGGCGGAAGCGGCCCATGGCACCGTCACCCGCCATTACCGCGCCCACCAGCGCGGCGAGGAAACCTCGACCAACTCCATCGCCTCCATCTTCGCCTGGACACGCGGCCTCTCCTACCGCGCCAAGCAGGACGGCAACGGCGATCTGGCCGAATTCGCCGAAAAGCTCGAACAAGTCTGTGTCCGCACGGTTGAAAGCGGTTACATGACGAAAGACCTTGCCCTGCTCGTTGGCGCAGAGCAGAAATGGCTCACCACGGAAGGGTTCCTCGACAAAGTCGAGGAAAACCTGAAAAAGGCGATGGGAAAAGCCTGATACGGCCCGGCACCGCCGAGATACGGGATGCAATAGGGGAGCCATGCGCTCCCCTTTGTTTTAGGTCTCTCTTTCTTTTTCCGCCGCTATTTCTTCGGCCATTTCATCGCTGTCATCGAAGGCATGCTGGCGTGCGCGCGCGGCCTCGCGGATATTCTCGAAGGCCTTTTCATGGCGGCTGACAAAGCGGTGAAAATCGGCCCGCGATAGTTTGAGTACATGGCAGCGGGTCAGCGCCTCCACCGACGCCGAGCGCTTGCGCTCATCGATGAGCGCCATCTGGCCGAAGAAATCGCCCTCCTCCAGATCCACCACACCGCCGGGCAGATAAGCCCGCGCCTGCCCGACAACGATGAAATACATCCCGTCCGCGTCTTCTCCGCGCTGGGTAATCAGCGTGCCGGCGGGAATGATCTGCGATTGCAGGAGTTTGAGAAGATCGCCGACGGCGTAAGGCTCGAGCCCCTGAAAAAGCGGCACCCGCGCCACCATATCCCAGTTCACCACGAAATCGCGCCGGTGAATTTCCTGGGCAAAGCCGCTGGAGACGATGGCGATCGGCACCGCGAACATGCAAAGACCGAGCAGCATGACAACGCCGCCGACCAGCTTGCCGAGCAGCGTGACCGGCACCGCATCGCCGTAGCCGACGGTGGTCAGCGTTGCAATCGCCCACCACATGGCATCGGGCACGGAGCCGAAATGCGCCGGCTGCACTTCTCCCTCGATCCAGTACATTGCCGTCGCCGAGGTCATGAGAAGCCCGGCCATGATGATAAGCGCGCCCATAATGGCCCGGCTTTCGGCCGCCAGCACCCGGCCGAATGTGGCAAGGGCCGGCGAAAACCGCACCAGCTTGAGAAAGCGCAAGAGACGGAAGAGCCGGAGCACCCGCAAATCGATGAAGAAGAGGAACGACAGATAGAAGGGCGCGATCACCGCAAGATCGATCAGCATCGGCCAGGTCAGCGCCCAGCGCGCCCGCGCCTTTAGCGGGCTGAGATGCCGCACGCTCGGATGGTCCACCGCCACCCAGAGCCGGGCAAAATATTCCAGCGTAAAAATCGCGATGGAGAAAATCTCGAAGCGGAAAAACGCCGCGCCGTAACGCGCATCGACCTCCGGCACGGTCTGCAGCGCGAAGGCTGCGACATTCGCCAGAATGAGGCCGACCATAAAAATATCGAAGATAATGCTCGGCAGATCACCGGTCTTGCCCGCCTCCAGCACCACATAGAGGCGGCGGCGCAGCCCATGGGCGCCGGACGCGTTATGCGGGCCTTCAGGCGGCACCGGCAAGGGAGCTGACCATGGCGCGGATCGCGCCGAGCGCCGCTTCTGCTTTCGCCCCGTCGGGACCGCCGGCCTGGGCCATGTCGGGCCGGCCGCCGCCGCCTTTGCCGCCCACGGCTTCCGCCCCCGCCCGCACAAGCTCCACTGCGCTATAGCGGTCCGTCAAATCGCCCGTCACGCCGACGGCAAGGCCCGCTTTGCCTTCTTCCGTGGCCGTGACGAAGGCGACGATGCCGGTGCCGATCTGTTTTTTCGCCTCGTCGATCATGCCGCGCAGGTCCTTCGGATTGACCCCGTCGAGCTTGCGCGCAATGAGTTTGATACCGCCGAGGTCTTCGGCTGCCTGCCCAGAAGAAGACGAACCGCCGCCGCCCAGCGCGAGCTTGCGCTTGGCATCGGCGAGTTCCTTTTCAAGACGTTTGCGTTCCTCGACCAGCGAGAGAACGCGGGCCGGGACTTCATCCGGCGTCACCCGCAAGGCCGCCGCCGCATCGCGGGCAATCTCTTCCTGATGCACGAGATAGCGCCGCGCGCCCTCGCCCGTCAGCGCTTCGATGCGCCGCACGCCCGAACCCACGGCGCCCTCGGAGATAATTTTGAACAGCGCGATGTCGCCGAGGCGGCGCACATGCGTGCCGCCGCACAGTTCCACCGAATAAGGCCGCTTGCCCTCTTCATCGGGCGCGCCCATGGCAAGAACGCGCACTTCATCGCCGTATTTTTCCCCGAAAAGCGCAAGCGCCCCTGCCTCGATCGCGGCGTCCGGCGTCATCAGGCGAGTGGAAACATCCGTATTGCGGCGGATCTGATCATTGACGATCTCTTCCACCTTCGCGATTTCCTCCGCGCTCATCGGCTTGGGATGGGCAAAGTCGAAACGCAGCCGCTCGGGCGAAACGAGAGAGCCCTTTTGCGCCACATGTTCACCGAGCACCCGGCGCAGCGCCTCATGCACAAGGTGGGTCGCGGAATGATTGGCGCGCGTTGCCGTGCGCCGGGCCTGGTTCACCTGCAACTCGGCAATATCGCCGCTCTTCAGGCTGCCGCGTTTCAGCGTACCGAGATGGACGATGAGATCGCCGACTTTTTTCTGCGTGTCGCGCACGTCGAATTCGGCGCCGGCGCCGGTAAAGATCACGCCGGTATCGCCGACCTGGCCGCCGCTTTCCCCGTAAAAAGGCGTTTGGTTGAGAATGACCGCGCCTTCATCGCCCGCTTGAAGAGCGTCCACCCGCGCGCCGTCCTTGACGAGCGCCACGATTTTGCCTTCCGCCGTTTCATTCTCATAGCCAAGGAACTCGCTTGCGCCCGCTTCATCGCGCAGCTCGAACCAGAGCGTTTCGGTTGCCTGTTCGCCCGATCCCGCCCAGGCCTTGCGCGCCTCGGCCTTCTGGCGGGCCATGGCTTCATTGAACCCCTCCACATCCACATCCATGCCCCGGCCGCGCAGCGCATCCTGGGTCAGATCGAGCGGAAAGCCATAGGTGTCGTAAAGCCGGAAGGCGACATCGCCGGGCAGCGTGCCTGTGCCTTGACGCTGTTCGACCTCCTCATCCAGCAGCTTGAGGCCGCGGGCCAGCGTTTCACGGAAGCGGGTTTCTTCCAGTTTGAGCGTTTCGGTAATCAGCGCCTGCGCGCGCGTCAATTCCGGATAGGCCGCGCCCATCTGCTGGACAAGCGCGGGCACCAGTTTCCACATCATCGGGTCACTTGCCCCCAAAAGCTGGGCATGGCGCATGGCGCGGCGCATGATCCGGCGCAGCACATAGCCGCGCCCTTCATTCGACGGCAGCACCCCGTCGGCGATGAGGAAAGAAGACGAGCGCAAATGGTCCGCGATGACACGGTGGCTGACGCCATGGGCCCCGCGCGGCTCGGTGTTTGAGGCATGAGCCGAGGCCTCGATCAGTGCACGGAAGAGGTCGGTTTCATAATTATCATGCGTGCCCTGCAGCACCGCGCTGATCCGCTCCAGCCCCATGCCTGTGTCGATAGAGGGCTTGGGCAGCTCCACCCGGTTGTCGGGGGCGAGCTGGTCGAACTGCATGAAGACGAGGTTCCAGATCTCGATGAACCGGTCGCCGTCTTCATCCGGACTGCCGGGAGGGCCGCCCGGAATATGCTCCCCGTGATCGTAGAAGATCTCCGAGCAAGGCCCGCAAGGGCCCGTCTCGCCCATGGACCAGAAATTGTCCGAGGTGGGAATGCGGATGATCTTGCTGTCGGAAAAGCCCGCGATCTTTTTCCACAGTTCGAAGGCTTCATCGTCCTCGGAATAGACGGTGGCGAGCAGCTTGTCCTTCGGCAAGCCGAATTCCTTCGTGATCAGGTTCCAGGCAAATTCGATCGCCTCGGCCTTGAAATAATCGCCGAAGGAGAAATTGCCCAGCATCTCGAAGAAGGTGTGATGGCGCGCCGTATAGCCCACATTGTCGAGATCGTTGTGCTTGCCGCCCGCGCGCACGCATTTTTGCGAGGAAGCCGCGCGCACGTAAGGGCGCTTTTCCGCGCCGGTAAAAACGTTCTTGAAGGGCACCATGCCCGCATTGGTGAAAAGCAGCGTGGGATCGTTCGAGGGAACGAGCGAGGCCGATTGCACGGTCTCATGGCCGTGCTGGCCGAAATAATCGAGAAACGTCGCGCGAATATCGTTCAGGCCGCTCATAAAATTCACTCAAAAGATCAAGGTTTGTGGGCAGTTACCGGCAATAGCATGAGCCTAGCTTTTACTAGGCAAGCCCTACCCTGTCCAGCGGCGCCGGAGGCCTCTATCGCCCGCCCGCTTACCATTTAGAACGCTCCATCCGGCCGCCAAACGGGGGCCCATGCGAGAGAGTGCGAGAGAGAAGGCAAGAAAGAGGGCAAGCCTCGGGAAGACGAGCCCCGGAATCAAGAAGCGGCGCCGGGGACCGGCGCCGCTTCAACGCCTCAGGAGGCGTCACAGGAACTTTGAGCCTTTAAAAGAGGCGGCAGAGAAGGCGGATCAAGCCGTCTCGGCCTCATCGCCGTCATCATCCTCTTCGGCGCTGCCTTCGAATTCGGTCGCCACCAGGCCGGCATTTTCCCGCACGGCCTTTTCGATGGACGCGGCCATGTCCACATTTTCCTTGAGGAATTGCTTGGCGTTTTCCCGGCCCTGGCCGATCCGCTGGCTGTCATAGGAATACCAGGCGCCGGATTTCTCCACGACCCCGGCCTTCACCCCGAGGTCAAGCAATTCACCGGTCTTGGAAATGCCCTCGCCATACATGATGTCGAATTCCACCTGCTTGAAGGGCGGGGCAACTTTGTTTTTGACCACCTTGACGCGGACATTGTTGCCCACCACCTCGTCACGCTCCTTGATCGAGCCGATGCGGCGGATATCGAGGCGTACGGAAGCATAGAATTTCAGCGCATTGCCGCCCGTCGTCGTTTCCGGGCTGCCGAACATTACCCCGATCTTCATGCGGATCTGGTTGATGAAGATCACCATGCAATTGGATTTGGAGATAGAAGCCGTCAGCTTGCGCAGCGCCTGGCTCATCAGACGGGCCTGAAGACCGGGCAGGCTGTCGCCCATATCCCCTTCAAGCTCGGCGCGCGGGGTCAAAGCCGCCACGGAATCGATCACGACAATATCCACCGCGCCGGAGCGCACCAGCGTGTCGGCGATCTCAAGCCCCTGCTCGCCCGTATCGGGCTGGGAGATCAAGAGGTCTTCCAGATTGACGCCCAATTTACGCGCATAAATGGGATCGAGCGCATGCTCGGCATCGACGAAAGCGCAGACGCCGCCGCTTTTTTGCGCTTCGGCGACCGTATGCAGCGCAAGCGTCGTCTTACCGGAACTTTCCGGCCCGTAAATTTCGACGACACGGCCCTTCGGCAATCCCCCGATGCCCAGCGCAATGTCGAGACCGAGAGAACCGGTTGAAATCGACCCGATTTCGACCACCTGCTCGTTCTTGCCCAGGCGCATGATCGATCCTTTGCCAAAGGAACGTTCGATCTGGCCCAAGGCGGCGTCCAATGCCTTCTGCTTATCCATATCGCTCTTATCGTCTTTCCTGGAAAGGCTGACTACGTTTTCGGCTGTATCGCTCTTCGCCATCTTCGGCACCCCTTATTTCACAGGGGCCGGAGCCCCGCAATGGAAGTAAATGTACATATTTTGTTCTCATTGACAAGCGGTGAGATAAGTAGCTGTTTTAAAACGATAAATAAGAACGTGTTCGCAGAGCGTTCTCGAAAAATGGACCCCATTGGAACCGGAGCGAAGGCGACTCGCCGCCCGCCTCTGGCCAGCCTGCGCGCGGTGCAAGATTCGCCGCTCTCCTGCAGCCTATGAGCGTGCCCGCCGCACCCGTCAGATATGAAATCCTGACGCCAGATTTGCCGCGCCTTTGCCGTTGCAGGCAAGCCCTAAGCAGGGCACCTAAAGCGCCGGGGATGATCACGCCAATCCGGGGGACCTGCCCATGGCCGCCACCAGCCTTCCGCTTTCTTCCTTGCCGCTGCTGCTTCTGGCGCTGTTCGGCACGATCACCTTTATGGGCGCGCGGGCCTGGCGCGCAGGGACGCTTAGCCAAGGCGAAGCTGCGCTCCTTTTCGGGCTCTTTGCCGCCGGCGCGCTTTGGACCTGGGCTGCCGCCGAACTTGCCCTTTCCAGCACGGCGCAAAGCGCGGGCTTCCTCTTCTGGCTGCCCGGCCTCTGGCTGCCCTATACGATCATTTTTATCCTGCAGCCTTTGCGGCTGACCGCTTTCGGCCGCCAGGGACTTTACAAACTGATGGATCAGATCTCCCCCGCCGTCATCGTCGCGCTGGAAGGCTTGCGCATTCTCGGCCTCGGCACCTTGCTCAAAACGTTTCAGGGCACCTTCCCCGTTCATTTCGAAGTGCTGACGGGCATCCCCGATCTTCTTTTCGGCGTTTCCGCCCTCGCCGTCCTCTGGCTCATCGCGCGCGGGCGGATCACCTGGCGCGGGCTGATGCGCTGGCATCTTGCCGGGCTCTTCATTCTGGCACCCGCCGGGCTTTTCATTCAGCTCGGCCTGCCCGGCCCCTTGCAGCTTTTCTCCAGCCCGCCGACCAGCCTGGCGCTTTTCGAATTCCCGATGATCCTCGCGCCCGCCTCCGCCGTGCCGCTATTCGCTTTCATCAATGCGTGGTCGGTGCTCTGGCTGCGCCGGCGCAGGCCGGAAAACCTGCTCGCCCCTTATGCGCGCAGCGCCCCGGCAGAAGCTAGAGCAGAGGCATAGTTTGGCGCCCGCGCTAGGCCTCGTCGATCGCCTCTTTCACGGCGGCGGCAAGCTGCTTCAGCGAGAAGGGTTTGGGCAGGAAGCGGAAATCTTCAGTGGGATCAAGGCTCTTGGCAAAGGCATCTTCGGCATAGCCGGAGACGAAAATGATTTTCGTTGCCTTGCCCCGTTGGCGCAGTTCTTTGAGCATGGTCGGCCCATCCATGTTGGGCATCACCACGTCGGAGACGATAAGGTCGATCTTGCCTTCATGATTGTCGACGATTTCAAGCGCCGCCTCGCCGCTTTCCGCTTCCAGCACCTCATAGCCGCGCGTGGTCAGCGCGCGCACGGCAAAGGTGCGCACCGCATCCTCATCTTCCACGAGCAAAATAGTGCCCTTGCCGGTCAGATCGCGCGTATCGACGGGCGCGGCTTCCTCGGCCTTGGCGGCTTTTTCCTTCTCGGTCTCATAATAGCGCGGCAGATAGATGCGGAACGTCGTGCCCTTGCCCAAGGTTGAGTACGGGAAGATATAACCGCCCGTCTGCTTGACGATGCCATAGACCGTCGACAGCCCGAGCCCGGTGCCCTTATGCACATCCTTGGTGGTGAAGAAGGGTTCGAAGATTTTCGCCAGATGTTCCTTGGCAATGCCGGTCCCGGTATCGGCCACTTCGATCAGAATATATTCGCCGGGCGGCATCACCGAATGATCGAGCGCGCGCGAATCTGCCTCCGAGACATTGGCGGTGCGGATCGTCAGCCGCCCGCCTTCGGGCATCGCATCGCGCGCATTGACCGACAGATTGACGATTACCTGTTCCAGCTGGCTCTGGTCGACTTTGACAAGGCCGAGATCGCGCCCATGCACGATTTTCAGGTCTACCGTCTCGCCCAGCAGCCGGTCCAGCAGATTGTGCAATTCGGCCAGTTCGTCCGTCAGATTCAGCACTTTCGGGCGCAGCGTCTGGCGGCGGGAGAAAGCCAGAAGCTGGCGCGTCAAATTCGCCGCGCGGTTGGCGTTCTGCTTGATCTGCATGACATCGGCAAAGGAGGGATCGCCGGCCTTGTGGCGCGCGAGCAAAAGATCGCAAAAGCCGATAATGGCGGTAAGCAGATTGTTGAAATCATGGGCGACGCCGCCGGCCAGTTGCCCCACCGCCTGCATTTTCTGGGACTGGGCGAATTGCAGTTCCAGCGTTTTGCGCTCGGTGGAATCGACGATGTAAAGGGCAAGCTGCGCCTGTTCATCCCCCTCAACACCCGCAGGCCCGTCCGCCCGCCCCGCGCGGCTGTCGAGCCGGCTCGTATAGATCTGCACGATGCGGTCGTTTTGCCCGGCCAGATGCGCCTCGAAAGAGACGATGCCGTCGCCTTTCAGCCCGCGCGCGAGCGCATCCCGGAAACCGTCCCGGTCTTCGGGCGCCAGAAATTCGGTGAATTTGCCCGCCTTGTTAACCGGCATGTCCACAAGGCCTGTAAAGGCCGCATTCGCCGCTTCCACCCGTCCCTTGCCGTTCAGCATGACAACGCCGACGGGCGCATGCTGGAAGAAGCGGGAAAAGCGCATCTCCGCCTCGCGCAGGCTGGCTTCCATCTCATCGCCCGGCGAGCGGTCGAGCACCAGCGAGCGGGAGGCGAGCGGCGCCCCGGCGCTGTCATATTCATATGTCTGGATGATCCGGCTGGGCAGCGGGCCATGGGCCCCTTTCAGATCGAGATTGACCACCTGAAGGTCCATCCCTTCTTCACGCAGCGGCGGGGAAAGCGCAGCCACATCGCCCAGCGCCAGATCCTGCACGCTCATGCCCCGCGCCGTGATCTGCTCCGGCTCGAGCCCGAGACTGGCCGCAAGATGCTTGTTCACATAAGCGATCTTGCCGTCCGCCCCGGCAGAGAAAAAGCCGAAAGGCGCCGCATCCAGATAGGAAAGGTAGCGTGTGCGTTCCTCGCGCGCGTCTTTCGCCGCGGCCCGCTCGCCCGTCAAATCCTTGATATGCCAAAGCGCGGCATCGCGCCCAAAACTGCCTTGCCCGTCCAGCGGCCGCACCGACACCAGCGCCGTGACCGTGCGGGCCGCGCCGGCGGCAGGCTGGAACGTCAGCTCCGCCTCGTCTGCAAGGCCGAGCCGGGCCGCCTGGGCAAGCTGATAGAGCGCCTCCTCCACCCCCTCCTGGCCCGACAGCAGCCGGTCGAAGGGCACTGCCCGGCCCTTATCGTCAAGGCCGAGCGCCCGGTAGGCTTCATTGGCAAAGAGCACCGTGCCGCCCGCCGAGGTGATCAGGCAGGGATCGGGCAAGGCCTCCAGCGCCGGTGCTGCAAAGCCTTTGACCATGCGCGAAAGAGAGCCGCGCGCGCCGGCGCTGCTTCCCCGGGCCGCCAGGCCGAAAAAGGCCAGCGCCACGGCCGAGCAAATCCCGGCCAAAAGGAAATAGGCAACCGGGCCGATGGCGGAAAAATCGACAAGGGAAAAGGCCAGGAGCGCCACGGCGATGATCGCGCCCAGCCAGCTGATACGCGGCAGAAGGCCGCCGCGCGGCGCGGCAAACGCCGCCGCCTCGGTGTGGGCGTGCGGGCCCGGGCCATCTGCCCGGCCATCTATAGGAGCATCCAGTTGGCTCATGCGCTCAATTCGACCCGCGATCGGCTCTCGTGTCCAGGGCCGGACTTAAACGCCGGCGGAGCCTTGCGAATCAGGTCCGGCGCGTCCGCCAGGACATTTTAGCCTTAAGACGCATGACGTAGCCAATAACCTCTGCCACGGCGCGGTAATGTTCCGGCGGGATTTCCTCGTCGATCTCGACCGTGGCGTGGAGCGCGCGGGCGAGCGGCGGGTTGACCACAACGGGAATTTCATGCGCCTCGGCGATTTCACGGATTTTCAGCGCCACCGCGTCGATCCCCTTGGCCAGCACCAGCGGCGCGGCCATGCCCTGCTCGTATTTCAGCGCAATGGCATAGTGGGTCGGGTTGGCGATCACGACCGAAGCCTCCGGCACGGCGGCCATCATGCGTTTGCGCCCGCGCTCCATGCGCAGCTGGCGCAGCTTCGCCTTGACGGTCGGATCCCCTTCCATCTGCTTATATTCGTCTTTGATCTCCTGGATGCTCATGCGCTGCTTCTTCATCCATTGGAAGCGCTCGTAAAGATAATCCAGTCCGGCAAGAACGCCGAGCACCGCCAGGACGCCGATGGAAACGCGGATCGTCAGCATCTGCACCAGCGGCAGAATCTCGCTGACTTCATAAGTCACCATGACCGCCAGCCGGTCCCGCTCGGGCCAGAGAATGACGAACGTCACCACGCCGACGATACAAATCTTGACGATGCCCTTTGTGAAATTGACGAGGCTGGTGAGCGAGAACAATCTTTTGAAGCCTTGCAGCGGCGAGATTTTGTTCAGCTTCGGCTTCATTTTCTCGGTTGTGAAGATCGGCTTGTGCTGCAGCACATTGCCCGCCAGCGCGCCCGCCATCAAAACCGCCATGGGCAGCGCGAGAGAGAGCAGCACCGCCGTGCCGATATCCATCCAGAGCATACGCAAATGCTGCGCGTCCATCGGGATATCGTGGGGCGAGGCGATGAAGACTTCGAAGAAATGCGACAATTTCGCCGCCATGCCCGGCGACAGGAACCCCGCCGTAATGCAGGCGCCCAGCATCACGAACCAGGTATTGACCTCCTGGCTCTTGGCCACGTCGCCCTTTTTATGGGCGTCTTCCAGCTTCTTGCTGGTTGGCTCTTCTGTTTTTTCTGTATCGTCCGATTGGTCGGCCATGCCTCACCTTTCACTATTCAGCCGTCAGGCGAGAAACTGGCTCAAGGTCGCCTCGAAATAACCGAGGAACCACGACATCATGACGCCGAGCAACACCATCAAAAGCAAGAAGCCGAGGAAGATGTTGGCCGGCAGCGCGATAAAGAAGACCTGCAATTGCGGCATGAGGCGGGACAAAATCCCCAGCCCCATATAAAAGACCAGGCCGAAGACGAGGAACGGTGCGGAAAGCTGCACGCCGAGTTTGAACGATCCGGCGATGACGCCCGTTACCGCCTGCAGAAAGTCGCCGACCGGCAGCGGCGCGCCCGGCTTGAAAAGCGCATAACTGTCATTCATTACCGCGATCAAAAGGTAATGGAGATCGGTGGCGAAAATCATCGTCACCGCGACGACCGACATGAAAGAGCCCACAAGCGCGCTCTGAATGCCCTGTGTCGGGTCCACGTTCTGCGCGAAGGCAAGGCCCGTCTGAAAGGCGATGATCGTGCCGGCGATTTGCAGCGCCGTCATGAGCAGGCGCGCGGTGCCGCCGATCATCAATCCGATGAGAAATTCCGACACGATCGCGCCTGCCAGAAGGCCCGGCGTTGCCGGCAAGGTGCCGTAATTGTCCTGCACCAGCGGCATCAGGATCGCTGTCAGCGTCACGGCGAAGGTCAGGCGGATGCGCCCCGGCACCGAAATTTCGCCAAGCGCCGGCATCAGCATGATCATCGTGCCGATCCGGCAGAAGATCATGAGGAAAACGAAAACCGTATCTGGCGCGGCGGTAATGTTCACGCGGGAAGTTCCTGCCTGCTCACAAGCCGCCCTCAGCCGGCGACGATTTTATCGGCGATATACGTCATGTAGGTGCCCATGGCCTGGCCCATGAAGGGCAGGAAAACAAGCATGAAGAGAAAGATCGCAAGGATCTTCGGCACGAAGACCAGCGTCATTTCCTGAATTTGCGTCAGCGCCTGCACCAGCGCGATCGCAAGGCCGACCGCCAGCGCGACCAGCATCAGCGGCCCGGATACTTTCAGCAGTACGTAAATCCCTTCGCGGGCGACATCGAGAATTTCAGCGCCGGTCATTCGGCCATTTCCCCCTGCAAGCTGCCCGCTCCCCCGAGCGCGCATTTCAACAGCATGATTAAAGTTGCTTGCGCGCCGCCTAGATCGGCATGCGCATGATTTCCTGATAGGCGGTGATCACCTTGTCGCGCACGGCGACGACGGTCTGCACCGTGGCTTCGGCTTCGGAAACGGCGGTGACGAGATCGACCATGTCGCCCTGTTTGGCGACGGCGCTCACAGCCTGGGTTTCGCTGGCCTTGCCCGCTTCGACAACGCCGCCGAGCGCCTGGCCGACGAGATCGCCGAAACTTTGCCCGCCGAATTCCTTCGGTCCCTCGCTCTTGTCCGCGCCGCCCGATGCAACCGATTTGACCGCATTGGCATAAGCGTTGAGCGCAACGGATGCTGGAACTGTCATCTTCTAGCCCTTTCCTAACGGCGCAGCAGATCGATGGTGCTGGTCACCATGCGCCGGGTCGCCTGAATGACGTTCAGGTTCGCCTCGTAGCTGCGCTGTGCCTCGCGCATATCCATCGCCTCGACGAGCCCGTTGACATTCGGGGTTTTCACATAACCCTCTTCATTGGCGGCCGGGTGGCCGGGCATGTATTTCAGCGCAAACGGCGACTGATCGAGCTTCGGCCGCTCCACCTGCACTTTTTTCACACCAAGCTCGCGGTCGAGCTCATTGGAAAAACTCACCACCTTGCGCCGGTAGGGGTCCGCGCCGGGCGTCGTGCCGGTGGAATCGGCATTGGCGATATTTTCGGCAATCACCCGCATGCGCCCGCTTTGTGCGCGCAGGCCCGATGCCGCAACCATCATGGCTTTAACGAAATCCATCTTCTTTCTCCCAATCAGCTGCGCGGCCCGAGAGCCGTGCGCAGGAGCCCGAGGCTCTTGGAGTAAAGCCCCGTCACCATTTGATAATCGGTCTGGGTCTCGGCGACCTTGATCATCTGTTCTTCGAGCACGACGGAATTGCCCGCCGGCGTGGTTTCGGAATCGGGGCGCTCTTCGACTTTCGCCGCGCGGCCCGCGCCGCCGCCCGGCCCGATATGCATGGCATTCGTGCGAACGGGTTTGAGGACGGGCCCATGCTCGTTCAGCACAGCGCCGAAATCCTGCTCTTTCAAATCGCGCGCGGCATAGCCGGGCGTGTCGGCGTTTGCGACGTTCTGAGACAGCACGCGCTGGCGCTCCGTCAGCCAGTGCATACGGTCTTTGATCATGCCAAATAGGGGAATGTCACCTAAGGCCATTGCGATCTCGCGTTTCAACGTTGCAGAGCAGCTCTCCTTCCTTGGAGCGCGCCTCCGGCACATCGTCACGCCACACAATCCTTGGGCGGCAGGTCAATCTTTCCTACCTCGGGGCTAAAATTTCCTTAACAAAACCGCCAACTAGGAAATTCTGTCCCAGTAAGGCACCCCCTTAACGCGTTTTTAAGCTTAACAGCGGAAATATCTGCCTAGTGACCTGCACGCGGAAAGATCCGCAAAACAGCATCGCGGCATTGAGGGGCAAATGGACCTGGCAGAATACACACGTTTTTTGGGAGCCCTGCTTCTCGTGCTGGCCATGATCGGCGCCTGCGCCTGGCTGGCGCGGCGTTTCGGGCTGATGCAGAACGGGCTGCCCGGCGCATCGGCAAGCCGCCTTGCCGTCGTCGAGAAACTCACGCTCGATCCCAAGCACAAACTTCTGCTCATCCGCCGCGACGGTAAGGAACATCTGATCGTGGTCGGTGAAACGACGACGCTCATCGAAGCCGGGCTCGATGCGCCCGTCCCTGCTGAAACGGGGACGGAGGCAGAAGCGGCCAATGTCGCGTCTTTTCCGGGCGCCGCCCCCTCCGCCGCCTCTGCCGCAAGTGGAGCGGTTCAACCAAAAATGACCGCGCCCGAGTTTCTTCTCAAAGGGATCGCCTATCTCAAGGAGCGCCGTTCGTGACGCAGATTTTCAAATTGGCCCGGCCCGCTCTTTTCGCCGCTGCCGCCCTTGCGGTTCTCAGCCTCGCCTCGCCTGCCTTCGCGCAGAGCGTGAGCATCGATTTTGCGGAAGGTTACGGACTGACCGAGCGGGTGGTACAGCTCATCGCGCTGATCACCATTCTCACGCTCGCGCCCTCCATCCTCATCATGGTCACATCGTTCGTGCGCATCGTGGTGGTGCTTTCCTTGTTGCGCACCGCCATGGGCGTTCAGCAAAGCCCGCCCAATGCCGTGATGATTTCGCTTGCGCTGTTTCTGACCGCTTTCGTCATGGCGCCGGTTTTCGAACAGGCATATGAAACCGGCATCGAGCCGCTGATGAACGAGCAGATTGAAATCGGCGAAGCCTTCGACAAAGCCTCGCGCCCCTTTCACACCTTCATGATGAGCCAGGTGCGCGACAAGGATCTGGGTCTTTTCGTCAACCTCGCCAAAATCGAAGAACCGGAATCCCCCGAAGCCGTGCCACTGCGCGTGCTCGTGCCCGCCTTCCTGATCAGCGAGTTGCGCCGCGCCTTCGAAATCGGCTTCCTGGTCTTCGTGCCCTTCATCGTTATCGACATGGTCGTCGCCTCGGTGCTGATGTCCATGGGCATGATGATGCTGCCGCCGATCATCATTTCTCTTCCCTTCAAGCTCATCTTCTTCGTCTTGGTGGACGGATGGAACTTGATCACAGGCTCCCTGGTGAAGAGCTTCGGCATCTAGGCCGCAAGCGCTCTTCCTCCCAACTGAAAACCCCCGCGCTTTAAGGCGCGGGGGATTTTTTACATAAACCGGTTTCGGCGGAAAACTTCCGGCAAGATCAATTGATAGCGGTCGCCGATTGCGCTTCCAGCTCCTTGCCAAGCGTCGAGACGAATTCGTCCAGCGTATCGGCCCCGGCAAATTCCTTTGCAAGGCGGCGGAATTCCTCGCCCTGCCGCTCGATCGGTTCGGAGAGGATGGCGAATTTGCCCGCATCGGATCCCGCGCGCATCTGCTCGCCGAATTTCTCCCGCAGCCGCCCGAGCCCTGCCGGGTCGTCCGCCAGCGAATAGGCAATCGCCGCGCGCATGATCATCCGGCGCACTTTCGGCGGAAACTCACGCTCATTGAGCCAGGCATTGCCGAGCGCGGATTCCACCTGACGGCCCGTCTCTTCCCAGCGCTGAGCGGACCAGAGCACATCCGCCTTCATCCACTGGGCTTCTTCGGTATCCATCTCGGACAGAAGATCGAGCGCATGGTCATAAAGATTGAGTTCGGAAAGGGCCCGCGCTTCCAACAGCCGGCGCTTATCCGCCAGATTGTCCGGCAGCAGCGATTGACGGGTGGAGCGCAGCGCTTCCAGTGCCTTTTCCGGTTTGTGATCCATCAGCCGCACCAGCGCAAGCCGCGTTGCCACTTGCGCCCGCGCGATGCCGCGCAGCCGGTGATCCACCTGATGCTGCAAAAGTTCGGCGGCCTGATCGAGCAGGTCCACATCGACGAGCTTGTCCGACAATTGCCGGATCATGGCATCGCCCCGCTGACCGATCGGCGTCAGCTCGCGGAAATCGTAATAAAGGGACAGCGCCTCGACCGGGTCCATTTCATCGGCGCCCCCGCCCAGGAAAAGATCGGAGAACGTATCCGTCATCGTCGTGGCGATACGCCGAGCCTGATCGGTCTCGGGAAAATTCGTCACCGCCGTCTGCATGACGCGCAGCCCGTCTTCCACTTCCCCCATGGCGACATGCATTTCCCCAAGCCGCGCCATGACCGACAGCTCCAGATCGTCGCCCCGCCACATGAAACCGATCGCCTGCAGCTCCTGCATGAACGCAGCATCGGCCAACAGGCCCATCTTGTGTTTCATCTTGGCTTTCGCAAACCGGGCACGCGCGGCCACCGGGCGGGGCGCGCGTTTTTCAAGCCGCTCCAGCGTTTCCAGCGCTTCATCGGCTTTGCCCGCCGCTTCCAGCATCAAGCCGCGCACAAGCTGGGCTTCGGCGAGCCAGATATTGTTTTCCGTCTCTTCGGGAATTTCGTTCAGGTTATACGCGACGGAGGCAAGATCGCCTGCCGCAAGCTCCGCCTCGGCGGCCTTGACGCGGAACATCGCCTGGAAATCGGGCTCGTACTCGGTAAACGCCCTGCCTGCCCGGTCGAACTCGTCACGCGCCTCGCGCATATTGCCAAGCTCGGCCTGCGCCGTGCCCCGCCATAGAGCGGCATGAGGGTCCTGTGCCAATCCTTTACCCGACAGATCGCTCAGCGCTTCGTCGAAGCGGTGCATCATGATGTGCCCCACCCCGCGCAGCGCCAGATAAGCCGGTTCGAGCGCCACATCCGAACTCAGTTTTTCCGCCAGGCGCAGCACCGCAATCGCCTCCGCGCCGAGCTGATAGGCGAGCAGGAAGCGGGCGTAATCGAGCTGGTCGTCCAAATTATCGGCGGGCGCATTGGCAAGCTTGTCCAGATAAAACTGCCGCCGCTCGGCATAATTGGCGCCCGGCGCCTCCCGCCAGCGCTGAAAATCCATCTTGCCGGGCTGCACCGGCTCTTCAACCGCAACGGCCGCCGTCTCCGGGTCCGCATATTCCTCCACATCGCCCGAGGAAAGCGTCAGCCCCGCCCCGCGCGAGACGATCACCTCATCCTTGATCGCGCGGACGTAAAGATCGTCGGAGAGCGAGACGAAAGCGAGGCCCTGCGCGGTCGCAAGCGCCGCGAATTCCACAAAATTGCGCGGTGCCACCATGCCTTGCGGCGGTCCCTCCGCCGTCACGATCGCCAGAACGTCCTTGACGTTGGGATCGCGCACCCAGTGCACCTTGCCGCGCCCGTTCAAATCCAGGCTGACCTTGGCCTCCCCGTTCGCACTCCAGCCCCGGAAGAGCGAAACCGGCCGCACGGGTTCGACGATCGTATCGCCCATAGTGAAGACCCAATTATTGCCCTTCTCGCTGGCCGCCAGCAAAACCCGCTGCGGCGGCTGAAACTGCACGATGGTCGCATCTTCCATCGCCACGAGTTCGGCCGGGCCGAGCACCTTGCTCATCCCGGCGGTAAGCGCGGAGAAATCCAGTTCCCGTTTGGCATCGAAGACCAGCCAGATGCGCCCGTCCCGCTGAAACGCCGCCGCGCCGGTCCGCTCGGGCCAAGGAAAGATCAGGCGCACGCTCTCGCCCACAAGCTCCGCCGCCACATTGAGCGGGCCGTCATGATCGGCCGGAACCAACGCGCCCGGCTGCACTGCGGCCGGCTGCACTGCGGCCGGCTGCACTGCGGCGGGTCCGGCCTTCTCGCTGCCTGGGCCCGCCTCGGGGGGCCCATCCGTTGCCGCCATTTTTTCCCCGGCCGGTTCCGCTTCCCTCTTGCCTGCTTCCGGCTCGGCGGCTTCCGGCTCGGCGGGCACAGCTGTGCCCGATGCGATTTGCCGCGGCTTTGCGGCGGGCTGAGGAGCATCCGCTTTTTGCGTATCGGGTTTTTGCGTATCGGACGTCTTCGTGCCCGCATCTTGCTTCGCGCTCTTGGCCGGTGCCGAAGGTGCCGCCTCGGGCTTGGCCGCCGTGTCCGTCTCCTCACTCTTGCTCTTGGGCGGCGGCGCGGGCGCTTTGACAAGCGGCGGCGCCCCGCGCCCCGGTGCGACGATATCGATCACGACATTCAGGTCTTCGCGGAAATCGCGCACCGTCACACCCGGCACCGTGTCGATCGCGACACTGAGGCGGCCATTATTGCTGGCAGCCGAGGCGCCCACCAGAAAGGCCGGCGGGTCGACGCGCAGCCGGGCGAGCGGCAATTCCGCGTCCCGGTCGAAGATGACGGTCACGCGTCCGTCCCGGGCCGAAATATTATAAAGCACCGGCTGTCCCCAATCGAAGACGAGCCGGGTGAAAGTTTCATGCTCGCCCACCCGCAAAGTCACGCCGGGTTTGGGTTCGGCGATATTGAGTTCCGCTTCCCCTTCTTTCTCGGCGACGGCCTGCACCACGGCGCTGCGCTCTTCTTCCAGCCGCGCCAGCACATCGTCAGGCAGGCCGGGCGGTGCGCCCTTCCAGTTCGGCGGCAGCAGGTCCACATAAATCTCGTGGCCCGCCTCATGGGTATTGATGCGGAAATCGGCTTTCAGCGCCAGGCGCAGCGTCCGGTTGCCGGGGTCCGTGCGGATAAGCGCCACATAGCGGGGCATCTGCGCGGCAAGCTCGCTCAAATCCGCCTCGAAAGGTGTCTCGAAACTGACGACCAGCACATTCGCCGAGGTCAGGGCTTCGAACTTGGGGGCGCTTTGCATGCGCAAGGGATCGTCATGGCGCGGCCAGGCAAAGATCAGCCGTCCATATCCATCTTCCTCATCGCCGGTGACGGTAATGGGCGTCGCCGCAAAGGCCGGCGCGGCAAAGGCAAGCGGCAGCGCAAGCATGGCGAGCAGGGCGCAAAGCGCCGCGCCGATCCGCCATCTATCGTAGCGCATGCTCACCAATTGGCCTCCTTTTCGCCCGCAATCACGATGGCAATACCCGAGCCCGCATCGCTCGCCACCTCGGCGGACAAATCAATCGTGCCAGTATAGCCCCCTTCGCGCAAACGGTCGCGCAGAATGGCCGCCCGGTCGAATGCAAGCTGCCAGGCGCCCGTATCCGCGCCCAAAGCGGACATCGCCCCGGCTGGCACCGTGACGCGGATCTGCAGCGGATTGGAAGCATACTGAAGAACCGCCGCCAGCCGGTGCAGAAAATCCTCACCCTCGATCGTAAGCGTGCGCGTGCCGGCGGGGATAAGTCTGTCCGCGCGCATCAGCAAAATTAGCGGCTGCCCCGCCCCGCCAGCGGCCTGGCGCGCCAGCGCCGTCTGATCGCGCGAGGACGTGACACCGCCCGTCTCCAGCACCGCGGCAAGATAACCGGTCTCAAGACGCCCGCGTGCGCCTTTCAGCGGCGCGGCGAGCCCCGCGCTGCCTTGGGGCGCGCGCCCCGTCACCGCGCCGCTTGCCGCCGGTTCTCCGCGGAAAGCGGCACCGAGCGACATCCAGGCCGTGCCGCTGGGCGCGGAGGCGGCATAAATCAGCACGAAAAAGGTCAGCATCAGCCCCATAAGGTCCGTGAAGGTAATCAGCCAAAGCGGCGTTTCAGCCGCGCCCTGTTCCTGACCGCCAAAGAAAGCCCGGAGAATGCCCGTCGTCATGGCCGCCCTCCCCGCCCGCGCGGCTGCTCGGCAAAGAACTCGAAGAGCACGTCCCCGCCGCTCAAGGCCGATACATCGGCAATAAGCGCGCCCGGAGACGCGCCGCGGCTTTCCAGCGCCCTGGCAAAGGCCATCGCCCGGCGCTCGTCCAGGCGCCCCTCAGGCGCGGCCGGCACGACGATCCGCAGCCGGTGCCGCAATGCCGTCTCCCCGCGCCGCACGAGCATCGCGGCAAGCGTGTCGAGCAACCCGTCCTGCTCCGGGCGCAGCGCCCCTACGCCTTCGGCGAAAAAAGCCGCCGCAGGCAGGCGCAGCCGCAAAAAGCCGCCATCGCCCGAAAGGCCCGCGCCCAGTCCCGCCGCCCCGAGCCGGGCCCGCAGATCCTCGGCAAAAGCCGCCGAGACCGGCCTGTAGGCAGGCGCCCCCGGCAAAGCCTCGCGCACCATGGCGCGGCTGGCATCCGGCGCGCTTTGCCCGGCCGTGCCCTTGAACGCGGCCTGCACGCTGCCGATCACCGGCCCGCCTTTGGCCACGTCCTGTGAGGCCTGGCTGTTGAGATAGGCGAACATGGCAAGGAGAAGCAGAAAAACGGAAAGCAGCGTCCAAAGCGCGCTGAGAGAGCCGTCATTGACTTCGAGCGGCAGATCGCCCAATGCGCCGCGCGCAATGCCGTTGCGGCGTGCCGGCACAAGATGCGCTGAGCGCTCGCTCATAACTGGGCCCCCCGATACGCCATTCTGGCTTGCTCCGCTGCAGGTTCTTGCACGCGCCGTACTGCGCGCCCTGTGGCGGCACAATTTCCGGCCGTCCGTCTCCGGAGAGGAAAACGGACAGGATCAGATTAACGAATGACGGTTAAGTGCCCCTTAAGGCAGGCCGGTGCGAAACGGGAAAATCGCGAAGCGCGGCGCGCCGGTCCCAGCCGGAAAAGCGCCGGAAATCCCTCAATTTTCCACGCTTTTTGCGTCCTTGTCTTCCATCTGCGCTTTCATGGCCGGCGCGGTTTTTTCGAACTGCGCCGCCATTTCCTGCAATTCGGCGGGCAAGGGCTTGGGCAAGGCGATTTCCACGGTCAATTCCTGCGCGGTGACCGGGTCCATTTCGGCCATGATCGCGGCCATTTTACGCTCGTTCATCATATTGGCGAGCTGCAAAAGCACGTCCATATCCAGCCGCTCGAAAATCCGGGCGGCGTCTTTCGGCTTCATGGCCGAATACATTTTCACAAGGCCCTCGACGCGCATTTTCGTCTCGTCGTCTTTCTTGCCGAAATGCGCGGCGATCTTTTCTTCCACCGCTTCAAGCTCTTTGAACCGGTCACCGACGCGCTTTTCCGCCGCACTGATCAGGCGTTCGCGCATATCGAGCTCGCGGGCGCGCGCTTCCAGTTCCTTCCGCCGCTCGGAAAGGTTCTTGAGGACCTGCAATTTCGACGGTGTGAACTCGCCCCCCGCATTCAAGGGCATACCGTCCGCCCCTTTCACCACGACCCCGTCCGCCATTTCGCCAGTCATCATTTCGCCGGCCATTGTTTCGCCGGCCGCCATCTCGCCCGTTTTGGCAGCGGCGCTCTCTTCCATGGCCGGTTCCATGCTTTCACCGCCCGCTGCCGCGTCTTTCTCCATTGCCCCGCCTTCTTCCGCATAAGCAAGGGCAAAGCCGGTCACGGCGTCGAGCCCGTTGCCGAACCCCACGACCTTCAACCCCAAAAGCAGGGCGGCACTCAACATCAAGACAGGAAGCAAACGCAGGCGGCTGCTCATGATCGGGTTCCTTCCATCCGCCTAGCGCGCGCGGCGCAGAGCTTCCAGGAGTTTGTTTTGCAGGGCGGGCGAGGCGGCTTGTTCCTCGCGCGCGGGCACCGTGCGGTTTACCCGCAAGCTCGCGGGCAATTGGCGCGAATGGGTGCGGGCGGCGACCTGAGCTTCCAGGCGTTCGGCCAGGTTGTTGCCGCTTTCCACCATCAAGGAAAGCTCGTCGGCAAGCGCCTTGGCTTTGGAATTGCCGGCCTCGATCTTACCGGTCACTTCATCGCCCACTTCCCGGGCGCGTTTCACGCGCTCGTCCAAATGATCGGCTGCCGTGCGCGAGGTATCGTGCAACTGGCCGACGGAGCGCTGCGCCAGATCGGTCGCCTTGTGCAAGGCGTCGATCAGCTCGCGCATCCCGTCCTGCCCCGAGCGCAAGGCCCGCAGCTTGCGGTCCAGCACATAGCAGTAACAAATCGTGGCGACCAGAAGGACAGCCAGCAAACCTTCGAGAATGAGACCTGTGGGTATCGTCATCAGACCGTCGCCCCTTCATTATTTAAAAGTCTGTTCTTGATCGATTGCTTGATGCCTTGATCGAGACAGACCGCCACGTGATTGCCCATGCGCCCCATCCGGCCCGCCATCAGCGGAATGCCACCGCAGCGCATGCCGATCTGGTCTTGCGGGCCGTTGTTGAACATGACCGTTTGGCCGACTTCCAGATTCATCACCTCGCGCAGCATCATCGGCTGCTCGTCGAGCACCGCGTCGATCTGCACTTTCGTGGACCAAAGCTCGGTCGCAAGGTGGCCTTCCCAAATGGAGTCGCGGCCGAACTTTTCCCCCATGAACATCTGCAAGAGCAGTTCGCGAATGGGCTCCAGCGTCGCGTAAGGCAGCAGCATTTCCAGCCGCCCGCCGCGGTCTTCCATATCGATGCGCAGCTTGACCAGGATCGCCGCATTGGCCGGGCGCGCAATGGCGGCAAAACGCGGGTTCGTTTCCATCCGGTCGAGCTCGAAATGCACCGGCGACAGCGGCTCGAAGGCGGTCTTGGCATCGGCGAGCACCACTTCGATCATCCGCTCCACGAGGGAAAGCTCGATGGTCGTATAAGGGCGCCCCTCGATCCGCATCGCCGCCGTGCCGCGCCGCCCGCCGAGCAGCACGTCCACGATCGAATAGATCAGATTGGAATCGACCGTGAAGAGGCCGTAATTGTCCCATTCCTCCGCCCGGAACACCGACAGGATCGCGGGGAGCGGAATGGAGTTCAGATAATCGCCGAAACGGATGGAAGAGATATTGTCGAGGCTGACTTCCACATTGTCGGACGTAAAATTACGCAGGCTCGTCGTCATCAGCCGGACAAGGCGGTCGAAAACGATTTCCAGCATCGGCAGGCGTTCATAAGACACCAGCGCCGAGTTGATGATGGCGCGGATACCGCTGCGCTCGGCCGCATCGTTCTCGTCGATCTCGAAGCCCAGAAGGCTGTCGATCTCGTCCTGATTGAGCACGCGTTCGGCAGCGCCCGCTTTGACCATGGGCGTGTCGCCGGCAGAAGCGGCGGCAGGCGCGGCATCTTCAGCGCCCTCCCCATCGTCTTCTTCCGCCATCGCAGCCCATTCGGCGGCCATCGCCTCTTCATCGACGTCGTCGCCGCCTGCAGCTTCCGCTTCCCAGGCAGCGGCCAGCTCTTCCTGATCCAGATCTTCGTCAGCCATTCGCCAAATCCACCCTTACTGAACGATCACTTCACGGAACAGAACATCGGTCACCTTGACCGGACGCGCGGCGAGATTGACCCGCCGCAAAAGTTCCTGACGCAGCAGGAACATGCCCGCAGAACCTTGAAAATCTTCCGGGCGCAATTCGCGCAGATAGACCTGAAAGCCGTCCACCACGCGCGGCATCACCATTTCCAGATGCTCCATACCGTCTTCATTCGCCAGTTCCAGCGAGACGCGCAGTTTGAGATAGCGTGTCGGCCCGCCGCTCGGCGAGGAAAGGTTCACGAGAAATTCGGGCAAATCGTAGAAGACGGGCTCGCCCTCTTCGATCAGCGAAACTTCCACCTCTCCTTCCGCGCCGCCCGAAGCGCTGCCGCCGGAAAGAAAAAAAGCATATGCGCCGTAGCCAAGCCCCCCGACGGCCAGCAGCGGCAGAATGATGTAAAGCACGAGAAACTTGCCGCTCAGCTTCTTGCGGGCAGGTTCGCCTTCGCCCTCGGCAGTTTCCGTATCCAGATCGATGTCGCTCATAACATCTTCTTCCTATGTGCGATCTTCAGCGCCCGTTTCCCGGCCGGACCTTCCCCGCGGGTCTGAAACTTTCTGAATTCTGACCGTCTTTGGTTAATGAAGTCTTTTGTTCGGCAAATCTTGCCGGGTCGAGTTTTCCGTGCGCCGGTCCTTGCCGGGTGGTGTTATTCTTATGCCGTTGATTTTCAACGAAAATTTCTTTGGCACGCCCTCTGCAAATGATCCGGCGAAGCAGACCGCGGACCTGTCCGCAGAATGCATTGGGTGTGAAAATGGAAAACGCATTACTGATCGGCTTGACCCGTCAGATGACCCTGAAAAGGGAAATGGCGCTTGTCGCCAACAATCTGGCGAACATGAACACGACCGGCTTCAAAGCCGAGCAACCGCTATTTGAGGAATACCTCATGCCGGTTGCCCGCGATGACTCGCCGAACAAACGCCTTTCCTTCGTGCTCGACCGGGGCGTTCAGCGCAATCTGGCCGATGGCGGCCTGAAAACCACGGACAACCCGATGGATTTCGCCATTTCCGGCGACGGGTTCTTCAAGGTTCAGACGCCCGAAGGCATCCGCTACACGCGGAACGGCCATTTTCAGCTCGACGGCACGGGCCGCCTGGTAACCGATAACGGCCACCCGCTGCTGGCGGAAGGCGATGCGCCCGTTTTCTTTTCCACCGAGGAAACCGAAATCGAAGTGGCCGCCGACGGCACCATTTCCACCGAACTTGGCGAGCGCGGAAAAATCACCGTCGTTGCCTTCGACAATCCCCGCGACATGAAGAAGACGGGGAACAATATGTTCGAAACCGACCAGCCGGAAATCGAAGCGGAAGGCACGCGCATCATTCAAGGCGCGCTTGAAAGCTCCAACGTCCAGGCAATCGAGGAAATGACGCGCATGATCGATGTCCTGCGCTCTTACACCTCCGCCTCCAAACTCGTCGAACAAGCAGATGAAATGAAACGCCGTGCCATCCAGGAATTGGGCGGTCGCAACAATTAACGGGCGCGCCCGGAACGGATTGAACGGATAGAAAGGTCAAGCCATGCAATCTCTCAGCATCGCAGCCACAGGCATGATGGCCCAGCAGCTCAATGTCGAGGTCATCTCGAACAACATCGCCAATATGAGCACCTCCGGCTTCAAGCGCCAGCGCGCGGAGTTTCAGGATCTGCTTTATCAGAACCTGCGCCGTGTCGGCTCTGCCTCCTCGGATGCAGGCACCGTCGTCCCCGCGGGCGTTCAAGTCGGCCTCGGTGTGAAAACCGGTTCGGTTTACCGTATCACCACGCAGGGCAATCTCGACAACACCGAAGCCCCGCTCGATATCGCGATCCAGGGCCGCGGCTATTTCCGGGTGGATTTGCCCAACGGTGAAACGGCTTACACCCGCGCGGGTAACTTCTCGCGCGACCCGAACGGCCAGATCGTCACTTCCGACGGTTATGTCGTTCAGCCCGGTATCACCATTCCCGAAGACGCGATCGACATCACGATCAACGCGCAGGGCCAGGTGCAGGCCACGCTGCAGGGCGAGACGGACCCCGTGATCGTCGGCCAGTTCGACCTTGCCACTTTCGCCAACGCTCCGGGCCTCGATCCCATCGGCGACAATTATTTCGTGGAAACCGCCGCGTCCGGCGCCCCCAATATCGGCGCGCCCGGCGATCAGGGCTACGGCACCTTGCTGCAGAAATTCCTCGAAACCTCGAACGTCAACGCGGTGAGCGAAATCAGCTCTCTCATTACCGCCCAGCGCGCTTATGAGATGAACGCCAAAGTCATCACCGCTTCGGATGAAATGATGTCCGTCACCTCCAACCTTCGCTAACGCTTAACCCCGGCGCGAGGAGACACACGATGAAAACGACCGTGAAAAAATCAGCACTCGGGAAAATCGCGGCCCTCGGCCTGACGGGTTTTCTCGCCTTCACGCTGCCCGCCTCGGACGCCGACGCCGCGCGGCTGAAGTCGGACGTCATCGTCTCGGGAAGCGAAATCACGCTGGGCGATATTTTTGACGAGGCGGGCGCCGCCAGCGGTGTCGTCATCGCCGAAAGCCCCGTGCCGGGCCTGACCGACACGCTCTCCGTTTCGCGGATCAGCGCGGCGGCGCGGCGCAACGGCCTCGATTGGCGCAACCGCGACGGGCTGACCCATATCTCCGTCAAACGCACCGGCCTGCCCGTCGGCACCGAAGAAGTGCGCGATGTGCTGGCTCAGGCACTCGCCTCCCGCTTCCCGGCCATCTCCGGCTCGGGCGTGCTGGAAGTGGAAATCGCGCCGGGCAGCGCGCCGATCCTGGTGGCGGAAGGCGAAATACCGAGCGTCTCCGTCGACCGCTACAGTGTCGATACGGGCAGCGGCCGTTTCGTCGCCCTGCTGCGCGCGCCCGCAAACGACCCCGCTGCCCCGGTGCGCCGGGTAATGGGCCGGGCCTATCCGGCCCTCGATGTGCCGGTGCTCACCAATCAGAAATCCGGCGGCGAGCTTATCCGCGCCTCCGACATCGAATGGATGCGCGTGCCGCTGACGCGGCTCGGGCAAAACATGATCACGGATATGAACAAGCTCGTGGGCATGACGCCGCGCAACGGCATCCGCCCCGGCCGTCCGATCCGCGCCTCGGATGTGGAAACGCCCGTCGTCGTGGAGAAAAGCTCGCTCGTCAACGTCACGTTCAAAAGCGGTGCCATGGTGCTGAGCACCCGCGGCACGGCGCTGAACGCGGGCGCTGTCGGCGACACGATCGGCATCTTGAACGACCGCTCGCGGCGCACCATTCAGGCCGTCGTCACCGGGCCCGGCCAAGCGGTGGTCGGCTCGAACGATCCCGTCCGCCTCGTATCGGCGCAGTAAACGCGTGTTTCCAGGAATTCGCCATCAAGGCGCCGCCGACCCGGCGCCCGGCAAAGGAGCCAAAGCCATGTTCCATCCCTCCGCCTCCCTCGCCGCGCGCCTGCGCACCGGCCTTGCCGTCGCATTGATGGGCGCCAGCCTGGCCGCCTGCAGCGCCGCCGACCGTCTGGCCAATGTCGGCAAACCGCCGCCGCTGAACCCGATCGAGAACCCCGCCTCGCAGCCCGGCTATAAACCCGTGACGATGCCCATGCCGGCGCCCGAACAGGTGGTCTATCAGCCCAATTCGCTGTGGCGTTCCGGCTCGCGGGCCTTCTTCAAGGATCAGCGCGCCTCGCGTGTCGGCGACATTCTGACGGTCAATATCGACATCACCGACCGCGCGCGGGTCAATAACAGCACGACGCGCACGCGCTCCAATTCCGAAGACGCCAATGTGGGCGCGCTTCTGGGCTATGAATCCGCGCTCGGGAAAATTCTCCCCGAAGCCGTGGACCCCGACAATCTGGCCGAGTTCGGCAGCGACAGTTCGAGCCAGGGCACCGGCACGGTGAACCGGCGTGAAGAAGTGACGCTCACCGTTGCCGCCGTCGTCTCGCAGGTGCTGCCCAACGGCAACCTCGTGATCGAGGGGCGCCAGGAAGTCCGGGTCAATTTCGAAGTACGTGAACTGCTCATCGCGGGCGTCGTCCGCCCCGAGGATATTTCCGCCACCAACACGATCCAGCACACCCAGATCGCAGAGGCGCGGGTTTCCTACGGCGGGCGCGGCCAGCTGACCGATGTGCAGCAGCCCCGCTACGGCCAGCAGGTTTACGACATCATCATGCCGTTCTGATCCGTCAGAACCCGTTTCAAAGGGAGGACCGCCTCACGAAACACGACACCCATTTTTACACACCACACACCACACACCCAAAGAAAAACGCGGCTCACCTGAGCCGCGTTTCCTCTTTCGGGCAAGGCGTTCAAAGCCTTGCCGAATGCCTTCACACTTAATCGTCGCGATAGACCTTCTCGCGCTTCTCGTGGCGCTCCTGCGCCTCGATCGACAAGGTGGCGATGGGCCGCGCATCCAGCCTCTTCAGGCTGATCGGTTCTCCCGTCTCCTCGCAATAGCCGTAAGTGCCTTCCTCGATCCGGCGCAGCGCGGAATCGATTTTGGAAATCAGTTTGCGCTGCCTGTCACGGGTGCGCAGCTCAAGCGCGCGCTCCGTTTCACTCGACGCGCGGTCGGCGATATCGGGATGATGACCGGAATCGTCCTGCAAATGCTGCAAGGTTTCCTTGTTTTCGCGCAGAATGTCGTCCTTCCAAGCGAGCAACTTTTGCCGGAAATACTCCTGTTGACGCTTGTTCATGAACGGTTCGTCATCAGACGGTACATACCCTTTTGGTAACCGAACGCTCATGAGCCCTGCTCTCTCCTTCTCGACGCGATCTCCCCCCGCGTAAAAGCGGCTGGAGTATAGGTAGAGCCCCGACGATTCTCAATATCGGGACGAAATGCTGGTTTACGTACGGGCCAGCCGGGCTTCTTTAGCCATAATCCCGTGACATGTCGGTGAAAAATGGCCCTTAAGCAAGAAATTTTAAGGGGTTAGCGCCCGAATTTTGCCAGCTCCACCCGGGCGCGCAGTTCGATATGGTCCAAAACCTCGCAAAGCTGCGGGTCGGCGACCTGATCGCGCTGGCGCTCCACAATGCTCAAAAGCCGGGTGAGTTTGGGACCGGGCACCTGGCCGCTGAGAAGACCGAGCTTGATCTCATCGAGAATATCGAGGATTTCCTCGCCCCGTGCGACGGCGCGGCGCTTACCGCCTTTAAAATCGCCCACCGTATCGGCGCCCTGCACGGCCAGCAGCGCATCGAGCGCCGCCAGAGGACCGCTGCCGGCGGCCGCCCGGGCCGGGGCCGCATCGCTGGCGCCCGAGGGTTGAAAGACAGCGCCGGAGGCGGAAGATTTTCCTGCCCGCGGCGCGCTGCCGCTCGTGCCGATCTGTGTTCTGCTGCCCACTTTCATGATCTAGCCCTGCTACCCGAACCTTGTTTCCACCCCGGCGGATGCCGGCTAACTGCCTGCCGGAAAAGCGCAATTCCGGCCATGTTCGGGGAATCCTGCGCCAGAGCATTTAACATGACGTTAAGGTTAAATGGCGCCAGGCAAATTTTACCGCCCAGGCCCGGCGTTTCTTGCCCTGCGGGCAAATTAAGGCCGTCCGGACATTGCCTCACGGCAAGAAAGAATAAGAAAAAACAATAAGTTATGGAAATACATCACCGCAAACGACTTGGCACGCATTTCGCTTCCCTTCAGACAGAAATTCATGCGCGGAGTGCAGCAACCGATGAAAAGCCACGCTCGACAATTCAGCCACCGCCTGTTCGGCGCCCTTCTGGCCGGTCTGGTTCTGGCCGCGGGCCTTTTTCCCGCGCCCGCCCAAGCCACCTCCCGGATCAAGGACATTGCCGATGTCGAGGGTATCCGCGACAACTTGCTGGTGGGCTACGGCCTCGTCGTCGGCCTCGACGGCACGGGCGACACGCTGCGCAACACCTCTTTCACGCTGCAGAGCTTGACCGCCATGCTGGAACGGCTCGGCGTCAACACGCGCGGCACGGACCTGCAAACGGAAAACGTCGCCGCCGTCATGGTGACGGCCAACCTGCCCCCCTTCGCCCCGCAAGGCACCCGCATCGACGTCACCGTCAGCGCGTTGGGCGATGCGGAAAGCTTGCAAGGCGGCACGTTGCTGGTCACCCCGCTCATGGGCGCGGACGGCGAGGTTTATGCCGTGGCCCAGGGTTCGCTGGCCGTCGGCGGTTTCAGCGCGCAAGGGGAAGCGGCGTCCATCACGCGCGGTGTGCCCACCAATGGCCGCATCGCCAATGGCGCCATCGTCGAGCGGGAAATCGAATTCGAGCTGGCAACCCTCGGCCGGCTTCGCCTGGCACTGCGCAATCCGGACATCACCACCTCGAACCGCATCGCCACCGCCATCAACACCTATCTGGGCGCACCGGCCGCTGAAGCGCAGAACCCGACCTCCGTCGAACTGCGCATGCCGGCAGGTTTTCAAGGTTCGATCATCGACCTTCTGACCGAAATCGAGCAGCTGCGCGTGCAGCCGGACATGCCCGCCCGCGTCGTCATCGACGAGTCTTCGGGCGTCATCGTCATGGGCCAGGACGTGCGGGTAAGCACGGTGGCCATTGCGCAAGGCAATCTGACGATCCGCGTTACCGAGACGCCGCAGGTCAGCCAGCCCAATCCCTTTGCCGAACAAGGCGACACGGTGGTCGTGCCCCGCACGGAAGTGGAAGTGGACGAGGGCGCGGAGCGGCAATTGGCACTGGTCGGCGGCTCCGTCTCGCTGCAGGAACTGGTGAACGGCCTCAACGCGCTTGGCATCGGGCCGCGCGACATGATCACCATCTTGCAGTCGATCAAGACCGCGGGCGCTCTTCAAGCCGAAATCGAGGTGATGTAATGGAACTCTCCGGCGCCTTTTCCGCACAGCTCGCCGCACAAAGCCATGAGCCTTCCTCCTTGCGCACCCGCAACGCGGAGAAAGCCCGCGAAGTGGCGCAGGATTTCGAGGCGCATGTCATTTCCGCCTTTGCCGAAAGCATGTTCGCTGAAATTCCGACCGATGGCCCCTTTGGCGGCGGCCACGGCGAGAGTGTGTTCCGCTCCTTGCTCATTCAGGAATATGGCAAGGAAATGAGTCAATCGGGCGGTATCGGTATCGCCGATAATGTCTTCAAGGAAATTCTCAAATTGCAGGAGGCATCGCAATGACCGCTGCACGCAAATCCAACTACACCGCCATCGAAGCGGCCCCGCCCCGCGAGCGCGTGGAGCGGCTGATCTCCGTTACGGACCATCTGATGCGGATCGTGGAACAGGAAAGCACGTTCCTGCGCAACAAAGAACCCTACCGGATCGAGGAAGTGCATGAAGAAAAACTGCGCCTGACCTCCGATTACGCCATGGATATCGGCCTTCTGAACAAGACGCCGCATATCCTCGATCAGGCGCCTGCCGAGACCGTTTCCCGGCTCAAAAACAACATGAAACAGCTTTCAGAAAAGCTGACGGAAAACGAAAAGCTGCTCGGCGCGCTGAAAGACGCCTCCGAGAATCTGATCAAGAATATCGCCCGCATCGCCGCGCGCGAAAGACGCCCCGCTGCCGGCTATGGCAATTCCGGCCAGATACCGGATCTGCCGAAGACGGCTCCTTCGGCTCTCTCGCTCGACAGGCAGATTTAACGAGCTCCACTCGCGCAAGGGATTTGCTGGGTCCGTACAGTTTTCCACAAAAGGTTAAAATGCTTTAACCCGGCGTTAAAGCTTGCCGCCTATGCTGCTGTCCTAGGGGATGTTTGTGTTCAACCTTAAGGGGGGAGAGCATGAAACGGTGGCTTAGATGGATAGCATCGCCCCATTGCCAGGAACGCAGTCTCTTGCAGCGCTAGCTGCAGGGGATAAGCCCGCGCGCACGGCCGAAGCCCAAAGCGTAACCCCGCGCCCGGTCGAGCGGTCCCGCCCCGCAAACGCCGCTCAAAACGGCCAGGAAGGCGATGAAGCCGCCATCCGCGCAACCATTGCCGAATTCTTTGCCGAAAACCGCGAAATCCATGTCGAAGTGGACGACCCCTCGGGCCGCGTCATCTTTCAGTCGCTGGACAAGGAAACCGGTGAGGTGAAAAACCAGGTGCCGAGCGAAGATATCGTCAAGCTCGTCACGCAGTTGCGCAACCCGCGCGGGCTCATCGTCGACGCCAAAGCCTGACCGCCCCTCCCCCCGCGTTCCTTCTGCGCCGCCTGAAATCCGCGCGCCTTTTCTTCTCCTTAACGGATCACTAACCTTAATTTGGGACGAATAGAGTCCTCAAGGTCAGATCTGACGGGCGCCCGCGCCCGCAAGGAGCCCCAGGCATTATGACGCACACGCCTTCAGCGCCCGCTCTGCAGGAAAATACCGAGATTGCGAGCCGCTTCGAGCGCGCCATGCGGCTGCACCAGAAAGGCCGGCTCGACGAAGCCGAACGCCGCTATGCCCGTATCCTTGAAACCGATCCGAACCATGCCGATACGCTGCACCTCCTGGGCGTTCTGAAAAGTCAGCGCGGCCAGCGCGAAGAAGCCGAAACATTGGTGCGCAAGGCCATCGCGATCGATCCGACGCACCCGATCTATCATCTGAATTTGGGCGGCATTCACATCGACGGCCAAAAATATCTCGGCGCCTTGGATGCATTCGACGCCGTCATTGCCCTTGATGACCGGATTGCCAAAGCACACACGTTGAAGGGGCACGCCCTGCTTCAACTGGAACGGATCGAGGAGGCAGAGAAACAGCTCAATCACGCGTTGACGATTGAAGGGGTGGATGGTGTTACCGTTTACGGTGACCTCTTTGAGGTCAACATAAAGCAGGAAGATGCGACCGCTCTGCGCGAAACCATTGCCCAGGCATTGGAGCAATATCCGAACAACGCAAATCTCCAATATCGCGCAGCAAACGCGCTGCGCGCGTTCGAGTTTCACGAAGATTCGCTTCCCTACTATGAACGGGCAACCGAAATCGACCCTTCCCTGATCGGCGCTTACTGCAACCAAGCCCTGTCTTTGTCAGGCCTGAAGCGGCGCGATGAGGCGAGGAAACTCCTGAAACAAGCTCTGCGCCGGCGGGGAGACATCCCGGAACTCTACCTTGCCCTTTCGATGATTGCGCATGATGACGGAGAGTTACAGGAATCCGTCGACTGGGCCGAAAAGTCGCTGGAAGTGTCCCCTGAATTCGCCTTTGGATACAGTGCCATCGCCCGGGCCCTGGGCACCAACGGCATGTACCAGGACGCGATCGCCGCTTACAAGAAAGCGCTTGAACTCGACCCGACGATGTTCTCGGCACTCCAGAACCTGGGCAGCACACTCTATTCGATCGGCTTTCCCGAAGAAGCGATCACTTATTACGCCAAATCCCTTGAGCAAAACCCGAAGAACGACATCGCTTATTGGAACCTGTCCCTCGCCTTCTTATCGACGGGCCGGCTGGATGATGGCTGGGGGCTCTACAGCTACGGCTTCACCAGCAAGCAGCGCAAACCCTACCGCCCCTTCCCCGGCCTGCTGTGGGACGGTTCTTCACTCGAAGACAAGACCATCATGCTGTGGCGCGAACAGGGGATTGGCGACGACCTGCGCTACGCCTCTGTCTATGGGGAGATCATCGCCAAGGCGAAGAAAGTTATTATCGAAACCGATCCGCGTTTCGTGCCGCTCTACCAGCGCACCTGGCCGGAGGCAACCGTCCGCCCGGAAACGGGAACGAGCACCGGCCTCGGCAACATGGAAGAGGTGGATTTCGACGTGACGGCGCCGGCCGCCTTGGCCGCCTCTTATCTCCGCCCCACACTCGAAGACTTCCCGCCGCATCAAGGATATCTCGTCCCCGACCCTGCCAGGCGGAAAGTTTTCAGAGAATGGCTGGAGTCGCTTGGCCCCGGCCTTGCGCTTGGTTTTGCCTGGCGGTCCCGTCACAGAAACGCTACACGCGATCATTTCTACACAGAGCTTGAAGATTGGCTTGATCTGTTCAAAACACCGGGCATCAAGATCATCAATCTGCAATACGATAACGCGGCACCAGACCTTGAGGCTTTCGAAAAGCGTCACGACATTAAAATTCACCAATTCCCCGACCTCGATCTCTTCTCCGACCTCGAAGGCGCCGCCGCTCTCACCAGAGAACTTGATCTTGTCGTGACTGCCGGGACGTCGGTCGGCGATATGGCCGGCGCACTCGGCATTCCGGTTTTTACTTACAGTTTCGCCAAACATTTTGCCAAACTCGGGACCGATTATGTGCCCTGGTTTCCCTCCATGGACATCACGGATTTCTACCCAGGGATCACCCCCAAAGAGGAATACGTTTGCGAAGTATCCGAGAAATGCAAACGCCTGATCGACGAGATGCAAAGGACAGCGTCATGAATGGGAAAAATCATGTTTTGGCGGAGCCCGCCGCTGCCATAGGCACCGATCAGGTCATTCAAAGCGGATTGCAGTTCCACCAGCAAGGCGCGTTCGATAAAGCCGCGCGCCTCTACGAAAAAGTGTTGAAGAAAGAGCCCGGCAATTTGGCCGCGCTCAACTTCCTTGCCGATGCGAGACTGCGGGAAGGCAAACCGGCACGCGCCGTTCAGACCGCGCAAAAAGCTCTGAAACTCAAAGGGGATATGCCCGGCACGCTCTTCATTCTCGGCAATGCACTGAGTGCCATGGGCCGTCACGCCGAGGCAGCTCGCCAACTTGAAGAAGCCATTCGGCTAAAACCCGATTATGCCGATGCCTATCTCTCGCTCGGCAATGCGTACCGGGAACTGGGTGAAGGCGGAAAATCGCTCGCCGCTTATGAAAAGCTAAGCGATCTGAGCCCCGACTTCGCCGAAGCCCGCTTCAACCTCGCCAATGCCTACCGGCGGGAGGGACTACTGGAAGAGGCGGCGGACGAATATGCCGAAACACTCCGGCTTGATCCTCGTATGGCTGTCGCTCACAGCAATCTTGCCGGCACGCTCTCCAAACTCAACCGACCAGAAGCAGCGCTTGATCACGCGCAAAAAGCCCTCGCGCTCGATCCCGTCCTGAGCACGGCTTACGTCAATGCCGGCAATGCGCTCAAGACACTCGGCGATCTGACAGCAGCGGAAGCTCAGTACAGGCACGCCCTGGAACATGCCGATGAGGACGCAAGCACCCATGGCCTGCTCGCAACGAGCCTCCAAGGTCAAGGCCGTTTCGAAGAAGCCTTTGCCGAATATGCACACGCCCGGAAACTCGATCCGCGTTCCGATCTCATTCTGGGGGATTTAAGCACAGCGCAGCTCGCCGCAGGCCACCTCGGCGAAGGATGGGACAACCACGAAGCCCGCTTCAAAGCCGGCACGAATATCGGCAACCGGGATTTTCCGGGTGTGCCCCGCTGGAACGGGGAACCTCTCGACGGTAAGACGATCCTTGTCTGGAAAGAACAGGGGATCGGTGACGACATCCGCTATATTTCCTGTCTGCCCGATCTTCTGGCCGCCAAACCTGAAAATGCAACCTGCCGGGTGGAAACCGATCCCCGTCTCATCAAGCTCTACGCGCGCAGCTTTCCCGGCGCCATTATCGAAGGCATCGGGGCGAACGATGCAGCAGAAGACATCGATTATCAGATCCCCATGGGGTCCCTTGCCCGTCTTTACCGGCGCTCGCTCGATGCTTTTCCGGCAACACCGGGATATCTGGTCCCGGACCCGGAGCGCAGGCAAGAACTGCGTGCTTGGGTCGACGGGCTTGGCGAGGGCCTGAAAGTCGGCTTCGCCTGGCGAAGCGGCAACATGGGTGAGGGTCGCTCGGTCCACTACACGCAAATCGAAGACTGGGCAGAACTGCTGGCTCTGAAAGGGATCGAACTCGTCAATCTGCAGTATGGGGCTGTCGAGAGCGAGTTGAAACGGGCCGAGGAGAAGACCGGCCGCGTCATTCATCAAGCCGAGCTCGATCTCTTCAACGATCTGGACGGTGCGGCGGCCCTGACCGCCTCGCTTGACCTTGTTATCAGCGCGGGCACTTCCGTCGCCGATATGGCCGGCGCGGTCGGCACGCCCACTTTCATTTATGCCCCTGCCTTCCACCCCATGATGCTGGGAACCGATCACCTGCCCTGGTATCCCGCCATGCAGGCCTTCGCGCGTAAATGGAACGAGCCCATGGCGCAGGTTGTGGAAAAGATCACGGCGGCCCTTACCGCCCGGCTCTAAGTCCTTGTTTTTTCACGGCCGTCTTACTGGGCGTAATTTTCCGGTAAGGCGGCAAAAACTGCCCGCAAACGGCAAGTTTTCCCTACCTCCCCCATTCCAAAATACACATAAAACATTGATATGAAACAGTTTTTCAGTGTGGCCCGCCCTTTGCTCCTACCTCTTCGACCATTGCCGGTTGTCGGCACGAGGAGATCGATATGAGCGATCAACGGATCTTTTTTACGGAAGACAAGACGAGTGTGAATAAGTTCGCGTTCCGTAAAGACGCCGTTTACCCAGAATTAATCATTAATTCCGAGTATATGGCTCGTGCCGCAGTGAAACAGACCGGCTTAAACCCGGAGGGTAGCAACAATGGCTGAAGTGGTTCTATCGGGTGCAATCCGCTCGAACCTTTTGAGTATCCAGAACACGGCGAGATTGCTGGACGACACCCAGCTGCGCCTGTCCACGGGTCTCAAGGTAAATAGCGCGGTCGACGATCCGACTGCATTTTTCCAGGCACGCTCGCTCAACACGCGCGCCGGTGACCTGAACCGGCTGGTGGACTCGCTCCAGCAGTCGATCAACACGATTCAGACGGCCGATGAAGGCATCACCTCGCTGCAGAAGCTGGTGGAAAGCGCCAAGGCACTTGCCAACCGCGCGCTGGAAACGCCCATCGTCGCCTCTTCTTCCGAAGGCCCGCGCCAGGTTGTAACCGATCCGAGCGTTGCCGCCACAGCCTTCAACACCGCGATTGCCAGCACCGACGTGCTCACCGTGCAGGTCGGCGGCGGCTCGGTCCGCTCCGTCACCGTGGGCAGCAAGACCGTCGGCGAGCTTGTCAGCGCCATTAACGGTCTTACCGGGGTTTCGGCTGAAATTACCAACGAGCGCTCGCTCAAGATCGAGGGCGATAGCGGCCGTGCGCTGGTTATCTCCAGCTCGACCGGTTCAGTCGCGCAGGATCTCGGCCTTGCCGGCTCGTTCACGAACGGCACGAACCGCGACAAATTCGAGTCGGACTATAATGAGCTCCGCCTCCAGATCGATCAGCTGGCCGGTGACGCGAATTACCAGGGCGTCAACCTGCTGCGCGGCGACGATCTGACCATCAATTTCAACGAAAGCCAGACCAGCCAGATCACCATCCGCGGCGTGGACTTCACCGTGGACGGCGACCTGAGACTGCCGGAAATCACCGCCCGTTCTTGGGAAAACGAGGTGAACCTGCGCAACACGGTCCGCGATCTCGATGCGGCAAGCCGCACTTTGCGCACCCAGGCCTCCACCTTCGGCTCAAACCTGGGCGTGGTGGAGATCCGTCAGGGCTTTACCGACCAGCTCATCAACACGCTGGAAGGCGGCGCGGCAGATCTGACTCTGGCCGATACGAACGAGGAAGGCGCCAATCTGCTTGCCTTGCAGACCCGCCAGCAGCTCGGTTCGGTGGCGCTCTCCATCGCCTCGCAGTCCGAACAAAGCGTGCTGTCGCTCTTCTAGCAGAGCTTTCTGCGGCAGTTCATTGTTGCCTTTTACTTCAGCGGAGCTTCGGCTCCGCTTTTTTTTGCAATTTTTTCAGCGGATTTCCGCCGAATTTTCAGAAAAATTGAGACGCATAAAATTTTTCCGGGCCCGTTTACCGGCCATTAAACGCTCTTTGCCATGATCACATCGAACTCAGAAAGAGTTCCGGTTCAGGAAGAACCAACTGCTAATCCTAGGAAAGGGATGCTAAAATATGTCTGGTATTACTCTCTCGAGCGCTGTTCGTGACAACCTTCTGTCTCTCCAGAACACCGCTAAACTCACCGCTGACACTCAGAGCAAGCTTTCTACGGGTCTGAAGGTCCGGAGCGCTGTCGATAACCCGACCTCGTTCTTCACCTCGCAGAGCCTGAACGCGCGTGCAGGCGACCTGAACGCCCTGCTCGACAACACCGGCCTTGCCGTTCAGACGCTGCAGGCGGCTGACGAAGGTCTTTCCGCTCTGACGAACCTGGTGCAGCAGGCCCGTGCTACGGCCACGCAGGCCCTGAACACGCAGATTTCCGCCACGACGGCCCAGACGGCTAATCTGGGTGCTTCCGCTGCTGCGACGGCAAACGTCGTCTCCGCCGGTGTCGGCGTTGCTGCCAACAACACCATCACCGTTACGACCACGGGCGGTAACGGCACGACCTTCTCTGTCACGACCTCGGCTGCCGCTGGCCGTGACTTCAACGAATTCGCCTCTGCCATTAACGGCGGCACGGGCATTTCGGCAAGCTTCGCCGATGGCGTTCTGTCGATTTCCGGTGACGGCGGCCGCACGGTCACGATTTCCGGTACCGCTGCTACGGCTCTGGGTATTGCAGGCACCTTCACGAACGGCACGAACCGTGACCAGTTCGCGACGGACTTCAACAACCTGCGTACGCAGATCGACCAGTTGGCCGGTGACGCAAGCTTCAACGGCGTTAACCTGCTCGACGGCGACAACCTGACGGTGACGTTCAACGAAACCGGCACGTCCACCCTGGAAATCTCCGGTGTGACCTACGACTCCGCCGGCCTCGGGATTTCTGCACAGGACGGTAGCACGTTCGCCACCGACTCGGGCGTTCAGTCCGCTCTGACGAGCCTGAACGGCGCGCTCACCTCGCTCCGCTCGCAGGCATCCACCTTCGGTAACAACCTTGCCGTTGTGGAAAACCGTCAGGACTTCACGAACAACCTGATCAACACGCTGGAAAGCGGTGCCGCCGGCCTGACGCTGGCTGACACCAACGAAGAAGGCGCGAACTTGCTCGCTCTGCAAACCCGTCAGCAGCTCGGCTCGATCTCGCTCTCTCTCGCTAACCAGGCTGACCAGGCCGTGCTGCGTCTCTTCTAATAGCAGCACAAGACGACATCTAAAGCGGCGGGGCCCAGGAAAGGCCCCGCCGTTTGCTTTTGTGCCCTGCCCCCAAGGCGGCCCCGCAAGAGGCCGCGGATACCGCCGGATTTCCGCCTGCCGCAAAAAACAGTTAATCTGTTTTATCTCATGCAGCGGCGAATCAGGCAGCGGCAAATCAGGGGTGCAGAACCATGGCTTTGAAAGTCGAACTGAAACCGGGAGAGCGCATTATCCTCGGCGAAAGCGTCATCACCAATGACAGCCAGCGCACCCGGCTCTTCATCGAAGGCACCGCCCCCATCCTGCGCGAAAAAGACATCATGCGGGTGGAAGAGGCCGACAGCCCTTGCAAAAAGATATACCTGATCGTCCAGATGATGTATCTCGCCGCCGATCCATCCAAACATCACGATCTTTATTTCGAACTTATGAAGGATGTCAGCGAGGCAGCACCCAGCATGGTCCCGCTGATCGACGCCGTTAACAACCGAATATTAACCGGCGAAATGTACAAAGCTCTAAAGGAAGCTCGCAAGTTGGTGGATTACGAGCAGGAGCTAATTGCCAATGTTAAATCCGGCTGAAGCCTACGGTAAGACGGCTAAGATGGCCCCTGGGGCGCCCCGGGAGCTGGAAGGCAACCTTCTCATCAAAGCCGCATCTCAGCTTCAACGGATCAAAGAGAGCTGGCCCGACAGCAAAAAAGAGCTCTCCGGCGCCCTCCTTTACAATCGCAAACTCTGGACGATCTTCGCCGCCTCCGCGGCCGAGGACAATCACCCTCTCCCCCGCGAGATCAAACAGAACATTGCCAACTTGGCGCTCTTCATTTTCAAGCATACGGCCTCGGTGGAAGCGAAACCCGCGCCGGAGCGCCTGGATACGCTGATCAATATCAACCGCCAGATCGCCGCCGGCCTCTTCCAGAAGCCGGGCGCAAGCACGGCTCCTTCCGAGCCTGCCGCCGCGAATTTCTAAGCCGCTAAAGGCTCAGGCAAATCAAAACCAGCCGCAAACGACAAGGCCCGCCGAAGCGGGCCTTTTTCATTTCATGCGCCTTGGGAGTCTGCCGGCGTCTTACCGGATGAAGTTCAGAAGCGACAATTCGTTGGCGCGCGCCGTTACCTGATAGCTTGCCTGGATCTGCACCTGCAACTTGCCGATCTTGGCGCTGATCTCGTAAGGGTCCGCCCCCTCCCGGTCTTCCACAAGCCCCAGAGAAAGTGACAGGCTCGTTTCGTGCCGGGTCTGGGTCTGTTCCAGCCGGTGCTGCGTCAAGCCAAGCTCCGTCACCACATCGGCCACCGACGCTTTACCCTCGAAGGTCAACTCCTGGCCGATACGTTTGGTCAGAGCGGCATAAGCATCCGGCGCATTGGGATCGGCGTCGGAGAATTGAAGCGCAGCATAAATCGCCTGGGTCTTCAGCGTATCGCGGATCGGGCTTTCATCGGCACGGGCCCCATAAGAAATGCTCTGCCCCTCACCGATACGCGCTGTGACGCTGTCGCGGGCAATACCTGCCCCATCGCCTTTGTACCAGTAGACCGTGTTGGCCGGTGTCCCGTCGATCAGGCCCGTTGCCGTATCGAAGGGCGGGCCATCCACGCGCTGCGGCGCGGTCCCATTGCCATAATCGAAGAAATTATCCGCCGCTTCCTTGGCCGAGGCCGCCCGCAGCGTCGTCTGGGAAAACTCCTGCAAAGCCGCATCGAAAGCGGCATTGAAGTTTGCCGCCGTCGCATCCTCATCCGCGCCGATCAGGAACTGGCCCTCTTCGGGCGGGTTCGTATTCGTGGCTTCCAGCGTAATAGTCTCCGTCGTGCCATCGGGCAGATCGACTTCGATGGAAACCGTCTCTCCCGCATTCGGCAGCGTGGCCGAGAAGGCGATGGTCAGCCCCGCCGGTGTGCCTGTCGGCTGCGGCACCGTGGTGCCCGTCAGATTGGAGGTCGTCGCCGAGAGCTTGAGGCCGAAGGCGTTGGGCGACGCGCTCTCGGCAATCCGGACTTCCTCGGGATTGGGCTGGCTCAGCGCCAGACGCCCGCGATTGTCGGCGCCAAGATCGGCCTGACGGCGCTCGTCGATGAGCTGCTTCAGACCGGCATGGGTAACATCGCCTTCCAGAATTTCACTGGGCAGGGCCACGGGGCGCGTATCGGTGTTCTTGCCGGCAAAAAGATAGCGGTCATCGAGTTCCAGGTTCAGAAGCGACACCAGCTCATCCAGGTTCGCGCCCGCATTTGCTTGAAGCTGCGTCTGCCCGGTGCTCAAGAGCTCGAACGTGCTGGTAAGCGAGGCGGTCTTGCTCGTATTGGCAATCTCCTCCACGCGGGTCAGCGCATCGACGGAGGCTTTCGTGCGCAGCTTCACCCGCTCGATCGTGGAGATGAACCCGTCCGTCTCTTTTACCTGACTGCGCAGGGAAAGTACCAGCGTGCGATCGCTGCCGAGCCCGGAAAACGTATCGGACTTCTTCTGGGTGACGAGCTGACGGCGCAGGTCTTCAAACTGCGTCTGCAGGCGGGAAATATCGTCCTTGAAGCGAAGAGCTTGAGACAGAGAAGAAATTTGCATGGCTTACCTGCCAATTGTCAGAAGGGTCTGAAACATTTCCTGGATCGCGGTGATCACCCTGGCATTCGCCGCGAACGCGTTCTGCAGCACCAGGAGATTTGCCATTTCCTCATCGACATTCACCCCGGTCCCATCCGCGAATTTTTCTTCCAGTGCATTTTTGACCAGCGACACGCTTTCAAGATCGCGCTTCACTTCGGCGACCTGGCCGGTCTGAAAGGAGACGAGCCGGCGCGCAAAGGCATCCACCGAACCGGAGAAGGGCGATCCGCCGCCGCCGATCCCGCTATCGGGATGATATTCGCGCTGGTTCTCTTTCAGCCGGCGGATCAGATCGAGCGGGCGGGTATTGTCACCGGAGGGTGTCGCGGGCGAGGTCTGATAGGAGACGAGCAGCGTATTGTCGTTGCGCACCGCATCGTTAAGCTGAATACGGCCGGCAAAGCCCAGCTTCTGGGTCTGCCCGTCCTGGCTGTTGGAATAGATCTTGTTCGTCGCTCCGTCCACGAAGAGCGCAAGGCCGGTACCAGCGTCCTGCAAAGCGGCCGGTGTGACGACAGCCGATACGCCGTTCACATCCGAGGTCGCGCCTGCCCCGTCATCGAGGAAGCGGATCGTGTTCGCGCCCGGTGTGGAGGCAACAACTTCAGCAGGCAGCGCCGCATTGATATCCGTGATGATATCGCCGATCGGCTGATTGAAGTTGATGCCGACGACCTGATCGTTCGGATTGGCCGTGACCGTATTGGCAAGCGGCAGCGAGGCCGGATCATCCACCGCAATGAAAGTGATGTTCACCGGGGTGCCAGGCGGCGTCACCGTATAGTTCAGGTGAATTTCGTTGCCCGGCTGGACGTTCGCAATATCGATATCGAAACCGCTCGCCGGGCCCGCCGTTGCCGCAACGCCGTTCACCTGCTCTTCGGAAAAGGCAAGCGCAAGGCCCGAGGCAAGCTCATCGAGCTGCGCCTGGGTCTCCACCAGAACGTCATCGCGCAGCTTCAAGTAGCCGCCGATTTCGCCGCCCTGAAAGGCGCCGGCCTGAATGAGATCGACTTCCACCCCGCCCGAAGTAATGGAGATCGTGCCGACATTGCGCTGCGCCGGGTCCGTGGAATATTGCGAGTTGGCCGCAATCGAAGTGCGTTCGTCGAAATTCAGTACCTGGGCGGTCTTGTCCGCCAGGAGAAAACCGCTGGAGGTGAAAACCGACAGCGAGCCGTCATTCTGCTCAACGACGCGGATGTCGAGCAAATTAGAGAGCTTGTCGATCGCCAGATCGCGCTGGTCTTCCAAATCCGCCGTGGAAATCGACCCGTCCTGGCGCTGGGAAATCTGCACATTGACATTGGCAATGTTCTGCAAGAGCGCGTTGACGTCATCCACCGCCGTGGCGATGTTATTTTCCGCATCGAGGCGCAGCCCCTGCACCTGATTGGTCAGATAGTTCAACAGCTCGGCGGAGCGGCTGGCCTGGTTGATGACGGACTGACGCACGGCCGAATTGGCCGGGTCCGTCGTCAGATCTTGCAGGCTGTCGCCCAAAGCTTCCAGAACGCCAGCAATCGACGTCTCGTCCTCCGGACGGCCGAAAAGATTATCCACGCGCTGCAGGAAGCTGGAGAGCACTTCGAGGGAACCTGCCCGCGCATTCTGAGTGCGCAGCTGCTGTTGCAGGAAAAGATCGACCTGACGCACCGCTCCTTCCGAGCGCACGCCAATACCTTGCCCGCCCGCCACGACGTTCTGCTGCGGCAGAACCTTGCGCGTGTAGCCGGGAGTGCTGGCATTCGCCACATTGCGCGAGACGAGATCGATCCCGGCCTGCGTGGTGCGAATGCCGCTAAGGGCAACACTGATGGACGAATAAAGACCCATGGTCCCATTTCCTGCTTAAGGCGCCGGGCGAAGGGAAAGGCACCAATGCCCCTCCCCGCCTCAGTCAGCCGTTAGCGCTTCATGTTGAGCGTTTCCTGGACGAGTTCGTCGGTGGTCGTCACGATGCGCGTGCCTGCCGTATAGGCCTGCTGCGTGATGATCAGCTTGGAGAACTCATCGGCAATATCCACGTTCGAGGCTTCCGTCGCCTCGCCCACGATATTGCCCGGATCACCGGTCAGCGGCTCACCCGATTCCTGCGTCACGGCAAAGGCCGTGCCGTCGATTTTTTTCAGCTGGTCCGGCGAGTTGAAGCGGGCCACCGAAATCTCTGCAAGATCCAGCGTCTTACCGTTGGAATAAGAGCCCGTCACACGGCCATTGTCACCGACCCCAACCTCCACGAGCCGGCCAGCGGCAAAACCGTCTTGGTCGATCTCATTGACCGTGACCTTGCCGTTCGGATCGGAAAATTGCGTCACGTTACCGGAGCCGTGATTGACGGTGATATTGCCGATATTCACCCCGTTCACCGTCAACCCCGTAATCGTGGTGGAGTTGACCGCCGGGTTCAGCTGGCCGTTCTGAAAGATGTAATCCTGGCCGACATTGACCCATTTGGGCTGCGCGCCGGTGGCCGCATCATTGCTCTTATAGAAGAGGTTCCAGGTGTCGCCATTGGCGGTGCCGGCACCGTCCGCCGCGTTATCGACCTTGGCCCAGCGCAGCTGCACGTTCAGCGGATTGCCGGTCGGATCGAAAAGCGTGATGGCGCCGCCCGAAAGCGAGCGGTCAAGGAAGATATTCTCATCGCCCGCCTGCACGAACCCGTTGACCGGGGGCGAGCCCACAGCCGTGATCGTGGAAGGATCGTTGGCGAAAGGGTTGCCCGGCGCTGCAGGGTCGCCCGCCGTCAGCAGCTCGCTATTGGCGGTGTTGGGATCGAAGGCCACAGTCTTGGGATCGGACGGCAGGTTGACTTCATAATCGAGCTGGGTGGAGGCCTGAGCCGGCAAGAATTGCCGGGTGACCTGAATGACGCCCGGCGTATTGCCGGACGGGTTGCCCGTTGCCGGGTCGATGGCCAGGCCCTGAAGGTAGTAGCCACCGCCATTCACCAGATAACCGTTCTTATCGACCGTGAAGTCGCCGCGGCGGGTGTAGCGGTCCACATTCAAGAACACAGGATCGTTATCGACCGTGGCAATCCGCTCGGACACCACGAAAAACCCGTCCCCGTTGATCGCAAGGTGGGTTTTCACGTCCGAGGCGTTGATCACGCCCTGCACGGAATTGGTGAAGGCCGGCCGGGCCGTTACGGACCCTGGCAAATGATTCCGCCCGCTGGACACCGTCACCACATCGTAAAAGCTCGTATCCGTCCGCTTGAAGCCGACGGTCTGCGAGTTGGCGATATTGTCCGAAATATGCCCGAGGGCGCTGGCCTGCGCCCGGATCGAGTTAACGGCCGTGGTCATCGCACCGAAAAAGCTCATCGCATTCTCTCCTAACCTGCCCCCGTCCACGATCCCCGCAGGAGGCACTTTCAACTGCCCTTCCATGAGCAAGGAAGAGGCCAGATTTTTTATCTATATTTTTCAATAGGTTAGGGAAAATCGAGATCAAAACCCCCGGCAATCTCCGCCGCCGGGCGGCAAGTTTTGCCCGTCCGGCCCGACCAAATGTGCAAGGCGGCTATACGCGAGCGTTTCTTGATCAATCCCCCGCCAGGCCCTAGTTTCGGGGCCATTCTGCCATTCAGCGCTGAGCGAAGGGGCAGGCGAGCCATGCTTGGCCAGGCGCCTCGAAAACAGGGAAGAAAAGAAATATGAAGTTTCAAGGGACACAGGATTACGTCGCCACCGAAGATCTGCGCGTGGCGGTGAACGCCGCCATTACGCTGGAACGCCCGCTCCTGGTGAAGGGGGAGCCCGGCACCGGCAAGACCGTGCTGGCAGAAGAAGTGGCGAAAGCCCTGAACATGCGCCTGATCACCTGGCACATCAAATCCACCACGAAAGCCCAGCAGGGTCTTTATGAGTATGACGCCGTCTCGCGCCTGCGCGACAGCCAGCTGGGCGATGAGCGCGTGAAGGACATCGCCAACTACATCGAGAAGGGCAAGCTTTGGGAAGCCTTCGATGCGGATGAGCGCGTCATTCTTTTGATCGACGAGATCGACAAGGCCGATATCGAATTTCCGAACGACCTGCTTCAGGAACTCGACCGGATGGAATTCTTCGTTTACGAGACCGGTGAAACGATCAAAGCCAAGCACCGGCCGATCGTCATCATCACCTCGAACAACGAAAAAGAGCTGCCCGACGCCTTCCTGCGCCGCTGCTTCTTCCACTACATCAAGTTCCCGGATGATGAGACGATGACGCAGATCGTCGATGTGCACTTCCCCGGCGTCAAAGGCCGGCTGGTGCAGCAGGCGCTGTCGATCTTCTATGAAATCCGCGACGTGCCGGGCCTGAAGAAAAAGCCCTCCACCTCCGAGCTTCTGGACTGGCTGAAGCTGCTGCTAGCCGAGGACATTTCGCCCGAAGCGCTGCGCGAAAAAGACCCGACTAAGCTCATCCCGCCGCTCCACGGCGCGCTTCTGAAGAACGAGCAGGACGTGCACCTCTTCGAACGCCTGGCCTTCCTGGCCCGCCGCGAGCGCAACTAGGGAGGCTGCCCCACCGCCCCCTTCCTTCGTCACCCTCGGGCTCGACCCGAGGGTCCATCGGAAGGCTGCGGCAGGCGGGGGAGCCTCATGGATGCTCGGGTCAGGCCCGAGCATGACGATTAGGGATAAGGGCGGCCCTTTGAAAACGCCGCCCTGCCCTTTAAATTATAAGAAAGCGCCAATAGGCCGTTTGGCCGAGAGGGATACCCTCGAGAGGAACGCCATATGTTTATCAACTTCTTCCAGGAACTGCGCTCAGCCAATATTCCGGTTTCCTTGCGCGAATATCTGACGCTGATCGAGGCGATGGATTCCGATGTCATCGAGCAGAAGGTCGAGGATTTCTACTATCTCTCGCGCGCCGCGCTGGTGAAGGACGAGACCAATCTCGACAAGTTCGACCGGGTCTTCTCCCATGTCTTCAAAGGGCTCGACAGCCTGGAGGAAGGCGATCTCGCGCAGATCCCGGAAGAATGGCTGAAGAAGCTGACCGAGAAATTCCTCACCGAAGAGGAAAAGGCGCAGATCGAAGCCTTGGGCGGCTGGGAAAAGATCATGGAGACGCTGCAAAAGCGCCTCGAGGAACAAAAAGAGCGCCATGAAGGCGGCAATAAATGGATCGGCACCGGCGGCACCTCCCCTTTCGGCGCTTATGGCTATAACCCGGAAGGGGTGCGTATCGGGCAGAAGGAAGGGCGCCACGGCAAGGCCGTGAAGGTTTGGGACAAGCGCGAATACAAGAACCTCGACGACAGCGTCGAGCTTGGCACGCGCAACATCAAGGTGGCGCTGCGCCGCCTGCGCAAATTCGCCCGCGACGGACAGCCGACGGAACTCGATCTCGACGATACGATCAAGTCCACCGCCCATCACGGCTATCTCGACATCAAGATGGTTCCCGAGCGCAAGAACAAGATCAACGTGCTGATCTTTTTCGATATCGGCGGCTCGATGGACAGCCACATCAAGCTCTGCGAGGAGCTGTTCTCGGCGGCACGCTCCGAATTCAAGAACATGGAATATTTCTACTTCCACAACTGCCTCTATGAGTATGTGTGGAAGGACAATAAGCGCCGCCACAATGAGCGCATGAACACCTGGGACGTGCTGCATAAATACCCGTCCGACTACAAAGTGATCTTCGTGGGCGATGCGTCCATGAGCCCTTATGAAATCACTTATGCGGGCGGCTCGGTGGAGCACTGGAACGAAGAGCCGGGCGGCATTTGGCTCGAGCGCCTGCAGCAGATTTACGAAAGCGTGATCTGGCTGAACCCGGTGGGCGAGCAGCATTGGCAATACACGCCTTCCATCGAGCTTATTCAGCAGATCATCCATAACCGGATGTTCCCGCTGACGCTGGAAGGGCTCGACAATGCCATGCGCGAGCTGAGCCGCGGCTAAACTTGCGTCTCTATGAGCGGGCGACCATGCCGTCGACCAGATGGACATTCCGGTCGGCGGCGTCCGCAAAATCGGTGTCATGGGTGACGGCCACCACCGTCATCCCTTCGTCCCGCGCGAGGCGCACGAAAATATCGCGCACGATATCCGAGTTCTTGGTGTCGAGATTGCCCGTCGGCTCATCCGCCAGAATGATTTTGGGATTATTGGCGAGCGCCCGTGCAATGGCGACGCGCTGGCGCTGCCCGCCGGAAAGCTGGTCCGGGCGCTTTGTCCCTTGCTCCCCGATCTCGAAATAATCGAGCAGCTCCGCCGCCCGTTCCTTGATCTCTTTCTCACTAAGCCGCCCAAGCCGCTGCATGGGCAGCATGACGTTTTGGGCGACCGAAAATTCAGGCAGCAAAAAGTGAAACTGGAAAACGAACCCCAGTTTCTCAAGCCGCAGCGCCGCAAGCTCGGCCCGTTCCAGCCCCGCCGTCGATTGCCCGTCGATCAGCACTTCGCCTTCCGTCGGCACATCAAGCAGCCCAAGAAGATAAAGCAGCGAGGATTTGCCGGAGCCGGAAGGCCCCGTCACGGAAACGAACTCGCCCGGCGCGATCTTCAGGTTGATATCCTTGACCAGCGTCACTGGCACAGCCTCCTGCAGGATGCGCGTGACATGGCGTGTCTCGATGGCAGGTTCCATTACGCCGCCCCCCGGATAATATCGACGGGGCGCACCTGCGAGGCCCGGTGCGCGGGCAGCCAGGCGGCAAGCACAGCGGAGGCAAGCGCGAAAATCCCGGCAATGACGAATTGCGTAAAGCCATAATCGAGCGGGAAACCTTGCGCATCGATCAGCCCTTCCACATCGAACTCAATGGAGGCAAGAGTGGATATGAGCCCGATACCGACGCCCCAGCCCGTCAGCATGCCGATAATACCGACAACGAAACCTTGAATGAGGAAGATGGCCCGGATGTCCCGCGCCCTAAAGCCCATGGACATCAGAATGGCAATGTCGCGGCGCTTTTCCATCACCACGGTCGAGATGATGTTGAAGATGCCGAACGAGGCCACGATCATGATGGCGCTGACGATGGAATAAAGAATGGCGTTACGCACGACGAAGAGACCGAGAATATCCTCGTTCACTTCCTGCCAGCTTTCCGCCTTGTAGTCCCAGCGCTGCTCGAGCTGCCGGGAAAATTCGAGCGCGGTATTGGGGTCGGGCAGTTTGATCCGCAGCCGGTCGGCAATATTGGGCTTGTTGAACAGCACCTGCGCGTCTTTCAGCAGGACATAAGCCTGCCCTTCATCGAGCAGAATGTTGCCCGCGCGGAAAATACCCACCACTTTCATCAGCACCACATTGCCGCTCGGCGCGATGACGGAAGCAAGATCGCCCATATTCAGGTGCAATCTGTCGGACAGCCCCTTGCCGATCACGATGCCGTCCGCCGTGGTTTTCAGCGCATCGAGCGAGCCTTCGCGCATGTCTTCTTCGATAGTAGTCAGGCGCGGCTCGACATCGGGGTCGATGCCCAGAATGGAAACATTCCGCTCCTCCCCGCCGTACCGCACGATGGAGGCGCCCGATAAGCCCGGCGCGGCAATCACCCCTTCAATCGCCTCAAGCTGCTCGAGCTTGCCTTTGTAATTCTTGATGCCGCGCAGATATTCGCGCGGCTTGACGCCCTTGAGCGCCACCGCCCCTTCCTGAAAAATCGTAAAAAGCGGCTGGCGCGCCGGCTCCCGGAACTCGTCCTTGACGGTAATATGAGGCTGGCTATCCACCAGGCGGCTGACGAAATCGTTTTCCGAACCCTGCATGAGCGAGGAAGTGCCGATAAAAAATCCGACGCCCAGCGCCACGCCCAGCACCGAGACGAGGCTTTGCCGCCGCCGGTTCAGAAGATGGGCGAAGGCGATTTGAAAGTTGACGCGGGAAAAGAGCAAGGTTCACTCCGCTGGCAGCGCGGCATCGACCCGCATGCCATCTTCAAGCCCGGCAGGATCGAGCAGCACGATTTCGCCCGCCTCGAGCCCTGAGCGGATTTCCGCCTCCGTACGTCCGATCGTGCCCGGCGCCACATTGCGTTTCACGGCCTTACCGTCTTCAAGAACGAACAGAGCATTACCGGCAAGCGCGGAGGTAGGCACCAGCACCGCCTCTTCCGTCTCCCGCACGATGATATTGATTTCCGTCGTCATGCCGGAGAGAAGCGGCGTGTCGCTTGGCAGGGCGATATGCACCCGGTAGCTGCGGCGCACGGGATCGCCGAAGGGGGTGATCTTGCGCACCTCCCCTTCCAGCGCGCGGTCGGGAAACGCATCGGAGCGGATGAGCGCGCGTTGGCCGATCTTAACCTGCGGGATATCTTCTTCATCCACATCCGCCTCGATCCAGAGCTGGGAGGGATCGCCCAGGATGGCGAGTGTTTCACCCGCCCGCACCAGATCGCCCACTTGCGGATCGTCCTCGAAGCGCAATATCTGCCCGCTCATCGGCGCGCGGATGTGGTGTTCTGAGAGCTGCGCTTCTGCAGCATTGAGCGCGGCCTGCGCGCTTTGCGTATTCGTGAAGGCCTGATCGCGGGCCGAGGCGCTGATATTGCCGGAGCGGAAAAGCCGCACGACGCGCGCCTGCTCGGCCTTGGCAAGATCGAGCCGGGCCTCAAGCTCGGCAACGCGCGAGCGCGCTTCGGTATCATCGAGCACCACCAGAAGATCGCCCTTCGTGACCATCTGCGATTCGCGCACCGGCATCGCCACGATGCGGCCTGCGATCTTCGGGCCTGCCCGCGACATGCGCACCGGCTCTACAGTGCCCGTCGCATAGACGGCCTCAACGGCAGGACCAATCCTGGCTTTTTCAGCCTGATAGGTGGAACCGCCGAAGAAAAAGTAAGCCCCGGCTGCGGCCAAGATCACAAGCCCGGCGGCAGCCGCCCATCCCCATTTTGAAGCCACACACGTCTCCTGCTTTGGCCGTTCCAACCGGCTGCATTTGCGGAACACTGAGGCCCACGCGAACGCGGCGCAAGCATAGCGCACTTACCCGGCATTTCCGCCGCCTGATTTGCCCATTTTGAGCAAGACAGGCGCCCCTGCCATGATTAGGGTCAATCCGCCGCATCACAAGCGCACGGCCCGGTAATGAGCAACATTTTTCAAAATCCAGCCGGAAAGGCAGCCGGAAAGAGAGACTGGCGCCGGCCGGAAATATTGCTGCTCGTCATGGCTGCTGCCGTGCCGCTTTCCTTCGCCACCTGGCAATCTCTGGTGAACAATTTCGCGATCGAGCGGGCCGCCTTTACCGGCGCTGAGATCGGTATCCTGCAATCGCTGCGCGAGGTACCGGGCTTTCTGGCCTTCACCTTCGTTTTCATTCTATTGGCGATCAAGGAACAGCGTTTCGCCCTGCTCTCCCTTGCCCTTCTTGGCACGGGCACGGCGCTGACCGGCTTCTTTCCCACCGCCATCGGCTTTTACTGCACGACGGTGCTGATGTCGGTGGGCTATCATTATTATGAAACGGCGCAGCAATCGCTGGCGCTGCAATGGCTGCCGAAATCTGAGGCCCCGGCGATCCTCGGCAAGCTGATCGCCATGGCAGGTTTTGCCAGCCTCGTTGCCTATGCGCTGATCTATGTGACCTTCGAGGCGCTGCATCTCGATTATAAATGGGTCTATGCCGCAGGCGGCGCCGTCACCTGCCTCATTGCGCTTGCCGCCTTTCTGCTTTTCCCGGAATTCAAAGCCGCGGTGCCGCAGCACAAAACGCTGATCCTGCGCCAGCGCTACTGGCTTTATTACGCGCTCACCTTCATGGGCGGCGCACGGCGGCAGATTTTCGTCGTCTTTGCCGGTTTCATGATGGTGGAAAAATTCGGCTATGCGGTGACCGAAATCACCATGCTCTTTCTGATCAATCAGGCCTTCAACATGGTGCTCGCGCCGGCCATAGGCCGCGCCATCATCCGCTTCGGGGAGCGGCGCGCGCTCACCTTCGAATATATCGGCCTCATTCTCGTTTTCGTGACCTATGCCTTTGTGGAAAATCCGCTGATCGCCGCCGTGCTCTATGTCATCGACCATGCTTTCTTTGCCATGGCGATTGCGATGAAAACCTATTTCCAGAAAATCGCCGATCCGGCAGACATCGCCCCCACCGCCGGGGTCGCCTTTTCGATCAATCATATCGCCGCCGTCGTCATTCCGGCGCTTTTCGGGCTCATCTGGCTTTTCAATCCTTCCCTCGTCTTCCTTCTGGGCGCGGGCATGGCGGGCATCTCTCTCGTCTTTGCGCGAATGATCCCCTCCCATCCCCAGCCCGGCCATGAGCTGATCTGGCAAAAACCCGTGCCCGCTCCACAAGCGGCAGACTGAGGAAAGGCCTTCCCATGGAAAAGACCATCCGCTTTTTCGCTGGGCTCGATCTCATCGTCACGGGGCTCTTCGTACTGCCGCTCACCGCGCGGCCTCTGCTCGATCTCATTTTTTGGCTGCATGCGCGTTTCATCGCCCCGGAGGCGGCGCCGGAGATTGGCGTGACCGCCATGGCCTTCATCAATATTATGGGCGTTATCGGCGTCATCTGGGCGCTGGCGCGGCTCAAAATGCCCGTAGCCCTTCTTGCCCGGCTGGACGGGGCCGGACGGCTTGTCGTCGCCGCGCTGCTGCTCTGGCATATTGCGGGCGGGCTTTCGCCCATTTTCGCGCTTTTCATCCTCACAGAGCTTGCGGGCGCGGTGTTTCAGCTCCGCCCCGGCTTTGCCCGTTCCAGAACGGCTTGACCCCACCACATTTTCGCCTCAACTCTTGGTAAGGCTGTTTCCATCCAACCCATAATGGGCGGAGGGCAAAATCATGTTCAAAGCGTTCATCGCGGCGGCACTCAGCGCGGGCCTTTTGACCGCCTGCGCAAGCGAAGCGGACAAACGGGCTGAAGCCGCCCGCATCGAAGCGGAAGACGACCGGAACTGCCAGGAACTCGGCTTCGAACCGGGCACGGAGGCTTACGGCAATTGCCGCCTGAAACTAAGGGAAATCCGCGCCAAGGAACGGGCCAAGCAGAACTCTTCGCCGACCTTCGGCGTTGGTATCGGCGTGGGCACCAGTTTTTAAGGCCGAGGAGAGAAAGATGCGCACCTGGCCCCTCATCGTTTCACTTGCCGCGCTGCTCAGCCTCGGCGCCTGCGTCTCGGCAGAAGAACGCGAGCGCATGGCCGCCGAACAGCGCATCGCCGATGAACAGGAATGCACGCAGCTCGGCTTTGAACGCGGCACGGAAAAGTTTTCCGAATGCCTGCTCAAGCTGCGCGAAATCCGCGCCGAAGAACGCCGCGCTCAGGCGATCGAACAAGCCAACCGCCATCCCTTCTTCTACGATCCCTGGTATTATGGCAGGCCCTATCCGCACCGCTATTGGTAGGACTTAGCGGGCCTCCGCCGCGCCCCAATAATTGAAGCCGGCGATCTTCGGCGTCGAGGGCAGATACATCGTCTCCAGCTTGCCGATCTTGAAGCCCGAGCTTTCGATGATCGACGGGATCTCGCGGTTGAGATTGCACCCCCCGCAAACCGCCTTCCAGACCGGGTTGACCCGGTCCTGCCATTTGCGCACGCCTGCATCTGGCGCCGCGCCATGCTCACAGAAAATCATCTTGCCGCCCGGCCGCAAAACCCGGCGCATTCCTTCGAGCGCCTTTTCAGGCTCGGGGATCGTGCAGAGGCTGAAGGTGACGAGCACGGTATCGACGCTATTGGCATCGAGCGGAATTTCCTCGCCCGGCAAGCCGATAAACTCCACATCGAAAGGCAGGTCCTTGGCGCGGTCGCCGGCAATGCGCCAGCTTTCCTCGGAAGGGTCGAGCCCGATCAGCTTTTCGACCTTGGAAGGGTCGTAATATTCCAGATTGAGGCCGGTGCCGATGCCGATTTCCAGAATCCGGCCTTCCGCCTGCGGCACGACCTTGCGGCGCTGATGGGAGATAGGTTTGGTCCCGCAAGCCACGTTGATAATCCGCGGCACGATATATTTTTCGTAAAAGCCCATATCTCTTCCCTCTCGGTCTTTAGCCTGCCACCACGCAGGGGCTGAAGGGAAATCCCGCTAAAGGCTGCTCATCGCCACTGCGAGACGCCGAAACGCAGGAGCCGGTCCCCTTCGATGGGTCCAATAAGACGGCCCCGCCCCTTCAACGTCAACACGCAAGCGCGCAACAGGCCTTTGCTTTTGAGCGTGGAGGCAAGGCGCACACCGCGCGACAGCGCCTCCCAGATAAGATCGGGCTCCATGACCGGCACCTCCCGCACCGCCTCATAAGCGCCCAAAAACCGGTCTTTGCCTTGCATATAGCTGGCTTTCACCCCCTCCGCCTGCACGCCGTGGGCGATATAAGCGCTGGCATAAGCGGCAAGAGCGGCGTTTTTGGAAAGGACGCAGACGGTATCGGCCAGCCCCAGGCTGGGCAGGCCGCCGCCGGTGCCCGCGCATTGCGCAGCGCCGAACGCGCCGGTATGAGCCATAAGTTCGCTTGCCTTACGCGCATGGACCGCCGCTTCCTCCTGCCAGGCGCTGCCCGGCTTTGCGGCAAGGAGCAGGCCTTCCTCGAAAACCGCCCCTTCCGCTTTTTCTTCTGCAACCCAAAGATCGGCCAGCGCGCCATAAGCGGCAAAACGGGGAGAGACGGCCGGCTCGCGCGCGGTATGACCCACCGCCTCATGCACCTGGCGCATCGCCTCCATCATGGCGCGGCCAGCGGCCGAGCGCGGCAAGGCGTCCGTGCCATGGGCATCGATCAGCTCAAGATCGGCAGGCAAGCCATCCAAAAGCGCCTCCGCCCCGGCGGGCAGGCCGGGCGCGGCACCCTCGTCTTTCAGGAATGGGAAATAGCCCGCGCGAAAGCGGGCCGGAACTCCATCGGCAATCTGCATCTTTCCTCTCACAAAACAGCGCCCTTTCATAGCAAGGCACGCCGCTGAAGGCGAGGAAAGCCGGGGCCAAACCCCGTTAGGCGGGCTCCGGGGCCTTCACATTTTCCGGAAGAACGAGACGCAGCCCGTCGAGCTCCTCGGTAAAGATGAGCTGGCAGGACAGGCGCTCGTCCGGCTCGGCGAAATTCTCGTCCAGCCGTTCCAGCTCGTCCTCGCGCGGCTCGTGCAGCCGGGCGGCCCAGGCCGGGTCCACATGCACCTGGCAGGTGCCGCAGACGCAGGAGCCGCCGCATTCCGCCTCAAGGCCGAAACCATGGGCGCGGATGATTTCCATCACACGCCATCCTTCCACGGCGTCGAGCGCGTGCTCGACCCCGCCGCTGTCAGCGACGATGATTTTCATGTGTCCGCTCCTTGCTAAGGAGAAAGATCAGGCGACGCCGAGCTTCTTCTGCAGGCTCGTCGACGAGGTCGTGTACTGGAACGTGATCTTGGCTTCCGGATTGATGTGCTTGAAGGCAGCCTGCGCCATCAAAGCGGCTTCATGGAAACCGGAAAGGATCAGTTTCAGCTTGCCCGGATACCAGTTGATATCGCCGATGGCATAGATGCCGGGCTCGTTGGTGGCGAATTTCTCCGTATCCACCGGGATCAGGTTCTCATGCAGGTTGAGCCCCCAATTGGCGATGGGACCGAGCTTCATGGTGAGCCCGAAGAAGGGAAGCAGCGTGTCGCATTCGACGTTGAAATCGCCGTCCTTGCCCTTCACCGTCACCCCTTCCAGCTGCCCGTTGGCACCGTGAAGCTCAGTGATCTGGCCGAGATGAAATTTCATCTTCTGCTCGTCCACCAGAGCGCGCATCTTGTTCACCGAATCCGGCGCGGCGCGGAAGCCGTCCCGGCGGTGAATGAGCTGCATGGAATTGGCCAGCGGCTGCAGGTTGATCGTCCAGTCGAGCGCGCTGTCGCCGCCGCCGGAGATCAGGATGTTTTTGCCGCGGAAATTTTCCATCTTTTTGACGGCATAGAAGACCGACGTGCCTTCATATTCCTCGATGCCCGGGATCGGCGGCTTCTTCGGCTGGAAGCTGCCCCCGCCCGCGGCGATGACGACGACCGGCGCTTCGAAGACGAGCCCGCCATCGGTCTTCAGACGCCAATGGCCTTCCCCGGTCTTCTCCATGCTCTCGACCATCTCATTATAGTGATAGGTCGGATCGAAGGGGGCGGCCTGCTCCATCAGCCGGTCCGTCAATTCCTGGCCAGACACTTGCGGCAGGCCCGGAATGTCGTAAATCGGCTTTTCCGGATAAAGCTCCGCGCATTGCCCGCCCGGCTTGTCGAGAATATCGATAAGGTGCGCCTTCAGGTCCAAAAGGCCCAACTCAAACACCGCGAAAAGCCCCACAGGGCCTGCGCCGATGATGACAACGTCCGTCTTGATCGTTTCCTGGGTCATAAAATGCCGTCCATCTGTGTCGCACCCGGCGCCCAATTAGCAAGGCTGGCCTGTGAGGTAAAGAACAAACTCCTGTTGTAATAATCATTCAAATTCAAAATTCAAGTGTGAAAATTGACAATTCACACTATATGTGTGTTTATTAAGGCGGTATTTCTGCCTTACCGGGCCTCTTCCGCCACCCGCCCTTCGGCGACGGGCGCATCTGCCACACCGGTTTTCCGGCGATTTCAGGGTGACTTTCCCGGCCCGATGCCTATCTTGCCCCTAGATAGACCGATTTGCCCCCCGATTGACCCCAAGGAGGACCCGGTGGCCGTGCACTGCGAAACCATGTCCGATGTACGCCGTGAAATCGACCGGTTGGACCGCGAGCTGGTGAAACTGCTGGCCGAGCGGCAGGGTTATATCGAACAGGCCGGCCGCATCAAAGGCCAGCGCAGCGCCGTGCGCGACCAGGCCCGCATCGAGGATGTCGTCCAAAAGGTCCTGGCCGAGGCCGAAAAAGCCGGCCTCTCCGGCGCCATCGCCGAACCCCTCTGGCGGCTTCTCATCGAAAAGAGCATCGAGCACGAATACGAGGTTTTCGATAAGAAGTCGGCCGCCGAGTAAGGGTTCATTAGCGTAAACCAAAGTTTAACGCCTCTCCGTTACCCAGTTAGGATGGGTATCATGGGAGAGTGAGATGCAGCGCGACGCCCTTCTGGCACTACTGGAAAATGCCATTGCGCAGGTGAACGCCACCCTGGCGCCGGAAAAGCAGATTTCCGCCGCACCCGGCACCGTTCTGACGGGCGCCGAAAGCCAGCTCGACTCCCTGACCCTGACCACACTCTTTTTTGAGATCGAAGCCCGCGCGAGCGCAGAAGCCGGCGCGAGCATCGATCTTTTCGGCGCGCCCTTTCTTCTCGACCCAGACCATTCCTTGACTGTCAACGATCTTGCATTCTGGCTGAGCGAACAGCTGGCCGCCTGACGCAAACGCCCGGAACCTGATGACCCAGACGCCAGCCCTCACCTTCTACACATCCTTTACCGGCGGCACGCTGGCGCGCCTTGCCACGGCTGCAGGACTGCCTGCGGTAAGTGAGCCTCTGGATGCGATAGAAACAGAGACGCAAAAAGGACCGGCATTTTTCTGGGCAACAGCCGAAGCGGTCAGCCCTGCTTTTGCTGCCGCCCAGCGCATGGAAGACGTAGATCCTGCGCAAGTCTGCGAAGATGCCGCAGCTTTTGGCCGCCGCCTGTGCCGCCACGCAGAAGGCCGCCCGGCCTTGCTCGCGGCAAGTCTTGTGCCTGCCCTGCCGGGACGCGGCCTTGGCCCGCTGGAGCTGACCCATGAGGCAGGGCTGAAACGCCTTCTCATGCAGATGAACCTGACGCTCGCCGACACGCTGGCAGGCAGCAGCGTCCTGCTTCTAGATGCCGAGCGCTGGCTCGCTGCGGCAGGCCCTCAGGCCTATCAGCCCAAGCATTGGTATGTTGCGAAAATTCCTTTCAGTGACGGCGTATTCCGTGCCGCAATCACCGACCTTACCGCCACCCGGCGCGCGCAAAGGGGTGAGGCGCGCAAGATCATCCTTACCGATCTCGACGACACGCTTTGGGGCGGCATTCTGGGGGAAGTCGGCTGGGAAAAACTGCGCCTGGGCGGCCACGACTATATCGGTGAGATGCACCAGGACATTCAACGCGCCTTGAAAGCCTGGTCGAATACGGGCGTGCAGCTCGCCATTCTGTCCAAGAACGATGAGCAGAACGCGCTTGAAGCCCTCGCCTCCCATCCGGAAATGATTTTGAAGGAAAGCGATTTTGCCGGCTGGCGCATCGACTGGAACGATAAAGCCGCCAATCTGCAGAGCCTCCTTTCCGAACTGCGTCTCGGACTGGAGAGCGCCGTTTTCATCGACGACAACCCCGTGGAGCGGGACCGCATCCGGCAAACCTTCCCGCAGGTTTTCGTACCCGACCTGCCCGCCGACAAAACTCAGTGGCCAGGATTGATCCGCAATCTCGATCTTTTCGACCGCGCGGCGCTTAGTGATGAAGACCGGGCCCGCTCGCGCATGTATCAAGCCGAACGCGCGCGCAATCAGGACGCCGTGAAAACGGCCGGACAAATGGAGAGCCGGGAAGACTGGCTGCGCTCACTGGAAATGCAGGTCACCGCATCGCCCCTGAATGGCACGGACATGCAGCGCGCCGTGCAGCTGCTCAACAAAACCAACCAGATGAATCTAACGACCCGGCGGCTTTCAGAAGAAGAGCTCAAAGCCTGGCTTAATGAGCCGGGCCGCGAGTTCTGGACCTTCCGTGTCGCCGACAAGTTTGGCGATACCGGCCTGACCGGTTTGCTGGGTCTTGAGGTTTTAGCCGAAACCGCGCTCATCACCGATTTCGTCATGAGCTGCCGTGTGATCGGCCGGCAGGTGGAAAATGTTTTGCTCGCCCATGCCTATACGCGGGCAAGGGCCAGTGGGGCAGTAAAACTTGAAGCCAAACTCCTGGAAACCGAACGCAACACGCCCTGCCTTGAATTCTTCCAAAAGGACGCTGGTTTTCAGGAAGAAGCCGGCAGGGTCTTCACCTGGGACATGGGAACGCCTTACGCGGTGCCCAGCACCATAGGTTTTTCTTTTCAAGAGGGCGAAGCTGAGAAACTCCTTACGGAGACCCGGTTATGAGTGCGCTTACCATTCGCTTTGCCGAGCCGGGCGACCGGGACCGCATCATGCTCTTCTGGCATGAGCATTGGATCGCCGGCCACATCATGAGCCGGGACACGGAGCTTTTCTCTTGGCAATACCAAGACGGTAACAAGCTCAATATCGTCATCGCAGAAAAGGGCGATGAGCTTCTGGGTTTTCTCGGATTCATCCCCGACAGCCGCTTCGATACCGATACACGCCCTGAAGAACAGGTAATCGCGCTCGCCGGCTGGCGCACGAAGGACGGCGCCCCGCCCGCTCTGGGTACCGCGCTTCTGGCTCACCTGCGCAAGAACGTACCCCACGGCGCGCTTGTCACGTTAGGGCTCAACGCAGATGTCGCGCGGCTCTATGAAAGATTGGGCTTCAAGACCGGCCTCATGGATCACTGGGTCCTGCCCAATTGGCAGATGAGCGCTTACCGTCTTCTGAAATTACCGGCTGGCGTTCATTTGCCTGCCGCTACTGGGAACAAGATCCTCCGGTGCCTTTCGGAAAACGATTTTCCCCTTTACGCAAGCGGGCGTAAATCGGGGTTTTATATAAGTGCCCGCTATGCACAGCACCCGCGCTATGAGTATCGCATTTACGGCGTTGAGCAGGACGGGGTTCCCGAGGGGCTCATCGTTCTGCGCATCGCGGAGGCTGAGAACGCCAAGGCCTTCCGGCTTGTCGACATGTCGGGGCCGCAGACCCTCTTTGCCGGGATTGCCCCCGCCCTTCAAGAACTGATGCATAGCGAAGGCGTGGAATATGCCGACTTCTTCTGCCACGGCGTCGAAGCCGAATACATGAACGCAACGGGCTTCATGGATGTGGCGGCCACAGGCGCCACCGTCCCCAACCATTTCGAACCCTTCGTTCCCGACAACAGGCCGATCCCTTACGCCATTCTCAATCCAAAAAATATTCCCCCGACCTTATGCAAAGGGGACGGCGATCAAGATCGCCCCAACCTGAACGACCCGTCTTCCCCTTCCCGCATGGAGCTGGCCACGCATGAACACCTCAACTGAAAAAGCGACCCGACAAGGGGCTTGGGAGACTGCATATGCAAAAGGGCAGAATTTCGTTTTCTACCCGCATGAGGAAATTATCCGCTTTCTCGCCCGTCATGTGCGCCGCCGCACAGGCCTCGACAGCTACAAAGACATGATGCCGGGCGCGAAAGGTGCGAGGCTCCTTGATGTGGGATGCGGCATTGGCCGCCATCTGCTTCTTTCTCATCAAATGAGCTTCGACACATACGGGATCGATTTATCATCGAAAGCCATCGACCTTGCCCGTGACTGGCTGAAACGGGAAGGCATGGAGAAAACCGATGAGCAGATTTTACAAGGCGACGTACGGCACTTGCCCTGGCCTGAGGACTACTTCCAGGTCGCCCTTTCACACGGGGTTTTCGATAGTATGCCGACGGAGATTGCCCGCGCAGGGATCGAAGACCTTGCCCGGGTCATGATAAAGGGCGGGCTATTCTATTGCGATCTCGTTGCCGGCAATGCAATCGAGGAAACGGTCGAAAGCGAGCACGAGAAAGACACTGTTCAATCCTATTTCGACCAGAGAAAAATCGATCTCCTTTTTGAAGGACGCTTCAAAATAGTCGAACAAGCGCTTACTCACCGGGACGATGTACTGAACGGCACCCGCATGAGCCGCTGGCACCTGATACTTCAGCGAACATAATCACGCCCATGCTCACCATCGTCATGTATCATTATGTGCGTCCGCTGGCACAAAGCGCCTACCCCCGGATCAAGGGGCTCGATACGGCGCTTTTCGATGCGCAGCTCGACTATCTGGCGCATTATTATGAGCCGGTGACGATGGAAGACGTGCTGGGTGCTCTCAAAGGAGAGACTGAGCTACCCGAGCGGGCCATCATGCTCAGTTTCGATGACGGGTACCGAGATCACTATGAAGAAGTTTTTCCTCGGCTGGAAAAACGCGGGTTTAAAGGCGCTTTCTACCCGCCGGCCGCGACAGCTCTCGACCGGGAAATTCTCGACGTCAACAAAGTGCATTTCATTCTCGCCGCTGCGCCGGATACCGGCATGCTGAGGCAAACGCTCGACGCGTGGATCGAGGAAGAAGCGGAGCGCACCGCCCTTCCCTCCCTCACTGCGCTTTCGGCGGAATATGAAAAGCCTTTCGGTTATGACGACGCCGAAACTATTTACATCAAACGCCTGTTACAACACGCCTTGCCCGAAGAAATCCGCAGCCGCCTGACCGACCGGCTTTTCGCTAAATTCGTCAGCGCGGATGAAAAAGACTTTGCCGAGAGCCTTTACTGTAACGCCGCAGAGCTCAGCGAAATGCGCGAGGCCGGTCACCATATCGGCTCTCACGGCGACCGCCATTACTGGCTCTCGCGTCTTACGCCGGAGGACCAGCGCCGCGATATCGAAAACTCGATGCGTCTGCTCGACGTGATCGGCGCATCCCGGAAGGATTTCACTTTCTGCTATCCTTACGGCGACTACAACGAGGCAACGGAAGCCGTTCTGAAAGAACTCGGCTGCGCCGCCGCGCTTACAACCAAGGTAGGTCTGGCCGAAATCACACCAGAAAACGCGCTACGCCTTCCCCGCCTCGATACGAACCATTTGCCGAAAGAAAGTGGCGCCCCGGCGAATGAATGGACCCAGCGGGTGCTTGGCAAATAACCGGTCAGGCTCGGCGACGCCCCATTAAAAACGCTGCAAATTCAAAATCGAGCGCCGTGTCGATATCGACGGAGCGCTCTTCTGGCATCTCGTAAAGGCGCGTGCCCGGCTGGAAAAGCTTCATATCGGCGGTGAGCACCTCCCGGCGCCAGACATAGACAGAGCCGTTCATATCGAAGGTGCGCGGCGCGTCCTGACGGCGGGCAAGCGGCGGATCGACCGGCTTGGAAAGTCCCACGGTTCCATCCGCCCTCTCTTCCACCAAAGAAAAGTAAGGCGAGCATTTGGCAGGCGAACCGGTGATGACATTGGGGGCGCCGCTTTCCTCCAGAAGCGCCACTGCGCCTTGAATATCGGAAGGTTCCCGCAAAGGCGCGGTCGGCTGCAAGTCCACCACCACATCGGAATGCCCATGCCGCTTTTCCACTTCTTCGACGCAGTGGAGAATAGCCGGAAGCTTGGGCGCCGTATCGCTGGCAAGGTCAGCGGGCCGCAAGACCAGCTCGTCCGCTCCCGCTTCTTCAGCGGCGCGCAAAATCGCTTCATCGTCGCTTGAAACAGCCACCGTCTCGAAGAGCCCGCTCGCCAGCGCCTGGACAATAGAATGCGCGATCAGCGGCTTGCCGCCGAGCGGGCGGATATTCTTTCCCGGCACGCCCTTCGAGCCGCCCCGCGCCAGAATGGTGCAGATCCGCCTCACAGCATTTTACCTTTCACAGCGCCGTCCTTGCCGAAGACCGCGCCATATTCTTCCTGCGCCTTGTCGAGATCTTCAAAGCGGCCGATATCGATCCAGTATTCATGGATCGGGAAGGCGGCGGCAAGACCGCCATCCTTGATCAGCGCCTCGAAAAGCTCGGGCATGTCATACATTTCATCTTCCGGCACATAAGAAAGGACGGAAGGCGAAAGCGCATAAATACCGCCATTGACGAAATAGCTTTGCACCGGCTTTTCCACAATGCCGGTGATGCGGTGCCCGCGCGTGTCGATCACCCCGTAAGGCACCTGCAAACGGTAATCGCGCACGCCCATCGTGGCATCAGCTTCCTGTTCGTTGTGAAAATCGATAAGACGCCGGAAGTCGATATCCGTCATGAGATCGGCATTCATGACGAGGAAAGGTTCCACCGGCCGCTCGGGCAGAAGATGCAACGCGCCTGCCGTGCCGAGGCGCTTATTTTCTTCGAGATAAGTAATCTCAACGCCCCATTTCGACCCGTCCTTGAAATAGTCTTCCACTTTTTCCGACTGATAATTGACGGAAAGGAAGAGCCGCTTGAAACCTTGCTCGGCAAGGCGCTCGATAATGCCTTCCAGCACTGGCTTGCCGCCGACGGGGATAAGCGGTTTGGGCAGATCCTCGGTCAAAGGCCGCAGCCGGGTGCCGAGCCCGCCCGCCATGATCACCACCCAGTTGCCGCTGTCCTGCTGACGCACCAGCTGATTAAGCGTTTCAAGCCCGACAATATGCCCGCCATGATCCACCACCGGCACTTGCGCAATACCGAACTGCTTCATCCATTTAAGGACGGTCGCCCGGTCGATCTCCGGCCCGGCGGTGATGGGGTTCTCCTTCATCGCCTTGGTGACGGGCGCTTCCATCCCCTCCCCGCGCAAAAGCGCGCGGCGGATATCGCCGTCCGTTATCGTGCCTTTCAGATGGCTCTCCCCATCCACGATAAGCACGATCTGCAAAGCGCTTCGATCGAGCGAAGCAATCGCCTCGCGGATCGTCGCGCTTTCAGGCAATGCGGCTTTTTTCCAATCGGCCATTTGTCCTCACAGCCCAATAAGCTCGTCCGGCGCAAAAGCGCGCGGCGCCGGCTTGCCAAGTAGCGACCAGAACGCGAGCGGTGAAAGCCCCGTGCCGGGCCGCTTTACCGTCAAATTTTCTTCCGTAAAAAGCTCACCCTTGGCAATGGGCCGCGCCGCCACAAGGCTCTTGCGCGCCACATCGGCGGTCTCCGTTTCAACGCCGCGCGGCTCTTTGATGCCATCGCCAAGCGCCGCGCTTACCCGGCGCACGCCGCTGACAAGCGCGCGCAAGCCGTCCGGCTCGATGGAGGCTTTATGGTCTGGCCCTGGCAAGGTTTTGTCGAGCGTGAAATGTTTCTCGATCATGGCGGCGCCGAGCGCTGCAGCAGCAATGGGAATATCGATACCGACACTGTGATCGGAAAAGCCCACCGGCAGGCCGAATTTTTGCCTCAACGTGTCCATGGCTTTCAAGTTGATCTCACCATCCGGCGCAGGATAGGCGCTGGTGCAATGAAGCAGCGTCACATTGGCCCGTAAGGCGCGCTGCCCTGCCCCGCTTTTATAAGCCGCCTGAAACGCGCTTTTGGAAGGCACGCCGCCTTCCCCATACCCGAAAGCGAGGACGCCGAGCGCCGCCTCGATCTCCTCCAGCCGCGCCATGCCGGTGGAAAGAATGACGGGGCGGCGGGTGCGCGCAATGGCCAGAAGGAGCGGCGCATTGGTCAACTCGCCCGAGCCGATTTTAAGCCGCGCCAGCTCAAGCCGGTTTGCTAGTAAATCGAGGCTTGGAAAATCGAACGGCGTCGACAAAAACTCGATGCCGCGCTCCGCACAGCGCGTTATGAGGGTCCGGTGCGCCGCTTCATCCAGCTCCAGCGCCTTTAGCATCTCGTACTGGCTTTGTGCCTTGCCGGTTTCCAGCTTCTGATAGGCGGCTTTGGGCGCGGCTTTCGTGGCAATCGCATCGGCGCTGAAGGTTTGAAACTTGATGACATCGGCCCCGGCATCCGCGGCGACATCAACAAGTTTAAGCGCCCGCTCGAGCGACCCGTTATGGTTCACGCCCGCCTCGGCGATGATCTCGACATAGGGCGGCTTGCTCATGCCGTCACCTCAAGCTCGTAAAAACGTTTCATCAGTACGTTTTCCAGCGGCAGATCGCGCAGTTTTTCATAAATCCGCTGCGAGGCCCCGCCCCGCCCATAAGGTGTTTCGCAGCGCTTTGCCCGAACTTGCATGTCTTCCGATAACGCCTCACGGATTGCCGCGGCAATCGCGCCGGCTTCCGCCTCACAATCGATCACGCAAGGCGCGCGCAGCCGCCCCTGCTGGCGCGGACCGATATTGACCGTGGGCGTACCCACTGCCGGCGCCTCAATGATACCGCTAGATGAATTGCCGATCACGGCATCCGCCGCGCGCAGCACCGTGCCGTAGCGCCGCCGCCCGAGCGATTGCACACACACGGTGCGCGGCGCATGACGCACGGCATAAGCTTCGATAAGCCGGGCAATTCCTTCTCCGGCCGTATCCGCATTGGTGCCGGTAAAAATGATCCGGGCCTCGGGAAAGGCATCGAGCGCGGCGAGAAGCTGCACCGCCGCTTCCCCGGCCTCGCCTGCCAGCGTCACAGGGTGATACGTTACAAGAAAAAGCGGCCCGCCTGCCCCCGGCACACCAAGCCCGGCAAGAATGTCCTGCAGGTCCGCTGCATCTTCGGCTGGCTCTTCCGTCAGGGGATCAAGGCCCGGCGCGCCGACATTGAAAACACGCGAAGGGTCTTCGCCCATCTGAATGACCCGGCGCCGGTAAGGCTCGGCAGCAACGAAATGATAATGGGCCATCTTGGTGAGCGCATGGCGGATCGCTTCGTCGATCTGTCCCTCGCTTGCCTCTCCGCCATGAATATGGGCAATGGGAAGGCGCGCGAGCATAGCCGCTTCCGCGGCGGCCAGAATTTCGTATCTGTCCCCCAGCACCACAACGATATCGGGCTTCAATGGCTCGAACGCGCGCCCGAGCCCGCCAAGCCCGCGGCCCATCGCCTCGGCAAGACCTGCGGCATCGTCGGCGCCGATCTCCATATCCACTTTCGCGGCGATGGGAAAACCGTCCGCCTCGATCTCGCGCAAGGTCATGCCATGGCGCGCCGACAGATGCGTGCCGGTAACGATGAGCTGCAGCTCTATGGCCGGATCGCGATGCAACAGGCCGATCAGGCGGTGCAGAATGCCATATTCCGCCCGCGAGCCCGTTACCACCGCAATGCGCCGCTGCGCTGCCGTCACCGCGCGCCTCCTCATTCAGATGTTGTAGCGCTCATGCTTATAGGCTTCCAGATTGGCAGGATCGGAGAACCAGGAGATCGTTTCGGAAAGACCGTGGCGCAGCCCGTCGATACCGGCAAATTGCGGTTCCCAGCCGATGAGGCGCTTGGCCTTGCTGTTATCCGCGCAAAGCCGCTCCACTTCGCTTGCCGACGGGCGCAGACGGCTTTCATCCGTCACGACCTTGATGTCCTGCTGCATCAGCTCGCCGATCAGGCGCACCGTATCGCCAATGCTGATTTCAAAGCCGGTGCCGAGATTGACCACTTCGCCGAGCGCGGCATCGCTTTCCAGCATCATGCGAAAGCCCCGCACCGTGTCCGCCACATAGGAAAAGTCCCGCGTCGGCGATTGGTTGCCGAGCTGGATTTCACGTTTACCGGCGGCGATCTGCGAGATCACGGTCGGAATAACCGCGCGGGCCGATTGGCGCGGGCCGAACGTGTTGAAAGGCCGGATCACGGTCACGGGCGTGCCGAAGGAAAGGTAATAGGAAAGCGCCATTTGATCGGCGCCGATTTTGGAGGCGGCATAAGGCGACTGGCCGACAAGCGGATGCTCTTCCGTAATCGGAACGCTCTGCGCCGTGCCATAGGTTTCCGAGGTTGAGGTTTGCACCACCCGCTCCACCCCGAGCGAGCGGGCCGCCTGCACCACATTCAGCGTGCCGGTGATATTGGTTTCGACATAGGAGGACGGGGCGACATAGGAATAGGGAATGGCGATGAGGGAGGCCAGATGCGCCACCCGCGCGCAGCCGCGCATCGCTTCTTCCACCACGAAAGGATCACGGATATCGCCCGCAAAAACCTCGAACTGGCCGCGCACGTCCGGCGCGGCCCTGTCGAGCCAGCCCCAGCTGCTCAGCGAATTATAAAAAACGAAGGCGCGCACGTCATAGCCGGCGCGCACCAGGTTCTCGACCAGATGCGAGCCGATAAAACCGTCAGCGCCGGTAACGAGAATTTTTCCGGTGGCAGCAGACATAAGCGGGAGGTTTCCTCATAGAGAATCTCTCCCGTATTAGAGCCGGATATGGTTAACGATGTCTTGAAACCCGCCTCCGGAAAGGCGGGTTTCCTTAAGAACCAGAGTTAAAAAAGCTTAAAACTGCTTTTCGGGCAGGTCGACGACGAGGCCGTCGATTTCGTCCGTGACCTTGATCTGGCAGGACAGGCGGCTGTTGTCGCGCACGTCGAAGGCGAAGTCGAGCATGTCTTCTTCCATCTGCTCGGCCGTGCCCGTCTTGTCCAGCCAGTCCTTGCCCACATAAACATGGCAGGTCGCGCAGGCGCAGGCGCCGCCGCAATCGGCATCGATGCCGGGAACGGAGTTCTTTACGGCCGCTTCCATCACGGTCATGCCGTTTTCGGCCTCGACCGTATGTTTGGTGCCGTCATGTTCGATAAAGGTGATCTTTGCCATTGTCTTTTTATCGCCGTCTTTGATGCCGGAAGAGTTGCCGCCGCCTCCCTGACCGCAGCCCCTCTTACATAATTGACGCCGGCTCGCCTTTTCAAGGCCTTCCCCTTGAGCCACGCGCTCGGGGAAGCCTGCCAGCACCTTGTTCGCTGAGGGGCTTATCACGCCTCTTTGCCCAGCGTCCAGCCACTTTTCCCCGCCCTTCGGGCGCGGCCCCTCGGCCTTTATGGTCATTTCGCCGCAGGCCGGTTAAAACGGGCGCGGTTCACAAACAACAACGGTTCGGCCCATGACGCCCCCCTCATATGAAAGCGAAGCGGACTGCGTGGTCATCGGCGCGGGCGTTATCGGGCTGGCCGTTGCCCGCGCGCTTGCCCTGAAGGGCCGTGAGGTGATCGTACTGGAAAAGGCCGGGCAGATCGGCACCGAAACCTCCTCCCATAATTCCGAAGTCATCCATGCCGGGATCTATTACCCCGAAGGCAGCCTGAAGGCGCGTACCTGCGTGGAAGGGAAGGAGCGCCTTTACCGCTATCTGGCCGAACGCAGCATCGCCCACCGGCGCTGCGGCAAGCTCATCGCCGCCGCCGGCAAAGAACAGGAAGGCGAACTTGCCGCCATCCGGCAAAAGGCGGCGGCAAACGGTGTCACCGATCTTGAAAGCCTCACCGCCCGCCAGGCGCAGGCCCTGGAACCGGCGCTTGCCTGTAAGGCGGCGCTCCTATCCCCCTCCACCGGCATTTTGGACACCCATGGCTACATGCTGGCCTTGCAGGGGGACCTGGAAGACAGGGGCGGCATGATCGCCTTCGGCGCGCCGCTCTTAAAGGCCGCCCGGCTGAACGATGGCTATGGGCTGGAGGTGGGCGGCGCGGCGCCCATGCGCCTTAAAGCCCGCTGCCTCGTCAATGCGGCAGGTTTCAGCGCGCCGGACCTTGCCCGCAAGATCGAAGGGCTGGACGCAGCCCATGTGCCCCCGGCCTATTACGCCAAGGGCAATTACTTCACGCTATCGGGCAAAGCGCCTTTCTCCCGGCTCATCTATCCGGTGCCGGAGGCAGCGGGCCTTGGCATTCACCTCACCCTCGATATGGGCGGCCAGGCCCGTTTCGGGCCGGATGTGGAATGGGTGGAAGGCCCCGATTATGCGGTGGATGCGGCGCGGGGGGAGCGTTTTTACGGCGCCATCCGCGCCTATTGGCCGGGGCTGGAAGACGGCGCGCTGCAGCCGGGCTATGCCGGCATCCGGCCGAAAATCCAGGCGCCGGGCGAGCCGGCGCGCGACTTTCTCCTCTCCGGCCCCGCCGATCACGGGCTCGAAGGATTGCTCAATCTCTTCGGGATCGAAAGCCCCGGCATCACCGCCTCCCTCGCGCTGGCCGAAGAAGCGGTCATGCGCCTGGAGCTTTGAGATTTAGCTGGCGAGAAGCAAATCGATATAGGCCGTCGCCGTATCGAGCTGAGCTTCGATCTCGCCGATCGCTTTGAGACGGGCGTCCTGCGCGCCTGCGCCAAGGCTCTCCGCCTCTTCGCAGACCGAGGCCACCGCCCACGCGCCGACCGCCTTGGCCGAGCCCTTCAGACTGTGCGCCGCGCGGTGCCAGTCCTGATCACTCTCCGCATCCCGCATCCGGCTCACATAAACCCGGGCCTGCTGGCGGAAAAGACCCAACAGCTCCGATTCCAGATTGCGGTCGCCCATCGTGTAGCGGGAAAGATGAACCAGATCGACCGGCCGCCCCGCTTCGCCGGAAAACCCGTTCAGGCCTGCCAAAGCCTCAGCCTCACTGGCGATAGACATATCCTTCATACCGAAGCCCTTCACAAACGCCACTTACTGCCCAAACCACCCGGGCTACCCAAGTCACCCAAGCTGCCCAGGCACAAATCCGAACACGAATAATGTGCCTGTAGCTCACTCTATCGCGCAATGCCTTCTAAATACTTAGCCCCAATCGTTTTGGCACAGTTTAAAAAACGCTTAATTCCCCTTAAAACTTTAAACAATTAAATCTCGATTTGTTTACGAATGGCGTTATTTACTGTCGAAAATAGTTAATCATTATTAACAAACGGTCGTTTTTAACTTGCGCCTAAAGTTAAGGCTTGGTAAAAATAACAAACGGGGCACCAACAGCCTCGTGAATCGTCAAGAACCCCTCGTAGTGCCCCCGGCGCCCCCCCACGCCGGGGGCTTTCGTTTGCGGGGCACCGACGAAGGAAGCACCGCGCGCCAAGGCGCGCTGCCACACTTCAAGTCTCAGATTGTTAGGATGCTTTTCCGCACGCATTCCATGCAGCAGGAAAATTGTCAGGCTTTCGGTTTCTCCGCGCCCAGCACTTTGTAGCCTTCCGCCGTCAGCTTGCAGACAAGCCAATCTTTCTTGATCGGGTTCTTGAACCAGGGCTCCGCCCAGCCCCGCTCGATGCAGGAGCGGATGGTGCGAATGTCGATCTCCTGCCCTTCATCGTCGAACAAAGGCAGCTTACCGCCCGGCTGTTTCAGCCCGCGAATGAGATAGCGCGTCTGCGCCCAGGTGGGTTTGTGGGAAAAGCGTGCTTCGTGAGCCTGCGGGCCATGCCCCGTCCCGGCAGCAGAGGCTAAGTCCCCGCTGCCGTTCGGAAGATCGTTCCCGGAACGGACGGCCTCCTCCGCCGCCGCCGGAATGGCCCCAAAGCGCTGCCGCTCACCTGCCATATCAGCCTCCCAGGCCAAGGTCTCAAGGCTTGTTGGGAAACCATCTTGAAACCTCGGGCAGCGGGACGCAAGAGCAACCGCGCCCGGCTAAAAGGCGCGGAACCCGCTCATTTCAGCGCCTACCTTCTCAGGGTGAAATGCGCAGCGACTGAATTTGCCCGCCCTTCAGCCCGAAATCGAACGTCAGCATGATCGGCGCACCGGGAAAATCACCCGCCACCTCCGCCCGCACGCGGCAATCACTGTCTTCGGCATCAACGACGGCCCGAGGCAGCGGCACCGCCTTGGCGGCGATCGCCGCGCTGAGAATCCATGCCCTGATTTCTTCACGCCCGCGATGCGTCCGGTTCTCGTCAAAAACCTCCGCATCCGCCGCGAAGGGCGCAAGAATGGCGTCCGCATCCAGCCGGGCGCTAGCCGCCATATAATCGGCAACGGGTTTGGGGAGCATAATCGTCATGACATGTCTTCCTTTTCTCAAGCGCGGCGTGAAAGATTGCCGGGTCTCATACATGCCGCTAGGCTTAGAACATGACAAGAACGCACGAAAAGGTAACTGACAGACCTCCAGGTAAGCGGCCCGACTACACGGCGGAGCTTGCAGCGAGAGGCATCGAAAATGTGCTGCAGGTCATCGGCGGCAGATGGAAACTCGTCATCCTCTTCCAGCTCTTCGGCGGCAAGACCCTGCGCTTTTCCGAACTCGAGCGCGCTATCCCCGGCATCTCGCAAAAAATGCTCATCCAGCAATTGCGCCAACTGGAAAAGGATGAAGTCGTCACCCGCACCGTCCATCCCGAAGTGCCGCCCCGCGTGGAATACCGCCTCACCGACTGGGGTCAATCCCTCTGCCCCGCCCTCGACAGCCTTTTGATATGGGCAGAAGCCGCCTCCGCCAAAAAACGCGAAGCACTGTTGAACTTAGATAAGGCGGACAGTGAATGAACTTTTCGACAGAAACCTGACGCACGAGCGATTTCGGTGTCACGCACATCTTTCTAAACGGAAAATCTCTACGCGCTGCCACTCATCCGCCATATCAACCTCCCGGCCAACCCCTCGAGGTGTGTTGGGAGATTTGTGCGGGCCCTTAAGGGCAACGAGGCAAGCCCCTCAAAATTTCAGCGTCAGCCGGGCGGTTAGGCCGTGATCCTGCGCCTCGTCCGAAAGCTGGCCCTGATAGGCGACGCTGAGACCTGCATCCGCTGAAATCGCACCGCTGAGGCCGGGGGGAAGTGATGACCGCTATTATGGCCATATCCGCCCCCAGCCAAGAACGAGGCGCCACTGCAGCATTGACGCCCCCCGCGCCATGGGCGAGTCTGAGGGCCAACGCGTCCGGAATTCTGGGAAAGCCCGCATGATCAAGCCGACATCCGCCTCCAAGCCTGCCGGGACCGCCCCGGCGCCTGCCCCAGCCGCGCCCGCCGCCAACGAAGACTCGCCCGAGGCCGGCCAGCTTTACCGCCTGATCAACAAGCGCCCCAGCCGCTCCATTCCCTATGTGGCCGCCCTTCTCAGCCTTTTCGCCGCCGGTACCGCCCTCGCCTATATGACCGGCCGTTTCACCGGGCCCGCCGCGTTGCCGTCAACGCTGGGGGAAGCCGCGCCGCTGCTGGCCGCCGTGCTCGCCCCCGTCATCATCATCTGGCTTTTTGCCTGGCTTATTTGGCGCGGGCAGGAAATGCGGCTCATGGCCGAAGCGCTGGCCCGCACCGCTCTGCGCATTACCGAGCCGGACGAGACTGCCCGCGAACGCGCCAAATCGCTCGCCGCGTCCGTGCGCCATGAACTTCTCACCTTACAAAACGGCATGGACGCGCTGCTCGCCAATGCCTCCCATCTCAGCCAGGAACTTGCCGAAAATATCGACACGGTGGACCGCAGCGCGACGCGCACGGAAATGCGCACCGCCGATCTCGTGCGCGCCATTGAAGAGGGCCGCGCCAGCCTGGATGCCATTTCAAAGGCGCTCGGGAGCGAGGCCGATACGGTACGCAAAGCGCTGCGCGAGCAAAATGACGATGTGCGTGCGCTTACCGGCAATGCCGAAAGCGTGTTGAAAGAGGCCGCCGAAAAGCTGCGCCTGCAAACCGAAACCCTTGCCCGCGTGAGCGAGGCGGCGGCAACGGGCGCAGGCAGCACCGCCACCATGCTCGACAAGCAATCCTCGCGCCTGGAAGTCGTGGCCGAAAGCGCGCTTGGCAAAGCCGACACGCTCGCCCAGCGCTACGAGAAACAGCGCGAGACGATGCGCGGGACGGTGGAAAGCATCGAAAAAGAACGCGAGGCCTTGGACGCCGCCTTTACCCGCCAGCGCGAGACGATCGAAACCACGACCGAAGCGCTTGGCGCGCGCACGAAGGAAATCAACGAGAGCGTCTCCAAATTCGCCTCCGAACTCGACCATGCGCTGGAAGCGGCGGCAAAGCGCGCCAAGGTCATGGGCGAGACGTTCCGGCAGGAAGCGGGCGGCATGAGCGGCGCGGTGGAAAACGCCGCCAAGTCCATCGAGGAAGCGGCAGGCAAAGCCTCCCATAAAATCGAACAGGCGGCAGGCTCGATCCGCGCCTCTTCGCAGGATCTGGAAAGCAGCCTGCAAGGCACCACGGACACGATCAGCAGCGCCTATAAAAGCCTGCGCGAGGAAGTCGACGCCCTGGCGCAAAAGGTAGAAAGCAATACCGCCGCGCTGAAAGATACGTTGGAAAGCCAGCTTACAGCTCTTGCCAGCCGCTTTGGCGCGGAAACGGCCGGCCTGAAAGAGGCGGCGGAAGCCACGATGACGGGCATCCACGATCACATCGAGGAACGGTCGAAAGACGCCCGCGAGACGCTGCACGATGCCGCCGTCGATATGGAAAAACTGTCGGAGCAATTGAACTCCGCCATGTTCCGCCTGGGCGGCGCGGCAAAAGATGCAGGCCGCTCGCTCCACGAGGCGACGGACGATTTGCAAAAGCGGATCGACGAGCTGCCTGCCGAGGCGACCGAAGGCGCAAAAGCGCTGCGCGAGGTGATCGAAGAACAGATCGAGGTGCTTGCCTCCATCGCCGATATCGTGGTGCGCAATGCCCGCGTTTTCGACCGCACCGCCGCTGCCGCGCCCCGCACCCATGCCGCACCCATGCCGCCCTACCGCAGCGAGCCCCTGCCCGCCGCGCCCGCAGGCGTGCAGGCCGACAGCCGCTGGAGCCTCTCGGATCTTTTAAGCGCGGCGCGCAAATCGGAAACGAAAGAAAGCGAGAGCGCACGGGGCCCGCAAAAGAGCGGCGATCTGAGCCGCGCCTCTTTGCACATCATCGAGACATTGCAATCGCTTGCCATCGATCTCGACCGGGCGCTGGAACAAAGCCCGCCGCCCGAACTTTGGCGGCGCTATCACGGCGGGGAGCGGAATATCTTCACCCGCAGGCTCTACAACCTGCAGGGGCGCAATCTGCACGACAAGATTGCCGAGCGCTATGAGAACGACCGCGAATTCCGCCAGCACGTGGACAAGTTTATCACGCTCTTCGAGGAATTGCTGACCGCCGCCACCGAAAACGACCGGGAAAACATCCTGCTCGATACCTATCTCACGTCCGATACCGGCAAGGTCTATCTGATGCTCGCCCAGGCAAGCGGCCACCTGAGCTGAAGGAAGGCGCGGCGGCCTCAGCCCTCGCGCGCTTTCATCTCTTCGTGTCCTTCCACGGCATCATGAGTCCATTGCGCCATCTCTGCCATGATACCGCTCAGCCCCGTGTCGAATTCGAGCACCAGCTTCGCGACCCGCGTTTCATTCGTCGGGCGCACCGCCTCGAAGGAACGCGAGGCAACGATCCGGTCATTTGGATAGTCGATGAGCCGCGCATTTAGAACGATATGAACATTCTTACCCGCCCCGCTTTCATTTTCGACACCGAAGGCGCGCAGTTCGAGGCGCAGCTCATAATCCGGTTTCAGCCCGGCGCCCTTGCGCCCCACGGCGAGAAACTTGCCCGTATTGTCGAGCGAGGCGACGGTAAGCGCCTGAACCATGCGCGGCGCGCGGTCGGTCCAGCGGGCATCGGCGAAATAGCTCACCTCGTTAGGGGTCGGCAAATAGACGATCCGGTTCGTATCATAGGCGGCCGGTGAAAAAGGTTCGGCCACGACGATCTGCGCCCGTGTCGGCTCTTCCTGCGGCATGGCAGGCTTTGCCGCCGTCAGCACGAAGATACTGGGCGGCTCGCTATCGGCGGCCGAAAGAACCGCGCAGCCCCCAAGCGCCAGCGCCGCCAATGACGCCAAGACGCCAAGGCGCCCTGCCTTCAAAAGACGGCGCGCGCCGCTCGAAACAAGTCTCATCATTCTGCCCCTTGATATTCCGGCACGTCATTGCCCAGGAGAAAGGCCCCGGGATTGTCTTCCGCCCGCGCGACGACCCTGTCGAGATTGCGCACAAGCTCACGCATCTCCGCGATCAGAAGCGGCATTTCCCCGAGCCCTTCGCGCGCGAAGCGGTCGATGGAAGCGCGGTTACCCTCCACGATGCTTTCGAACTGCTGGCCGAGTTTGCGGTAGGAATTGGCCGTAGCGCGCGCGTCGGCCACGAAACGCCTCACATCCTTTTGCAGGATATCATCCGCGACCGCCGTAATGCTTTCCACATTGCCGGAAATCTTATTCACGTTTTCCAGCGTTTCCTCCAGCGCGTCGGAGCTGGCGGCGAGTTTTTCCGAGACCGTGTTGAGATTGGTCATAATGCCGGTGACGTTCTGATCGTTCCGCTGCACAAGCACACGCAGATCGTGGATAAGTTGATTGGCGTTATCGACGGCTTCGGGCGCGCTGGTGAACAATTGCTGGATGGTGGACTTTTCCGCCTTGATGACGGGATAGTCTCGGCCGCCCTGCGCCTCGAGAGGCGGCGAGCCGGCCGAGCCGCCCGAAAGCTCGATCAAGGCCACGCCTGTCAGCCCGAAAAGCTCAAGCCGTGCTTCCGTGTCTTCCTTCACGGGCGTGCGGGCGTCGAGCTCGACCAGCGCCACCACCTTGCTCGGGTCGTTGCGCGCCAAACGCAGATCGACAACCTGCCCCACCTGGATGCCGTTATATTGAACGGTGCCGGATTTCGTCAGGCCGGAGACGGAGCCTTCGAAAACGATTTCGTAATATTCGTAAGTCCGGTCGAGCTGGAAGCGGCCGATCCAGAGCGCAAAGAGAAAAATCGCGGCGATACCGGCAAGCGCGAAAGCGCCGATAAGCACGTTGTTCGATTTGATCTCCATCAGACAGAGCCCCTCTCTTGGCGTTGGCTTTCCTGTGTCATCCGGGCTTTCCCTGCGCCCGGCCCGCGGCGCGCCCGCGCGGCCCTTTGAAATATTCCGTAATCCAGGGATGATCGCTGGCCATCATATCCTCCATGGTGCCGGCGAGGATAACACGTTTATCCGCCAGAACCGCGATCCGGTCGCAAGTGGCGTAAAGCGTATCGAGATCATGAGTAACGAGGAAGACGGTCAGTCCCAGCGCCTGCTGGAGCTCTTTCAAAAGCCGGTCGAAGGCCGCCGCCCCGATAGGGTCGAGCCCCGCCGTCGGCTCGTCGAGAAACAGGATTTCAGGATCGAGCGCCAGCGCCCGGGCAAGCCCGGCGCGTTTGCGCATGCCCCCTGAAAGCTCGGAAGGGTATTTCGATGCCGCCTCGATGGGCAGGCCGACAAGGCGCACTTTCAGCGCCGCCAATTCGTCCATCATATCGCCGGGCATCTTCAAATGTTCGCGGTAGGCCACCTGAACGTTTTCAGCCACCGTCAGCGCGGAAAAAAGCGCCCCGTCCTGAAAGAGAATGCCCCAGCGCTGCTCCAGTGCCTGGCGCTCTTCTTCGTTCAGCATCGAAGGTTCTTCGCCCAGCACCTCGATGCGGCCGGCGGCGGGCCGGTTGAGCCCGACGATCGTGCGCAAAAGGACCGACTTGCCGGTGCCCGAGCCGCCGACAATGCCGAGCACCTCGCCCTTGCGCACTTTCAGGTCGAGATTTTCATGCACGACATGATCGCCGAACTGCGTGCGCAGCCCCCTCACATCGATGACCGCCTCATCCTTCATGCGTTAAATCCCCACCGCCGTGAAGAACATGGCGAAAAGCGCATCCAGAATAATGACCATGAAAATGGATTTCACCACGGACTGCGTGGTTTGCTGGCCGACCGATTCCGCGCTGCCCGTCACTTTCATCCCGCAATGACACCCGATCAGCGCGATGACGATCGCCATGAAAGGCGCTTTGAGAAGACCGACGCCGAAGGTCCAGAAACCCGCCGCTTCCTGCAGACGCACGAGAAAAACGCCCGGTGTCGTATCGAGCAGCATCCAAACCGTCACCGCCCCGCCGAGGAGCCCCATAATATCGGCAATGAAGGTGAGGAGCGGCAAGGTCAGCACAAGCGCCAGCACACGCGGCACGATCAGCATTTCCACAGGATCGAGCCCGAGCGTGCGCATGGCGTCGATCTCCTCGCGCATTTTCATCGAGCCGATTTCGGCCGCAAAAGCGCTGCCCGAGCGGCCGGCAACGATGATGGCGGTAAGGAGGATGCCGACTTCCCGCAAAAAGATGATGGCAACGAGATTGACCGTGTAGACATCCGCCCCGAAGCGTTTCAACTGCTCCGCCCCTTGCTGGGCGATTACCGCGCCGATCAAAAAGGTGATCAGGCAAACGATAGGCAGCGCATCGAAGCCCGCCTTTTCCATATGATGGACAAGCGGCACGAGACGCAGGCGCCGGGGCGATTTCACCGCCCGCCAAAGCGCCTGCAGAAAAATACCGAAATAGCCGACGATCCCGTGCACTTCCGCGCCCGTTGCCAGCAGCGCATCGCCAACCCGGGCGGTCAGCTGCACAGCAAAGGGGCGCATGTCGTGCAGCGTGTCCGGGCAGGTGCCGCGATTGGCCTGCACGGTGTCGAACAATGTCTGAAATTCACCGCGCAATCCTTCAAAGCGCGGGGTGAGGCCTTGTGCCAAAAAACGCTCCGCCGTGCGGTCCAAAAGCCAGGCGCCCGCCGTGTCAAGCCGGCTCACATTCTTGAGATCGAAAGTGACCTGAGCGCCGCGGATGCGTGCGGCGGAAAGCTCGTCCAGCGCCGCGCCAAGCGCCGCAGCCTGGCGCACGGTCCAGTCGCCGGAGGCCGAAAACATAAAGCCGGAGCCGGTTTCCTCGGTTTTGAAACTGGGCGTCTGGCTCATATCCCCTCAATACGCTAAATTGCCCGCGTAAACGTAGTTTTAGCTTCAATTTCGGCCCGCGTCACCGGGCCGCATGGATTTGAAGCCTACCCGTTCTAGCTTCGTTGTATAAGGGCTCATCCTGATGCGGAAAAAGGCGCGGTAGAACGCACGGGAGCGAAATTTTGGAGTGCAGAGGACCAATAAGATGAATTTCATGAAGATTGCGATGATTGCCGGCACAGCGCTTGCCTTCAGCCAAGCGGCATCGGCCGAAGAAGCGGATCTTGAAAAAGGCGCAAAGGTTTTCAAGAAATGCCAGGCTTGCCATACGCTGGAAGAAGGCGCTTCGAATAAGATCGGCCCGAATCTCTATGGCATGTTCTCCCGCGGCGTGGCTGCGAAAGAAGATTTCCGCTATTCCGATGCAATGACGGAAAAAGCCGGTGAAATCGGTTCCTGGAACGAGGAAAATCTTGCGGAGTATCTCGAAAACCCGCGCAAATATGTGCCCGGCACCAATATGGCCTTCGCCGGTTTGCGCAAGGAAAGCGATCGCACGAACCTGATCGCGTATCTCAAGCAGGAAACGGGCGCGGCCGAATAAACGCGCCCCGCTTAAGCATTCAAGCCGGTCCGGACCTTCATATCCGGGCCGGTTTTTCATGTCCGTTTCCGCCGAAACTGGCCGCGCGCAACAAGAAGGGTCAGGAGGAAGGCCGGCAGATATAGCCAATAAGGATCGATCCTTTCCTGCGCAACCTCCGCGCCCAGCACTTGCCAGTCGAAGCCGACACCCAGCTTTTCGGCAGGCGAGGCAAAGCGCACGAGATCGACAAAGGTCTTGCCTTCTTCCTGCCTGAGCTCCATGCCCGCAGCGCTAAGGCGCTCGCCCGCGTTGCCCGGCGCCCCGAGCGGCAAGCGGATGGTGCGGCGCACGAGATCACCCTCGAAAGTTTCCCCTTCAAAAACAAGCGCGATGCTGGCCTCTTCCGGCGCTTCCTCGATAAGCACCGCCGCTTCTTCGTAAGGGACCTGCTCGAAAGGCGGTACGACCTGATCGATCCAATAAGCCGGGCGCAGCAGCGTGAAAGCGACGAGTAGCAATACCGCCCCTTCCCAAAACTTCAGCCGCGCAAAGAAATAACCTTGAGAGACGGCCGCAAAGAGAAGAACACCGAGCGTTGCCCCCAGCGCCGTCAATGCAAGGTCCAGCGGTCCGTCGATGCCGATGAGCAAAAGTTTCGTATTGAAGATGAAGAAGAACGGCAAAATGACGGTGCGCAGCGAATAGCGGAAAGCGGTGATCCCCGTGCGGATGGGATCGCCGCCTGAAATCGCCGCCGCCGCAAAAGAGGCAAGGCCTACGGGCGGCGTCACATCCGCCATGATGCCGAAATAGAAAACAAAGAGATGAACGGCGATAAGCGGCACTACCAGCCCATTCGCCGCGCCAAGCTCCACCACCACGCCCGCAAGAAGCGCGGAAACGACGATGTAATTGGCCGTGGTCGGCAGGCCGAGCCCCAGAACGAGGCTGAGCACGGCAACATAAACCAGCATCAAAACCAGATTGCCGCCGGAAAGAAACTCGACAAGCTCCGTCAGCCGAAGCCCCACCCCCGTCAAGGAAACTGCGCCGACGATAATGCCCGCCGCCGCCGTCGCCACGGCGATCACGATCATGTTGCGCGCGCCCGCTTCCAGCCCGTCCCAGATCGTGCGCGCGCCCTCTTTCACGTCAGCGGGACGAAAACCCCGCCCGGCGAAAAGCGAAATGAGCACATGCTGGCTTGCCAGAATGACCATGAGCCCCACCACCGCCCAGAAGGCGGAAAGGCCGGGCGAAAGACGTTCGACGACAAGACACCAGATGAGAACCGCGATGGGCAAAAGAAAATGCAGCCCCTGGCGCACCGTGTCCGAAAAACGGGGAAGGAACAGCGCCTCCTCATCCGCTGCCCCCATAGATGCGGAGCTGCCGGGCCGTTCTTCATCGCGCGCCGCCGCATAAACGGCGCCCATATAAAGCGCCAGCAAGGCACCCATCAGCAGCCAGAACGCGCCGCCGCCCAGAGCTTGCATCAGCTCGACGAAAAAATAGGCAAGGCCCAGAAAGATCATCATTCCGGCCAGCACCAAGCCGCCCCGCACCAGACGCATGGGCAAGGCGGGCAGAGGGTCGGGCCGTTCCAAAAGCGGCATATCCGCCTTCACCGCTTCCAAATGAACGATATAGACCAGCGCGATATAGGAAATGACAGCGGGCAGGAACGCATGGGTAATGACATCGACATAGGAAATGCCGACATATTCCACCATCAAAAACGCCGCCGCGCCCATGACCGGCGGCATGATCTGCCCGTTGACGGACGAGGCGACTTCCACCGCCCCGGCCTGCTCTTTCGAAAAGCCGACTTTGCGCATGAGCGGAATGGTGAACGTGCCCGTCGTCACGGTATTGGCGATGGAAGAGCCCGAGACGAGGCCCGTCATACCCGAGGCAAGTACCGCCGCTTTTGCAGGCCCCCCGCGCATATGCCCGACAAGCGAGAAGGCAAGGCGGATGAAATAATCCCCTGCCCCGCCCGTCTCAAGCAGCGCGCCGAAAAGCACGAAGAGGAAAATCACGCCGGTCGACACGCCAATGGCGACACCGAAAACCCCCTCCGTCCCGAGCCATAAATGGCTCATGGCACGGGAAAAGGACGCGCCCTTCCAAGCAATGATGTCGGGCGCGTAATTGCCGAAAAATATGTAAGCCAGAAAGAGCAGCGCGACGATGACGATGGGCGGCCCCAGCGCGCGGCGCGCCGCTTCCAAAAGCAAAACGATACCGAGGCCGGAAACGGCAAGGTCGAGATCGCTCGGCAGGCCGGGACGCAAGGCCAGCCCGTCGCGGAAAATGAAAAGATAAGCCGCCGCGAAAGCCCCGAGCCCGGCAAGCACCCAATCAAACAGCGGAATATCCGTCCCGCGCTTTTTCAGCGCCGGAAAACAAAGGAAGGCAAGCAGCAAACCGAAGGCAAGGTGTATGGAGCGCGCATCGGTATCATTCAGAACCGGAATGGCCGGCGCTGCGATAAAGGGTAGAGGCGATGTATACCAAAGCTGGAAGAGCGACCAGAGAACGGCGAGCCCGGCAACGGCCTTGCCGGAGATGCCGCCGACCGCGCGTTCGCCTTCCAGTTCCCATAGCAGTTCCTCATCCGGGCGGGTATGGCCCGTGCCTTCCGGGTTACGCGGCTCGCTCATTCTTCTTTTCTCCGCAAATCCCGTGTGAAGGGTGCCCGTGCGAAGGGCGCAAGCTTATTCGATGAGGCCCGCTTCCTTGAAGTAGCGCGCCGCCCCTTCATGCAAGGGCGCGGTGAGCGCGTGTCTCGCCATGCCTTCTTTCGTCAGCGCCTGGAACGCCGGATGCAGTTTGCGGAAATCGCCGAAATTTTCGAAGACCGAGGAGGTCAGATGATAAACGACATCCGCATCCACCTCTGCGGTCGAAACCAGCGTCGCGGCGACGCCGAATGTCTGCACATCATCCGGATTGCCCTGATAAAGGCCGCCGGGAATGGTGGCGGGCGCATAGAAGCTGTTTTCGGCGATCAGCTTTTCGACTTTCGGCCCGTTCACGTTGATGAGCCGCGTCTCGCAGGTCGTCGTCGCTTCCTGGATCGAGCCGCTCGGGTGGCCGACCGCAAAGACGATCGCATCCACTTTATTGTCGCATAGCGCCATGGACTGTTCGGTGGAAACCAGCTCGGAGGCGAGCAGGAAGTCGCCAAGCTCCCAGCCATAGGCTTTCATCAGCACTTCCATCGTGGCGCGCTGGCCGGAACCGGGATTGCCGATATTGACCCGCTTGCCCTTCAAATCCTCGAAAGAGGAAATACCGGCATCGGCGCGCGCCAGCACGGTGAAAGGCTCGGGATGCAGAGAGAAAACCGAACGCAGGTTTTCCATCGGTCCCGCAGCGGTGAACTGCGAGGTGCCTTTATAGGCGTGGTACTGCCAGTCCGACTGAGCCACGCCAAGCTGCAACTCGCCCTGGCGCAGGGCATTCAGATTGAAGATCGAGCCCCCCGTGCTTTCCACCGAGCAGCGGATATTATGCGCCTCGCGGGTCTTGCGCGTCAGCGCGCAAATGGCCCCGCCCGCCGGATAATAAACGCCGGTCAACCCACCCGTGCCGATGGTCACATACTGGCGCTCCTGCGCGCCCGCCCCCATGGCACCGGCCGCCAAGGCGAAAATTCCCACAATCAGAGCTGCCAGACGCGCCATTTAACACTCCCTTTATGTGCTTTAATTCCGGTTACCCCTATTGATGGCAGCAGGCTTGCCCGATGGCAACTGCGCCCCGCCTTCGCCGGGGCCCCGCCTGCCTCATTTTACCGCCATTTTTTGGAACAAATGCTGCAAGTCACCCCTTAAGTCATGGTCCCGTGTTCCAGATCGGGACAATGGATATGGTGCAACCCGGGCCAAAAGCCCAGACCTGAGTCAAGATTATGCAGCCCTCGGCCTTGTTCAGACGCCTAGCCTGGTCCCTGCCGGTCCTTATCGTGGCCGGCTCGCTTGCCGTGTCCGTTTATGACCCACTCGGCCTGCGCACCCGCATGGCCGATGTCTCCTTCGACCTCATTCAACAATTCGAGCCGCGTCCCGCCGGCCACCCGGAAGCCATTTATATCGATATCGATGCGCAGACCGCCGAGCGTGTCGGCGCCTGGCCTTGGCCGCGCCCGCGCCTCGCGCAGCTTATCGAGGCCGTGCATGGCGCAGGCGCAAGCGTCGTCATTCTGGATGAAACGCTGGAAACTCCGGACCCCACCTCGCCCGGGCAGGTACTGGCACTCTGGCCGCCCTTCCCCGCCGATGCCGATGTTGGCGCCGTGACGGACGCCTTGCGCGCCTTGCCCGATCACGACATGGCGCTTGCCATGAGCCTGCGCCGGGGCCCGACCGTGCTGTCCATCACGCCCGGCAAGGGCGAAGCGCATAAACCGCGCAATACCGGCTGGGCGCTGACGGCCGTCGGCGGCGATCCTTACGCGCATCTTCCTGCCTTCACCGAATGGACCGGCAATCTGAGCGCGCTCGACAGAGCGGCGGCGAGCATCGGCGTGCATCTGCCCTCGCAGGCGCGCACGGACATGGTCCGCCATCTGCCGCTTTTCGCCAATCTGGGCGGCGATCTCATTCCCGCATCGGCGCTGGAAGCGCTGCGCCTGAAGGAAGGGGCAAGCGCTTATGAAATGCGGCTTCGCACGGCCCCGACTAAATACGACATCACCAATCTGGGCGGTATCTCTTCCATCGCGGTTGCCGGAAAAACCATTCCGACGCTGCAGGACGGTTCCTTCCCGCTTTATTTCCGCATGGAGCGCGAAGGCGCCTCCGTGCCGGCCTGGCGCTTCCTGGAAGACGGCGCCAATGCGTTGGATCTCAGCGGACGGATCGCCGTGATCGGCGTCTCGAAAAACGGCATCGATAAATTCCACACGACGCCCATCGGTCCGCTCCCTTCGGGCGCGATCATCACCGAAGCGCTCGATCAGATCATCACGGGCACCATGCTGACCCGGCCCGATTGGGGACAGGGCGCGGAAATGCTGCTGATCGGCGGCGGCAGCCTGCTTATTTTGCTGATCGTGCTCGGCTCGCGCCGCTATCCCTGGCCCATTCTTTTCACGTTGCTGCTGACCGGCGGCGCGGCTTACGGCACCTGGTACGCCTTCACCGACCAGATGTGGATTCTCAATCCGGTGCAACCGATTGTCACGCTGCTGGCCGTCTATATCGTCTCGGCCATGCTTAACCGGCTCCGGATCGATGCGGAAACCCGCTTCATCGAAAACCAGTTCACGCACCGCCTGCCGAAATCGAAGCTGAACAAGCTGATCGCCCAGCCGCGCCGCATTCCCCACAAGGGCACGGGCGTGGAAGTTACCTCCATGGTCGGGGGGCTGCGCGGTTTCAACATCATCGCCGACCGCTATCTTGCGGACCCTGAAGCTTATGCCGATATCCTCAACCGTTTTTTCACGCCCGCGACGAAACTCGTGCATGAACGGGGCGGCATGATCGAACGCTATATGGGCGAGACGGTGCACGCGGTCTGGAACACGCCCTTCCCCGTCACCGACCATGTGGCGCGGGCTTGCGACGCGGCGCTGCGCATGACCGAGCAGCTCGACGCGCTCAACGATTTCCTGCTGGAAGACGCAAGCCGCCTCAACATGTCTTATGTACCGCTCTCCGTCTCCATCGGTATCGATTCGGGCGAAGCGATTGCCGGCAATCTCGGCGCAGATCACAATTTCGATTATGGCATCTCCGGCGAGCCGGTGACCTTTGCCAATTACCTGCAGCGCCATGCCCGCCATTACGGGCCCGCCATCATCGTGGGCGAAGGCGCGCAGCGCATCCTGGGCGACCGCTATGCGCTGCTCGAGGTCGATCTCATCGCCACGCCGCGCCATCCCAACGGCTCGCGCGCCTTTGCGCTGCTGGGCGATTCCATCGTCCGCGCCAGCCCGAAATTCCGCGCGCTGCAGGAAGCCCATCAGGCGCTCTTCGAAGCCTACCGCCATCAGCGCTGGGCCGAGGCACGGGCAGTCATCGCCCAGGCGCGCAAGCTCAACGGGGCCATCGAAACGCTCTACGACCTTTACGAGCAGCGTATCGCCCATTTCGAAGCGAACCCGCCCGGCCTTGCCTGGAACGGGGTGTGGTACGCGGGCCGCATTTAATGCCGGGGGTGATTGCCGGACCTTGCGTGATCGCCCCTTGGCGGGCACGCAAAGGGACGGCATGATGCGCCCATGCGCAACCTGACCGTCACCATTGAAGCCTGGCCCATCAAAGGACGCTTTGCGATTTCCCGCGGCGCCAAGACAGAGGCGGAGGTGATCTTCGTCACCCTGGAAGACGGGCCCCATAAAGGGCGCGGCGAATGCGTGCCTTATGGCCGCTATGGCGAGACGCTGGAAAGCGTTGCCGCGCAAATCGATTCCATTGCCGATGAGTTTCAGGAAAAACCGAGCCGGGAGGCTTTAGCGCGGCTCCTGCCCGCAGGCGCGGCGCGCAATGCGCTGGACTGCGCGCTTTGGGATCTGGAAGCGAAATGGGCGGGCATGCCCGTCTGGCAACTGGCCGGCCTGCCGAAACCCGAACCGCTCACCACCGCCTTCACGCTCAGCCTCGATACGCCCAGCGCCATGCATAAGGCGGCAAAGAACGCAGCAAGCCGCCCGCTCCTCAAAATCAAGCTTGGCGGGGACGGCGATCTTGAGCGGCTGGCCGCCGTGCGCGAGGGCGCGCCGGGGTCCGATTTGATCGTCGATGCGAATGAAGGCTGGGCGCCGGATAATCTGGAACGTCTTTTAAGCGAGATCGCCCCTTACCGCGTGGCGCTGATCGAGCAGCCCCTGCCCGTCGGAGACGATGCCTGCCTAGCCTCGGTGAAAAGCCCCATTCCACTCTGCGCCGATGAAAGCTGCCACACCTCGGCGGACCTCGTACGCCTTGCCAGCCTTTACGATGCCGTCAACATCAAGCTCGACAAGACGGGCGGCTTCACAGAAGCGCTGCACACGATCGAGAAAGCGCGCGGCCTCGGCATGGAGATCATGATCGGCTGCATGGTGGGAACGTCGCTGGCCATGGCACCGGCCGCCCTGCTTGCCGCGGGCGCTGCCTTTGTCGATCTGGACGGGCCGTTGCTTTTGGCCGAGGACCGGGAGCCGGGCCTTCGCTATGAAGGCTCGGTGCTTTTCCCGCCCGAACGGGCGCTTTGGGGATAGGCCCAAAGCGCCGTTCCATCAGATATCGAGCACGATTTTGCCGAAATGGCTTGCGCCCTGCATCAGCTTCAACGCAGGCACGATCTCTTCCAGCGGATAGGTCTTATCGATCACGGGCTTGATGTCGTTCTGCTCCACCGCGCGGACCATCTCTTCAAAGTGCTGGCGGCTGCCCACCGTGATGCCGGAGATTTTGGCGTTCTGGCCGAACATCGCCGCGACATTCATGTCCTTCACGAGACCCGAAAGAATACCGATCACCGCGATATGCCCGCCGGTACGGATCGCCATGATGGATTGCGGGAAGGTTTCCGCCCCGCCCACTTCCACGACATGATCGACGCCGCGCCCGCCGGTCAGCTTGCGCGCTTCGCTCGCCCAGTCCGGCGTCTTTTTGTAATTGATGAACTGATCGGCGCCGAGCGCCTTGGCCCGGTCCAGCTTTTCGTCAGAGGAGGATGTGATGATGACATGGGCGCCGGCGGCCTTGGCAAATTGCAGCGCGAAGATCGAGACACCGCCCGTGCCCTGCACAAGCACCGTGTCGCCCGCTTTCAAGTTGCCTTCCACGAAAAGCGCCCGCCAGGCGGTGAGCCCGGCGCAAGGAAGGCAAGCGGCCTCTGCCGGCGTCAGGTTCCTCGGCGCTTTGGAAACGCCGTCGGCGGAGACGCAAACATAATCTTCCGCACAGCCATCGATCGGCCCGCCGAAAGAGGTGGCAAGCGCGGCAGGGGTCGGCGGCCCGGCAAGCCAGCCCTGAAAGAAGGAGGGGCAGACAAGATCGCCCTTTGCCACGCGGCGAACCCCGTCGCCCAGCTCCACCACTTCACCGCAACCGTCGGAAAGCGGGACAAGCGGCAAGGGATAATCCCCGCCGAAGCCGGAAGTAATGGCAAGATCGCGGTAATTGAGCGAGGCGGCTTTCAGCTTGACCAGAATTTGCCCCGGCCCCGGCTTCGGCACATCCCGCTCTTCGAGTTTCAGATTGTCCAGTCCGTAGCTTCCGGAAATCACGGCGGCGCGCATGATCACCCTCCCTCATTGCGTCTTATTGAATATGGATAAGACCAATGTGACCGGGACGGAGCGGATTTCAAGCCAAGCTTTGCCCTGCCGTAGCGTCAGCGCGGCGTGTTTTCTCAAAGCGGGAAAATGCAGAACGAGAAGGGTCAGATCAAAACGGCCAAATCAAAAAGGTCTGTCGCCCTTGATCTGGGTGCGGTGCATAACGCGCCTGCTCGAGGCATCGAAACTGTCGCGCCGGTGAATGGTGCAGCGATTATCCCAGATCAGGAGATCGCCGAGCGCCCATTGATGGGTCCAGGCGAATTTTTTCTGTTCGCAATGCGCCCAAAGCCGGTCGAGCATCGCATCGCTTTCGGACGTGCTCAGCCCTTCCACATAGGCATTGCGGCGGCGGCCGAGATAAAGCGTCTTGCCGCCGGTTTCAGGATGCGTGCGCACCATGGGATGCATCTCGCCCGGCATCTGGCGGATATCCGTCACGCTTTCAAACCCGGCGCGCGTCTCCCCGACACTGGTCGTGCTGGCATCATGAAAACAGCGGTGCTGCTCAACGAAGGCGCGCAGATCCTCCGGCAGCTCTTCATAGGCTTTGTACATATTGGCAAAGCTCGTATCGCCGCCGGTGGGCGGAATTTCGAGCGAGTAAAGGACGCTCGCCTTGGGCGGCTTGGCCACATAGGACATGTCCGTGTGCCAGTCGGCTTCCTTGTCGCCCAGCGCGCCGATGGGCCGGCCGTTTTCCTTCACATTGGAGATGATCCAGATTTCGGGGCGCGAGAGCGCCTGACTGCCTGCCATATCCGTTGCGCTGGCAGGCGCCAGATCGAGCTCGCCGAAATGTTTGGAAAACCGCACGAGATCGTCGTCGCTGATTTTCTGCCCGCGAAAGAGCAATACCTGATGGTCGAGCCAGGCTTGCTGCACGGCTTCCATATCGCTCTCGCTCAGCGGGGCGGAAATATCTATTCCCGAAACGACAGCGCCCAGCGCGGCGCCGGTCGGCACAACCTCGATTGCCATTCCTGCTTACTCCTTTAGGCTGGGGCCATCATAATCATCCGGCAAGCAATTTCCAGATAGGCCGGGGGGCGGCAAAGAGCCACCCCAAAACCGCCGGCACACCCGAATTTGAAGACGCAAAGTCCGAGGAACAAAGCTGCAGATGAGTGAAGGGAAGATGGACAAGACCGCCTATAAGTCCCGGCTCAAAGAGCTGCAGAAACGTCTCAATCTTCTGCAGCACGCCATGGCGCGCCAGAGCTTAAACGGGATTGTGGTGCTGGAAGGCTGGGACGCGGCGGGCAAAGGCGGCGTCATCCGCCGCATCGCCTGGGCACTCGATCCGCGCCATTTGAAAGTCTGGTCCATCGGCGCGCCCTCCCCGGCAGAAAAGCGCCAGCACTGGCTGAAACGCTTCTGGCAGCGCTTACCCGATGACGGGGAGATTGCCGTCTTCGACCGCTCCTGGTACGGGCGCGTGCTTGTGGAACCCATCGAAGGCTTTGCAAGCAAAGAAGAAGCCTCTCGCGCTTACCGGGAGATCAATGAGTTCGAGAACATGCTCACCGATGAGGGAGTGCGCATGATCAAACTCTTTCTCGATATCACCCCGCAGACCCAATACCGACGGTTCGAGAAGCGGTTCCGCTCGCCGCAGAAGCGCTGGAAAATGACGCGCGAGGATTTGCGCAACCGCAGCCGCTGGGACGATTATGATGAAGCTTATGAGCGCATGATTGCCGAAACCTCGACACCTGCCGCTCCTTGGGTGCGGATCAATGCGAATGAAAAGCGCGCCGCGCGCCTCGCCTGCCTTGAAGAAATTCTCAAAGTGCTGGGCGCCGGGATCGACGTGGCACCGCCGCCAATCGACCCGGACGTGAAAGCCTTCTTCGATGAAAAGAACGGGAAGCTTTAAGCCGCGTCGACAAGAAGCCCGCCCTGCCAGCGCCGCCAGGTGACAAGCGCTGCCCCCGCTCCCATTAGGGCCACACCGGCCATGACATAAAATCCGGTGCTCTGCGCGGCTTCATAAAGCGGGCCGGATAGCGCCATGAAGCCTGCCATCATGATGCCGCCGGAAACCGCCGCATAAAGGCTCTGTGCCGTGGCGGCAAGCTCAGGGGTAACGGCCCGCGCAATGAAATGCATGGCGCCAAGATGCGCCGCCCCGAAACTGAGCCCGTGCAAGGCCTGCGCAAAACAAAGAACGGCAAGGCCGGGTTCCTGTGCCGTAATGAGCCAGCGCAAGACGCCAGCCCCTGCCGCAAGAACGACAAGCCCGACGGGCCCGAAAACCCGCGCAAGCCAGGCGGATGCCATGAAGAGCGAGATTTCCGCAACCACGCCAAGCGCCCAGAGAAAACCGATCAGCGTTTCGCTGAGCCCCAGCCGCTGCCAGTTGAGCGAGCCGAAAGCATAAAGAAAGGCATGGCTCGACTGGGTGAGCCCGGCGGCGAGCACGAACCCGAGAAAGACCGGATGGCGCAGCACTTTGAGCGCATTCGCCCAGGAAAGCGGCGGCGCGGCGCTGTCCTTGCGCCCTTCGGCGGGCAGCAGAAAACCGACGGAGAAAGTCAGCGCAATGCCGAAAAGCATCGCCGCCAGAATGTGGCTTTCCCGGCCCGGTAAAAGCCACCAGCCCATCGCATAGCTTGCCACGATGAAGCTGACCGAGCCCCAAAGCCGCACCCGCCCGTAATCCATCCCCTCCTCGCGCACCGCGCGCATCGCAAGGCTTTCGGTCATGGGAATGATGGAAGGATAAAGCGTCATCAACACAAGGCTGATGAGAAAGATGGGCAGAAACCCGTCCGCCAGAAAATAAAGCGCGGCAGCACAAAAAGAAACCGCCGCCAGCGCCAGCATCATGCCGCGCCGGTTCTCCGCCCTGTCCGCCAGAAAGGCGAGCGCGGGCCCGGCCAGAATGCGCAGCAGCATGGCGCCTGAGAGCACGATGGAGATTTGCGCAGGCGTCAGCGCCTGCGCGCCCAGCCATACCGGAAAGAACGGTAGATGGACGCCGGGAAAAATAAAAACGGCGGCATAAAAAAGGCCAAGACGCGCGGCGAGCGGCAAAGAAATCTCCCTGTCAGCATTGGAGCATGACAGGGAGACTATAGAGGCGCTTTGAAATGTCTATCCGATAGAAGGGTAAGGCAATTTGCGCTTATCCGCCGCTTGGCGCAGGAAGCCCCAGATGCGCGCGCCGAGTTTGCGCGCGGGCGGGCTGTCCAGTTCTTCCAGTGCCGCTTGCAGCTCGATCAGGAGCGTTTTGAGCCGGTCGTTTTCTGCATCGAGATCGGAAATGAGCAGCGAGGCTTCGCGGGCCCCCGCCGCCGCGCCAAAACGCTTTTGCAGATCGCCCGGCAGGCCAAGTCCGCCCGTCTCTTCGAAAATGGCGCGCATTTCGGCGTTCTCTTCGGCGCGCAGCTGCGCCCCGCGCTCGAACTCGGCTGCCGACATGAACATCATGAGACCGATGACGGAGGTGTTGCCCACGGCATATTCGGCGGTGAGGTTCGGCGCGACTTCCAGAAGGAGCTTGCCGAAGGAATGTTGGAGAACGAGAGGGACATCGGGTTTCATGCGGCATCCTCCTCGGCAATTTCCTGCATGCGTTTCGACAGGAGCCGGTTATGTACATCCGTGCAATACCAGCTCGACAGCGCCATGACGGGATCTGTGTTGTTGCCCGCCTGATATTCCTTGCCGGCGGAAATCCAGATCGCGAGGCCCTTGACCATGGCGAAGATTTCCCACCAGGCAAAGGCCTTGGAATCGATCGTGAGACCGCTTGCCTCTTCCCAAAGCTTCAAAGCCTCGGCACGCGGCAAAAGCCCGCCCGGCTTTTCTTCGTTCTCGAAGGCCCATAGCGGATCGCAAGCCCAGGCAAGATCCTCCAGAGGATCGCCCAGATGGCACATTTCCCAATCGAGGATCGATTTGATCTCGCCTGCATCGTTGAAGAGGAAATTACCGGTGCGGTAATCCCCATGCACGACGCGCAATTCTTTGGGCGGCGGCGGCGGATTGCGCCGCAGCCAGCGGATCGCGCCTTTGGCGATGGGCTGAGCAATGAGCGTATCCTTGTCGATCTCCCCTTCCCAATAATCAAGCTCGCGCTTCCAGCACTCCTCCGGCGCAGGCTTTTCCATACTCTCCCCAAGACCGATGGCATCAGGGTCCTGCGCGGCGATCTTGCCGAGGATGGTGAAAAATTGCGGGCCGATCTTCGGCGCAAGATCGCCATAAGGGTCGGGCGAAAAGGGACTTGCCGCCTGACAGCCCTCGATCTGCTCCATCACGAAGAAGGACCGCTCGAGCCATTTTTCATCCGTTTCCAGAAAAAGCGGTTCGGGCACCGGCACGCCGGTCGGGTGAAAAGCGCGGTAGGCATTGAACTCGAGATCGCGCTCGGTCTCGATCAGGCTTGCCACCGGATCGCGGCGCAGGATGAGCGGGCGCGACACTTCTTTGCCCCCCTCCTGCCAGCGCGCGGTCAGGCGGTAGGTTTCCCGGCTCGCCCCGCCATGAATGCGCGAAATGCCTTCCACCGCCATGGCGCTTGCCTGCGGCATTTTGTGGGAGAGATAAGCGGCGAATTTTTCTGCGATTTCTTCCATCACCTTCTCCTTATGGCGCCATGTCGAGAAGGTCTTTGAAACCGGACGGCGCGTGAGGACCGATGATGAGCTGCTCGAGAATGCCGGCGCCTTTCTGCACCGGCTTATCGCCGTCTCTCATTTCCGCTTCCACAAAGGCCTGAATGTGCAGATAGGGCGGCACGCAGGTGTCGATATCGGCGGTCTTGAAGCAATCGTAATCCACCGCAAGCTCGCCCTTATAGCCGCCATGATTCCAGTCCGGATTCCCGTAGCCGAGACCGGTCATATAGAAATTCCATTTCGGCGTGAGCTTAATATCGATGCGGCTGCCGTCATGGCGCTGGAAATGCAGCTCCGCCGCCTTCGCATGGCGCGAACCGGACTGGAAGGAAATGTCGGACCAGCAGCGGTCCATCTTTTCTTCCTCGCCCCCGCCCGTCGGGCAGAGAACGGCGGCCGTGTTCCACGCATCGCCCTTGGCATCGGCATTGATGTGGTAAAGCGTGATAGCGTTTTCGAAATTGAGCGGCGACCAGATCCAATAAAATTGCGGCTGGGGCGGCGGCGCCACAGGCTGCGGATCGGACGCCCCGACCGGGCGGATACCCCAGGAGCGGTCGCGCGTGCCGACGAACTGATCCTTCTTCACTTCGATGCGCCGGCCCTTGACCTCGATCCAGCCCTCGTAAGAACCGTTCTGCGTCATGCGCGTATAGTCCATGAAAATGCGCGGGCCCTGCCGGTAGGTGAAGCGCGGCTCTTCCAGCGCGCGGGCGCGGCCGCGGAACGTAATGTCAGCTTTGAAATCATGCTCGGCGCTGTCGACCGTGATGCGCAGCGCCTGAAGCGGCTCGATCACTTCCACCGCAATGGGGCCGACTTTCGTATCGAGCCGCTCCATGTGAAGCACGCGGGAGGCATGGATATTGTGCTGCACGCCGTCCACGACGACGGCGAAATTCGCATCCATCACATTGAGATGCGGATAGACACCGAGACCGCAGCCGAAGAAAACGCTGCCGTCCCAATTATAGCCGTTGAAGAAATAGCGGTCGTAAAAATTCCGGTCCGTTCCCGAATAAGCGATTGGTTCGGGGGTCTGGTGGATCGGATACTCATCCCCTTTCGTGAGCATCAAGGCCTCCCTGTTCTCCGGTTTCATTGCCCGGTTTGCTTTTGATTGCAGGCAGCATGGCGCGCGCCCGCCCATGGGTCAACTTGACCGGAGCGCCTGAAAAATAACGTCGCGTAACGGTGGCAATGAAAGCCCGGGCGCCGTGCCTGCCCGCACCTTACGCAGTTACGCTCCGCATTTTTTAGAGCCCTTCCCATGAGTCTTTGCGTGCCCTCAAGCGGCAGGCTAAGAAGGCAGATAGATTTAAAAAAGCAGCGGATCAGGAGACGGCCCATGAAACTCTGGCTCATTCTCGGCGCGGTGAACGGCTTCCTTTCCGTGGCGCTCGGCGCTTTTGCCGCGCATAGGCTGGCCGGCAAGGTTGGGGAGAAGGAACTTGCCGCTTTTGAAACCGGCGCGCGCTATCACATGTATCACGCGCTGGCGCTGCTCGCCGTTGCCTGGCTGGCCCAGCACGCCTCCGCCTCGCTGACCCAGGCGGCGGGCTGGGCATTCGTTGCGGGCATGATTCTCTTTTCCGGCTCGCTTTATTATCTCGGCCTCACCGGCAGCCGCGCCCTGGTGCTCGTCACGCCCGTGGGCGGGCTCGCCTTCCTCGCCGGCTGGGCGCTGCTTGCCGCAGCAGCGGCAGGCCTTAAAACCCATCCGTGAGAAAAGCCTGCGCAAGATGCTGGACTTACGGCACGCGCCTTGTCAGAATTTACTAGACTGCGGTCCAGTCATGGGGTTCGGTCGCGCAATTGCGCGGCTGGATGAAGGCCGGGAGGCCGGGAGGAAAGATGAGCCGCATTATCGTTCTGGGCGCCGGGATTGGCGGGCTCTCGGCTGCCATTGCGCTGGCAGGCGAAGGGCATGAGGTCACGGTGATCGACCGCGACCCGCCCCCGCCGGACCTCTCCACCGATGCGGCCTTCGAAGAATGGCAGCGCCGGGGCGTCGGCCAGTTGCGCCACAGCCATGCCTTTCTCGCCCGGCTCTATCAGCTCATCCGCGAAAACCACCCCGCCCTGCTGGCCGATCTTCTGGAGGCGGGCTGCCGCGAGCTGAAATTCGCCGACACCGTGCCCATGCCGCTCGTTCCCTCTTACGTGCCGGAAAAGGGCGATGAGCATCTGACCATTCTCTCAAGCCGCCGCACGACGCTCGAGCTCATTATGCGCCGCTATGCCGCCCGCCAGCCCGATGTCACCTTCCGCACCGATGAAGTGGTGGAAGGTCTGATCGCGGAAAAGAACGCGGACGGCCAGGCCGTGGTCCATGGCGTCACTTTGCGCTCGGGCGAAAAAGTAACGGGCGATCTGGTGGTCGATGCGATGGGAAGACTCAATCCAGGCGCCGATTGGCTGAAAGAACTCGGGGTTCATATCCGCGAGGAAGAGGCGCCTGCCGGGATCGTCTATTTCACCCGCCATTACCGCATCAAGCAAGGTATGCGCGAGCCGGAGCGCACCGCCGCTCCCGGCGCCGCCGATCTCGGCTTCCTTAAGTTCGGTGTCTTTCCGGGCGACAATGGCTGCTTCTCCATCACCCTTGCGGTGCCGGAGGCCGAGCGCACGCTCTCGAAAGCCATTCTGGATACGGATGTTTTCGACAGGATCTGCCGCTCCATTCCCGGCCTTGCCCCCTGGCTCGAAGAAGAGCGCACCGAGCCGCGCTCGAAAGTCTTCCTGATGGGCAATCTCTTCAGCCGCTGGCGGCACATGACCGAGGCGGGCAAGCCCCATGCGCTGAACTATTTCCCGCTTGGCGATTGCCACATCCGCACCAACCCGCTTTACGGGCGCGGCTGCTCTTTCGCCGCCATTCAGGCCCATATCCTGCGCGATGTGCTGCGCACCGAAAAAGATCCGACGGCGCGCGCCCTTGCCTATCATGCAGCGGTAAGCGAAGAGATCCGTCCCTATTACGACAATATGGTCAAGCAGGACCTCGGGGCGATCAAACGCGCGCGCCATGAACTCACGCCGGGCTATAAGCCGGGCTTCAAAGCGCGGCTCGTCAAACGCTTCACCGAGGACGGTATCAATATCGCCATCCGCTCCGATATCCATCTCTACCGCGCCTTCATGCAAGGATTTCATATGCTTGCCCATCCCACCGCCTGGCTGCTGGAAAACAAAAAGAATCTGGCCAAGGTTTTGTGGATCTGGGCGCGCGGGCGCAGATGGAACCGGAAATACTATCCGCCCCGCACGGGGCCCGGGCGCACCGAGCTTTTCAATGCGCTCGGCCTTCCCAAAGACGCCGATCTGATTACGGATCAAGCCTGATCCCTCGCAAACACAGGACGCAGCCATGACCCAGGCACCCGCCATGCCCGATCCCACTTTCATTGAAACCAACGGCATCAACATGGCCGTCTATGAAGCCGGTCCGAAAGACGGCGTGCCGGTGGTGCTCTGCCATGGCTGGCCGGAACTTGCCTATTCCTGGCGCCACCAGATCCCGGCACTTGCGGCGGCAGGTTTCCGCGTCATCGCGCCCGATCAGCGCGGCTACGGGCTGACAGGCGGGCCGAAGGGCGAAGAAAACGTTCCCCTTTACGACATCGAACATCTGACGGGCGATCTTGCTGGGATGCTCGATGCGCTCGGCATTGATAAAGCGGTCTTTTGCGGCCATGACTGGGGCGGCATTGTCGTCTGGCAAATGGCGCTTTTGCAGAAGGAGCGCGTGGCGGGCGTCATCGGCGTCAACACGCCCTTCATCCCCCGCCTCACCTCCGATCCCATCGAGGCGATGCGCGCGGTCTATGGCGAGAAAATGTATATCGTCTTCTTCCAGCGCTTCGGCGAGGCGGAAAAACTGCTGGGCAAGGACACCGCCCGCTCCTTGCGCTTCTTCTACCGCAAAAGCGGCGTAACAGCCGAAGAGTGGGAGAAAATGCCCGCCGAGGAAAAGAATCTCTCCTTCCTCGATGCGCTGGAAACGCCGGAAGAAGAATGGCGCGGCACGCCGCTTCTGAGCGATGAGGAATATGCGGTCTATACCAAAGCCTTCGAGCAATCGGGCTGGGAAGGCGGCATCAACTGGTACCGCAATTTCTCCCGCAACTGGCGCCTGACCGAAGGCGTGGAACAGAAAGTCAGCGCGCCGGGCCTGATGATCTCGGCTGCCGATGACGTGGTGCTGCCGCCCGCCATGGCCGAGGGCATGGAAAAATACGTGCCGGATCTGGAAAAGCACATCATTCCGGCCTGCGGTCACTGGACACAGAGCGAAAAGCCGGATGAACTGAACACACTCATGATCGATTGGCTCAAACGCCGCTTTGGCTGATCCCGTTTCGGCAGGGCGGCGCTTCGGGCTTTCCTGCCGGGGCTTCCATGTCGGATACAGACGCGCTGCTTTTCGCCAATGAAATGTTCTACCGGGCCTTCGCGGACCGGGACATTACCGTCATGTCCGAAATCTGGGCCGAAGACGCGCCCTGCACCTGCCTCCATCCCGGCTGGCACCCGCTGGAAGGGCGCGAGGAAATCCTGCAAAGCTGGCACAATATCTTCAACGGCCCCGAGCCGCCCCAGATCGATTGTGTCGCCCCCAGGGCCAGCATAATCGGCGAAAGCGGGATTGTGATTTGCTATGAAAAAATCGGCATGGACTACTTGGTTGCGACGAATCTTTTCGTCCGGCGGGGGCATGTGTGGATGCTCGTTCATCACCAATCCGGTCCTGTGACCAGCCCTCCGGAAAAAGAAACGGAAGAACGCCGCAAACCGGACGCCATCAATTAGCGCTGCTTCAACGGCGCCATATCCGGGCGGCTTACTTTAGAGGGAGGAAAGCGGCCATGGACGGCATGACGCTCAACGATTTCATTCTTCAAGAACCCATTTGGCTGCGCAGCTGGCTGTTCTGGCTGATGTTCATCAACACCGCCTCCATCCTCTTTGCCTTCACGCGTCAGGAGGCGCATTGGGTGCTCACCGCCTGGCTCGCCAATCTGCTCTTCATGCCCATGCTCTTTGCCGAGTTCGGCTATACGCGCATTCTCGGCCTCAGCCATATCGTGTTCTGGACGCCGCTTCTCGTCTATCTCTGGCGCCGGCGCGCCGGGATCGAGCTGCGCAGCATCTCGGGTGCGTATCTTTGGGCTCTTTTTGCCTCCAACGGCCTGTCGCTCGTGATCGATTATATCGATCTTGCCCGCTATCTGGCCGGTGACGGCGCGCTGACATAAGCGCCGCCGATCCACCCGATACACACTCTTTCCTTGAGTTGCCTTAGCCGCCTGCTAGGCTTCCTGCCACTGTGCAGGGGCCGGCGGCGGAGCACGCTGCCTCCCCTGCCTGTTTGGAGGGGAGACATCCATGACGCCTGATGCCATTTTTCTGATCGCCACATACGGCCTTGTGCCTTTCTGGCTGCTGCTGGTCGTGCTGCCACGCTGGAGCGGGACGCAGTTTCTCGTGCATTCGGCGCTCTTGCCGCTGATCTTCGGCTGTCTTTACACCTACTATCTGGCCGTTGCCTCCTTCGGGGGCGGGCAGCCGGAAGGGGCCAGCTTCGGCACGCTGGCGGGCGTGATGATCTTCTTCCAGATGCCGGAGGCCGCGCTTGCCGGCTGGCTGCATTATCTCCTTTTCGATCTTTTCATCGGTGCTTGGGAGGCGCGCGATGCGCAGCGGCGCGGCATGTCCCATTGGCTGGTCATCCCCTGCCTTGTCTTTACCTGGCTTGCCGGGCCGCTCGGCCTGCTGCTTTACATCGTCCTGCGGGCGGTGTCGGGCAAAGGCGGCTGGCGGCTTCAACCCGCCGATACCCCTGCGTAAAAGACAAAACGCCCGCAAAGCCCCGCCTAGGCGGGAGCCCTGCCGTGGTTTATGAATAACAGGCCGCCATTGCGGGGCCCGCGGACCTTCCGCCATGGCGGACTGACAAAGCTGTTACCAAGCCTTGAGAGGACAAGGCCTCTTGGGTATGATCCGCGCGCCGAAGCGGCACTCAGACTGCCGAAAGTTGAGGCGGGGCTTCGGCCTCATCCGAAAAGCATTGTTTTACCCCGGCGGGGTCCCAGACATCAGCCTCGCCGGCCAGCCCGATATGGGCACGCCCACGAACGGCCTTGGAGCCGGCTAAGAGTTTGAAAGGAGAGGCGCATGTCGCAGGCCCTGGACCGGCAAGAGGCGTTTGAAACGCCCGCGCCGCCGCAGAGCGGAAACGCGCCGTCCGATGCGACGATCGCCGCGCTATCGGGCGACCGCCCGCTGCGCATTCTCCTGCCCAGTTACCGCTCCAACCCGACGACCGGCGGCCAGGGCGTTTACATGCGCCATATCTCCAAGGCGCTTGTCGATCTCGGCCATACGGTGGATGTGATTTCCGGCCCGCCCTACCCCGATCTCGATCCGCGCGTCGGCCTCATCAAGCTGCCCTCGCTCGATCTTTATGCCAATCCCCATCCCATCCGCGCCTTCCGGCCCTGGATGCTGACTTCCCCCATCGATCTTTTCGAATGGTGGAGCCACAATTGGGGCGGCTTCTCCGAGCCTTATACGTTCGGCGAACGCATGGCGCGCTACATGCAAGGCCGCATCCACGAATATGACGTGATGCATGACAATCAGACGCTCTGCTGGGGCATGCTGAAAGTGCGCGACATGGGCCTGCCCGTGGTCGGCACGATCCACCACCCGATCACCATGGACAAGCGCATCGACATCAAGCATATGCCGGGCCCGTTCATGAAATTCCTGAAATGGCGCTGGTATTCCTTCCTGCGCATGCAGATCAAGGTGGCCCGCCAGCTCGACCCCGTCATCGTCGTCTCCGAAAGCACGAAGCGGGATGTAACGCGCGATTTCAAACTCGACCCGCAAAAGATGCGCCTCGTGCTGCACGGCATCGATCATGAAACCTTCCGCCCGCGCCCGGATGTGAAGCGCCTGCCAAACCGGCTGATCGCCTGCGCCAGCGCCGATGTGCCGCTGAAAGGGCTCATCTATCTCATCCGCGCTTATGCGGAGCTGTTGAAAACGCGCCCCGACCTCGAACTTTATGTGATCGGCAAATTGCGCGAGGGCCCGACCGCCACGGAGCTGCGCAAACTCGGCATCCTCGACAAGGTGAAATTCATCACCAACCTCACCGATGACGACATTACCGAGCAATATGCCAAGGCGACCATTGCCGTCTCTCCTTCCGTTTATGAAGGTTTCGGCTTTCCGGCGGGCGAGGCCATGGCATGCGGCGCCCCGGTCATTGCCACAACGGGCGGCTCGCTGCCGGAAGTCGTGGGCGATGCGGGCGTCATCGTGCCCCATTCCAACCCGCCGGCGCTGGCAGAGGCGATTGCCGACCTGCTGGACAATCCGCAAAAGCGCGACGAGCTCGGCAAGCTTGCCCGCGAGCGCATTCTGCGTGAATTCAAATGGGAACGGACCGGCCGCCAGGTGGTCGAAGTATATAAAGAGGCAATGGCCAATGCGAACGGTGGACTTCAATACGCTGGGTCTTAAAGACGGGCTGCGTGTGCTCGATCTGGGATGCGGCGAAGGACGCCATGTGCATGCCATGTATCACCACGCCGTCTGTCATGTCGTCGGTGTCGATCTTGCCTTTGACGATGTAAAGAAAACCCGAGACGGCTTCAGCGCCTGCCCGGACATGGACCCGGAAACGAAGCGCGTCTATTCGCTTTGCGTCGGCAATGCGCTTACCCTGCCTTTCGCCGATGACAGTTTCGACAAGATCGTCTGTTCCGAAGTGCTGGAGCACATTCCCAATCACCGCCAGGCGCTGAAAGAGATCACGCGCATTCTGAAGCCGGGCGGCACGCTTGCCGTTTCCGTGCCGCGCTATTGGCCGGAATGGATTTGCTGGGCGCTCTCGGAGGAATACCACAACGAGCCGGGCGGCCATGTGCGCATCTTCCGCACCGGCCAGCTCAAAAAAGACGTAAGCGAGAACGGCCTTTCCTTCTTCCACCGCCACTGGGCGCATGGGCTGCACTCACCTTACTGGTGGCTGCGCTGCGCCGTCGGCGTGAAGAACACGAAGTCGAAACTCGTTGCCGCCTATCACCGCTTCCTCGTCTGGGACCTCGTCAAACAGCCTTGGCTGACCCGCGCGCTCGAAGCCTTGGCCGCGCCTTTGATGGGCAAGAGCGTCGTTCTCTATTTCACAAAGGAGAACCGCGCCGCATGACCTATCTGAGCTTCGGCGACCGGCTGCCCGAGGGCTTTTTCGACGGGTCGGTTCGCCGCATTCTCGAACTTCAGCGCGATAATGGCGCGATTCCCTGGTATGATGGCGGGGTCATCGACCCGTGGAACCACACCGAAGCTGCGATGGGTCTGGCAACGCTGGGCGAGACGGAGGCCGCGCGCCGCGCCTTCCGCTATCTCATGGACACCCAGCTCGAGGACGGCTCCTGGCACGGCGAGCTTGGCAGCGCGGTGCCGATGGACGAAGAAGAACAGCGCTTTACCGGCGATGAGGAAGACGTGCCCGATCCCATAAGGGACACGAATTTCGCCGCCTATATCGCGACCGGCGCCTGGCATCATTATTTGCTCGATGGCGATCTTTCCCATCTCAAAACGCTTTGGCCCCATGTCAAAGCCGCCATCGACTGGGTGGTGGCGCATCAAAGCCCCCATGGCGACATTCGCTGGGCGGCGGACGAGCCGCGCACGCCCGAAGACGATGCGCTGATCACCGGCTGCTCATCGATCTATAAGAGTCTCGAATGCGCCATCTTCATTGCCCAGCGCCTCGGCGAGCCGAGCCGGCACTGGGCCGAAGCGCGCATGAGGCTCGGCGAGGCCTTACGCGAAAAACCTCACCGCTTCGACCGCACCTGGGAGCCCAAAGACCGCTTTTCCATGGACTGGTATTACCCGGTGCTCGCCGGTGTCTTTACCGGCCAGGCGGCGCGCGACCGGCTCGCCTCAAAGTGGGATATTTTCGTTGCCGAGGGCAAAGGCTGCCGCTGCGTGCTCGACCAGCCTTGGGTGACGGTCGCCGAATCCGCCGAGCTATGCCTCGCGCTGCTCGTTTCCGGCGAGCGCAAGAAGGCCGAAACGCTGCTTTCCTGGATCCATCAATGGCGCGCCGATTGCGGCGCCTATTGGATGGGCTATCAGTTCGAAAATGCCGTTGCCTGGCCGGATGAAAAACCGGCCTGGACCGCCGCTGCCGTCATTCTGGCAACCGATGCCGTGATCGGCATGACACCCGCCGCGCCGCTTTTCTCAGGACGTCACCTCGCCGAGGCGGCGGAGTAACCGCAGCGATTTCACCGCAGAAATTTCCTCGAAAAAGTTCGAGGCCAGCGCCATCTTGTAAATCTCGTATGGCGGACGCCCGCCATCTGCCGGGTTCGGGAAAACATCGTGAATGGCGAGAATGCCGCCCGGCTTCACGAACGGCGCCCAGAGCCGGTAATCGTTCAGCGCATGTTCCATCGCATGGCCGCCATCGATAAAGACCATGGCAAGCGGCGTCGCCCAGCCGCGTGCCGCGACCGTTGACGGAGCAACAAGCGGCACGACCGTATCCTCAAGCCCCGCCCGGCGCAGCGTCTGGCGGAAGAGCGGCAGCGTGTTGAGCAGTCCCGTCTCCGGATCGTAAAGCTCGCTGTCATGATGCTCCCAGCCGACCTGATTTTCCTCTGAGCCGCGATGATGATCGAGCGCGAAAAGCACCGAGCCTGCCTTCTGGCACGCCGCCCCGAAATAAACCGTCGACTTGCCGCAATAAGAACCGATCTCCAGGCAGGGCCCGAGCGCGCCGGCCTCCAGCGCCGCGCCATAAAGCGCTTCGCCTTCCTTCGGGTCGAGAAACCCTTTCACGCTTTCCGGATCGATGGGCAGAGAAATACTCATGGAAATGCTTTCGAAGATTTTTGCGGGGTTTTTAATACGTCATCCCGCGACTTGTTCGCAGGATCCATTGGCCTTTCAAGACATAAAAGAACAGGTGATTTCGAGCAGCATCGCAGCATTCACAGCCGTTTTCCCTAACCAGCCGGAATGCGAGTGGACCCCGCGAACAAGTCGCGGGGTGACGGTGACATTTTATGCCCCCTCACCGGTCCGCCACAAGGCGGGCGCGCTGCTCGCCGAGCCCGTCGATGCTCATGACGATCTCGTCTCCGGCTTTGAGGAATTGCGGCGGCTTCATGCCCGCGCCCACCCCGTCCGGCGTGCCCGACGCGATAATGTCACCGGGCAAAAGGCTCATGAACTGGCTGAGATAGGAAATGAGCTTGGCGACCGGATGTAGCATATCGCTTGAATGGCCGTTCTGGCGCACCTCGCCGTTTACCAGCGTGCGCAGCGTCAGGTTCTGCGGATCGGCGATCTCATCCGCCGTCACGAGCCAGGGGCCGATAGGGCAAAACGTGTCGCAGCTCTTGCCCTTGGTGAATTGGCCTGCCCGGTTCTTTTGAAAGTCGCGCTCGGACACATCGTTGAGAATGAGATAGCCGGCGACATGAGAAAGCGCTTCTTCCTCGCTCACATATTTTGCGGGCGCGCCGATCACCACGCCAAGCTCGACCTCCCAGTCGGTCTTCGTGGAAGTGCGCGGAATGACGATGTCGTCATAAGGCCCGTTAATGGCGCTGACGGCTTTTTGAAAAAGCAGCGGCTCGCTCGGCACCTCAGCGCCCGTCTCGCTCGCATGCATTTTATAATTAAGGCCGATGCAGAGAATTTTCCCCGCCCCCGCCACCGGCGCGCCAAGGCGCTGGCCTTCCGGGGCGAGCGGCAATTTCGCCGGATTGATCTTGGCCAGTTTCGCAAGCCCTGCAGGCTCGAGCACGCAGCCGGCAATGTCGTCCACATGGCCGGAAAGGTCGCGGATGCGCCCTTCGTCATCCAGAATACCGGGCGTCTCATCGCCGCGTTTACCGTAGCGCACCAGTTTCATCCGACGCCCTTTCTTAACCGTTTCTTACCTGCAACGCCCCGTTTGGAGCCATCTTTTGATCATTGCGGGTCCCTTTCTCCCGTTTCATCAACCAAAAGGCAAGAAAATCAAAGTTTACTATGAAAAAGCTTACATGGTTCGAGAGGATCCGCCATGTCTGAACCGGCAGCCGCCCAAAGGGCGCAAAGGTCAGAAGATGCAGAGTTCGAGGCGATCGAACAAGCCGTGCTGGATACCCCGCGCGGGCGCTGGTTTCTGAAGGAATATGCGCGGCGCAACCGCCATGCCGATACGCGCGAACTTGCCGGGGCGATCGAAAAGCTGGGCCGCGCGGCCCTTGTCTCTGCCGAGCAAACCCATCTCGATGTGATGCGCCGCGAATTGCAGGAAATGAGCGCCTCGATCCAACAGACGCGCTCCGAGATTGCCGCCATCAAACCGGCGGACGAAGCTTCCGAGAACCGCATCATGGCGGCAACCGAGGAACTGGACGCCATCGTCACCGCAACCGAGCGGGCGACCTCCGATATTCTGGGCGCCGCCGAGCGGCTGCAGGAAATCGGCGAGAAGCTGCGCGCGCACGGTGTCGATGAAGAGCTGTGCGACGAGATCGACACCCACGCCACCAATATCTTCATGGCCTGCTCGTTCCAGGACATTACCGGCCAGCGCACGACGAAAGTCGTCAATGTGCTGCGCTATCTGGAGCAGCGCGTGAATGCAATGATCCAGATTTGGGGCGTCTCCAATAAGGACGGTCTCCAGGCGCCCGAAATCAAAGCCATGGACCAGCGCCCCGACGCGCATCTGCTGAACGGCCCGCAGGCCGAGGGTCAGGGCGTCGACCAGGCCATGATCGATGCCATGCTGGACGGGGATGCCGCCACGCTGGGAGAAAAGATCGACAAAGTAGCCGCCGCCATGGAAGCGGCAGCGCCCGAAACATCTGCCCAGCCTCCTGCCGCAGCGGAAAAGGCGCCTGCCCCGGCAGAAGCCAAATTGCCTGCCGAGGAAGATACGCCGATCGATCAGGAAGATATCGACGCGCTCTTCGACTAAGGGTTTGTTCCAGGCTGCCAATAGCCGGACTGCAGCCTTTCGGCCGGCCCTCCCGCCTGCTATCAAAGGGCATTGCAATGCTCATAAGCAGAAAACAGGGAGAGCCCCATGTCCGACGTCCTTCTCGTGGAAAAAGAAGGCGGTATCGCCACCGTCACGCTGAACCGCCCCAATGCCATGAACGCGCTGTCGCGCGAGCTGCGCGCCGCGCTTGCAACGACCTTCGATGAACTGGAAGCGGATCCTGAAACCCGCGTCGTCATCCTGACCGGCGCCGGCGACCGCGCCTTTACCGCCGGTCTCGACCTGAAGGAACTGGGCTCCGGCGGCGGCAATTTCTCCACCCAGGCCACCATCACCGACAAAGATCCGGTCACCTCCATCGGCAAGTTTTCCGGCCCGGTCATCGGCGCCATTAACGGCGTTGCCATTACCGGCGGCTTTGAAATCGCCCTTGCCTGCGACGTGCTCATCGCCTCGGAGAACGCCCGCTTCGCCGACACCCATGCCCGCGTCGGCATTTTGCCGGGCTGGGGCCTCTCGCAGAAACTCTCCCGCCTGATCGGCATCTACCGCGCCAAAGAACTTTCGCTCACCGGCAATTTCATCGGCGCGGCGCAAGCTGCCGAATGGGGCCTCGTCAACCGCGTCGTGCCGCATAGCGAACTGCTTTCCACCTGCCGCCAGCTTGCCACCGACATGCTCTCGGTCGTGCCTGAATGCCTGCCCGCTTATAAAGCGCTGATCGATGAAGGCTTTGCCCAGAGCTTCGGCGAGGGACTGAAAACGGAAGCCCGGGTTTCCGGAGAGGCGAACACAAAAGTGTCCTCCTCCGCCATCGAAGAGCGCCGCGAAGGCATCCGCCAGCGCGGGAAATCACAAGCCTGAACATTATAAGGCGCCTGCCTTACGCAGCGTCAATCTGCCCCTTCCGGGCCATACGGGCCGCCTCTTCCAGGCGGCCCGTTTCGCTTCGGCCCTATTTCCTTTAAACTCTCCCCAAACAGAGCAGCCGGTCACCGGCGCCTATTGGAGGAGAGGTTTCATGTACGATCTGGTTATCCGGGGCGGCACCGTTTATGACGGCACCGGCAGCGCACCCTTTAAGGCCGACATTGCCGTCAAAGACGGCCTCATTGCCGAAATCGGCGAGATCGCCGGCACGGGCAAAGAAGAGATCGATGCGGCGGGCCAGATCGTCACCCCCGGCTTTGTCGATGTGCATACCCACTATGACGGCCAGGTCACTTGGGACCCTTATCTGCAGCCTTCCACCTTTCACGGCGTTACCACGGCGGTGATGGGCAATTGCGGCGTCGGCTTTGCCCCCTGCCGCCCGGACCGGCATGACTGGCTCATCGGCCTGATGGAAGGCGTCGAAGATATTCCGGGCACGGCGCTTGTCGAAGGCATCAAATGGAACTGGGAAAGCTTCCCGGAATATATGGATGCGGTCGACGCCTCCCCGCTTGCCCTCGATGTCGGTTTGCAAGTGCCGCATGGGGCCCTGCGCGCCTATGTGATGGGCGAACGCGGCGCGCGGCTTGAACCGGCAACACCCGAAGACACCGCCGAAATGGCCCGCCTCGTGAAAGAAGCGCTGGAAGCCGGCGCGCTTGGCTTCTCAACCTCGCGCACCGAAAAGCACCGCGACAAACACGGCGCGCACACGCCCACCTATAAAGCCGAGCGGGACGAGCTGCACGGCATCGCCAAAGCCATGGGCGAAAGCGGCAAGGGCGTCCTTCAACTCATTGCCGACTTCCGTGATGTGGACGAGGAATTCGCCATGCTGCGGGGCATGGTGGAAATCTCCGGCCGGCCCATGTCCATGACGATCGAGCAGGACGACCGCTATCCCGACACTTGGAAGAACGTGCTGCGCAATATCGAAGAGGCCGCCGAAGCGGGCCTTCCCGTCAAAGGCCAGGTGCCGCCGCGCCCGACCGGCGTGCTGCTCGGCCTTTCTTCCTCACTCAATCCTTTCCTGATGCATCAAACTTTCCGCGAGATTTGGGGCGCCCCGCTTGAAAAGCAGGTCGAGGCATTGCGCGACCCCGCCTTCCGCGCCCGGCTTTTGGCGGAAGAACCGGACTATCCGGCCGGTGAAATCGTCACCATGCTCTGCACCGCCTATCACAAGATGTATGAGCTCGGCGATCCGCCGAATTATGAGCCCTCGCCCGAAGACAGTGTCGGCGCCATGGCGGAACGGGACGGCAAGCCGCCGCGCGAAGTGTTGCTCGATCTCATGCTGAAACGGGACGGCCATGCGCTGCTTTACTTCCCGCTGATGAATTACACCGGCGGCAGCCTCGACGATGTCTATAAAATGATGACGCACAAGCACACCGCCTTCGGCCTTGGCGATGGCGGCGCGCATGTGGGCATTCTCTGCGATGCCAGCTTCCCTACCACCATTCTCACCCATTGGGGCCGGGACCGCACGCGCGGGCCGAAGCTGCCGCTGGAATGGCTGATCAACCGGCAGACACAGGCCAATGCCGAGTTGGTGGGCCTTCTCGACCGGGGCGTCCTTGCGCCCGGCATGAAGGCGGATATCAATGTCATCGATTTCGATAGGCTGAAGCTGCGCGCGCCGGAGATCGTTTACGACCTGCCTGCCGGCGGCAAGCGGCTTATTCAGAAGGCGGAAGGCTATACCGCAACGATCATTTCCGGCACCCTCGCCTTCAAAAACGGCGAACCGACCGGCGCGCTGGTGGGTAAATTGCTGCGCGGGGCGCGGCCCCGTCCGCAAGGAGCGCAGATCGGCGCAGCCGCCGACTGAGCCACGATTTCTATTCCTATTGTGAATGGCGGCTTCTGCGGAAGCCGCCATTCCTTTGCGTAACGCGACAAATGCGCGGATTGCGACAGGATGAACGCGGCGGCGTGAAAATTTTAACCATTAGTAAACCATCGCAAATCACAGTTTCACATGAGGCAAAGCGCAACCGAAATTTCAACGAGGGTTTAAAGCGGGGGCATCGAAACTATCCGGCAAGCGGCACCATTTGGGCGCCCTTGGGAGAATGTCATGCTTTCGGCACTATGGAATTGGCTGTCCGCTGAACAAGGGTACACCCCTCATGGGTTTTGCCTGGTTTGGGACCCGGCCCTCGTTTGGATCCATGTCGTCTCCGACGCACTGATCGCCCTTGCCTATTTCTCCATTCCCGCCGTTCTGTTCATCGCAGCGCGCCGCCGCCCGGACTTGAACCCGCACGGCGTTCTTTATCTTTTCAGCGCCTTCATCATTGCCTGCGGTGTGACGCATCTCTTCGGCATCGCCACCATGTGGAGCGCGCTTTATGCCGCCGAGGGCGTGGGTAAGGTCATCACCGCCACGATCTCCGTCGTTACCGCCATCGTGCTTTGGCCGCTTCTCCCGAAGTTTTTAAATTCGCCCTCGCGCGACGAATTAAAAAAAGCCCATTCGGACCTCGAAGCGCTGAACGAAAACCTGGAACGTATGGTCGAGGAGCGCACGCAGGCCCTGCAGGAAACATCGCAAAAGCTCGAAGCAGCGCTCGCTCAGGCCAAACAAAGCGCGCAGGAACGCACCTTGTTCTTCGCCACGATGAACCACGAGCTGCGCACACCGCTCAACGCCATTGTCGGCTTTACCGACATGCTGGAGACCATGTGGGACAAGCTGCCCGAAGAGCGGCGCCGCAACTATCTCAGCGACATCCGCGCCGCGGGCCTGCGCCTCAATGGGCTCGTCACTGAAATCCTGGAAATCGAGCGGCTGAAGGAAAGCCCGCGCGCGATCAAGGAAGGCGTGCGCTTTTCCCTTGCGGAGGCGGCCGCAAACGCCGTCAAAATGCTGAAAGGGCCGATCGAGGAAAGCGGTGCCCGCATCGCGCTCGACATTCCCGCGCAGATCGAACTCAAGGGGTTCCCGCAGGATTTCGAGCGAATCTTGACGAATTGCCTCTCCAACTCGATCAAGTATTGCGATAGGCAGCCGGAGATCGAGGTCACCGCGCGCGTGACGCCGGACAACCGCGCCCGGATCATCGTCGCCGACAACGGCATCGGCATTCCCGCCAAAAGTTTGCGGGAGATTTTCGAGCCCTTCCGCCGGTTTCACGAGCACACCCACCCCGATATTCCCGGAACGGGGCTCGGCCTGCCGCTGATCCGCGAGCTGACCAGCCAGTTCGGCGGCACGGTGAGCTATCAAAGCACGGAAGGCAAAGGCACCACGGCCATCCTCACCTTCCCGCTCTGCGCGGAAGAAGGCGCCCCGGCCCGGACGACGAAGCCCATGACCCCCGCGCTGCCCGCCTAAGCGGCGCCTGCAGGCCGCCAAACCGCGCCCCGGTACAGGCCGCTGGACAGCGCCCCGCGCCTTTGCTATATCGCGTGCCTCTCCGCCCGCTTTCGCGGCATGGGGGCGCATAGCTCAGATGGTAGAGCAGCTGACTCTTAATCAGCGGGTCCAAGGTTCGAGTCCTTGTGCGCCCACCACTTCCCTCCCCAGCGATGAAAGCCGGACCGGCCTTACCAGAAGGCGCTGGGATTGCGGGTGATTTCCATATTGCGGTGAATATAGACGCTCATCAGAAGGCCGAAGCCGAACATCAGCGTCAGCATGGCCGTCCCCCCATAGGAGACGAGCGGCAGCGGCACGCCCACTACCGGCAAGAGCCCCATGACCATCGCCACATTGATGCAGATATAAAGGAAGAAGTTGATCGTCACGCCCATGGCGATGAGCCGGCCGAACTGGTTGCGGGTCTGCAGCGAGACGCTGATCCCGAAAAAGAGCACCATCATGTAAAGCCCGAGCAGGGCGATACCGCCGGCAAGGCCGAGCTCTTCGGCAAGCATCGTAAAGATAAAGTCCGTGTGTTTTTCCGGTAGGAAGTTGAGATGGGCCTGCGTGCCTTCCATGAAACCTTTGCCGAAAAGCCCGCCCGAGCCGAGCGCGATCTTGGACTGGAGAATGTGATAGCCCGCCCCTAAAGGATCGCTTTCCGGGTCGAGGAAAGTGAAAACACGCCGCTTTTGATAGTCGTGCAACATGTTCCAGGCAATGGGGAGCGCGGCAAGCGCGCCAACCCCGGCAATGATGAAATAGCGCCAGGCAAGCCCTGCAAGGAACAAGAGCGCAACGCCGACCGCCCCGAGCAGCACCGCCGTGCCAAGGTCCGGCTGTTTGAGAACCAGCGCCACCGGCGCGCCGAGCAGAACGGCGGGCACGAAAAGATTGCGCAGGCGCGAGACTTCTTCATGGGTGAGCCCGTGGAAATACCGCGCCAGCGCCAGGATCAGCGTGATCTTCATCAGCTCCGATGGTTGTAGCTGAACGATCCCGAGATTGATCCAGCGCTGCGCGCCCATGCCCGCAAAGCCGATAAACTCCACCGCGACGAGCAGTACCAGAGCACCCGCATAAGCAGGATAAGCAAGGTTCATCCAGAGCCTGATATCGACGAAAGCGGCCACGAACAAAATGACGATACCAATGGCGAAGCGCACCATTTGCCGCGAGGCCCATGGATCGAAACTGCCGTCTGCCACCGAATAGAGCATGGCAAAACCCATGCTCGAAATAGCGAAAAGCAGGAGCAGAAAGCCCCAATTGAACTCCAGGAACTTGTCTTTCAGGCTGAGATCGCGCCCGCCGCCAGATGAGAAAAACGCATCGACCATCTCAGCCCTCCCGCCATTCATTGGACCGGCGCATCGCGATCTCGCGTTGCGGGTGGCGCTCCAGTACTTTTTTCATCACATCGCGGGCGATCGGCGCTGCCGTGCCGGAGCCTGACGAGCCGTGTTCCACGACAACGGAAATGGCATAACGCGGCGCATCCACCGGCGCGAAAGCGATGAAAAGCGCATGGTCGCGCTGGCGCCATTCCAAATCCTCGTTCTTGAGCACGCCGGATTCGCGTTCGGCCCGGGAAATGCGGCGCACCTGGGCCGTGCCGGTCTTCCCCGCAAGCTCCATTCCCGCTTCGGTAATACGCGAACGGTAAGCCGTGCCGCCCGGAACGTTGGAAACCGAATCCATAGCCTTGCGCATCAACGCGAGGCCGGATTGGGAAAAACCGAGATCGGGGAGCGGGCCGTTCTGCGCAAGCTCGTTGCCCACCTTGCGCACGATGCGCGGGGTGACGGCCTTACCGCCATTGGCAAGGCGCGCCGTCATCACGGCAAGCTGAAGCGGCGTCGTCAGCAAGAAGCCCTGTCCGATGCCCGCAATCAGCGTTTCGCCCTGATGCCAAGGCTCGCCGCGCGTGGCCCGTTTCCAGCCCTGGCTCGGCACAAATCCCTTTTTCTCCCCCGGCACTTCGAAGCCCAGCGTGTCGCCAAGGCCGAAGCGGCGCGCCATGGCCTCGATCCGGTCGATGCCGATGCGCTTGGCCACTTCGTAAAAATAGACGTCGCAGGAATGCATGATCGCGTCATGCATGTTCATCGCGCCGTGCCCGTGCTTCTTCCAGCAGTGGAAATCGTGGCTGCCGAGGGAATATTTGCCCGTACAGAAAACTTTCTGATTGGGATCGATCATCCCGCTTTCATAGGCCGCCAGCGCCACCACGGGCTTGAAAGTGGAGCCCGGCGGATATTGCCCGGCGATCGATTTGTTCAAAAGCGGGTTATAAGGATCGTTCAGCAGCGCATCCCATTTCTTTTGCGAGATGCCGACATTGAAATCATTGGGATCGAAACCGGGCGCGGAGACGATGGAAATCACATCGCCATTGTAAATATCCATGACGACGACGCTGGCGGATTCCCCGCGCAGCCGCTCGGTCGCCAGCTTCTGAACTTCCATATCAAGGGTCAGCGAAACCTGCGCGCCGGGCACGCCGGGGTCTTTTGCCAGCTCGCGGATCACCCGGCCATAGGCATTGACCTCCACATGGCTTGCCCCTGCCCGTCCGCGCAGTTCCTGATCGAGCTCGCGTTCGATACCGCTCTTGCCGATGCGGAAGCCGGGCAATTTGAGCAGTGGATCGTCCTTGCCTTCAAGATCCTTTTCCGAAACGGCCGCCACATAGCCCACCACATGGGCAAGGTCGGGACCATAAGGATAATGGCGCGTATCGCCCACATCCGGCACGATGCCCGGCAGATCAGGCTCGTGAATATTCACTTCCGCAAAGGTTTCCCAGTCAAGGTTCTCCGCCACCAGAATAGGCAGGAACGAGGGAGAGGTGCGCGCATCCTTGATGATGCGGGCGCGCTGGCGGTCCGGCAGCGGCACGATGCGCGACAGCTTTTCCAGCGTCGCTTCGATATGCGGTGTTTGCTCGGGCACCAGCATGACACGGAAGTTCTGACGGTTGGAGACCAAGACCTCACCGAAACGGTCGACGATCTCTCCGCGCAAGGGGGCAAGCAGGCGTTTGTTGATGCGGTTTTCCTCGGCCAGCATCGTGTACTCGCCGGACTTGATGATCTGCAGGTAATACATGCGGCTCGCCAGCGCGGTGAAGGCGGCAAATTGCAGCCCGCCGATCAGCGCGGCGCGGCGGGAAAACGTCTTGTAACGGACGTTGTCCTTGCCATCCATCAGCATGAAACCCGGACCCTCCTGAACTTACCCATCACAGCGACGGCGCCAGTATGCGCTCGACCCGTGCAAAAAGTGTAGCAAAGATCGGAAACAGCGCCACCGTGACGATTAACTGTAACAATACCGGACCTGGCGGCAGCACCCGCGCATAATAGAGCGAGGCAACGCTCCAGGCGATGGTCCCGGCCAAAAGCGCGGTCAGCGCAAAACCGGTCCAGAGCACCAGCGGCACGCGCCCGGCAAAAACCAGCCGCTGCGTCTGCACTACCCCGTAAATCACCACATAGGTGAACGCCCAAAGCCCGATCGGCCCGGCGCTCAAAAGATCTTGCAAAAGCCCCACCGCGAACACCGCGTAAGGGGGAAAAGTTTCCGGCTGATGCGCCGCCCAATAATAAACCGCCATCAGGGCAAAGGCCGGCGCCACCTCGATGCCGACGATCGAGCCGATGGGCACGAAGGTCAGAAAAACGCAAAAGAGCCCCACCAGAAACGGTAAGGTTAAGAGCGCCAGCTTGCCGGCCCGCGCGGCAGGTGTCGGGCCTATTGTCTCTTTCGGCTTCATTCGCCCGCTCCTCCGGCACCGGCGAGCGAGCCGCGAACGACGCCTCCCGCGGTACCTCCCGCGGTACCTCCCGCAGTACCGCCTGCCGTACCGCCCGCCGTACCACCCAGGGCGCCGTTTTGATCGGAAGCGGAAGGTTGCCCTTCCTCACTCTCTTCGCCCGGCACCGGCGCGGTCAATTTGGCCGGCGGGTTCTGCTCGGGCACGTCCATGGGGAAGCGGTATTGCAGCACACGGACCATATCGAGCCGGTTGCGGTTCGAGAATGTCTGGACGCGCAAATCGCCGTTTTCGGTTTGAATCACCGTGCCCACCGGCAGTCCCGGCGGCATCAGCCCGCCATGGCCGGAGGTCACCACATGATCGCCCGGCACGACGCCGGAACCGGCGGGCAGAAATTCCAGTTTCGGCCAGACCGTGTTGTCGCCGGAAAGCACGGCCCGCTGGCGCGTCGGCTCGATGGTGACGGGCACCCGGCTGTTAAGGTCGGTCAGCAAAAGGATACGGCTTGCCCGCTCGCCCGCCGAAACGATACGCCCGATAAGCCCTTCGGAATCGACCACCGCCTGGCCGCTTTCGACACCGTGCTCATGACCGAGATTGACGATAAAGGTTTCAACGAAGGGCCCGCCCGTATCGCCGATGACGCGGCCCGTCACATAGTTGATGGAAGGGTCGAGCTGCACATTGAGCAGCGCTTCATAGCGGGCAAGGCGCGCCTGCAGCTTCAGCGCCTTTTCCTTCCAGGTCAAAAGCTCGGCATTTTCCTGGCGCAGGCGTTCGTTCTCGTCAAAGACATAGGCGAACTCATCCGTCCGCTCGACAAGGCGGCGGCCGGCGGCAACGGGGCGCGAGCCGAGCTCGAGCACTGGCGCGGCAAGGTCGGTGACGACCTGGCGGGCCTGATCGAAAACATAGGTTTCCGCCCGCCCCAGCAGCAAAAGCGCCACGGCCAGCGTCACCATGAAAATCAACGAGACGCGGTTGGAAACCCCGAGGATCGGCGGTGCTGGCCGGCTAAATGAATCCTGCACGGATCACCATCCCCCATGCTTATCAGGAAACAACGGCTGGCCTTCCCCGGGTCAGGGCCCGAGCGAGGGCCCGCATGAGGATCAGTTACCCGTCAATAAACGGAGCTAAGCACATGTTTCATCGTCTTGATGTGCTCCAGCGCCTTGCCCGTACCGAGCGCGACGCAGGAAAGCGCATCATCGGCGATGGAAACAGGCAGGCCCGTTTCTTCACGCAGCACCTGATCCAGATTTGTCAACAAAGCGCCGCCGCCCGTCAGCACGATACCCTTATCCACGATATCGGCCGCCAGTTCCGGCGGCGTGGCTTCCAGCGCCACTTTCACAGCTTCTACAATAGCACCGACAGGCTCTGCCAGGCTTTCGGCAATTTGCCGCTGGCTGATCTTGATTTCCTTCGGCACCCCGTTCATCAGGTCGCGGCCCTTGATCTCGATCGCCATGCCCTCGCCATCGGCGGGGATAGCGGCGGAGCCGACTTCCTTCTTGATCCGTTCCGCGCTCGATTCGCCCACAAGCAGATTATGGTTGCGGCGGATGTAAGCGATGATCGCCTCGTCCATCTTGTCGCCGCCCACACGCACGGAGCGCGCGTAAACGATGCCGCCGAGCGAGAGCACGGCCACTTCCGTCGTCCCGCCCCCGATATCGACGACCATGGAGCCGGTGGGCTCGGTCACGGGCAGGCCCGCGCCAATGGCAGCCGCCATCGGCTCTTCGATGAGATGCACGCGCCGGGCGCCGGCGGACAGTGCCGATTCCTGAATGGCGCGCCGTTCCACCGCCGTCGAGCCCGACGGCACACAGACCACGATCTGCGGATTGGCGAAGGAGCGCCGGTTATGCACCTTACGGATGAAGTGCTTGATCATTTCCTCGGCGACTTCGAAATCGGCAATCACCCCGTCGCGCATGGGGCGGATCGCCTGAATGTTGCCGGGCGTACGGCCCAGCATCATTTTGGCCTCGTCGCCGACGGCCAGAACCTGTTTTTTGCCACCTTTTTCGATGATCGCAACGACGGAGGGCTCGTTCAGAACGATTCCGCGTCCTTTCACGTAAACCAGCGTGTTGGCGGTGCCCAGATCAATCGCCATATCGGCGGAGAGCATTCCGAGAAGACCGGAGAGCATGTTCTTATCGTTCCCCAAATTTTGATGGCCCGGCAGGCCTTCGGACAGACGGAGTGGACCGCCGTAAATTGCGAGTCAGTTTCGGCAATTATGGTGGCTAATTGGTTAATAAGCTAAAAAAGACGGCATAAAAAGGGCCGCCAGCGGATTTTATCTTCCCCGGCGAAAAAGAATCCTGTCTTTCTTCTTTTCGCTCATCACGATCATGAGAAGCACGCGCGATCAGGATGCCGCTTGCCGGCCGCCGCCCCGTCCCCGTTCCCTCACCATCGGAATCTCCGTCACCTGGCCGCGCCCTTCAAGCTCCCCGCGCCGCGCTTTGAGTTGGCCGACGAGAAAGTCCATCACCGTGCGCACATGGCCAAGCTGGGCAAGATCGTTGCGCGTCAAAAGCCAAAGTTCGAGCGCGCCGACGATCTCCGGCCCGAAGACCCGGTCAAGCCCCGGGTCTCTGTCGCCGAGGATACAAGGGAGCGCCGCAAGCCCGCAGCCTGCCCGCGCCGCCTCCGCCCGCGCCGCCGCGCTGGAGGAACGAAAGAGCGTATTGGCAGGCTTTTCGGCCCGTGACAGCCACCAGACCGGCCCGAGCGGGGTTTCGGAGCGGGGAAAACCGATCACATCATGGCCTGCCAGATCGCCCATCGTGCCGGGGCGGCCGCGCTCCGCCAGATACTCAGCGCTCGCATAAAGGCCAAAGGCAAGATCGCCCACCTTGCGCATCAGCATGTCGCCCTGGGTAGGCCGGGCCGCGCGGATCGCGACATCCACGTCTTTAAGCGGGTTGGCGATGCGCGGGGCGGCGGAAGCGCCCGACAGCATCGGGTCGGTCAAAAGCTCAATATCGAGCCCGTCATGTTGATCGCGGAAGGCGCGCAGCGCCGGGGCGATGACGGAGACGGCAATCACCTCGCCCGAGGCAAGGCGCACCGTGCCTTGCGTGCCCGCCGAAGCCGAGGCCGTGAAATCGCGCTGCAGGGAAGAAAGCCGCCGGTCCACCGGATCGAGAGCCTCCATCAGCTTTTCCCCTTCCGGGGTCAGCCGGTAGCCCGTGCGCTCGCGCTCGAAAAGCCGCGCGCCCAAATCCTCTTCCAGCGAGGACACGCGCCTTAAAACCGTAGTCGTATTGACGTTGAGCTGCTGCGCCGCGCCGGACAGGCTGCCAGCGCCCGCCACTGCCAGAAAAAACCGCAAATCGTCCCAGTTCATTGCCCGGCCCTCATTGATCGTGCCGCCGCAAGCCTAGCGCGCGGGCCGGGCCTCTTCACTCGATTTTTGCAAAAAAGGTTATGCGTTTATGCAAATCAGACGGAATCGGGGTTTTTGGCAAGGTTTTCCGCCGCTTTTGCCTCCGCTTTCAGCCGCCTGAGCAGGGAAAACCCTTCTCGCAGCAGCGTCTGCTCCACCTCTGCGGCGGCTGAAACCGGCAGGAAGACCCCAAGCTCCAGCACCGCCTGACCGGCCGCCGTCAAATGCAGATTAAGCTCCGGCTCGACGGAGAAGACGGTGGAATCGGTCCGCTTGGCAAGGCGCTTGGCATGGGCCTCGGCCTGCGCGCGATAGGGTGTAACGGCCTTGGCCGCGATCTCACGCAGCCCCTTTTCCGCCGCAGCCGGATCCACTTCATCGGCCAGCGGAAACTCGACGCTATGGCGGATGAAATCTCCGACGAAACTGTAACGCTTGACCGGCGAGGTCAGAAAGACGCTGTTGGGCAGCGTGACGATGCGGCCCGTATAGCGCCCGATCTGCGAGCCTTGGCCCACTTCCAACAGTGTGGTGGTAAGAAGGTGCCGCTCCAGCACCTCCCCCCGGTGCTCGCCGATGCGCACTACCTCCCCGGGTTCCGCCGCCTCGCCGCTGCCGCGGATCACCGCGCCCGCAAAACACATGAGAAGTTCTTTCGTCGCAATGGCAATGGCGGCGGCAACGACGGTAAGCGAGAGCGCGAAGGTGCGCAGCTCCGGCGCCCAGATGATGACGATGCCGATAACGCCGATCACCAAAAGGCCGAGGCGGAGCTGGTCCTGAATACGGCGCTTCATCTGCCGCGGCAGGCGCTGGCGGCGGCGCAGAAAATGCCCGGCAATAGCGCGGATCGCCAGAAGCGCCCCGATCAGGATCAGCGTATTGAGAAGCTGCGGACCCCCTTCGGTGAAAAACCGCCAAAGCCCCTCGCCCATGCCGGCGATCTCTCTTTCCATGACTATTCCGACCCTTTCACCGGACGTACCTTGCTTGCGGCAAGAACGGCGCGGGCGCGCGCTTCGTTCACATCGCTCCCGCGCGCCAGCGCCACGCCCATGCGCCGTCGCTCAAAGGCTTCGGGTTTGCCGAAGAGCCGGATATCGGCGCCGGGAACGCCAAGCGCCTCCTCGACGCCTTCAAAGGCAATGCCCTTTTCCTCCATGCCGCCATAGATGACCGCACTGGCGCCCGGCTCGCGCAAAGAGGCATCGACGGGCAGGCCCAGAATGGCGCGGGCATGCAGCGCGAACTCGCTTTGATATTGCGTGGCCAGCGTCACCAGCCCCGTGTCATGGGGGCGCGGGCTCACCTCGGAAAACCAGACATCCTCGCCTTTGACGAAAAGCTCGACACCGAAAATGCCCCGCCCGCCAAGATTGGCGGTCACTTCACGCGCGATCTCCCGCGCCCGCTGCCGCGCTTTCACCGGCATTGCCTGGGGCTGCCAGCTTTCCACATAATCGCCCTTCTCCTGGCGGTGCCCCACCGCTTCGCAGAAAAAGGTCTCCACCTCGCCCGAGGCGCCAAGCGCGCGCACGGTGAGCTGCGTGATTTCATAATCGAAATCCACAAGCCCCTCGACGATGACGCGCGGCCGCGCCACGCGCCCGCCTGCCATGGCATAGTCCCAGGCGGCCTCGAGGTCCTCTTCCCGCGTCACGAAGGATTGCCCCTTGCCGGAAGAGGACATGACGGGTTTGACGAAACAGGGACAGCCTATGCCGCCCTTCACCGCCGCTTTCAGTTCTTGCGCGCTCGAGGCGAACGCATAAGCGGAAGTCGGCAGGCCGAGCTCTTCGGCGGCGAGCTTACGGATGCCTTCCCGGTTCATGGTGAGCTGCGCGGCCCGCGCCGTCGGAATAACCTCGGCAAGGCCTTCCGCTTCGATCTCCGCCAGCATGTCCGTCGCAATCGCCTCGATCTCCGGCACGATGAGATGCGGGCGCTCTTTTTCCACCAGCGCGCGGATGGCCGCCCCGTCCGTCATGTCGATCACATGGGCCCGGTGCGCCACCTGGTGCGCCGGGGCATTTTCATAACGGTCGACGGCAATCACCTCCGCGCCGAGACGCTGCAATTCGATCGCCACTTCTTTGCCAAGCTCGCCCGAGCCGAGCAGCATGATCTTCGTCGCCGACGGGCTGAGCGGTGTTCCGATACGCATAAGGCCTCCTTCTGTTGCCCCCCTTTTACCCAAGGGAAAAGAAAGGGGCCAGCAAGGCGTTGCCGTCTGCGCCCTTTTCCTGCCCTAGCCATTGCATGAGGATGCCGCATGGACCCCGGGACAAGCCCGGGGTGACAGCCCGGGAAAGAAGCACGGCCTTGCCACCTCCTCCGCCCGTCACCCCGGCCCCCATGCCGGGGTCCATACAGCCTCCCGGCCCGCCCTTGACACCCGCCGAAATACCAACATATAAACACCTATTCATATATCGAGAGGTCGAGATGTTGAAACACCTCACACAATTGGCCGATGACCACACCGCCGTCCTTGCGGATATGTTCAAGCTGCTGGGCGATCCCTCGCGGCTGAAAATCGTTATCGCGCTTTTGGACGGGCCGCTTTCCGTCGGCAGCATTGCCGAGCGGCTGAGCCTCTCCCCCTCTCTCGTCAGCCACCATCTGCGCCTCCTGCGCGCTGCGCGCATCGCCAGCCATGAGCGCCGGGGCCGGCAGATGCTCTATAGCGTGCATGACCATCACATCCGCTGCGTGATCGAGGACATGGTCGAACATGTCACGGAAGGCGCGGATTGATGGCAACCGAACTCGACCACACCCATAGTCACGGGCACGATCATCATCACAGCCACGATCATGCCCATGACCACGCAAGCCACAGCCACGCCCCGCAGGTCAGCCATGAGAACGAGCGGCGCGTCTTCTGGGCCATGCTCTTAACCGGCGGCTTCATGGTCGCGGAGGTCGCGGGCGGCCTCATGTCAGGCTCCCTCGCGCTCATCGCCGATGCCGGTCATATGGCGACGGATGCCGCCTCGCTGCTGCTTGCCTGGTTCGCCTTCCGCCTCTCCCGCCGCCCGGCGGATGGCGCGCGGTCCTACGGGTTTTACCGGGCCGAAATTCTGGCCGCCTTCGTCAACGGTCTTGCCATGATCGCGCTTGTGGTCTGGATCGCTTATGAGGCCGTCACGCGTTTCTTTCAGCCGGTGGAGGTTCTGGGCGGCCTGATGCTCGCGGTCGCCGCTGCCGGTCTCCTTGTCAATATCGCCGCCTTTGCCCTTCTTCATGGCGGGGCGGGCGACAACCTCAACATCAAGGGCGCCGCCGTCCATGTCATGGGCGACCTTCTGGGTTCACTCGCCGCCATCGCCGCTGCCGGCATCATCCTTTGGACCGGCTGGATGCCGATCGACCCGCTGCTCTCCCTTCTCGTTGCCCTGCTCGTGCTGCGCAGCGCCTGGTTCATCACCAAACAATCCGCGCATATTCTGATGGAAGGCACGCCGAGTGGCTTGAACCTCGGTGAAATGCGCGCGGATCTTTGCGGCCATATCGAAGGGGTGGAAGACGTGCACCATCTCCATGCCTGGTCCCTGACGCAGGAACGGCCCGTCGTCACCCTTCATGCCCGCATTAGCGAGGCGGCGGACGGCGACCGGGTGCTGCGGGACATCAACACACGTCTTGCCGAGGTTTTTTCGGTGAGCCATGCCACCGTGCAGATCGAGCGGGAAAGCTGCGAGGGCGATTGCGCCCCGCCCGCCGGGACGGCGACAGCCGCACATTGAAGGAGCACCCCCATGTCTGCCGGATGCGATGATTGCTGCGCCGCCCCCACATCAGGCGAAATCGACAAGCCCTTCCGCCGCGCCTTATGGATCGCGCTTGTGCTGAACGGCGCCATGTTCGCGGTTGAGCTTTACAGCTCCTTCCTCGGCCGCTCCGTTGCGCTGCAGGCCGATGCGATGGATTTCCTCGCCGACGCCGCCAATTACTCCATCTCGCTTTTCGTGCTCGGCATGAGCCTGCGCGCCAAGGCCATGGCCGCCTTCATCAAGGCGGGCACGATGAGCCTCTTCGGCCTTTGGGTCCTGGGCATGGCGCTCTACCGCGTGTTGCAAGGCGGCGTACCCGAGCCTTTCATCATGGGGCCCGTCGCGCTCCTTGCCCTTAGCGTCAATGTCGGCGTCGCGCTTTTGCTCTTCGCCCACCGTGAAGGCGATGCGAACCGGCAATCCATTTGGCTCTGCTCGCGCAATGACGCGATTGCCAATATCGCCGTCTTTGCCGCCGCCGGCCTTGTCTGGACGACGGGCCAGGGCTGGCCCGACATTCTGGTCGCCGTACTGATCGCCGCCCTCGGCCTTTCCGCCGCCTGGCGCGTCATCCGCCAGGCAAAAGGCGAATGGCGGGAGGGCGCAAGCCCTGCCCCGCACCCTTTAGTGTAAAGCGCCGAGCGCTGCCTTAAAGCCGCTTTCGGGGCTGGAGAGAACCGGAATGCCGCCTTCGCCGAGCAGCGCGGCGGCAGGCGCCATGGAGGCTTGCGCCAAAAGGATTGCCTGGCAGGAACAGCTCGCCTCCCGCAGCCGGGCCGCGATCGCGGCATGATAATCGCCGAGGGCGCCTTTCTGAAAAAGCGGCCAGAGATCGAAAAACACATGGCCGGAAACCTCGATCTCCTTGCCCGCCGCCTTGGCCGAAGAACGCACCAGCTCCATGGTCGGCGCCAGCGTCGCTTCCAGGCACGCGGCAACGGCAATGCGCCCGCCCTTGCCCGCCGCTTCATCCGCCATCGGCCGGTCGATGCGCATGATCCGCGTGCCCTCATAGGAAACTTCCTCGGCGACGGGCGCGAGCGTCGAGCAGGTGAGAACCACCACCTCAGCCCCGCGTGCCGCTTCCTTCAGCAAGGCCTCGCCCGTGTGGATGCGCAGCGCCGGCGTCAGCCCGCCCGCCTTTTCCGCTTGTTTGAGCAGATCCTCACGCACCACATGGCGCAGCTTCAGCCCCGGCGCCAGCCGGTCGCGCAAACCCTCGAACGTATTTATGTGCAAGGGCGAGGTATGTAAGAACGTCACGCGTTCCGGTGTGCCCCTATCAGGCGGTGTCATCTTTTTCTCCATCGGCTCAAAGAAAAAGCCCGCCGCGATCATCGCGGCGGGCCTTTGTTCCAGTGTCGGCTCTGCGTGATCGCGCTATGGGGCGGCTTTGGCCACGAGTTTAACGGCGGCGTGTTTCACTGCCGTTACAATGGCGATCACGGTTTTGGCGGCCAAAAGGCGCGCGGAATGGGCAGCTTCGCTTTTCAGCGAGCCGTGCAAAGACCGGGGCGCGATAGCGCCATATGCCCATTCCTGTGTCATGAAGCGCAATCTGCCCTAAAACTTAATTGCGTTCAATCTGAGAAACGTCACGCACTGCCCCGCGCGCGGCGTTCGAGACCATCGCCGCATAGGCCCGCAGTGCCTGGGAGACCTTGCGCGGGCGTTCCTCGGCCGGTTTCCAGGCATCGGCGCCCTTGGCTTCCATGGCCGCGCGGCGCTTGGCTAGCTCTTCATCGGAGAGCTTCACATTGATCGAGCGGGCGGGAATATCGATCTCGATCAGATCGCCCTCCTCGATAAGCCCGATATTGCCGCCTTCCGCTGCTTCGGGCGAAGCATGACCGATGGAAAGACCGGAGGTGCCGCCGGAAAAACGCCCATCGGTGATGAGCGCGCAGTCTTTCCCGAGCCCCATGGATTTGAGATAGGAGGTCGGGTAGAGCATTTCCTGCATGCCCGGCCCGCCCTTCGGCCCCTCATAGCGGATGATCACAACATCACCCGCCTTGATGTCGCGCTTGGTGATGCGCGAAACCGCCTCTTCCTGGCTTTCGCAGACCCGCGCGGGGCCGGAAAACTTCCAGATGCTTTCATCGACGCCCGCCGTCTTCACGATGCAGCCTTCCTCGGCAATATTACCGAAGAGCACGGCAAGGCCGCCCTCTTTCGTGAAGGCTTTTTCTACCGAGCGGATGACACCGTTTTCCCGGTCCGTGTCGAGATCGAGATAGCGGCTCTGCTGGCTGAAAGCGACGGTGGTGCGCACCCCGCCCGGCGCCGCCTTGAAGAGCGTGTGCACCTCTTCGGAATTCGTGCGGGAAATATCCCACTTGTCGAGCGCCGCGCTCATGCTCGGCTCATGCACGGTGGAAACATCGCCGTGGATAAGCCCGCCGCGTTCGAGCTGGCCGAGAATGGCCATGATGCCCCCTGCCCGGTGCACATCCTCGATATGGACGTTCTGGACGGCCGGCGCGACTTTCGAAAGGCACGGCACTTTGCGCGAAAGCTCGTCGATATCCTTCATCGTGAAATCGACGCCCGCTTCATTGGCGATGGCGAGCAAGTGCAGGATCGTGTTCGTCGAGCCGCCCATGGCAATGTCGAGCGTCATCGCGTTCTGAAACGCCTTGAAGGTCGCGATGCCGCGCGGCAGCACGCTCTCATCGCCCTGCTTGTAATAGCGGTCGGTCAGCTCGACGATCTGCCGCGCCGCCCGCAGGAAAAGCTCCTTGCGGTCCGCATGGGTGGCAACGATCGTGCCGTTTGCCGGCAAAGCGAGGCCGAGCGCTTCGGCTAGGCAGTTCATGGAATTCGCCGTGAACATGCCCGAGCAGGAACCGCATGTCGGGCAGGCGTTTTTCTCCAGCTCGTCCACTTCCGCGTCCGAACGGTTGGGGTTTGCCCCTTCGATAATCGCATCGATGAGATCGACCGCGATTTCCTTGCCGTCGACCACCGCGCGGCCCGCTTCCATCGGCCCGCCGGTCACGAAGATCGTCGGCACGTTGAGGCGCATGGTCGCCATCATCATGCCGGGCGTGATCTTGTCGCAGTTGGAAATGCAGACCATCGCGTCGGCGCAATGGGCATTGACCATATATTCGACCGAGTCCGCGATCAGATCGCGCGAGGGCAGCGAATAAAGCATGCCGTCATGGCCCATCGCGATCCCGTCATCGACGGCGATGGTGTTGAATTCCTTGGCAACGCCGCCTGCCGCCTCGATCTCCCGCGCCACCATCTGGCCGAGGTCTTTGAGGTGCACATGGCCCGGCACGAACTGGGTGAAGGAATTCACCACCGCGATAATCGGCTTGCCGAAATCCTCATCCTTCATGCCTGTCGCACGCCACAAACCGCGCGCGCCGGCCATATTGCGGCCATGGGTCGTCGTTCGGGAACGGTAAGGGATCATCTTCGCCTCTGTCGATTGCGGGTTGCCGGTTTTAAATTGGGCCGGTTCGGTTTTGAAAAAGGCCCGCCGCGCTCTCAGCGGGCGGGCCCTGTCCATAAAAGGCTGCGCCTTAAGAGCGTCAGTTCTTTTCCTTGTCCACCATCTTCGTCTCGGCAATCCAAGGCATCATGGCGCGCAGCTTCTCACCCACTTCTTCGATGGGGTGCGCGGCATTGCGGGCGCGGATCGCTTTGAACGAGGTCTGGCCGACCTTGTTTTCCAGCATCCAGTCGCGGGTGAAGCGGCCGGTCTGAATGTCCGTCAGCACTTCTTTCATTGCCGCTTTCGCCTCAGGGCCGACAACGCGCGGGCCGGAAACATATTCACCGTACTCCGCCGTGTTGGAGACCGAATAGTTCATGTTGGCGATGCCGCCTTCATAGATGAGGTCGACGATCAGCTTCACTTCGTGCAGGCATTCGAAATAAGCCATTTCCGGCGAATAGCCGCCTTCGGTCAGCGTTTCGAAACCGGCCTTGATAAGCTCGACAAGGCCGCCGCAAAGCACGGCCTGCTCGCCGAAAAGGTCCGTCTCGCATTCTTCCTTGAAGGTCGTCTCGATGATGCCGGCGCGGCCCCCGCCGATGGCGGACGCGTAAGAAAGGCCGAAATCATGGGCATTGCCCGAAGCATCCTGATGGATGGCGATAAGGCAGGGCACGCCCGCGCCGCGCTGATATTCGCCGCGCACCGTGTGGCCGGGGCCTTTGGGCGCAACCATCAAAACGTCGATATCCGCGCGCGGCTCGATGAGGTTGAAATGCACGTTGAGGCCGTGGGCGAAAAGCAGCGCCGCGCCCGGCTTCATGTTGTCTTTCAGGTACTCGTTATAGATATCGGCCTGCAGCTCGTCCGGCGTCAGCATCATCAGCGCGTCGGCCCATTTGGCGGCATCGGCAACCGACATGACCTGCAGCCCCTCGCCTTCGGCTTTCTTCGCCGAGGACGAACCCGGACGCAGCGCCACGGCCACTTCTTTCACACCGCTGTCGCGCAGGTTCAGCGCATGGGCATGGCCCTGGCTGCCGTAACCGATGATGGCGACTTTCTTGCCTTTAACGAGGTTCACGTCCGCATCGCGATCGTAATAAACGCGCATGGCTCCTATCCTTCCAATTCTCCGCCGGACTTACCCGGTCAATTACCGCGCGAAGCGGCGCTCTTTCATCTTCAAGTCTCATAAGGCGGCGTGCCGCCCCTGAATTCTCTCGTCTCTAATTCTGCCGTCTTTCACCCAGCCGCTTACATGGCTTCCGGGCCGCGGGCGATGGAAACGACGCCGGTCCGCGTCACATCCACCAGGCCAAGGCCCCGCATCAGCCCGACAAAAGCGTCGATCTTTTCCGGCGTGCCCGTCACTTCGAAAATGAAGGACGTATGCGTCGTGTCGATCACGCGGGCGCGGAACGCATCGGAAAGGCGCAGCGCCTCCACCCGCTTCTCACCCGTGCCGGCGACTTTCACCAACGCCATTTCCCGCTCGACGGAGGGTGCCTGCACGGTCAGATCGACCACCTTGTGCACCGGCACCAGCCGCTCGAGCTGGGCCTTGATCTGGGCGATGACCATGGGCGTGCCCGACGTTGCGACCGTAATACGCGAGGTATGCTCGGCATGGTCCACTTCGGCCACGGTCAGGCTTTCGATATTGTATCCCCGGCCCGAAAAGAGCCCGACCACACGCGCCAGGACCCCTGCCTCGTTATCCACGAGGACGGCCAATACATGGCGTTCTGATTTTTCTTCACTCATGTTCTGTCCTGCGACCCGCCCCAAGCGGGCTCTTCTGGGTAGTGTGGTCCGGTGGCCCATCGGGCCGTCCCGGGCGGCTTATAGCCCATTCATCTGGGAAAGCGAAGCCTTGCCGGCTTCTCAGACCAGCATCTTGCCGGCTTCCGTCACCGTCGCCCCTTCCGGGTCGTCGCCCAGGATCATTTCGTTATGCGCGGCCCCGGACGGGATCATGGGGAAGCAGTTTTCCATCTTCTCCACCACGCAGTCGAAAATCACCGGGCCCGGTGTTTCGATCATTTCCATGATCTTGGCATCGAGCTCATCCGGATGCGTCGCCCGGATGCCGTGCCCGCCATAGGCTTCGGCCAGTTTGACGAAATCGGGCAAGGCTTCCGAATAGGAGTGCGAATAGCGCCCGCCATGCAGAAGCTCCTGCCACTGGCGCACCATGCCCATATATTCGTTATTCAGAATGAAAATCTTCACCGGCAGCATGAACTGCACCGCCGTCGACATTTCCTGCATGTTCATCAGGATCGAGGCTTCCCCGGCAATGTCGATCACCAGCGCGTCGCGGTGCGCGACCTGCGTGCCGATCGCCGCCGGCAGGCCGTAGCCCATCGTGCCGAGCCCGCCCGAGGTCATCCAGCGGTTCGGCTCCTCGAAATGATAATGCTGCGCCGCCCACATCTGGTGCTGACCGACTTCCGTGGTGATGAAGGTCTTGCGGTCCTTCGTCAGCTCGTAAAGCCGCTCCACCGCATATTGCGGTTTGATGGACGTATCGCTTTTGACATAGGCCAGCGACTTGCGCCCGCGCCAGGTCTCGATCTGCTTCCACCAGGTGGAAAGCGCGCTCTTGTCCGGCTGGCTGACTTTCGACTTCCAGACCCGGATCATGTCTTCAAGCACATGCGCGCAGTCGCCGATGATCGGCACATCCACATGCACGTTCTTGTTGATCGAGGAGGCGTCGATATCGATATGGATTTTCTTCGAATGCGGCGCGAACGCGTCGAGGCGCCCCGTCACGCGGTCGTCGAAACGCGCGCCGACACAGATGATGAGATCGCTATCGTGCATGGCGTTATTGGCTTCATAGGTGCCATGCATGCCCAGCATGCCGAGCCATTGCGGGTCGGCCGCCGGATAGGCGCCGAGGCCCATCAGCGTCGAGGTGATGGGGTAGCCCGTGAGCTTGACGAACTGGCGCAGAAGCTGGCTCGCCATGGGGCCGGAATTGATGACGCCGCCGCCGGTATAAAAGACCGGCTTCTTCGCCGCCGCGATCAGATCCACCGCCCGGTTGATGGCGCTCATGTCGCCTTTCACCTGCGGGCGGTAGGTCTTGTGGGAGACCTGCGCCGGGGTCCTATACTCGGCAGTCTGGAACTGAACGTTCTTGGGAATGTCGATAACGACGGGTCCCGGCCGGCCATGAGTGGCGACATGGAAGGATTCGTGCATGACCCGCGCCAGCTCGTCGGCGGAATTGACGAGCCAATTGTGCTTCGTGCAGGGCCGGGTAATGCCGACCGTGTCGCATTCCTGGAAAGCGTCGGTGCCGATGAGATGGGTCGCGACCTGCCCCGTCAGGCAGACAAGCGGAATGGAATCCATCAGCGCGTCCGTCAGGCCCGTCACGGCGTTCGTTGCGCCGGGGCCGGAGGTGACGAGCACGACGCCCGGCTTGCCGGTGGAGCGGGCATAGCCTTCGGCGGCATGAACCGCGCCCTGCTCGTGGCGCACCAGAATGTGCTCAATGTCGTTCTGCTTGAAAAGCGCATCATAGATGGGAAGCACCGCGCCGCCCGGATAGCCGAAAATCACTTCGACGCCCTGATCGATCAGCGCTTTGACGACGATTTCTGCACCTGTCATTTCACGGGCGGCCATGGGTCTTTTCCTTTGAAGCGCGGCGGAAGAACACCCTTCCGCTCAAACAAATCTCCGCGGCCCCTGATGCCGGCAACCCCAAAAATCCGGGGTTTTCGGGCGCTCAGCCGCGGAAAACGGGCGCAACCTACCCCCTCACCCGGAGGGGGTCAACCCAAAATCGTCAATAAATGAAAAGATTTCCTGAATTTGACTTTCCATTTCTTGCGCCGAAAGCCTGTTCCACGAAATCATCTGATGCCGGAACCAGGTGCTTTGGCGCTTGGCATATTGCTTTGTCTGGGTCTTGGCCTGCTCGATGGCCGCCTCCAACGCCAGTTCTCCGGCCAGATGTGCCAGAAGCGGCGGCACGCCGAGCGCTTTCATGGCAGGCAAGTCCGGGCTGAGGCCCCGTTCGAAGAGCGCCGCCACTTCCTCGAGCGCCCCTTCCCCGATCATCTGATCGAAACGCCGGTCGATCCGCGCCCGAAGCCAAGTCCGGTCCGGATCGAGCACGAACCCCGCGCTCGCCCCGTCAAAAAGCGGCGCCCCCTTTTGCTGTTGCCAATGGGAAATGGGTTTGCCCGTCGCCTCCAGCACTTCAAGCGCCCGGGCGGTGCGCTGCGGGTCGGTCGGGGCGATCTTCGCGGCAGCCTCCGGATCGGCGCTCGCGAGCCGCGCATGGGCGCGGGCAAGGTTCTCGGCGACTTCCGCGCGGATCGCGGCGCGCACCTCCTCGGGAATGGCGGGCATCTCGGAAAGCCCTTCGACCAGCGCCTTGAAATAAAGACCCGTCCCGCCCACAAGGATGGGCAGCTTTCCGCGCGCCTCGATCTCAGCGATCTTGGCGGCGGCCATTTCCGCCCAGCGCTGCGCCGAGCAGGTCTCGGCAGGATCGAGCACGCCGTAAAGATGATGCGGCTGCAACGCCTCTTCGGCGCGCGAGGGCCGCGCCGTCAGCACCCTCAGCCCTGCATAAACCTGCATGGAATCGGCATTGACGATTTCCCCGCCAAGCCGGGCGGCCAGGTCCAGCGCCAGCGCGGACTTGCCGCTGGCGGTCGGGCCTGCAATAAGGAGCACGCGGGGCCGCGGCCCCTTTTTCTCATTATCTATTTGCGGATCCGGCTTCATGCGCAACGTCCTGACACTAATCGGTTCTCCTAGGCAAGCCCTGACGCAGGATCATAGTAAAGCCGTTGCCGCTGCGTTGAACCTGGGTGCGGAACCGGCCTGGCTGAAAGAGGGACATGCCTGCGACTTTATGCTGGAAAGCAGGGAGGCGGAAAGCAGCGAGGAAAAAGCCCGGCAGGCGCTCGCCGGAGAGGCCATCGACATAGTCGCGCAGCCCCTCGCCCACCGGCGCAAGAAGCTGCTCGTCGCGGATATGGATTCCACCATCATCGAGCAGGAGTGTATCGACGAGTTGGCGGATGCGCTCGGCATCAAGGCGCAGATCGCCGAGATCACCGAGCGGGCCATGCGCGGCGAGCTTGAATTCGAGCCGGCGCTGCGCGAACGGGTCGGCCTTCTCAAAGGCCTCGGTATCGGCGAGCTTGAGCGTGTGCTGGAAACACAGATCACCGAAATGCCGGGCGGCCGCGCCCTTTGCGCCACGATGCGCGCCCATGGCGCGACCTGCGCGCTTGTCTCCGGCGGCTTTACGTTCTTTACCGCCCGAATCGCCGAAAAAGTCGGCTTCCAGCACAATCAGGCCAATGTGCTTTTGATGGAAGACGGCAAGCTGACCGGCAAGGTACAGGAACCGATCCTCGGCCGCCAGGCAAAGCTCGATGCGCTTCTTTATTTCAGCGCCGAGCTGGGGCTCAAGCCGGAAGAAACGCTGGCCGTGGGCGACGGGGCGAACGATCTTGCCATGATCGAAAAAGCGGGTATCGGCGTTGCCTATCATGCCAAGCCCGTGGTGGCCGCCGCCGCGCCCGCCCGCATCGATCACGGCGATCTCACCTCCCTGCTTTATCTGCAAGGCTATAGCGAAGCGGAAATCACTGGCCTCTGACGCTGCGCCAAAGAAAAAGGCCCCGCATTGCGGGGCCTTTCTTTTAGCTCACGGCAGAAAACCTCAGCCTTCTTCGATCCTGACCGCGATGAAGCGCAGGTCCCCTGCGGTCGAAACCAGAAGCAGAACCGAGCGGCGGCCCTTTTCCTGTTCCGCTTTCACCCGCTCGACCACATCGGAAGGTGATTTCACTTTTTCTTGCGCCACCTCGACGATCACATCGCCCGGCCGGATACCCTTTTCCGCCGCAGGGCCCGCCGGATCGACGGAGGTAACAAGCACACCTTCCACATCGTCGGGCAAGTTGAAGCGGCGGCGGCTATTGGCATTCAGTTCGCCGAGCGCAAGGCCGAGCGTCAGCGTCGGCTCATTGCTCTGATCCGCGTCCGGCTTTGCCGCGCCTTCCGCTTTCGCCTCGGCTTCCTCAAGACGGCCGACTTTCACTTCAAGCGTCACCTTGTCCCCGCCGCGCAGCACGGTCGTTTCCACTTCCCTGCCGATCTTCGTATCGGCCACGATACGGGGCAGATCGCGCATGCTCGGCACATCCTTGCCGTCAAAATCGATAATGACATCGCCCGCTTGAATGCCCGCTTCTTCGGCGGGACCGCCGGGGGTGACTTCCGCCACCAGCGCGCCTTTCGCTTCATCCATGCCCAGGCTCTCGGCAATCTCGTCCGTCACGGTCTGAATGCGCACGCCGAGCCAGCCGCGGCGCGTCTCGCCATATTCTTTCAGCTGCTCGATGACCGGCATTGCCGTTGCCGAGGGGACGGAAAAGCCGATCCCGATGGAGCCGCCCGAGGGAGAAATGATCGCGGTGTTCACGCCGATCACCTCGCCTTCGAGGTTGAAAAGCGGACCGCCGGAATTGCCCCGGTTGATGGAGGCGTCCGTCTGGATGAAATCATCGTAAGGCCCGGCGTTGATGTCGCGGTTGATCGCCGAGATGATCCCCGCCGTCACCGTGCCGCCAAGCCCGAACGGGTTGCCGATCGCCACCACCCAGTCGCCGACGCGCGCCTTGGTCGAATCGCCCATCTTCACGAAAGGCAGCGGGCGGTCGGGCTCCACCCGCAAGACGGCGACATCTGTCTTCGGGTCGCGGCCCAGAACTTCTGCCGCCAGCGTCGTGCCGTCGGAGAAATTCACCTTGATCTCATCGGCCTGCTCGATGACGTGGTTATTGGTGATGATGATCCCATCCGGATCGATGACGAAACCGGAACCGAGCGACTGCACCTTGCGCGGGGCTTGGCCGCCCGGCTGGCGCTGCAGAAAATCTTCGAAGAATTCGTTGAAAGGCGAGCCTTCCGGCAGACCCGGCACCGGCGCGCCCGGCGCGCCCAGTTTCAGGGTTTGCGAGGTGGAGATATTGACCACCGCCGGGGAAAGCTTTTCGGCAAGATCGGCAAAGCTCTCAGGCGCCCCGCGCGCGAACGCAGGGGCCGCATAAAGCGCCAGCATCATCGCCGTCAGCGCCGCGAGCGCGGTAAGCAGACGCATGATACCAGGCGCTGCGTCCTGCCGTCTTGCCACTGCCGAGTTTTTCAACCTTGCCATAAACATATCTCCTGATTGCGGCACTCGTTATACTAAGCCGCTATGCCAGCCCGGGGATAAATGGGGATATCAGAAGGGTAGACATCGGAAAGCCGAATTCGTCCCGTGCCCTTACTGGCCAGCCCCGGCCCGTTCATCTGCCCATCCTGGGACAAAATATGGACGAAATGAGGCAGAGCCTACCCCCTCACCAGCCAGACGATCAAAAAACCGGCACCGAGCGCCGTCAGTCCGGCAAACCGCAAGGTGGCGTCGGGCATCTCTTTCGCCCGCTCCATCATGCGCTTCACACCGCCGGGAAAGGCGGCATAAAGGGCTCCTTCCAGTGCCAGAAAGAGCCCTATTGCTGCCCATAGATCATTCATGACCGGGCCCGATACCGAATGAGGGTCACCGGCTCACCTGCCCATCTTCATCCTTGAAATACCGGAAGAAGTCGGAATCGGGCGAGAGAATGAGCGTCGTGGAATCGCCCTTCAGGCCGTCCCGGTAGGCTTGCATGGACCGGTAGAAAGCGAAGAAATCCGGGTCCTGGCCGAAAGCCTGGGCGAAGGTGCGGTTCCGCTCGGCATCGCCTTCACCGCGGATGCGTTCGGCATCGCGCTGGGCTTCGGCGAGAAGCACCGTCACATCGCGGTCGGCGCGCGAGCGCACACGCTGGGCCGTTTCCTGGCCTTGCGCGCGGAACTCGGCCGCTTCGCGCTCACGCTCCGTGCGCATGCGCCGGTAAATCGCTTCACTGTTTTCAGTCGGCAGGTCGGCCTGGCGGATACGCACATCCACCACTTCCACGCCGAATTCCTGTGCAGCCACATTGAACTTTTCTTCGATCCGCTGCATGAGCTCGGCGCGCTCGTCGCGCACCAGCGCTTCCAGCGTCGCCTCACCCAAAACGTTACGCAGATTGGAGAGGAAAATCGGCTGCAGCTTGTCGCTCGCCTGACGCATATCGCGCACGGACTGATAGAATTTCAGCGCGTCGACAATGCGGTAGCGGGCAAAGGCATCCACCACCAAACGCTTCTGATCGGAGGTGATGATCACCTGTCCGCCTTCCCCGCCAACCTGACGGGCAGAGGTAAGGTTAAGAACGCGCTTGTCGATATAAACCACGTTCTGGATGAAGGGCAGTTTGAAATGCAGCCCCGGCTCGCGTTCCTGGCTCTTCACATCGCCGAACTGAATGACGAGCGCCTGCTGCGTTTCATCGACCGTATAAACGGAGGACAGCCCGATAATGATAACGGCGGCGGCAAAAATAGCCGCGGCAATTGCGCTGGCTTTCATTACTGGGCCTCCTTCTTCTGCGACGCGCCCGGCGCAAGCTGGTTCAGGGGAAGATAGGGAACGGGGCCGCTGCCACCCGCTTTGGGATCGACGACGATCTTATTCATCCCGCTCAGCACGCCTTCCATCGTCTCCAGATAGATGCGCTTGCGCGTAATGTCCTTGGCGCTCTTGTATTCGTTATAGATCGCCAGAAAGCGGTCCGCCTGACCTTGCGCCTGAGCAACGGTCTGCTCCTTATAAGCTTCGGCAGCCTGCAAAATCTGGTCGGCTTCACCGCGCGCCCGCGGCACGACCGTATTGGCATAAGCTTCCGCCTCGTTGCGCAGCCGCTCCTGGTCGGCACGGGCGGCCTGCACATCGCGGAACGCATCTTCCACGGGCTTGGGCGGATCGACCGACTGGAGCTGCACTTCGAGCACTTCGATACCCGCGCCATAATCATTCAGCGTGTTTTGCACCAGCTCCTGCACTTTCAGCTGCACTTCGTTACGCTGGGTGGTCAAGAGCACTTGCAGACCGGAAGAACCGACGATCTCGCGCATGGCGCTTTCGGCCACCGCTTTGACGACCGTATCCTTGCCTTCCACGTTGAAGAGATAATCCTGGGCATCGGCGATACGCCACAACACCACGAAATCCACATCGACGATGTTTTCATCGCCCGTAAGCATCAGGCTCTCATCGATGCTGTTCTCACCGATATTCACCCGGTTGACCTTGGTCACAGAGGGGGAATAGACCGTCTCGATCGGATAAGGCAGCTTGAAATGCAGCCCCGGCCCCGCCGTGCGCACCGCCTCGCCGAAGCGCAGCACCACGCCCTGCTGGTCCGTATCGACCCGGTAGAAAGAGCTCCAGCCCAGAAGGCCGAGGAGAATCAGCCCGACGACGATGAAGCCGCCGCTGCTACCGCCGCCCGAAGGCAATATGCCCCGAAGCCGCTCCTGACCTTTCCGGATCAGGTCCTCCAGATCCGGCGGCTCCTGCCCGCCCCGGCCGCCGCCGGAAGGAGGTTGACCCCAAGGCCCACGATTGCCGCCATTTTGCCAGCCACCGCCGCCGCTCTGATTGTTCCAGGGCATTCAGCTCTTCCCTTAATGTTGCGCTGTCGGTTCCGTTCGCTTGCCGCGCCCGGCCGCTTTGAGGGCGCCGGACCGCACAAATTCTTATGCTGCCTTTGGAAAAAGGCCTTGAGGGGTTATATGACAGGCAGGCCACCCGCGCAATCATACCCCCTTCAGGGATATAGGAAGAGGACCGGCAATATCCATGTCTGTAACAAGGGAAGACGTTCTAAAAGCCCTCTCGGCCGTGACCGAACCCGAAACCGGTAAAGACGTCGTGAGCGCGGGCATCGTGCAAGGGGTCGTCGTCAAGAACGGCAATATCGGTTTCTCCCTCGAAATCGACCCGAAAGAAGCCGAGGCGAAAGAGCCGCTGCGCCGGGCCTGCGAAGAAGCGGTCAAACAGATCAAGGGCGTTCTTTCCGTGACCGCCGTTCTGACTGCCCATAGCGACACGCCGTCCTCCTCCCGCCCCGCGCCCGCCGCGCCGAAGCGCGCGCCCTCCGCGCAAGCCGGCCCGCAAAACATTCCCGGCGTCAAAGCCATTGTGGCGGTCGCAAGCGGCAAGGGCGGCGTCGGCAAATCGACGCTCGCCGTCAACCTTGCCCTGGCGCTCGGCCATCTCGGCATGAAGGTCGGCCTGTTGGATGCGGATATTTACGGGCCCTCCGTGCCGCGCATGATGGGTCTTTCCGGCAAACCGCAAGTGAGCAAAGAAAAGAAACTCCTGCCGCTCGAAGCCTACGGCATCAAGACCATGTCGATCGGTTACATGGTCGATGACAGCACCGCCATGATCTGGCGCGGACCGATGGTGCAATCGGCGCTGACGCAAATGATGAGCGAGGTCGATTGGGGCGAGCTCGATGTGCTGATCGTGGACTTTCCCCCCGGCACGGGCGATGCGCAGCTGACCATGGTGCAGCGGGTGCCGCTCGCCGGCGCCGTCATTGTGTCGACGCCGCAGGAAATCGCGCTGATGGATGCGCGCCGCGGCATTGCCATGTTCGAAAAAACCCATGTGCCCGTGTTCGGCATCGTGCAGAACATGGCCTATTACGAAGCGCCGGGCTCTGGCGAGAAGACCTATATTTTCGGGGAAGGCGGCGCAAAACGCGTGGCCGAGGAACTGCACGCCGACTTCCTGGGCGATGTGCCGCTCGTGCCGGAAATCCGCGCGGGCATGGATGAGGGCAAGCCCATCGTTGCCACCGATCCGGGCAGCAAGGCGGCCGCCCCCTTCATGGATATCGCAACGCGCCTGGCCGCCAAACTTTATGAGGAAGGCGGCACGAAGAAGCCGCCGAAGATTTCCATTTCATGAAGCGCGCCTGCGCAAAAGAAAACGGCCGGTCCCGCAAAGGACAGGCCGCTTCGTTTTATGGCCCGAAGGATCAGCGCCCTTCTTCGAGCGATGCCGTTTCGGTCACGCCCGCCGGGTTCGTCAGCTCCCACGTATCGCCCACGGAACGGCTTTCGGCCGAAGTGCAGTAAGGCTCGTTCTCGCCGGACGTGAAGCAAACCTCCTCGCCCTTCATTTCCCAGGTGCCGTCAACAGTGGTGCCGTCGGCCAGCGTCTGGCTATAGGTGCCGTCTTCATTGATATGCACCTGGCGCTCGCCGCTTTCCGGATTATTCACGACCACGGTATTGCCGTAGAAACTGGCCATCGGGTCGGCCATGGCAATGCCGGTCATGGACGCAAACGCAAACACAAGAGCTACGATGAAACGCATCTCTTTCCTCCTCGGTTATCCTGGATTTCCCCCAAAAACGCCGTGCATGCTGACATGCGTTAACCATAAGGACAAGAGCAAATCTGCACCCGGATGAAACAAATCCGGGCGCAGAGTTTTCTGGCTTACTTGTTGTGGAAGTTGAGCGGCAGCCCGGCACGCGGCCAGGTGCATTTCACAAGCCGCCCCGTGGAGGACAGCGTCAGATACGCCGTCTTCAGATCCTTGCCGCCGAAACAGATATTCGTGGTGATGAAATCGCCGGTCGCAAAATGCTCGATCTTCGAGCCGTCGGGCGAAATGGATGTAATACCGCCATTGAAGATCGTCGCGACACAGACATTGCCTTGCGCATCGACCGCCAGCGAGTCGAAGAAATTGAGCCCCTGCGGCGCGCCGACGAAATTGCCCGGCAAAGGCCCGTCGCTTTTCTTGATGACGCCCGGCTTTTCGATGTCGAAGCCCCAAAGCCGGCCCGGCACCGTGTCGGCGACATAAACCGTCTTTTCATCCGGCGAGAGGCCAACCCCGTTCGGGCTTTCAAGCGGAAACACCGCTTCGGTGATCATCGAGCCGTCGGGCTTTGCATAATAAAGCGCGCCGCGGTCCTTGATGCGCCCGCGCGACTTGCCAAGATCGGTGAACCAGAAACCGCCCTCCTTGTCGAAGACGATATCGTTCGGCCCGTTCAAGGGACTGCCGTCGCATTCGGTGTAAAGCGTATCGACTTTTCCGGTCGCAAGATCGACGCGCTCGATGCGCCCGCCCGAATAATCCGGCGCGATGTCGCCCGGAATGGTCAACCCGTCCCGGTGATGCCATTCGAAGCCGCCATTGTTGCAAACATAAACCGCGCCGTCCGGCCCGATCGCCGCCCCGTTCGGCCCGCCACCAAGATCGGCGATGACTTCCACTTTGCCGTCTTCGCTGACGCGGCTGAGCGTGCCCCGCTCGATTTCCACCAGAATGACGCTGCCATCATCCATGGCGATCGGCCCTTCGGGAAATTTCAGACCGCTGGCAATTTCTTCCATCTCGAGCATGAAGCCCTCCCTGAAGTTGTGTTTATGGGAGGCATTCTGTCAGGCCGCTGCGCCGATGACTAGGGGAGCGCTGCGCGCATCACTTTCCCCACCGTCACCCCGGGCTCGTCCCGGGGTCCATACGGCCTATCCCCATGCCGCAGCATGAGAGTTCAGCTCAGCCGCACCCGGTGAAATTCCAGATGATCTTCGATGAAGGACTGAATGAAGAAATAAGAATGATCATAACCTTCCTGCCGGCGCAGGATGAGGCGCTGGCCGGCCTTCTCGCACGCTTCCTCGAAAAGCTCGGGCTTTAGTTGCTCGTCGAGAAACCCGTCCGCCATCCCCTGATCGATGAGAATTTCATCGAAGGCGTAGCGCGCCGCGCCGCTTTCCATCAAAAGCGCCGCATCATGGGCGGCCCAGGCAGCCCGGTCCTTGCCGAGATAGGCGCTGAACGCTTTCTCCCCCCAGGGACAGCGCGCCGGGGAGACGATAGGTGCAAAGGCGGAGACAGAACGGAAGAGATCCGGATGTTTCAGTGCAAGCGTCAGTGCGCCGTGCCCGCCCATGGAATGACCGGAGATCCCGCGCCGTTCCATATCGAGCGGAAAGTTCGCGCTCAGCACATCCTGCAGATCGCGAGTGATGTAGCTTTCCATCTTGAAATGCGCCGCCCAGGGCGCCTCACGCGCATCGAGATAAAAGCCCGCGCCTTGGCCAAGATCATAGGCCTCGTCATTGGCGACGCCTTCGCCGCGCGGGCTCGTATCGGGCGCGGCAATGGCAAGACCAAGTTCGCTTGCTTTACGGTACGCACCCGCCTTCGTAGTGAAATTGTCTTCCGTGCAGGTGAGGCCCGACAGCCAGATAAGCAGCGGGAACGGTCCCTCCCCCTCCGGCAGGAAAAGCGAAAAGCGCATGGGCGTGCCCGTCGCCGCCGAACCGTGGCGGCAAATGAGAACGCGCCCGCCGAAACAGCGGTGCTCTTCGAGAATTTCCAGATCGCTCATCAGTAAACCACGACGGAACGGATGGAACGGCCCTCATGCATGAGATCGAAGCCTTTGTTGATCTCCTCGAGCGGCATCGTGTGGGTGATGAGATCGTCGATATTGATTTTGCCGTCCATATACCAATCGACGATCTTGGGCACGTCCGTGCGCCCGCGCGCCCCGCCAAAGGCCGAGCCTTTCCAGGTCCGCCCCGTGACGAGCTGGAAGGGCCGCGTCGAAATTTCCTGGCCCGCGCCCGCAACGCCGATGATAACGCTCTCGCCCCAGCCCTTGTGACAGCATTCGAGCGCCTGGCGCATCGTGTCCGTGCGCCCGATACATTCAAAGCTCCAATCCGCGCCGCCGCCCGTCAGTTCCACGAGATGGGCGACAAGATCGCCGCTGACCTCTTTCGGGTTGACGAAATCGGTCATGCCGAATTTTTCGGCGAGCGGCTTTTTTGCCGGATTGATATCGACGCCGACGATCTGATCCGCGCCCACCATCCGCGCGCCCTGAATGACATTGAGCCCGATGCCGCCGAGCCCGAAAACGACGACCCGCGCGCCCGGCGTCACCTTGGCGGTGTTGACCACCGCGCCGATGCCGGTCGTCACGCCGCAGCCGATATAGCAAACCTTGTCGAAAGGCGCGTCTTTACGGATTTTCGCCAGCGCGATTTCCGGCAGCACCGTGTAATTGGCAAAGGTCGAGCAGCCCATGTAATGAAAGATGGGCTTGCCCTTATAGGAAAAGCGGCTCGTGCCGTCCGGCATCAGGCCCTGCCCCTGCGTCGTGCGGATAGCCTGGCAGAGATTGGTTTTGGGGTTGAGGCAATAATCGCACTCCCGGCACTCGGGCGTATAAAGCGGGATGACGTGATCGCCCGGCTTTAGCGAGGTCACGCCCGGCCCGCACTCGGCGACGACGCCTGCCCCTTCATGGCCGAAGATGGAAGGGAAAAGCCCTTCCGGGTCCTCGCCCGAAAGCGTGAAGGCATCTGTGTGGCAAATGCCGCTCGCCTTGATCTCCACCAGAACTTCGCCGGCTTTCGGCCCTTCCAGTTGAACCGTCTCGATCTCAAGCGGTTTTCCGGCTTCGAAAGCGACTGCCGCACGCACGTCCATGGGGGCTCTCCCTGATTGGGTTTTAATTCTGGCTGGGTTCTGATTCCGGCGGGCATTGTCGGCAGCCAGCCCTCAACATGCAAGGCCGGGTCTTGGGCAAAGAGGCGAAAAACGCGTGCTACCAGACCGTCTCGAAACTTTCTTCCAGATAACCGAGCCAGCTCTCCACCCGGTACTTGTTGCCGCCGAAATCGGGCAGCGCCGTTTCGGAGCGCGAATAAATGGCGATGCTGGATTTGCCCTCGCCTTCCGCGCAGGCCTGGAAGGTCACGATCTCGGGCAGATTGAGAAAGAAGGAGCGCTGCACATAAGTGTGCTGCCCCTCGTCTCTGTCCTGCAGCCGCTCGACCATGCCGGGCTCGAGCTTGATGAGCCGGAGAAGCCGTTCCTCGAGCGCTTCGGGCGGCGCGCTGAAAACAGGGGAATAGCGATGCGGCACCGCCGCCTGACACAGGCCCTGAGGCGCGACGAGATAATGGCTGGCGGCGAAAGGAAGGGTCAGTGTTTCAAATTTCATGGGGCACGCGCTCTTGTTTAAAGGCGCGGCAGGCCACCACGAACTGCCGGATCTGTTGCGGAAACTCTATCTACGCACACGTTACGCACTGATACCTAGCACTGCTACCCGCGCTCTTAATGCGGCGCTTGTCCCAGCCGATGCGGACCTCTCACCCCTGCCGCCGCACTGCCTCTTCCAGCTTGGCGAGCCAATTGTCGATCCGCTTCTTATTTGCCCCGAGGTCAGACCAACCATAGACCGAGCGGCTGTAAAGCGCGAGGGTGGATTTACCGCCCTCCACCTCCAGCGCCTCGAAGGTGATCCAGTCGGGGAAACCGAGAAGCGCCGTGCGCTGAACGAATTCATGCTGGCCGGGCGCCGTTTCCACATTGCGCCGGCGCGTGCGCGGCTGCTTGAGAATGAGATCGCTCATCAGCGCATCGAGCTTTTCGCGGCTCATGGAAAATACCGGGGCCGTGCGATGGGGCGCAGCCTTCTCGCAAAACCCTTCCGGGGCGACGAGATATTGATTGGGAGAGGGCTTGAGCGTCAGCGTTCTGAAATTCATCTGTCTTGTCCCTCCCGCCCGCCGGCCTTCGGCAATTCAGCGGCGCTCATAAATGACAATGGAAAAATCCGCGCTGTCCTTTTCCCCGGCGGCATGGCGGGTGCGAGAGACCTCATGCCACTCCCCCTCATCGAAAGCGGGAAAATGAACATCCCCCTCCGGGCATGCATGCACTTCCGTGATATAGAGCCGCGTCGCCTTGGGGAAAGCGGCGCGGTAAATCTGCGCCCCGCCGATAATGGCAACCTCATCGACGCCGAGCTCGCGGGCGAGCGCCGCGCCGCGCGCGAGCGCCTCGTCCACGGAGCCTGCAACCTCCGCCCCTTCCGCCTGAAAGCCCGCCTGGCCCGTCACCACGATATTGGGGCGGCCCGGCAAAGGCTTTCTCGGCAGCGAATCCCAGGTCTTGCGGCCCATGATGATGGGCTTGCCCAGCGTCACGGCCTTGAAATGCCTCATGTCGCCGGAAATCTTCCAGGGCAGATCACCCCCCTGCCCGATCACACCGTTCTCGGCAATGGCGACCACGAAGGAGATGTGAAGCGGCATATCCCGGCCCGCCTAAACCGCAACCGGGGCGGCGATATGCGGGTGGGGGTCGTAGCCCACCAGTTCGAAATCATCATAGGTGAAGTCGAAAATACTCTTCACATCGGGATTGATCTTCATTTGCGGCAAGGGGCGCGGGTTGCGCTGAAGTTGCTTGTCCGCTTGTTCCAGATGATTGAGATAAAGATGCGCGTCGCCGAATGTGTGGATGAACTCGCCGGGCTGAAGCCCCGTCACCTGCGCGATCATCATGGTGAGCAGCGCGTAAGACGCGATGTTGAAAGGCACGCCGAGGAAAATATCCGCCGAGCGCTGATAGAGCTGGCAGGAAAGTTTGCCGTCCGCCACATAGAACTGGAAGAGGCAGTGGCAGGGCGGCAGCGCCATGTGATCGACATCGGCCACGTTCCAGGCCGAAACGATGAGCCGGCGCGAATCCGGATTTTTTTCGATCTGCTGAATGAGGTTCTTGATCTGGTCGATCTTCGTGCCGCCCGGCGCGGGCCAGCTGCGCCATTGATGGCCGTAAACAGGGCCGAGATCGCCGTTCTCATCCGCCCATTCATCCCAGATGCGCACGCCGTTCGCTTTCAGATAGGCGATGTTCGTGTCGCCCGCCAGAAACCAGAGCAGCTCATGGATGATGGATTTCAGATGCAGCTTCTTCGTCGTCACCAGCGGAAAGCCCTCCGAAAGATCGAAGCGCATCTGGTGGCCGAAGACGGAGCGCGTGCCGGTGCCGGTCCTATCGGACTTTTCCACCCCTTTGTCGCGCACCAGCCGCATCAGATCGAGATATTGCTGCATCGGGCCCTTCCTGATTCTTTCGCCCGCCAGTCTAGCGCCCCTGCCCCGCTTGAGCCAGAATGGCGGCCAGCAGAGGGGCGCAAGAAATGCCCCGCCCGGCAAAAAGCTGGGGAAAAATGGGGAGCAGAAAGTGAAAAAAGCAGTTTTGATCGGGCTCGGCCTTGTGGTGGCGGCCGCCGTCGCCGCCCTTGCCATCGTGCCGGGCTATCTGGAAAGCACCACGAATGTGGTCGAGGAGCACGCCCCTTACGAGATCGGGGAGGCCTCCTCCGCGCTGCATGAAAGCCTTGTCATCGCCGATCTGCACTCCGACACGCTGCTCTGGGCCCGCGATCCCTTGTCGAGGGCCGATCGCGGCCATGTGGATGTGCCCCGCCTCGTGGACGGCAATGTGGCGCTGCAGGTCTTCTCCGTCGTCACCAAAGTGCCCCAGGGCCTGAACTATGACGAGAACACCGCCGATAGCGACCAGATCACCCTGCTTGCCATGGTGCAGCACTGGCCGGCCCGCACTTGGCGCAGTCTCTTGGAGCGCGCGCTTTATCAGGCCGAAAAACTGCAAGCCGCCGAAGCCGAAGCGCCCGAAGCCCTGAAAGTCGTGCGCACGAAAGCGGATTTGGAAGCGGTGTTGAGCGCGCGCGCCGAAGGCAAGGAGATTGTCGCCGGGCTGCTGGCGACCGAGGGCCTTCATCCGCTGGAAGGCGACGCCGCCAACGTAAAAGTGCTTTACGACGCCGGCTACCGGATGATGGGCTTGCATCATTTCTTCGACAATAAACTGGGCGGCTCGCTGCACGGGCTTTCGGGCGCGGGACTGACCGATTTCGGCAAGGAGGTCGTGCGCGAGCTGGAAGCGCAAGGCGTCATGATCGATGTCGCCCATTCCTCGCCCGCCGTGGTGGAGGATGTGCTGGCGATGACGGATAGCCCGATCTTCGTGTCCCATACCGGCGTCAAAGGCGCCTGCAACACCGCGCGCAACCTCGAAGACGATTTGATGAAGCGCATCGCCGAACGCGGCGGCGTCATCGGCATCGGCTATTGGGACGGCGCGGTCTGCAAGATCGATCCGGCGAATGTCGTCAAATCCCTGCGCTATGCCGCCGACCTTCTGGGCGCCGATCATGTCGGCCTCGGCTCAGACTATGATGGCGGCACGACGGTTCTTTTCGACACATCGGAACTTGCCGTCCTGACGGAGGAAATGCGCAAGGCCGGTTTCACGGATGAAGAAATCCGCAAGATCATGGGCGGCAATGTCATCCGCGTCTTCAAGGAGCAATTGCCCGCGGGCTAGGCCTGCCCCTCAAGCTGCAAGCGTGCGGAAACGGAAATGGCCCGTCTCGGGGAAAAGCCCGAGCCAGTCGCCATATTCCGTGCCGCGCCCCATATTGTGAATGACGCGCCGGCGCCCGGTAAGCGGTGAGGTTTTCGCGCTCACCACCACGATATGCGGGCGGCCGAAAACGTTTTGCGTCACAAGATCGCCGGGCCTGTAACTCCCGTCTTTCACCTCCGCTCCTTGGCGGGCGAAAAACGCGGCAAGGTTCGGCACGCGCCGGTGGTCGATATTGGGGTCGGGTTTTTTAAGCCCCCAGTGAGGCGGATAGTCGGCAAATGCGGCGCGCATATCTTCATGCACCAGCTCCTGCAAATCGAGGCCGAGCCCGGCCCTGTAAGCGCGGATCACCACGTCTGTGCACACGCCCCGCTCCAGCGGCACATCGCCGCCCGGATAATCGAGCCTCACATAGGAAGGATCGTAGCGCCGGGTGAGGCCGATCTGCGCCTCCGCCGCGATGATGAGCTGGCGCGCTGGCTCAGGCAGGTCCTCACCCAAGACCGTGTCGAGGGCCGCGCCACGCGCCTCCCCCGCCTCGGACGAGCCGGCGCAGCCGGGCATGGAAAAAAGCGCGCCGCCCGTCAAAGCGCCGCTGAAAAGAGTGCCGAAGCCGCTAAGAACCTTCCTGCGCGTTATCATCGCACCGCCCTTTATTCTTAAAGTCAGTGCCCCGCGCCCGAGCGCATTCAAACGGCGGGAAATGGCGGCAATGGGGAGCAAAAAGGGCAAGAATGTGCCGGGCGCAGGCTTGTTGCAGAAAGCACAAGACTTCTCTCAGTCAGGCGCCCTTCACCCTTTATTTGCCGCTCATGATGCTTATATTACGTCTGTCGGCATTGCCGACTATGGCGATAAACGGACTACGTAATAAGCCTATCGGACCCGGGGGCAGTACCCGGCGCCTCCACCAATATCCCCGCGCTTGAAACAGTTTTGCGGGCTTCAGGGGGGCGAAACAGGATCGACGAGGGTGTAAAGGTAGTTTTTTCGCTCGGCATGGTAGCCACCGTTATCGGGCCAAACTTGATAGTTGCCAACGACAACTATGCTGAAGCACGTCTCGCTGCCTAAGCAGTGCGACAGCTTCGAATTAAGCCCTAGCCGTTAGCACGGTTAGGCGGGGTTCGAGGGCACCTGGCAACAGAAGCCCTCACTTATCCTCTGCTCTTACCGCAGCGCCTCAGCAGGACAAATGGCTGGAGGGTGTCCGGTCTGCCCATTTCGGCGGCACCTGATGTGGCGCGGCAGCAACGCCGCTTTGACACCGCCGCCCGGATGCACTAGCTCACTTGCCAGCCCGCCGGGCGCAAGGCAGGCTTGCAAAGCGGCAAATTTGGCAGATTCGGCAAAAGGTTGAGGTTGAACACCCATGGCTGACACTCCCTCCCAAGATCTCATGCGCTACGATTTGATGGCGCAGGAAGCGCTGAAAGGCGTGGTGCGCAAGTCGCTGGAGATTGCGGGCAAGGAAGGGCTGCCGGGCGAGCACCATTTCTACATCTCTTTCCGCACCAATGCGTCGGGCGTGCAAATTTCCGACCGGCTGAAAGAGCAATATCCCGAAGAAATCACCATCGTGCTCCAACATCAGTTCTGGGACCTCGAGGTTTCCGAAAAAGGCTTCTCCGTGCACCTCTCCTTCAACAAGGTGCCGGAACGGCTGGTCGTGCCTTTCTCCGCGCTTCTGGGCTTTTTCGACCCTTCCGTCCAATTCGGCCTGCAATTTGCCCAAAACGAAGAGGCAGTAGCGGCCGCGCCCGGCGAAGAGACGGTGCCCGCCGATGAGCCGCCCGCCGGGGAAGAAGGCGAGCCGGCCAAAAGCGGCGAAGCAGGCGGCGACGTGGTCAGTCTCGACGCTTTCCGCAAGAACAAATAATGCGCCCTCCTGTCCCGCCGCGCCCTTGCCGGCAGGGCACCGCGCGGCCTTCGCTTGGCGCTCCCGCTCCTGCGTGCTAAATCAGCCCCCAAAATCGCCCTTCCGCCTGGTGCGGGCGGGCCATGACGCTGTTTTTCAGGGAGACCGACGCATGAGCAAGACCCGCACCGAGACCGATTCCTTCGGCCCGCTGGAAGTACCCGCCGACAAATATTGGGGCGCGCAGACCCAGCGCTCCCTCGGCAATTTCAAGATCGGCGGCGAAACCATGCCGAAGCCGCTCGTGCGGGCGCTGGGCATCATCAAGCGCTCGGCCGCGCTCGCCAATATCGCGCTCGACAATATCGATCCGAAAATCGGCCAGACCATCGCCGAGGCCGCGCTGGAAGTGGCCGAGGGTAAGCTCGACGATCATTTCCCCCTCGTCGTCTGGCAGACGGGTTCGGGCACCCAGTCCAACATGAACGCCAACGAAGTCGTCTCCAACCGGGCGATCGAAATGCTGGGCGGCACGATGGGCTCAAAAGACCCGGTTCATCCGAACGATCATTGCAACCGCTCGCAATCCTCGAACGATACCTTCCCCACCGCCATGCATATCGCAGCGGCCGAGGAAATCACGCACCGTCTGGTGCCTGCGCTGCAGCAGCTGCGCAATTCGCTGAACGACAAAGCTGAAGCCTTTAAAGACATCATCAAGATCGGCCGCACCCACACGCAAGATGCCACGCCGCTGACGCTCGGCCAGGAATTTTCCGGCTATGTGGCGCAGGTCGAAAACGGCATCCGCCGCGTGGAAACCGTTCTGCCCGCGCTTCTGGAACTCGCCCAAGGCGGCACGGCGGTCGGCACCGGCATCAATGCCAAAATCGGTTTTGCGGAAAAATTCGCCGAGGAAGTGGCGAACTTCACGAAACTGCCTTTCATCACCGCGCCCAATAAGTTCGAGGCGCTGGCAACGCACGATGCCTGTGTGGAAGCACATGGCGCGCTCAACACCGTTGCCGTTTCGCTCTTCAAGATCGCCAACGATATCCGGTTCCTCGGCTCCGGCCCGCGCTCGGGCCTTGGCGAATTGCAGCTGCCTGAAAACGAGCCGGGCTCCTCCATCATGCCGGGCAAAGTGAACCCGACCCAGTGCGAAGCGCTCACCATGGTCTGCGCGCAAGTGATGGGCAACCAGACGACGGTAACGTTCTCCGGCAGCCAGGGCCATTTCGAGCTTAATGTCTTCAAGCCCGTCATCGCCTATAACATCCTGCAATCGATCCGCCTTCTGGCCGATGCGAGCGTCAGCTTCGCGGAGAACTGCGTGGACGGGATCGAGGCGAACCGCGAGCGCATTGCCGATCTCATGGAACGCTCTTTGATGCTGGTCACCGCGCTCGCACCGAAAATCGGTTATGACAACGCCACGAAAATCGCCAAAACCGCGCATAAGAACGGCACGACGCTGCGCGAGGAAGCGGTGAAAGGCGGCTATGTCACGGAAGAAGAGTTTGACCAGACGGTGCGCCCGCAGGATATGATCGCTCCTCAGTAAATTCGGGGCCCTCAATATCGGGGCAAAGGGGAGCAGGCTTGGGCAAAATCGTCAAACGCTCGGTCAGCATTGCAGGCCACCGCACCAGCATTTCCCTTGAGCGGCCCTTTTGGGAAGGCCTGAAGGAACTGGCCTGCTCCCGCAAGGTTTCGGTCAACGAACTGATCCGCCAGATAGACGCGGGGCGCGAGGAAGAGGAAAACCTCTCAAGCGCGCTCCGCGTTTTCGTTTTCAAGGAAATGGTTCCGGCAAGAGCCTGCGCGGCAACAAAAGATGCGCCCGAAGACGGCGAACCTAGCTGAAATCTTCAAGACGCTTTGTCGGGCCGGGCCTGCGGGCGCGGCGCTTCGGGCACTTCGGAGGCCCCTTCGACGGCAGGCGCATTGTCATTTGCTGCGTCTGGGCCATTTGACGCTTCGGGGGCCGCGTCCGGCTTTTTCTCCGGCGTCTCGATCAACTCTTTCAAATCTTCCGGCAATTCTTTGACACCGGCTTCCTCGATCTGTTTTTCGAGCAAGTGCCGCGCCATGAAGGCCTCCACCGCCACGGTGTCAAAGCGGCTTTGCAGCGCGCGCAAAGGCCCTGCGGAAACGAAGCTAAGTGCGGGCACGCCCTCAGGCGCGGGCAAAGGCAATGTCAGCTCGGTGTCGCCATGCAGGCGCGGCAGATCGATATAGGATTTGCCGGTGGCGCCGGGGCTGAGCGGTATGTCGAATTCGGCATCGACCGTTTGCACCAGCCCTTGCTCGATATTGAGCGGGGCGGCAATGCGCGTCACCGCCGTTTGCCCATCGTCGAGCGTGCGCTCTTTCAAGGCCGCGAAATTCTCAATGTCTTTCAGCTCCGCAAGACCCATCGAAAACGCATCGAGGTCGAAGCCGTTGAAAACACCGTTCTCGAAAAGAAGCTGGCCGCTGCCGCCAAGCGAAGAGATGAGCGCCAGCCAGGAGCGTCCCTTGCCTTCCATCTGAAGGCTGAGACCAAGCTCGCCGCGCCCGGCGCTTTCGCCTAAGGCAAGGCCTGTGGCCTGCGCTGCGTCCGCCGATTCCAATGAGAGCGTCATGCCGATGCCGGGCTCGCTCTCACCCCCTTCAAAGCGCATACCCATGGTAAGCCGGCTATCGGCGAACGTGCCGGTGAAGGGCGTGAGCGACAGTACGCCGCTATCAACCGCGACCCGGCTTTCCGCCTCCCCGATGCGCAGGCCCGCAAGCTCCAGGAGGTCTGCTTTCACATTGAGCTCGGCGGTGAAATCGCTCAGCGCCGACCAATTAAGCGGCGTTGTCGGCCAGACATCGCCCGGCGCCACGCCCTCGGAGAAAACCGGATCGAGCGAGAGGCGCGAGAGTTCGATATCGCCGGAAAGATGGCCCGGCGTTTCGCCCGCCGCCATTTTCCAGCCAAGCGTGCCGGAAGTGCGGAACGTGCCCGCCACCGCTTCGAGCCCGCCTACTTGCAGCATCCCCTCTTCAAGCGCCACATCGCCGCCCGCAACGACGCCGCCCCCTGCCCCATTGCGGGTGAGCAGCCGCATCAGCCCCGCAGCTTTGCCCTCATTCCAGCCGAAGCCCTGCACCAGGGCTTCAAGGCGCGGGGCGGAAATGTCGATCCGGCCGGCGAATTTTTCCGGCGGCCAGACGGGGGCACCCTCCAGCTTGCCTTTCGAGGAAACATGAAAACCGTTGGCCGTCAGCCGCGCGCCCACATCGTAAGGGCCGCCCTCTTCACCCGCCCCTTGCAGGCGCAGCTCGCCGCTTTCGCCCACCTCACCGCCGGGCGCAAAGCCAAGCTCGCGCAAGAGCGCCGCGCTGCTTTCATTGTTGATGGAAAGAACGCCGTCATAAAATGCCTTGCCCGCTTTTTCGCGGCGGCGTTTGATCAGCGCCTTGAGAGAACTTTCCGCGGCGCGGCCTTCCAGGTCGATACTGGCAAAATGGCCCGCGCCCTCATCTCCTGCTTCGGCTTGCGCTTCGAAATAAACCGAAAGCGGCGTAAAACCGGCCTGCTGCCACTCATCGCCAATGAGCCCGAAAAAAGACGTGCCCGGCTGCGGCGCATCGATGCGCCCTTGCAGCGCACCGACCGGCTCACCGCTCATGCCCGCAAGCCGGCCCGAAAGCGAAAGCGAAGCCCCGTCCGGACCTGACAAGCGCAGATGATCGATGGCAAGCGCCCCTTCGCGCAAAGCCGCCTCGGCATCGAACTGCGCTATCTGCCAATTTTCGAAAGACACATTGCGGCCCGTCGTCACCAGGCTGACATCCCGGCCTTTTGCAAGTGTGCGCGGGTCCTCGGGTAAAAAGGAAAGCAGCGGCGCAAACGGCGTGAGGTCCACATCCGCGCCATGCGCCTCGATGCTGACCGCCTGCCGCTCGACACGGGCAAGGGAAAGCCCGCCGCGCAAATTCTCCACCCCTGCGGCACCAAGCGCAGCCTCGATATTGTAAAACTGCCAAAGCGTATCGGAGAGCGCCAGAGTGCCCTCAAGCTTGAGCGGCACCGCCCCGCCATTGACCTGTCCCGTGCCCCCATCCGCCAGCCAGGCGGCGAAGAGCTGCGTATTGGGCGCGCTCAGATCGAACGTGCCGTCATACCGCCGCTTGCCGTTGGCATTGATGCGGCGCTTGCCGCGCACCGAAAAACGGGCGCCGTGAGGCAAGGTGAGCGCCGCTTCCTCAAGCCGCCAGCCTTCCTCATCCCGCAGCACCCGGGCGGAAAAGTCCTTTGCCGAGCGGTCTTGAAACAGAACCCCTTCGGCTTTCAGCTGCGTCTCGAAATTCATATCGTCAGGCACATAAGAAAGCAGCGCGGCGACGGCATCCCCGGTTTCGGGACCGGCGATATAAGGATCGAGCGCAAGCGAGGTTGCGGAAAGATCGAGCGAGGCGCGCGGCACGTTCGTCAACGACAGTGCCGCCTCCCCTTTCAACGTGCCGCCGGGAATATCGACGACGAGCGTGCGCAGCCGCGCCTCATTCTCGCCGGCAACCAGCCCGGCATTGAGATTGACGAGCGGCGCTCCTTCCTCCCGGATGCCTGCCTGCGCCTGAAACGCGCCGTCGAGCCGGCCCGCCCGCGAAAACTCCGTGGCGATGCCGGAAAAGCTGAGACGGGACCGGGTTTGCGGATAGGAAAGCGCAACGGAAACCGGAAAGGCCTTGGTGCCCGCGAATTCGCCCACCGCAAGTTCCACCGTTCCTTGCCCGCCCGACTGGACGAAGCCAAGATCGGCGCGCAAGGGGCCGAGAAGCGAAGCGGCGGAGAAGGTACCGGCAATCTGCGTAAAACTGGTTTTCCTCCCGGAGCGCAGATCTTGATAATGCACGGTGCCGCGCCCGAGCCGCGCGCTGGCAAGGCTGATCGATTGCGGGTCCACATAATCGTCCGCCCCCGGATCGGACACATTGATGGGCGAGGTCCAGTCGAGCCGCCCATCCTCATCCACCGTGATATTGAAAACGAAATCGGACAGGCGCACATGCGTCACCTCGACATCGCCGCGCAGAAGCGGGGCAAGCGCGACCTCCCCTTCCACGGAGCCGATATCGGCCAGCGGCGCGGCGCCTTCAGGCGCGCCCGCTTCACGCAGGCTCAGTCCGCCAAGCTGAAAGCGCGGGGCGGGCAAAAGGACGAAATGAATGTCACCGGAAAGTTCCGCCTGCCAGCCCGTGGCATCGCTCAGGCGGTTTTCGATTTCGCCGCGAAACGAATTCCAGTCGACGAAACTCGGGCCGATCAGCGCGGCAAAGAGAACGACAACGATAAAGGCAGCAATATAAGACAGTACGGAATTCACGCGCCCTCCCCGACTGTCATCGCAAGACGACCCCTTCGGTCCGGTTCATGGGTTTGAAGGTGGCGGCCCCCACAACCTGCCACAAACATTGGATGCCCCTTGTATTTGGCAAAGCCCGGCTTGATGCTATGGCAGAAAACCGGTCTTCAGCGGGGAAATTATGGGTTCTGACAAAGGAAATATAGTTAATTTCTCGGATTTCCGGCAAAAATCCAAAAAATCCGGCAAGAAAGAGACCCGCCAGGAAAAAGCCACCAAGGCCGCTGCGAACAGGGTCCGCACCGGGCGCACGGGCGCGGAAAAGAAAGCCGCCAAGGCGCTCAAAGAAAAAGAACGCCGCCTGCATGAAGGCCGCCGCCTCGCCCCGCATGACGGCCTGCAAGGAGAAACGGCGAAAGTGCCCGCAAAGAGCAAGAACCGTGAAGACGAATCGGGAGGTACCGAAGAGACATGACAAAGGCGCAAACCTCGCCAGCGGAATCCGCCGCAGGCCCGCTTTCCGGCATCAAGATTGTCGATCTGACCCGCGTGCTCGCCGGTCCTTACTGCACCATGGCGCTTGCCGATCTCGGCGCGCGCGTCATCAAGGTGGAACTGCCCGGGCGCGGCGACGATGCGCGCCATATCGGCCCCTTCATCGACAAGAAGTCGGCCTATTTCATGTCCGTCAACCGGGGTAAGGAATCCATCGCACTCAACCTGAAGCTCGAAGAAGACCGGGAGATTTTCGAAGCGCTTTTGGAAGATGCCGATGTACTGGTGGAAAATTACCGCCCCGGCACCATGGAAAAACTGGGTTATGACTGGGAGAGCCTGCATGCACGCTTCCCCCGCCTCATCTATGCCTCGGCAAGCGGCTTCGGCCAGACCGGCCCTTACCGGGAAAAGCCCGCCTATGACATGGTGGTGCAAGGCATGGGCGGGATCATGAGCCTGACGGGCCATCCGGGCGGCGAGCCGACGCGGGTCGGCACCTCGATCGGCGATATCGGCGCAGGGCTTTTTACCGCCCTTGGCATCGTCAGCGCGCTTTACGAGCGCACGCGGAGCGGCACGGCCCAGGGAGAAGGCCGGCGCATCGACGTTTCCATGCTCGATTGCCAGATCGCCATGCTGGAAAACGGCATTGCCCGCTATTTTGCGACCGGCAAGGTGCCGGGCCCGCTCGGCGCGCGCCATCCTTCCATCACCCCGTTTCAGGCGTTCAAAGCGAAAGACGGCTATCTGACCATCGCAGCGGGCAACGACACGCTCTTCACCAGGCTCTGCGAACTCCTTGGCCTGCCGGGCCTTGCGGGCGATGCGCGCTTTACCTCAAATGAAGCACGCTGCCAGAATGTCGAGGCGCTGACGGCGGCGCTCGAAGCGCGCCTCACGGGCGAACCCGTCAGCCACTGGCTTGCGCTGCTTGGGGATGCGGGCATTCCCTGCGGACCCATCAACAATGTCGAACAGGCGCTCAGCGATCCGCAAGTTCTCTTCCGCAACATGGTGGTTTCAACCGAAGACCCGGATGTGGGCGAGGTGCGCATGGCGGGCAATCCCGTCAAAATCTCCGGCTTTGCGGACCCGGCGGCCCGGGCCCCCGCGCCCGAACTCGATTCCGGCCGGGAGAGGCTTCTGGCCGAGCTTAAAGCCCGGAAAAAGGCCGCCGAATAGCGCAAAAACCTGCATTTCCTTGCGAAAATCCACCCTTCCCGCAGGTGACTGACCAGTCAGTAACATGTATGATCGGGCCCGTAATCCAAAACCGGGGATGGTCGCCATGGAATACAAGGACAGGGTGGAAGCGGCATTGGGAAAAGGCACGATGCGCCGGCGCAGCGACAGGCCGCAGGCCATTATCTCCGCTGCGATCCGGCTGGTGGGCGAGCACGGCTTCGCCACTACCCGCCTTGAAGATGTGGCGGAGGCGGCGGGCGTGTCCAAAGCCGCGATCTATCTTTACTTCGAAAGCAAGGAAGACCTGTTCTTCGCCCTGGTGCGCGAAGGCGCCTTGCCGACCGTCGCCGACACCAATGCCGCCGTCGCCCGCCATGAAGGCTCGCTCTCCGATCTCCTGCAGGAAATCATTCTCGGCATCGGCCATCTCATGGCGCATACGGAGCTCGGGACGATCGTGAAGATCGTCGCCGCTGAAGCGCGCAACTTCCCCGAGCTTGTCACCTATCACCGCGACGAAGTGGTGGCGCGCGCCATGGGGACCATTTCCAGCGTCATCGAGAAAGGCATTGCTTCGGGCGAGTTCCGCCCTTGCGATGCGCGCGCTCAGGCTGCGCTTTGCATCTTCCCGGTGCTGATGAACGGGATCTGGATGAACTCCATCGGTCCCGATCCGAGCATCGTCGACCCCGATGCGCTGCTGAAAGCCCATGCGGAAACCTTTATCCGCGGCATCGCCGCCTAAATCCCGGCGAGCTTGCCCGGATTGAGCAGATTTTCAGGATCGAGCGCCTGTTTCACCGCCCGCATCAAGGGCAGCGTGTCGCCATGCTCTTCGGCAAGGAAGGCTTGCTTGCCCGAGCCAATACCATGCTCGCCGGTGGACGTGCCGCCAAGGGCGAGCGCGCGCGTCACCATCCGGTCATGCAGGCGCTTGGCCTCCGCCACCTCCCCCGCATCGTCCGGATCGATCAGCATGATCGTGTGGAAATTGCCGTCCCCCACATGGCCGACCAAAGGCGCAAGAATGGAAGAAGCATCGAGATCGGCGCGCGTTTCGCGGATGCAGCGGGCAAGCTGCGAAATCGGCACGCAAACATCCGTCACCATGCCGTTCTTGCCCGGCGCCAGCGCGCGGGCAGCGTAATAGGCATTGTGCCGGGCTTCCCAGAGCCGGTTTCTGTCTTCCGCCTTCACCGCCCAATCAAAACCGCTGCCGCCATGGGCCGAGGCGATCTCCCCGAACTCAGCCGCTTGCTCCTCGACACTTTTCGCCGAACCGTGAAATTCCAGAAAGAGCATCGGCTGTTCGGGCAAGGAAAGTTTGGAATAGGCGTTGCAAGCGCGCACCTGCAGCGCATCCAAAATTTCGATCCGCGCCACCGGCAGGCCGCATTGAATGGTTTCGATGACGGAGGCGACGGCGCCTTCGATATCCGCAAAGGCGCAGACGGCGGCGGCCATGGCTTCCGGTACGCCGTAAAGTTTCAGCGACAGCTCGGTGATGAGGCCGAGCGTGCCTTCCGAACCGATGAGCAAATGCGTCATGTCGTAGCCGGCAGCGGATTTGCGCGCCCGCCCGCCCGTCTCGATCACCTCGCCCGCCGCCGTCACGGCCTTGAGGCTAAGCACATTCTCGCGCATCGTGCCGTAGCGCACGGCATTCGTGCCCGAGGCGCGCGTTGCCGCCATGCCGCCCAGCGTCGCATTGGCGCCCGGATCGACGGGAAAGAAGAGGCCTTTATCGCGCAGCTCTTCGTTAAGCTGCTTGCGCGTAACGCCCGCTCCCACCCGCACGTCGAGGTCTTCTGCATTGACCGCAAGCACCCGGTTCATACGGCTGAAATCGAAAGAGATGCCGCCGGAAGGCGCGGCCACCTGCCCCTCGAGCGAGGTGCCTGCGCCAAAGGCGATGATGGGCGTCTTATGCGCGCGGCAAAGTTTTACTGCTTCTGCGACTTCTTCGGTGCATTCGGGATAGAAAACACCGTCGGGCGCCGCCGGGATATGCCAGCTTTCATCGCGTCCATGCGCCTCGCGCTGCGCGGCATTGAGCGAAAAGCGCTCGGCAAAGCGCGCGGCGAGCGCATCCAGCAAAGCGGCGGGCGCATGACGGTTTTCTGCGGCAGGATGAATATTCATCGACATCTCCTGCAGGCAGGCTAATCCCTTCGCGCGCTGCGGCCAAGCGCCGATGAAACCTTGCGCCCGCCCATCAAACTCCCCACTTTGACAAAGCGCCTGCGCCCGCAAAAGATAGACAAAAGGAGCCAACCATGCCGGACCACGCGAATTCTCCCGCCGCACCCTATGTAACGCCGACCCGCAAGGTCGAACCGGCGTGGATCGATTATAACGGCCATATGAACATGGCCTATTACAACCTTCTCTTCGACAATGCGCTCGACGCTTTGTTCAACGATCTCGGCATCGGTTGGGACTATACGAAAGAAGGCAAGTTCTCCTGCTTCATCGGCGAGATTCATGTGACCTACGCCCAGGAACTCAAAGAAGGCGATCCTGTACGCATCGAATATCAGCTGCTCGACTGGGACGAGAAACGCATGCATTATTTCGGCAAGATGTATCACGCCGAAAAAAATTACCTCGCCGCGACTTCCGAGCAGATCAGCCTTCATGTCAGCCTGGAAACCCGCAAGACCGCGCCTTTTCCGGCCCATGTGCAAGAAAAGCTGGAAAACCTGATGGATCGGCACAAATCTCTTGCCGTCCCTGCCGAAGTCGGCCGCGTGATCGGCATCCGGCGCAAGAAAGAGAGCGCGTAACCTGCCCATGAGACTATTACCTGCCGCATCGATCCTGACCTTCGCCTTTTTCCTGGCGCTGACGGGGGCCGGATTTGCACCTAAGGCACATGCGCTCGCCAATTGCTCGGCCCCGCCGGCGCCGGGCGTCGATTGGAGCCGCTGCGTTTTCGGCGAGGTGGCTTATGAAGAAGCCGACCTTTCCGGCGCCCGGCTTGTGGGCGCGCGGCTGAAACATTCGACTTTTACCGGCTCGAATTTCACCAATGTGGAAGCGCGCGGCGCGAAATTCGTCAGCGCCGACCTTCAAAGCAGCCGCTTCGATGGCGCCGATCTGACCGATGCGGACATGACAAAAGCAAAATTGCAGGGTGCCAGCTTCAAAGGCGCCAAATTGCGCCGCACGCGTCTCTTCCGGGCAAATCTGCAGGGCGCCGATTTCACGGGTGCCAATCTCGACCAGACGGACTTCCTCCATGCCGATCTGACAGGGGCCACCTGGACCGATGGCAAGCATGTCTGCGGGGAAGGCTCCATCGGCCGATGCAAATAACCGGGTAAATTGCTGTGCAAATAGCTGCGGGAAAATCTGCGCAAAGACCTCGCTAACCCCTTTCAGCTAGGGTAAACCTCCTACTGGAGGTTGCGGATGGGCAAGCAGCAGACCGATTGGCTGAAACGGGCAGCAGACCGGCTCAAAGGTCTGTTCCACCCGTTCTTCAACATGTTCTTCGACCGGCCGATCGAAGAAAATCTGCGTGAATTCTGGGCCGAGCGGCATGTGGTCGTTTGGCTTGCAGCGCTGGCCGCCGGCATCATCGCCGCTTATGGCACCATCGCCTTCCGCTTGGCCATTGCAGGCGTCCAGTTCCTTTGGATCGGCACGGGGCGGGAGGCCATCACCTCCCTCCTTTATGAAACACCCTGGTGGCAGGTCATGGCAGGGCCCGTGGCCGCCGGTCTTCTCGTCGGGCTCGTCATCGATTTCTGGCTGCCGGGCAAACGCCCGCGCGGGGTCGCCCAGGTGATCGAGGCCGCGCACCTGAATAGCGGACGCATGCCCTTCCGCGAAGGGCTGGTAAGCGCCGGCCTTGCCGCCGTCTCTCTTGGCGCAGGCGCAAGCGCGGGCCGCGAAGGCCCTGCAGTGCATCTTGGCGCAACGCTCACCTCCAAGATTGCAACATACCTCAAGCTGCCGCCGGATATGAGCCGGGTGCTGCTGGCCTCAGGCGTTGCAGCAGCAGTGTCCGCGTCCTTCAATGCGCCGCTCGCAGGCGTGCTCTTTGCCCATGAGGTGATCCTCGCGCACTACGCCTTGCGCGCTTTCGTGCCCACCACCATCGCCTCCGTCGTCGGCACGGCGATCGTGCGCTTTCATATCGGCGATCAGCCCGCCTTCTCTCTGCCCGACTATGTGATCATGTCCTATTGGGAGTTTCCGGCCTTTGCGCTTTTGGGCGTCGTTTGCGCCGTTGTTGCCATCAGCTTCATGATGTCTTCTTTCGTTGCCGATCATATCGTCGGCAAGATCCGCATCCCGCTCTGGATGAAACCGGCCATCGGCGGGCTTCTGATCGGCGCCATCGGCCTTCTCTTTCCCGAAGTGCTGGGGGTGGGCTATGAAGCCACCGACAATGCGCTGAAACAGAATTACGGGCTCTGGCTGCTCATCGCCCTGGTCGCCGCCAAGATCATCGCCACGGCGATCACGCTTGCCGCCCGCTTCGGCGGCGGTGTGTTCAGCCCCTCGCTTTATCTGGGCGCCATGGCAGGCGGTGCCTTCGGCATTGTGGCGGCCAGCATCTCCCCCGGTCTTGCCTCCGAGCATGGCGTTTATGCCATCGTCGGCATGGGTGCGGTTGCCGCTGCCGTTCTCGGCGCGCCGCTCTCTTCCACCATCATGGTCTTCGAGCTGATCGGCACTTATGAAGTTGCGGTGGCGCTCCTGCTTGCCAATTCCATTTCCACCGCCTTGACCCAGGCGGTGATCGGCAAGAGCTTTTTCCATTGGCAGCTCGAACAGCGCCATCTCCACCTGCATGAAGGCCCGCACCGGCGCGTGCTCCTTTCGCTCCATGTGCGCGATCTCATGACATGGTATGACACGCCGCGCCCGCAACCGGACCTCGAAGAAGACAGCGAATCGCCGAGGCCCCCACGCCTCGTGCCGGGCGACAATCTGGGCAAGGCGCTGGGCCTGATGGAAAGCCGGGAGCTGAGCACCTATCCCGTCTCCCATCCTGATGATTCCGGCATGATTGTCGGGGAAATCACCGAAAAACGGGCCCTGCGCGCCTTCAATGACGCGCTGATCATGGCGACCCGCGAAGAGCACCATTAGGCCCCTCTCAAAGAGGCCTCGACGGGGGAGCCCAAGCTGGTTTTCCGCGCCGGAAATGAGTAAGGTCCGGCATCATGCCGCAAGACGATCCCTTTGACCTTGGCGCGATCCCGGAAGAGGAAACCGCCCGCTCCATCAGCGCCGCTGCCAGCGCCGGCATGCGCCCGCCTTATCTGCAAGGGCTGAACGCCGAGCAGCAGGCCGCCATCGAGGCGCTGGAAGGCCCGGTTCTGGTGCTGGCCGGGGCCGGCACGGGCAAAACACGGGTTTTGACGACACGCCTTGCCCACCTGCTTGCCACGCGCAAGGCCTGGCCGGGGCAAATCCTCGCCGTGACCTTCACGAACAAGGCCGCCCGCGAGATGCAGGAGCGTATCGGGAGGCTGATCGGCGGGGTGGTGGAAGGTATGCCCTGGCTCGGGACGTTCCACTCCATCGGCGCGAAAATTCTGCGCCGCCATGCCGAGCTGGTGGGCTTGCGCTCCGATTTCACGATCCTCGACACGGACGATCAGATTCGCCTCCTCAAGCAGCTCATCGAGGCGGAAGGCATTGACGAGAAGCGCTGGCCGGCGCGCCGCCTTGCCGCCCATCTCGACACCTGGAAGAACCGCGGGCTGACGCCGGACCAAGTGCCCCAGGGCGAAGCCTTCGCTTATGCCAACGGCAAAGGCGCGGAGCTTTATGCCGCTTATCAGGCGCGGCTTAAAGTGCTGAACGCCGCCGATTTCGGCGATCTGCTGCTCGAATGCCTGCGGCTTTTCCAGGAGAACCCGGATGTGCTGGCGGAATATCAAAACCGCTTCCGCTACATGCTGGTCGATGAATATCAGGACACCAATGTCGCCCAATATCTCTGGCTGCGTCTCCTCGCCCAGCAGCATAAGAACATCTGCTGCGTCGGCGATGATGATCAGTCGATCTATGGCTGGCGCGGGGCGGAAGTCGACAACATCCTGAAATTCGAAAAGGATTTTCCAGGCGCGAAAGTCATTCGCCTCGAACAGAATTACCGTTCGACGCCGCATATTCTGGGCGCCGCTTCTGGCCTTATCCGCGCCAATGAAAGCCGGCTCGGCAAAACGCTCTGGACCGAGCTCGATGAGGGCGAGCGCGTCACCGTGCAAGGGGTTTGGGACGGGGAAGAGGAAGCCCGCCAGATCGGCGAGAAGATCGAAGACATGATGCGCGAGGGCCATCCCTTGCACGAGATCGCCATCCTCGTGCGCGCGAGCTTCCAGATGCGCGAGTTCGAAGACCGTTTCATCAATCTCGGCCTGCCCTACCGGGTGGTGGGCGGTCCGCGCTTTTACGAGCGCATGGAAATCCGCGATGCCAATGCCTATTTCCGCCTGATCGCGCAGCCCGATGACGATCTGGCCTTCGAGCGGATCGTCAACAAACCGCGCCGGGGCCTTGGCGACAAGGCGGTGCAGACATTGCGCCAGCTTGCCCGCGCGCAAAACATTTCGCTGATGCGCGCCGCCCGCCTTCTCATTCAGTCCGAAGAGCTGAAGCAGCCCGCGCGGCGCAACCTCACCGCCTTTATCGAAATGGTGGACCGCTGGCGCCATCTCATGGCCAGCATGCCGTATACCGAGCTTGCCGAAATCGTGCTCGATGAGTCGGGTTATACCGAGATGTGGCAGAACGACAAGTCCGCCGATGCGCCGGGCCGCCTCGACAACCTGAAAGAACTGGTGCGGGCGATGGAGCATTTCGAGAACCTTCTGGGTTATCTCGAACACATTTCCCTTGTCATGGATGTGCAGCAGTCGGAGAGCGAAGACAAAGTCAATCTCATGACGCTCCATTCGGCAAAGGGGCTGGAATTCGACACGGTCTTCCTGCCGGGCTGGGAGGAAGGGCTGTTCCCCCACCAGCGCGCGCTCGATGAATCGGGCCTGGCGGGGCTCGAGGAAGAACGGCGCCTTGCCTATGTAGGCATTACGCGGGCGAAGAAACGCGCCCATCTTTCCTTTGCCGCGAACCGGCGCATTCACAATCTCTGGCAAAGCGCCATTCCTTCCCGCTTCATCGACGAGCTGCCGCGCGAGCATGTGGAAGTTCTGGAAGCGGAGACGGGCTACGGCTCCTATCAAAGTTTCGGCCAGAGCCGCTTCGAGCACAGTTTCGAGACGAGCGATTATGGCAGCCCGGGCTGGCGGCGCGCCCAGGCCCATGGCGGGGCGATGCGCACGAAAGCGCCGCAGATCGAGGCGCAAGCCGAACTTGTCGCCACTTCCGATCCTGCAGCCTCGCGCTATGAGGTGGGCGAGCGTATCTTCCACCAGAAATTCGGCTATGGCCGCATTCAGTTTATCGACGGCAACAAGCTGACCGTGGATTTCGAAAAGGCTGGCATCAAGAAAGTCATCGACACGTTTGTGGAGCGCCACTAGGCCATGTCATCTCCTCCTGCAGGCGCGGAAAACGGCGCCGGTCAATGGAAAGCCACGCTGGTGCTTGGCGCCGATCTCGTCAAAGCGGATATAGCCGATGCGCTTTCCGATTTCTGGCAATGGGTGGCGGAGCCGGAACCTGTCGCCGTCTCGCTGATCGAAGTGGAAGAACATGTCAGCTGGGCGGTCGAGGCCTATTATCTGGAAGAACCCGATAAAGAGGTTTTGCGCAAAGCCCTTGCCCCGTTCTTCAAGGAGCACGGCGCGGCGATGCCGCCCATCGAGGTGGAGCAATTGCCCGATCTCGATTGGGTGGCCCGCTCCCTCGAAGGGCTGACGCCCATCGAGACCCAGCGCTTTTTCATTCACGGCGCCCATAACCGCGATATACGCCCGGCGGGTAAATATACGCTCGCCGTGGAAGCAGGCCTTGCCTTCGGTACGGGGCATCACCCCACGACCTATGGCTGCCTGACCACGATCGAGGAAATCGCGCGCCGGCGGCCCATCACGAATGCGCTCGATCTGGGCTGCGGGACGGGGCTTCTCGCCCTTGCTCTTGCCCGCCTCACACGGCGCAAGGTGCTTGCCAGCGACATCGACCCCGTAGCGGTCAAAGTGACGAAGGAAAATGCGGCGGCCAACGATCTCGGCCCCTTTATCGAGGCGGTAACGGCGCGGGGCTTTGCCCATGGCCGGATCACGCGGAAAGCACCGTTCGATCTCATCGTTGCCAATATTCTCGCCCGCCCCCTCGTTTCCCTTGCCAGGGACATGGAGCAGCATCTGGCGCCCGGCGGAGAAATCATCCTTTCCGGCATTCTGGGAGCCCAAGAGAACATGGTGGCAAGCGCCTTCCGCGACCAAGGCCTCCATCTTTTCCGCCGCCAGATCATCGGCGATTGGGTAATCTTGCATCTGAAAGGCTAAACGCCTCCCTCTTGACCTGCCAGCCGCCGGAGCACACTTTATCCCCATGTTTCAGACATATGATGACAGTGCAGACCCCACCCTCGGCGCCGCACGCGTCGCCCGCCTGCGCGCCCTTTTGAAAGAAGAGGGCCTTGCGGGCTTTCTCATTCCCCGCGCCGACGAACATCAGGGCGAATATGTGCCGCCCCGCGCCGAGCGCCTGAAATGGCTGACCGGCTTTTCCGGCTCCGCTGGCATGGCCGCGGTGCTGGAGGAAAAAGCCGCCGTCTTCGTCGACGGGCGCTATACGCTGCAAGTGCGCGAGCAGGTCGACACGGAGATTTTCGAGACCTGCCACATGGTGGACATGCCGCTCGGCACCTGGCTTGCCAAACACCTGAAAGGCGGCGCGAAGCTTGCCTATGATCCTTGGCTCCACACGGTGGACGGCGTGGCGCGGCTGAAAAAAGCGCTGGCCGGAACCGGCGCCGAACTTGTGCCCGTCACGGAAAATCTCATCGACCGGATCTGGGAAGACCAGCCCCCGCCCCCCGCGGCAAAAGTCGAAGCCCATAGCGCCGAACTTGCCGGGGAAGCGGCGCAGGAAAAACTCGCGCGGGTGGCCAAGGTGCTGGAAGACAAAAAAGCCGACGCCGCGGTTCTCACCATGCCGGATTCCATTGCCTGGCTTTTCAATATACGCGGCGGCGATGTTTCCCATACGCCGCTGCCGCTTTCCTTTTCCATTTTGCGGGCCGATGGCAGCGCCGATCTTTTCATCGACAGCGCCAAGCTGAGCGATGAGACGCGCGCGCATCTGGGCAATGTCGTCACGCTGCATGAGCCGGATGCTTTCGGCGTCAATCTCGGCGAGCTTGGAGAAAGCGGCGCCCATGTGCAGATCGATCCGGCAAGCTGCGCGGATTGGATCAACAGCAAGCTTCTTGCCTCCGGTGCGAAGGTCCAGCACGGCGCGGACCCGTGCGAGCTGCCGAAAGCCTGTAAGAATGCGCGCGAAGTGCAAGGCGCGAAAGACGCCCATGAGCGGGACGGCGCGGCGCTTGTCCGTTTCCTCGCCTGGCTCGATGCCCACGCCCCGCTTGGCGAGGTGGATGAGATTTCAGCGGCCAAGCAGCTGGAATCCTTCCGCGCCGAAACGGGCGCGCTCAAAGACATCAGCTTCGACACGATCTCGGGCGCGGGCGAGCACGGTGCCGTCGTTCATTACCGGGTGACGGAGGCCACAAACCGGAAGCTCAATGTGGGCGAGCTTTATCTCGTCGATTCCGGCGCGCAATATCTCGACGGCACGACGGATGTGACGCGCACCATCGCCATCGGCAAACCGTCGGCGGAAATGAAAGACCGTTTCACCCGCGTGCTCAAAGGCCATATCGCCCTTTCCATGGCCCGCTTCCCGGAAGGCACGACCGGCGCGCAGCTCGACGCGCTGGCCCGCATGGCGCTTTGGCAAGCCGGGCTCGACTTCGACCATGGCACGGGCCACGGCGTCGGCTCTTATCTCTCCGTTCATGAAGGCCCGCAGCGCATCTCAAAAGCCGGGCACGAGCCGCTGCGCCCCGGCATGATCGTCTCCAACGAGCCGGGCTATTATAAAACCGGTGCTTACGGCATTCGCATCGAAAACCTGCAGGTCGTCACCCCCGCTGCCATGATCGATGGCGGCGAGCGGCCCATGCTCGGTTTCGAAACGCTGACCCTCGCCCCCATCGACCGGCGGCTGATCGACCCTGCCCTTTTGAACGCGGATGAGCGCGCCTGGCTCAACGCCTATCACGCACGGGTGGAAAAGGTGCTGAAGGAAAAACTGACGGACGGGCAGGAACAAGCCTGGCTCAGCGAGGCCTGCCGCCCCGTCTGAGCGTTCCTTAACTCAGTGTCCTGCGATCAGATCGAGCCAGCCCTGCTCGTCCAATATCTGAATATCAAGTTCTTGCGCCTTTTTGAGCTTCGAGCCCGCGCCCGGCCCCGCCACCAGAATATCGGTCTTGGCCGATACGGAGCCTGAAACCTTGGCGCCGAGCGATTCCGCTTTGGCTTTCGCTTCCGAACGGGTGAAAAGCTCGAGCGAGCCGGTAAAGACGACAGTCTTGCCCGCAACGGGCGAGCCAGTTTCCTGCGCCTCGAGCGGCTCGGGCTCGACGCCGGCGGCAAGCAGCGCCTCCACCGCCTCGCGGTTATGTTCTTCCTGGAAGAAGTCGACCACCGCCTCGGCCACCACTTCGCCGATCCCGTCGATAGACAAAAGCTCCTGATAGGCCTCGCTTTCAGGATCGCTCGCCTCTTTCATCGCCGCCATCAGCGCCTCGATGCTGCCATAGGAGCGGGCGAGAAGGCGCGCCGTCGTCTCGCCGATATGACGGATGCCGAGCGCGAAGAGGAACCGGTCGAGCCCGACCTTCCGCCGTTCCTCGATAGCGGCGAAAAGGTTCTTGGCGGACGTATCGCCCCAGCCTTCCTTGTCTTTCAGCTTCTTCAGGCTCTTTTTATCCCGCTCTTCCAGCGTGAAAATATCCGCCGGGCGCATGACCCGCCCGTCGCTATAAAAAGCCTCGACCTGTTTGGCGCCGAGCCCCTCGATATCGAACGCATTGCGCGAGACGAAATGTTTGAGCCGCTCGACCGCCTGCGCCGGACAGATGAGACCGCCCGTGCAGCGGCGCACCGCATCGGGCTTGCCGGTTTTCGGGTTGATCTCCCGCACCGCATGAGAGCCGCATTCGGGGCAGGTTTCGGGAAACTCGTATGGCTTTGCCCCTTTCGGACGGTGTTCTTCCATCACCCGCACGATTTGCGGAATGACATCGCCTGCCCGCTGCACCACCACCGTGTCGCCGATGCGCACGTCCTTGCGCGCAATCTCGTCTTCATTGTGAAGCGTCGCATTGGAAACGACGACGCCGCCGACGGTGACGGGCTTGAGCCGGGCAACCGGCGTCAGCGCACCCGTGCGCCCCACCTGAATATCGATCGCCTCCAGCACCGTCACGGCCTGCTCGGCAGGAAACTTATGGGCGATGGCCCAGCGCGGGCTGCGCGAGACGAAGCCGAGCCGGCCCTGCAGGTCGAGCCGGTCGACCTTATAGACCACGCCGTCAATGTCATAGCCGAGCGTGGCGCGCTGCTCTTCGACCTCACGGTAAAAGGCAAGCATTTCCTCTGCGCTGGCGCAGCGGCGCATCAAGGGGTTGGTGGCAAAGCCCCAGCGGCCCATCGCCTCGATGACGCCCATTTGCGTGTCCGCCGGCAGGCCGCTCACATCGCCCCAGGCATAGGCAAAGAAGCGCAGGGGCCGCTGGCGGGTGATGTTGGAATCGAGCTGGCGGAGCGAGCCTGCAGCGGCATTGCGCGGATTGGCGAAAATCGGCTTGCCGTCTTTTTCCTGCCGCTCATTGAGCGCCGCAAAATCTTCATGGCTCATATAGACTTCGCCGCGCACTTCGAAGACCTCGGGCATGTCCTTGGCCTTTACCTCCAGCGGAATATCGTCGATGGTGCGCAGATTGGCGGTAACGTTCTCCCCCTCCCGCCCGTCGCCGCGCGTCGCGCCGAGCACGAACTTACCCTTCTCATAGCGCAGCGAGGCGGAAAGCCCGTCGATTTTGGGCTCCGCAGTAAGGTGAAGCTCCTCGCCTTCCTTTAGGTTCAGAAAGCGGCGGATACGGGCGAGAAAATCCTGCAAGTCTTCATCGGAAAAGGCATTGGAAAGAGAAAGCATCGGCACTTTGTGCACGACTTTCTCGAATTTTTCCGACGGGGCCGCGCCGATGCGCTGGCTCGGACTGTCCTCGCGGATGAGATCCGGAAAGCGTTTTTCGATTTCATCGTTGCGCTGGCGCAGCCGGTCATAGTCGGCGTCCGAAATCTCCGGCGCATCTTCGCCGTGATAAAGCGCATCGTGCCGGGCGATCTCTTCGGCCAGCCGCTCAAGCTCTTTCGCCGCTTCTTCTTCGGAAAGATCGGCAACCTTTATTTTCGCTTCCGCGCTCACCCCGCGCTCCCGATCAACCTGTCCGCAGCGGCGCGCGCTTCTTCCGTCACCGTGGCGCCGGCGAGCATGCGGGCGATTTCCTCGCGCCGGTCGGAACTTGAAAGACGGGCGACCTGCGTTGCCACCGGCGCGTCCTTGGATTTGCCTTTGGCAGCCTTGGAAATGCGCAAATGATGATGGGCGCGCGCGGCTACTTGCGGCGAATGGGTGACGACCAGCACCTGGGCCGTGCGGGCAAGCTCGGCAAGGCGCACACCCACAGCTTCCGCCACCGCGCCGCCGACACCGCTATCCACCTCATCGAAAATCAGCGTCGGCGCGCTGCCGGCCGAGGCAAGCGCCACTTTCAGCGCCAGGATAAAGCGCGACAGCTCGCCGCCCGAGGCGATCTTGATCAAGGGCCCAAGCGGGGAGCCCGGATTGGTGGCAATGAGGAAGGACACACGGTCGATGCCCTCCGCCCCGCCCTCTTCCGGCGGCAGCGTTTCCACCCGCGTATGGAAGGTCGCTTTTTCAAGTTTAAGAGGCACAAGCTCGCTGGCGACGATCTTGTCGAGTTTCTCCGCCGCCTTGACGCGTTTGTCGGAGAGAAGCTGGGCTGCTTTGGCATAGGCCGCCTCCGCCTCGCCCACCGCTTTTTCATAACGCCCGAGCGCTGCCGCCCCATCGTCGATATCGGCAAGCTCGGCGGCCATGCGTTCCTGCAGGGCGGGCAGCTCATCCACCTGGACATTGTGTTTGCGGGCAAGCGCGCGCAGGGCAAAAAGCCGGGTCTCGGTATTTTCCAGCCTGTCGGGATCGAATTCGAGCCCGCGCACCGTGTCATCGAGCAGCGCTTCGGCCTCGCTTGCCTCGGCCAGCGTGCGCTCCAGCGCGGCAAGCACCGGCTCGAGCCGCCCGGCAGCCTGGGGCGCGGCGCGCTCGAGCCGGCGCATGGCAAGGTTGATGCGCGCATCGAGCCCCGCATCGCCTGCCAGCGCCTGCTGCGCGGCGACCAGTTCCTCGGAAATCTTTTCCGCATGCATCAGCAAGGACCGTTCTTCGGCGAGCTTTTCTTCCTCGCCCTCTTCCGGCGCAAGCTCGGCGAGCTCTTCAAGCGAATGAGTGAGGAAAGCGCGCTCGGCCTCCGCCCGCTCCAGCCGGGCGCGGTGCGCGTTCAAAACCGAACGGGCTTCCGACATCGCCTTATAGGCGCTGCGCACGGCCTGGGCTTCTTTCTCGCAACGGGCAAAAGCATCGAGCACCGCCCGGTGGCCCGACACATCCAGAAGGCCGCGTTCGTCATGCTGGCCGTGAATTTCCACGAGCCGCTCGCCCACCTCGCGCAGCAGCGCCACGCTGACCGGCTGATCGTTGATAAAGGCGCGGGTGCGCCCATCCGCGGTCTGCACCCGGCGCAAAATCAGATCACCGTCGCTGGAAAGCTCCTGCTCTGCCAGAAGCGCGCGGGCCGGATGATCGCCGCCCACATCGAAGATGGCGGTGACGGAGCCCTTATCCGTGCCCTGCGCCACGAGCCCCGCATCGGCGCGTGCACCCATGGCAAGGCCGAGCGCATCGAGAAGAATAGATTTACCCGCGCCCGTCTCGCCCGTCAGCGCGCAAAGCCCGCCTTCAAGCGTAAGATCGAGCTTATCGATCAAAACGATGTCCCGGATGGACAACGCGACAAGCATGCCCGCCCCTAAAAAACGGATTTCCAGGCCTGGCTGATCCAGGACGCTTCGTTTTCTTTCGGCTCCAGCCCTTTACCGGCCAGAAGCGTATAACTGTCCTCATACCAGCGGCTGCCGGGGAAGTTATGCCCCAGCACCGCCGCCGCCGTCTGCGCTTCAGGCGCAATGCCGAGCGAGAGATAGGCTTCCGTCAGCCGGTGCAGCGCTTCGGGCGTGTGCGTCGTGGTCTGGTAATTTTCGATCACGGCGCGGAAGCGGTTGATCGCGGCAAGATAGTTGCGCTGATTGAGGTAGTAGCGCCCGATCTCCATTTCCTTGCCCGCTAGGTGGTCGATCGTCAGTTCCAGCTTCAATTGCGCGTCGCGGGAATATTTGCTGTCAGGGTAACGCCGCAGCACTTCCAGAAGCGCGGCATAGGCCTGCTCGGTGATCTTCTGGTCGCGGCGCACATCCGAGATGCGCTCGTAATAGGAAAGCGCGACAAGGTAATGCGCGTAGGCAGCCTCATCGCCGCCCGGATATAGCGCGATGAACCGCTGCGCCGCCAGAATGGCCGTGTCGTATTCGTTGATCTTGTAATAGGTATAAGCCGCCATCAGCATGGCCCGGCGTGCCCAGACCGAATAGGGATGCTGGCGCTCCACTTCGTCGAACTCGGCTGCCGCCCGGCGGTAATCCCCCGCCTCCAGATAATCGAGCGCCTTGTTGTAAATGGCCTCGACGGGGCGTTCTTCATAAGCGATTTCTTCTTCGCCATCGGAGGAGCAGCCGGCAAGCACAAGCGCGGCCATTACGCAGAGCATTGCCGGAAACAGACGGCGGCTGGCTCCACCCCTCAAGAAATCAAAATACGGCACGTAGCGCTTCCATTCGTTGCTGAAACGGGAATCGGGTGCATCGCCCCCTTCGAGGGCGCGACTATAGCAGGGCTGAGCGCCATGCCATAGAGCCAGGAAGAGCCGTTTTCGGGGATTTTGAAGGGAAAGCCCGGCTCAGTCCGCCGAAACGGCGGCGGCCAGGGCCTCCAGGCCTTTTTCGGCGCGGGGGGTGAGCGCCACGAATTCCCAAGCATCCGGTGCGGCGAAAAGCGCCCGCAGGATCCGGTTGTTCAGGGCATGGCCCGCGCGTACGCCCCGGTAGCGGCCGATCAGCGGCGCCCCGGCAAGTGCCAGATCGCCCACCGCGTCCAGCACCTTGTGGCGCACGAATTCGTCGGTAAAACGCAGGCCTTCTTCGTTCATCACTTCTTCGCCGTCGATCACCACGGCATTTTCCAGCGAACCGCCCTTGGCAAGGCCCATGGACTTGAGAAGCTCGTAATCCTTGTAGAAACCGAAGGTGCGGGCTTCGGAAAGCTCCTCGGCAAAGAGCTCGGCATTGATGTACGCCGTATAGCTCTGCTGGCCGATCACCGGATTGTCGAAATCGATGTCGAAGGAGATCGAAAAGCCCTCGCCCGGCAGAAGTTCGGCCTTTTTCAGGCCCTCTTCCAGAATGACGGGTTTGAGAATACGGATGGCAAGGCGCGGGGTGTCCAGCCCGCGGATGCCGGCCTGGCGGATCGCCTTAACGAAAGCGGCAGAGGAGCCATCCATCACCGGCACTTCCGGCCCGCTAACCTCGACGATCAGATTGTCGATGCCGCAAGCGGCCAGCGCCGCCATCAAATGCTCGACGGTGGCAACCGTCGTGCCTTTCTCATTGCCCAGCACCGTGCACATCGTCGTCTCGCAAACCGCATCGAAGCGGGCGGGAATATCGGTGAGCGTGCGGTCGATGGAGGAAAGATCGATGCGGCGGAAAATCACGCCCGTATCGGCGGCGGCAGGTTTGAGCACCAAACGCGCCTGTTCGCCTTTGTGCAGGCCAATGCCTTCAATCTCGACGGAACGGGAAAGGGTCGTCTGATAGGCGGGCCGGTCCAGCGATGCGGCGGACGGGGTTTCGATAGAGGCCGGCGTGCAAGCCGCGCCTGCGCTGCCTACCGGTTCGATACCGCTTATGTCCATTTCCGTCTTACGCACGCTCGTCGTCCTTTCGCCGCCGGAAGCGGCACCCTTACTCATTCACTTTGTGGGCTTGAGGTTTTCACCCAATGCCGCCCGACCTTTTGTCTTTCGGTCTTTATGACCCGACTGCCAGTCAAGCTTGCCGCCCCCTCGCGCCCGGCTCCTGCCCCCGCAGAACCTTACCGGGCACTCTTCTTGTAGCAATCCGGCACAATCGCCTCAAATAACTCTTTATTTCGATATGTTACACTTCGAACTAACTCATAAGCCTTTGATTTTAAACAATAATGGCCTGGTCCGGAGCGGCATCCGAACCAGGCCATCAGGCTGACATGGAGAGCAAGCCCCCCAGGTTTGGCGCGAGGCTTAGTTTGCCTGGCGCCGGAGGAAGGTTGGAATTTCCAACTGGTCTTCCTCATAGCTGGGCTGAATGAGCCCCTCTTCGGAGGGTACAGCCCGTTTTTGTTGCACCGGCTCGCGCCGGGTCTCGGTATCGCGCACCGCGTCAGGAGAGATCACGGGCTGGGCAGCCGTGGCGCGGGCGCGCACCGGCGCGCCCTGGCCCAGAACCGGCTCGCGCCGCGGGGCTTCGTTTTCGGTTTCAGGGCGCTTCCGGCTGCCGGCCAGACGCTCGAAGAAACTGGGCGCGCGCTTCACTGTCCGGCTCTGCGGAACCGGCTGGGGCCGCTGCCCGAGGAAGGACGGCATATCGTCCTTCGCCGTGCCTTCCACCCGGTCGAGCCCTTCGGGGATGTAAGGCCGTTTCGGCGCCTTTTGCTCGGAAAGCGAGCGCGGGGCCTCACCAGGCTTGTGGATGATCACCTCGGCCTCGAAATCCTTCGGATCGAAATAGGCATCCTCCCGGATTTCGGTTTCCGACTGAACGTGATCGGCAACGGCAGAGGCAACTTCCTGGAAGGAGGTCTCCTCTTCCCCGGCACTTTCATATGCCGGCTCAGGCGCAGGCGCGGCAGGAGCAGCCTGAACCTGAGGTTCCTCAGCCTGCATGGCGCGGGCCGCGGGCGCTGCCGCCTGCTCACGGGCGACCGCTTGCGCCGGCCGGCTTTCGCGCGGCTGGCCCAGCATGGCCTCTTCCACATCGATGCCCGTCGCCACGACGGAGACGCGCATGGAACCGTTCAGGTTGCTGTCGAAGGTCGAGCCGACAATGATGTTGGCGTCCGGGTCCACCTCGGAGCGGATGCGGTTTGCCGCTTCATCCACCTCATAGAGGGTCAGGTCCATGCCGCCGGTGATGTTGATCAGCACGCCGCGCGCGCCTTTCATCGACACTTCGTCGAGCAGCGGGTTGGAAATGGCCGCTTCCGCCGCCTCGATGGCCCGCTTCTCGCCTTCGGCTTCGCCCGTGCCCATCATGGCTTTACCCATCTCGTTCATCACCGTGCGCACATCGGCAAAGTCGAGATTGATGAGGCCCGGCTTCATCATGAGGTCGGTAATGCCGGCCACGCCCGAATGCAGCACCTCATCGGCCATGCCGAACGCGTCGGCAAAGGTCGTGCGCTCATTCGCCACCCGGAAAAGGTTCTGGTTCGGGATAATGATCAGTGTGTCGACATATTTTTGAAGCTCTTCGATGCCCTCTTCGGCAATGCGCATGCGGCGCGAGCCTTCGAACTGGAAGGGCTTGGTGACGACACCGACGGTCAAAATGCCAAGATCGCGTGCCGCGCGGGCAATGACGGGGGCGCCGCCCGTGCCCGTGCCGCCGCCCATGCCAGCCGTAATGAAGACCATATGGGCACCTTGCAGATTGTCGTTGATCTCCGCCATGGCTTCTTCAGCCGCCGCGCAGCCGATTTCCGGACGCGAGCCCGCGCCAAGACCTTCGGTGATGTTCTCGCCGAGCTGGATGCGCCGGTCGGCAGAGGACATCTGCAGTGCCTGGGCATCCGTGTTGGCGACAACGAAGTCGCAGCCTTCAAGGCCCGCTTCGATCATGTTGTTGACCGCGTTCCCGCCGGCACCGCCGACACCGAATACGGTAATTCTGGGTTTCAGTTCCTGGTTCTTCGGGACAGTGAGATTGATGCTCATGTCAGCCTCCTCGTGAGTATCAAAAGTTCCGGATGCCTTTACGGGGTGCCGCCGCCGCGGCGGCCTTGCCCGCACATCCGATGCCGCAATCAAAACTTCCGTGAACTCGCCCCGGCGCTGTTTTTGCCGCTTCACAGCAACCGGAAGCAATCGCGTTCCGGGTGGGACGTTCCATTAGAAGTTCTCCTTCAACCAGCGACCCAATCGCCGCAATTGCCCGCCGGAATGTTCCGGATCGGGGTCTTCGCCGCCCGAGAAAATCTCGAGCGGAGAAACTTGTGAATAGGCAAGAAGCCCCGCGCATGCCGCGAAAGCCGGTCCTGCCGTGGATTCGGCAAGGCCCGTCACCTTCAAGGGGTGGCCGACCCTTACCTGCTTGTCCAAAATCCGGGCGGCAAGCTCGCGCGCGCCGTTCAGCTGCGCCGCACCGCCCGTCAGCACCACACGCCGCCCCGCAATGCGGCCGTAACCGCTCGCCTCGAGCCGGTCACGGACAAGCTCGAGCGTTTCTTCGAGTCGGGGCTGGATGATCCCCGTCAGCATGGAACGGGGAATGTGATTGGCGCCGTCTGAATCGGATTCTCCTACCTGCGGCACGTCGATCAGTTCCCGCTCGTCCGAGGGGCTCGCCAGCGCGCTGCCGTAAAGAGTCTTCATTCTTTCCGCATGCGCGAGCGGCGTCGACAAACCGCGTGCAATATCGTTTGTAATGTGAATACCCCCAATTGGAATCACATCGCAATAGACCATTACGCCTTCGAAGAAGACGGCGAGCGATGTCGTGCCGCCGCCCATATCGATCAGCGTTACACCGAGGTCTTTTTCGTCTTCCACCAGCGCCGAAAGCCCGGCCGCATAAGGCGCCGCGGCAACACCGGCAATGTCGAGATGGCAGCGCTCGATGCAGAGCGCCAGATTGCGCAGCGGCCCTTTGACCGCGCTGACCATATGCACTTCAACGCCGAGCTGTTCGCCGAACATACCTTGCGGCGCGCGCACGCCCCGGCTGCCATCCACCGCGTAATTGACGGGAATGGCGTGCAGAACATCGCGCCCTTCCGGCTTGTAATGGACGCGGGCATGGGCGAGCAGGCGCTGCACGTCCTCATCGCTGACCGCCTGACCTGTAAGCGAGGATTTGACCGCAACCGTCTGGCTTTTCAGCTCGCCGCAGGAAACCGAGACGACGACTTCCTTCACCGTGATGCCGGCCATACGCTCGGCGGCATCGACGGCAACGCGGATCGCCTCTTCGGTCTCGTCCATATTGACCACCGCCCCGCCGCGCATCCCGCGCGAGACCTGATGGCCGATGCCGAGCACGCGCACCGGATGCAGCCCGTCGGCCATGCGCCCCGGCTCAATTTTGGCGATGAAGCAGGCGATCTTGCTGGTGCCGATATCCAGCGCCGTAACGATACCCGGCCGGTTGGAAGAAACAGGACGGCCCTGCATGTTCTTGTTCCCGAGACTCATCATATTCATGTCGCGCTCCCCTTCTTGGAGCGCTCGCGCTCAAGATCGTTCACGCCGGAAGCTGCCCGCCGGGCCGCTGCATCGGGAGTAAGACGGATGGTGAACCGGTCGGCCAAGCGCAGATCGATCGCCTCGATATCACGGGCCAGCACCCGGTGGCTGTTTTCAATGGCAACGAGTTCGGCAAGCGCCCGCTCCACATGCCGCTCCGGCAGAAGCACATCGACGCCGTTTTCAAGACGCAGGTTCCAGCGCCGGTCCCCCACCCGCACGGCCGCGCGCACCCGCGAGTGCAGCGCCGGCCACTGCGCCAGAAGCTCCTGAATGACGGGCGCCTCGTCGGCGGCCCCATGACCGACGACGAGCGGCAGATGGGCATATTCCTCGATATGGTTTTCCGTGATCGGCTGACCTTGCCTGTCCACAATGGCAAGACGCCCGCCCCGCTGCCAGACGGCATAGGGCACACGTTCGTTCAGTTCCACGTGAATACGGTCCGGCCAGAAACGCGTGACGCTGGCCGAGGCCACCCAGTCGAGCCGCTCGAGCCGTTCGCGCGCCGCTTCCACATCGACAAGGAAGATCGACATGCCGCGCTCGACATCGAGCGCCCGCATGACCTCGCGCACCGGTGTGCGCTCTCGTCCTTCCACCGTCACATCCTGAACAGAAAAGCCTGCACCCGCGATCATGCGGTGCGTACCGGCCACAAGCGAGCTGCCCGCCGCTGCAAAATGCCCGCCGACCATGAGCCCGTAAAAGACGGCAAAGACCACCAGCATGCCGGCCAACGCTGCAAGCGGCAGGGCCGAAACATCGCCGCTGCGCAGCGCGGAGAAAAAGCGCGCAAAACGGCTCGGCGGGCGCTGTTTGCGCCGCCCGAACTCGCGCGCCTTCTTACGCGGCTTGCCCGGAGCTGCCGCGCTCACCTTGCGGCGGCCTGCCGTACCCCCTTTACGGGTGCGCGGACTTGCCTGCGCTTGGCGCTTGCGGGGTGAGCGTGTCACCGGCGGCATGACGCATCCTCCACCATCCAGGAAACCAGATCTTCGTAGGAATAACCGGCGCGGGCAGCGAGCTCGGGCACGAGCGAGGTCGGCGTCATGCCCGGCTGGGTGTTCACTTCCAAGAGCACCACACCTTTCACGCCTTTCGTCTCATCGAAACGGAAATCGGCCCGGCTGACACCGCGGCAGCCGAGCGCCTCATGCGCGGCTTTCGTCACCGCTTGCACATGGGCATAGATATCCGCCTCAATGGGCGCGGGCAGAATATGATCGGAGCCGCCCGCCTTGTATTTCGCCTCGTAATCATAGAAGGCGGTATTGGCGACGATCTCCGTCACATCGAACATTTCCTCGCCCATCACGGCACAGGTCAGCTCGCGGCCGGGGATATAGCGCTCCACCATGACGAGCTCACCAAGGTCCCATTTCTCCGAGCTCAGCTCCGCAGGCGGGCGGTTCTCGCCCTGACGCACGATGTGAACACCGACGCTCGAGCCTTGATTGACCGGCTTGATCACATAAGGCGTGTCCATGACATGGCCCTTGGCAGCTTCCGCGCGCGTCACGACAACGCTGTCGGTGACGGGCAGACCGGCGGCACGGAAAATGTGCTTGGCCATTTCCTTATCCATGGCAAGCGAGGAGGCCAGAACGCCGGAATGGGTGTAAGGCAGCTCCAGAATTTCCAGAACGCCCTGCACGCAGCCATCCTCGCCCCATTCGCCGTGCAGCGCATTGAAGACGACATCGGGGCGCAGCTCCTGCAGAACGGCCGGCAGATCATGGCCCGCATCGATCTCGCTGACCCGGTAGCCCGCGCGGCGCAGCGCCTCAGCGCAGCCCTTTCCGGAGGAAAGGCTGACTTCCCGCTCCGCGCTCCAGCCGCCCATCAGAACGGCGACATGGGTATTCTTCCCGCTCATGCTGCCTCTCCGATGCGTTTGATTTCCCATTGCAGCTCGACGCCGCTCGTCTTTTTCACCCGCGCGCGCACTTCCTCGCCCAGCGTTTCGATGTCGCGGGCCGTCGCATTGCCGGTATTGATGAGGAAATTGCAGTGCATTTCCGATACCTGCGCGCCGCCGACTTTCAGCCCCCGGCATCCGGCGGCATCCACGAGCTGCCAGGCCTTACCCCCTTCCGGGTTCTTGAAGGTCGAGCCGCCCGTGCGCGATTTGATGGGCTGCGCGTTTTCGCGGTGCTCCTGCACCTCCGCCATGCGCCGGGCAATCGCATCTTTGTCACCCTTGCGCCCTTCAAGGATCGCAGAAGTGAAGATCAAATCGCCCGCCACGTCCGTATGACGGTAGGAAAAGCCCATATCGGCGGGCGTAAGACGAATGATCTCACCCTGCCGTGTCACCGCTTCCGCCTCGACGAAAACGTCTTTCGTCTCCCCGCCATGGGCGCCCGCGTTCATGCGCAGCGCGCCGCCGATGGAGCCCGGAATGCCCCGGTAAAATTCAAGCCCTTCTATGCCCGCTTCCATGGCCGCGCGCGAGACCATGGCATCGAGCATGGCCGTGCCCACCTCAAGGCGGGTTTCACCGATCTTGCGTGCGCCCGCAAAGGCGCGCCCGAGACGGATCACCACGCCCTTAACGCCCCCGTCGCGCACCAGAAGGTTGGAGCCGACGCCGATCACCGTCACCGGCACATCTGCCGGGCAGCCTTTCAGGAAGGCGGCAAGATCGTCGCGGTCCGCCGGGCGGAACAGCACTTCGGCGGGCCCGCCGACGCGGAACCAGGTAAACTCGGCCAGCGGCGCGTTTTCGGCAAGCTCGCCGCGCACTTGCGGCAGCCGCGCCATCAGGGAAGAAGCTTGCACAGCATTCATGCGCCCCCTCCCTTCAGTTTTTTCAAATCCTCGGGAAGCGCATTCGCCCATTGCGTGATGCTGCCCGCGCCGAGGCAGACCACCATGTCACCGGGCTGAGCCATACCGGCAACGAGGCCCGGCAGATCTTCCGGCCCTTCGAAGGCCATCACGTTCCGGTGCCCCCGGTCGCGCAGGCCTTGCACGAGTGCTGCACTGTCAAAACCTTCGATCGGGCTTTCGCCTGCCGCATAGACCGGCGCGACCAGCACCGTGTCGGCATCGTTGAAGCATTGGCAGAACTGATCGAAAAGATCGCGCAGGCGCGTGAAGCGGTGCGGCTGTACGACAGCGACGATCTTGCCCTCGGCAGCGGAACGGGCTGCCTGCAGCACGGCGGAAATTTCCACCGGGTGATGGCCGTAATCATCATAGACCTGCACGCCGTTCCATTCGCCCGTACGGGTGAAGCGGCGCTTGACCCCGCCGAAACCTTCCAGCGCCTTGCGGATCGTTTCGCCGGGCACGCCCATTTCGCTGGCCGCGCCGATCGCCGCCAGACTGTTGAGCACATTATGCGTGCCGGGCATGGGCAGTTTCATGCCGGGCATGTCGATCACCTCGCCTGTGCGGCGCTTCGTGATCGTCACGTCGAAGACGCTGACGCCTTTCTCCGTGCGGATATTGCTGGCGCGCACATCCGCCTGCGGGCTCGTACCGTAGGTCACGACCCAGCGGTCTTTCACCTTGCCGATCAGCGCCTGCACTTCCGGGTGGTCGATGCACATGACGGCAAAGCCGTAGAAGGGCACGCTTTCGACGAAATTCAGGAAGGCCTGACGGATGGCATCGAAGCTGCCGTAATGGTCGAGATGCTCCGGATCGACATTCGTCACGACCGCAATGGTCGAGGGCAGTTTCAAGAAAGTGCCGTCGGATTCGTCCGCTTCCACCACCATCCAGTCGCCGCCGCCAAGGCGCGCATTGGTGCCGTAAGCATTGATGATGCCGCCATTGATCACGGTCGGGTCGAAATCCGCCGCATCCAGAATAGACGCCACCATAGAGGTCGTCGTCGTCTTGCCATGGGTGCCGCCAATGGCGATGCAGGATTTCAGCCGCATCAGCTCGGCCAGCATCTCCGCCCGGCGCACGATAGGCATCATCCGGGCGCGCGCTTCCACAAGCTCGGGATTGTCGGGCTTGATCGCCGTGGAGACGACCAGCACCTGCGCTTCGGCAATATTCTCCGCCGCATGGCCGATATCTACCGAAATACCGAGCGCGCGCAGGCGTTTCACATTGGCGCTGTCGGCCACGTCGCTGCCGCGCACCTTATAGCCGAGATTGTGCATGACCTCGGCAATGCCGCTCATGCCGATGCCGCCAATCCCCACGAAATGGATGACGCCGATATCAAGAGGTGCCGGCTTCATCGCGCATACTCCTTCACACTGATCCGTTTGAGGGCGTTCTTGCCCCCGTCCCGGCCGCCCGGCAGCGCTTTTGCCGCGCCGCGCGTGCCAAGACGCTCTGTTTTTCCAAGCGCCAGCCGCTCGACAAGATCGGCAAGGCGCGTCACCGCATCGGGCCGGCCCTGCTTCAAGGCCGCTGCTGCCGCCGAGGTCAGTACATCCGGGTTGTTCATAAGTTCGGTGAGCCGCGCGGCCAAAGCTTCGGGCGTGAAAACTTCCTGCTCCATCATCCAGCCTGCCCCGCTCGAGGAGAGAAGCTCGGCATTCGCCTTCTGGTCCTGATCGATGGAGTGAGGCAGCGGCACAAGCAGAGAGGGACGGCCGATCACCGCAAGCTCGCTCACCGTCGAGGCTCCTGCCCGCCCGATCACAAGATGAGCCTTTGCAATGCGCGCCGGCATGTCATCGAAGAAGGAGGAGAGTTCCGCCTCGATACCGGCTTTCTCATATGTTTCTTTAACGCGCGAAAGATCTTCCTCGCGCGCCTGCTGCACAAGTTTAAGCCGCGCCCGCAAAGTTTCAGGCAGCGCGGCGAGCGCTGCCGGCACCACATCACTCATCACCCTTGCGCCTTGGCTGCCGCCGGTGACGAGCAGGTGGAAAGGCTCATCCGCGCGCGGGGCCTTGTAGAGTGCGCCCGCCTGGTCCATGGCCGCATCGCGCACCGGATTGCCCGTCACTTCAACCTTATGGGCATCTTTGGCGCGCAGATATTTCGGCGCCTCGAAAGTGGAAGCCAGCGCATCGACAAAGCGCACGGCAAGCCGGTTCACGCGCCCGAGCACCGCATTTTGTTCATGCACGCATGTCGGGATGCGTCGCGCAGCGGCCGCCAGCACCGGCGGCAGCGTCGGATAGCCGCCAAAGCCGATGACCACGCTCGGCTTGATGCGCCCGTAAATCGAATAAGACTGCGCCGTGCCGGAAAAGATTTTCCAGAGCGAGGACAGCACTCCGGCAAGGCCGGGCCCGGCAATCGTTGCCGCCGGCACCGCATAAATATCGGCCCGCGGGAACCAGTGTTCGAAACGCTGCGCACGCTCATCCGTCAAAAGCACGACCTCATGGCCGCGCCGACTCAGCTCCTGCGCCAATGCCTGGCCGGGGAAGAGATGACCGCCCGTGCCGCCCGCGGCAATGACGATGGGGCCGGGAAGGTGAAGCTTTTCCGCCATCATGCGAACGCCCTCCCCATGGCCATGGGCTGCGCCAAAGAAGCGCCCGCCCGCCGCCGCGTCAGCGCCAAGAGCATGCCAAGCGTCAAGGCAACAGCAAGAAGCGACGAACCGCCATAAGAAATGAAAGGCAGCGTCATGCCTTTGGCAGGCAGAAGGTTGACGTTCACCGCCATATTGATGAGCGCTTGCACGCCGATCAAAAGCACGAGACCGGAAGCGGCAAGCTGCACGAACAGATCGCTCTCGCCGCGCGCCCGCATCAAGGTGCGCACCACGATGAAACCGAAAAGGCCGATGATCATAAGCCCGGCAAAGACGCCATATTCTTCCGCCGCGACCGCGAAAATGAAATCGGTATGCGCGTCGGGCAGTATGCGCTTCACCTCACCCTCGCCGGGGCCGCGCCCCAGAAAGCCGCCTGCCTTGAACGCATCGAGCGCCCGGTCGATCTGATAGGTATCACCCGATTCCGGGTTGATGAACCGGTCCACCCGGCTCGTCACATGTGGCACGAAGCTGTAGGCCATAAGCGCCCCGGCCAGCGCCACCGTGCCGATGGAGCCGATCCAGAACCAGGAAAGGCCGGAGAAAAAGAAGAGCGCCACAAGAATGATGGTCACCAGCGAAAGCTGGCCGAAATCGGGCTGCAGCACGAGCAACAACGCAATGGCCCCGTAGAGCGCCAGCGCCAGCGGCACGCCCGCAATCTTCTTGCGCGCGCCTTCGGCAAAGAGCCAGGCGACGAGCACCGCGAAAGCCGGTTTCATGAATTCAGAGGGCTGGATCGAGAACGGCCCGATGCTGAGCCAGCGTGTCGCCCCTTTGATTTCCGGACCGGCCACCAGCGTTGCCAGCATGAGGAAAAAGGCCCCGCCAAACACGATCAGCGCAAGGCGGCGCACCTGGCGGACGGAAAGCATGGAGACGCCGATCAGGATGACAAGCGCCGGCGCCAGGAAAATCATCTGGCGATAGACGAAATGGAAATTCGGCAGGTTAAGCCGCTGCGCCACCGCCGGACTTGCCGCCAACGAGAGCACGATGCCCAGCACGATGAGCCCGGCGATCGCAAGCAAGGTCCAGCGGTCGACGGTCCACCACCATTCGCTAAGGGGCGTGCGGTTTGTGCGGGACAGGCGCATCATAGCGTCGCCTCCCCTGCCGTTCCGGCCTCTGCCTTGCCGAGCCGCGCCAGCACCGCCTGGCGGAAACTGTCGCCGCGCTCTTCGAAATTGGCAAACTGATCGAAGGAAGCGCAGGCCGGTGCCAGCAGCACGACTTTATCCATCGGTCCTGCATCGCCCGCCGCATCCTCATGGGCTTTCGCAACCGCGCTGTCGAGCGTGCCGGCCAGCACCGTTTCCACTTTGCCTTTCAGCGTTTCGGCGAAAGCTTCCGCCGCCTGACCGATCAGATAGGCTTTGCGGATGCGCGCAAAATAAGGCTCGAGCGAGGCGATGCCGCCTTCCTTGGCCACGCCGCCTGCGATCCAGTAAATATTGTCATAGGTGCCGAGGGACTTTTCAGCCGCATCCGCATTCGTCGCCTTGCTGTCATTGACGAAACGCACCCCGGCCTCTTCGGCGACGATTTCCATCCGGTGCGCGAGACCCGCAAAACTTTCGAAAGAATCCAGGATCCGGTCGCGCGGGAAACCGAGGCTGCGGCCCGCCGCATAGGCGATGGCAGCGTTCTGCCAATTATGCGCGCCCGCCAGCGTTTTCATCGGTTTCAAGCTTCCGACGGTGACGCATTGCGTGCCGGTATTATCGTAAAGCACCCCGTCGAGCACATAGACGCCGCGCCCGATCGCCTTGCCGACGGAAACCGGTACCACGCGCTGCAGGCCTTTGCCGAGAAGACGCGAACAAATTTGCGCGCTGGCCGGCGTGTCGATGCCGACCATTGCGGTATCGCCCGCCCCCTGCCGCGCGAAAATCTTCTCTTTGACTGCCGCATACCCATCGAGCGAGCCGTGCCGGTCGATATGATCCGGCGTGATATTCGTCAAAATGCCGATACCGGGACGCAGATGCGGCGCCAGGTCGATCTGGTAAGAGGAAATCTCGATCACATAAACCGTATTGGGACGCGGCGCGGCCAGCTCGAGCACGGGCTTGCCGATATTGCCGCCGACCTGCGCATCGCGCCCGCAAAAAGCCGCCATGTGCCCGATCAGCGCCGTCGTCGTCGATTTGCCGTTCGTGCCCGTAATGGCGATGAAGGGCACATCCGTGTCCGCGGCATCCAGCGCCATTTGAAAGAGTTCGATATCGCCGATCACCGGCACATTCAGCTTCTTCGCCCGTTTGACCACGTCATGAGGCTCGGGATGCGTCAACGGCACACCGGGGCTTAAGAGCAGCGCCTCGATGCCGTGCCAGTCGCCCGAATAAAGATCCTTGACGGCGAACCCTTCCGCAGCCGCTTCCGCACGACGCGTCTCGTTGTCGTCCCAGACCAGCACCTCCGCGCCGCTTTCACGCAAGGCGCGCGCGCTCACGAGCCCCGAGCGGCCAAGCCCGAAGACGGCGATACGCGATCCTTGATATTGCGGCACGTTAAGCATGGGACTGCGAATGAACTCCTATCTGATCTTCAACGTGGCAAGGCCGGCAATGGCCAGCACGACGGCGATGATCCAGAAGCGGATCACGATGGTCGGCTCGGCCCAGCCTTTTTGTTCGAAATGGTGATGCAGCGGCGCCATGCGGAAGACGCGCTTGCCCGTAAGTTTGAAAGAGGCGACCTGCACGATGACGGAAACGGCCTCGAGCACGAAAAGCCCGCCGATGATCGCCAAAACGATTTCGTGCTTCGTCGCAACGCTGATCGAGCCGACCGCGCCGCCGAGCGACAGCGAGCCCGTATCCCCCATGAACACCATGGCAGGCGGGGCGTTGTACCAGAGAAAGCCGAGCCCCGCGCCCAGAAGCGCGCCGCAGAACACCGCAAGCTCGCCTGTGCCGGGCACGAAATGGATTTGCAGATAATCGGCAAAGACGCCGTTGCCGACGAGATAAGCGATAAAGCCGAAGCTCGCCATGGCGATCATCACCGGCACGATGGCGAGCCCGTCGAGCCCGTCCGTCAGGTTGACCGCATTGGAGGCGCCGACAATCACGAACATGCCGAAGAGAATGAAACCGAAAATGCCGAGCGGCAGGAGCACATCCTTAAAGAAAGGAATGGCCAGCGAGGTGGAAAGCGGTGAAGCCCCCACCCGCGCGATCGCATAAACCGCGGCGAGCGCGATCATCGCTTCGAAAAATAGTTTGATCTTGCCGGGCACACCCGCCGTGTTGACCTTGGAAACTTTCATGTAATCGTCGGCAAAGCCGATGGCGCCGTAGCCGAGCGTGACAAGCAGCACGATCCAGACATAAGGATTGGCAAGGTCGCCCCAGAGCAGAACCGCCGGCACCATGCCGAGCAGGATCAAAAGCCCGCCCATGGTCGGCGTGCCTTTCTTCGTCAGAAGGTGCGACTGCGGTCCGTCTTCGCGGATGGGCTGACCCTGGCTCTGCCGCGCACGCAGCCCCTCGATCACCATGGGGCCGAGCAGAAAGCTGACGAGCAGCGCCGTGAACATCGCCGCCCCCGTGCGGAAGGTGATGTAGCGGAAGACGTTGAAGACGGATACTTGATCCGCATAGTCGGTAAGCAAGTGATAGATCATGCGCGGCCCCTTTCCGGCAGATCCCTGCCATCCCCGTTCAGCTCCGTCAGCGCGGTAACGATCACAGCCATTTTCGAACCGAGCGAACCTTTGACCATCACGGCATCGCCGGCGCGCAGCTGCGCCAGAAGCGGCTTTACCAGCCCTTCGGAGTTTTCCGCATGGAAGACATCGATGGCGCTGGCCGCCGCTTTGCAAAGTTTTTTCATGTGGGGGCCGCAGGCATAAAGCTGCGCGACACCGGCTTCGGAGAGTGCATCGGCAAGCCTCGCATGCAGCGCGTCCGACTGCTCACCCAGCTCCAGCATGTCGCCAAGCACCGCGATACGCCGCCCCTGCCCGCGCGGCTGTGTCCGGCCCAAGGCGGCAAGCGCCGCGCGCATGGAGGCAGGATTGGCGTTGTAGCTCTCATCGATCAGCAGGAAATCGTATTTCCCGCCTTTGATGTGGCGCCGCCCGCCGCGCCCGGACGGCGGCGTCAGATCGGCCAGCTTCAAAAGTGCGCGCGCCAGATCACCCTCCACCGCTTTAACGGCACCGAGAACGGCCAGAGAATTTAGAACGATATGCTGCCCCGGAATGCCGAGCTTGTAGGTCACGCCTTCGCCGGCGACGGACGCGCAGACGCAGGAACAGGCTTCATGCAGCACGGATTTTTCAAGATGAATATCCGCCGCCTTATCCGCCCCGAAGCTGAGAAGACGGACATTCGGCACTTTTTCCGCCACTGCCTTCAGCCGCGCGAAATGCGGATTATCGCGATTGAGGATGGCCGTGCCGCCTGCCTTAAGGCCCGCGAAGATTTCCGCTTTCGCATCGGCGATTTCTTCAACGCTGCTGAAAAACTCAAGATGTACCGGCTCGACCGTCGTAATGATGGCGACATCGGGCTCTACCATTTTCGAGAGCGGCGTGATTTCTCCGGCATGGTTCATGCCGATCTCGAAAATGCCGAACTCCGTTTCTTTGGGCATGCGCGCCAGCGACAGAGGCACGCCCCAATGATTGTTGTAAGAGGCAGCCGAGGCATGAGCCCGCCCCTGGCCCGCGAAAATATGCAAGAGCGCTTCCTTCGTGCCGGTCTTGCCGACACTGCCCGTCACCGCAATGATCTTGGCCTTGGTGCGCGCGCGGGCGGCCCGGCCAAGTGCCTGAAGCGCGGCAAGCGTATCCCCGGCAATCAGAAGCGGACCGGCGGCGCGCATCGCATCGGTCGGCCGAGAGACAAGCGCAGCTGCGGCACCCGCCTCAAAGGCTTTGCCCACATAGGCATGGCCGTCGCTATTGTCGCCGTCGAGCGCCACAAAAAGATCGCCAGGCTCGAGCGTGCGGGTGTCGATGGAAACGCCGCTTACCGAGAACGCCGCCGTCAGCTCGCCGCCCGTGGCTTTCACCGCCTCTTCGCCCGTCCAAAGCGCGCTCATGCCAGCCCTCCCATTTTCTGAAGAGCAGAAGCCACCGCCTCATGATCGGAAAAAGGAACGGTCTTCGCACCGATCGTCTGACCCGTTTCATGGCCCTTGCCGGCGACGACAAGTACATCGCCTGCCCCCAGCGCTTCCATGGCAATGCGGATCGCCTCAGCCCGGTCGCCGATCTCCACCGCCTCCGGCGCGCCCGCCATGATCTCAGCGCGGATCGCAGCCGGTTTTTCCGAACGCGGATTGTCGTCTGTCACGAAGACACCGTCGGCAAGTTCGGCGGCAATCCGGCCCATTTCCGGGCGTTTGCCTTTATCTCGATCCCCGCCGCAGCCGAAGACGACAAGCAACCGCCCCTTGGCATGGGGACGCAGCGCATTCAGCGCATTGGCAAGCGCGTCGGGCGTATGGGCATAATCGATGAAGACGCTGGCACCATTTTCAAGATGCGCCGCCTCTTCCAGCCGCCCGCGCACACCGCGCAGCGAAGAAAGCGCCTCGAATGTTTTAGCCGCGTCCGCGCCGCAGCCGATGACGAGGCCCGCTGCGACAAGCGCATTGGAAGCCTGAAACTCGCCGACCAGCGGCAGGTCGATTTCGTAATGCTCACCTTTATGGATGATCTGCAGCGTCTGGCCGCGCGGATGCGCGCGCACGCCTTCAAGGCAAATATCCTGCCCGCGCCGGCCGACCGCGATGATCCGGTGTCCGCGCGCCCAGGAAACGGCTTCGAACTCGGCAAATTGATTGGCATCGGCATTGAGCACCGCCACACCGCCCGGCCCCATCACCTCGCCGAAGAGCCGCAGCTTGGCGTAAAGGTAGTCGCCGAATGTGGCATGGTAATCCATATGATCGCGGGTGATGTTGGTGAAAGCCGCCGCTTTGATCTTCACCCCGTCCATGCGGTGCTGGGCGAGCCCGTGGCTCGAGGCTTCCATGGCCAGCATGGCAATGCCCTCGCCCGCCAGCGCCGCGAGTTCTTTTTGAAGACGCACGGGATCGGGCGTCGTAAAGCCGAGCGGACGCGTCTCGCCCGCCATCTCGATGCCGAGCGTGCCGAGGCTTGCCGCTTTCAAGCCCTGCAATTCCCAAAGCTGGCGCGTGAAAGAGGCGATGGAAGTCTTGCCGTTCGTCCCCGTAACCGCCGCGACCGTTTCAGGCTGGGCGCCGTAAAAGCGCGCCGCCATCAGCGCAAAGCGCCGGCGGGGATTGCGGTCGATAAGATGCGGCACACTCAAAGCGCCCGAGCCGGCATCAGGCCCGCTCAGGATCGCAGCGGCGCCTTTATCCAGCGCATCGGCAATGAATTTGGCGCCGTCCACATTCACGCCGGGCAGAGCGGCGAACAAATAGCCAGGCGCGACCTCACGGCTATCCGCCGTCAGGCCGGCAATCTCCACCCCATCCCCATTGGGGAGGGCGGCGCCCGGTCCTATCAATTCGTTCAGCTCCATCGCGTGCATCATTCCTATTCGGTTCTGATCAGGCTGGCTTCCTGCACCGGCGAAACCCAGCGCTCGGCGGGCTTCACGCCCAGGAGCGGGGCAATACGCTGCACGATGCGCCCGGTAAGCGGGGCGGCATTCCAACCAGCCGTTGCATATCCAAAAGTTTCCTTCGTGCCTTTCGGCTCATCCAACACAACCAACATGGCAAATTGAGGGTCATTTGCGGGGAAAGCGGACAAAAATGAGGTAATAAGAGATTTTTTCGAATAGCCGCCCGCCACCGCCTTTTCCGCCGTGCCGGTTTTACCCATCACCGGATACCCCGGCACATCCGCGTTGCTGCCCGTTCCCTCTTCCACGACGAGGCGCATCAGCGCGCGCATCGCAAGACTGGTCTTTTGCGAAATGACTTGCGGGCCTGCCGCCGGCACTTTTTGGCGCAGGAAGGTCGGCGTCACCTTGTAGCCGCCATTGACGAGCGTCGCGCCCGCCGCGGCAACCTGCAGCGGGGTGACGGAAAGCCCGTGCCCATAGGAAATCGTCATCATGGAAATATCGGTCCAGGGGTGGGGCAGAAGCGGCGTGCCCGATTCCGGCAACTCGATACCCGCGCGCGTCAAAAGACCGAGCTTGCCGAGGAAAGCCCGGTGCTCGTCCCGGCCCACATCCATCGCCATTTTCGCAGTGCCGATATTCGAGGAATGCATGAAGATTTCCGGCACCGACATCCAGCGGCGCTGAGCGTGATAATCATTGATCGTGAAGCGGGCAACGCGGATGGGCTCGCGCGCATCATATTCCTGCGCAAGGCTCACCCGCCCGCTTTCAAGCGCCGCGGCCGTGGTAAAGGCCTTGAAGGTCGAACCCATCTCATAAACGCCGAGGCTTGCCCGGTTGAAACGGGCAAAATCGCTCGATGCCGTGGGATCGTTGGGATCGAAATCGGGCAACGAGGCCATGGCCATCACTTCGCCCGAGCGCACATCGACGACGACACCGGAAGCCGCCTTGGCGGAGAAGGTTTTCATCGCCTCCGACAATTCGCCGGTCAGAATGTGCTGCACACGCAGATCGATGGAAAGACGGACGGGCTTGCCTTGCTCGGCTTCCCCGCGCGTGTCGAGATATTTCTCGATGCCGGAAATACCCTGATTGTCGATATCGACATAGCCAAGCACATGAGCGGCGGCGCGGCCGTTCGGGTAAACCCGTTTCAGCTCGCGGCGGAAATCGATCCCGGGAATACCGAGATTGTGAATGGCATATTGCTGGCGCGGCGACAGATCCCGCTTCAGCCAAACGAAGGCGCGCTCGCTGGAAAGATCGGCCCGCACCTTCTCTTCATCGAGTTCGGGCAGCACCCGGACAATCTGGCGCGCAGCCTCACCGGGTGAAAGCACCTTGCGCGCATCGGCAAAAAGCGAGGCGGTGATGATATCCGTCGCCATGATCTCGCCGTTCCGGTCCACGATATCGGGCCGGGCCGCCTGCACCGGCGCAGGGGGCACATAGGCATGGCGCACATCGGCATCGGACGCCGCGCCCAATAGCGCAAGGCGCCCCGCCACCACGGCAAAGGCGCCGACGAAGAAGACCAAAGCCAGCGACAGCCGCCGCCGCCCGCCATCCAGCACCCGCGCGTCCGGCTGCGCCGCGCCAGAGGAGGCAAAATCGGGCCGGGCGATCATGTCATAGCCGATACCCGCAGCCCGCGACCCGCGCCCTTGCTGAGATGAAAATCCGCGCGCCATCACTGCACCCCCGTGCTTGGGGCAATGCCCGCATAGCCGCCAAGCGCCTGGCGCCCGGCGGGACCGAAGAAATCTTCATCGCGCGGCGGCATCGGCAAATCGTCGAATGTGGCGATCTGCGAGGCATGGAGCGGGGCAAGCTGCAAATGACGGTCGGCCAGCGCCTGCAGGCGGTCCGGCTGCGTCAGATAGGAATGCTCGGCCCGCAAAACGCGGATCGCATCTTCCTCGTTCAAAATATCCTGCTGAAGTTTCGCCCGCACATCTTCCTGCGCATCGATGCGGTACTTCACATTGTAAAGCACCACCGAGAGCGTGATGACGAGGATAAAGGAAAGAACGTTCAAGAACCGGATCATAGCGTCCCCTCCAGTTGCGGCACCTTGCCAAGACCGAGCGAGGCAAAGTCGAGCGGCAGGGCCGGCGCGCTGCTGCGCACGCCCGCGCGCAGCTTCGCCGAACGGGCGCGGGGATTGTCCCTGGCTTCTGCCTCGCTTGCCGCCCGTGCGCCGCGGAAAAGCAGCGAGAAAGACGCAGGCGCGCCTTCTTCGGGAAGCGGCATATGCCGGGAGACGGTGCGCTGCGCGCCCGAACGCTCGGCCAGGAACTTCTTGACGATCCGGTCTTCCAGCGAATGGAAGGCAACGACGGCGAGGCGTCCGCCTTCGCGCAGCAAATGTTCGGCGCCGCTCAGACCCCGCGCCAGCTCGCGCAGCTCGTCATTGACGAAAATGCGTAAAGCCTGAAACGTGCGCGTTGCCGGGTGAATGCGCGAAGCGCCCCGCCCGCCCACGGCGCGCGCGACGATCTCGGCAAGCGCGCCCGTGCGCGTGATTTTTTCCTTGCCGCGCGCCTGCACGATGGCGCGGGCGACGGCGCGGGATTTCTTTTCCTCGCCATAGATGAAGATGATGCGCGCAAGCTCGGCTTCCTCGCATTCATTGACGACATCGGCCGCGCTTGGCCCCGCGCTTGCCATGCGCATGTCGAGCGGCCCGTCGGCCATGAAGGAAAACCCGCGCTCGGCCTGATCGAGTTGCATGGAAGAGACCCCCACATCGAGCGCGACGCCATCCACCGCCGCGACGCCGCGCTCGTGGAGCAGGGCCTCCATATCACCGAAACACCCTTCAACGAGGGTGAGACGGCCGCCAAATTCTTTTTCGATCACGCGCCCGCGTGCCAGCGCTTCAGGGTCCCGGTCGATCGCATAGACCTTGCAATCGGCTTCCTGAAGAATGGCCCGCGTGTAGCCGCCCGCGCCGAAGGTCCCATCGACATAGATCCCGCCATCTTTGGGCGCCAGACAGTCGAGCAC